>NZ_JPRU01000001.1:0-1884295 GCF_000737905.1 Buttiauxella noackiae
GTCGTACTCCGCCTTGTTATGGATGTCGTTCCAGCCCAGCGTACCCGTGTCCAGACGATTATTTTTCGGGCCAGAAGTGGACGCTATCACCCCACCATCCAGCTGGGTGTGGTTACCCACAGTGATATCAAACCCGCCGTCTCCGGCAAAAATCCCTGACTGCTCCATCACGCTGTCATAGTCCGAGTGCATCTTGTCTTTGCTGAAACTGATGCTGCCCGACCCCGTCATCGACCCGAACGTGAAGCTCGCCCCACCGCTGATGCTGTTCTGTTTGCTGTCGTAATAGTCACTGTCCTGCAGGCTGCTGATGGTCAGGTCACCGCCGATATCCGCCACCACGCTGTTGCCGCTCACCTGTGCCCCGGCAATCGTTGTGTCGTCTCCGCTGTGGAGATTCACGCGGTTACCCGCATCTATGGTGGTTTCATTATGCGTCGTGCCGTTACCCCCACCGCCGCCAGAGCCGGAGATTATGCAGACGCTGCGTAAGGTCTGTAAGCTTTCAGGCCGTAAGCAACAGCAGATCCTTGAGTTTATCGAGGTGATCACGGCTAAGAAGCCACCTGTTGGGAAGTGGAGTTGACGGCTAACAGGTAAAAGGATCCCGGCTCGATGGCCGGGATTGATTCATTTTCCTGTCATCATATATTGTGCTCTAACATCATTAACTATTTTATATACATCTTCTTTTAATAAAATTGTTTCATAGACATTTAAATCGTCATAATTCTTCCATTCATAACCATCTTGTCTATTCCCATATAAATAACTAGTCTTAGCCCCTAATATTCTTACTTTATCCTCCGAACCAACAGCTAATACATAGCAGGAGTCACCCTCTAAATTATATGTAGATGCTTGATATCTGTAATCCGTTTCGAAATCATCTGGTATATCCACATCGGGCTCTAGCAAAGTGGGTAACATAACTTTCAACATGGCCTGAAAGGCAAGTAATTTATCCATTTTGAACAAAGCATTATCTTCTGGTGGCGAAAGTAGAGCATTATCTTCCGATAAGCAGTTCACATCTCCGCTTAAAGTAGCTACTCCAGCTGAATCGGGGAAAAACTTACCATCAATAATAAAATGGAATAACCCATTTTCATAACTGTTATCTGAGGTCCAGTCGGGCACGATATCTATTAATATTGCAAATTTATGTGGATCGCCGTAAATCATAATCACCACCCCTTTTTAGGTAAATCCAATTGTTTTTTAACATCCGAAGGAATTGTGTTTTTATTCAGCGGAGCTGATTTATCTCCGGTGCTACCTGACCAGTGCCACGTCCCATCATTTGTATTAGTAAACTGATGAACATTTCCCTCAGTATCTTTAGCATATCGTTTTTTCCCACTTGTAACAGATGAGCCAAATAGATCAATGGAGTTATTTGGCTCAGTACCAGCTTTATAACTAAATCCTTGTTGTCCTGGGGTATGTTTCGGATTTGATTGATAACTCAAGCCATTTTGAGCAGTAGTCGCTTTTGAGGTGGGTAAGGCACTCCCTTTACCAGCTTTACTAATTCCACCAAACGCTGATGCCGCCGCGCTCGCTACAATACCGGCCTGAACCTCATCCAGACCATATTCTTTCTGAAGAGCCTCAGAGACTTTATTTGTGGCAACAATGCCTTCAGCCTGCATCTGATGCGCCCAGCTCGCAGTCAGATCGTAGACCATTTTGATCGGGATATCTTCACCCAGAGCATTATCGAGAGCCTGCTTCACGGCCATACTGTCGGCCAGAACGTCGCCGTATTTCTGTTGGCAGGTTGCCGGGCTGGTTGCACAATCGCTGATTAGCTGCTTCTGCTGAGCGGTGCTCAACTCTTCGTACTTCTTGATTACCCCGCTACAGTCCCCGCCGCCAGCTTGACAGGACTTCATTTCAGCAGACCAGGAATCTATCTGCTTACTGCTCAAATAGTTATTCTCAACCGCATTCTTACCAGACTGCGCACCCGCAACAGCGCTTGCGGTATCATCCCCGACCAGCCCGCCTGCCAGGGCTGCAGCCATCGTCGACAGCGCGGAGATATTCTGCTTCTGCTCTTCAGTCAGGTCTTCGCGCTTCACATCCGGGTAAAGCTGCTGCGCGATTAACTCACCTGTTGCTGCTCCTGCTGCACCGGCTCCCGCGTCGCGGCCCTGAAGTTCTGCCACCACGCCACCCAGGATGGCGTGGGCGATGGCATTCGCTACAACATTATCTTCACCAACCTGGAGCTTAATCTGCTCCGCCAGATACGGCGCTGCACCTCCGGCTAGCGCGGCTGCCATATCGCCACCCGCCAGCCCCTGCAATGCTGCCGTGGCAGCCTGAAGTCCCTGCTGGATATCGCTCCCCGTACCCCATTTTTTCTGCGTTTCCTTGTAGCCCGCCGTGTCGGTCAGCGCCTTGTTGTACGCATCCCATTCACTCTGCGGCGCGCCCTTTTCAGGCTCTTTTTCTCCCCTCGTGGCCAGCTCCGCTTTGCCCGCGTTTATCGCCTGGATTTTCCCTTCGGTCCTGGCAATATCCATCGCCTGGCTGCCGATTTCACCAATCGTCTGCGCGATTTCCAGTCGCTTCTGCTCTTTCTCTTTATCAAAGATCGGGCTGATGCTGCCGTTGGCGTGCTCCACATCCCGGCTCAGGTCTGCCACATCCTGCTGCTGCTTTTCTTTATCCCGGAGGGTGATGCTGCCTTTGCTGATGGCCGCTTTCGTGGTGCCTTCTGCGTCACCGCTGTTATCCAGGCCTGATAACATGTTGGTGGCCATGTTACCCATAAACTGCTCGCCGATATTGCCACCGCTGCTGCTGATRCTCGCCCCGCTGTGGCTGACGTCGTACTCCGCCTTGTTATGGATGTCGTTCCAGCCCAGCGTACCCGTGTCCAGACGATTATTTTTCGGGCCAGAAGTGGACGCTATCACCCCACCATCCAGCTGGGTGTGGTTACCCACMGTGATATCRAACCCGCCGTCTCCGGCAAAAATCCCTGACTGCTCCATCACGCTGTCATAGTCCGAGTGCATCTTGTCTTTGCTGAAACTGATGCTGCCCGACCCCGTCATCGACCCGAACGTGAAGCTCGCCCCACCRCTGATGCTGYTCTGTTTGCTGTCRTAATAGTCACTGTCCTGCAGGCTGCTGATGGTCAGGTCACCGCCGATATCCGCCACCACGCTGTTGCCGCTCACCTGCGCCCCGGCAATCGTTGTGTCGTCTCCGCTGTGGAGATTCACGCGGTTGCCCGCATCTATGGTGGTTTCATTATGCGTCGTGCCGTTACCACTCTCGTTACCTTTCGAGGCGTTACCGCTGGCAGAAATCGTGATCCCCCAGCCACCCGAGCCCACACCAATACCAATGCCCAGCGACCCGCCGTGGCTTTCGTTATCCCCTTCCAGCAGTTGCGTGTTCTGCGAGGAAATCAGGTTGATGTCGTTTGCCGCATCCAGCCACACATTCTTCCCGGCTTTGATCTGGCTGCCAATGGCGGTGATATCCCCGCCTGTTGCGGTTATCGAGACGTTATCTCCGGCAGTTAATATGCTGCCTGCAGCCATATCCTGTTCACTGTGTGAGCGGGATTTCGACGTCTGTGCACCGATGGACGCACTGATGCCGATGGTGTTGTTATTCGCCGGATCGCTACCCTGCGCACTGTCCAGTTGCATGGCCTGGTCTGCCTGATAGCCGGACATGGCCATCTGCGTCACCTTCAGCGCTGCCAGCCGGTCGTCGCTCTCGTCATTCGCTGACTGCGCGGCTGAAACAGCACTGTTAACCGCCCCGCCCACGGCCCCCGACAGGGCAATCGTCAGCCCGCTTTGTTTCTGCTCAAATGACTCATCATGCGTGCGCCGGTCGCGTCCTGGCTCAATCAGCACGCTGTCGCCCGTGATATTCAGGTCTTTGCCAGCAATAATATCCGCGCCGCCAATGTGCGCCAGCCCGCCCGCGTTAATGCTGACATCGCCGCCCGTCGACCCGATGGTGCTGAAGCTCTGGCTCTGGGTGGTGCCCTCATCGTTCATCTCATAGCGGGATTTATTCGTGCCGATGGTGACGCCAATACCACCGCCGCTGAACATACCGCTCTTTTTCTTTTCTTCCAGACGGTAGGTCGAATCGGTATCTGTCGCCGCAATAATGTCGATATTGTTACCCGCATTCAGCGACACCTTGCCATCACCTACCACCGCCGAGCCTTCCACCAGAAGATTATTTCCGGCAGCCAGCGTCACGTTATCGCCGCTCAGCAGCGTGCCGGCTTCACGTGTCGCACTGTCTTCCTCCACCGTGTGCGTGGTGGTTTTATTCAGGAACCCGCTTTTGGTCCTGGTCTCTTCCTTAAAGTGGTAATCGCTCTCTGTGGCGGTTTCCAGGTTGATGTCGCGGCCCGCTGCAATGCCGATATCACCGCTGGCCTTCACCTGCGCCGCCGCAGAATTCACATCACGCCCGGCCAAAATCGTCGTATCCCCGCCGCTGGCGATCTCCGTGCTCTCCTGGCGCACAGACTCATTGATTTCAACCTTTTTCTTCGCGCGATAGCTGTCGCCTTCGGTGGTTTCAGCAGCCAGCAGGTTCACGTCGCGCCCAGCCTGCATTGCCACGTCACCTTCTGCTGCGAGGCCCGCCGCCTGACTGTTGATGTCCCGCCCTGCGACCAGCGCCAGATCGTCGCCTGCGGTTATCGTACTGCGGGCGTTGTCGGTGCTGTGGGTTTCGCTTTTCCCTTTCGATGCGGACTCGCGGGTCTGTGCAGCGTTCAGGTTCAGGTCGTTGCCCGCAATCAGCAGCGCGTTTTCTCCCGCATTCATCTGGCTTGCTTCCACCGTCAGGTCGTTGCCCGTCTGCATGCCGATACTGCCGCCTGCCGATATCGTACTGCCGTTGTATGTCACCGAACTGTTGCTGGTCGCGTCTTTACGCCAGAACCCTGACTGGCTGTAGCTGTCGGTTATCTGATTCGCAGTGATGGCAATATCGCCCCAGGCCTGCATCAGCAGGTCGCCGCCCGCCGTCACGTTCGCGCCGGTGATGTTGATATCGTTACCCGCGAACAGGCTCTTTAAGGCTGATAGTCTTCATATTCCCAGGCAAAGACGCGAGAAAGTTTTTGCGCTATGTCCATCCAGTCATTACCTTCGCACTGATCGATATAATCCATAATGGTTTTTGTGATCTCATCCAGATCATATTTTCGTACCAGTAACGTGTGACGCATTAACTCAGGTAACCAATGATGCTTACAGAGCCATTCTGGGGTGCAGATATAAACATCAAAATGGTTTATTCCTTCGTCCTCTACTGGCCCTATACATAAATGAGCTAAGAATTGAAAACAATTATCCTCCTCAGGCTGATAAGTTGATAAATCAAACCAATCACAACCAATACTCTTTAGAGATGCTTTCATTTATTTTTCTCCTGAAATATTCAAGTGACCGTTGCCAACCTTATCCATTTTTCCTGTTTCAATATTTTTTGTATAGCTTTCGAAGTTTGCCTGAGTTCCCGTTGGGTTCAATGAGCCCGGCGCATTTGGCTTTTCCTTTGGAGAACGGTAAATTCTGGTGCCATCAGCACTTACTAATCCAGTACCATCACTTGTTGGTCTGGCTCCTTCACCCACCCAAATTTTACCCAGCCGATCTGCATCTTCTTTTGTACCTGTACCGACACCATAGTTAAGCTTCCCGTTATCGCCTTTAACTACGGCATCCAATCTTGGATCTTGCTTCGCAATATGATCGAGATTTTGTTGCCTCAAGTCATCTTTCAACTTCGGATAACTAGCCGAATTATGCGCTGAAATTTCATCACTGGCCTGATTGATCAGCTTAGATGCAGTTTCAAGATCGCCTCCTTTCAGCGCTTTCTCTGCTGCTTTAACTACCTTACCAACAGCATCACCCAGCCCCGGCACAACTCCTATCACTGCAGCAAGATAACCTATCGCGTCTTCCGCTTCCGCAAAGCCTTTGATATCGCCAACGACCGGCACAAAATCCACGCCGAACTCGCCTACGCCTAAAAGCAGCTCATTGCGATGCTCTGCCATCTTCGCTGAACAGGCTTCTGCGCTTATTCCTGCACAGTTCTTCTCTTTAAACTCCTCCGTCGCTGCGATTATTTGCTTCTGGGCATTTTCATATTTTTCAACCTGCGTTACGCCAGTAGCCTGCTGCTCAGCAATTTCACCAAATGTATTATTGCTGGCTTCATTCTGCCCTGCCTTGCCCCCATCAATCCCGGCTGCAAAATTGCCGCCTACAACACCACCTGCAATGCCCGAGGCTATCGTCGCCAGCGCGACAACCCCCTGCTTCTCTTCTTCGCTCAGGTCTTTAATGTCCCGCCCCGGATAGAGCTGGTCGGCAATGTATTTCACACCTGCGGCAGAAAGCCCTGCACCCGCTGCACCCGCTGCCGCATTCCCGCCCTGCATCTGGGCAACAACGGCGCCCGCCAGCGCGTGGCTGATGATGCGATCTGCGTCTTCGGCTGTGTTGTTTTTGATGAACTCCGCCATATATGGCGCGGCAGCGCCAGCAACTGCCGAACTCCAGTCCCCACCCATCAGCCCCTGCACGGCGGCGGTGATCGCCTGGATAGCCTGCTGTTTGTCGCTGCCGGTGCCATATTCATTTAAGGCGGTGTCATAGGCGCGTTTGCTGATGTCCGCGTCACTCGGCGTTTTCCCCTCAGCTTCCAGTGCCGCTCTGGCTGCATCCCGTTTCGCCGGGTCTTTCGCCGCTTCCTGCGCCGCGATTTTCCCTTCCGTCCGCACTATGTCCGCAACCTGCCCACCAATCGCCGCAATGGCACGGTTCTCATCGATACGTTGTTGCTCTTTCTGCGCGTCGAAAATCGGATCTAAAGCGCTGTGGGCGTTTTCAGTGTCACGGCTCAAATCAGCAATATCCTGCTTCTGCTGATTCTGGTCACGAATAACAATCGCCCCTTCAGCAATGGCCGAACCGGTGGTGCTGGAGGCCGAACCATCACCGTTCAGCCCGGCGAGCACACCGTTTGCCATGTTGCCCATAAACTGCGATGTGTTGTTGCCGCTGGAGCTCATACTGATACTGCTGCTTTCGACGCTGTATTCGGCTTTGTTGTGGATGTCGTTCCAGCCCAGCGTTCCGGTGTCGAGACGGTTTTTGTCCGAGGTCGCACCGGAAGCAATGACCCCCCCGTTGAGCTGCGTGTGCTCGCCGACGGTGATGTCAAAGCCACCATTGCCCGCAAACATTCCGCTCTGGTCGGTGACGCTGGCAAAGTCTGAGTTCATCCTGTCCTGGCTCAGACTGATATACCCACTGCCACCGCCGCCGCCCCAGGTGAAGCTGCCACCCGCCGCACCACTCTTCTGTGTGGAGTCGTAGTGATCGGTATCCTGCAGGCTTTCAATGGTCAGATTACGGCCAATATCAGCCATGATTTGTTCACCGGAAACCTGCGCGCCAATGATATTCAGATCGTTACCAGCATTGATGTTCAGCCCATTACCCGCACCGATTTCGCTGTTGGTCCAGGTGGTACCGTCGCCGTGGTTTTTGCCTGCGGCAGCGTTGACGTCAGCGAAAATGCTCAGCCCGGCTTTATCATTGCTGACCCCGAAACTGATACCGATATCCCCGCCTGCACTGCTGTTTTTCCCGGTGGTTTTTTGCGTGTTATCTGCCGCCAGCAGGTTGATATCATCCGTTGCGAACAGGTTCAGGTCACCATCAGCCTTGATTTTACTGCCAATGACGTTCACATCGCCTTCACGCGCTTCAATCGTCGCGTTCCCGCCCGCCAGCACGGATGAGCCCGTCGCTGCATGTTGATCGGTTATCTGCTCAGAGCGGCTTTCCTGGTGGCTTATCGAGGCGGAAATACCGATAAAGCTGTTGCCACCGCTGTTGTTATCGTCAATCTGCGTCCCCTGATAGGCCTGATACCCGCTCAATCCGGCCTTCATGCCGTCGAGTGCCGCCATGCGTCCACTGTTGTCATCAGAGGCGTTTTGTGCGGCTGTGTAGCCACTGTTTATAGCTGATCCTACGGTACCGGAGAGGGCGATATTGAGACCGGTGGTTTTTTGCTCGAACATCTCCTTACGGTGCAGCGCGTCCTGACCGGGGTCGATTTGCACGTTCTTACCGCTGATCAGCATGTCGTTGCTGGCGATAATGTCAGAGCCGCTGACGTGGACATTATTGCCCGCCATCATCGTGACGTCGCCGCCCAGGCTGCCAACAGCGCTGGCACTCTGGCTCTGCGTGGTGCCGTCCTCGTTGACACGGTGGCGGGTTTCAGTAGTCCCGATGGTGAAGCCGAGGCCGCCACCGCTGAACAGGCCACTTTTTTTCTTCTCATCGAGACGGTAAGAAGACTGTTCTTCGATGGAGGCCAGAACGTTAATATCGTTGCCTGCCAGCAGGCTGACACTGCCGTCACCCACAATGGTCGAGCCGTTTACGTTGAGATCGTGACCGGCCATCATCGAGACGTTATCCCCGCCGAGCTGCGTCCCCTTTTCGTGGGTGACAGCGTCCTCACGCACTTTGTGAGTGGTGGTTTTGGAGAACATACCGCCTGAAGTTTTTGTCTCCTCGAAGAAGGAATAATCACTTTCGGTTACGCTGTTGAGGGTGATGTCACGCCCTGCGGTGACTGACAGATCGCCGGTGGCATCGACCTGCGTACCGTCGAAGGTGACGTCCTGCCCGGCCTTAATACGAGTATCCCCGCCGCTGGCGATTTCCGTGCTCTCCTGACGAACTGATTCGTTGATTTCGACCTTTTTCTTCGCGCGATAGCTGTCGCCTTCCGTAGTTTCAGCAGCCAGCAGGTTCACGTCGCGCCCTGCCTGCATTGCCACGTCGCCTTCTGCTGCGAGTCCCGCCGCCTGGCTGTTGATGTCCTGCCCTGCGACCAGCGCCAGATCGCCGCCTGCGGTTATCGTACTGCGGGCGTTGTCGGTGCTGTGGATTTCGCTTTTCCCTTTCGATGCGGACTCGCGGGTCTGTGCRGCGTTCAGGTTCAGGTCGTTGCCCGCAATCAGCAGCGCGTTTTCTCCCGCATTCATCTGGCTTGCTTCCACCGTCAGGTCGTTGCCCGTCTGCATGCCGATACTGCCGCCTGCCGATATCRTACTGCCGTTGTATGTCACCGAACTGTTGCTGGTCGCGTCTTTACGCCAGAACCCTGACTGGCTGTAGCTGTCGGTTATCTGATTCGCAGTGATGGCAATATCGCCCCAGGCCTGCATCAGCAGGTCGCCGCCCGCCGTTACGTTCGCACCCGTGATGTTGATATCGTTACCCGCGAATAAACTCAGAGAATCCATCGCCACAATACCTGCTATCGGCCCACTCAACGTGTCAGTGAAGCTGACCGACCGGCCCCATTTGTCGGTGCCGCCCGCCGACCACTGTTCGGTGAGCGTGATGCTGTTGATGTTGCCGTCGAGGCTTTCAAGCGCCACGGTTTTGCCCGCAATCATCGAGCCAATGTTGTTGATATCACCCAGCGCACTCAGTTGCAGGTCACCGCCCGCCTGTATCAGCCCGGCGTTCAGGTTGCTAATGCTGTTAGCGCTGTCGATGAGAAGGTTGTTTTGCGCCACGATGGTGCTGCCGCTGTTGGTGATACTGCCGCCCGCAAGCTGCACGTTTTGACCCGATATCACACTGCCGCTGTTTACCGTCACGTCTTTTGGCGACAGATAAACTTTCGGGATCATCACTGTCTGGCCGTTCACCGTCGCTGCTTCCCACCACAGGATACTGCTGTCAAGCGCCGCAATTTGCCCGGTGCTCAGCGCGATGCCAAACGTCAGCCCCAGCGACTGCTGTGCCTTCGCCGCGTTATTTATCAGGTACTGCATCTGCGCCAGGTCGGAGCCAATACCGTTGATGTAGCGGCTGCCGGTCTGGTTAAGAATAAAATTGCTGACGTAGCGGGTGTCGAAGGCTGCATCGCCGATAAAGCGATAGTCATATTCCGGGTGCAGGTTCAGGCGCTCGAGGAAGTACGACGAGCCGAGGAATTTATTCTGGTCGGTGTAGGTCGCGTTAGTTTCACGCGGGGCGTCGCCCGGTTTCATACCCATCAACGCATACAAATCACCAAACAGGCTTTGATCCAGTTTGCCCAGGCCATCAAGTTTAGGGTTGATGGTGATAAGGTACGGGCTGTTCGGGTCGGTGGACGTAACAAAATAGCCATTTTGCCCAGAGGGGAGCGGGTACGCGCTGGTATCGACGCTGTTCGGCTGATACTGATTGAGGCTGCTGCCCTGTAGGGTGGTGTTGTTCAGCGTTGTGGCGTCACCGAGGTTGGCGTTATCCTCGCCGTTGCCGCCGTAGTTATCCATGCCGGAGATTGTCGAGCCAGATGTATCCAACCCGCTGCCGCCGTTGATTTGCTGCAACGCGTTCTGGAGTTGGTCGTTCCACTGTGGGGAGTTAATGGTGACGGTATCGTTGCCCACAAGGTTCTGTTTTTGCAGCGCCTCGTCGATGGTCTGATTACTCAGTGTGTTGAGGGTTGGAGCGTTGATCGTCGGGTTGATGCCGCCGGTATTTGCCGTGGTGGCGGTGTTACTGATGTCGTTGATGAAGCTAGCGATAACGTTACCGCCAGCCTGGATTATGGCGCGGTATTGAGCAGTATTACCTGTATATTCCGTTCGGGTTCTTCCGGTCGCAGTGTAAGAAATAACATCATAGACCTTACCCACGCTACTTGGCCCTGATTTATTCGGTTTACGTACATTAGTAGTTCCATAGCCATATTCATAAACCTGATATCGAGTCTGTTTACCCGCTTCCCAGGACTGATTATTCAGCTTATTTCCGGTCAGACTTGCATTTCCTGACGCCAACAAGAAACTGGCTTCATTATCGAGTTCAGTAGCATAGATATTCATATCCTTGCCAGAAGCAATACGGGCAGCGCTACCCGTCGCATTTACCCTCACCTCTGATTCAGAAATAGCAACTTCTTTAATACGCTCATTTTCATAAGGTGTTGCGTAAGAATCTGGTTTAAAACCGGCCCCTCCAGTCCCGCTGCCGCCGAAGTCAGTAACATAATAACCATACTCATTACGTGGCAATGTATTGGCGCTAATTTGTAATTCCGTTTCTGTAATAATCATGCCCGCCGAGGCGGATATCGCATGCTCAGGTAATATCTCAACTGCCATTTGCTGCCATTTATTCAGCAAATGCCCGGTCTTAATTGTGATATCGCCATTAACTGTCTCAATATTTCCGGAAGTGTTCACGACTTCGGCGTTGGCATTTCCCGTCGCATCGCGCTGTATCCACAAGTTATTACCCGCCAGAATATCGCCACGGTTATTTTTGATGCTGTTAGCCAGCAGCGCCATATTTTTCCCGGCGTACAAAAGCGCGGTGTTGATAATATTCCCGAGGGCATTTAGCGTCAGGCTGCCTGCTGTACCAGTAAAGCCATCTACGGTGATATCGCTGCGACTATTGAGCACAACATCACCGCCTGCCTGCAATGTGCCTGCTGCATTCATGGCGATGCGGCTGCCAGAAAGCATGCTGCTGCCGCTGCCTGTGGTAAGTTGTCCGTTATTGGTCAACATGCCACCCGCGGTCAAATTCACAGTCTGGCCCTGCATCACACTTTGGTTGGTGATAGCGCCGTCGCTGGTAATATTCAGTGTATTCCCCGCGGCAAGCACGTTTTTGCCAGTGAAAGCATTGCTCAGTTTCAGAGTCAAATCACCCAGCGCCACGACCTGGCCAAATTGATCGAAACCGCTACTGGTAAGCAGCAAATAGCCACCGCTGAACAGCTTTCCAGAGGACTTAAGGTTGACCCGGTCGGCGGTGATATTAAGACTGGAGGTGCCAAGCACCGTGCCTGAATTGCTTAGTTGCTGGTAGTTCACCGCAAGGCTTGTGCCCTGCGCGAGGCCGTTGTTCGTCAGGCTGTTACCGGTGAACGTGCCAAACTGTTCTGCCAATAACGTACCGTTGTTCATTGAGGTGTTGGCGTTCAGCGTTAATCCGTTGGCCTGTAGCCAACCGTTGTTGATAAGTGATGCTGTATTGAAGACCAGTTCGCTACCAGCAAGGGTTCTGCCATCATTTTGCGCAGATTGCGTGGCACCGATATGCGCCGAGGCACCACCCTGAATAAGTCCAAAGTTGAACAAATCCGGCGTAGTGATATTCAGGGTTTTCTGGCTGAGGATACTGCCCATCGCATTGTTGGTAAGCTGCCCCGTCAGATTCAGCACCAGTGTGTCAGCTCCTTGTAAGCGCCCGGTGTTGGTCAACTGTCCGGTGTTAACCACCAAATCCCCCGCCTGAATACGCCCTTTGTTATCTACCAAGGCCGTGTCGAGCGTGAGTTTTCCGGCGGTGAGCAGGGTTTTATCCTGCTGTTGGGAGAAGGCTCCGTTCAATGAGACAGTCAGGCCATCCACGCCGCTTATGTCACCGTTGTTATTCAGCGCTCCACCCTTCAGCGTGAGGTTTTTTGCCAGCCACTGTCCGCCGTTGGTTAGGCTTAGCGCCTGGATTGTGGCGTTGCCATTAGCAATGATTTTGCTGTTGCTATCAGAGTTCAGCTTGTCGGAAAGTAACAGTGTCAACGCATCCGCACTTTGAATCGCACCGTTGTTTTGTAGTTGTTGTGCTTTCAGCAAGATGCTTTGGCCCTGCCAGGTACCAGTGTTGGTGATGCGTTGACCGCTAACACTCAGTGTTCCACCGGTCAGCATCTGCCCACCGTTAACTAGTTCCAGCAAAGGTACCTCCATCAGCAGGCGGCTTTGCAGGAGCAAGGAATCCAGTCCGACAACAGTACCAGTATTGGTGATTTTATCCCCGCTAAGCGCCAGGTTTTTTCCCTGTAGCGCGCCACGATTTTCAAGCGTTGTACCTGCAAGCGCCATGTCGCCTGCACTTAGCATCGAGCCGCTATTGGTCAGCGTCTGCGCGCTAATTTGCGTCTGGCCCTGGCTTAACACCTCGCCCGTGTTGTTCAACTGGCCGGCAACAACCGCATTCACGCTATCAGCGCCCAGTAATGTGCCGCTGTTTTGCCAACTATTTGTCGTGACGCTCACCTGTTCGCCTTGCACCGCGCCCGCTGTGGTCAACTGCCCGGCATCCAGGCTTAGCGAACCGCCGCTCAGCGCACGACCACCGGCGTCAATGTTCAGAACGTAGCCCGTCGCATTCAGGTTGCTCATGCCCTGCCACAGCCCGCTGTTATCGAATGTATTCGCCTCGAGCGTCAGGGCATCGGCCATGATTTTTCCGCTGTTACTGAGATTATCAGCATTGAGATAAATCGAGCTCTGGCTAAACAGCTGACCGCCGTTAACTAATTCACCTCTCACACGGCCAGTTAACCCATCGATACCATTGATCGTGCCATTATTAAGAAGACTCGCCTGCGCAAGATCGACAGTTTTACCCTGCCATACTCCAGTATTGCTGGCATTTGTAGTGTGGATAGACAACTCGCCGCCGCTCAGGAACAGGCCATCTGCCTGGTTATATAATTCCAGGCTCTCAAGCTTTAACGCGTTATTGCCCTGAGCCGTGCCGTTGTTAGTGATAGTGCTGCTGTTTATCGTCAGTGAGTCTGCCGCCAGCACACCATCATTGTGAAGTTGACCGCTGGCGAAAGTGGCATTCTGACGCGCCAGGAGCTGGCCTTCCTGTTCATTGATCAACGCGCCCTTGAGCTGGAGCAGCAGGTTGTTCGCCAGAATCGTTCCCCGGTTAGAGAGCTGCTCGCCGGTCAACGTAAAGTCGTCGTTGATCTGTAATAAGCCCGCATTATCCAGATTGCCAGGTGAAAGATTTAGCGCACCGCCGCTGACTATTTGTCCGTGGCTGAGGTTAGAGATGCTGCTGGAATCCAGAGCGAGTGTGGTGTTGCCTTGTAGCCGCCCGTCGTTGCTAAGAGAGGCCGCGATCAGGCTTAATGTTTGTGCCGCCAGGCTTCCGGAGTTGGTGACATCCGCCGCGTTCAGGGATAATTGGTTCTGGCTTAATAGCGCACCGTTATTGGTAAACGAACCGACTATGTGGGCGGTCAGTTCGTCTAACGCTTGTGTCGTGCCGCTGTTGGACCACTGCCCGGCATTCAACAACACGGAATTGCCCTGCATTGCGCCATGGTTCTCCAGCGTCTGACTTCTCAGGGCCATAGCCCCGCCAGTCAGTAATTGGCCGCTTTTCTGGTTGTTCAGACTGTTGCCGGCCAGAGCCAGGCTGTCGTTCCCCTGAATCAGCCCACTGTTGATTAAGTCGCCCTGAAAAGTGACGACTGTTGCCGCCAGCCAGCCATGGTTCTCCAGCGTACCCGCCGCCAGCGTCACACCTTGCTGACCGAGGATTTTCCCCTGATTTTTCAGATTATGGCGCACGTTAATCGTGGCGTTTTGTTCGCTCAGCACGTTGCCGGTGTTAATCCATTCGCCGCTGGCAAGATTGAGCGTTTTGCCCTGTATCAGCCCGTCAGTGTTCAGGCTTTCAGCATTTAGCGTCATTTCTCCGCCACTGAGCATTTGCCCCTGGCTTACGAGGTTTTTCGCAGTGACCGAAAGTGCGCCGTTACCCTGCATCACACCGTTATTGGTCAGGGCGTCGTCGTTGATCGTCAGTTGATTTGCCGCCAGTTGCCCAGCGTTATTCAGCGTTTGCCCACCGATCGTTATCTGCTTGTCGGCTAGCATTAGGCCAGCACTCTGGTTAGTGAGCGCAGAGGCCAGGATCGTAAGATTCCCGGCGTTGATTTCGCCACTGTTGGTCAATATATTTCCGTCGAGGAATAGATCGCGGTCGCTGGAAATCAGCCCGGCGTTGATGAGAGTGGGAATATTCAGCGCCAGATTTTGTTCGCTGTAGAGCGTGCCACCAAAACGGTTGTCTAACCTGCCAGCGTTGAGATTTAGTGCCTGGTTTCCCTGGAGTAATCCGCTGTTGGTCAACGCGGTGCTGTTAATCGTCAGCGCTGGTGCAACCAGTATGCCGGAGTTGGTGATATCACTGCCTTTCAGCGTGATAGTCGCTGCGTTGCTTTTACCGCTGTGGGTCAGTGAATCGGCTGAAACACTTAATGCGCCTTTTGCCGCCTGAGTCCCCGCCAGCACAGCCTGATTCGCGCTAATGGCAAGCTGGCTATCGGTCTGCAACTGTGCACCCGAAGTGGTGGTCAGGCTGTTGGTTTCCAGGCTGAGATTGCCTGACGCATTCATTTCGCCGCTCAGGTAGGCCTGAGCCGCATTCAGCACCATGGTTCCGTCTGTGGTGGTCAGCGAAGATGTACTGGCCGTGAATTTATCGCTTTTCAGCGTAAGATTTTGCTTCCCGGACAACGTACCGTTCTGGAGAAATTCCCCGGTATTCACCGTCAGGGAGCCCTCACTTAACAAATTGCCGCTGTTGCGCAAAGTCTGGCTGGCGGTTACCTGCGCGCTGCCTTTAGCAGCAAGTTGGCCGTCCTGTTTTAACGTCTGCACGTCAACTTTAAGCGTACCGCCGCTCAGCAAAGAGCCATTGTTGGTCAGCGTGCTCCCTTTCAGCACCAGGTTCTTCTGGCTCTGCACCGTGCCGCTGTTTGTTAGAGCATTGATGGATATCTGAGCATCACCATTTGCCGCAAGCTGGCCGCTGTTAGTCAGCGTTTTACCCGTAACTGACAAATTTTTCCCGGCTGTGAAGTTCCCCTGCGTGGTGCCGGCTCCGCTTAGCGAGGCGGTAATATTTTGCGCAGCGTCGCCCCGACTGGCTTTATCAACTGTCAGATCGTGTGTGGTTAGGGTGAGGTTTTTAGCGGCGGTCATGCTGCCGTTCACCACACTGATTTTGCCCTCGCTATTAAGGGAAATATCGCTATCGCTGGCAATCTGGGCATCGTTTAAAGAAATATCGCTCTGGCTGGTGACAGACAATGCGTCGCCTGCTTTATGCTCGCCCTTCAGCGCCAGACTTTCCCCTTTTGCGGTGAAATTTCCGCTGGCAAGACTATTTTTAACCGTCATTTTGCCGTTCGCATTAAGCTGGATATCACCCTGACGCGCGTTCAGGTTACCGAGGTTGACACCCACGCCTTTGTCGCTGGATACCAGGTGAATACGATTGGCGTACATACCGCCGAGCGCGCCAGTATCCACGGCGATAACCGGAGCTGCGCTTTCTCCAGCGGTGGCTACCACGCTGCCATCAGCGCCGACGCGGTTGGCACCGGCAACCACTTTCAGGTCTTTCGCATGAATACCGGCGTTAATTTCTGTGGCTCTCGAAATAATCGACAGCGCATCCGTCTGGCTGCCATCCAGCCCCTGGCCTTCAATGGTGATACTGCCTTTAGTGACGTTCAGCTGTTGCAGATTACCGCTCGCATCAAACACCGGTTTGCCAGTAGTGAGCGTCGCATTTGGGGTATTAATAAAACCGCAGCCGTTACAGGTGATGCCGTACGGGTTAGCGACCATCACGTTCGCCGCTTTGCCCGCCACTTCGGTGTAGCCCTGAAGTTGTGAACGGTTCGCACCAGTAACTTCATTGATAATGCCGCGCGCTTCCTGGCCTGCTTTTAGATTTGGGTTGTTCTGAATCAACCCACCAAGCTGCGTCTGATTTAACTGCCCAGTGGCATTGTTGAGGATAAGCCCCTCTTTTCCAACGTTGTAATCCTGGAACTGATTATGGGAAATCCCCGCACCATTGGGCGTGGCAATATTCACCACCGGCACGCCATTACCAGCCTGATCCATCTGTGTAGCATTGTTTGCAGGGGTCGGTGCTGCAAACGCTGGGAATACAGGCTGCCCGGCAAGCAAAGTACAAATCAGGTAGCTCAGCAGGCGTTGAGCAAAATGAACCGGTGGCTGTTGATTTTCCATAATCGTTTTCCCTTAAAGCACAAATGCAATGCGGTAATAGATGCTGACGTGGTCAGGCACGAGCCAGTCCGGATATTTCACAGGCGTGCCAACGGTAAACTGGCTGGAGTAATAACGGTTGGCGCTCGATAGACCCACCGCTACGCCCCACAAAGTGCCGGATGCCCACGGATCTTTGCCATCTTTTTGCAGCCAGCCGCCATCCATTGCGACAACGCTGCCGATTTGGCCGATAAACGGCAGAGTGAATAACGTGTAATTGAGTTCGTTGCGTAAATAGCCGCCGTTGTCACCGGAAAGATACTGTTGTTTAAAGCCACGTACCGAGCTTTCACCGCCGATAGTCAGCCTTTCGCTACCGTAGAGTCGGTCTGGCGACCACTGCCCATAAATACTGGTCAGCCACCACAAACTATTAGTCACCGGGAGCTGGAAGCTGCCGTTGATATTCCATTTTTTGAATTCGGCCTTCGGCACATCGCCGTGTTTGTCGTTATCGTCTTCCGCACCTAGCCAGGGCATGCCATGACTGAAGGTCGGGTTAAGCGTGGCAACACCACCGAGGATTTTTTGCGTGTGATTCAGGCCAAATAGCAGGCTGGTAAGCTTGCGACTGCTGCTATTGAGTTTTGCGTCGTTGAGGTAGTTATTGCTGATTTGGTGGCTGATGCCGAGCGAAGCCCCGGTTTTAATATCGCCGTTACGGAACAATACGTGGGAGAAATTTAGCCGTTGGGTCACACTGTCGCCAGTTGAAGCCCAGTTAAAACCGTTGTTATTGATGGTGCTGAGGTAATTGCTCCAGCTGTAGCTGTAATCAAACAGGCTATAGCCGTAGGGTACGCTCACCTTCGCCTGGAAATTTTGCGCGTCATATGAAGACGAAAAGTCGCTACTGCGCCCGCCACTGACTAGCCATTTGTCGGCCAGGCCCAGCAGGTTGTTGCCTGTGAGCGAACCGCTGAACTGCCCTGTACCGGTAGCTTTCTGGCCACTGTTATCAAAATTCAGTGAAATGCTAAGGGGAAATTCCGGCGTAGCGGTAAGGTTAACTATTGAATATCCTGGCTTTTCGCTGGGCAGAATTTCAATCTGCACCGGTTGGCTACGCACACGGTTGATTTGCTCCATGCCCTGCTCGATGTCGCGCAAGTTTAAAATGCCGCCCTCAAGCCCTGGAAACGCCATTTCAAGCTGGCGAGACGATACGCCTTCAAGATGAATTTTTTCTAGTCGCCCTTCGAGCACCGCAATATGCAATGTACCGAGAGATAAATCCTGTTCGGTAATAAATGCTCGACTCGTTATATAGCCACGCTGAATATACCAATCAGAAATATCATTAATTAATTTTTTGATTTCACCCATACCAATACATTGATTAACGTAGTCTAATTCGAACTCTCTTCTCTTTTTGTCCGAAATAAGCACCGCACCATCAATATTCACATGATGAATATTAAAGCATGGACCGGCGGAGCCCGGTGATTGGGGTTGCGAGTCAATAACAGGCGTCAGAGCGCGCTGTAATTCATCGCGTTGACGTTGATTATTAAGTAATAAATCCTGCTGATCTTGATTAATGATATTACGATCGGCGGGACTTAATGGGGCAGACAAAACTGGAAAGATTGTCGATGACAGAATAAATGCCAGCACTGAAGCCAGATATAATTTGAAAACAGACACAGATTCCATTCCATGGATAAATGTATCGGTAAGTTGTTATTTACATACCGATACATTTTATAATGAAAATTTATACTGTGTGAATAGCACCATATACATTGATAACATTCAAGACGGGAATTTCACTTTTGGAACCCACCAAGTATTAATATTTTAGCCGTACTCAATAAACACTTCATCGACCATCGCACTTCCTAAACGCATTGCGGAACAAATACGTGGCATACCGAGTGAAACGCCCTGATGTGTTTGGGTAGTGGCAAAACTCACGGGCTGATGTTCACTGTCACAATCATCACCAAGCCATGCCATGGCTTCTTTGCTTTCCATCATTCCTGCGGTTGAAGGAAACTTCAGCCACTCGTAGTAGTAATGGCGCGTGCGGGCTGAAGCATTTACATCGTGGGCGAGTTGGCTGATTGCCAGCGCGCGAGCTTGCTCAATTAGCTCTGTGCCCTGCGATAAACGGCCAAAGCGCAGCGCATCACCAAACGCGCCCCAGTACAGTTCCTGCAACGCGACATAACAACGACCAGCGGGAGAAAAGGTAAAATAATGCCCAGCCTGCCAACGTGCAAAAACTTGCTCGCAATGTACGGAGCCCAGGTGAGCGAGGTCGGTGCCCTGCAATTGTGTTTCCAGTTTGCCGACACGCTGCGCCAGTTGCTGCTGAACTTGAACGAGCTGCATGCGGGCTTCTGAAGCGTCACTGGTCACCCTTGCCGAAGTTAACGCCATAGCAGAGATGCTTTCATACACTTTCTCAATAGCATGGTGTTTTTTCGCCACCCGCTGGCAAAGGTGCCCAAGCATCGCCAGCATAACTTCTGGTTTTTCGAGCAGAACCTCATCCACTGCCCATTTCTGCAACTGACTCTGGCCGATAAACTCCCCGGTCAGCCTCTGGTAATACGCTTTGCTTTGCTGGGAGCGCCATGGCTCACGAGAGATACCGCTATTTCTGGCAAAATCAACGACAAACTTCTCTGCAATACACTCCAAAGCGCGAGTTTGAGTACCTGGTAATACACTGCTCATTGCTGTTCTACCGTAAAAAGCGTCTGAATATCATCCCGCAACAGGCGGGAGTCCTCATGGATGTAACGCGTGATTCTTACGCACTGCTGTAACTGTTGGCGCAAAGCGGCCACCGCGTCTTCATTTTGCTGACGCACATTCAGGCTTTGTTGCAGGTTCAGACGTATCGCTTCCAGTGCGTGGGAAAAATCGGCAAAGAACGCCGCCATTCCCTCAGTCACAGACATTTCAATTTGCGTGGCCATATTCTGATTAAGCTGCAGCAGAAAATCGCTGACGTGCTGACACAGTTTGTGTTGTACATCGGCTAAAGAAATGACGTAACGGCTTTGCATCACGGTATATCCTTCCCAGCCCCAATCCTCGCTATTAAGCCAGCGCGCAACCGTTCCGCGCATCCCGGCCTGGCGTCGCAGTTGGGAGACAGGAATATCCTGCTCTTCAATAAGTTCATTAAATGCCTGATTAGCATTGAAGTTTAACAAGCCGACGTGAAATACCGGCAGACTAATATTGGTTCGAAATCCTGCTTGCGCTAACCCTTGTGCAACGCGAGCCTCTATCGGTTTTAGGGTGTTACGCAGCGTATCTGCCAGCTCAACTTCCAGATAACTAAAAAGATGAGTTAACTCTTCAGTCATCTTTTCCTGCGCGGCGGTCAGGATGATTTCGCAAGAAGCGCGGATCCTGTGCAGCGCAATTTGTGCCGATTCTTCATCGTCAAAACTGAGCGTTTCATAGCGCGCATCAAAGTCATAACCGCGCTGAGTCCCAAACGACAAAGCCTGCCGTGTGAGCTTTTCAGGCACTTTTCCATGCTGAAAATAGTCCTGAATATGGTCATTAATCTGCTGTTCGTAACGGCGAATAAAATCACTCATTGCTTCAACAGCCAGCTTCATATTGCTCTGCGCAACGACGTTTGCGGCTTTCTGGCTGGAAGCGGCAAGACTCATGTCATCTTCAAGGGCTGCGATATTCTGCTGCAACTGCTGGCTGGCAATACGCAGTCCCTGGCAGCGGAAATTAAGGTAATCCTCCGCGCCCTGAGTGTAATTCAGCAATTTCTGGCAGGCAGAACGCAGTGCGTACATTGAAGCATTGGCATGTGCAGCATGAAGTACCGTCTGGATGGGTTCAGCAAACTGCGAGTCTTCCCACAGCAACTCAGCTGCCTTGCGCAGCGCACCAACATCGGCCAAATCCTCACTTTGCCAGCGACGCCCCAAAGCAATATCGGCAAAATCCTGCACCCAACGTTGTTCATTCGGGTCAGGTAATTTGCCGTGCAATGCCAATTCATGGCGGGCACGGTTAGCCAGATATCCCCACATCGATGACACAGGGAAGACATGGTGAGGCTCAATCGTTCCTTTCATCAACGTGCCAGAAATTAACGCTTTAACCTGTTCTGCATCGTCACCATTTCTGTCTTTTTGGTCGAACTTATTCACCAGCGCATAGAGCGGGACAGATGATGCGGTGCCCAATATCGCTTTACGTACATCTTCGTCAGAAACGGATTTTAATTGGGTGTAATCCAATACCGCCAACACAGCAGACGCCTGCGACAGCTGCTCCTGAAGCATTTTTTGCAGATGCGGCTGCCCGGCTTCGTTTGGCCCAGGAGTATCGAGTAATGTCAGTTGCCCGTAGGCTTCATCCATTCCTGCTAAATGGACAAACTCCACTTCAATAACAGGAACATGTTCAATGGCGGCATAGGCCTTAAATGGAAAAGCCACATCCAATGCTTTCGATAAACGCACTAAATCATTAAGGCTTTTCAGGCAATGGAAAATAGGTTGGGCACCAAGATAATGCTTAGCGAAAGATTCCCCCTGGGAAATGCGGGTTAATAATCCCGCCATATCCCGATCAATTTCCAGATGCTTTGACAGCGTTTCGCGATCGGTTTGTTGCAAACGAATTTGCAACGTATTCATAAGCTGTTCGATGGGTTGAACATAGGGAAAATGCAGCACGGGCTCACGCTGGCCAGGGGTATGGCGAATGAGTGTCGGTAATGCTGTCATAGGCCGATTACGGTTAGGTAAGACCTCAGTCCCAATAATGGCATTAATGGTGGTTGATTTTCCCGCTTTTACTGTTCCGACAATCGCCAATACCATTTCATGCTGAGTTATTTTGCGTAACTCATTTTGCAGCATAGCCTGCTGCGCCAGGATGCTTCGTGGGCTAAATTTTGCAGGGACAGCCCCTCCAGTTTGGAACTGCCCAAAATAATTAACGTCATGCTGTGTAGTAAAAGAAACTGTTTTTAGTGTATTCAGATTTTGCAGGGCAAGTTGTAATAACCGCTCGGCTTCCTGACTTAACTCAAATATTGCTTGTGTGTGCATAAAAAATCCTTACTTAAATAAAATTCTCCGGATTTTTAAAAACCTTTATACTCATCATTCGTTAAGTTTTTGATGCGTTGGCTGCTCGCCTTCGCCCCACTCACATAGTTAACTACGTTCCTGGGACGCACGTGCTTGCCGCTTTACCATAACTCGAATTATTTTGGGTATATATTTTGTGTGTCTACTCAGTACCGGAAATTATAATTACGCGCGGAAATCATTTATTCGACAATATTATAATCAGGCTTATTTTTTCATAGAGTGAGTTTCTGGCTAAATAACCAGAAAGAGAGACCATAGCGTATTTTTATAAACTTATTCTGTATTTTCGTCGCGAATTTAGCAATTGATTAACGTTTAAAAATAGCATTTTCTTATTACGATATTCTGGCTGGTGCAAGGCATAGCGGCAATCCTCCCCACAAAAGTAGGGTTTTAATGTATAATCACGCCACTTTTGGCGGGAAACCGCTATTTTTAAAGCTTATTTTTGAGGATATGACGATGACACTCCCTCATTGCCCTAAATGCAATTCCGAGTACACCTACGAAGACAACGGTATGTTTATCTGCCCGGAATGTGCGCATGAATGGAATGATGCCGAACCTGCAGCAGACAACGATCAACTGGTAGTTAAAGATGCCAACGGCAACCTGTTAGTTGACGGTGATAACGTCACTGTAATTAAAGATCTGAAGGTCAAAGGCAGCTCTTCAATGTTGAAGATTGGTACTAAAGTAAAAGGTATCCGTCTGGTTGAAGGCGACCATAACATCGATTGCAAGATTGATGGTTTCGGCCAAATGAAGCTGAAATCTGAGTTCGTTAAGAAGAACTAAGTAAGTTTTCCTCTCCCCCGGGAGAGGAGAAAAACCACCCTCCCCCGCCTGGCTTGCCCAACTTCCCCCAACTAAACTTCTTGTGCACTCCGCATTATGAGGAATTAGCCATGTCTGTAAGCCCCTACATCTTTTTTGACGGCACCTGTGAAGAAGCGATTGAGTTCTACAAACAAGCCATCGGTGCTGAGCTGTTGTTTAAAATGACTTTTGGTGAAATGCCAAAAGACGAGAATCAGTCGGCTGAAGGATGCAGCAGCGGTTTTAACTGGCCGGACGATAAAATCATGCATGCCAATGTGCGCATTGGCGATGGTGAAGTGATGATGAGCGACGGCAATATGGCCGCCGATAAAGTAAAACACGCGGGCTACTCGCTGAGTTTATCCAGCAAAGATGTCAGTGAGGGAAAACGTTGGTTCGACAACCTTTCCGCAGGTGGTGAGGTCACCATGCCATGGAGCGAAACATTCTGGGCAAAAGGCTTCGGTATGCTTACCGATAAATACGGTATTCCATGGATGGTGAATGTCGAAAAACCGATGTAACCAGTTCGACCTGATGCCAAACGTAGGTCGGATAAGCGCAGCGTCATCCGACAAATCTGACGAAAATGGTGGATGACGCTTGCGCTTATCCACCTACGCAACCCATTCTCAATCTTTTTACCGCGCAATCGCCCAGTTAATGGGGATAGCACCTTCCCCGCGCAGATAATCCTGCAAAGGCTGCGGGCTATATGAACCACTCAGCCATTCCCCATTGATTGCCGACTGCTGAAGTAACGTTGCACCACCACTAAGACGCTCAATCACCGACTGGTGAACCATCATAGATGAAGTGATCGGTGGCGGAAGTTGCCGGGGCATAATGCGCAGATAGCGCGTGGGTGGATACCAGTCACAATGCAGCGGCCCAAGGGGGTCGGCCACCACTTCGCTGGGTGCCAGATTAACGCCCAAATCGTCGAGTGCATCGTGCATCCAAAGGTATGCACCATTCGACAAGCTGCGGTCCTCGTCCGTGCCAATATAGCCCCCACCGACATCATGATGAATACCGGGAAACATCACCTGCAAAATACGATCGCGGTTATCCCACAGCACCGGTGCTAAATCGAGGCGTTGCTCGTCAATGGCAATGGCCTGAAGGCCGTATTTAACCCGTGAGTGCAGCTCAGTATTGTTAAAACGAAAAACGTTATACCGCTTATCATTGAAATACTTGGGAATGCCCATCTGCCCAACGGTTTCCCACACCGCTACCGCTTCGATGGACGCCGGTCGAGTTATGCAGGTTGGGTCTACGCTGTCACAAAAAAATCCCGGCAGCTCACGCACCACACCGCCCAAAAGGCTGGGGCTCATATCCGGAGCATGAGCAAGATATTGCGCCCATACGGATGAAGCAAAACGCCACGCTTCATCTTTATTGCGAGCATTTAAATTCAGCTTTTCACGATTTAATAAACCACGGTCGATAATCATCTGCGCCAGCACTCGCGCGGTATAAGCACCCTGGCTAAATCCCACCAGATAGATACGATCGCCCGCCTGCCAGTGTCGACTAATAAAGGTATACCCGCGAATGATCGGTACGATCAACTCGGCGCCAAAAGCACCTCCGAGGCGTTTCACCAGACCATTATGCGGATCGCCCTTACCATAAATGTACTTGGCAACTTGTACGATCCCGCCGCTGCTATTGGTCAGGATCTTTTCTTGCTCATTGGCTAACAACAAACTTTGCTTATCAACCGTGCCTTTTAAATCAACAAACAATTGATAAACGTTACTCGCTGCGGCTTCGTCATCCGCTTGATTTTCTACACCGGGAGCGGTCCATGTGCCATCGGCACAAAAAATAATGTTTTTGCTCATCGCTGCTTTCCCAACGACCGACGGGTATCTGTAAGCAAAGACAAAAACGAAGCGTGAAACAATACGACAAATAGTTGATTAGCCTGATGACTTCCAGGCTCCCGCTCACTCTTCATCATATCGAAACTTATCTTTAACAAAATCGTCACATTCTATCGGCACCATGAGGCAACTTTTTAAGGAGCCTGAATGATGCAAACAATTATTCGCGTCAACAAATTGAGCAAAACCTTCAACCAGCATCAGGCATTAAATGCTGTTGATTTGGAAGTAAATGAAGGTGAGATGGTCGCTCTGCTGGGGCCGTCAGGTTCAGGCAAATCCACCCTCTTACGCCATCTGAGCGGTCTGATTACTTCTGATAAATCAGCTCATTGTCACGTTGAATTGCTAGGCCGCACCGTCCAAAAAGCGGGCCGTCTGGCAAGTGATATTCGTAAGAGTCGTGCTCACACCGGCTACATTTTCCAGCAGTTCAACCTGGTGAACCGCCTGACAGTACTGGAAAACGTACTGATTGGCGCACTGGGTTCCACGCCGTTCTGGCGCACCTGTTTTAACTGGTTTACCCGCGAACAAAAGCAACGTGCGTTGCAGGCGCTGACCCGCGTCGGCATGACGCAATTTGCGTATCAACGTGTATCCACCCTGTCCGGTGGGCAGCAACAGCGCGTGGCGATTGCCCGTGCGCTGATGCAGCAAGCAAAAGTGATTCTGGCCGATGAACCCATTGCCTCACTCGACCCGGAATCAGCACGCATTGTTATGGAAACGCTACACGACATTAACCGCCTGGATGGCATCACCGTAGTGGTGACGCTGCATCAGGTGGACTACGCCCTGCGCTACTGCGAACGCATCGTCGCTCTGCGTCAGGGTCATGTGTTTTACGACGGAAGCAGCTCTGAGTTCGACAACGAACGTCTGGGCAATCTTTACCGCAGCATGAATCGCGTTGATGCGGTTGCTGCTTAACAACTTTGTTATCTCTTTCAAGGAACAGTCAGCCATGAGCTACAAAAAAGTTGCCGCCCTCGCCTTTACCAGCCTGCTAAGCGTCAGCACTCTGTTCAGCACCGCCCATGCGGATGAACAAGAAAAGTCCCTGAACTTCGGCATCATCTCGACTGAATCACAACAAAACCTGAAACCGCAGTGGGACCCGTTCCTGAAGGATATGGAGAAGAAACTGGGCATGAAAGTGAATGCTTTCTTCGCTCCGGACTACGCAGGGATTATCCAGGGGATGCGCTTTAACAAAGTTGATATCGCCTGGTACGGCAACCTTTCGGCCATGGAAGCAGTTGACCGCGCTAACGGTCAGGTATTTGCTCAGACGGTAGCAGTAGATGGCAGCCCGGGTTACTGGAGCGTGCTTATCGTTAACAAAGACAGCCCAATCAACAACCTGCAAGACATGCTGGCAAAACGCAAAGAGCTGACTTTCGGCAACGGTGACCCGAACTCTACTTCTGGTTACCTCGTCCCGGGATACTACGTTTTCGCCAAGAACAACGCATCGGTGAGTGAGTTTAAACGCTCTGTGAATGCCAGCCATGAAACCAACGCCCTGGCCGTTGCCAACAAGCAAGTCGACGTGGCAACCAACAACACCGAAAACCTCGAAAAACTGAAAACGTCCGCACCTGAAAAACTTAAAGAACTGAAAGTCATCTGGAAATCGCCACTGATTCCAGGTGACCCAATCGCATGGCGTAAAAACCTGTCTGAAACCACAAAAGACAAGATCTACGACTTCTTTATGACTTACGGCAAAACACCGGAAGAGAAAGAGGTCCTGACTCGTCTCGGTTGGGCTCCGTTCCGTCCATCCAGCGACCTGCAACTGGTGCCGATTCGCCAGCTGGCACTGTTTAAACAAATGCAGGGAGTGAAGGACAACAAAGGCATGGATGACAAAGATAAAACAATCAAAGTCAGCGAGTTGCAGAACCAACTTAGCGATCTGGATCGTTTGACTGCGGCACTGTCTGCCATGAGCAACGTGAATAAAGCAGTTCAGTAAATTCACGATTATTCCAGGCCTTTGTAGGGCGGTTAAGCGCAGCGTCACCGGACAATTTGGCGGATGACGCTACCGCTTATCCACCCTACGAAAAGCACAATCCGTAACGGAGCACCCCATGCAACAAACCATTCAAGTCGCCGCACCAAAACGTAGCTGGTTCTCGCTACTCGCCTGGGCGATTTTGTTAGCGGTACTCGTTGCCTCCTGGCAAGGCGCGGAAATGGCCCCGCTCACCTTGATTAAAGATTCCGGCAACATGGCCACCTTTGCAGCCGACTTCTTCCCGCCTGATTTCAGCCAGTGGCGCGACTATCTGGGCGAAATGTCTATCACTTTGCAAATCGCCGTCTGGGGCACCGCCCTTGCCATCGTACTTTCCATTCCTTGTGGCCTGATGTGTGCCGACAACCTGGTGCCATGGTGGGTTTACCAGCCGATGCGCCGCCTGATGGACGCCTGCCGCGCCATCAACGAAATGGTCTTCGCGATGTTGTTCGTGGTCGCAGTCGGTCTGGGTCCCTTCGCCGGTGTGCTGGCGCTGTTTATCCACACAACTGGCGTACTTTCCAAACTGCTTTCTGAAGCGGTTGAAGCTATTGAACCCGGCCCGGTGGAAGGCATTCGTGCAACCGGCGCAAACAAGCTTGAAGAAATTCTCTACGGCGTGCTGCCACAAGTGATGCCACTGCTTATCTCCTACTCGCTCTACCGCTTTGAATCGAACGTCCGTTCAGCAACGGTGGTTGGCATGGTAGGTGCAGGCGGGATTGGCGTAACGCTTTGGGAAGCGATTCGTGGATTCCAGTTCCAGCAAACCTGCGCGCTGATGGTCATCATCATCGTCACAGTCAGTCTGCTGGACTTTATGTCGCAACGGTTACGTAAGCATTTCATTTAACGAGGCTTTGTTGAAAATGCACTTATCCAGACATCCGACCAGTTACCCGACGCGTTACCAGGAAATCGCCGCCCTGCTTGAAGTGGAGCTGCGCAAAAACTACCGCAGTGGAGACTATCTGCCAGCCGAAAGCCAACTGGCTGCACGCTATGAAGTGAATCGCCACACGCTGCGCCGCGCCATTGATCAACTTGTGGAGAAAGGCTGGGTGCAACGCCGCCAGGGAATTGGTGTGCTGGTGCTGATGCGCCCATTCGACTACCCGCTAAATGCACAAGCACGCTTTAGTCAGAACCTGCTCGACCAGGGAAGCCACCCCACCAGCGAGCGCTTACTCGCGGTACTGCGTCCGGCCTCCAATAGTGTGGCAGACGCGCTCGGCGTCACCGAAGGCGAGAACATCATTCACCTGCGCACACTGCGCCGCGTTAACGGAATCGCGGTGTGCCTGATAGACCATTACTTTGCGGAACTTGCGTGGTGGCCCACCCTGCAACAGTTCACCAGCGGTTCGCTGCACGACGTGATTCAGACCCAACTCGGTATCAACCTCACACGCACCCAAACACGCATCAGCGCACGCCGCGCACAGTCCAAAGAAAGTCGCCTGCTGGAGATCCCGAATATGTCTCCGCTGCTGTGCGTGCGCACCCTCAACCACCATGAAGGTGACGCCTCGCCTGCGGAATACTCCGTCAGCCTGACGCGTGCCGACATGATTGAATTCACCATGGAGCACTAAATGGACGCACCGCATTTTGACACCGCACAGCGCCAGCAGTGGATGGCCGTGCTCGCCCACAGCCTGCCTCAAGAACTGGCAGCACTTTGGGCAGAACAAAAACTCAATCCCGACTATCAGGTAATACGCCAGCCAGAAACCGGCCTGGTGCAAATTCAGGCGCGAATGGGTGCCACCGGGCAACGTTTTTTTGCCGGTGACACCACGCTGACCCGTGCGGTCGTACAACTTGCCAACGGGACTTACGGTTACAGCTACATATCAGGGCGCGATAAAGCCCACGCCGAACGCTGTGCCGTAATCGACGCGCTGATGCAGGAACAAGTTCAGTTCAGGACATTGCAGGAAACCTTAATTGCCCCACTGGCGGCCAACCGCGAACAACGCCTGGCCGCCCGTCGCACCCAAATTAACAGCAGCCGAGTCGACTTCTTCACTCTGGTTCGCGGAGATAACGCATGACCCTGATGACCGCTTTTAACCTGCCCGTGCAGGATGCCCAACAGAGCTTCCGCCGCCTGCTCAAAGCGATGAGCGAGCCGGGCGTTATTGTGGCTCTGCATTCGCTGCAACATGGCTGGAAACCGCTGAATATTGCCTCCACCAGCGTACTGCTGACCCTTGCCGATAACGACACACCTGTGTGGATCAGTGACGCTCTGAGCAACGACGTGACTTTGCAAAACGTCCGTTTCCATACCAACGCCCCGGTTTCCCCAACACCTGAGCAAGCGCAGTTTGCCGTTGCCGACAGCGCAATTTCAGCCGGGCAGCTTAACGCGCTGGCACAGGGAACAGACGTGGCACCCGACACCAGCGCCACGCTGATATTGCAAGTGCCGAGCCTGAGTGGCGGCCGCATGTTGCGCTTAACGGGAGCCGGGATTCGCGAAGAACGCATGATTGCTCCACAACTGCCTGATTGTGTCATTCATGAACTCACCGAGCGCCCGCACCCGTTCCCATTGGGTATCGACTTGATTCTGACCTGTGGCGAGCGCCTGCTGGCGATCCCTCGCACCACTCATGTGGAGGTGTGCTGATGTACGTCGCCGTCAAAGGGGGCGAGAAGGCGATAGCCGCCGCCCATCAACTTCAGGAACACAACCGCCGTGGCGACCAAAATCTCGCGGAACTGGGTGTAGCACAAATCGAGCAGCAGCTAGGCCTGGCCGTTGATCGCGTCATGACCGAAGGCGGCATCGCCGACCGCGAACTGGCGGCACTCGCCATCAAGCAGGCCAGCGGCGACATGGTTGAAGCCATTTTCCTGCTGCGTGCTTACCGCACCACGCTGCCACGCCTGGCGGTGAGCGAGCCGCTAAACACCGCCGATATGCGTATCGAGCGCCGTATTTCTGCGGTTTATAAAGACGTGCCGGGCGGCCAGTTACTTGGCCCGACTTACGATTACACCCACCGCCTGCTGGATTTCACTTTGCTGGCGAATGGCGAAACGCCAACGCTTAAAACCGCTGACGAGCACAGCGAACCCGCGCCGCACGTTTTCAGCCTGCTGGCAAAACAGGGGCTGGCAAAAGCGGAAGAAGATAACGGCGAAAAGCCCGATGACATCACCCGCCAGCCGCCGGTTTACCCATGTTCCCGCTCTTCGCGCCTGCAACAACTGGTGCGCGGCGACGAAGGCTATTTGCTGGCTCTCGCCTATTCCACGCAACGCGGTTACGGGCGCAACCACCCGTTCGCTGGGGAAATTCGCAGTGGCTATATCGATCTGGAAATCATCCCGGAAGAGTTGGGATTTGCGGTGAACATCGGCGAACTGCTGCTGACCGAGTGCGAAATGGTCAACGGCTTTGTGGCACCTGCTGATGAAGACCCACACTTCACACGTGGCTACGGGCTGGTGTTTGGCATGAGCGAGCGCAAAGCGATGGCAATGGCGCTGGTTGACCGCGCCCTGCAAGCACCGGACTACGACGAAACAGTAGCAGGCCCGGCCCAGGACGAAGAGTTTGTATTGGCCCACGCCGATAACGTCGAAGCCGCCGGGTTTGTCTCGCACCTGAAACTGCCGCACTACGTCGATTTCCAGGCCGAACTGGAACTGCTTAAACGTCTGCAAAAGGAACGTCATCGTGACTAAGGCACTCTCCGGCTACAACTTTGCTTATCTGGATGAACAAACCAAACGCACCCTGCGTCGCGCGATCCTGAAAGCGGTAGCAATCCCAGGTTATCAGGTGCCGTTTGGTGGGCGTGAAATGCCGATGCCATATGGCTGGGGCACAGGCGGTATCCAGATCACCGCCAGCGTGATTGGCGAAAACGACATGCTGAAGGTGATTGATCAGGGCGCAGACGACACCACCAACGCGGTGTCGATTCGCAACTTCTTCAAGCGCGTGACGAACGTGGCGACCACTGAATCCACCGCCGATGCCACGCTTATTCAGACCCGCCATCGCATTCCGGAAATACCGCTGACGGAAGATCAGATCCTGATTTATCAGGTGCCGATTCCTGAGCCGCTGCGCTTTATCGAACCGCGCGAAACCGAAACCCGCACCATGCACGCGCTGGAAGAGTACGGCGTAATGCAGGTGAAATTGTATGAAGACATCGCCCGTTTCGGCCATATCGCCACCACTTACGCCTACCCGGTGAAGGTGAATGAGCGCTACGTAATGGACCCGTCGCCAATCCCGAAATTCGACAACCCGAAAATGGACATGATGCCTGCGCTGCAACTGTTCGGTGCCGGGCGTGAAAAACGTATCTACGCGGTGCCGCCGTTTACCCGCGTGGAAAGCCTCGATTTTGAAGACCATCCGTTTACCGTCCAGGAGTGGGAAGAGCCTTGCGCAATTTGCGGCTCGCACCACAGTTACCTCGACGAAGTGGTGCTCGACGATGCCGGCAGCCGCATGTTCGTCTGCTCCGATACCGATTTCTGCCGCCAGAACAGCGAGGCCGCATCCAAATGACTCAACCGTTACTTTCCGTCAATAACCTGACGCACCTTTATGCTCCCGGCAAAGGCTTCAGCGATGTGTCATTCGAGCTTTATCCTGGGGAAGTGCTGGGTATTGTCGGCGAATCTGGCTCTGGCAAAACCACGCTCCTGAAATCCATTTCTGCCCGCCTCGCCCCGCAAAACGGCGAAGTGGTTTATCTCGACTCGTCGCTGTATGGCATGAGCGAAGGCGAGCGCCGCCGCCTGCTGCGCACCGAATGGGGCGTGGTGCATCAACATGCGATGGATGGCCTGCGCCGCCACGTTTCTGCTGGTGGCAACATCGGCGAACGTTTGATGGCAACCGGTGCACGGCACTATGGTGACATCCGCGCCACTGCCGAGCGCTGGTTAGAAGAGGTGGAAATTCCGGCCTCGCGCATCGATGACCTGCCGACCACTTTTTCCGGCGGTATGCAGCAGCGCCTGCAAATCGCCCGCAACCTGGTGACGCACCCGAAGCTGGTGTTTATGGATGAGCCGACGGGCGGGCTGGATGTTTCGGTGCAGGCACGCTTGCTCGATTTACTGCGCGGCCTGGTGCGCGAACTGAATCTTGCGGTGGTGATTGTCACCCACGATTTGGGCGTGGCGCGCCTGCTGGCAGACCGCCTGCTGGTGATGAAACAAGGCCAGGTAGTGGAAAGCGGCCTGACCGACCGCGTGCTGGATGACCCGCATCATCCGTATACCCAGTTGCTGGTGTCATCGGTGTTGCAGAACTGACTTTCGTCATCGTCGGATGGCGCTATCGCTTATCCGACCTACGAACCACGAATTACGAACGACGCACCTGTAGGTCGGATAAGGCGTAAGCCGCCATCCGACGCCATGGCATACGTATTAAGGAATCAATATGTCCCTCTTACGGGTTGAAAACTTAAGCAAAACCTTTGTGTTACACCATCAACACGGCATCCGTTTGCCGGTACTGGCCAATGCCTCGCTGGAAGTCGAATCCGGGGAATGTGTGGTGCTGCACGGCCATTCCGGCAGTGGGAAATCCACTTTGCTGCGCTCGCTCTACGCCAACTATTTGCCGGATGAAGGGCATATCTGGGTCAGGCACAACGACGAATGGCTGGACATCGTGCAGGCTCCCGCGCGTGACGTGCTGGCGGTGCGCCGCCAGACCATCGGCTGGGTAAGCCAGTTTTTGCGCGTTATCCCGCGTATTTCAGCACTTGAAGTGGTGATGCAACCGCTGCTGGATTTAGGCGTGTCGCGTGAGGTCTGTGAAGACAAAGCGTCAATGTTACTGACTCGCCTGAACGTCCCGGAACGCCTGTGGAACCTGGCTCCGTCGACGTTTTCCGGTGGCGAACAGCAGCGCGTAAATATCGCCCGTGGCTTTATCGTCGATTACCCGATTCTGCTGCTCGATGAGCCAACGGCATCGCTGGATGCGAAAAACAGCGCTGCCGTTGTCGCGCTAATTCAGGAAGCGAAAGCGCGAGGCGCGGCGGTCGTCGGTATCTTCCATGACGAAGCGGTACGCAATCAGGTTGCAGACAGACTGCATTCTATGGCAACCATCGAGGCTAAAAATGATCATTAATAACGTCAAACTGGTGCTGGAAAATGAAGTGGTTAATGGCTCACTGGAAGTGGCCGACGGTGTGATTCGCAACTTTGCCGACAGCCAAAGCCAGTTGCCACAGGCGCACGATGGCGCAGGCGGCTGGTTGATGCCGGGACTTATTGAGTTGCATACCGACAACCTCGACAAATTTTTTACCCCGCGCCCGAAAGTGGACTGGCCTGCCCATTCCGCAATGAGCAGCCATGACGCATTAATGGTCGCGAGCGGTATTACTACGGTGCTGGATGCGGTAGCGCTGGGCGATGTGCGCGATGGCGGTGACCGCCTGGAAAACCTCGAGAAGATGATCAATGCGGTAATGGACAGCCAGGCGCGCGGTGTTAACCGCGCCGAGCATCGCCTGCATCTGCGTTGCGAACTGCCACATCACACCACGCTGCCACTATTCCAGCAGTTGATCGAACGCAGCGGCGTGTCGCTGGTGTCATTAATGGATCACTCACCGGGCCAGCGCCAGTTCTCCAACCTGGTGAAGTATCGTGAATATTACCAGGGAAAATATTCGCTCAGTGATGCGCAGATGAACAGCTACGAGGCGGAGCAACTTGCGCTGGCTGAGCGTTGGTCACAGCCCAATCGCCTGGCGATTGCCGCTGAATGCCGCGCACGCAATATCGCCCTCGCCAGCCACGACGACGCAACCAGCGCCCACGTGGTGGAATCCCACGATCTGGGTAGCGTAATCGCTGAATTCCCAACCACGCTTGAAGCCGCACAAGCCTCACGCCAGCATGGTTTAAGCGTGCTAATGGGCGCGCCGAATATCGTGCGCGGCGGCTCGCATTCCGGCAATGTGGCGGCACATGAGCTCGCACAAGCTGGCCTGCTGGATATTCTCTCATCCGACTATTACCCGGCAAGTTTGCTGGATGCCGCGTTCCGCGTGGCGCACGACGAATCGAACAGTTTTACCCTGCCACAAGCGGTGGCACTGGTCACACGCAACCCAGCTAAAGCATTGAATCTCGATGACCGAGGCGTGCTCGCAGAAGGCAAACGTGCCGATATGGTGCTGGCGCATCTTCACGGCGACCATGTCCATGTCGGCCACGTCTGGCGTCAGGGAATACGGGTGTTCTGATGAGCAAAATAGTCTGGTTGATGGGGCCGTCAGGTTCCGGGAAAGACAGCCTGCTGACGGCGCTCCGTCAGCAGGAGAATAATCAACTACTGGTGGCGCACCGTTACATCACCCGCGCCGCCGACGCCGGGTGTGAAAACCATATCGCTTTGAGTGAAAAGGAGTTCGCTCAGCGTCAGAAACAGGGGCTATTCGCCCTGTGCTGGCAGGCTCATCGCCAGAGTTATGGTGTAGGCATTGAGCTGGATATCTGGCTCGATTCGGGGCTCGACGTGGTGGTGAACGGCTCGCGTCAGCATCTGGCACAGGCGCAGGCGCGTTACGCCGAAGCGCTGGTGCCGATTTGTCTGCACGTTTCAACGGACGTTTTGCGTAAGCGCCTGGAAGCTCGCGGGCGCGAAACCGCGCAGCAGATTGAACAACGCCTGCAACGTGCAGCTTTGTATGCCCCGGATTTGGACAATTGCATGATACTCAATAACGACGGTAGTCTGGATGAGTCTGTTTCGTCGTTTATACATTTGATCTACTGAGCTGCTTTAATGCCGGATGACGCTACGCTTATCCGACCTGTGTCTCGGGTTTTGTAGGGTGGATAAGCGACAGCGTCATCCACCAAATTCACAAGGAAACGCGCCATGTTGGAATTTCGCCCCGCCACGCTTGCCGATACCGATGCCGTCTACGCTCTGATTTGCGAATTAAAGCAGGCGGAATTTAATCGCCAGGCGTTTAACGTTGGATTTGCGGCAAACCTTCAGGACAACAACTTATGCTATCAACTCGCCGAACTAAACGGCGAGGTGGTGGGCATGATTGGTTTGCATATGCAGTTTCATCTGCACCATGTGAATTGGGTAGGTGAAATTCAGGAACTGGTGGTCATGCCGCAAGCGCGTGGTTTTGGTGTGGGCAGCAAGTTGCTGGGCTGGGCCGAAGAGTACGCCCGGCTCGCTGGCGCTGAATTAACCGAGCTTTCCACCAGCACCAAACGATATGACGCCCACCGTTTTTATGAGCGTGAGGGTTATCAGCAGACCCATTTTCGTTTCACCAAACCGATGGAGACAAACAGTGACTCTGACGCTAACCCTTAGCGGAACCGGCGGCGCACAACTTGTTCCGGCGTTCGGCTGTTTTTGTGCTGCCTGCGAGCGTGCGCGTAGTCATCCGCAACACCGCCGTAAACCCTGTAGCGCGGTGGTGAAGTTTAACGATGCGGTGACGCTACTGGATGCGGGTATTCCCGACTTAATGGATCATTGGCAGCCTGGGGAATTCCAACAATTTTTGCTGACCCATTACCATATGGACCACGTGCAGGGATTGTTCCCATTGCGCTGGGGCGTAGGCGAAAAAATCCCAGTGTACGGCCCCGCTGATGAACAAGGCTGTGATGATTTATTTAAGCACCCAGGGATTCTCGATTTTAGCCACACTCTTGAGCCATTCGTCTGGTTTACTCTGCAAGCGCTGCGCGTAACTCCCCTGCCGCTCAACCATTCAAAACTAACGCTCGGTTATTTGTTTGAAACGCCGCACAGCCGCGTGGCGTGGTTAAGCGATACCGCGGGCCTGCCAGAGAAAACGCTGAAGTTTCTAGCGAACAATAAGCCTGATGTCATCGTGATTGATTGTAGCCATGAACCGCGCGCCGATACGCCCAAAAACCATTGCGATTTAAATACCGTTATTGAGCTTAATAAACAGATTGGCTGCCCGCGCGTTGTCCTCACCCATATCAGCCACCAGTTCGATTGTTGGTTGATGGAGAATGCGTTACCCGCAGGATTTGAGGCTGGATTTGATGGGATGGTTATTCGGGTGGATTAGCCGATTTAATCTTGCTGATCACTAACAGTCGATGCTGATGAATTTCAGGATCGGTTCCCCAGGCGTACGGTGACCATTTGCTGACGAACTCAGTTTCACTCGTAATGCGTTGTAATTCGTTATCTTCTTTTGTGCCATCCCAAATCATGACTTCGTATTCAGGATCGGCAATGGCTTCGGAAATGCGGTATTCCCAAAAACGACGACCATCAGCGGTTTGCTCATTATCAGAAACAACAATCTCATACATTTCCAATAACCAGGCAAAGATCAGTTTTGCTAATCCGTTTAACGCAGCCTGGTGCTCAGCAATAAACGTGCGCCATACCATGACCTGCGTACAGTGCTGTTTGCCTGGCACCACAAATTTCCCGGTAACAATTTTTACCGCGTAGGCGGTGATATCGTCTTTTAGCAGGCGGTATTGTTTACCGTCTGGCGACATCACCAGACGGTATCCCGCCGGAGGAATGTAGCCGGGTAAGCTAAAAGGTTTAACCCCTTTGGCGAGGAACGCCCGGGTGTGTTCCCGGTTACGATCCGGGGCGTTGAGCTTTCTGTTGAAATCCGCGTCGCTTATCAATCTCGGTGCCATCAGCTGTGAAATCCTTATCCCAAGTATGCTTGTTTCTCCCTTTAAAGCCAGCTTAAAAAAACCACATTTCCCCCGATATTACGGGGACTTGTAGTAGCAAAAACTAAGCCTGGAAAGAAAATTAACACACTAAGTGAATAAGGTTTCACCACATTTTTGTTTGCTTTTAGTTTTCAGGAGACAACTCGTGAAACGCAAATTTAATGCGCTTTTTATCACTCGACGATTTTCAAAATTTACCGAAAATCATCATCCAACCGGCGCTCGTCATCTTCAAGCTGGCGACGCTGTTGATCCAACTGACGCTGTTGGTCGTCAAGCTGGCGTCGACGGTCTTCGAGCTGACGGCGCCGGTCTTCGTACTGGCGGCGATCGTCATCATTTCGGCGCTGGCTTTCATCCCAACGGCGGTCGTCATTGTCGTCATTACGGTTGTTATTCGGATTGTAGGCGTCGTTAATCGCCTGCGAAATAGACCCCACAATGGAGTTATCAAACAGACCATCCAACGCATCTGCGTGGGCAATGGTTGTCATGGTCAGGGTGCCGAGCAGTAGCACGGTGGAGAGTCGATTCATAAGCCCATCTCATGAAATTTGAGTCTCTGGAAGATAAGAAAAACGCCTCTTTTTCAATAGAGGAGAATTCTCAATTTTCATGCCACACATAATTAACAAATAAGCTTTATATTAAACAAATCAACACCGATGAAATTAACGCCTTTGCACTACTCACCTTTGCCTGGCAAACAATTCGAAAATTCCTGTGCATTTGTTTTATTTTAAGGAAATCATATTGATTTAGCTTAAAAAACAAACAAGATCATTCTTATTCGTTCGGAAAAACCGCAACTTCAAGATAATGAAATTAAAAAACATGATCGTCATCGGTTATTTTAAATAAAAAATAAAACGTTATTTCAACTTATATGATTGGTATGTTTTAATCTTTCCAATTCTAACTAACCCTAAAGAATTAGAGTTACATCGCGGCGGCAATGGAATGAATCCCGATGAGCTTACTCAGGTAAGTCATTCAGACGAGTGAAAACAGCCAACAAAGATGCTGCTTGAAAGATAAAGGGTTTAACTCATACGGACATGGGGCACTCATATGTCTTACGACTACATAGTAATAGCGGGTTATTTCTTATTAATGGTAGCCATTAGTCTGCTATTTAAAAAAATGGCCAGCAACAGTACCAGCGACTACTTCCGCGGAGGCGGCAAGATGTTGTGGTGGATGGTTGGGGCGACCGCGTTTATGACGCAGTTCTCAGCCTGGACGTTCACCGGTGCGGCAGGTAAAGCCTTTACCGATGGCTTCGCAGTACTGGCTGTATTTATCGGCAACATGTTTGCCTATCTTCTGGCGTGGGCTTACTTCGCGCGTCGCTTCCGCCAAATGCGTGTTGATACGCCAACTGAAGCGGTACGTCGCCGTTTTGGCCCGGTCAACGAGCAGTTCTTTACCTGGGTTATTATCCCACTTAGCGTGATTAACGCCGGTGTATGGCTAAATGGCCTTGGCGTGTTCGCCTCCGCTGTATTTAACGCTGACATCATCAGCACTATCTGGATTACCGGCCTTGCGGTTCTGGCCATATCCATGCTGAGTGGCGCCTGGGGCGTGGTAGCGTCCGACTTTATTCAGACGCTGGTTATCGCAGTTATTTCCGTCGCTTGCGCCGTGGTTGCCTTGTGGGCAGTCGGTGGCCCGGCAAACATCGTGACTGAGTTCCCATCCGGCTTCTTTACTGGCCCGGATATGAACTACCCGTTACTGATGGTCGGCACCTTCCTGTTCTTCATCGTGAAGCAGTTGCAAAGTATCAACAACATGCAGGAATCCTACCGTTTCCTGAATGCTAAAGACTCCAAAAACGCCAGCAAAGCCGCCCTGATGGCGCTGCTGATGATGCTGATTGGCGCGGTGATTTGGTTCATCCCACCATGGGCAACTGCGATTCTGTACCCGAATGCCGGCGCGCAATATCCAGAGCTGGGCGCGAAAGCACGTGATGCGGTTTACCTGGTGTTCGCTCGTGAAGCAATGCCGCTGGGTACTGTAGGGCTGCTGATGGCGGGTCTGTTTGCGGCAACCATGTCTTCAATGGACTCCGCACTGAACCGTAACTCCGGTATCTTCGTACGTAGCTTCTACGCAACGATTGTGCGTAAAGGCAAAGCAACAGATAAAGAACAGCTGCGTGCGGGTCAAATCGCCTGCCTGGTTAACGGCTTGCTGGTTATCTTCATGGCGCAGTTCTTTAACTCGCTCAAGCACCTCAGCCTGTTCGACCTGATGATGCAGGTAGCCACACTGCTGCAATCACCGATTCTGGTTCCACTGTTCTTCGGTATGCTGATTCGCAAAACACCTTCATGGGCACCGTGGGCAACCGTAGTATTCGGCCTGGGCGTCTCCTGGATGGTTGTTGATGTGTTCACGCCACAGTATGTCATGTCCTGGTTCGGTGTTGAGAAATTGACTGGCCGCGAAATTAGCGAACTGAAAACTATCATTCCAATCGTTGCACACCTGGTGCTGACCGGTGGCTTCTTCTGCCTGAGCGCGCTCTTCTATAAGCCGCAAACAGACACAAACGTCGAAGCGGCCAATGCATTCTTTAAAGATGTTGAAACCGAGTGTGTTGAAGATGACGCGCAAGACATCGTTGACCGTATGCAACGTAACAAGCTGGGCGACCTGACCATCTACATGGCAATTGGCTTGTCTGCAATGGTGTTTATTCCAAACCCAATGTGGGGCCGGTTACTATTCCTGTCCTGTGCAGCGGCGGTGTTTATTGTCGGGTATGCGTTAAAACGCAGTGCGAAGATCGACCGCACAGCGGTGGTGTTCAGGCCAGCAACGCAAAATAATCGGTAACATTATTCCCTGAGCTAAAAAGCCACCGAAGTTTGCGGTGGCTAATGAGATGGTCCCCACCACCCTGTGAGCGGTACGCTGGCAGGGTGTTTTTCTTTCTGGAGAAGGCCATCATGCAAAACGTTACGCTTATTGGTATCGATCTCGGCAAACATTCCTTCCACGTTCACTGCCAGGATAAATCAGGCAAAGCATTACTGCGAAAAAAATTTACCCGCACCAAACTTATTGAATTTCTGGCTGGGTGTACATCCGCTACCGTTGTGATGGAAGCCTGCGCCGGCGCCCATTTTATGGCTCGCCGGATCGCTGATTTAGGCCATGAAGCAAAATTGATTTCTCCGCAGTTCGTTCGCCCTTTTGTTAAGAGCAACAAGAACGATTTTGTCGATGCAGAAGCCATATGCGAGGCGGCATCCCGTCCCTCCATGCGATTTGTGCAACCACGAACCGAAGCTCAACAGGCCATGCGGGCACTTCACAGGGTCAGGGAATCGCTGGTCAGAGATAAAGTCAAAACGACTAATCAGATGCATGCTTTTTTGCTGGAATTTGGCATCAGTATGCCGATCGGAGCCGCAGTGATAAAACGGCTCTCAACAGTCCTTGCAGATAACGAACTTCCTCCCTATCTGGCACAGCTGCTGATGCGCTTACATGCTCATTATCTTTATCTTGTCGAACAGATCACGGAGCTTGAAACAGCGCTGGAACAAGAGCTGAGTCGTGATGAAACAGGACAACGTCTTCAGACAATACCCGGTGTTGGGCCGATAACTGCCAGCGTTTTATCATCGCAACTGGGCGACGGTAAACAATATGGCTGTAGCCGGGATTTTGCGGCCTCAACCGGCCTGGTACCACGGCAGTACAGCACGGGCGGCAAAAATACGCTTTTAGGGATAAGTAAACGGGGAGACAAAAATCTGCGACGGTTACTTGTCCAGTGCGCCAGAGTCTTTATCCAGAAAATTGATTATCAGTCAGGCAAGCTGGCTGACTGGGTCAGGGCACAACTGGCAAGAAAACACTCCTGCGTAGTGTGTTGTGCTCTGGCCAACAAGCTGGCCCGGATAGCATGGGCAATCACAACCCGGCAGACCGTGTTCGAAAGGTAACGATGACGCCAGTCTGACTGGCAGGTTAATCGTTAATTAAGCAGTTCCCAATCTGGTTTTGCGAAGACTGATTATTGATGACATGAACGGCCTATCGGCCTGATGAAAACCTAACATAAAAAATGGCTCTCTGAAGCCGCGTGGCTTTTTAGGCTTATCAGGTGCGGAACTCATCAAGGCGCGGGCATCGATGCCCATAGTGACGCCGGATAGATTTAGGCAAGCCACCATAAGTCAAAAATCAGTGTTGCAAAAACGGTGGGGACCATAGATTTTTTATGCCTGAAATTCATATCCTGTGTTCATAGGCTGCAATCAACAGCAAACTACAGCCTGATATTGTAAAACCAGCCACGTTGCTTCAAGCATAGGGAAGGGGCTGCGTGATTGCTGTAGGATTGTCTTCTTCCTGCCACGCTATATTTCATCATGCCGCGCTTTGATTTTTTACGTCAAAGCAACACGGCAGCCTATAGGATTGTTGGGCTGCCGTGTCGTTGAGCGGTTTCTGAGTAAAACGCGATAACTAATTTAATATAAAGCTACAGCTCTGCTTGTTCTACCGGAATAGGTTTCCCTATATGGTAGCCCTGTAACCAGTCAATACCCATCTCGGTTAGCAATTGCGCTATTTCTTCATTTTCCACAAACTCCGCAACAATTTCCATATTTTTCAATTTTGCCATTTCGCAAAACGATTTAACGGCACAGTAGCTGAATGGGTCATCAATAATATTTTTGATAAAGGAACCATCAATTTTTAATATGTCTGCATTCAGAATACGCAATCTGTCATAACTGGAGGAACCAGTGCCAAAATCATCAATGGCAATTTTACTGCCTGCATTACGCAGGCTCCTCAGGATGTCTGACGCATTATCGTTATCAAGAATCTCGGATTCAATAATTTCAAAAATAATACGGTGAGGAGCTATGCTATACTTTTTGAATAATGTAGAGACATTATCCAGAAAGTCAGTTTGATATAGTGACTCTGGTGTCAGGTTTATTGAAAAATAGCAATCAGGGTCTGAGGTTTTCCGGCTCTGCATAAAACGGAATGTCTGTTCAATTACCGTGATGTCCAGTGCAGGCAGCAGGCCACCTTTGCGGGCCAAGGGAAGGAATGTATCAGGGAAAATTAATTTGTCATCTGCTGTTTTGAGACGAATAAGGATCTCATGGTAGTGAATTTTGCCCCGAACAGAGATGACGGGTTGTGCGGACAGCACCGTAGAGACAATTGGTTGCGCCATGAGCATCAACGATTGTCTATCGATAGCTTGTTGCAGAACATCGCGTATCACCCCTGATTCAACGATGTTATCTCCCGGAACTGTCGGGCTCAGTGACAATGGTCTTCCATGCAGTAAGGAAATATAACTGTTTATATTTAACTGTTTTATTGCTTCTGATAAGTTGCGGATGATTCGTTTATCACTAGTATACGCGACCCCGCAATTGAGCCCCAGGATAGATGTTTTCCACTGAAAACGGAAAACTCGTAGTGAACGGTAAAATACCGGTACGTCCGGAAGAGTGTTCAGCCTGAGAATGATACCGTGGCCAGGGCTGTAATAAACCTGGTCACAGCATGGTAGTAAACCTGTTATGTACGAACTTAACGCTTTAACAAATTCAAAACGAAATTCAACGCCATAAGTCTGCTCCAGCTCATTTAGTTCGGGGCAACGAATCAGGCATAATGCTTCAGCTGAGTGCTTATCTATATCCATACTCAGAGCCTGAAAATTCAGAAGCCCGGTGTTTGGCTCGGAGCGGTATAGTCTGCTGACATGTTGGGAATATTTTCGGTTATGCGCAGATATCACTCCTGTCGCAACAATTGTCAGCGAGAAAATAAAAATTGTTGTAGATGATATAATTAGACTATGCAGATGGTTGGCATTTGTAAGAGTATTTGCTATTGAAATATACCCATCAATATAATTCCCCAGCAAGGCAAGTATAATTACCCATACAGGAGCCACCAACGCATGCCCAATACGTACTGTTCCCCATAACATTACCGGTAATAACCACAGCAATGAATAGTCTGTAAAGAGCAACGTATTTATATTATTTGAAATCAGACAATACATAATAATGAGCAGTAAAAACCACCAAATTGCCTGATATAAAATGGATGGTCCTGATTTTACGGATGCCTTTACGTGCCTTAAGTACTGAAGACCCCATGCAGGTTTATGGCAGACCCGTAGTAAAAGATAACAAAAGGGAATACCTGTAATACACGAGTTCATCATCCACTGCAGATTAATCAGTGTCTGTACCGTAAAAATTTCAGTGGCTGATTCTGGAGCAAAATTAGCCTGAAGCCAGTGATGAAATATCACATATAAAAGAGAGTTACAGCAGACAAGCCAGCCAATACGCCGCGGGGTTAACTGGCTTCGCCCAAAACTGACCGCGCCACGTTTTCCTGTGTTCCAGTAATAGAGTAACTGACTGATCAGTGCAGCCATGAGCTGGGATGTGAGAGTTAGCTTCGCTGATAACGGATGACAGGAAATCGAGTAAAGGAAAAACACTCCCAGGATAGGAAGCGCCTTCTTTCTGTATAACACCAGCAAAGCAGAAATCAGCGGTAGTGTAAGGTCATAAAACCGGATTGTTGCATCTGCTATATGTTCCTGAGCGGTAAGAGACTCAGCCAGAAACTGAAAGAAGAAAAATGCCACGGTGATGCAAAAAGGGCCCATCATTCTTTTTAGTAAAATATCATCTTTGGCTTCTGCCAATATCATGCTTTTTCTCTGCTTAATATGTTTGTTTTTATAGATGGATATATTTAATGTGTAAAATTACACATTAAATATGCTCGAAATTTCAGAATATTTCTTTACTGCTACTGTAAGGCGTGATAGCCGTGAAAACATTGGTTCTGAATTGGATTGATAAAACAACCATAATCAGCCACCAAAACAGATGAAAGAGACATTCCTGTATTACATAAATGATCGTTCAAAATGATCAACGAATCAATATAAATAGATTGTTTAATAGATTTTTAAGGCTGCCAATCCAAAAAATAATAGCCAAAAACTATCAAAAATGTATTTGTTAAATCTATGTGATTTAATGGTTTCGGAACTTTGGATTCCTGAGTGATACAAGCACGTGTAAACGGAGATTTAATAAGTGATCCGAATCTATCAGGACTTTATCATTTTTCCTGGTTTAACTGTTTTATACTCAAAGCTTATTTCTTTAATGACGTCCTCATAGTGTCCGATTTACGTTGCTGATATTTATGTGATCGCGAAGGCTAGTAAAAAGTATGAAGGCAGTAGAAAAATGGTGCCTTCGCTGTGCTCACAGTTCTCAATGACTATCCAGTCCAGCACAATTCAGCGTAGGTGGGTGAAAAATGCCACCTTGAGCATCATGGTAATTTGATAATCAAATCAATGATGAGCATTTTCGTCAGATGCCTTTTGGTGGTTTTGTTCTCTGGATGAACGGTTTTTATGAACCCACGCTGACAAATCTTTCATTCCTGGATGAATATCACGGCATACTACGCGCTGAAATCAATCGTATGGGTCTTTGCATCAACATTGACTTAAAAATCGCACAACTTCTGGAGAACGAAGTATGAATCAAGGGCCACTAAACGAAGAAGAATTGGAATGGCTGGATGATACACTCACTCAGTACGGTAACGATGATTCCGTGCTGGATGTGTCCGAGTTGGATGGAATGCTCACTGCTATTCTTTCTGCCCCTGGAACGATTCAACTCTCGCAGTGGCAAACTGCACTTTGGGACGGTGAATCACAACTGCCTCATTGGGAAAGTGAAAAGGAGCAGCAACACTTTAACAATCTCGCATGCCAACATATGAACGATATTGCGGAGCGCCTGTGTCATGCTCCGGATCAGTTCGAGCCGCTATTTGGTTTACGTGAAATTGATGGTAAGGAATACACCATTGTAGAAGAGTGGTGTTTTGGCTATATGCGTGGTGTAGAACTGAGTAATTGGGAAGCATTGCCAGAACAACTGGAAACTGTGCTGGAAACGATAGCACTACATGGTGATGAAGCGCACATTGCAAAGCTTGAGCAAATGACTGAGCAAGAATATGAAGCCAGCCAGGCAGCAATTGGTCCTGCTGCGTTACAACTGTATCGTTACTGGCAAGAAAAGCGTGAGGCTGGGTCGGAAGTTTTACATTAATTACACGCCACAAAATCTTTCTTCTAAAAACCAGGCAGCATTCAGTGTGCTGTCTGGCTGCTGCAAAATGCTTATAACCTCAATTGATTCTCATCTGTGAAAAATAGCCTAAATCGCAATATATACTTCTATGCTCCACAATAAATGCTATTAAAACAAATATCTATGTCATCCGCGGATAGTACTTAAGTCAATTCGGGAGCCTAACATCTAACTTTACATTTTCTAACAAGTTGCTCGCATTTTTTACATCTATGATATAATTAGATCGGGAAAGAAAAATTCAGAAACGATAATTCAATGAATAACGAGTCTACTTATGCCGAGAAATTCTTTGAAATTTACCCATGGAGGGTATCCAGTATTTATTAAATTTGCTGATTTTATCTTTATAAACTCGATATTAATATTGAGCGCATTTCTATTAGCCATCGAATCAGCAAGTACTGTTTTGATGCTCAGTTTTCTTTTTTCTACCTCTTTTTTACTATTTGGCGAGTACACTGAGCTTTATCTACATAAACCTAAGAAATGGAGCATACGAGGTCAACTAAGATTGATCCTGTGCTCATTTTTAACTATTGCTTTTGTTGAGTTCGTCAGGATTTTAGCCGGTGGATTGCAATCTTTAGGCTATCTAAGCATTTTTGAAAATAGTTTTTTCCCTGCAACACTCTTATGGTATGCCATACCTCTGTTTTTACTCTATTTAATCCATTTGATTGTTCTTAAGTACTCAGCTAAGAAGAATATACATGTAGCAATTGTGGGCGTTACAGAAAATGGTCTGGCAGCAGAAGATGCACTTGTTAAAGAATACTCGGATATGAAATTGGATTTGGCTTTTTACGATGAACGTGATGTTTCAAGGTTCAGCGCACTAATAAGCCAAATTAATAGCCCTTTTAAGGGATCGGTAAGTGGTCTTGTCGAAGAGGCCAAAGCGGGAAGAGTTGATGAGATCTATATCGCATTACCACTAGTGGCTCTTGAAAGAATACGTCACTTTTTGGCGATGATGTCAGATACCACGGTTAATACTTATATTGTTCCCGATTTTAACTCCTATAGTACTCACATGTCGCAGTTGCGCTCTATCGATAACTTGCAAACGATCAGCATCCTCAGTTCTCCGTTTGAAGGATTTGGTTCTTTTGTAAAGCGAGCCGAAGATTTAGTGCTTGGCAGCATTATTATGGTACTGATTTCCTCGCTGTTATTATTAATTAGTATTGGAATAAAACTAACCTCACGCGGGCCTATATTTTTCAAGCAAGACAGGTACGGTTTGAGCGGGCAAAAAATTAAAGTCTGGAAGTTCCGTACTATGCATGTGATGGAAAATTCTGATACGGTGATACAAGCCACAAAAGACGACCCACGTGTCACTCGTTTTGGGGCATTTTTACGCCGTACGTCTCTTGATGAACTACCGCAGTTTTTTAATGTATTGCAGGGCAGTATGTCGATTGTTGGCCCAAGGCCGCATGCCGTCACGCATAATGAGCAATATCGTAAGCAAGTCGAAAACTACATGATTCGCCATAAAGTTAAGCCTGGGATCACAGGATTAGCACAAATTAACGGTTATCGTGGTGAAATTGATGCACTTTATAAAATGGAAAAGCGTGTCGAGTACGATATCGAATACATCCAGAACTGGTCGTTATGGCTAGATATTAAAATTATTATAAAGACTATTTTCAAAGGATTTGTCGGCAAAAATGCATATTAAATATTTTATTATGGCCGGCATGGTTTTATCGACGCCAGCCATAGCAGACTTAACACCGAAATCACATATCGGCATTGCGGGTATCGATTTTCAAAGCAACGTCGGTGTGAATTATGGTTATGAAGATAATGTGACTTATCAGCCACATAAAAGTGATGCTATTGGTTCAAACTTTATCAGTGTTACACCTGAGGTGAGTTTAACTGGCCAGCGGTATCAGGATAAATATTTATTAATGTACTCAGGTGATTATCGCAATTATAACAATGATACAACTGATAATTACAACGACCATTTCTTTCGTTTTAATGGCGCGTGGCGTTATGGGTTAAAGCATGGCCTCATGTTAAATGTTGAAGATGCTCTTGGACATGAAGACCGTGGGCGTGGCATAACCGAAGGGTTTATACCCGAACAATTTCAAGAGTTTGATGTCAATTCTCCGTTAAGTACCAACTTATTAAACAGTGAACTGCGTTATAGTTACGGTGCTCCTGAAGGGCGGGGGAAAGCAGAAGTTGCGTTGATTTATAAAAAACTTCGTTTCGGTAATACGCAGGATGTGCAGAATACTGACAATGATTTTTATAACTATATTCAGCAGCAGGAATGGCATCAAAACAGCCTCGTTGCTGAAATTTTTGACCAGTACACACCACAAACACGATTCCGTTATAGCTTTATTACCAACCAAATCCATTATGATCATGCTTCAGAAAAAGACAGTAACGAATATTATTTTCTGTATGGGATAAAATCACAGGTTACTGGTAAAACTAACATCGATATGAACCTGGCATGGTTGTATAAAACATTTGAGAACAATCCCAACTCGCAGGATTTTAATGGGCTAAACTGGGATATTAAGGGCGAGTGGAAACCACTCAAACAATCTATTTTTACCGCACATACCTCACAACGCATTAAAGACCCTTCAGAAGTGGGGGGATATATTTTGGTTTCACAGTATGGGATCTCGTATCAACATTTTTGGTTCAATGACCGTTTTTCCACATTGTTAGATTACTCGTACACCACGGAAGACTATAAGAAGCAAGATAAGGACAGAAATGACAAAGAGGGTGTATTCACCTTCACCATGAGTTATGACTTCAGGCCTTCTGTTAATTTTGAGCTGAAATATCAAATAGATACGTTAAATTCGAACAAAGAGACCGATTCGTTTTATATCGGACCTAACGACGACAGAGAAGTCTTGAGAACGTTGGGTTATGACAATTCGCTGATTATGTTTACAGCTAAGGTGCAGATTTAAAATGAAAATAATGAAACTATGGATATTTTTATTTTTCAGTGTGCTTCTGGCAGGATGTTCTGCAACTAAACCACCGCTTATGGATAATCCTGAAGCTGAATCAAAAGGTTATCTGCTTGATGCAGGTGATGCCGTTAATATTAATGTGTACGGCGAACCTGACCTAACAATGAAATTTATACTCGATAAAAGCGGAACTATTACTTTCCCTTATATTGGGCAGCTCACACTAAAAGGCAAAACTCCAGAACAGGTGAGTGCAGAGTTAACTAATCGTCTGCGTGGAGATTACCTGCAAAATCCAATGGTGACGGTGAATATTGCTGAATTCCGTAAATACTATGTTTCAGGCGAGGTAAGGAATCCGAATGGATTTTCCTATGAACCTGGGCTCACAGTTGAAAAATCGATTGCGCAGGCTGGCGGCTTTACAGACAGAGCCGATCGCAAAGATATCAATATTCGCTTAGCTGGCACAAATCAGTTGCTTGAGAACGTGGACGTAAGACATTCCGTTCACCCTGGTGATATCGTGATTATTGGCATGGGCTTCTTCTGACTATGAAACTATCAATAGTGGAAAATGGCAAGAAACGAGAAAGCTCTATCGATTTCTCCAGGTTTGCCAGGGAAATTAAAAGAAACAGTTGGAAAATCCTCCTCGGCGCTGTGATTGCTGGAGCAATTGCCTGGCCACTTATCAACATGATGACATCGAAGTATGTCTCAACGGCAACCGTGCTTATTAAGGCACAGCCTGATAATGTCTCACCGTTCCCGCAAGTCGATGGCTATGATTCGACACGTAACGGCTACTACGAAACGCAATACGCGTTAATGCAGTCACGTATTGTGCTTGCCCAGGCCGTTCGAAATTTGAAATTGGATGAAAATCCAGATTTCAATGGCGTTAAATCAGACAGCAAAGATGCTAATACTCCCAAAAATCAGCAGCAACGCATTGATAATGCGCTGAAAAACATGCTGAAGAATCTCACTATCACCAGTATTCGTACGACACACCTGGCATCTATTTCCTATGAGTCACCTTCCCCAGAAATGGCTGCAGAGGTAGCTAACGGTGTTGCGCAGGCGTTTATCAACTATACGGCTGAGCAAAAGCGTATCAATACGCAGAAAGCTCGAGAAAGCAATCTGCAGAAAATGGACGAGTTGCAGAAACAAATCGCCGTACAAAAGCAGGCAATTGATGCATACCTTAATAAAGAAGGGTTGTTGACCTTCCGTGGTGTAGATGGTTTTGAAACAGAGCAGTTAGGTATTGTGACTAACCGTCTTGCCGACGCGACTCAGCGCCGGGTGGCTGCAGAATCGCTGTACAACGAAGTTCGTAGAGGTGCAGGACAATCTCTCGAAAATGTCATTTCTCTCCCGGTAATTTCGGACCATGCACAGATTCAGGACTTACGTATTGCATTAATCCAGGCAAAACGTTCGCTGTATGAATTGCGTAAATCCTATGGCCCTAAGCATGCCAAAATCCAGGAAGCGCAGGCTCAGGTGCAGGCGATTGAGGATCAAACCTATAATGTGTTGGGAGAGCTTGAAACGGGATTGCGTCAACAATATCAAGCTGCACTGGCAGATGAAAATAACTACCAGAAACAGTTAGATCAGCAAAAAGAAATATTCCAGAAACTGGCTAACAAGCGCGATGGTTATAACAGTTTGAAACTGGCGCTGGATAAAACAGAAGAGTCATACAAAGCGTTGTATCAGCGTACTCAGGAACAATCGCTTTCAACTAATTATGCTGAGGCAGATGCTGTATTGTATGACCCGGCAGTGCCGGCTGAAAGCCCATCCAAGCCTAATAAATCGCTGCTGTTTATTATGGTGGTCTTGTTAGCGTTGGCATTTTGCATCATGTACTTCATCGTGAAAGCCGCGATGGACAGCACGATTAACAACTTGAGTCAGGTGAAGAAGCGTTTGAACCTCGAACCGCTCGGTGAGATTCGCCGCTATAAGGGGCTCGCGAGTCGTGCGCAAATCCGTGATGTTATCTCCAATAACCCACAAAACGCCGACATTATTCACAGTATCCGCACGCATATTATGCTAGATAATCGGCAGCTTCAAACGATTGCTGTGACATCAGCGGACCATGGAGATGGGCGTACATTGCTGGCAAATCTGTTGGCAAATTCATTTAGCTTCGATCAAAAAACGTTGCTTATCGACCTGGATTTTTACAATAAAGAGGGTTTGTCGAGCGAGCTTGCTAAGCCTTCCGCGCAAGGTGTTGCGGAGTTGCTTCGTGGTGAAGTGACCTCCGAAAATCTGATTGTTAAAGTGAATGACAATCTTGATTTCCTGGCACGGGGTAATGCGACGGTTTCTTCATTACTCATGCTGTCATCAGAAAATCTTGAGCACTTAATGCGTGAGCTACGCAGTAAGTATCAGCGAATTATTATTGATGCAGCGGCGGTGAATCAGAGCCAGGATAGCCAGTTAATTAGTCGGGTTACAGATGGCCTGATATTCGTATTAAAAGCAGGTGCAGCCCCGGCCGATCACATTATCCATGCGTTGGATAAAATTGAAGCCAATCAGTCTGTTGTTATCGGCGTAGTCATCAATCAAGTTTTTGATAAAAATCTGGAGACGAAAGAGGGATTACGTTCACTCAACCTGCAAACTAACGAACTGATTAATGGCACAGGCCGGGTATGAGTTTACTGAAGAGCGCGTCTACGATTGCAGGTTCATCAGTCATTTCGCAACTGATTGGTGCGCTCTCTATTTGGTTGATTTCTCATAAATATGACTTAGCAGAAGTAGGGCTTTACGCGCTTAATTACAGTATTGCGTTGATTGGTGCCCAGGTATGCACATTTGCTTCGCACCTTTTGATTCCGAAGCAGCAAGATGATGAGTTAGCTCAAAATGTCGTATTTTGTCTACTGCAAAGTTTAATGACTGCTCTGCCGTATGCTTTGCTAACTGCCTGGTTATTTGACCAGAATATTTTCTTCCTTTATCTACTCACGCTTTCTAATACGTGGGTGTTGATATCGGAAAACTTATCGTTACGTACGGCTAATTTTGGCTTTCTGGTCTTTCAGAGAATATCTGTTTCCGTGGTGGTGGTGCTTTCTGTCATGCTCACCACCCATGTCCAGGCGTTCTATTGGGCATGGGCATGTTCAATGATGTTTTTAACGATTGGCTGCATTCTTTGCGCATTTGATATGCGCTCGGTGACATTACAGCATTTAAGTCCGAAAAATAATCTGGTGTTCTTTAATAAACACGTTCATCACATCACCAAAGTAGGTAGTGCTGAAGTGCTGGCAATGGCGAACGGTAATTTACCTATTATGCTGATTAACTTTTGGTTCTCAGCTTTGACAGCTGGCTATTTTTCTATTGTCAGCCGCTTTTGTCTTGCTCCGGTGGTGATCATCGGAAATGCAGTTCGCAACACTATTTTTTCAAAATGGTCTATCGATTTTAGACATAACACCTTCAATTATGACGAGTACAAAAAAGTACGTTTGCTACTGCTGGTATTGGGGGTGATCTGTACCTTAGGGGTATTTATCTTCTATCCGATAGTTATGCATCTTGGTTTCAGTGAAGATTGGATTAACTCGATTCCGACCTCTCGATATATGTTGCCTTATTTATTCCCGGCTTTGGCAATCTGTCCGCTGACAGTGATTGAGCTTATTTTTGGCTCTCATCGTTACTTTTTGCGCATTCAGTTTGAACAATTGGCTATCGTGTTGATTTCGTTTGTAATAGTACCTTATTTTTATAATAGCTATGCAACATCAATCATCCTGTTCTCAGTACTAACATTCGTCCGCTATGCGTTTATTTATCTGAAGGTCAATAAACGCGCCAACCTTTTAAAAGACAGACCGGTTGTATTATGAATCTTAATACAGGGCACTATTTACAGACCTACTCTTTAATTACCCTCGTGTTTTGTGGGGTAGTTCAATATTTCACCGGCGTATTAGCAGTGCTGTGGATCCCATTTTTTCTGACCTTGCTGATGTTTAGCCTTTTGGTCATGCAAACGCGTTATGAAACATTACAGCTGGATAAGCAAGAAACAATCGTGCTCGCGCTGTATCTCATCTTTCTGGTCATGGCAGGAGTCTCGACAATTTTGCAGGAAGGGGTAACGGATGCGATTGTCGGGTTTAAAAATGAAATTGCACTTTCGCTAATCATGTTTTGTCTGTTATTGGGATTCTGCCGTGAATCGCAGGTCTACCGTATAACCAAAACTTTATATTGGGTGTTTTACGCACAATTCCCAATGGTTCTCTACCAATTATTGTTTGTGGTTCCCCAGCGTGTGGCTGCATATGGTGAGGAAGATAAATGGGATTCAGTGGTAGGAACCTTCGGTGGTGACCCGATGGGCGGTGGTAATACTGCGGCAATGGGGCTGTTTTGCCTGCTGATTATGTTGTTGAAAATCTCTGAATTTAAGCACGGGCTAACGACATTTAAATCAATGGTACTGCATATCATATTAGGCTTTGGCTTATGTATCGTTGGCGAAGTAAAGTTTGTTATCTTGTTATCGCCAATACTCATGTGCTGGGTTTGGCTAATGCCAAGTTACGTTAAAGGGATGAGTAAAGTTAATCTTAAAGCATTGCTGCTGATTTTTGCAGGCATGGCTCTATTGATTACGTTTGCGATACTTATCCTGGCTGCTGGTTATTCATCCGCATTTGGTAGTGACCCAACAGAAAGTTCATTGAGTGTCTTCCTTTCTTCGTTAGATTATATATTTGATCCCAATTATATTCTGCCATCAGGGGAGATTGGTCGCTTTACTACACTAACTTTCTGGCTTAGAAATAACGATCTTTGGGGGCTTTCAGGAACGTTGTTTGGCTATGGTTTGAATGCGACAAATAGCGGCAGTATTGTCTCACCGGGATTTTTAAACCTTACCTATAACTTGATTCTGGATTCAACCTCTTTGAGTATGTTGCTTTGGGAAGTGGGTGCAGTCGGAACAGTGCTATTTATTGGCCTAATTATTTATACACTAAAAATCGTGCAACCTAAGCCCTTATTGGAACGCGAGACATTAGATCAGCAGGATCTCCAGTTACTGAGTTTCTCACCTGCTTTTAGTGTTTTTGCTATTAGCTGTTTATTGAGTCTACCCTACAGCCAAATACTCACCATCACCCCGATGTTGCAATTTATTTTTTATCTATCGCTAGGTTCGAGTCTGGTAATTCGTCGATCCGTTTGTCGTTATGCGGAGCAATAATATGGTTAATAAACCGTTTATTACAGTGAGTATTAAAACCCTCAACGAAGCTAAATGTATCGAGAAAACTATCGATAGTATTCAACAGCAGATTGCTGCTTACCCGCATAAGATCATTGTGGCTGATAGTTTATCGACCGATAACACTCAACAATTAGCGAGCGCTAAAGGCGTGACCGTGGTCTCTTTAACGCAGCCTGTGGATCGTTGCTGTGGAGTTGGGCATCAGCTAGGTTATCTGTATAGCGAGGGTGAATATCTGCTGTTAATGGATGGCGATATGGAACTGGAAAAAGGGTTTATAGATAGCGCGTTGACATTTCTTGAGACACACCCAGAATATGCGGGCGTTGCGGGTACCGTTGAAATGGATGACGCTGCAAATTATGAGTTTAAGTCACGCAAGCAACGACTGCATGAAATATATCCGATAGGTGATTGCGATCATTTAGGCGGTGGAGGCTTATATCGTCGCGTGGCAATTGAGAAAATTGGTTATCTTACCAACCGTAATCTCCATGCCTTTGAAGAGGCGGAGCTTGGGATGCGTTTATTGCATGCCGGTTATAAGTTACATCGCCTTGACGTCCCTTATTTCAGCCATACCTCGCATAATATGCCGACATTTAAATTATTAATGTATCGCTGGCGCAGTGGCTACAACCAGGCAACAGGGGAGTTATTACGCAGTGCCTGGGGGAAACCCTATCTCCGTGATGTTGTCAAAATGGTCAAAAACGAGATTATTTTTTCTATTTATATGTTTGCGCTGCTAATTTCGATATTGACATTTAATGCTGAGATTATAGGTGTAGCGCTATTGCCATTGCTTGCATTTATTATCCTGAAAGCCATTAAAAACCGTTCGTTAATTAACGGGTTGCATAGTGTTGTAAATTTAGCTGTGCTCTCTGCTGGATTAGTCAAAGGGCTGACTCACCCAGTGCGAGATCCTATGGTTCCACCCGACAGCAAAGTTATCCATGAATAGGCGGCCATGATGAAAATATTACTGGTAAATAAATTTTTCTACATCAAAGGCGGCGCGGAAACAGTTTATTTTCAAGAGCGCGATATGTTGAAGCAAGCTGGTGTCGAAGTTGTTGATTTCTCTATGCAACATGAGAAAAATTTCCCATCGGATTATGCAGAATACTTTGTCAGTAACGTGGATTATCACAAAAGCAGTAACTTACTCGGTGGGGTTAAAACATCGGTGAATTTTATTCATAACGCTGAAGCATGCAAGAAAATGAAAGCGTTACTGGATAAAGAACGCCCGGATATTGTTCATTTTCATAATATCTATCATCAGCTTACTCCTTCAATTATAAAGGTTGCCCGGGATTTCGGTTGTAAAACAGTGTTAACGGCTCACGACTACAAAATTGCTTGCCCTTCATACGCGATGTTGCGAGATGGCAAAGTGTGCGATGCGTGTATCAACGGTGCTGTCTATAACGCTTTCATATATCGTTGCTATGAAGGCTCGGCATTTAAGAGCTTATTACTTTCTTTAGAAGCAACCTGGCAATATATTGCAAAAAATTATCAGGCTATTGACGTTATTATCTCGCCTAGTGAGTTTTTGCGGGGGGTGATAAAGCATACATTACCCAACTCGCGTATTGATGTGATTGTTAATGGCATTGATGACAGTCAACCATTTGATAATATTGAAGATAGAGGCTACTTGCTTTTTGTAGGACGCATCAGTCCTGAAAAAGGTATTGAAACCTTAGCTAAAGCGCATCAGATGATGCGTAATAAAATACCACTAAAAATTGTTGGTCATGGTCCTATCTACAATGAATTGATTGAGAAGTATCCCGATGCTGAGTTTCTTGGTTTTGTACACCAGGGTGAAGAATTAGATAATCTTATAAAACACGCGCGTACGGTTATTGTGCCTTCGGAATGTAATGAAAATTGCTCAATGTCCGTGCTTGAAGCAATGTCTTTTGCTCGGCCAATTGTTGGTTCACGCATTGGTGGAATACCTGAACAAATCCGTGATGGTATTGATGGGGCCTTATTCGAACCAGGAAACGCACAACAGCTTGCCGATATACTTGATGATTTAGCCATCAATCCAGAAAAAGCCCAGCGCATGGGGCTCAATGCCCATGATCGACTTTGCGGTAAATATGCAATGCGCGATCATGTTCAGGCATTACTGAATTTGTATCAAGAACTGCTAAGCAAGCCATAATATGACCAGAAAAATTACGGTTCTGGGCACTCGTGGAATTCCTGATGTACTCGGTGGGGTGGAAACGCATTGCCAAAATCTCTATCCCGCAATCAAACAACAATTTGATGTCGATATTTGTGTTATCGCTCGTGCTCCTTACGTCGATTATCGTCATTCGCAGTACAAAAATATCGAAACCCGCGCACTGTGGGCACCGAAAAAACGCGCTTTAGAGGCCATTGCCCATTCAGTTTTAGCCGCATTTAGCACCGTGTTTGATAAATCATCAATAGTTCATGTTCATGCCATTGGCCCGGGGCTTGTCGTGCCATTACTGCGTTTGCTGGGGAAGAAAGTGGTATTTACTCATCATGGCCCTGATTATGAGCGTCAGAAATGGGGATATATTGCGAAGCAGGCTTTACTGATTGGTGAAAAACTTGCCGTTAATTATGCCAATGAAGTCATTGTTATTTCTGAGGTGATTAATCAGCTGATTCAAAAAAAACACCGGCGTATGGATGCACATTTAATCTACAACGGCGTTAATAATCCGGAATCACTGGCGGTAGAAACCATAAGCAAAACACTGGGTCGTTACGCACTAAAACCTAAGAACTATCTTGTGGCGGTAGGGCGTTTTGTGGAAGAAAAAGGGTTACATGATTTAATTGTTGCCTACCAGCAGTCAGGCGTCTCAGAGACATTAGTATTGGTTGGTGATGCGGATCATCCTTCTGACTACAGTATGCGTCTGAAGCAATTAGCGATAAAAACACCGAACGTTATTTTGACTGGTTTCTTAAAAGGTGATGCACTGAAGGCGGTCTTTTCTCAGGCTAAGCTGTTTATAATGCCTTCGTATCACGAAGGGTTGCCAATAGCATTGCTGGAAGCAATGTCGTATTCACTGCCTGCTGTAGTCAGCGATATTCCGGCAAATCTGGAAGTAGGGTTGCCAGCTGAAGCCTATTTTAAAGTTGGTGATGTTGCTGATTTAGCCGAAAAAATTAAGGCCAGAGTGGTACTGCGTGACATTGATTACAGTGATTTTCTACGAAATTATGACTGGCTTGAAATTGCCAGAAAAACAACAAGTGTCTACCATTTAATAAATAAATCAATAGGTTAAAATTGAGTAATTCAACCAGACGCCCACTCGTTCTTGATCATTTTTATGAAGTGCTTGATGAACAAACACAGGCACAACTGACTGCTGAACAAAAGCAGGATATAGAAGATGCGATTATTTCAGTCACGTTGTCTTCACATCACCGCATCGATATCCGCAAGAGCTTCCCATTTTTTGGCACACGCTATTATCTGGTCTTTTTATTAGGGCGAGATTTCCGTAAGCGATTACGTAAAGAATCGACACTGGTGCGCATCGTCGTGACGATTCTGATCCTTTCAGGCTTGCTGTTCGCAACGCTCTGCGTGCTACTCACGCTATATATGATTAAGTCTGCAGTAGGTATTGATCTCATTCATGATTTCCATGTTGGGATATGGGACTGGTGGCTCAGTCTGAGGAACAAGTAGCTTTGGGTCATTCACCGTCTACGGATATCGGATTCTCATGAAGATTAAAACTTTTATAGCGTTAATATGCATGTTCGTTCCGGGTTCCGTACTGGCTGCGTCAATGACAGTCGTTACACCAAAGGCGCTTTCAGGCCCGCTCACCAACCCCGGCATGGGCATCGCCAGTTTTCACCAGGGTTATGGCGAACAACACACTGAGGCCGACTACCCGAACCCCGGCATTGAATATGAGCGCTTCTACTGGAGCGAGCTTGAACCGGTTGAAGGGCAATTTAACTACGCGCTGGTTGATGAGGCTTTTAAATTCGCGGCGATGCACACGCCCGCGATGAACGTTGGGCTGCGCTTTATGGCACTTGATGGCCCTGAAAGCGGTTCTAAAATCCCTGACTGGTTAATTAAAAAAGTTAAGGGTGTCTGGACAGCAGACGGAAAAACTTTTGCCCCCAATCTCGATGACCCAATATTTTTGCAATACAGCCAGCGTCTGCTCAACGCTTTCGGCAAGCGTTACGACGGAAATGAAAACCTGGCATACCTTGATATTGGCATGGTGGGGTCGTGGGGAGAGTGGCACAACAGCAATTTTCCCTCGCTTGAACCGCTTGATAAACGCTACACCCCAGCGCAATTAGAACAGTACGTCAGAATGCATTTTGTCTCGTTTCCAAAAACACCGAAAATTATGCTGATTGCCGGTGGCCACAACCTGGCCAGCGCCGTGAAGCAAGGCGCAGGTTGGCGCGCCGACTGTTTGGGCGACTGGCGTAACTTTTCGGCGACCTGGAATCTGATGGAAGATGATTATCCGCAGCGCTTAGAGGCAGCCGAAGCTGCGTATTCCGGTTTTAATGATGCCTGGAAACGAGCGCCTGTGAGTTTTGAAATCTGTGGGTACATGCCAGAGTGGAAAACCGAGCAACACTACACGCTTGCCGAAGTACAACGCACATTTGACTGGGCCATCGCACAACATGCCAGCACGATTAATTTGAAGTCACGGGCAGTGCCAAAAGAGTATCGTGGCATTGTCGACCGGGCGCTGATCAGGCTTGGTTATCGCTTTCGTTTAGTCTCATTGAGCCATGATTCTACTGTCGTAAAAGGCGGTATCCTGGCGCTTAATAGCCAGTGGGCTAATGACGGAATCGCACCTATTTACTTGAAATATGATGTGACATGGCGTGTGGTTAACGAGTCAAATAAAGTCATTACTCAGGGGAGAACGGGTGATGATATTCGCACCTGGTTACCAGGAGTGCGACCCACCACATATCACCTGCCAATACCTGCGAAGGTGGTTAACGGGCAGTATTATATTGAAGTGGCAATGCTGGATAGCACGGGGAAGTCGAGGATTAATCTGGCTAACGAAGGGAAGCGTAGTGATAGCTGGTATCGGATTTCTAAGTTAAATATTGAGTAATTAATTGGCTCTGAGTCTGGCAATGCAGACTCAGAGTGTAAAAATCATCATAAAGAGACATTAAGAACTGTATCCATTCGGATTATTTTTCTGCCAGTTCCATGTATCACGCATCATCTCATCAAGTGTTCGCGTGGCCTGCCATCCCAGTTTTTGTTTTGCTAAAGATGAATCTGACCAGCACTCTGCTATATCACCGACGCGTCGTTCCACAATCTTGTAGTTAATCTTTGTCTGAGATGCTTTCTCAAATGCCTCAATGAGATCAATGACGGAATAGCCCACCCCAGTACCCAAATTGATCGCTTTAAAAGATGAACCCTCATTTTGATGATCCAACGCCGCCAGATGGCCACTGGCTAAGTCCAGCACATGAATATAATCGCGAACACCAGTGCCATCAGGCGTTGGGTAATCATTGCCATACACTGATAGACACTCGAGTTTGCCGATGGCCACTTGTGAAATATAGGGAACCAGATTATTTGGAATACCGTTTGGATCTTCACCAATTCGCCCCGATTGATGGGCGCCAACTGGATTGAAATAGCGCAAGCAAGTAATGCGAAATTCCGGCTGCGCGAGGGAGAAATCACGCAGAATCTGCTCAACCATTAATTTAGAGGTGCCATAAGGATTGGTTGTACCGCCTGTTTGGCAATCCTCACTCAACGGGACTTTTTCGGGATTTCCATATACCGTTGCCGATGAACTGAATATGAGGCTTTTTACACCTGCATTTAACATCTCACTGAGTAAAACCAGGGTGCCAGTAACATTATTCTCATAATATTCCAGTGGTTTTTTAATTGATTCACCAACAGACTTTAAACCAGCAAAATGAATAACATCGGTAATCATATGTTCTGAAAAAACAGTTTTCAAAACAGGCTTATCTAAAATATTAGCAACGTAGAGAGTGGGTTGTTTTCCTGTTAACTCTGCAACCCGGTCTAAAGATTTTTGAGATGAGTTAGAGAGATTATCGATAACGATGACGTCATCACCTCTTTCAAGTAAAGCCAATACAGTATGTGAGCCTATATAGCCAGCACCACCGGTAACAAGAATTGCCATAATATCTCCAGATAAATATTACAAAACTAGTGTGGTATTAAGTGCTTAATTTACTGTCAACTATTGAAAGCGTAGCACTGGTCGACGGTTTTTTCTTGCTTATATTCAGGCAAAAGATTTTTTACGGTATTTAACCCAAGCTTTAAATAAAACCTTTTTTAAAGGAGATAAAAGGCTGAATGTCCAATTTTTAGTGTCATAAACAAGGTGGTTACTTGAGAAATTTAAGGTGTGAATACCTGCGCTTTGGTTGATATCAGCTGTAACGTGTGCTGCCAGTTTTTCCTCAAAAAGCAGTGGGCTGAGGCTGGTTAATTCTTTGATAAAAATGGATTTTCCGTAAGACTCAGGCGTGCACTCTTGAGTAAGGATATATTTCTTATCATTGATAAAATAAGAAGCACCAGCCCCTCGATGATGATGGTTACACAGTTTTAAAAGTGGGTTTATTTTTTTCCATTCACCGAGAATTTGATCAGCGGTGTGAATAACCATCTCATTTTTCATAGTAGTAGAAATGAGGTAACAGGAATTCTCGAAGGTGAAGAATATATTATCGGTAAATTCAGCATCGGAAATGAGTACTTTTACCTTGGTCCAGTGAGTGGGAAACTCCGTGGATTGAAAAAGTATCACCTCTTTTCTCTCTGAAGACTCCGGAATCATAAAAAGATTATCGTTAAGATAAAAAAGATATGGGAAGGATAAATGGCACTTTAAATCATCAAACCCCTCCAGTTTGAGATCCTCAATCTCATTAAGATTTTCGTCAAGAACCCGACATCTGAGAATGCCTTTAGAATTCAGAAAACTCAGTGCTTCGTAGAAAAGATAGAGTTTATTGTCTTTCTCTATAATAAAAGGATCTGCCTGGAAGGTATATTTTTTCTTAAGTAATTTAGCTTGTGCACTCTTTAAAATATCCAGAGTGTTTTCGGGGAAAGAATGAGAGTTATTTTTGATGATCATGATATCCCATGATTCATGGAAAAATAACTTTCTCATTAATTTGTTGTTTTTTCTTAACATTTTATCATATTGTCCATATTAGTTATTGCAAGTAACAGGAAGAACATGACGCTTTTTATTATAAATAATACTTAACAATCGATGGGGCATTTCATTACACCCGCAAGCAGTTAGGAAAAAACTGGCATAAGAAGATGCTGATTTGCAGTATAGACGCTCACCTGATATCCGCCACAAAGGAAGGCATTTACCAGAAAAGAGATTTTCAAGAGTTACAGAAGAGAGGGGGAAAGCATTTTAGTGAAGGAGAACCGGCAAGTACAAAATACACTTGCCGGGAATATTTTATTTCGCTTGAGTATCGAGGGTGGAAAGTTCTTTATCGACGAAATACAAGCCTTCACCGCTTTTTCCAACCAGACTTAGTTTATCCAGTACGGACTTGAACAGCTTCTCTTCTTCATGCTGTTCAGAAACATACCACTGCAGGAAGTTGAAAGTTGGATAGTCCTGAGATGTCATTGCAGCATGAGCTAATTCATTAATCTTGCGAGTAATTAACTGCTCATGTTCGTAAGTTACGTTGAACAGGTTATCTAAAGATGAGTAATCATGATCTGGTGCCGGGACCGCATTAATGCGTGGCAAGCTTCCCGTGTCAGTCAGGTAAGCAAACAGGCGCTGCATATGCTCCATCTCTTCCTGAGCATGGCGACGCAGGAAAGCGGCGGCCCCTTCAAAGCTATGGTAGCTGCACCAGGCACTCATTTGTTGATAAAGCAGAGAGGAATAAAGCTCAAGATTCATTTGTTCGTTAAGTTTTTCGATCATTTCAGCTTTTAGCATGGTGCACTCCACAAGAATGTATATTTAACAATGTCGCTACTTTAATTTTATTATTTCTCTAATGCAAAGGAATTGTTAATTATATTATTGTAATGAGAATGGTTGTTAATATTATTTCTCTTTTATAATTAATTCTTTCTGAAAATAAGAATTATTACTGTTTATTTGTGGGTCAGAAGATAAATCTCAACTAACCCTGATTTTAATGATGCAAAGGTCATTGTCCTATTACTGAACAACACTCTCATCTTTCAGATATCGCTCCATTCCCACTCCACGACACTGGTACTCAAGCGTCACTTTTTGGCTCAGGCACAAAGATCCACTGGTCAGGCTACAGGTTTTGATTGGCTCTCCGTAAGGATATGCGGCGATATAGCCCCACTGCTGGCACTGGTGACTGGCTGCTGATTGCGCTACATAAGTATCCACTTTTGCTGTTTGTAATGGCGAGAGGTCAAATCCCAGACGCACCACACCCACCACTTCACTACTTTTCACGGGCACAGGCGTTTTATTCACCGTGCATCCTGCTAATAACGCTGTGGCTAAAATTAAATAAACAGTTTTCATTATGCTGATGCTCAAATGATTTTTTTAATGATTTTAGCACGCACAAAAATGAAAAATGACCAACAGCATAAAGCTGCTTAATTTCAATTAGGTCGAGTTATATGGGCTTTCCTAACATAAATTTTAGTGCTTTATAATATTGAATATGGGCAGTACCAATATTTGTAGGGTGATTAAATTTTGATCATAACTGCCATCAAGTTTGGCTGAATCGTGCCGACAATACTGGTAATGCACGGACCACTCTCAGTATTGGCATACAAAAACCGAATAAACGGAGCTGAGGTGGCTACAGCTGGTGCAGGAAATGCTTTTTATTATTTCACCAGGAAAATACATAACATGAAGTTTATTCGTAATATCAAAATCCGCGTCATGGTGGTGCTGATACTGATCTTCTCATCCATTGCGTGGCTGGCTGTTTCCGGGTTTGCGCTGTGGTTTTTACATGATTTACAGCAAAGCCTGGTACTAAATGCGCAACAAGAAAAGTGGGTAGGTATTATTCGCTTTTTACTCGTGGCCTCCGTGCTTGCAAGCATTGCCATTACGCTTGTCACTGAACGTTATCTTTATTTTTGCCTGGTAAAGCCGGTTGAGAACATTCGCGCACATATGCATATTCTTGCGCGTGGTGAGCTCGAAACACAATTGCCTGATTTAGGCAGTAACTGCATTGGTCTGATGGTTTCTCCTATCCAGAAGATGCAGTCGAATTGGGAAAAGGCCGTTTCCAATATTCGTTCCAGTGCTAATACCATCCGTGGAAATGCCACGGAAGTGGCTGGAGTGAATAACGAATTGTCATCTCGTTCTGAACAACTCGCCGCAGCGTTAGAAGAAACGACTGCCAGCATGGAGCAATTGAGCAGCACCGTTACGCTGAATGCTGAAAATGCCAGCCATGCGAGTGTGCTCGCAAAAAATGCTACTAAGACGGCAGTTAACGGTGGGGAGTCGGTGAAAAAAGTGATGACCACAATGGAGACGATAACCAGTAGCTCTCATAAAATTGTCGATATCACGACCGTAATTAACAGCATCTCCTTCCAGACCAATATTCTGGCGTTGAATGCGGCAGTGGAAGCCGCACGGGCTGGTGAGCAAGGGCGCGGTTTTGCCGTTGTGGCGAGTGAAGTGCGTAATCTTGCACAGCGCAGTGCCGTGGCGGCAAAAGAGATAGAAACCTTGCTCAAAGAGTCCGTAGATAACATCCATACCGGTTCTGAACAGGTGAAGAAAGCGGGTGAAGCGATGGGCGAGATTCTGAATGCTGTCACTCAAGTGAACAATATTATGGGAGATATCGCTAATGCGTCGGGTGAGCAGAGCCAGGGGATTGGGCAAGTGGGAGTTGCAGTAAGACAGATGGATGCGGTCACGCAGCAAAACGTCAATCTGGTTCATCAATCTGCAATGTCATCGGTGGAACTGGAAAAACAAGCGCACCAGCTTAACGATATTGTGGCGATGTTCCGCATCGCAAAACCCGCCTGAAAATGTGGGAATATTCTCAGTGGAATGCAGAAGTGTGAGCGCACCTTAATTTTTTAAAACAAAATTTCATTAAATTTGAAAGTGTGTTTGTGAGCTAGTATCGTTAGTGCATACCAAAGCTATTCACCACGGGGAATCCCGTGACCCAATCAGGAGACGGAAATGAAAATAGCACTGATGATGGAAAACAGTCAGGCTGGCAAAAATGCAATCATTCTTAATGAGTTGCAAGCGGTTGCTGCTGAAAAAGAGTACCCGGTTTACAACGTAGGTATGAGCGATGAGCAGGATCACCACCTGACCTACATCCACCTCGGTATTATGGCCAGCATCCTGTTGAACTCTAAAGCTGTAGATTTCGTTGTGACCGGTTGCGGCACAGGTCAGGGCGCAATGATGTCTCTGAACATCCACCCAGGCGTGGTTTGTGGCTACTGCCTGGATCCTGCTGATGCTTTCCTGTTCTCACAAATCAACAACGGTAACGCATTGTCATTGGCATTCGCTAAAGGCTTCGGCTGGGGTGCTGAGCTCAACGTTCGTTACATGTTTGAAAAAGCATTTACTGGCCGTAAAGGTGAAGGCTACCCGATTGAGCGTAAAGAACCGCAGGTTCGTAACGCCGGTATCCTCAACCAGGTTAAAGCTGCAGTTGTTAAAGAAAACTACCTGGATACCCTGCGTTCTATCGACCGTGAACTGGTGAAAACTGCTGTGACCGGCGAACGCTTCCAGAAATGTTTCTTCGAAAACTGCCAGAACAAAGAGATTGAAGCATTCGTACGCGAAATCCTTGCTTAATCTCTCTTAGTATTGCTTACGGCCAGCCTTTGCTGGCCGTACTTTTTGTGCCAACACCGCTTTAACGCCTGGCGCTTTTAGCGCCATCCTTCTATTCGTCCACTAAAATGTGGAACTGGCTCTTGCGGCCACCTTTGATGTTCGGCAGCCTTACTGTTTATCCCTTGCTCCGGCATCATCTCCGGCCAGTCTTGCTGCACGGCACTGGTTTTTGGGTAAGGGTTATGCAAAGAAGGGTTAGTAAGGGGCTGGATCTCAACTGCAAGAGCTTGAGACCCTGGCAACGACAACATCAGCAATAAGTAAATCGATAAGCGCTTCATAATGGCCTCACACACCTGACCTATAGATAAGTGTAATTGAGGCCAGCAACAGGGTTAATGTTTTTTCGACACACTACTACCCGCATTGTGTGGTAAACGCAGTAGGTCAAACAGACCGACCAGGCAAATAAGCGTAATCATCACAAACGAAATCTTGATAGAAATCCCTGGGATGGCGGTTAAATCCAGCCACTGACTGACGTTCTCCCCCAGGCGAATACCAATCGCACCAAGCGTAATCCCGAGCCCTACAGAAAGCTGCGTTGCGGTACTAAATAGCGTGTTGGCGTAGCTCATTTGCGTAGATGGCACATCTGAAAAGGCAAGGGTACTTATGCCCGTAAACTGCATCGAACGGAACATCCCGCCAAAGAACAGTATTGCTATGGTCACCCAAACTGCGGTGTGCGGAGTAAGAAACGCACAAGCCAGCAGAGAGGCGACGTTCAGAAGGCCGTTAATAATGAGTAATTTCTTGAAACCTAATGCGCGAATTAATGATGTCGTTGCAGGCTTCATTGCGAGATTTCCGGCGAAGACTGCTAACACCAGTAAGCCCGAATGAAAGGCGTCCATTCCGAAACCGACCTGGAATAGTAACGGTAATAAAAAAGGGACTGCGCTGATGGATGTACGAAATAAAGAGCCCCCGTACATCGTCACACCAAAGGTTTGCACCTTTAAAGCATCAAGGCGAATCATCGGGTGCTTAGCGTGTTTAAAGTGCCACAGTGAGAACCACAGCGCCGCTGCACCTAATAACAGCAAGCTCACGGTTGGCAGCGCATTAATTTGCGATTGCCCAAGCATTTCCAGGCCGTACACCAGGCTAATCATTGCCACTGCAGTGGCGGTAAAACCAATGCCGTCAAACGGGCGGCGGTCATCATCGTGAATATCGGGAATCAATCGCCACGCCAGCGCCATGGCAATTAACCCAAGCGGCAAATTGATATAAAAAATCCAACGCCATGAGGCATAGCTGGTGATAAATCCTCCCAGCGGCGGGCCGATAATGGGGGCAACCAGGGCGGGCCAGGTGAGGGTGGCAATTGCGGTTATCAATAAATGTTTAGGAGTTGTACGTAGGACCGCCAACCGCCCGACAGGTACCATCAGCGCACCTCCGATCCCCTGTAAAATGCGCATCGCGACAAACTGCTCAATCGTGTTTGCGATGCCGCACAGTACCGAGGCGAAAGTGAAGATCCCGAGTGCCAGGGTGAATACTTTACGTGCGCCAAATCGGTCAGCAATCCAGCCGCTGGCGGGTATCAATACCGCAAGCGTCAGCAAGTAGGCACTCATACCGATATTCAGATCAACGGCATCGACACCAAAAGTTCGGGCCATTTCCGGCAGCGCGGTGGCAATGACCGTCCCGTCGAGAAATTCCATGAAAAAAGCACCGGCGACCAGGAGTGCCATTCCTGAAATGCCACGCTTTGCTGCTGGAGAAGGGGAGTTAGTCATGAGTGAAATTCAAAATTAAAATAATGTTTTAAAAAATTGCTGAGCCAATTAACCAGTTAAGTCGTGGATATGCAAGCCATTTTGTGTGACGGAGATGTAAAATCCACACTAAAAATGTGTGATGTGCATCACAAAACTATTGATTTGTGTGACAGATGTCATATTATTAGTCGCATAACGAGCAACACCTGCAAAACAAAAAAACTGGAGCACACAATGAAAATGCGCAAAATCCTGAAAAGCATGTTCGAGCAATACTGCAAGACGTTCAAAGATGTACCACCCGCTGGCATGTTTTAATCTGCCTGCTTGAAAAAAACCTGCTGCGGCAGGTTTTTTTATGTCTGAAATTTGCCTTTTTACTCACGAAACGACTCTTTATATCCACAATTTTTTCTTTAGCACTTTTTCGCATAACGTTATGCGTTTTACACTTATTTACATTGTGGGTATGGCTGGTGCACTATGCGGTCTCTAATTGAGACGGAGTCCGTGAATAAATGCGTAAACCCCTGTTGTTATCTGCGCTGTTTGCCTCTTTGGCCCTGGCCCTTTCTGGCTGTGATAATGCAAAAACTGAAACTGCGGCGGCTCCTGCGCCGGCTAAACAAGCAGCCCAGGATGGCGGCAATTTAATTGTTGGCGTGACCACTGGCGATCCTCTGGCGATGAACCCACTGTATGCCAGCGACCGTACCACGCTGACTATTATGCAGACGCTATACGCGCCGCTTTATAGCTTCAATGGTGATAAAATTGAATGGGCTCTGGCAGAGAGTCTTACCCCATCAGAAGATAACCTCTCATACATCTTAAAACTTAAACCGAATCTGAAATGGCAAGATGGCAAGGCCATAACCGCAGATGATGTTGTGTTTACTTTCAATAAGTTGCTTGATGAGAAGCAGCACAGCTTCTTCCGCAGCATGTTTGTGTACGGCGATAAGCCAATTCAGGTCAGCAAAATTGATGACCTGACAGTGAAATTTACTCTGCCGCAGGTGAGTGCTGCGTTTGTAGGCACACTGGTACAGATTTACCCAATCCCGGAACATGTGTTTGCTAATGACAGTGGCGATCTGGAAAAGAGCACCAAAAACGATACTCCAGTCGGTTCAGGCCCGTTCAAATTCAAAGAATATCGCGCCGGGCAGTATTACTCGCTCACTCGCTTTGATGATTACTGGAACGGCAAGCCGAAGCTAGACACGGTGACTTATCGTTTCGCTAAAGACAGCAACTCTGCCAATCTTGCGCTGCAAAACGGCGAAATCAATATGAAGATGATTGACCCTCAGGATGTCAATCGTTTGAAAAGCAGCGGTAAATTCGACTTCGTTATCTACCCGGAAGGGCGTCTGGCATATATGACGTTTAACCAGAATATTGACAGTATGAAGAACAAGGCGCTGCGTCAGGCCATTGCTTATGCCATCAATAAAGATGAACTGGTTCAGGCTGCATTCTCTTCGCTGGAATATGCGCAACCTGCCGCATCGATTCTGACGCCAGATACGCTGTATCAAACCAATGATGTTGAAACCTACAAGTACGATGTTGAAAAAGCGAAAGCATTGCTGAAAGAAGCGGGCGCACCTGCGGATCTGAAACTGCGCCTCGCTTACATCAATAGCAATAAAACTCAGGAAAGCATGGGGCTGTATATTCAACAACAGCTGAAAAACGTGGGTATTGCGGTTGAGCTGATGCCACTGGATGCTAACGCCATGTCGCAACGTAGCCTGGATATGAAAAATACCTCTTATGAGCTGAGTCTGGGTGGCTACATCATGGGTATGGAACCTGATGGCTATAAGTCTTTGTACATGAGCAACGAAGCTTATAACTACGCGCACTACAAAAACCCTGCGTTCGATGCGCTGTGGAACCAGGGCGCAACTGAAACTGACAAAACAAAACGTGCTGAAATCTATAAGCAAATTCAGCAGACCGTTGCAAACGATATGGCATGGTACCCAATTGCCTACACTAACGCGGTTGTTGCAGTCGATAAACGTTTTGCCGGAACCAAAGAGGCTGAACCTAAACCTGTTTATATGTTCCAGGATTGGTCGAAGATCTATCAACAATAATTACTTTATCTTTAAGGGTCTCGTTTAAGAGGCCCTTATTGTAGGTCGGATAAGCGTAGCGTCATCCGACATTGCTTGAGTCAATTTTGAGGCAGTATGAACAACGTGTTAGTACGACGCCTGGCCCAACTGGTGCCGATGCTGTTCTTCATCTCGCTGGTGTCGTTTTTGCTGGTCAAACTGGCACCCGGCGACCCGGTACAGGCTTATATTACTCCGCGTATGAGCCCGGAGGATATCGAGCGTATCCGGCACAGTCTGGGGCTTGATAAGCCCATGTTTATGCAATACCTGTTGTGGCTAAAAAATGTGCTGCAAGGGGATTTGGGTTACTCACTCATTTACCATCGCCCGGTGTTAACTATGATTGCCGAGCGCATTCCTGCAACTCTTGGCCTGATGGGGGCATCACTGGTTCTGGCTATGGTGCTGGCTATCCCGCTGGGCTTAGTGGCGGGCGCTTTCAAACACCGCTGGCTTGATCACTTCCTGAATATGTTTGCTTATATCGGTATTTCAGTGCCTATCTTCTGGTTTGGTATTTTGCTGATAACCGTGTTTTCGGTTCAGCTAAACTGGTTGCCGAGTATGGGCATGCGAACGATTGGTATGGAAGACTCGTGGCTTGATGTTATTCGTCACGGTATTTTGCCGTGCATTGCACTGAGTTTTTATAATCTTTCCAATTACGTGCGTTATATCCGCTCCAACACGATTACGCAGTTGTCGGCTGATTATGTGCAAACACAGTTGGCTTACGGTGCTACACGTCGCTCGATCCTGTTCCGCCATGTGCTTAAAAACGTGCTGCTGCCGGTTATCACACTCTTTGGTATCTCATTTGGCGAGCTGGTGGTGGGCGCATATGTGACTGAAAGCGTCTTCTCCTGGCCAGGCATGGGCCTGTTGGGGATTCAGTCGATAACTTCCCTGGATTACCCATTAATCATGGCGATGATCATGCTTTCTTCATTGATGCTTATCGTCGGAAATTTATTGGCTGACATGTTATATCGCGTGGCTGACCCGCGCATTAAGGCGTTGAGGTAAGACGATGAGTAGACGTTGGCAACAAGTTAAACATGGCCTGAAACGTAATCGTCCAGCTCAAATATCACTACTGATTCTGGTTATTTTCAGCATCGCGGCATTACTGGCAACATTCAGTCCCTGGGATCCAAACCAGATGTCATTGACCGCAAGGCTCACACCGCCGGATGCACAACACTGGTTCGGAACTGATGACTATGGACGAGACTATTTCACTCGTGCTTTATACGGCGGCCAGATTTCGTTAATGGTCGGTTTTCTGGCAATGCTATTTTCAACGTTGATTGGCACGGTGGTAGGCACTGTTAGCGGCTATTTTGGTGGGCGCATCGATAACCTGATGATGCGGGTGGTTGATATTTTAATGTCGATCCCAGCCTTCTTCCTGCTGTTGGTGTTGAACGCTTATTTAAAGCCGGGTATTGGCAATATCATCGTGATTATCAGTGCATTGACCTGGATGAGTATGTCACGCCTGGTGCGTGCCGAAACCTTATCGGTGAAAGAGCGTGAGTATGTGGTGTACGCCCGTGCATGTGGTGAGCATCCGTTAATCATCATTGCGCGCCATATTATCCCGAATATTTTGCCGACCATTATGGTTGCGGCAACGCTGAATATCGCCTCAGCAATCCTGATGGAGTCGACGCTGAGCTTCCTCGGACTTGGCGTACAGCAGCCAAATGCCTCATGGGGAAGCATGCTCAACAACGCGCAATCTTTTATTGGTGAAGCAACATGGCTTGCGATGTTCCCGGGTGTTCTTATTTTGCTGACGGTGCTGAGTTTTAACGTATTGGGCGATGTTTTACGTACTGCCTTTGAGCCCGGAGCTAACCGCGATGAATAACTTACTGGAACTCGATAACCTGCAAACGTCCTTCTTCACCCGTGAAGGGGAAGTCAAGGCAGTGCGCGGCGTAAGCTTTGCAGTCAAACGCGGTGAAGTGGTAGGGATAGTTGGTGAATCAGGCTGCGGCAAGAGTGTTACCTGTAAATCAGTGCTCAAACTGCTGGGTAGCAACGGTAAAATCGTAGGCGGCCATGTCCATTTCATGGGCGAAGATTTAGCCCGTAAAACACCGGAACAAATGCGCCATATTCGTGGCAATGACATTGCCATGATCTTTCAGGATCCAATGACTGCGCTTAATCCGGTGTTGACCATTGGCAAGCAGATGAGCGAAATCCTGATACGCAATCAGAACCTCAGTAAAAAAGCAGCCAAAGAAAAGTCGATTGCCATGTTGCAACAGGTGGGGATTAGTCATGCGCAGCAGCGTTACAACCAATATCCGCATGAGTTCAGTGGCGGTATGCGCCAGCGCGTGATGATTGCTATTGCACTCTCATGCCACCCGGCGTTGCTGATTGCCGATGAGCCAACAACCGCACTGGATGTCACCATTCAGGCGCAGATTTTACGTTTGCTAAAACAGCTACAGCAGCAAACGGACACCGCAATCATGCTGATTACACACGACCTCGGCGTTGTGGCGCAGGTGTGCTCGCGCGTGGTGGTGATGTATGGCGGACTTGTGATGGAGCAGGGGAGCGTGGAGGATATTTTCTACCGTCCAGCACACCCTTATACTCGCGGGCTTTTGGCTTCGTTGCCGCGTCCAGGGGAGGCTAGCGCTCGTTTGTCACCTATCGAAGGTTCGCCACCGGGGTTACTCAACCCACCACCTGGTTGCCCGTTTGCAGAGCGTTGCCCGCAGCGCATGGAGCGTTGCAGCAGTCTGCCTCCCATGTACCAAACCGGAGAGGGGCGTCAGGCAATGTGCTGGCTATGGGATTCGGAGGTGAACAATGCAGGACGTTAAGCCATTAGTCCGTGTAAAGGGCTTACGCAAATATTTCCATAGCCAACAGGGTTGGTTTAATAAAACGCCACCGGTTAAAGCGGTCGATGGCGTGAGTTTTGATATCTATCCTGGTGAAACCTACGGGCTGGTGGGCGAGTCTGGCTGCGGTAAATCAACACTTGGGCGTAGCGTACTACGCCTGTTTGATATTACCGATGGCGAAATTGAGTTTGCAGGCCAGGACATTGCAAAGATGAGCGACAAGCAACTTAAACCGTTGCGCCGCCGCATGCAGGCAATTTTCCAGGACCCATACTCATCGTTAAACCCAGGTATGACTGTCGCGCAGTTAATTGCCGAGCCGATGAAAATCCATGGTTATCGTAAAGAACAGCGCGAAACACGCACACTTGAACTGTTGGAAAAAGTGGGGTTAAAAGCGGAACACTTAAACCGCTTCCCGCATGAGTTTAGTGGTGGCCAGCGGCAGCGTATAAGTATTGCCCGAACTCTGTCAGTAAACCCTGAGTTTGTGCTTTGCGACGAACCACTGTCGGCACTGGATGTTTCCGTTCAGGCGCAGGTGGTCAATATCTTGCAGGATTTACAGCAGGCACTGGGTCTGACATATCTGTTTATTGCTCACGATCTCTCCATGGTGCGCCATATTTCAGACCGTATTGGTGTGATGTATCTTGGGACGCTGGTTGAGGAAGCTCCGGCTGAAACGCTCTACACAGAACCGGCACATCCCTATACCCGGGCACTCCTTGCATCAATCCCGGTGGCCGATCCGCATGTACAAATGCTTGATCAGGGCGGTATTAAAGGCGAATTACCAGGAGCCATGAGCGATTGGCCAGGTTGCAAATTTTGCAATCGCTGCCCAAGGGCGATGGATAAATGCCAAAGCCAAATCCCGGTGATGCAAGAAATTTCACCAGGACATCGGGTTGCTTGTTGGCTGTTTGAAAACTCGTAATGAATGGCGGGGGCTTATTCAAGCTCCCGCACTACTTTGCATGGTTGCCCCATTGCCAGCACACCTGCAGGGATATCTTTGCTGACAATGCTTCCCGCGCCAATGGTGGTGTTATCACCGATTGTCACACCAGGTAAAATAACCACATTGCCACCAATCCAGACATTGCTGCCAACAACAATCGGTTTAGCGCTGGTCAGGAATGGATAATCGGGATTTCCTGTCAGCCGCTCTTTCGCCGACAGCGGATGAACAGGGGTGTAGAACTGAACATTTGGCCCCACCAACGTGTTATCGCCAATCGTCACGGTATTGCAGTCGAGAAACACCACATTGGTATTAATAAAGCAGTTACGGCCAATGGTGACGTGTTTTCCATAGTCACACCAGAACGGTAATTCAATCCAGCTTTCGTCCCCAAAACCCCCCAGCATTTCACGCAGCAGCGTGAGTTTGGTTTCAAAGTCGTGAGAATCGAGCTGTGCCAGCTGTTTGGTTACCGCCCGTGCGTTGTGATACATCCCGAGCAACTCAGGATCGCGAGTGTTGTAATGCAAACCCGCCAGTAATTTTTCATGTTCAGTCATTGTTCTGCCCTTATGTTTATTGGCAGCATTCTAATCGTCTGGCCATAAAAATAGTGTTGTAAAAGCCACAAAATTCTCTTCGCGAATAAAGTAATGGAATGTCGATTACCGATACCGTTTCAGCGTGCAGAAATGTACTATGTCGCCCATTGCGAAACAGGAGAGAAATGATGTCCGAACAATTATCTGTCGACCAGGAACTGGTTTCCGATGTAGTGGCATGCCAGCTGGTGATTAAGCAAATTCTGGATGTAATTGATGTGATTGCACCGGTAGAAGTGCGCGAAAAAATGGCTAATCAATTAAAGACCATTGATTTCGCCACTCATCCGGCAGCGGCAGATCCGGTGACCCGCCGCGCTATTCAGAAAGCGATTAGCTTGATTGAGTTGAAGTTTACGCCACAGAACGAAGCGCATTAATTCCCCATTTAAATCGCCCTTATTCAAGGGCGATTTGTCATCAGAAGAATGTCATCACTAGCAAGTAACTCGCCGCACAGGCGCAGCTCACGCCAATCAACCCTGGTAAAATGAAACTATGGTTGATGATGAATTTACCAATCTTTGTCGTACCCGAACGGTCAAAGCCAATACATGCCAGATCACTGGGATAGGTTGGCAGGACAAAGTAGCCGTAAGAAGCCGGGAAGAAGGCAATCAGCATTTTCGGCTCAACACCCAGCATCAATCCCATCGGCGCCACAGCGGTTAACGCAGCAGCCTGGCTATTGACCAGTTTAGAAACCAAGAACAGCACGATGGCATACGTCCACGGATGGCTTTTCACCACCCCTTCCAGCGCCATTTTCAGCTCTTCAAGGTGTGCCTGAAAGAAAGTATCACTCATCCAGGCGACACCAAATACTGAGAAAATCGCCACCATTCCGGCTTTAAATACCGCACCATTAGAGATAGCCGATGCATTTACTTTGCAGACTATCAACATTACGGCACCCGCAATCAACATCATCATCTGGATAACCAGATTCATTGATAGTGGCTTTAGCGCACCTTTAATTTCAAACGCTGGACGCAGGGTCGGAATAGCGCCCAATAAGACCACAACCAGGATCCCGGCAAAGAAAATCCATGTTGACCAGTAGGCTTGTTTTGGGAACACCTGGTCCATCAGCGTTTCGCTGCTGCCGTAAATAAATTCACGCTGCTTTGGGTCTTTGAGCTTCTCCTGAAACTCTTTATCGTCCTGCAAATCTTTACCGCGACGTAAACTCCACAGTGCAGCAATTAACACACCAAATAACGACGCAGGCACGGAAACACAGAGAATATCGAGAATACCCCAGGCTTGGCCAATCCCATGGTTAGCGGCCAGAATTGAGATAAGTGAAACTACAGCAACTGACACTGGCGACGCGGTAATCGCCATCTGTGAAGCAATCGATGCCACCGCCATCGGGCGCTCCGGGCGAATCCCTTTTTTAAGCGCAATGTCGGCGATTATCGGGAACATGGTGTAGACCACATGCCCTGTTCCACACAAAAACGTCAGCATCCAGGTTGTGAAAGGAGCAAGCAGAGTGATGTGTTGCGGGTGTTTACGTAGCAGGCGTTCAGCAAATTGCATCATGACATTCAGGCCGCCCGCGGTTTGCAATGTAGCTGCACAACCGATTACGGCAAGAATGGTGAGCATCACATCAACAGGCGGCTTTCCTGGCTCAAGGCCAAAAATGAAAGTCAGGATAAACAACCCAATTCCACTGATTAAACCAAGCCCCATCCCGCCAAAGCGAGTCCCGACCAGAAGGCATAAAATAATGACAATAAATTCAATAGTAATCATGACAATCCCTTTTAAAATTCTATCGCACAAAGCATTACAGATTGTAAGGGTTACCATTGAGACGCAGATCGGATTTGTTAAAACTCAATAAAAACAATTATTTATAACAAATAATTAACAATTTAATGGGCGAGGTTTGCGAAGACCTGGCAAAGTAAGTGATTAATTGAGTTGGGCGGAGAAGTGTCCGCCCAAAGAATTATAATGGAATATGTGAGGTTTTAAGTTGTGGGAGTACCGCATATTCTTCACAAAGATCAATTGCTAACGTTTTTTCCCCACGTTTGAGTTGGATTGTCACACCGTTAGAACCCGGTGTAACGTGCATATCGGTTATCGGCTGTTGATGGTCAAAATCCCAGACGCAAATGAACTGAGAGGTTTGCTCTTTGCTGCGTAGAACCAGATAGCTCAGATCTTGAACCGCTGGGTTATCCGGAGCATTTCCTTGCCATAACTCAGCATGGCCGTAAAGCCACAACGCTTGCCCATGATGAGTTGTGGCAAAGTGACGTGGCTGGCTATTGGTTAACTGTACGCAACGGGCATCTTTCATCATCACCAGCGGGCCATGAGAGCTAAATTGCGCACATTCTCCCTCGCTATCCAGCGCTTTTCCTTGCAGATGCAACGTCCAGTCGATTTGTTGGTTGTGCGGGTTTTGCACGTTGCTGATATCAACAATGGCGTTATCCAGCCACAGTAAACGACGGCGAAAACGCACATCGCGCCAGGCTTCGTTATCCCACTGCACACGCGTATGGCTGTCGAGCTCCGGGGGGACGTGCCGCCAGTCTACTCCTGTATCCAGCCAGCAAAATGCATCACTTTCGTGATAATAGTGCACCACAGGAATCGCAGGCGGTTGGTTGGTCTGGTTCACCGTTATCGTATTGTGGGTAGCGCTATTTTTGTAATACGCATAATGCATTGGCGCGCCGTATCCGGTGGTGCCCAGATCGGGGAGGATCTCTTTTCCACCATTAAAAAGCAGAATATTCAGGCGGTCATAGTGGTCGTGTTCACCGCCGAATGGTGTGTGTTTTATCAGCAACGCACGTTTCTTTTGCGTGTTGCGCCAGATAGTCAGGCCGCAATGGGGGGCGTGAAGATGAGCATCAGGAATCAGTTCAGGCAGTTCTTCTGGCAGCGGCGAGGCATAAACAAAGGCATCAAAATGAGGCTCTGGGTTTTGCTGGCCAATAGCCTTAAGCACCGCGGCATAAAGCTCATCCTGGTAGTAATACCAGGCAAATTCATACAGATGACTATGATCGAGCTTTTCCTGGCCATAGATACAATCATTGATACGTGGAAATGTGCCATCAGGCATTAGCAGCGCAAGAGGGAAGCTGAGCATTTTTTTATAGAAGGGCTCATCAAGCAAGCTCCAGCGCGAACCCATAGCCAGCTTTTCGAATGCCAGGAATCCTTGTAGTGCATAGAAGTGATAATGAATGGAGCCTTCAAACCACAAGCCTTCTTCAAACAAACCATGCTCAAGTTGATAGCGCAGCCCGTAAGGCTGATTTACCGCAAATTCCAGCAAGGCCTCATCTTCAAGAACAAAGCCCAGAATCCCTATAGCACAGCCGATTTTTACCTCATGGTTATGCAATTGCGCAGTGCGATGGGCCATCAGAAATTGCGCACCCTCGCGTAATAAACGGGTAGTAATGTATTCACGCTGCTGCGCGGACAAAGCTTCAGCGATGCAATCATAGCCGAGGGTGAAATCCAGCATACAGTTGGCTTCGCACAGCGTCTGTGCATTCATTTTACCGGGCCCGTTGTAAGGGATCTCTCCGTGAATTTCGTAGCCCGGATAATACTCGGCGTAGCGCATCAATAACTCGCTGACCTTATCCAGATAACCTTGTTCACCCGTGAGTTGCCACAGCAAGCCAAGCTGGTGGCAGGCTTTAGCATTCAGCCCATTAAGCTCGCGCCACCAGGCTCCGTCGTAGGGTTCGCCACTAAACGACTTCCCATCAACCGGGCAGCAATGGGAGGTTGGGGCGTGACGATCCCATTTTAGTCTGACTGCGTGATCCGGGCAGAAATAGTAGAGATTCCAGGTTGCCCGCGCGGTTTCCGGCACTTTGACCGGGTTGTTAAGCACCACGGTATTTTCGGCAATCAACTGCGCCACTATTTCAGGCTGTTGGGCTATACGTTGACGAAGGAGAATAAGTTGTTGCGTGGTGAACTGCTTCATCGCTCGATCCTTACGCTCTTTCAGTGTTGTTTTAATGGGGTAATAAGATGAGAGATATCATCAGGATATTTTGCCATTAGCCATTGTGCTTTTTCGGCAAAGGCGCTGTCATCAGGCCATGCTCGTGCCGCACTGACCATGTTCACTAGCGCTTTTTTATCATCCATTTTGTCGATATCTTTCCACGGCCAAGGCTCATTGCTGTGAACATAGTTGGCGACATACGCGTAGCCTTTGCGCAGGCTGCGGTCATCCAGGGTGAAGTTCCACACATCCACCTGTGCGATCTCACCAAGGCGGCAGAGTTTGTTGTAGGCCTCAAGATGGAAATTGCTGTAATGCCACGGACGGGTACGCTCAATTTCTGCCATCTGACGACCATCTTTATCGAAATGGGCGGGAATACGACGCAGTTGGGTGATTTGTAGACGCTTTTTGGCCGCAGCAAGATCGCCACTAAATAGCGCAAAAGAGGCTGCCTGCAAATCAAAGTAAGTGCCGTGATTGTTGTGCCAATTATCTTCTTCAAAACCATTCTGACTGGTCGTCATCCAGTGGTAGAAATCGCCATACCACTGTTTAATTTTTTGATAGTCATCATCACTAATGACGTTAGCAGGGCGCAGTAACTCCACGGCATCGATGACTTCCACCAATGCGCGGCTGTCGATGAGGCCAATTCCACGTCCGTCATTAATCCCCGGGATCGCCTGAGCATGTTGCAGGTTAGGATTCATGCGGGTGTCAGGATTAACGAACCAGTTCAATAACTGTTCACGCGCTTTTTCGGCATAGGCTGGCTTTTGGGTAAATTGCCATGCCAGCGACAATGTCCAAACATCATTACTCATATTCACCAGGCGCTTCTTGTCCGTGGCGTCACTGTTGGCATCCGGGTTGGTTTGACCGTCTTTACGGATATAAGGCAGGCCATCTTTTTTGTTTGGATCGGGCCACCAGTATGGGGGGAAGCTGTAGTAATCATGTTTGTCACCACTTGCGGCAGTAAGGGTTTTATCCATAACCGAGTAGAGTGGTTTGCCCAGCGCTTTATCAGCACCGGCAATGAGCTTTTCATATGCACCAAGAAACTCAGGATTTTTCGCCGCAACTTGCTGTTGGCTGTAACGTAAATCATCAAGCTTAATTTGCAAGGGATGTGCATCGGCTGCATACAGTGGCGAGGCCGTTAATACGCCGGCAACCGCTAGCGAAAGTAATGACAGGCGAGACAATAAAATGGGTTTCATCGGGCGCATATTTTCTCCGTCCACTAATGGAATAATGTCAGGGCGATAATGACTATCGCTTATTAAATATCAGGTTATTTATAACCGTCATATTTCACGTTGGATGTGTGTTGGCTTTCCTCGCACTCCAGGTCACTTACCTGAGTAAGCTTCTGAGGATTAACTGCATTGCTCCTTTCTGAAGCTCGAATAATTTAGATTCTATACCTGTAGAAGTATTGTTGATTTCGTAAAATATAAGAGTGGAAATAATATTTATGATGCCGAGTGCGCAGTGTAAGAGGCAGGATTAATTTTTATGTGACTCACATCAAATTAACGTTTTCAAGGGTAAATAGCCTCAAAAAATGAGCTTGGCGTCACGTAAATCAATGGTTTTAAAATGTTTTTCAAATGTTGTTTGTATTTTTGATTTTTATAATTGATTGAATTTTATGGTTATATTTTTAGCGTGTGTTTTTGACTTGTTTTTTCGTGTGACTTGAAGCACATTTCTGGATTATGAAACGCTATTTCTGTTTTGCCCCGTTGTTTTTACCTCATGCATTCTATTTAATTACCCCGCAGCCTTTTTTCGTTCCTGAAATAACCTGCTTCACTCCATTTTCTCAATAATCAAATCTCTTAAAATAAGGACGTGAATATAAATGTTTTCCACAAAATTAAAATCCGTATTACTGATCTCTGCCCTTGGTTTTAGTGCTTCGCAAACATTCGCGGCTGAAACACTAAATGTCTGGATTCGCGCCAGCAATGACTCTAAAAATATTTACAAACAAGAGGCTGAAACCTTTGAGAAGAAAACCGGCATTAAAATTGAATATTTTAATGCTACGACAGACTTTGAACAGCGCCTTGCACGTGCCGCTGCGGGTAACGCTTTACCTGATCTGATCTTCAATGATGCAGTTGCTATTGGGCAGTTCATCCAACTCGGCATTGCCGATGAAATTGACCCCAAATCCATTGCAGGCAGTGACAATATTTATCCTACAGCCTGGGAAAGTACTCGCTACACCGACGGTAAATTCTATGGCGTACCTACTTCTGCCCAAACCTTTGCGCTGTTTGTCCGTAAAGACTGGCGCGAAAAACTGGGTATGCCTGAACCCAAAACCTGGGGCGATGTGGCAAAGCTGGCTAAAGCCTTCACCACACAAGACCCGGATGGCAATGGTAAAAACGACACCTACGGCTTTTTGTTGCCGGGTTCCACTACGCGTGGTTACGCCAGTTGGTTTATGAGCGCATTTTTATGGCAGGCAGGGGGGGATTTCATTCGCGAATCAGGCAAGGGTAAATTCAAAGCCTCGCTTGATGAGCCTGCGGCCGTTGAAACCCTGGCATTTATGCGGGGGATGCTTTGTGAAAAAGTTGTTCAGCCAGGCGCTATTAACGCGACAACCGCAGACATTATTCCATCTTTCCGCTCAAGCCAGACTGGCATGTTCTTTACCGGCCCGTATCACATTGCGCTGTTTGATAAAGACCCAGGTAAAGACAAGTTTGAAGTCGTGACCCTCGAAGGGCCGAAAAGTAGCGCAACGCTTGCCGAAGGTACCACTGTCTTCATGATGAAAAGCAGCAAGAATAAAGAAGCCGCACGGAAGTTCATCGAATTTATGATTTCCCAGGAAGGGCAAGAAATCGGTATGGGTAAAGGCACGAAACACATTCCGGTAGTGCGCTTACCTGTGAATAAACAGGTTGATATTCAGGCTGTATATGACGATGCGCGTTGGGCGACCTTCGCCAAATTTTACGCTGAACATGGTCGTTATGTACCGCAGGTGCCTAACTGGACGCCAATTCGCCAGATAACCGCTGATGGTTTCAACCGTATTCTGGCTGATTGTAATAGTGATATCGCCGCCGAACTGAAAGTGACCAATGAGAAGGTCAATGCCGAGCTTGATAAACAGCAGGTGCTGGCGAAATAAGTTTGGTTTTTGAATTTGGTGAATGGTGCTTACGTTTATCCACCCTACACGCTCCGAAATGTAGGGCGGGTAAGCGAAGCGTCGCCTGACACTCAGCCACAGCCTGAATCTTTATAGAGTGAAAATAACGATGTTAACTTCCCGCCAGAAACGGAATCTGGTGCCGTGGATATTTCTTGCTCCGGCACTGGTCATCTTCACCTGGTTTAAATTTATTCCCATGCTGCAAGGCCTGGTGATGAGTTTTTACAAGGTGAACTTCAATCAACCAGACGAATGGGTGGGATTAACCAATTTTTCCCGTGCTTTTGCCGATGTTGAACTCCATGCTGCGGTACTCAATACCTTCCTTTATGTCGTGGTGACAATGGTGATTGGTGCGGTACTGGCATTTTTCCTTGCCATGTTACTTGAAGGGCCCGCTCGTCATCTGCGTTTTATCCGCACCGCCATTTTCCTGCCCGCAGTAACCAGTGCGGCTATAGTCGCCGAAATGTGGAGAATCCTGTTTAACCCAACCCCGAACGGCGTAATGAACCATATCCTGAGCTGGTTTGGTATTGCCGACCAGGGATTTCTCGCAAGTTCAGACCAGGCACTGTGGGTCATCATGTTGCTGCATATCTGGAAAGCGGTGCCGTATAACATGGTTATCTTTATCGCAGGTCTGGCGGGCATTAGCCGTGATCTCTATGACGCCTCAAACGTTGATGGCGCGAACTGGTGGAACCGCCTGCGTTACGTCACGCTACCAGGCATGATCCCGGCGATTTCAGTGGTGTTGATGCTCTCCTTTATTCGCGGGTTCCGTGTATTTGCAGAAGTGTATGCCACAACTGGCGGTGGGCCATCTAACTCCACTGAAATGATCATGACCCATATCTATAAACTCGGATTTGAGCAATTTGACTACGGCTATGCTTCGGCGGTGTCGTTCCTGTTATTCGCCTTTACCGTGCTGTTGACGATTTGTCATCTCACGTTGAAAAAGCGCATTGCCCGCTATTAAGGAGCCACCGATGTTAGGTAAACGTTGGGATACCGCAGGCCGCTGGATGATTTATGGCTTGTTGCTGATTGTATTCGTTGGGCCATTCTGGGGAATTGTTGCTACCGCATTCAGCGGAGCGCCCGTTAAACCGGGCGAGTTGCTGGCATGGCCTAATGAGTTTTCGTTGGAGAATTTTATCTTCGCCTGGAACGACATTGGCGTTTGGCAATATCTGCTTAACTCGATGATTGTCGTTTTTGTTGGCACCATTTTGCAGGTGTCGGTGAGTGCGCTTGCCGCTTACGCCCTGGCGCGGAAAAAGTTCATCGGTGTGTCGCTGGTGAGCCTTGTGATCCTCTCCACCATGATGTTGCCGGAAGAAGTTATCGCTATTCCGCTGTACATGATAATCAACTGGAAGCTGCCACTGATTGATGCGTCGCTCTATAACACCTATCTCGGGATGATCATGCCGGTAGTGGGTTGGGCATTTTCCATCTTCGTACTGAGCGAATTTATGGCCGCCATCCCCAAAGAGCTGGAAGAGGCCGCGCGCATCGATGGTGCAAACGAATGGCAAATCTTCTTCCACGTCATCTTGCCGTTGGTGAAACCTGCTCTTGGCACAGTAGTCACGTTTGGCTTCATCATGATTTGGGACCAGTACCTGCTGCCGTTAATTGTCGTCAACCACGACAGCCTGAACACTATTCCGGTGATTCTCGGCAGCTTGCGCACCGATGAAAGTATCACCCCGAACATCTTTATAGCCATTACGCTTCTGGCGATGTTGCCAAGCATCATCGTTTATCTCGGTCTGCAAAAACATTTCAACCGCGGGATTATGTCCGGCGCGGTCAAAGGATAAGGAGAAACTCATGGGTTCCGTTGTACTGAAGAATGTCTGTAAATCTTATGGCGATGCACATGTCATTAAAGATGTTTCTCTTACTATCCCTGACGGCGAGTTTTGTGTGCTGGTGGGCCCAAGCGGCTGCGGGAAATCAACGTTATTACGCATGATTGCCGGACTTGAGGAGATAACGGGCGGTGAGGTCGCCATCAACGAAAAAGATGTGACCGACGTTGAGCCGAAACTGCGTGATATTGCAATGGTATTCCAGAGCTACGCGCTTTATCCGCAGATGACCGTGCGCGAAAATATGGGCTTCGCGTTGAAAATGGCGAAGCTGCCAAAAGCAGAAATCAGCCGTAAAGTTGAGGCCGCAGCCGATCTTCTGGGATTAGGGGTTTTACTCGATCGTTTGCCAAAAGATCTTTCGGGTGGTCAGCGTCAGCGCGTAGCAATGGGACGTGCGATTGTGCGCAACCCGCAGGTGTTTTTGTTTGACGAGCCACTTTCAAACCTTGATGCAAAACTCCGCACCCAGGTTCGTGGGGAAATCCGCGAATTGCACCGCCGCCTGAAAACAACCTCGGTTTATGTTACCCATGACCAAATCGAAGCCATGACGATGGGGCAGATGATTGTGGTGTTGCGTGAAGGGCGTATTGAACAGGTTGGTAGCCCGCTGGAGTTGTATGACCGTCCGGCAAATCTATTCGTTGCAGGGTTCATCGGCTCTCCTGAAATCAATCAGTTAAAAGGTGAAGTCACGCTGCAAAATGGTGAAATGATGCTGCGCCTCGCCGATGGCTCCCTGCTAAGCTTGCCGCCGGGTATGCAGGTAAAACCACAACAGACAGTGGTTTATGCCATACGCCCGGAGCAGGTCAATGTTGTGGAAGAAGGTGAGGGTAACGGGGCACTAAAAGCGACCATTACCGCCATCGAAAACACCGGTTCTGATATGCAATTGTTCTGTAACACTGGAGGCGGTTCATTTACCTCGGTGTTTAAGCAACGCTTAAATGTTCAGGAAGGTGAAACGGTATGGCTACAACCCAAACTGACCGGTATTCATATCTTTGATGCCGAAAGCGGGCAACGAGTAGCATGCCATTAAGGAGCGATAGATGAAGTTGTACACCCTGGATGTGACGTGTCTTGAGAATGCCCGCCGTTGTCTGCAGCAACCTTTTTCTCCTTTGCAACTGGCGTTGGGGCGTCTGGTCAGCGAGGCGGATAAACTTCGTGGGCAACCACCGGAAAGCGTGGTGCATAAGAAATTACGCTCGGTGAGTGGTGACCCTCATGATTATTACAGCCTGGGGACGTATTGGTGGCCCAATCCACGCAGGCCAAACGGCCTGCCATATATTCGCCGTGACGGGCATACTAATCCGCAATGTCAGAATAATGACACGGACACCACGCGCATCATTCGCATGTGCGAACGCTGTTTGACGCTTGGGCTCGCCTGGTATTTTACCGGGCATCGTAAATATGCCCAGGCAGCAGCAGAGCAAATCAAGTGCTGGTTCCTTGACGAGAAAACGCGTATGAACCCGCATCTGAACTATGGCCAGGCGATTCCTGGTATTGTTTCCGGGCGCGGTACCGGGCTAATCGATACACGCCTGTTATGGATGGTGATTGATACTATTGGTTTGATTAGCCCTGCGGGTGTACTGGATACCGATGACATTATTGGTTTGCACCAATGGTTCAGGGACTTCAACCACTGGATGTTTTACAGCGATGTTGGACATTCTGAATACGTGTGGCATAACAACCACGGCACCTGGTATGACGCGCAACGTGTCGCTAATGCTCTATTTTACGGCGACAAGGGGCTGGTGGCGCGCATTATTCAACAGGGCATTACCCAACGAATGGCTGCGCAAATCGACCAGGAAGGAAAACAGACGATGGAGCTGGAACGTCCGGTGCCATTCCATTATTCCTTATTTAATCTTGAAGCCCATCTGCTGCTTAATCGTTATGCAGAGCATGTCGAATTTGATCGCTGGGATGCAGTACAAGATGGCAGGAGCGTGAAACAGGGGATCGATTATCTGATGCCATTTATTGCAGACCCCGATTTGTGGCCATACAGCGATTTACAGGGCATCGTCTGGGACAGCGCATTACGGCTATTACTGCAATCTATGCGCGGCTATCCGAAGGAGAAGGCACGCTATAAAGTTGTGCTGGCGAGTTTCCCGGAAGAGACGCTCAGTTTACGTGAACAGTTGATGTGGTGCGCATGACAAAGGCGGCATAGCCAGAAACACTCACCGATAATGGCGACAAAAGCGAATAAATCAGTTTATTGCTCGGGTAATAAACGCTGTATTACCCGACATAATGAGGCTTAATGCTGTTGATGATTCACTAAATTTGTCAGGTGCTCATCGGTTTGGCTCATACACAATCCGGCTTTATGAGCACTGCGTACTTCATCAAGTATGGTGTTGAGCAACAGGCCTTCGTCTTGTTGTTCCTGATCCATGCTCTTCAGGAACGTGAGTGTTGGATAATCTCTCAATTCTGTTGCTTCAGCAGTCAATTTTGTCAGTGTCGCACAGCGCTGCTGATAATCTTCAACCGTTTTTTCAAACAGTGCTTCCAAAGAGTCGCATTCGCTTTGTGGCGCTTCAATCGTCCATACAATGGGATTCCCGCCAGCTTGTTTCATAAAATTAAATATACGCATCATCTGCGTAATATTACATTGAGCCTGATTTCTTAAAAAATTCGCCGCACCAGTTAAACTCTTTTCTGAACACCAGTTACTCAACTGCAAATAGAGATTTGAAGAATAAAAATCACGATTTATCTGCAGGTTGAGACTTTGAACCATGCCGGAAGTTGCCATGATAATTTCCTTATTGAGCCGGAATATCGGGATGGAATTAGAATTTTGTATTACATGAAATATGACGGGCATATAGATAAAACAACAAGATTATATCCATGTCATGTCCTGTGAATCCGCGTCCTGACTGCGTTGTAAAAAATAATACCTCTTAAGGGTTATTAATGAAACAGTTGATTCTGGCGTTTCATTCTTATTTACAAAGTTATTCAACAGGAAATATTAAAAAGGAATGATTAAATAATTATCTTCCAAATTATTTATTTTGAATTGCGTGAGTGAAATGACTAAAACTGTGATTCAGCACTGAGTAATTAATCCTGTATTAGATGGATTGTTGTGTCAGATCATATTTTGAGTCTTTCAGTTGAATGCACTCGTGACTGTTTACGATACTGCAAGGGTGTCTGGGACATCATTTTTTTAAAACAAGTAATGAAGTACGTCACTTCTATAAACCCTACCTCCTGTGCGATAGCTTCAATGCTTAATGGTGAAGTGCGCAATAGATCACAGCTTTTCTTTATACGTCGAGTCAGCAAATACTCATGAATACTGCCGCCGGTCTGTTGACGGAAAATCCGCGAGGTATAGCTGCGTGATAAACCAATGGATTGCGCCAGCTCGTCCAGTGAAAATTTCTCACTGTAGTGACTCTCAACCCACTGCATGATGCGTGACGCAACTGTTTGTTGTTGCGGGATTAATAGCTGCGGTTGAGCGGGTAAGAAGGCCATAATTTGCATCACCATAAACGCAACGTCACTGGCGGTGGAATGCCCTGTAGGGTCGAGCTTGTCGAACTGCTCGAGAATCACTTCCATATACTCGGCCTGCTCACTTAAATCGTAAATTTGTGCGGGGACGTTGCTTGCGGCGAGGGCAGAAAATTGAGCTTGTTGGCGTGGAAAGCTATGCAAGGTACTAATAACAGAAGAGTGTTCAATGTGCATGGTGGTGCGGTGATAGAGGTTTTTGTCACTGGCATCGACATGTACCTTATGTAGCCGAAACGGTGGGAAGATAAAAAGCCGCCCGGGTCTTGCGGTGTAATGCTGATTGTCCACCACGACGATTCCATAGCCCTTTGAAATATAAAGAAACTCAACACACTGGTGCCAGTGATAGTACCTGGCGCTGGACGCTCGCAGACGGTGAAATGAGATCACCTGGCTGTCGAGCGTAATTCTCTCCATCAATTGTGGTTCACTCATTTTCCCTCCAGGACAATAAATTTAAATTTTTACGCCATCATTTGTAATTTATTGCGTGCGAAAAGCAAAAAAGCCAATGAAACTGAAATAACGGTTTATTTTTGTGATGCGGCTCACTCTGAGCCGGGAATAAAAGCGACTATTCTTGGTTTCAACGCGTATAACCAGCGCTAAGAAAATATGAATAACAACAACTTATAATTTTCTCGTACTCGACGGGAGGACATCTTGCAACCTGAAAATATCACCCTCAATAACCCTCTGAAAAGCAGGAACGATCTGCAAAATCTGGTGAATGAAGTATTAAATGCAGTTTCACCATTCTTTAAAAAAGATGCCAGCCGCATCGATCTGGCTAATTTCACTGCGCATTACGGGCAGGAAATTGCAAATATGGAAGCCTTCTCGCGTTTACTGTGGGGCGTCACGCCGCTGCTGGCGGGGGGAGGTGAGCCTGAACATTTCTCTTTCTATATTCAGGCAATAAAAAATGGCACCAATCCGGCCCATGCGGATTATTGGGGCGAAGTGGCACCTTACGATCAGCGTATTGTCGAAATGGCAGCCTACGGATTATTGCTGGCCGTCGCACATCAGCCTGTGCTGGCGCATTTTAACGAGCAAGAAAAACACAATCTCTGGCAATGGCTCAAACAGAGCGAAAACCAGGATATTCCGGATAATAACTGGCATTTCTTCCCGATTCTGGTGCAGGTTGGTTTCCATCATTGTGGAATGCCCAATAATGCCCAGGCTCTGGAAAATCATTTTGCCGCCATGGAGAGCTATTACCTTGGCGATGGTTGGTATTCAGACGGGCCTGGCCGCCCACGTGATTACTATATTTCGATGGGTTTCCATTTCTACGGGCTTATCTATTCCAGGTTAATGGCCGATGTTGACCCGCAGCGCTGCAAAAAATTACGCCAGCGCGCAACACTCTTTGCCGCAGATTTCATCCATTTCTTTGCCGACGATGGCGCCGCTATTCCTTTTGGCCGCAGCCTGACTTATCGCTTTGCACAGGCCGCATTCTGGAGTGCTGCTGCATTTGCAGGCCTGGAAGTCTACGAGCCCGGTGTGGTGAAAGGAATTGTGTTGCGTCACTTGCGTTGGTGGTTGCAACAGCCGTTATTTGACCGTGACGGTGTGCTGAGTGTTGGTTATAGCTATCCCAACCTGATAATGGCGGAAGATTACAACGCGCCGGGTTCTCCTTACTGGGGGCTGAAAACCATGCTGGTGCTGGCGTTGAGCGAACAAGATGCATTCTGGCAAGCGGAAGAAATGCCGTTACCTGTGCGTGAATCACCCCACAGCATTCCCCATGCGTCACAAATTTTGGTTCATCAAAAGCACCATTTATGGATGCTGACATCCGGGCAGCTTGAGCTAAATAACTTCGTCAATACCGAAGCTAAATACTGCAAATTTGCCTATTCAACCCGCTACGGATTCACGATTGAGCGTGGTCGTTACGGGCTAAACCATGCGGCACCTGACTCAATGTTGTTGTTATCCGAGAAAGATAACTATTGGCGTGGGCGCCGTGAATGCCAACAAGTCAGTACCGCAGACGGAATGATTTTCAGCCGTTGGCTGCCGTGGCACGACGTGAGTATCGACACCTGGTTGCTGCCGTTGGGCGACTGGCAAGTACGGGTTCATCACCTCAAAACGGCGCGCGAACTCGATTGTGCTGAAGGTGGTTTCAGCCTGCCAAATCGTCCGCTACCGCAAACACAAATGGCACGGGGGAGTTGTTTGCTCACAACCCCTACTGATACCAGCGCCATTTATTGTTTAAGCCCGAAATCACGCAACGCACAGTTAGTCCTGACGCCCCCAAACAGCAATCTACTTTTTGCCGAGCGGGCAGCAGTGCCGTTGCTGCAAGGTGAGTTGAATATCGGCACACATCTGTTAATCAGTGCCACTTGGGCTGGGGATTGTGACGATTTTGATGCGCAATCTTGCCCGCAAGCCATTATCAGCGAGGGTGTTGTACGCCTGGTGATGGGCAATCAAAGCCAACTCCTTATTCTGGAGAAACACCCATGAACATCCCGACACCAACGCGCACCGCACAAATCAAAATGAGCAGTTTTATCTTTCTCTACTTTTTCACCTGGTCCTCAAGCTTCGGATTATATGCTCTGTGGTTAAGCCAGAAAGTGGGATTGGACAGCGTCACCATCGGCAGTGTTTTTGCTATCAATGGCGTCTTTGCTGTGGTCATGAAGCCGGTCTATGGCTACATCATGGACAAAATTGGTATGAGCAAGTGGCTACTCTATTTTGTCTGCGCAATTTCTGCACTGATGGCTCCGTTCTTTGTCACGGTTTATCAACCGTTGCTGCTGACGCATACCACTTTTGGCATTGTGATCGGTGCTTTTTATCTGAGCCTCGGCTGGTACGCAGGTGTTGCGGCTTCCGAATCTTATGCCGATCGCTTTAGCCGATTGTATGGCCTGGAATTTGGGCGCATTCGTATGTGGGGATCGCTCGGTTGGGCAATGGCAGCATCGGTTTCAGGCCTGCTTTTCAACTATACGCCACTGGCAAATTTCATTGTCAGTAGTACCACCTCCGTATTAATGCTGTTGGTGCTGATTAGCCTGAAAATTGGTGATGAACAACTGCGTAATAACAATGTGATTTCAGCGAACAAAATCGTTTTCGCTGATGTTTTGATGCTACTGAAAAACCGCAAGTTCTGGATGTTCAGCCTGTATGTGGCAGGTGTCGCGTGGATGATGTTCGTTGCCGAACAGCAATTCCCACGTTACTTCGTCTCTTTCTTCGATACTAAAGAGCAGGGCAATGCGTGGTACGGCTACCTGAGCACAGTACAGTCCGGCATGGAGTTCGTGATGATGATGTTCATCCCGCTGCTGGTGAATCACTATGGTGCTAAAAAAGGGTTGTTGTTGTGCGGCTGCGTAGTGGGTTTACGCCTGATCGCTTCGGGGCTGACCAGTGACCCGTTGGTGATTTCAATCATCAAACCGTTCTATGGTGTTGAAATTGCTCTGTTGCTCATTTCGGTCTTCAAATATATCGCCGAGCATTTCCATAAGAAAATCAATGCCACCATGTATTTACTGGGTTATCAGGCGATGATTTATGTCGGATCGGTTGTGGTGGCACCGCCTGCGGGTTACCTGTACGACAAAATCGGCTTCGAACACACCTACTTAATAATGGGATGTTGCGCACTGATATTCACCCTGATTTCCGCTTTCACCCTCTCGCGCTGCCAGTCAAAACGCGATGAATCCAATACGTTCTTATCCGCTTTAGACACCGCACCGGTTGAGCCGGCAAAACATTAATTAAAGGAAACGTTATGACCTGTAATTTAGTCACTGAAAATGTGGTGACCGAGCCACTGCGCCCTATTGAATTGCATCAGGTAGACCGTCTGGCCCTAAAAAATAAGCTTGATCATGCGCTTAATAGCGTGACCAAAAAGCTGGATAAGACGATTGCCATCGTCGGGAACAAATTCCCTAACGAAGCGTGTGAAGGCGGTAAATGGCAGCCGACCGACAACGTTGAGTGGACGACTAGCTTCTGGCCAGGCCAACTGTGGCTTGCGTGGGAGATGACCGGAGATGACAAATATCGCCATGCGGCAGAGCGTTATTTACCATCTTTTGCGGAACGTTTAGACAAACGTATCGAAACAGCCACTCATGACCTGGGTTTTCTTTATACGCTGTCGTGCGTGAATGCCTGGCGTTTAACCGGCAATGAAACAGCCCGTCAAATCGCGCTGCAAGCTGCTGATATTTTGATGGAACGCTATAACCCGGTGGCGAAAATCATCCAGGCCTGGGGGGATTTGAATGATCCAGAACAACAGGGGAGGATGATTATTGACTGTAATATGAACCTTCCGCTGCTTTATTGGGCAAGTCAGCAAACGGGAGATGCGCGCTACGCACAGGCCGCGACCGCACATGCGCAGCAGGCCGCGAAGTATATCGTTCGCCCGGATGCCTCAACATTCCATACTTATTATATGGATGTAATAACCGGTGAGCCGCGATTTGGTAATACGCATCAGGGCTATAGCGACACCTCATGTTGGTCGCGTGGGCAAGCGTGGGGAATTTATGGTTTCTTGCTCACTTATTTATACACCGGCGATAAAAGCATGGTGGACCTCACCCGTAGCCTTGCGCATTACTTCATCAATCGTTTGCCAGAAGATGATGTTTGCCACTGGGATCTTTCATTGTTGGGCAGCGATGCGGTGCGCGACAGTTCAGGAGCGGCGATTACCGCCTGTGGCTTATTGGAATTGGTGAAAACGTTGCCGGTACTGGATGAACATCGCGCCCATTATGAGGAGATGGCACTGCGTATTATCCAGTCGCTTACTGATAACTATCTGGCGCGGGACGATGAGCCATGTGAAGGCTTGCTGAAACATTCTGTGTATCACATGGCGAGCGGCAAAGGTGTCGATGAATGTTGTAGTTGGGGAGACTATTTCTACCTTGAAGCACTTATACGTGTGCGACAGGTGTGGAGTCTGTATTGGTAAGTTTTGCGCCCTCGCGACATCGCGGGGGCTACATGGAGAGTCTGATGAAAACCGTTGCAGTTTTGCTGGCCCCGGGTTTTGAAGAAGGGGAAGCTATAGTTACCATTGATATTCTACGTCGTTTAAAAATTAACGTGCGTACCCTTTCTTGCGTCGATACACGCGCGGTTGTGAGTTATCACGATATCCCAATGGTGGCAGATGCCACGCTGAGCGAATGTTTTGATGACACTTTTGATGCCGTGGTACTCCCCGGCGGCCCGGAAGGCAGCGTTTTTCTGGCCCAAAGTGCCAGCGTAATTGCCTTTGTGCGCCGTCATGACGATCTGGGCAAGTTAATCTGCCCGATTTGCTCTGCAGCTGCGCGCGTCCTGGGGGGTAACGGATTGCTTAAAGGTCGTCGTTACGTCTGTTCCGGAGATTTATGGCAGCAAGTGACGGACGGGGAATATGTTGATGCTGACGTAGTCGAAGATGGCAATCTGATAAGCGGTAAAGGGTTGGGCAAAGTCTTTGATTTTGCACTCACTGTTGCCGCCCGTCTGGAAGGTAATGAAACCCCGGCACGCGACCACGCGGAACATATTTATTATCAATGGTAAAGATCAAGAATACCGGCGGGTGAGTGCAATGCTTACCCGTCTTCTTCAATCTGTATTTAGATAAATCAGCTTATCCATCTTAACGCTGAATTTATGGATAAACCTGCTATCTCATATTTCATTTGTCTGACATAAACCCCTATTTTTATGTCTTTTATTGCTGAATACATGCACGGTCTTACTGTATTTCTGCCATGTGATTGCGCTCTCTTATGGACTATTAATTTCCCGCTACAACTATCTCCAGCCCCGAAGCAAAAAGCTCATACGGCTAATGGCTTGTTTTAACTAAACCTTACCCTACAGAAAATAAAATCGAGCTGGAGAATACCATGCACAAATTTACTAAAGCGCTAGCGGCAATTGGCATTGCTGCAATTATGTCACAATCCGCTATCGCAGAAACAATGAAGCTGGGTTTCCTGGTGAAACAGCCAGAAGAACCCTGGTTCCAGACCGAATGGAAATTTGCTGATAAAGCCGGGAAAGATCTTGGCTTTGAAGTCATTAAAATTGCCGTTCCGGATGGCGAAAAAACCCTTAATGCTATCGATAGCCTGGCCGCCAGCGGCGCGAAAGGCTTTGTTATCTGTACTCCGGATCCAAAACTGGGTTCGGCAATTGTGGCGAAAGCCAAAAGCTACGACATGAAAGTGATTGCCGTTGATGACCAGTTCGTCAACGCGAAAGGCAAGCCAATGGAGACCGTGCCATTAGTGATGATGGCGGCGACCAAAATCGGTGAACGCCAGGGTCAAGAGCTTTACAAAGAGATGCAAAAACGCGGTTGGGACGTGAAAGAGTCCGCGGTTATGGCGATTACGTCTGACGAGCTCGATACAGCCCGCCGCCGTACTTCTGGCTCAATGGAAGCTTTGAAAGCGGCTGGTTTCCCGGAAAAACAAATCTACAAAGTACCGACCAAATCTAACGACATCCCGGGGGCTTTCGATGCCGCCAACTCCATGTTGGTTCAACACCCTGAAGTGAAACATTGGCTGATTGTCGGCATGAACGACAACACCGTGCTGGGTGGCGTGCGCGCAACCGAAGGGCAGGGCTTTAAAGCACCGGATGTTATTGGTGTAGGGATTAATGGCGTGGATGCCGTAAGTGAACTGTCGAAAGCTCAGGCCACTGGTTTCTACGGGTCTTTGCTCCCAAGCCCGGATGTTCACGGCTATAAAAGTAGCGAAATGCTCTACAACTGGGTCACTAAAGGTGCAGAACCACCGAAGTTCACTGAAGTTACCGACGTGGTGCTGATCACTCGCGACAACTTTAAAGAAGAGCTGGCTAAAAAAGGTCTCGGCGGTAAGTAACGTTTGTGGTGGATGGCGTTCGCGCTTATCCACCCTACCCAAATCTCACCAACGTAAACACAAACTGTAGGTTGGATAAGCGCAAGCGTCATCCGACATTGGGGTATGTCATGCAACATGAGACACCGTATCTCTCTTTTCGTGGTATAGGCAAAACTTTCCCCGGCGTGAAAGCCTTACAGGACATCAGTTTCGACTGTTATGCCGGGCAAGTTCACGCACTAATGGGGGAGAATGGCGCAGGTAAATCAACGCTCCTGAAAATTTTGAGTGGCAATTACGCCCCAACCGAGGGCTGTATTGCCCTGCGTGGTGAAGAAGTGACTTTTGCCGACACTCCCGCGGCGCTTAATGCCGGAGTCGCGATTATTTATCAGGAGCTTCATCTGGTGCCGGAAATGTCGGTAGCAGAGAATATTTACCTCGGACAGCTGCCTCATAAAGCGGGGTTCGTGAACCGCTCCTTACTGAATTACGAAGCAAAATTACAACTTGAGCATCTTGGGCTGGATATTGACCCAGGCACACCGCTCAAATATTTATCCATCGGCCAATGGCAGATGGTCGAAATTGCTAAGGCACTGGCGCGAAATGCGAAAGTGATCGCCTTTGATGAGCCGACCAGTTCTCTCTCTCGTCGTGAGATCGACAACCTGTTTCGTGTCATCCGTGAGTTACGCGCCGAAGGCCGCGTGATCCTTTATGTCTCGCATCGTATGGAGGAAATCTTTGCTCTGAGTGACGCCATCACTGTGTTTAAAGATGGGCGCTACGTGCGCACCTTTGATGACATGAAGCAGGTTAGTCATGACTCGCTGGTGCAGGCGATGGTCGGGCGCGATCTGGGTGACGTTTATGGCTGGAAACCTCGTGAGCATGGGGCCGAGCGTTTACGCCTTGATGGTGTAAAAGCCCCTGGGGTACGGGCACCTATTTCACTTTCGGTGCGTAGTGGTGAAATTGTCGGTCTGTTTGGTCTGGTCGGTGCTGGTCGCAGTGAACTGATGAAAGGCATGTTTGGTGGTACGCGCATTACCGACGGCAAAGTGTTCATTGATGGCGAAGTTATCAATATCAATAAGCCCGCCGACGCGATTCGTGCCGGAATGATGCTCTGCCCGGAAGATCGCAAAGCTGACGGCATTATTCCGGTGCATTCGGTGCGTGACAATATCAACATCAGTGCGCGGCGTAAGCATATTAGCGCCGGTTGTCTGATAAACAACCGCTGGGAAACAGACAATGCCGCCTCGCATATCCGTTCGCTGAACATTAAAACCCCGTCAGCTGAACAGCTGATCATGAATCTTTCCGGTGGCAACCAGCAAAAAGCGATTTTAGGGCGCTGGCTGTCAGAGGAGATGAAAGTGATTTTGCTCGATGAACCAACGCGCGGCATTGATGTTGGGGCGAAACACGAAATCTATAACGTGATTTATGCCCTTGCTGCACAAGGAGTAGCGGTGCTGTTTGCATCAAGCGATCTGCCCGAGGTGCTGGGCCTTGCGGACCGCATTATCGTGATGCGCGAAGGGGAAATAGCCGGTGAATTGCTGCATGGCGAAACCAATGAGCAACAAGCATTAAGTCTGGCAATGCCAAAAACCAGTGCGTCTGCCGCATGAGCAAGGAGATAAAAATGTCTGCATTAACTACATCAGGTGACAGCAATAAGAAGTCGTCCCTCAGTCTTGGGCGTATCTGGGATAACTACGGCATGCTGGTGGTGTTCGCCGTTCTATTTATTGCCTGCGCTATTTTTGTACCGAATTTCTCTTCTTTCGTGAATATGAAGGGATTAGGGCTTGCCATCTCAATGTCGGGAATGGTGGCTTGTGGAATGTTGTTCTGCCTTGCGTCGGGTGATTTCGATTTGTCCGTTGCGTCGGTGATTGCCTGTGCCGGGGTCACCACTGCGGTAGTCATCAACATGACCGAAAGCCTATGGATTGGTGTGGCGGCAGGGCTATTGCTGGGTGTGCTATGCGGTCTGGTGAACGGTTTTGTTATCGCAAAACTAAAAATCAACGCACTGATCACGACGCTTGCCACCATGCAGATTGTGCGCGGTCTCGCTTACATTATTTCTGATGGCAAAGCGGTGGGCATCGAGGATGAACGCTTCTTTGCACTGGGTTATGCCAACTGGTTAGGGCTGCCTGCACCGATCTGGCTGACAGTGGCTTGTCTGATTGTTTTTGGTTTTCTGCTCAACAAAACGACCTTTGGCCGTAACACGTTGGCGATTGGTGGCAATGAAGAAGCGGCGCGTCTGGCGGGTGTACCTGTGGTACGCACTAAAATCATCATCTTTATTCTCTCAGGATTAGTGTCGGCAGCAGCGGGGATTATCCTTGCTTCGCGTATGACCAGTGGCCAGCCAATGACGTCTATTGGTTATGAGTTGATTGTGATTTCAGCCTGCGTGTTGGGCGGAGTATCACTCAAAGGCGGGATAGGTAAAATTTCTTACGTGATTGCCGGGATTTTGATTCTTGGCACTGTGGAAAACGCCATGAACCTGCTGAATATTTCACCTTTCTCGCAATATGTGGTGCGCGGCTTGATTCTGCTTGCTGCCGTCATCTTCGACCGCTACAAACAGAAAGCAAAACGCACGATTTAACGGCTGGATTCTGCTGTGCTAATTCCGGGTAGTGGGAACATATTATAACGGTAAAGGGTGTGAACTCTTTTTGGGGGTGGATTCGCGAAAGCGACATCCACCATTTTTTTTGCCATCAACATTGTTTAATTTTTACGCAGATAAGATATCCAGTGTTTAAATGTGATATTGATTAGATTGTTAGTATTTCCATCCATAAACTAATTCAAACCAAGATATGAATCACTGTAACAGTCACGCTGCCAAAGTAGAGTTGGCAGCCTGAATTCGGCCTCAAGGAGATGAGCCAATGAGCAGTGATGTTAATTACACCAGTAGTAAAGTGCATGTTCCTGGGAATCGTAAGTTTGATACCACTTGGGTTCTAAGTCTTTTTGGTACGGCGGTCGGGGCAGGGGTGTTATTTCTGCCGATCAACGCAGGGATGGGCGGATTCTGGCCGTTAGTGGCGCTTGCAGTTATCGTTGGGCCAATGACCTGGCTTGCTCACCGCGGGCTTGCTCGATTTGTCTTATCATCACGTAACCCAGGCAGCGATATCACCGAAGTTGTGGAAGAGCATTTCGGTGCAAAAGCGGGCATCTTAATCACACTGCTGTACTTCTTCGCAATCTACCCGATTCTGCTTATCTACGGCGTAGGCATCACCAATACTATTGATTCGCTAATGGTCAACCAACTGGGAATGGCTTCACCACCGCGTGTGATTTTGTCGATTGTACTGATCGCCGCGCTGATGGCGGTTATGCTCACCAGTGAGCGTGTGATGCTGAAAATTACCGAGCTGATGGTTTACCCATTAGTCGGTATTTTACTGTTCCTCTCCTTATATTTGATTCCGCACTGGAATACATCAGCTCTTTCCCAAGTGCCCACGGCGATAGATTTCACGACGACGATGTGGCTGACTATTCCGGTGTTGGTCTTTGCTTTTAACCACTCTCCGGCTATCTCCTCATTTGCGTTGTCTCAGCGCCGTGAATATGGCAACCAGGCAGATGAAAAAGCGAGCCAGACGCTGCGCAAAACATCCACCATTCTGCTGGCGTTTGTTATGTTGTTTGTCTTCAGCTGCGTACTGAGTGTGACTCCGGCAGATTTGATGGCAGCAAAACAGCAAAATATTTCAATGTTGAGCTTCCTTGCTAACAAATTTGATAACCCACTGATCTCCATCTTTGGCCCACTGGTAGCAATTCTGGCAATTTCCAGCTCCTTCTTCGGTCACTACCTGGGAGCTCGTGAAGGTCTGCACGGGCTGGTGAAAAAAATTGCCCGCCACAACGGCAAGCGTTTTGATGACCGCAAGCTGAATAAAGCTATCGCTCTGTTCTTCCTGTTGAGCCTGTGGCTGGTGGCAACACTTAATCCAAGCATCCTGGGCATGATCGAATCGCTGGGCGGCCCAATCATCGCGATGATCCTGTTTATCATGCCGATGTACGCCATCCACAAAATGCCTGCGCTGGCGAAATTCCGTGGCAAAGTGAGTAATATCTTCGTTACGGTTATGGGGCTTGTGGCTATTTCAGGACTTATCGCAAGCTTCTTCTGACACCTGCCACACCGAAACGCCAGGTCATATGCGGCCTGGCGATTTATCCTGGAAAATTGCGACACCCGTCACCCTGTCTATACTTACATGGCTAATCATAATCTACCGTTACGGTAGTAAGACTAACTATGTAAGGAGGAGCCGCTGGTGGCTGAAGTTGCATCTGTACCGCCTCTACTTTCAGGAAACCTTGCCTTTTTCTTCGACCTCGATGGCACGCTGGCAGAAATCAAACCGCATCCGGACCAGGTTTATATTCCCGCTGCGGTGCGCACATTGCTGCAAAAAATGTCTGTCATGAGTGGTGGAGCATTGGCATTGATTTCAGGGCGCTCAATGAGTGAGCTTGATAAGCTCGCCACTCCATTTCATTTCCCACTCGCGGGTGTGCATGGGGCAGAACGCCGTGATATCAATGATAAAACCCATGTTGTGACGCTTCCGGAACCGGTAGTAATCGCATTACATCAACATTTAAGCGATGCACTTTTGCAGCTTCCGGGTACTGAACTTGAAGCTAAAGGGATGGCTTTTGCTTTGCATTACCGCCAGGCCCCCGAAGCTGAAGAGGCTATTTTTGAGCTGGCGCAACAAATGACAATGCGCTTTCCGCAACTGGCGTTACAGCCGGGAAAATGTGTCGTGGAGTTGAAACCTTTGGGCATTGATAAAGGTGCTGCTATACGCGCATTTATGCAAGAAGCTCCATTTGCGGGCCGTACACCGGTTTTTATCGGTGATGATTTAACAGATGAAGCAGGGTTCAAACAGGTTAACGCCCTTGGAGGGGTGACCATTAAAGTGGGAAATGGCGACACGATTGCTAATTTCCGACTGGCAAACGTGCGCATGGTTTATCACTGGCTTGGCAAATTAACGCAACATATAGAACAACAAAAGTCAGACTTTTTACGGGGAGAAGATTATGAGTCGCTTAGTGGTAGTCTCTAATCGCATTGCGCCGCCGGACGATAAGAAAAGCGGTGCAGGTGGTTTAGCTGTCGGGATTTTGGGGGCTTTAAAGGCGGCCGGAGGGTTGTGGTTTGGCTGGAGTGGCGAGGTCGGTGACCCGGATGCTGTGTTAAAAAAAACCAAACGAGGCAACATTACCTGGGCATCTTTCAATCTTAGTCAGGAGGACTACGAAAGCTATTATCTGCAATTTTCCAACGCTGTCCTTTGGCCGGCATTCCACTATCGTCTGGACCTGGTGGATTATCAGCGTGAAGCCTGGGAAGGCTACCAACGGGTCAATACTTTGCTTGCGAGCAAGCTAAAGCCGTTGTTGGAAAAGAACGATATTTTATGGATACATGACTACCATTTGCTGCCATTCGCCGCAGAGTGCCGTAAGCAAGGGCTAAAGCAGCGCATCGGTTTTTTCCTGCATATTCCATTCCCGACGCCTGAAGTGTTTAACGCGCTTCCGCCGCATGAAGAGTTACTCGAAGCGTTATGTGAATACGATTTACTGGGTTTTCAGACGGAAAATGATCGCCAGGCATTCCTGGATTGTGTTGCAAGCCAGACGCGGCTTGATAGCCTGGATAAAAACCAGCATCAGGCGTATGGCAATACGTTTCGCACTGAAGTGTATCCAATAGGTATCGAACCCGAAGAAATCAAAAAGAATGCCCAGGGGCCGCTACCGCCGAAGCTGGCGCAACTTAAAGCGGAATTGGGGAGTATCAAAAACATCTTCTCGGTTGAGCGGCTGGATTACTCCAAAGGATTGCCTGAACGGTTTCTCGCATTTGAAGCGCTGCTGGAAAATTATCCCCAGCACCATGGAAAAATTCGTTACACGCAAATCGCACCAACTTCGCGTGGTGATGTGCAGGCATATCAGGATATTCGTCATCAGTTGGAAACGGAAGCGGGGCGCATCAACGGTAAGTATGGGCAACTAGGCTGGACACCGCTGTACTACTTGAATCAACATTTTGACCGCAAGCTGGTAATGAAAGTATTCCGTCACGCGGATGTTGGCCTCGTGACGCCATTGCGTGATGGCATGAACCTGGTGGCGAAAGAGTATGTTGCCGCGCAAGATCCCGCGAATCCTGGCGTGCTGGTGTTGTCTAAATTTGCAGGTGCCGCAAATGAATTGTCCTCTGCACTCATTGTTAACCCTTATGATCGTGACGATGTTGCCGCAGCACTAGACCGCGCGTTAACTATGCCTTTGGCCGAACGTATATCACGCCATAGCGAAATGATGACGGTGATTGAGAAGAATGATATTCACCACTGGCAGAAGCGGTTTATTGAAGACTTAAAGCAGGTCGCTCCACGAAACGATGAGGTTGAAATGGGAAAGAAGGTGGCGACATTTCCTAAGTTGGCGTGACTCTATGCCATTGCATACGGCCAGGCGGTGTTTTTCCCTTCGCATAGCCGATTTACCTTCATTGCACACCGGGTAACCGTGAACGTGTCAGGGGAATACCCCTGGCACCACTCGCCAGATCATAAAATTGCCGTTCAATGTTAAAGCTGGGCAATTTAAATCCTGAACCTGGTCAAAACCGAATTGGTTTTTGAATTTATGTTTTGAAGCAAGCTTTGAGTGACATCAATTTAAGATAAATGTCCCTCTTATTTCTGATGATAAAAGCCAAATTTAACTTAAATAGTGCTTATCTCAGCGGAACGAGCAAAACATCAACCTGACTGGAGGCGACCACTGCTTTCGCAGAGCAAATTATCTTGCTGAAAAAAGATTGATTGTGGTTGCCACAAATCACTAAATCCACAGAACCCTTATTACATATTGCCAGAATGTGCTCACTTAATTCGCCCGTAGCAATAACCGTTTCTGTAATAGGGTAATTTGCCTTCCGAACTATCTCGTCAATAAAAATCTGAGTCTCTTCAAGCATTAATTCCCGTAGGTTCTCCATCATTGGTGCGGCAAATTGATTATAAAGTTCGGGGTCGGATGCGAGTGTAATCAGTGAAATTTTCCCATTTACTGGCCGGGCGATTGAAACCGCCTTTTCAACCAGAGTCTGGCTTTCTGGACTGATGGCAACAGCAACCAGGATATGTTGGTAACTCATGACAACCTCCCACTTATTAGTAGCAAATCACTTACATTTTTCGTACTACAAGTCACATTTGTACGCAAGGATAGTACCCATGAAAATTGTGAGTCTGCTCATGGAAAATGATTAATAACTCTAATGTAAATGAGTTGTGAATCAGACTTAATGCCTGGATAGCTCATTTTTCCATCAAACTTTCGTATTAATTTATGCTGATACCGAGCTTGTCATTCTGGTGTAAGAATTAATAGGCATTTTTACACTAAATAGAAAACTTCAAGGCGTTATGTGCTAAAAATAAGCATCAAAGCAGAGTATTAAATTACTTAATAAAAAATGCGATATAAATCACATGGCTAACCAGGCCTGAAGATGCGTTATTGATGGTAAGTCATCAGATTGTTAGGCAAACGAAAAGGTTTTACCAGATTAACGTAACGGTTATTTCGAGTTTGATTGTTTAATGAACAAATGAAAAGTCTTGCTGATGTTTTAAGGTGACTCATAAAGTAAATATATGTGATCTGTGTCACATATAACTCAAAATTCGCAGGCATCCGCATTGTATGTCTAAAGGCCTACGAGTAGAGTTTGCCCAGAATTAGGAAAAATCTTAATTAAATGTTAGAAATTTAAGCTCGGATAAGAACGTACCTACAAGGAAGTCTCCACCGCATTTTCGTGTCGGTGGATTCAGTGCGTGTTATCAGTCAATTGAATTTGCCTTTTTTGGTTGTTTTAATTTTAACCGGGATTTCTCGGCGACTCACGGGGTGCGGTCATACCGCATGTATAAAAGTTAGTTTTTCAGGATGAACAAAATGCATACATCCGAGTTGTTGAAACATATCTACGATATTAATTTATCGTATTTGTTGCTTGCGCAGCGCCTTATTAGTAGCGATAAAGCCTCAGCAATGTTTCGTTTGGGAGTGACCGAGGATATGGCCAATTCCCTGAGTGAATTAACATTGCCACAAATGGTGAAATTGGCGGAAACTAACCAGCTAATTTGCCAATTCCGCTTTAACGATAACCAAACCATTACCCGCCTGACACAAGACTCTCGTGTGGATGATTTACAGCAAATTCATACTGGCATTTTGTTATCCACCCGCTTATTAAATGAGGTGTCCGCAATAGACGAGGCTCCTCGCAAAAAAAGGGCGTAACAAAATGAGCGAAAAAAGTATTGTTCAGGAAGCGCGTGATATACAACTGGCGATGGAGTTAATCACCCTCGGCGCAAGATTGCAGATGCTGGAAAGTGAAACGCAATTAAGTCGTGGCCGACTGATCAAACTATATAAAGAGCTCCGTGGCAGCCCACCACCGAAAGGAATGCTGCCATTTTCTACCGACTGGTTTATGACGTGGGAGCAGAATATCCATGCTTCTATGTTTTGTAATGCCTGGCAGTTCTTATTGCGCACTGGATTATGTACCGGTGTTGATGCCGTTATTAAGGCTTACCGCTTGTATCTGGAACAGTGCCCAGCACAAGAAGGCGGGCCGCTGCTGGCGCTGACTCGCGCATGGACGCTGGTGCGTTTTGTTGAAAGTAACATGCTTGAATTGAGCCGCTGTAATTGCTGTGGCGGTAACTTTATTACTCATGCACATCAGCCTGCAGGTAGCTTTGCTTGCAGTTTATGCCAGCCGCCGTCGAGAGCGGTAAAAAGACGTAAACTTTCTACGAATACTGCCGATATTATTCCACAACTGCTGGATGAACAGGTCAAACAGGCCGTTTAACAGTTCGGTGTGGTAAACACTCCAGCAGCGATAAGCAATTATCGCTGCTTTTTTTTTGCCGTGCACTGAGCCATAAACCCCTCTGATTTGTGATTCCTCGTCACATTTAACAGCAGAAGGATGTACTCGTGCTGATTGTAATAGGCTATCTGGTCGTTATCGCGACAGTATTCGGCGGCTATATGATGACCGGTGGTCATCTTGGCGCACTCTATCAACCAGCTGAATTTATCATCATTGGTGGAGCGGGAGTGGGGGCATTTATCGTTGGGAATAACGGTAAGGCTATTAAAGCAACGGTAAAAGCATTGCCATTACTTTTTCGCCGCTCGAAATACACCAAAAGCATGTATATGGATCTCATGGCCTTGCTTTATCGCTTGATGGCGAAGTCGCGCCAACAAGGGATGTTTTCGCTGGAACGTGATATCGAAAACCCAAAAGAAAGCGAAATCTTCGCCAGTTACCCGCGTATTCTTGCCGACACTCTGATGCTGGAATTTATTATTGATTACCTGCGTCTGATTATCAGCGGGAATATGAACTCATTTGAAATTGAAGCGCTGATGGATGAGGAAATTGAAACTCATGAAAGCGAGGCTGAAATACCGGCAAATAGCCTTGCCATCATGGGGGATTCACTTCCGGCTTTCGGTATTGTTGCCGCCGTAATGGGCGTAGTGCACGCACTGGCTTCAGCCGATCGTCCCGCCGGTGAATTAGGGGCGTTAATTGCCCACGCCATGGTTGGAACCTTCCTTGGGATTTTGCTGGCCTACGGTTTTATCTCACCGCTGGCGACCGTTTTGCGCCAAAAAAGCGCTGAAACGACCAAAATGATGCAGTGCGTAAAAGTCACTTTGCTCTCAAGTCTGAATGGTTACGCACCGCCGATTGCTGTCGAATTTGGCCGTAAAACCCTTTACTCCAGTGAGCGTCCATCGTTTGTTGAGCTGGAAGAACATGTTCGTGCTGTTCGTTCTCCGAACGCGCAATCGCGCGCCACGGAAGAAGAAGTATGAAGCACAACGCGCGCCCGATTATTGTCGTAAAACGCCGTAAGCATAAAGGCCACGGCGGCGGCGCGCACGGTTCGTGGAAAATTGCCTACGCTGACTTTATGACCGCGATGATGGCTTTTTTTCTGGTGATGTGGCTGATTTCCATCTCCAGCCCTAAAGAACTGGCGCAAATTGCCGACTATTTCCGTACGCCTCTTTCTGCCGCCATTACCGGTGGGCAGCGCATCGCCGATAGCCAAAGTCCAATTCCTGGCGGTGGCGATGATGTGACACAGCAACAAGGTGAAGTGAAAAGACAGCCGAATATTGAAGATCTCAGAAAGCGGATGGAAGCCAATCGCCTCAAGCGCCTGGGCGACAAACTGGATCAATTGATTGAAGCTGACCCTAAGTTGCGAGCGCTGCGCCCACATCTGCAAATTGATCTGGTTCAGGAGGGGCTGCGGATACAAATCATCGATAGCCAGAACCGCCCGATGTTTAAAAACGGCAGTGCAGAAGTTGAACCTTATATGCGCGATATTCTGCGCAGCATTGCACCGTTACTGAATGATTTTCCTAATAAAATTAGTTTATCTGGCCACACTGATGACTTGCCTTATGCCATGGGCGAACACGGTTATAGCAACTGGGAACTTTCCGCCGACCGGGCTAACGCCTCGCGCCGTGAATTGATGGCAGGCGGTTTAATCGACGGCAAAGTCCTGCGCGTAGTGGGTATGTCATCAACCATGCGCCTGACTAATCGCGGACCAGGCGATGCTATTAACCGTCGCATTAGTTTGCTGGTGCTCAACAAACAAGCTGAGGATGCCATCGTGCATGAAAACGCAGAAAGCGATAACCAGCCAATAAGCATTCTCCAACAACCTGCTGCCGCGGAACCGGCGCAGAACACATTACCGCCACAACCCGGTACGAGGTGATAGCGTGAGTATGGATATCAGCGATTTTTACCAGACATTTTTTGACGAGGCCGACGAGCTACTGGCCGATATGGAACAGCACCTGCTGAATCTGCTTCCTGAAGCGCCGGATTCAGAACTGCTGAATGCCATTTTCCGCGCGGCACACTCGATAAAAGGGGGGGCCGGGACTTTCGGTTTCACCGTTTTGCAGGAAACCACGCATTTAATGGAAAACCTGCTCGACGATGCCCGGCGCGGTGAGATGCTCCTCAACACCGATATCATCAACCTGTTTTTGGAAACCAAAGATATTATGCAGGAACAGTTGGACGCTTATAAAAACTCACACGTCCCGGATGCTGAGAGTTTCGATTATATCTGCAAAGCGCTGCGCCAACTGGCTCTGGAAGCCAAAGGTGAAATGGCTGCACCGCCTGCAAAATTGACCGTCGTAGAAAAAGATTCAGTCGAAACGCTGCCAACAAACGATGGCAATTTGCGCATTGCAATTACCGGATTGAAATCTACTGAACTGGATTTACTGCTCGAAGAGCTGGGTAATCTCGGTACTTTAAGTGAAGTGGAAAAGGGTGAAAACTCTGTCACTGCGACTATTGAGACGACGGTCAGCGCTGATGACATCAGCGCGGTGCTCTGCTTTGTAATCGAGCCTGAACAAATCGAATTTCTTCCGTTAACAGCAAGTGCGCAAGCGGCTGCTGTTGTGCAAGAAGAAGTGCCAGTGGCCCTTGCCGTTAATGCCCCACAGCCGACGGTTGCAGTACCTGTGGCTCCTGTCGCACCCAGGACGGAAAGAGAAAGCAAACCTGCGCGTGTGAGCGAGTCAAGCAGTATTCGCGTTGCGGTTGAGAAGGTTGATCAGTTAATTAACCTGGTTGGTGAGCTGGTGATTACTCAATCGATGTTGGCACAGCGATCCAATGAATTAGACCCGGTAGAACACGGCGAACTGATTACCAGCATGGGTCAGTTACAACGTAACGCCCGAGACTTGCAAGAGTCAGTGATGTCTATCCGCATGATGCCAATGGAGTATGTCTTCAGTCGCTTCCCGCGTCTGGTGCGCGATCTGGCAAGTAAGCTCGACAAACAGGTTGAACTGACGCTGCAAGGTAGCTCCACCGAACTGGATAAAAGTCTGATTGAACGCATTATCGACCCGCTGACTCACCTGGTGCGTAATAGCCTCGATCACGGTATTGAAACCCCGGAAAAACGCCTTGCAGCGGGGAAATCAGCCGTTGGTAACTTAATTCTTTCTGCCGAACACCAGGGTGGAAACATCTGTATTGAAGTTTCTGATGATGGCGCGGGCCTGAACCGTGAGCGCATTCTTGCTAAAGCGTTATCGCAAGGAATGGCCGTGCATGAAAACATGTCGGACGACGAAGTTGGCATGCTGATTTTCGCCCCAGGATTCTCAACCGCTGAGCAGGTTACGGATGTTTCCGGACGCGGTGTAGGCATGGACGTGGTGAAGCGTAACATCCAGGAAATGGGTGGCCATGTTGAAATTAAATCGCAGGCCAATGTCGGTACCACCATCCGCATTATGCTGCCGCTGACGCTCGCTATTCTTGACGGAATGTCGGTAAAAGTATGCGACGAAGTGTTTATCCTGCCGCTCAACGCGGTGATGGAGTCGCTTCAGCCGAAAGAAGACGATCTGCATCCTCTTGCTGGCGGCGAGCGTGTACTCGAAGTGCGTGGCGAATACCTGCCGCTGGTTGAATTGTGGAAAGTATTCGATGTTGCCGGTGCGAAAACCGAAGCGACGCAAGGCATTGTGGTGATTTTGCAAAGCGCTGGTCGGCGTTACGCGCTGCTGGTGGATCAGCTGATTGGTCAACATCAGGTGGTCGTGAAAAACCTCGAAAGCAACTATCGTAAAGTGCCGGGAATTTCTGCAGCAACTATCCTCGGTGATGGCAGTGTGGCGCTGATTGTTGATGTATCTGCGCTGCAGGGTTTGAACCGTGAACAACGTATGGCCGGCACTGCCGCCTGATTCTCCGGTTTTTGAGAAAGGATAAGAAAATGAGTGGATTAACCAATGTGACAAAACTGACCGGGGAAACGGTAGGGCAAGAGTTCCTGGTCTTTACCCTTGGTGATGAAGAGTACGGCATCGATATTTTAAAGGTGCAGGAAATTCGCGGTTACGATCAAGTCACGCGTATTGCCAATACTCCGGCATTTATCAAGGGAGTCACTAACCTGCGTGGTGTGATTGTCCCGATCCTCGACCTGCGTATTAAGTTTGACCAGGATGGCGTGGAATATAACGATAACACCGTGGTCATTGTGCTGAACTTTGGTCAGCGCGTGGTGGGTATTGTGGTAGATGGTGTCTCTGACGTGTTGTCTCTGACCGCAGAGCAAATCCGCCCGGCACCAGAGTTTGCCGTGACGCTTTCCACAGAGTATCTGACTGGCCTCGGTGCATTAGGCGACCGCATGCTGATTCTGGTCAATATCGAGAAGCTGCTTAACAGCGAAGAGATGGCATTGGTCGATAGCGCGGCGCGCGTGGCGTAGAAAACGAATGTTAAGTAGGTCGGAAAAGCTTTGGTAGGGTGGATAAGCGATTAGCGTCATCCACCGTGTCCAGCGATTTTGTCGGATGGCGCTGCGCTTATCCGACCTACGAAAGAAAAGACTTAAGCTTCGATCTCTTCACCAATCTCAGTTTGTTCTTCCAGTTCACCTTCATTTTTCGACAGCATAGCCGTCGCAACGCCATTACCCAATACGTTGATGGCAGAACGGCCCATATCCAGGAAGTGGTCGATACCCATCAGCAGTAAAATGCCTGCCACCGGAATATTGAAGCTTGGGATGGTTGCTGCCAGTACAACCAGCGCAGAACGTGGTACACCTGCAATCCCTTTTGACGCCAGCATTAAGGTCAACATCAGCACCACAATCTCAGAGAAAGTGAGGTGGATGTTGTAAGCCTGCGCGATAAACATAGAAGCAAAAGAGCAATACACCATTGAACCGACCAGGTTGAACGAATAACCAATCGGCAGAACAAATGATGCAATGTTACGAGAGCAACCAAAGCGTGTGAGCTGGTCCAGTGTTTTCGGATAAGCCGCTTCGGAGCTGCTGGTAGTAAACGCCACCAGGACCGGGTCTTTCAGCATGGCGATCAGGCGGAATACATCGCGCTTGAGAACCATATAGCCAACACCGATAAGCACCATGCAAGTCAGGATAATTGCGAGATAGTAGCCACCAATGAAGGATGCGTAGTTAAGCAAAATCCCCAGACCTTCCGTCGCAACGACAGACGAAATAGCCGCGAAGATAGCCAGTGGTGCCACGTACATCACATAGCCTGTCACTTTCAGCATAATGTGGGAAACCACATCCAGCGCCGCGACTAAAGGGGCGTTAAATTTCTCACCCAAAGACGCACCAGCAATACCGAAGAACAGAGAGAACACGACGATTTGCAGGATTTCGTTGTTCGACATTGCGCCCGCAATGCTGGTTGGAATGGTATGCGAGATAAACGCTTTCAGGTTCATGCCGCTGACCGCAAGACCGGTTTGCACATCACCCGCTGGCACTTGTAAATTCATGCCAGCCCCTGGGTGTTGAAGGGTAACAATGAACAAACCGACCAGAATAGAAAGCACAGAAGATGAAACAAACCACACCATTGCTTTGCCGCCCACGCGGCCAATGGTGGATGTTTCGCCCATCTTCATAATGCCCACGGTCAGGGTGCTGAACACCAATGGAGCAATAACCATTTTGATCAGGCGTAAAAAGATGTCGGTAAACAGCGTGATGTTTTCGGCATAGCTTTTGATGTTTTCAGCGGCTGCGTACTCGTGGATGGCAGCACCGGAGAGGATCCCGGCAAACATGAAAAGAAGAATGAATAGTGTAAGTTTGTTTGAACTAGACAATTATTTGATAACCCCGTCGAATGTAACATTTATTTAACTTATTGAGCTATATATAATTATTATGTTTGCCCAATATATATTCGGCCCATAAATTGAACCAAAGTTCGCCAGGATTCAACTATTTTTTACTATTTGTCATATTTGTTAATTCGGAAACGCTGACGTAACAATGTGATTTTCATCACAAAAAAATTGCCAGTGTTTTCGCAGAACCTCACCATTATTCAGTGTCGATGTGAGTAATAAATTGATTAAGCGGGGAAATATTTCAACTTATCCAATCAGCCAGTCTTTTGTTCGATTTCTGAACGCTTCTGAATTCCTGAGCTAAATTTCAATGCATTCGCCTATTCAGCGTTCAGGTTGTCGAAGGTATGGGGTTTGATCTGAAGTTTTAACAATAAAAGTATTCGCATCTTGATGCGTTGCGAAAATGTAAGCCTGGCAGCACAACTGCAAACCCTTCTGCGCATCTGGCTCTTAAATTCACTGCATTAATGCAATCACCCGCATCCCGGCCGGTTTCCGTTAAAGTTCTGTTTCTTCATGCCGATAACACCGATAAGAAATCATTAAAAGGGTGTTATATGTTGAACCGTATTCGCGTTGTCACCATGCTAATGATGGTGCTGGTGGTGTTCGCTCTCCTCCAACTCATCTCTGGCGGAATGTTCTTTAACTCGCTCAAACAAAATAACGATAGTTTTAAAGTTTCCAAAGAGTTACGTGTTCAGCAGTCGGAACTGGCAAACACCTGGGAATTGATGCTGCAAACGCGCATTAACCTCAGTCGTTCGGCTGCCCGCATGATGATGGATGCCAGTAATGGGCAAAGTGCGGCGAAAACCGACTTGCTCAATAACGCCAAAAAATCCCTCGCTGATGCTCAGAAACATTACACCCAGTTTAAACAAATCCCTGCCATTAACCCGGAGCTGGAAGCGGTGGTTAACGGCATTGATGACGACTACCGGAATTACAACCAGGCGCTAAGCGAACTGGTGGGTTATCTGGAAAGTGGCAATATGGACGCCTATTTTGCGCAGTCCACGCAAAGCCTGCAAAACGCGCTGGAAAAAGAATATAGCGACTATATTGCGCTTAATGACCGCATGTACGAGCAGTCTTATATTGCCAGCACTCAGGATTACAACTTCGCGAAATGGCAAATTGTTGGCCTTGCGTTAGCACTGGCTGCCGTGATTTTGCTGGTGTGGGTCGGCATGCGCCGGATTTTACTGCAACCGCTGTCGGTGGTTATTGGTCATATCCGTGAAATTGCCAACGGCAACCTGACTGAAAATATCGTCTCAAATGGCCGCAATGAGATTAGCGAACTGACTTCCAGCGTGCGGCATATGCAGCAAGAACTGATCATAACCGTCGGCAGCGTGCGTGATGGTTCTGATGCCATCTACAGCGGTGCGACGGAAATTGCCGCCGGAAACAACGACCTCTCTTCCCGTACCGAGCAGCAGGCTGCATCGCTTGAAGAAACTGCCGCCAGCATGGAGCAGCTCACCGCGACCGTGAAACAGAATGCGGAAAACGCCCGTCAGGCATCTCAATTAGCCTTAAGCGCCTCCGAAACCGCTCAGCGCGGCGGCAAAGTTGTGGATGGCGTAGTGAAGACCATGCACGACATCGCCGGTTCTTCGAAGAAGATTGCTGACATCACTGGTGTGATTGACGGCATTGCTTTCCAGACCAACATTCTGGCGCTGAACGCCGCAGTAGAAGCTGCGCGTGCCGGTGAACAGGGGCGTGGATTCGCGGTGGTTGCCGGGGAGGTGAGAAACCTCGCCCAGCGCAGCGCACAGGCGGCCAAAGAGATCAAATCACTGATTGAAGATTCAGTTTCCCGCGTGGATACCGGCTCTGTGCTGGTTGAAAGCGCCGGGGAAACCATGAGCGACATCGTTAATGCCGTTACACGAGTGACCGACATTATGGGTGAAATTGCGTCTGCCTCTGATGAGCAAAGCCGCGGTATCGACCAGGTTGCGCTGGCGGTTTCAGAAATGGACCGCGTTACGCAGCAAAACGCCTCTTTGGTTGAGGAGTCAGCCTCTGCGGCTGCCGCACTTGAAGAGCAAGCCAGCATGCTAAGCCAACTGGTTGCCGCTTTCCGTTTAACGACCGAACCGACTGTTCCGATGTCTGTGAGTACCACCGTATCGTCAGCTCCTGTTATCAAAGCCAGTAAGCCGACAACCAGTGGGCGCGATGATAACTGGGAAACTTTCTAAGAATCTTAATGACTGGCAGACGTGCTGGCTGAGGGCTGTTTGATGTTTAATCGTATCCGAATTTCGACCACTCTGTTGTTAATCTTAATCATCTGCGGCGTGCTGCAGATTGGTAGTAATGGATTGTCCTTTTGGGCATTCAGGGATGATGTTCAGAATCTACAAATGGTTGAAGTCGGAAACCAGCAGCGTGACACCTTAACCCAAAGCCGGGCTGCGTTGTTGCAGGCCGGTACGGCATTAAGTCGTGCTGGTACGCTCACGGCGCTAAGTTATCCACCAGAAGATATCAAACGCCTGATGGCCAATGCTCGTGGCAGCCTGAAACAGGCTGACATGTTGTTTAACCAGTTCCTCGATATCACACCTTTGAATAAAGAAGGTGAAGAGATGATGGCGTCAACCAAACAAAGTTACGCCACGTATCGTGACGACTTACAACACCAGGCAACCTGGCTTGAAAGCAATCAGCTTTCAGATTTCCTCAGCGCACCGATTCAGAAATCGCAGGATATTTTTGATGCGAACTTTAATGCATGGCAACAAAGCATTAATGACACGGTGGTGGCCTCGAGTGAAGACAGCAAACTGAACTACCAAATATCAGCGATTATTTTTGTCAGCGTCACGGTGATTGCCATCCTGATGCTGATTGGCTCGATCGCATGGTCGCGCAAAATGCTGGTGCAACCGTTGGAAATAGTCCGTGACCACTTTGAGCACATTGCAGCGGGCGATTTAGCGCGTCCGATAAGTGTTTATGGACGAAATGAAATCTCGGAGATTTTCCGCAGCCTGAAAAACATGCAGCAGGCGCTGAAAGAGACTGTGACCGATGTGCGTCAGGGCAGCAGTGCCATGCACACCGGTATCGCGGAAATTGCGGCAGGCAATAACGACCTCTCATCACGTACCGAACAGCAAGCCGCTTCGCTGGCACAAACGGCTGCCAGCATGGAGCAGTTGACCGCAACCGTGAGCCAGAACGCCGATAATGCTCGTCAGGCCGCTCAACTTTCGCGAACCGCTGCGGACACCGCACAGCAAGGTGGGCAGCAGGCAGCCAACGTCGCCCGTACCATGCATGACATCGCGGGCAGCTCGAAGAAAATTGGCGATATCACCAGCGTCATTGATGGCATTGCATTCCAGACCAATATTCTGGCACTTAACGCCGCAGTAGAAGCTGCGCGTGCCGGTGAGCAGGGACGTGGATTTGCCGTGGTGGCCGGTGAAGTACGCAACCTGGCACAACGCAGTGCGCAGGCGGCAAAAGAGATCAAAGTGCTTATTGAAGAGTCGGTCGACCGCGTGCAGCACGGTTCGCAACTGGTTGATACGGCAGCCACGACGATGGCGGAAATCGTGCGTTCGGTAACGCAGGTTAACGACATCATGGGCGAAATTGCTTCAGCATCCGACGAACAGCGCCGTGGAATCGAGCAGGTAGCACTCGCAGTAAGCCAGATGGATCAAGTGACACAACAAAACGCCGCGCTGGTCGAAGAAGCGGCAGCAGCAACCGATGCTCTGGCAAACCAGGCCGAACACCTCAGCGGTGTGGTATCGGTGTTTAATCTGGAAACTGTCGGCAACGAAGACGTCACCAGAGATTTAGTAACCAACGGGGTGCTCGTTACCCCCTGATTGTGACTGAGAAGGCGCTATGACATCACCACTGTCCACTGGACAATCGTCATTAATGTTACAGATGACACAGCGTCTACCGCTGTCCGACACGCACTTTCGCCGGATATGCCAGTTGATTTACCAGCGTGCAGGAATCGTGCTGGCCGATCACAAGCGAGACATGGTTTACAACCGCCTGGTGCGCCGTTTACGCACCCTGGGACTGGAGGATTTTGGGCACTACCTGAGCATGCTGGAGGCCAACGGCAGCAATGCCGAATGGCAGGCGTTCATTAACTCCCTGACCACTAACTTGACGGCGTTTTTTCGCGAAGGTCACCACTTTCCGATTCTCGCGGAACATGCGCGTAAACGTAGCGGGGAGTACAAAGTCTGGAGTGCGGCAGCCTCAACTGGTGAAGAGCCATATTCCATCGCCATTACGCTTGCGGATGTGCTGGGTATGGCGCCTGGGCGTTGGAAAGTCTTTGCCAGCGATATCGACACTCAGGTGCTGGAGAAAGCCCAGAGTGCTATTTATCGCCTGGATGAACTGAAAACACTGGCTCCGCTCCAGATGCAGCGCTACTTCATGCGTGGCACAGGGCCACACGATGGGCTGGTACGGGTGCGTAGCGATCTGGCCAGTCACATGGAGTTTGCGCCCATCAATCTTTTGGACAAGCAAGCGCCAATTCCTGGGCCGTTTGACGCCATTTTTTGCCGCAATGTGATGATTTATTTTGATAAAGCGACACAGCAGCAAATTTTGCAGCGTTTTGTACCGCTGCTAAAACCGGGCGGACTGCTGTTTGCCGGGCATTCGGAAAACTTCAGTAACCTCAGCCGCGAGTTTCTACTGCGTGGGCAGACCGTGTACGGACTGAGTAAGGAAAGATCATGACAAAAATAACCGTGCTGTGCGTCGATGACTCCGCCCTGATGCGCCAGATCATGACAGAAATTGTGAATAGCCACGATGACATGGAAATGGTGGCAACTGCACCAGACCCGCTTGTGGCACGCGACTTGATTAAGAAATTTAACCCTGACGTGCTGACGCTGGATGTGGAAATGCCGCGCATGGACGGTCTGGATTTCCTTGAAAAGCTGATGCGCTTACGCCCAATGCCCGTGGTGATGGTTTCGTCACTGACAGGCAAAGGTTCAGAGGTGACATTACGGGCGCTGGAGTTGGGCGCGATTGATTTTGTCACCAAACCGCAGTTAGGCATTCGCGAAGGGATGCTGGCTTACAGCGAAACTATTGCGGAGAAAGTGCGTACTGCCGCGAAGGCAAAACTGGCGGCGCGCGCACCCGTTGCAGCTCCTGCTGCGTTGAAAGCGGGGCCATTACTCAGTTCTGAAAAATTGATAGCGATTGGTGCATCAACCGGTGGCACTGAGGCGATTCGCCATGTGTTGCAACCGCTGCCGCTATCAAGCCCGGCGGTATTAATCACGCAGCATATGCCACCAGGTTTTACACGCTCGTTTGCTGACCGGCTTAACAAGTTATGCCAGATAGCCGTGAAAGAGGCCGAGGATGGCGAACGTGTGCTTCCGGGGCACGCTTATATCGCGCCGGGCGATAAACATATGGAGCTTGCTCGTAGCGGGGCGAACTACCAAATCAAAATTCATGACGGCCCACCCGTGAACCGGCATCGTCCGGCCGTGGATGTGCTGTTCCATTCTGTCGCGAAATTCGCCGGGCGTAACGCCGTGGGCGTCATTTTAACGGGAATGGGGAATGACGGCGCCGCAGGGATGTTGGCAATGCATAAAGCCGGGGCATGGACTATCGCCCAAAACGAAGCAAGTTGTGTGGTGTTCGGCATGCCGCGTGAGGCCATCAACAGTGGTGGCGTCAGCGAAGTGGTCGATCTAAGCCAGATTAGCCAGCAGATGTTGGCGAAGATTAGCGCCGGACAGGCAATCCGTATCTGAGATAAGGCTATTTTATTTGCCATTTTGAACCCGGCCAGCACTCAGAATCCTCACGTACTCAATGTACGCTCCGGTTCTTGTGCGCTGGCCGTGTCCAGACTGGCTGCAACAATTACGCCTCTTTGAATAGGCAACTACAGAAGGAACCCAATAAATGGCAGATAAAGAACTCAAATTTTTGGTGGTGGATGACTTCTCTACCATGCGTCGCATTGTCCGTAACCTGCTAAAAGAGCTGGGTTTCAACAACGTCGAAGAAGCAGAAGATGGTGTCGATGCGCTTAATAAACTCAACGGTGGCGGTTTTGGTTTCGTTATCTCTGACTGGAACATGCCGAACATGGATGGTCTGGAGTTGCTGAAAACCATTCGTGGCAACGGTGCAATGTCGGCTCTGCCGGTATTAATGGTGACCGCTGAGGCGAAGAAAGAGAACATTATTGCCGCAGCGCAGGCGGGGGCGAGTGGCTATGTGGTTAAACCGTTTACCGCAGCAACACTTGAAGAGAAGTTAAACAAAATCTTCGAAAAGCTCGGCATGTAAGGAGAGGCTCATGCACTCATCTACCAATCCCGCGTCAGAGTTACATTCAACCGGCGATATTATCGTTCGGATAGGCAGCCTGACCCGAATGCTGCGCGACAGCTTACGCGAGCTGGGCCTTGATCAGGCGATTGCCGAAGCGGCAGAAGCGATTCCCGATGCTCGCGACCGCCTGGACTACGTGGTGCAGATGACCGCGCAGGCCGCAGAACGCGCGCTGAACTGTGTGGAGCTGGCTCAGCCTCATCAGAACAAACTGGAATCCGACGCCAAAGCACTCAATGGTCGCTGGGATGCCTGGTTTGAAAATCCCATCGAACTAGGTGATGCCCGTGAACTGGTTACCGATACGCGCAGCTACTTGTCTGGCGTACCGAGTCACACCAGCTTTACCAATGCCCAGCTTTTGGAAATCATGATGGCGCAGGACTTCCAGGATTTAACCGGTCAGGTCATCAAGCGCATGATGGATGTTATCCAGGAAATTGAACGCCAGTTGTTGATGGTGTTAATGGAAAACATGCCAGAACTGGATGCGCGTGCGAAACGCCCAGCCGACAGTCTGCTCAACGGCCCGCAAATGAACGCGACCGCTGCAGGTGTGGTTGCAAGCCAGGATCAGGTTGATGATTTACTGGATAGTTTAGGGTTTTAAGGCTTCGCGCAGTGCCTGGTAATGGGCGCTGCGCATCGCTTAACCCACAAACAAACCCACAAATCCCCCCGTTTTCCTCCCATTAGCGTTACCCCTTTCTGACATGCTGTGCTGGTAATTGTGGCCACGAGATTGTTGCAGTGTCAGAAGAAAGCGACGACGACAAAACAGAAGCCCCCACACCCCACCGACTTGAAAAAGCGCGCGAAGATGGGCAGATTCCCCGATCCCGCGAGTTGACCTCATTGCTTATGCTATTGGTGGGCATCAGCATTATCTGGATGGGTGGAGAACCGTTGGCGCGACAGCTGGCGGCCATGTTGTCCTCCGGACTTCATTTTGATCACAGCATTATTAACGACCCCAATCTTATCGTTAACCAAATCAGCCAACTGATAAAGCAGGCCGTCTGGGCACTGTTGCCGCTGATTATTGGGCTGGTGATTGTGGCGATTGCAGCCCCGATGCTGTTGGGTGGCATCCTGTTCAGCGGGAAGTCGATACAGTTTAAATTCAGCAAAATGAATCCAATTTCTGGGCTCGGGCGGATGTTCTCTGCTCAGGCTGGCGCTGAACTACTAAAAGCCTTTCTCAAAGCCATCCTGGTTGGCAGCGTAACGGCCTGGTATCTGCTGCATAAATGGCCAGAGATGATGCGCCTGATGAGTGAACCGCCATTGGCCGCTTTAGGACATGCACTAAATATGGTGGCGGTGTGTGGTTTGCTGATTGTTTTGGGGCTGACCCCGATGGTCGGCTTTGACGTGTTCTTCCAGATTTTCAGCAACATTAAAAAGTTACGCATGAGCCGCCAGGATATTCGCGATGAATTCAAGCAACAAGAAGGCGACCCGCATGTTAAAGGGCGTATTCGCCAACAACAGCGTGCCGCTGCGCGCCGCCGCATGATGTCGGATGTGCCGAAGGCCGATGTAATTGTGACCAACCCTACGCACTACTCGGTGGCCTTGCAGTACGACGAAAACAAAATGAGTGCGCCAAAAGTGCTGGCGAAAGGGGCGGGCCTGATTGCGTTGCGTATCCGTGAAATTGGTAATGAGCATCGCATTCCAATGCTCGAAGCTCCACCGCTGGCGCGTGCGTTATACCGCCATGCTGAAATAGGGCAACAAATTCCTGGGCAGTTGTATTCCGCCGTAGCAGAAGTGCTGGCATGGGTATGGCAACTGCGACGCTGGCGTATTGCTGGCGGTTTAATCCCGAAAAAACCTGAAAACCTTCCAGTGCCTGAAGCACTGGACTTTGCAAACGAGAAGGACTCCGATGGCTAATTTGCTCGCAACACTGCGTCTGCCTGCCAGTATGAAATCCGGGCAATGGCAAATTCTTGCCGGACCGATACTGATCTTGATGATCTTGTCGATGATGGTCCTGCCGCTCCCGGCGTTTATACTGGATTTACTGTTCACCTTTAACATCGCGTTGTCGATTATGGTTCTGCTGGTGGCGATGTTCACCCAGAAAACCCTCGAGTTCGCTGCTTTCCCAACCATTCTGCTGTTTACCACGTTACTGCGCCTGGCGTTGAACGTGGCATCAACACGTATCATTTTGATGGATGGCCATACCGGTGGTGCGGCAGCGGGTAAAGTGGTTGAGGCTTTCGGTCACTTCCTCGTTGGCGGCAACTTTGCTATCGGTATCGTGGTGTTTATCATCCTCGTTATCATCAACTTTATGGTTATCACCAAAGGTGCCGGGCGTATTGCTGAGGTCGGCGCGCGCTTTGTGCTGGACGGCATGCCGGGTAAACAGATGGCGATTGACGCCGATCTTAACGCCGGGCTGATTGGCGAAGATGAGGCGAAAAAGCGCCGTTCTGAAGTGACTCAGGAAGCTGATTTTTACGGCTCGATGGACGGGGCCAGTAAATTCGTGCGTGGCGATGCGGTCGCCGGGCTGATGATCATGGTGATTAACGTGGTGGGCGGTCTGATGGTCGGTATGCTTCAGCACGACATGCCCTTTGGCGCAGCAGCAGAAACTTATACGCTCTTGACCATCGGTGATGGCCTGGTTGCGCAGATCCCGGCACTGGTCATCTCGACCGCTGCCGGCGTTATCGTAACCCGTGTGGCAACCGACCAGGATGTTGGCGAGCAGATGGTCACCCAACTGTTCAACAATCCGCGCGTTATGCTGCTAAGTGCCGGTGTTCTTGGTTTGCTTGGCATGGTGCCGGGAATGCCTAACTTTGTCTTCCTGCTGTTTACTGCTGCATTGCTTGGGCTGGCGTGGTGGATGCGCGGACGCCAGATGGAACAGCCTGCGGCCCCATCAGCCCCGGTCAAACCGCAGGAAAACCCGCAGGCAGTTGAAGCTACATGGAATGACGTGCAACTGGAAGATTCGCTGGGAATGGAAGTGGGTTATCGCTTGATTCCGATGGTGGATTTCCAGCAGGACGGCGAGCTGTTAGGGCGAATCCGCAGCATCCGCAAAAAATTCGCGCAGGATATGGGGTTCTTACCGCCGGTGGTCCATATTCGCGACAACATGGACTTGCCGCCTGCACGCTATCGTATCCTGATGAAAGGCGTTGAGATTGGCAGTGGTGACGCTTATCCGGGGCGCTGGCTTGCTATTAATCCGGGAACTGCCGCAGGTACTCTTCCCGGCGAAACCACGACTGACCCGGCATTTGGCCTTGCCGCCACCTGGATTGAAAGTGCGCTTAAAGAGCAGGCACAAATTCAGGGCTTTACCGTAGTCGAAGCCAGTACTGTGGTCGCGACGCATCTTAACCATCTGATTGGCCAGTTTGCGCCAGAACTGTTTGGCCGCCAGGAAGCACAGCAACTGCTTGACCGTGTAACCCAGGAAATGCCGAAGCTAACGGAAGACCTGGTGCCGGGTGTGGTGACGTTAACCACATTGCACAAAGTGCTGCAAAATCTGCTGGCTGAGAAAGTACCGATTCGTGATATGCGCACAATTCTGGAAACTTTGGCAGAACATGCGCCGATCCAAAATGACCCGCATGAATTAACGGCGGTGGTACGTGTGGCGCTGGGACGAGCGATTACTCAGCAATGGTTCCCTGGCAATGGTGAAGTACAGGTGATTGGCCTGGATGCTGCACTTGAGCGTTTGTTATTGCAGGCATTGCAGGGTGGCGGTGGGCTGGAACCCGGCCTTGCGGACCGCTTGCTGGAGCAGGCTACGGAGGCACTGAAACGCCAGGAAATGCTTGGTGCGCCGCCGGTGTTGTTGGTTAACCATGCGCTGCGACCATTGCTGGCGCGTTTCTTACGTCGCAGCCTGCCGCAACTCATGGTGCTTTCAAGCCTTGAGCTTTCTGAAAACCGTAACATCCGTATGACTGCGACCATTGGAGCGAAATAATGAGCCGCTTGCTATTGCTGATTCTCTTTCCTTTAATGGGCCATGCCACAGGTGAGGGAGCATGGCAGGCCAGTGGCCCAGGTGCCACGCTTAGCCACCGGGGCATTTCTGCATCATCCCGTGCTCTGGCGCCTTCGCAACCCGTGAGCGGGGTAATGACGATGGTCGCCTGGCGTTATGAACTGATTGGGCCGACGCCTGCGGGGCTGAATGTCAGATTATGCTCGCTGACACGATGCGTTGAGATAGAAGGGCAGAGTGGTACTACGCGAGGGCTAACCAATGTGGCGGCAAATGAACCGCTGCGTTTTGTCTGGGAAGTGCCCGGTGGCGGTGCTTTTTTCCCGGCACTAAAAGTGCGCAGTAATCAGGTTATTGTTAATTACCGTTAATCCTCAAAGCCGCATTCACAATGCGGCTTTTTCTTGTTCACCTCTCATTTTCAGTCTGTGCTTTTGATAAAAACAAACCTCTGTTTTATAAATCGGTGAAGCGAGTGCTTAGACACTTTGTATTTTTGCCACCATTGCTCAAACCATGGCAAAAATGGAAAGGTTTCAATTGCCCCGTCCTTCTACCTTAGCAAGGTAAGGTTCTCGCAAGCCCGACAAGTACCGGGACGTGCAATCTCCATAAAAAAATTAACGGGGTTTGACGGCAATGAAAACACGTAAAATTGGATTGGCAAATTATCTTGCCTACGGCTCCGGGGATTTTCTCGGCGCGGGGACGACGGCACTCACCGCCGCCTGGTTGCTCTACTTCTATACTACCTTCTGTGGCCTCTCACCGATTGAAGCAACGTTTATTTTCGCCATGGCCAGGGTGCTGGATGCGGTCGTCAGTCCGCTGATGGGCTTCCTGACCGATAACTTTGGTTCTACCTGGCTTGGCAGACGTTTTGGTCGTCGTAAGTTCTTTATTATGCTCGGAATCCCGCTGGTCTTTAGCTACAGCTTTATGTGGGTTGGCGAGATGAGTTATTGGTATTACCTGGTGACCTACCTGATTTTTGATGTGGTCTACACCATGATTCTGGTGCCGTATGAAACACTGGTTCCGGAAATGACCGATGATTTCAAACAGAAAACCAAATTCTCTGGCGCACGTATCTCAATGGCGCAACTCTCCGCGATTCTTGCCGCCTTCCTGCCGGGTATTTTGTTAAATCACTTCGGGAAAGACAACGCAGTCTCCTTCTTCTACGCAAGCCTGGTATTCGCCACTATATGTGCCATCGTGCTAACACTCGTCTGGTTCTTCACCTGGGAGCGCCCACGTTCAGAATGGACTGAAGCGGCACTGCGTGCAGAAGAAGAGAAGAAAACCCTGACGTTTGCGCAGAGTATGAAACGCCTGAACGTTGAACTGACTTCTACGCTGCGCGTTAAGATCTTCCGCCAACACTTGGGCATGTATCTGGGCGGGTATATTGCTCAGGACGTGTTCAATGCTGTGTTTACCTACTATGTGGTGTTTGTGCTGATGCAAAGTGCAAGCATGGCTTCGAGCTTGCTTGGCACCATGGCGATTCTGCAATTTATTGCTGTTATCGGCATGATTCCTCTGTGTATCAAATATGGCCCGGCTCCGTCCTACCGAATGGTTGTGGTGCTTTTTGGTCTGAGTTCTATCTCTTACGCGTTGTTGTATTACGCAGGATTAAGCGATGTCTTCTCACTGCTGATGTTGGTTTCTGCTATCGCCGGCCTGGGCCGTGGCGGCATTAACTATGTGCCGTGGAATACCTACACCTATATTGCTGATGTTGATGAAGTGATTACCGGCCAGCGTCGTGAAGGGATCTTCGCCGGAATCATGACGCTAACGCGTAAAGCGTCTCAGGCAGGAGCCGTGATGCTGGTGGGTATCGTGATGCAGCTTTCTGGTTTTGTTTCTGGGCAAACCACACAGCCGCCTGCGGTTAGCCACACAATCCTGATGATTTTAAGCTTCGGTACTGTAGCGGTACTGGCATGCGGCTTCTTAGTTTCCCTGCGCTTTAGACTCAATTTACAAACTCATAGCGTGTTACGTGAAGAGACGGCGAAGATGCGTGTTGCGGGCCGCCCGGTTCCTGAAGCAACTACGCCGGAGGCTCGCGCCACAGTCGAAATGCTGGCGGGTATGCCTTACGACACGCTTTGGGGCAACAACAATATTGGCTATCTCAACCGTAATAAACCTGCAGCTCCGTCATTGAAAGAGGCTGCTGCAATGCGTTCGAATACTTCATCACAGAGGTTAAGTTAATGATTATTTATCCCGTCAAACACAGCCCTTTACTGTGCCAGCCGGAGCATTTTATTGCCCGGGATGAGTTAAAAACCCTGATCCACAAGGTGACGGATAATCTGATTAATATTAAGGATGAAACGGGCAAATTCTTACTGCGACTGGATGACGGAAGAGTCATTGATACCAAAGGTTGGGCTGGTTGGGAGTGGACGCATGGCGTCGGTCTGTACGGCATGCATCAATATTATCGCCAGACCGGCGATAAGAAGATGTGCGAAATTATTGATAGCTGGTTTGCCGACCGTTTCGCCGAAGGTGCTACCACCAAAAACGTCAATACTATGGCACCGTTCCTGACACTGGCTTATCGCTACGAAGAGACGCATGACCCATCGTATTTGCCGTGGTTAGAAAGCTGGGCTGAGTGGGCAATGTATGAAATGCCACGTACCGAACATGGCGGCATGCAGCACATTACGCTTGCTGAAGAGAACCATCAGCAGATGTGGGACGACACGCTGATGATGACCGTATTACCGCTGGCAAAAATTGGAAAACTGCTAAATCGCCCGGAGTATGTGGAAGAGGCGACCTATCAGTTCCTGTTACATGTGCAGAACCTGATGGATAGGGAGACCGGGCTGTGGTTCCACGGCTGGAACTACGAAGGCAACCATAATTTTGCTCACGCCCGTTGGGCGCGGGGGAATAGCTGGTTGACGATAGTCATTCCAGACTTCCTTGAACTGGTGGATTTACCTGAGAACAACGCAGTGCGTCGCTATCTGGTACAGGTACTGGAAAATCAGGTTGCGGCATTGGCGAAATGCCAGGACGACAGTGGTTTGTGGCACACCTTGCTCGACGATCCACAATCGTATCTGGAGGCCTCAGCAACGGCAGGCTTTGCCTACGGCATCCTGAAAGGAATCCGCAAACGCTATATTGGCAAAGAGTATGCGCAAGTCGCTGAGAAGGCGATGAAGGGAATTGTGAGAAATATCTCCCCGGAAGGTGAGTTATTGCAGGTTTCATTTGGTACAGGAATGGGCAGTAACCTGGAGTTTTACCGCCAAATCCCGCTTACCTCAATGCCGTACGGGCAGGCGATGGCGATACTTTGTCTGGGCGAGTATCTGCGGATTTATATGTAAACGCATATCACAGGCCTGGGGAACCGGGCCTGCAAATTACTGCGAAATCAAACCTGCTGGCAAACCCCATAAAGTTCCTCCAATTTAATAATAAATAAATGGCGTAATGTGGGTCGCAATTCATTATGCTGCCGCAATCGATAAGCCCTTCACTGGTTTTTACCCTCCTTAACGATAATGAGAATGGCGAAGCGGAGCTTCCCTTTCGACCCCTCCTTTCTTATTGATCCCTGGTCTGGATTAATAACTAAACGATGACAGGCGTTCTCCGTTTCGTGCCGTCATCAGGATAAATTGATGTCTATTTCCCCGTTAGCCCGGGTTGCCAGTAATAGTATTGTGGAACCGGGTGTGGTGCTCGGTGCGCATGTAAGTATTGGCCCGTTTTGTGTTATTTCCGCAGGTGTCGTGATAGGCGAAGGAACTGTTGTTGGTGCTTACTCGGTAATTAATGGCCTGACAACAATCGGCTGTGACAATACTTTCGGCCAGTTTTCATCCATAGGTGAAGCGAATCAGGATCTTAAATATGCCGCTGAGCCGACGACGGTCGTTATTGGTGACCGGAATCAGATTGGCAAAAATACCACTATTCATCGTGGAACGATTCAGGGGCTTAGCACCACTCTCATCGGTAATGACAATCGCTTTTTGAATTGTGTGCATGTCGGTCATGATTGTGTGGTCGGTAATGGCACATTGATTGGTGATAACAGTGGGCTTGCCGGGCACGTTGAGCTTGATGATGATGCGCAGATAGGTTTTATGTGTGCTATCCATCAATTTTGTATATTGGCGAGTGGGGTTAAGATCCTCGACCAATCAGCAGTGGTTCAGGATGTACCGCCGTTTGTGACGGCTGGTGGTAACCGCGCCGTGCCGCTGGGTATCAACATAAGTTCGAAAGCATTTCAGGCGTTACAGCCAGAGCAGCAGGATTTGATTCATATATTGTATGAGCGGTTTTACAACCAGGCGCTGGCGATAGAAGAAGTGAAGAGATCTTTGAAAATACTGGAGAGTGATTATCCGGTGATTGGACTTTATGACCGGTTTTTTGCTCGGTCGGCGCGGGGTATTGTTCGCTAACCAGATTTGAAAAAGCTCGCCGCACCAGTCGGCGAGCTTTTTGCTATTACATACGTTCTACAGTTTCGATACCCAGGGTATCCAGACCCAGCTTCAGCGTTTTCGCGGTCAACAGAGCCAGTTTCAGGCGGCTGTTACGCGCTTCAATAGAGTCAGCGCTCAGAATTGGGCAGTGCTCGTAGAAACCAGAGAACAGACCTGCTACGTCGTACAAGTAAGTACACATCACGTGTGGTGTACCATCACGCGCAACCACATTCAGGGTTTCTTCAAATTGCAGCAGACGTGCCGCCAACTGTGCTTCGCGGTCTTCAGTAATCACCACTGGTGCTTTCAGCAATTGTGCTTCATCAATGTCGGCTTTACGGAACACAGACAGCACACGGGTATAGGCGTACTGCATATACGGCGCGGTGTTGCCTTCGAAGGCGAGCATGTTGTCCCAGTCGAAGATGTAGTCGGTGGTGCGGCTTTTCGACAGGTCGGCGTATTTCACCGCGCCGATGCCGACGGATTTCGCCAGTTGCTCCAGCTCATCCGCAGGCATGTCCGGGTTTTTCTCGGCTACCAGATTACGCGCGCGTTCCATCGCTTCGTCGAGCAGATCGGTCAGTTTAACCGTGCCGCCGGAACGGGTTTTGAACGGCTTGCCGTCTTTGCCCAGCATCATACCGAACATCTGGTGTTCCAGCGTGACGGATTCCGGAACATAACCGGCTTTACGCACGATGGTCCATGCCTGCATCAGGTGCTGGTGCTGGCGGGAGTCGATAAAGTACAGAACGCGGTCGGCGTGCAGGGTTTCGTAGCGGTATTTCGCGCAGGCGATGTCGGTGGTGGTGTACAGATAGCCGCCATCTTTTTTCTGGATGATCACGCCCATCGGGTCGCCGTCTTTGTTCTTGAACTCGTCCAGGAACACGACGGTTGCGCCTTCACTTTCAACTGCCAGACCTTTGGCTTTCAGGTCTGCCACGATGCCCGGCAGCATTGGGTTGTACAGGCTTTCACCCATTACGTCGTCGCGAGTCAGCGTGACGTTCAGACGGTCATAAGTCTGCTGGTTCTGGGTCATGGTGATATCGACCAGCTTGCGCCACATTTCGCGGCAGTATTCGTCACCGCCTTGCAGTTTTACCACGTAACCGCGCGCGCGCTCGGCAAACTCTGCATCTTCATCGTAGTGTTTCTTGGCGGCACGGTAGAACTCTTCCAGGTCCGCCAGCGCCATTTCACCGGCGTTTTCCTGCTGCTGCTTTTCGAGATAGGCGATCAGCATACCGAACTGCGTGCCCCAGTCACCGACGTGGTTTGCGCGGATAACTTTGTGGCCGAGGAATTCCAGCGTGCGCACCGCTGCGTCACCAATAATGGTGGAGCGAATGTGGCCGACGTGCATCTCTTTCGCCACGTTTGGCGCGGAATAGTCGACAACGATAGTTTGTGGCGCGACGGTATCGACGCCAACGCGATCGGAGGCAACTGCTGCATCCACGTTTTTCGCCAGGAACGCCGGGTCCAGGAAGATATTAATGAAGCCGGGGCCGGCGATTTCAACTTTACTGGCAATTCCGGTCAAATCCAGATTGGCAATCACCAACTCTGCGACTTGTCGTGGTGGCTTGCCCAGTGATTTTGCAACTGACATCACGCCATTGGCCTGATAGTCGCCGAACTGAACTTTTGCTGACTGACGAACCTGTGGTTCGCAATCCGCAGGTGCACCTGCGGCAATCAGTGCCTGACTGACTTTATCTGAGAGAAGAGCCTGAATATTCACCGGGATACCTTACTTTTTGCTAAGGGCTGCCGTGATATTTACAGCAGCCGTATCATTGGGGATAAAATTAGGGCGTAAGTATAACTGTATTTATCTGCCTTAGTCAGCAAAAGCCTTGCCCAGTGCGCCCTGGACTAATATCAACGGTATAATGAATAACCATTCAGAAATATAGCCACGTTTCGGGTGTTGGTGATATCGGCCTGAATTGGTAGATTAGGCCGCATTCGTGACTTGAGAGGATAGGGTAATGGCCAACTGGCAGACAATTGCAGAACTGAATGATATTTCAGCGGATCTGCCGCGATTTACACAAGCGTTAACAGAACTTTCCGCACGGCTTGATCTTGAAATCGCGCCACTCGACGCGGATCACATTTCTCTGCGCTGCCATCAGAATACGACGGCGGAACGCTGGCGTGCCGGCCTGGAAAAATGCGGCATATTGCTGTCGGAAAATATCATTAACGACCGCCCAATTTGCCTGTTCAAATTAGACGAACCGGTTTGCGTGGCTCACTGGCAATTTAGCGTAGTCGAATTACCGTGGCCGGGTGAAAAACGCTATCCGCATGAAGGTTGGGAGCATGTAGAGATTGTGCTGCCGGGCGAGCCTGAAACGCTAAATGCGCGAGCGCTGGATTTAATGTCTGACGCGGGTTTACGCCAGACAGGGATTTCAGTGAAAACCAGTTCGCCAAAAGGCGAACGTGAGCGCTTGCCAAACCCAACGCTTGCGGTGACCGATGGCAAAGTCACCATCAAATTCCATCCATGGAGTATTGAAGAGATTGTAGCCAGCGAATTAGCCGACTGATCTCACGGCTGCTTCCATGCGTTTAATGGCTTCGTTAAGCGTTGCGAAGGTGCAGCCAAAGTTAATGCGCACAAATTTCGCTTCGCCAAAATCAGCACCTGGAGAGAACCCCAGCCCCGCTTTCTGGAAGAATAGCGTCGGGTTTTCTACTGGCAGAGCGCTTGCATCCACCCATCCGAGGTAAGTGGCGGGTGGAGATGCCATCGTAAGGCCAGGCATATTATTCACGGCACTCATCAAAAAGTCGCGATTGTGGCGTAAATATGGCAGTAACTCCTGTAGCCACGGCTCGCCATCGCGCCACGCGGCGGTGGCGGCAGTCAGCGCCAACACATCCACACTTGGTACAATCCCATCGCGAACCGTATTAAATTGCTTGCGTAAGTGTGGGTCAGGGATAATCGCAAGTGATGCGCCAAGCCCGGCAATATTGAAAGTTTTGGATGGCGAAAGCAGCGTGATAGAACGCTGTTCTGCGTCGTGGCTCAGTGTTGCGAAAGGAATATGTTTCGCACCCGCTTCAAGCAGCAAATCGCAGTGAATTTCATCAGAGCAGACAATCATGTCGTGGCGTTGAGCGAACGCCAACTGCTGCTGTAATTCTTCACGTGTATAGATGGTGCCGCCGGGATTTTGCGGGTTGCACAACATCAGCAATTTTTCTTTGCCGGTGAGCTGAGATTCCAGCGTCTGCAAATCCATAATCCAGCGGCCATTTTCAAGGCGCAGTGGTGCGTTGAGTTGTAAGCGATTGGCAAATGCGGATGACTTACGGAAAGGTGGGTAAATCGGTGTTGGCGCAATGGTCGTTTCATCGGGGGCCGTAAAGGCACGAACACTTAAATTCAAGCCCGCGACAATGCCCGGTAAAAAGACGATCCATTCTGGTTTAATTTGCCACTGGTAGCGGCTGGCCATTCTTTCAACGACAACATCAACTAATTCTTGCGGCCGGTTACCGTACCCAAAAACGCCGTGTTCTACTCGTTTATGAAGGGCTTCGAGAATACAAGGTGGTGAGCGAAAATCCATATCTGCCACCCACATAGGTAACACTTCATCACCATATTTATTCCACTTCGAACTGTCGCTGTGACGGCGGTCGATGCCTTCATCAAAATTGAATGCCATGATTGTACTCATCATATTTTAAGTTGCAGGGGGCTGCACTCAATTGCCCGAATCGCATACTGAAGTAAGCTCATCGGGATAATCTCCTTTGCCGCTTACCTGCAACTCGAATTATTTAGAGTACCGCTACCTTTTAGTGATCGTGGTTTCACATTATCATTTTGAATCGGTGACACAACCGCCAGGCTAAAGATTTTTAAGGAGTAATCAATGCCGTTGCTTGAGATATGTTGTTATGGAATTGACTGTGCAGTGACAGCACAACAGGCCGGAGCGGACAGAATTGAATTGTGTGCAGCGCCAAAAGAAGGCGGGCTAACCCCTTCGGCTGGCGTGCTGCGTAAAGTTAAAGAACGAGTTTCGATTCCTGTGCACCCGATTATTCGCCCGCGCGGTGGTGATTTTTGTTACACCGATGCCGAGTTCGAGACCATGCTTGAGGATATCGCTTTCGTAAGCGAGTTAGGTTATCCGGGTTTGGTCATCGGCATGTTAGACGGCGAAGGGCATGTTGATATGCCGCGCATGAAGCGAGTGATGGAACAAGCGCAGGGGATGGCGGTCACTTTTCACCGGGCGTTTGATATGTGCCATAACCCCCATCTGGCATTGGAACAACTCACAGATTTAGGCGTGGCGCGCATCCTGACTTCAGGCCAACAGCAGAATGCAGAATTAGGACTTTCATTACTTAGGGAACTAAAACAACATTCCCGTGCTCCAATCATTATGGCAGGTGCTGGCGTGCGATTGAGCAACTTGAAAAAGTTTGTCGATCAAGGCATTGACGAAATGCACAGTTCAGCCGGGCAGACCGTGCCATCACCGATGCGTTACCGTAAAGCGGGTGTGTCGATGAGCGCTGATGCGGAAGCCGATGAGTTTAACCGTTACTGCGTTGATGGCGATGTAGTGGCAGCAATGAAAGCCGTGTTGGTTGCAGGCAAAACTGCAGCCTGACGAAAAAAGTTTTAACCGCGCATCACGTCGCCCATGTGATGTTGCTCGTACCAGGCCCCGGCGTTTTGCTGGGGCTTTTTTTATCCAAAATCTGTACGGTTTATTATCAATCTTTGTTTAAAATATATCTGGAACATACCAATATAATTAAGTGGCTTATTTGTAGTGAACTTGTTAATAATTTCACGAGTTTGGTGTATTTTTGCTGTTCTGTACATTAGGTTACATACGGATACTAATCACTTAAGGAATTAACAGCCCTACTTCTTTATTATTAAAATTCCTTTAAAAATATGTTGATAGAGTAAGTATTTCTATTTTTTATTTTTATTCAGTAACTGAAACGCAGTGTTAATTATGAAAATAAACAAAACTCTCTTATTGCATATTTCTATGGCTGTGCTTGCAGCTTTGGTTTTGACGCTACCTCCATTTATCAATAGCCTTAAGCCTGCATTAAAGTTTCAGCCATTAATTAAAACCATGGAAGGAACGCGCAAAGTTCAGGCCGAAAAAATCGCCACCATTTCACACGCTCTGGACGGGAATGCGATCTTTTTCCTTGGCGCATCAGAAGTCTCGACGTCAGAAAATGAGCACTTTGCGGTTTATAATTTCTTTAACACCAAACTGCATCACCCAACCGTGGCCTACGGTGACAGCTTTGTTGATAACATGACACAGCTTGCTTTGTTGACGCGTTTTAAACAGGAATTGTCGCCAAAAACAAAACTGGTGCTGCTCTTGTCACCGGATAGTTTCTATTTTGATGGTATTCCACCGACAATTTTCGCTGACCATTTCCCGGACTCGGTATTTAAACCGTTAATGTCGGATGCAACCATGCATCCTATTTTGACCCATTATCTAACCCATATTGATCCGCAAGACGTCGACCATCTGACATTTAGCCAGATGCGCATTTTCGGTTGGCATTTCAATATTGTCTGGCGAGAAATTAACTATCAGTTCGCTTCTTTCTGTGAATTGATCAGAGATTATTTTCTGTCACTGACTCATTTTGGTTACTCAAATACACAATCATGGCCTGCAATACCCGATAACTGGTCAAATATCGACTGGAGCGCAGAACTTCAGCAAGCGCAGAAACTTAATCTCGCTCGTCATGAAAGTGCGGCGACGTTATGGATGGATAAAGACATCTTCTCAGACGATAAAGCGGTAGAAGATTGGTATACCGCACCTCCAGCACGTTCAGAAAGAGAGGCGTTTATCGCAATGATGAAGCTGCTGCACGAGCGCAAGGTGAATGTCGTGGTGATTATCGACCCGCTAAACCCCTGGGCGCTCAAGAACACTGATAAATTCCGACCGACCGATCGTTTCATCCAACAGACGCTGAAAAAATATAACACCCCGTATTTTGATATGTACGACCAAAGCTATCAACCGGGATGGAACTGGGATCGCCTTCATCCAACCGAAGTGGCATGGGTCGCAATGGATCGTTATATCGCAGAGGCGTTTAAAAAATGAAAAAAGCAATCAGACTCTTTTTCCTCTATTTATTTTTGCTGACAACGGTCATAGCCTGGTCATCTATTGATAACAGCATGAATCTGAAGCTGCATTTTGAATATCAGCAGTTTTAAGGGCTATAACCATGTATACAAGTGCACCTTTTTTCGCAGTGTTATTCGCCAGTTCGCTATTATTCACAGGGCTTAATCGCCTGGCGGCGAATCGGTTGACTTATGCGTCACTATTTTCAGCTTTTGCGATGTTTGCTGTTTAGGGATACATTTTCAAAAACCAGATAACAATCCCACTGCTGATGTTTGTTTATTTGTACGGTATTGCAACGTTAAAAGACAAATCCTGGATTAAAACCTGGCAGGCGGTGACGCTAAGTTTATTGCCGCTTATCCTGGTGAAGTTGCACCTTAATAACCACTGGGGCATGTTGGGTTTGTCATTTATGACCTTCAGAGCGGTGGATGTTTTACTTTATCGCAATAAAAAGGACTCCAGGAGCTTTTTCCAATATTTCAGCTATCTGTTTTTGCCGTTTATTATCCTGGCAGGGCCGATGTATCGCTGGAGAAGTTGGGTTCAGGATATAACCAAACCTAGCTTTCGCTTAACGATGGATGTGTTCCTGCAATCGATGGAACAGATCTTTTATGGCATTGTGCAAAAATTCCTGTTTGCGATGTTGATTGATAATTTCATCATCAGCCACTGGAGCCATCGTCCTTTTACCCTGACCGTGGGTGTGGTGATGTCACTGGCCTATAGTTTTTATCTTTATTTCGATTTTGCTGGTTACAGCAATATGGCTATTGGGGCAGGACGTTTATTTGGCCTTAATTTACCGGCCAATTTCAACTTGCCTATCCTTGCAAAAAATCCACAGGATTTCTGGCGCAGGTTTCATATTAGCCTGTCAGAGTGGCTGCGTGATGTAGTCTTCATGCCAATCTATATGAACTTGATGAAGATTGAATTTTTCCGGGAGCACAAAGCCACTGCACAAAACATTGGTGTTTTTTGTACTTTATTTTGTATGGGGGCGTGGAACGGCCTGGAGTTGAATTACGTTGTCAGCGGCGCTCTGTTTGGTGCAATTGCAGTGATTCACAATATGATTCTTTGGCTTGCAAAGCGCAGCCCGAAAATGACCCACTGGTTAAATAATCCGGTTATTTCATTTGTAGGGCGAATTTTGACGCTGGCAAGTGCCGCAGTCTCTCTTTATATATTTAGCGGGATGTCACCTGTATGACTATTAACTCTGAACTACAGCAACTCAATGATTATCTGCGGGCTACGCTGCTCGACCCGAAAAATGGTCAACAACCAGCGATCACGGGTAGTGACAATAGCCTGACCTGGGCACAGCTTGGGGCAGGGGTTCTTGATTGGGCGGCACGTTTCTCAATGTTAAAATTGGCAGCTAACATTCCAGTGGTACTTTATGGTCACCAGCAGGCGGAGTTTGCTTGCGCAATTTATAGCTGCTTATTGCATAACATTCCGTATATACCGGTTGATAATATTTATCCGGCAGAACGACTGAAAGAGATCTGCGAATTATCCCACGCACCTTACTATTATGATGTGCAGCAGCGCTGTTTTGTGTCCACGGGTATTTCTGCACAAGAGCTGGAACAGCGGGACTTGGCCTACATTATGTTTACGTCTGGCAGCACTGGTAAACCTAAAGGCGTGCAAATTGGCCGGGAGAGCGTATGGAATTTCATGGAATGGCTGCGCTCTGATTTCTGTTTGCCAGCAAATCCGGTACTGATGAACCACGCGGTATTTAGTTTCGACTTATCGTTAATTCCTCTGCTCGGAAACCTTGCGACGGGCGGGCATCTTGTTCTGAATGCAAAAGAGGATATTGCCGCTGAAAACTGGTTGGCAAATCTGAAAAAAGAAAAGGTGTCCGTATGGATTTCTACACCTTCATTTGCTTATCAAAAATTATTGCTTCCTGAATTCCGTGCTGATTATTTATCTGACCTTAAGGTCTTTATTTTTATCGGTGAAGTACTCAGTAAAGCATTGGTAAAACATTTACGCCGTCTGTTCCCTGAGGCAAAAATACTGAATTCGTATGGCCCAACCGAAGCGACAGTCGCGACGACGGTGGTAGAAATCAGCGATGAAATGATGAAAGAGCCGTGCGATCTCTTGCCGATAGGCCACATGATGCCGCATTCGGAAATGGAAATTACCGCAGATAATGAATTAATTATCTGGGGAAAAAACGTGATGCGTGGCTACCTCGGTTTGCCGGAAGAGAATGCGAAAAAGCTTTTATGGAATGAAAATAAGCAATGGCGCGGCTATAAAACAGGTGATTTAGGGCGTTTCGGGAATAATTATCTCTACTGCCAGGGGCGTAACGACAGCCAGATAAAAATGAATGGCTACCGTATTGAAATCCATGAAATCGAAAATCGCCTGTTGGCGCTTTCGGGTATTAGCGAAGCGGTGGTGTTACCGCTGACTAAAAAAGACGGTGCTGTTTTACGTCTGGCCGCATTTTGTACCTCAAAGCTTTCTGAAAAAGAGATCAAAGCTAATCTCACCAAAACTTTACCGTCTTATATGGTGCCTTCACAGATTGTCATCATGGACGCATTACCTCTCAACCCTAACGGGAAGATTGATCGCAAATTACTCGATGCACAGGCTCGAACCTGTTAATCATCTAAGGGCAGAAAATGGAACAGAAAGTTTTAGCATTATTTGAAAATGTCTTATCGCGCAAAGTCGCTTTTCACGATGAGCTGATTGAATCCGATATTCTCGACTCGATTACTGCGGTTGATGTGGTACTGGAAGTGCAGGTGGAGTTCGGATGCGCTATTCCGCCGACTGAAGTGGCAAGCGTCCTGAAAACACCAGCAACATTAGCGGCCTGGCTTGAAGAAAACGCTTAACGACAAAAAGTGGCTCCGGTATTTTACTGGGGTTTTTCATATTAAGTTGCTGAATTAAACGTGTTAGGCTCCCTTAAAATAATGGAGAGCAAAATGAACATGTCAGATAAAGAGCTTTACGATGAGATGTGTCGTGTGGTCGGGAAGGTAGTGCTTGAGATGCGCGACCTGGGTCAAGAACCAAAACATGTTGTCATTGCGGGAGTGGTCAGAACCATGTCTGCCAATAGCAAGATTCAGCGTTCTGAACTAACAAGTGCTGCAATGCAAGAAGTCATTCGGGCGCTTGGATTTGAGGCGAAATAAGTAAGGCCACATTCTGTGGCCTTAAATAGTTATGGCTTACGAGCTACCAGAACGGCGCGCAGTGGGGCAGGATAGCCCTCGATGGTTTTGCTCGCATCGTTAGGATCAAGGAAGTCGGCCAGTGATTCGGTGGTCAGCCAGCTAGTACGGCGTTGTTCTTCACTTGTGGTATAGCAATGGTCGACAATTTTTACATCGACAAAACCGCACTTCTCCAACCAGTTTTTCAACGCTAACGCTGACGGGATGAAATAAACGTTACGCATTTGCGCGTAACGTTCACCTGGCACCAACACGGTGTTCTCATCGCCTTCCACAACCAGGGTTTCCAGAACCAGTTCGCCATCTTTAGCGAGCTGATTTTTTAGCTGATAAAGATGGTCTAGCGGTGAGCGGCGGTGATAGAGCACGCCCATTGAGAACACAGTATCAAAGATATTGAGTTCAGGAAGTTGCTCAATACCCAGTGGTAGCACATGAGCACGTTGATCGTTACCCAATAACTTACGCACGGCCTCAAATTGGCAAACAAACAGCTGCATCGGATCGATACCCACCGCGAGGTGTGCGCCCGCACCTATCATGCGCCACAGGTGATAACCGCTACCGCAGCCGACATCCAGAATGGTGCGCCCGGTTAGTGGAGATATGTGCGGTAAGACGCGATCCCATTTCAGGTCGGAACGCCATTCGGTATCGATGTCCACGCCATACAGAGAATATGGCCCTTTACGCCATGGCATCAGGTTGCGCAGTAGTTTTTCAATCCCCAGTCGCTGCCCATCGCTGAGTGGCGTTTCAGATTCAGCGGTGACGCTGTGCAATAAATCCAGGCGATACGGCTTCAGTTCTGGCAAGTATTCAACGGTGTTGTGCCAGTGCTTGAACTGGCCGTGCAGGTTCTCTCGCTGCCATGTGGCAATTTGTGCAGGCAGGGTTTCTAACCACGGAGCCAGCGGGCTTTTCGCAATAAGCTGATAAAAATTACCAAAGTCGATCATGCAGATGTTCCTGATTTCAGTGCAACCAAAGAGCCAAAGTTAAAGCACTGGAACCATAATTCTGCGTGGTCAAATCCGGCTTGTTTGAGGCGTTTTTTATGTGTTTCGACAGAGTCGGTGAGCATGACGTTTTCCAGCATGCTGCGTTTTTGGCTGATTTCCAGCTCGCTATAGCCGTTCGCGCGTTTAAAGTCGTGGTGCATATTGAACAGCAATTCACCCACTTCACTATCTTCAAAGCTGAATTTCTCGGACAGCACTAACGCGCCACCAGGGTTAAGACCTTGATAAATTTTTTCCAGCAGAAATTTGCGGTCATCGGGTTCAAGAAATTGCAGAGTGAAGTTCAGCACCACCATCGACGCATTTTCGATAACGATATCGCGGATGTCGCCTTCTATAACATCGACTGGGGTTTGCGCTTTAAATGCGTCAAGGTGACGACGGCAGCGCTCAACCATCGCTGGCGAGTTATCTACCGCGATAATTTTACAGTTGTCATGCTGGATGTTACGACGCACGGATAACGTTGCCGCGCCAAGCGAGCAACCAAGGTCATAGACCTGGCTACCAGGTGCCACAAAGCGCTCCGCCAGCATGCCAATCATCGAAATGATGTTGGAGTAGCCAGGCACCGATCGTTGAATCATATCGGGGAACACTTCAGCCACGCGTTCATCAAAGGTCCAGTCACCTAATTTGGCGATCGGGGCGGAAAACAGCGTATCGCGGTCAGACATAACGTTAAATCCGGAAATTCGAAAGGGGCATATTTTGCGTTAATGCAGCGAGAAAACCAACTCCCATGGCATATACCATAGGTTAGCCAGCACCATCAGGATTAAAGAGCTCCATGTTGCACTCATACCGGAGCGACGCCAGCTGATTAAACGATGATGAAATCCATAAGCATGCATCAGGCGCCCAGAAATTAGCAGCAGCCCGCAAACATGCACCATCCAGGTTTCGGCACCATTCATTTCCATCAGTAATAAAAGCAGTAACGCAACGGGGATATATTCCACCGCATTACCATGAATTCTAATTGCGCTCTGGAGTTCGCTAAAACCACCGTCACCATATGAGACGCGGTACTGCAAACGCATACGAACAACATCAAACGAGAACTTAATTAGCAACAAAGCACCCAACACGGCGTAGAGCGCGCTTACCATACCCACATCCTTTAGAGATAGTTCCAGCACCGCATATGATAGCAGTGCAACCTGACTGCTGTCGCTACCCCTAAAATAGGGAGTTCTGCTTTGGAATTGCCGGTTCGTTGCCCAATGCGGGAAAAGCCTGTTGCAAGCCCGGCCATAGCGTATGAACTAAGTCTTGCACCTGGCCGATATCCGGGGTGTGCAAAAATAGGTAGGGTGTAGTGCTTTGCGCCCATTTTGATAGCGTTTTTAACCAGACATCAAAAAACACCTGATTTTGCTGCATATCGTCGCTACCGATAAAACGCACCAAAGGGTTATTTGCCGTGACAAGCGCATGCACCGGCACTTTAGGCTTTTTACGCTGTGCATCGCGAATCGCCTCATTGCTGGGGGTTGCGCTATGAACCGGACGGCTATCGAGAATAACCCGGTTAACGCCACGCTGATGCAAACCCCGATTAAACGCTTGCTCATCGGCACTTTTATCAAAAAAAGAAGGGTGACGGACTTCTACGCCATAGGTGAACTCTTTTGGTAATGCATCGAGAAAATTCCACAGCGCGGGTAAATCAGAAGGCCCAAATGTTGCCGGAAGCTGCAACCAGTATTGGCCAATGCGATTTGCCAGCGGCGACATTCTTTCGAGAAACTCAGCGGTTAAATCGCCGCACTGGCGCAGTGCGGCATTATGGGAAATGGTTGCCGGGAATTTAAAGCAAAAGCGGAAATCGTCATCGGTCATATCGCGCCAGCGTGACACAATCTCCGCTTTAGGTAGTGCATAAAGCGTGGTGTTGCCTTCCACACAATTAAAGTGGCGAGCGTAATCTTCAAGAGAAGTTATGCCAAGGCGCACCCAATGCGGATGCGACCATTGTGGAAGGCCAATGTAAATCACAGCGCGGAAAGGACTTCTTCTGTACTACGAACACGGGCGATGCGCGGGAAAATATGCGTCATGCTGCCCTGATGCTGTTCGCCGTTTGCGGCACTACAGGCATCATCTGCAATCACCAGATTGAAGCCCAGTTCCCAGGCATTACGAGCGGTGGATTCCACACCAATGTTAGTGGCAATGCCGCATAGCACGATGGTATCGATACCACGACGGCGCAGCTGTAATTCCAGATCTGTGCCGTAGAACGCGCCCCACTGGCGTTTAGTCACTTCAATGTCGCTGTCTTTTTTACCCAAAGCTTGCGGATAATCCCACCAGTTTTCAGGCAAAGCGTGTGCCGCTGGTTGTGCATCAACCGGTGGTTTGAGCGCATCGCCAAAGTCTTTTGACCAACCAACACGGACCATGACGACCGGTGAGCCATTTTCACGGAATTTATCAGCAAGCCTTGCTGAACGAGCCACCACATCCTGTGCACTATGCGGGCCGCCAGCAAACGGCAGGATCCCTTCCTGCAAATCAATGATTACCAGTGCGGTTCGGGAAGTATTCAGTTCTAACATTGGGTGACTCCGGGGAAAAATAAGTTGATCGGCTAATACCTTACGATGAAACCTGAGGTCGACAGTTTACAAATTTTGTTAATTTTTGTGAGTTTTGCTAAAACAAGGCGCTTTGAAACGCGTCAGTCAGTCGTATCGGGCTTATCGTGAGCCATTATTTCCAGTATAATAACCCCCTTTTTTATCAATAGATGACAGACAAAAATAGTGGCCACCGTTGCAGGTAGTGGACAGTGAGCGGCTAATTTAAGGGATATCTCATGCGTACAGTATATTGCGGGCAGCTAAATCAATCCCATGTGGGACAACAAGTAACACTGTGTGGTTGGGTCAATCGTCGTCGTGACCTCGGTAGCCTTATCTTTATTGATATGCGCGATCGCGAAGGCATCGTGCAGGTGTTTTTCGATCCTGATCGTCAGGACGCGTTCCAGCTTGCATCCGAACTGCGTAATGAGTTCTGCATCCAAATTACCGGTACTGTTCGTCCGCGTGATGAGAAAAACATCAACAAAGATATGGCTACCGGTGCTGTGGAAGTTTTCGCAACCGACCTGACCATTATCAACCGTTCTGAAGCGTTGCCGCTGGACTCTAACCACGTCAACACCGAAGAAGCGCGCCTGAAATTCCGCTACCTGGATCTGCGCCGTCCTGAAATGGCAAACCGCCTGAAGACTCGTGCGAAAATCACCAGTTTTGTGCGCCGTTTTATGGATGACCACGGTTTCCTTGATATCGAAACCCCAATGCTGACCAAAGCTACACCAGAAGGCGCGCGCGACTACCTGGTGCCAAGCCGTGTTCACAAAGGTAAATTCTACGCTCTGCCGCAATCTCCACAATTGTTCAAACAGCTTCTGATGATGTCTGGCTTTGATCGCTACTATCAGATCGTTAAGTGCTTCCGTGACGAAGATTTGCGTGCTGACCGTCAGCCTGAATTTACTCAGATCGACGTCGAAACCTCCTTCATGTCTGCTCCACAAGTGCGTGAAGTGATGGAAAAGTTGGTTCGTGATCTGTGGCTGGACGTGAAAAATGTCGACCTGGGCGATTTCCCAATCATGACTTTCGCTGAGGCTGAGCGTCGTTACGGTTCTGACAAACCAGACCTGCGTAACCCAATGGAGCTGGTGGATGTTGCAGACCTGCTTAAAGACGTTGAGTTTAAAGTGTTCTCGGGCCCGGCAAATGATGCAAAAGGCCGCGTTGCTGCACTGCGTGTGCCAGGTGGCGCACAGTTAAGCCGTAAACAGATTGACGATTACGGCAAGTTCATTGAGATTTACGGCGCGAAAGGGCTGGCTTACATCAAAGTGAACGAACGCGCTAAAGGCATCGAAGGTATCACAAGCCCGGTAGCTAAATTCCTGAACGCAGAAATCGTTGAAGCTATTCTGGCCCGTACCGGCGCACAAGACGGCGACATGATCTTCTTCGGCGCAGACAACAAGAAAGTGGTTGCCGATGCGCTTGGCGCACTGCGTCTGAAAATTGGTAAAGATCTGAGCATCACCGATGAGAACGCATGGGCACCGTTGTGGGTTATCGACTTCCCTATGTTTGAAGACAACGGTGAAGGCGGTCTGACCGCGATGCACCATCCGTTCACTGCGCCAAAAGATATGTCACCAGAAGAACTGGCGGCCGATCCGGAAGCCGCAGTTGCGAACGCATACGATATGGTTATCAACGGTTATGAAGTGGGCGGCGGTTCCGTGCGTATTCACAACGGCCAGATGCAGCAGACTGTCTTCGGCATTTTGGGTATCACCGAAGAAGATCAACGCGAGAAGTTCGGCTTCCTGCTTGATGCGCTGAAATACGGTACTCCACCGCATGCAGGCCTGGCGTTTGGTCTGGACCGTCTGACCATGCTGTTGACCGGTACCGACAACATCCGTGATGTTATCGCGTTCCCGAAAACAACCGCAGCAGCGTGTCTGATGACCGAAGCACCAAGCTTTGCCAACCCAACAGCACTTGCTGAACTGGGTGTAGCCGTCATTAAAAAGGCTGAGAAAGAATAAATGGTCTCCGTGCACGCAATCATTCGTGTTGCGTCGAGGCGGCAACTGAGTGAATTCCCATGAGCATAGATAACTATGTGAGTGGGATGAATGAAGGCAGCCAACAAAGAGGCAACGTGAAGGATAAAGTGTACAAGCCTCCCGTTTCGGTTTTAGTGGTCATTTATGCCCAAGACACCGGACGGGTGCTCATGTTACAGCGGCGCGACGATCCTGAATTCTGGCAGTCGGTTACCGGCAGCATAGAAGAAGGTGAAACCGCGCTGTATGCCGCACAGCGTGAAGTAAAGGAAGAGGTCGATATCGATGTTGTCTCAGAGCAACTGGCCTTGATTGACTGCCAACGCTGTGTGGAGTTCGAGATTTTTACACATTTGCGTCATCGCTATGCCCCGGGAATTACGCGCAACACGGAATATTGGTTCTGTCTTACGCTGCCAAACGAACGGCCGATTACCATTTCGGAGCATTTGGCCTGGGAGTGGACAGACGCACAAGCTGCGGCTGCTATGACCAAGTCGTGGAGCAACCGGGAAGCGATTGAAGAGTTTGTAATTAATGCTGCCGTCAGGTAGCTATTTTGGAGATATTTTTATGGCAGGTCATAGTAAGTGGGCCAACACAAAGCACCGCAAGGCTGCGCAGGATGCCAAACGCGGTAAAATCTTTACCAAAATCATTCGCGAGCTGGTAACTGCAGCCCGCTTGGGCGGTGGCGATGCTGGTTCAAACCCGCGTCTGCGTGCAGCGATTGATAAAGCGTTATCCAACAACATGACGCGTGACACCTTAAACCGTGCGATTGCGCGCGGTGTCGGCGGTGACGAAGACGCGAACATGGAAACCATCATTTATGAAGGTTACGGTCCTGGCGGTTCAGCCGTGATGGTTGAATGCCTGAGTGACAACCGCAACCGTACCGTGGCTGAAGTACGTCACGCGTTCAACAAATGCGGTGGTAACCTGGGAACTGATGGCTCTGTAGCCTACCTGTTCACCAAAAAAGGCGTTATCTCTTATGCTCCAGGCAAAGATGAAGACACCGTGATGGAAGCTGCTCTGGAAGCGGGTGCTGAAGACGTTGTTGCATATGACGACGGCGCAATCGACGTGTTTACAGCCTGGGAAGAAATGGGTGCAGTACGCGATGCACTTGAAGCTGCAGGCCTTAAAGCAGACGAAGCTGAAGTTTCCATGATCCCTTCCACTAAAGCGGATATGGATGCAGAAACAGCTCCGAAACTGATGCGTCTTATCGATATGCTTGAAGATTGTGATGACGTGCAAGAGGTTTATCACAACGGTGAGATCTCTGACGAGGTTGCGGCAACCCTGTAATGGTGTTGTCTGAATCCGTCCTGCTGTTTATGAGGAACGCGTGATGGCGATTATTCTCGGTATCGATCCGGGGTCGCGCGTTACCGGTTACGGCGTCATTCGCCAGACTGGTCGGCAACTTACCTATTTAGGTAGCGGCTGTATTCGTACTCAGGTTACCGACTTACCCTCGCGTCTGAAGCTTATCTACGCGGGGGTGAGCGAAATCATTACCCAGTTCCAGCCAGAATATTTTGCTATCGAATCTGTGTTTATGGCGAAGAATGCTGACTCTGCACTGAAACTCGGTCAGGCGCGCGGTGCTGCGATTGTTGCAGCGGTAAACCATGATCTGCCGGTGTTCGAGTATGCGGCTCGTCAGGTTAAACAGACAGTGGTTGGCATTGGGAGTGCAGAAAAAAGCCAGGTTCAGCATATGGTACGTACTTTGCTGAAGCTCTCTGCTAATCCACAAGCCGATGCGGCAGATGCTTTGGCTATCGCGATTACGCATTGCCATGTGACGCAGAACTCGATGCAGATGAGCGATACGCGGCTTAATCTGGCGCGGGGACGATTAAAATAAATAGGGCTGGATATTTATCCAGCCTTTTTTATATGATAGGCAAAATTTTTTAGCACAACCGTGGGAGCAGAATAACGTGATTGGACGACTCAGAGGCATCATCCTGGAAAAACAGCCACCGTTGGTACTTATGGAAGTCGGCGGCGTAGGGTATGAAGTCCATATGCCGATGACCTGCTTCTACGAGTTACCGGAAATCGGTAAAGAAGCCGTGGTGTTTACTCAATTTGTAGTGCGTGAAGACGCGCAGTTGCTCTACGGTTTCAACAATAAACAAGAACGCACCCTGTTCCGTGAACTTATCAAAGTGAATGGTGTTGGCCCGAAACTGGCGCTGGCTATTCTCTCGGGTATGTCTGCCCAGCAGTTTGTGAATGCTGTCGAGCGTGAAGAAATCGGTTCTCTGGTCAAACTGCCAGGAGTAGGTAAAAAGACCGCAGAGCGTTTGATTGTAGAAATGAAAGACCGCTTCAAAGGAATGCATGGGGACCTGTTTACTCCGGCGTCAGATTTGGTGCTGACTGCGCCTGAAAGCGGTGTAACAGACGACGCGGAGTCGGAAGCGGTTGCAGCACTAGTATCGCTGGGCTATAAACCACAAGAAGCCAGCAGAATGATCAGCAAAGTAGGGCGTGCAGGTGCTGATTGTGAAACTCTGATCCGTGAAGCACTTCGTGCCGCACTTTAAAGCCCCTGAGGTAGATGAAGGATGATTGAAGCAGACCGTCTGGTTTCACCAGATACCATTACCCCAGACGAATTAATTGACCGCGCGATTCGCCCACGTTTATTGGCGGATTACGTCGGCCAGCCGCAGGTGCGCTCGCAGATGGAGATATTCATTCAGGCGGCGAAACTGCGTGGGGATGCGCTCGATCATCTACTAATTTTCGGCCCTCCGGGTTTGGGGAAAACGACGCTCGCGAATATCGTGGCTAATGAAATGGGCGTTAATCTGCGTACTACTTCTGGCCCCGTGCTTGAAAAAGCAGGGGATTTGGCGGCGATGCTGACCAATCTTGAACCGCACGACGTGCTATTCATTGATGAAATCCATCGCCTTTCACCGGTCGTCGAAGAAGTGCTTTATCCGGCAATGGAAGATTACCAACTCGATATCATGATTGGTGAAGGTCCAGCCGCGCGGTCAATTAAGATTGATTTACCTCCCTTTACCCTGATTGGTGCAACGACGCGAGCCGGTTCTCTGACTTCACCACTGCGTGACCGTTTTGGTATTGTGCAGCGCCTCGAATTTTACCAGGTTGCCGATTTGCAGCACATTGTTGGCCGCAGCGCGAGCGTGTTGGGGCTGGAAATGAGCGAAGAGGGCGCGTTAGAAGTGGCCCGTCGTGCGCGCGGAACACCACGTATTGCCAACCGTTTACTGCGTCGTGTGCGTGACTTTGCCGAAGTGCGCCATGATGGCACCATCAGTGCCGAAATTGCTTCGCAGGCGCTGGATATGCTCAATGTCGATACCGAAGGGTTTGACTATATGGACCGCAAGTTATTGCTGGCGGTGATAGACAAATTTCTTGGCGGCCCAGTCGGGTTGGACAACCTTGCAGCAGCAATTGGCGAGGAGCGGGAAACGATTGAAGATGTGCTGGAGCCCTTCCTGATTCAGCAGGGCTTTTTGCAACGTACGCCACGTGGACGCATAGCGACACCAAGAGCCTGGACTCACTTTGGAATTGTGCAGCCGGACGCATAACAGTGAGTAAAAAGGCGGATGGCGCTTGCGCTTATCCGCCCTACGGTATTGCGTTTTGTAGGTTGGATAAGCGCAAGCGCCACCCAACACTATCTTAAGCAGCCTGCTTCTTTGCCATACTCAAAATAAACAACACCGCCGAGCTCAGCACGACTGAAGGCCCAGCGGGCGTGTCATAGAATGCAGAGAACGCCAGTCCACCCGTCACTGAAAGCATACCGATAATCACGGCAAAACCTGCCATTTGTTCAGGCGTACGCGCAAAGCGACGTGCTGTTGCTGCAGGGATAATCAGCAGTGAAGTAATTATCAACGCGCCAACAAATTTCATTGCTACACCGATGGTCAGTGCGGTCACCAGCATAAGTAGCATCTTCACGCGTTGCAGATTTACGCCGTCTACATGCGCCAGGTCCGGGCTGATAGTCATCGACAACAGATTTCGCCATTGCCAAAGCAGCACGCCAACGACCACGGCGACACCCAGCGCAATAGAGATAATATCGGTCATCGTGACGGAAAGTAGGTCGCCAAACAGATACGCCATCAAATCGACACGCACGTTAGACATTAAACTGACCACGACCAGGCCTAATGACAATGCGCTGTGAGCCATTATTCCAAGCAAAGTATCTAACGCAAGATGCGGGCGTTTTTCGAGCCAGACAAGACCTAACGCCAGCATTAACGTTACCGCAATTACCGCATAAAACGGGTTTACATTGAGCAGCAGACCAAATGCCACACCCAGCAAAGATGCGTGAGCCAGCGTATCGCCAAAGTAGGACATCCGACGCCAGACAACAAACGAACCCAACGGGCCTGCGGCACAGGCCAGCAAAATCCCGGCAAGCCAGCCGGGCAACAACAATTCAATCATGACTGGCCATTCCCTCTGCGCAGAACAATACGTCCGGTAAGATCGTGACGGTGGTTATGGTGATGGCGATAAATCCCTAACTGCTCCGCACCACGCGCGCCAAACATCGAAATAAATTCCGGATGCATCGACACCACTTCAGGCGTACCCGAACAGCAAATATGGTGGTTCAGGCACAACACATCATCGGTTTTAGCCATCACCAAATGCAGGTCGTGGGACACCATCATTACTGCGCAATTCAGCTCCTGGCGTAATTGATCAATCAGGTTATACAGCGCCAGTTGGCCGTTTACATCAACGCCCTGGGTTGGCTCATCAAGCACCAACAACTGTGGCTGATTTAACAATGCGCGAGCCAATAGCACGCGTTGGTTCTCACCACCGGAGAGTTTTTGCATCGGTGCTTCAATCAAATGGGCTGCCTGAACGCGTTTTAATGCGGGGAGAATATCGGCCTTCTTCACGCCAGGACGCAGACGCATAAACCGACTAACGGTTAAGGGGAGGGTGGCATCAAGATGTAATTTTTGCGGTACGTAACCAATTCGCAAGTCGCGGTCACGCTTGATAACTCCCTCATCCGGGGCTACCAGTCCAAGAACCACACGAACTAATGTTGATTTCCCTGCACCGTTTGGCCCAAGCAGCGTCAAAATGCGGCCTGGTTTGAGATCGAGTGAAATATCAGACAGCACGCGGCGTTGTCCGAAAGAAACAGAAATATTTTCCAGTGATACCAGATTTGTCATGACAATTTCAGGGGTTGCAGAAGTTAGCGGATGTTATAATATCACACTTCTCATATTCATAACGATGAAAAGTCGCATTATGTTACATAAAAACTCATTTCTTTGCGCAGCTTTAACAACTGCTTTTTTGGGAGCGGCAACGGTCCCGGCCGAGGCTGCTGTGGTGGCGTCTATCAAGCCATTAGGTTTCATTGCAGCAGCGATCGCTGACGGCGTGACGCCTACCGAGGTTTTGCTACCCGATGGTGCTTCTGAGCATGATTATGCACTTCGTCCATCTGATGTAAAACGCTTACAAAGCGCGGACTTAGTTGTGTGGGTTGGCCCTGAAATGGAAGCCTTCATGCAGAAATCGGTTAAGCAATTAGCTGAACAAAAACAAGTGCAACTTGCTGCTTTGCCAGGCGTGAAACCGTTGCTAATGAAAGGTGATGACGATGACGAACATGGTCACGAAGGACATGAACATTCAGCCGAAAATAGTGACGAAGATCACCATCATGGTGAATACAACATGCATATCTGGCTTTCGCCAGAGGTAGCGCGCCTGTCAGCGGTTGCAATCCACGATAAATTAGTGGAACTTATGCCCCAAAATAGAGCCAAACTTGACGCCAATTTGCAAACTTTCGAGTTAGGATTAGCCAACATCGATAAGCAAATTGGTAGCGTGCTCGCGCCGCTCAAAGGAAAAGGGTATTTCGTTTTTCACGACGCTTATGGCTACTTTGAAAAACATTACGGTCTGACGCCACTTGGCCATTTTACCGTTAACCCAGAAATCCAACCCGGTGCGCAGCGTTTACATGACATCAGAACACAGTTGGTTGCGCAAAAAGCCGTGTGCGTTTTTGCTGAACCACAATTCAGGCCAGCAGTTATTAATGCCGTTGCCCGTGGCACTAACGTTCGAAGTGGGACGCTAGATCCGCTGGGGATAGAGGTTAAGCTCGGCAAAGACAGCTATATGCAGTTTTTGAGCGGGCTTGCGAACCAATATGCGAGCTGCCTGAAAGGAGATTAATGAGGAAGTGAATACGTGCAACAGATAGCCCGCTCTGTCGCCCTGGCATTCGACAATTTGTCCCGGCCCCACCGCGTTATGCTGGGGTCTCTTACAGTTCTTACACTTGCGGTCGCAGTCTGGCGACCGTACGTCTATCATCCTGAAGCCAGCCCCGTCATTAAAACCATTGAGCTTGAGAAAAACGAAATTCGTTCGTTGCTCCCGGAAGCCAGTGAACCGTTAGATCAGTCTCCGGACGCAGAAGACGACACAATTCCGCAAGATGAACTGGATGACAAAACTGCCGGTGAAACAGGAGTTCATGAATATGTCGTGTCGACGGGAGATACGCTCGGTAGCATCCTGAATCAATATGGTATCGACATGGGCGATATCAGCCAGCTTGCGACGGTAGATAAAGATCTTCGTAACCTGAAAATCGGCCAACAGATCTCCTGGACGTTAAACGACGATGGTGAACTACAACGCCTGACATGGGAAATGTCACGCCGCGAAACGCGAACATACGACCGTTCAGGCAGTACTTTCAAACTCAGCAGTGAAATGCAGCAAGGCGAATGGGTTAACAATGTACTGAAAGGCACAGTTGGTAATAGCTTTGTCAGTAGTGCGAAAGATGCCGGATTGACCAGTGCTGAGATAAGCTCGGTTATCAAAGCCATGCAGTGGCAAATGGATTTCCGCAAACTGAAGAAAGGCGATGAGTTTTCTGTGCTGATGTCGCGCGAAATGCTTGATGGGAAACGTGAACAAAGCCAATTAGTTGGTGTGCGCCTGCGCAGCAGTGGAAAAGATTACTACGCCATTCGTGCGGAAGACGGCAAATTCTACGATCGCAGTGGTTCCGGGCTTGCGAAAGGTTTTATGCGCTTCCCAACGGCTAAACAGTTCCGTATTTCGTCAAACTTTAACCCGCGTCGCCTGAATCCAGTAACCGGGCGTGTGGCCCCGCACAAAGGTGTCGATTTTGCGATGCCACAAGGTACTCCTGTGCTGGCTGTCGGTGATGGTGAAGTTGTTATGGCCAAACGTAGTGGTGCAGCTGGTTACTTTGTTGCTATCCGCCATGGTCGTACATATACCACTCGCTATATGCACCTGAAAAAGCTGTTGGTTCAGCCAGGGCAGAAAGTGAAGCGTGGAGACCGTATTGCACTCTCAGGTAATACCGGGCGTTCTACGGGGCCGCATTTGCATTATGAAGTGTGGGTTAACCAGCAGGCGGTAAACCCATTAACCGCGAAATTGCCTCGTACCGAAGGGCTGACAGGTTCGGATCGTAGCGATTATCTGGCGCAAGTTCGTGAAGTCACACCGCAACTTAGCTTCAATTAATCCAACCTTATGAAAAAAGCCGGTACTTTGTTGCCGGCTTTTTCTTTGTCTGATGGGCATTAGCCCGCTAAGATACTTACAAATTCATGTCATCAACGATTTGATGCTGTACTGAGAATATGCATGGAAAAAGCAAAAAAAAGTCACAGTGAGTTCATTCCTGAATTTCAAAAGGCCTTCTTGCACCCGAAATTTTGGGGCGCCTGGTTAGGCGTTGGCGCTTTTGCAGGGCTTGCAATGTTACCACCGTCACTGCGTGACCCATTGTTGGGCAAAGTGGGGCGTATTGCCGGACGCTTTGGTAAAAGTGCGCGCCGTCGTGCACAAATAAACCTGCTTTATTGCTTCCCCGATATGCCGGAAGCTGACCGTGAAGCTGTTATTGACGAAATGTTTGCCACTGCCCCTCAGGCGATGGTGATGATGGCGGAGCTTGCGATTAAAGATCCGCAAAAAGTTATGCAGCGTGTTGACTGGCATGGCAAAGAGATTATCGACGAGCTAAAACAACGCGAAGAAAATGTCATCTTCCTCGTCCCGCATGGCTGGGCGGTGGATATTCCTGCAATGCTATTGGCGTCTCAGGGGCAGAAAATGGCGGCGATGTTCCACAATCAGGGCAACCCGCTATTTGATTACATGTGGAATACCGTGCGTCGCCGTTTTGGTGGACGACTGCACGCGCGTAACGATGGGATTAAGCCGTTTATCAGCTCTGTGCGTCAGGGGTATTGGGGATATTATCTGCCAGACCAGGACCACGGTGCCGAGCACAGTGAATTTGTCGATTTCTTCGGAACATATAAAGCGACACTACCAGCGATTGGCCGCTTGATGAAAATATCACGCGCGCGCGTTGTTCCGCTGTTCCCGGTTTATAACAGCAAGACGCATCGCCTGGATATTCATATTCGCCCGCCGATGGATGACCTGCTTGATGCAGACGACAATACGATTGCCCGACGCATGAACGAAGAAGTGGAAATTCTGGTAGGGCCGAATCTTGAGCAATATACCTGGATACTTAAATTGCTTAAAACGCGAAAGGAAGGGGAGACCGAACCTTACCGCCGCAAAGAGCTTTATCCTAAGAAATGATAAAGGGGCCAATTGGCCCCTTTGTTTTTATGCAGATGGATTACTCAACACACAGAATACGCGTGGTGTTGGTGGTACCAATGGTACTCATCACATCGCCCTGGGTGACGATAACCAGATCGCCAGAAACCAGATAACCTTTGTCACGCAGTAGATTCACTGCATCGTTTGCAGCGGCAACACCATCGCTTGGGCTATCAAAGAACACAGGCGTTACGCCACGGTACAAAGAGGTGAGGTTCAGCGTGCGCTCGTGGCGAGACATCGCGAAGATTGGCAAACCGGAGCTGATACGTGAAGTCATCAGTGCGGTGCGGCCAGATTCAGTCATAGTGATGATTGCAGTAACACCTTTCAGGTGGTTTGCCGCGTACATCGCAGACATTGCAATCGCTTCTTCTGTGTTGTCGAACTGTACGTCCAGACGGTGTTTGGAAACGTTAATGCTTGGGATTTTCTCAGCACCCAGGCAAACACGCGCCATTGCCGCGACGGTTTCAGCAGGATATTGGCCTGCCGCAGTTTCTGCAGAAAGCATCACCGCATCGGTACCGTCCAGTACGGCGTTCGCCACGTCCATAACTTCGGCACGAGTTGGCATTGGGTTGGTAATCATCGACTCCATCATCTGGGTCGCAGTGATAACCGCACGGTTAAGCTTACGCGCACGACGAATCAGGGTTTTCTGAATACCGACCAACTCTGGGTCACCGATTTCAACACCCAGGTCACCACGAGCAACCATCACAACGTCAGAAGCAAGGATAACGTCGTCCATGGCCGCTTCGTCGCATACCGCTTCGGCACGTTCAACTTTAGCGACAATCTTCGCATCACAACCAGCTTCGCGCGCCAGACGGCGAGCATAGTTCAGGTCTTCACCACAACGCGGGAAGGAAACAGCCAGGTAATCAACACCGATTTTGGCAGCGGTCAGAATATCTGCTTTGTCTTTTTCGGTCAGAGCTTCAGCAGACAAACCACCGCCCAGCTTGTTGATGCCTTTGTTGTTAGACAGCGGGCCACCCACGGTGACTTCTGTGAACACTTTCATACCCTGAACTTCCAGGACTTTTAACTGTACGCGACCGTCATCAAGCAGCAGGATGTCACCGGTTACAACGTCAGCAGGCAGACCTTTGTAGTCGATACCGACTTTTTCTTTGTCGCCTTCGCCCTTGCCCAGGTTGGCATCAAGCAGGAATTTGTCGCCAATGTTAAGGAATACTTTACCTTCTTTAAAGGTAGAGACACGAATCTTTGGTCCCTGCAAATCGCCCAGGATAGCGACATGACGACCCAGTTTCGCGGCAATTTCACGAACTTTATCAGCACGGATCTGGTGATCTTCTGCGGTGCCGTGGGAAAAGTTCATACGCACCACGTTAGCGCCAGCAGCGATAATCTTTTCCAGATTATTGTCGCGATCGGTGGCTGGGCCTAAAGTGGTAACGATTTTGGTTCTACGTAGCCGTCTGGACATGTATTACTCCGTTGACTGAAACAACTTTGGTGTTGCGTTAACAAAAGATTCGGAAAATCAGAATGCGTTAAAAACGCAAAGCAACAACTTAACCGAATAGCCTAAAAAGTTACAGTTTTGTTATGGAAACTTAAGTGTTTTCACCAGAAACAAACAGCCCCTTATCAAAACGCGATTCCTTGAGCGCTTCTTTGACTCGCTTCAAGTTATCTCTGAATTTTGCCCCACGGCGTAAAGTAAAACCGGTGGCAAGTACATCTATTACTGTTAATTGAGCAAGTCTCGACACCATTGGCATATAGATATCGGTGTCTTCAGGCACATCAAGTAGTAAAGAAAGTGTCGCTTCGCGAGCGAGTGGCGAACCCTCTGAGGTTATCGCCAGCACAATGGCATCGTTTTCACGCGCCAGTTGTGCGAGTTCCACCAGATTTTTAGTTCGCCCGGTATGCGAGATGAGTACAACGACATCTTCTTCACTACAATTCATGCAGCTCATGCGTTGCAAAACGACATCGTCAGAATAGATAACGGGCACATTAAAACGAAAGAATTTATTCATTGCGTCATGCGCTACAGCGGCTGAAGAACCTAGACCGAAGAAAGCGATTTTCTTGGCCTGGGTAAGTAAATCTACAGCGCGATTGACTGCTGCCATATCCAATGATTGCCGTACCTGGTCAAGGCTTGCCATAGCGGATTCGAAGATTTTGCCGGTATAAGCCTCAACGCTGTCGTCTTCGTCAACATTCCGGTTTACATAAGGAGTGCCATTCGCCAGACTTTGCGCTAGATGTAATTTAAAATCTGGAAAGCCTTTAGTTTCAAGGCGACGGCAAAAGCGGTTGACTGTCGGTTCGCTGACATCGGCACTGCGGGCAAGGGTTGCAATGCTTGAGTGAATGGCATCTTGAGGCGCGGTAAGAATCACTTCTGCGACTTTACGTTCTGATTTGCTAAGGTGTTCCAGTTGAGACTGGATTTTGTCCAGCATATTCATAGGTGTCCGGCATTCATGGATTTTGTCGATTTCAACAAATGGAGAAATCGTGACGCGATTTAGCAAGAATATACGCTTGCCCATTAGTGATTGGACAAGTTAATCGATGTGATGATGTTGTTTTTTTTCATAACATGATCAGTGTCTAACTTTCGACATGGTATACATCAACAACGAAACTTCGAAAAATTCGATTTATTGCCGTGAAATGGCATTAGTGGCCAAGTCTTGTTCATGAATGCGATCAAATAATGGCTGAAGACTTACCTGAACTCAGCAAAAGCAGTACATTGTTCTGTAATAAAATTACAAACGGGCCGGTACATATCATACTTCCGGACATCCGAAACGAGGAGAATAGACATGGCGGTAACACAGACAGCTCAGGCATGTGACCTGGTGATTTTCGGCGCAAAGGGCGACCTTGCGCGTCGGAAACTTCTGCCATCCCTGTATCAACTGGAGAAGGCAGGGCAGATCCACCCGGAGACGCGCATTCTGGGCGTGGGCCGCGCTGATTGGGATAAAGAGGCTTATACCAAAGTAGTGCGCGAAGCGATCGAAACCTTTATGAAGGAAAAGATCGACGAAAGCCTGTGGGATAAATTGAGCGGCCGTCTCGATTTTTGCAACCTGGATGTTAACGATACTGCAGCCTTTACCAAACTCGGTAAGATGCTCGATCAGCAAAATCGCGTCACCATCAACTACTTTGCTATGCCGCCGAATACTTTTGGCGCAATCTGTAAAGGTCTGGGCAAGGCGAAACTAAACGCTAAACCTGCCCGTGTTGTCATGGAAAAACCACTTGGCACCTCGCTTGCGACTTCCCAGGAAATCAACGACCAGGTTGGCGAGTATTTTGAAGAGTGCCAGGTTTATCGTATTGACCACTATTTAGGTAAAGAAACCGTACTAAACCTGCTGGCATTACGTTTTGCGAACTCCCTGTTTGCCAACAACTGGGATAACAAAACTATCGATCACGTGGAAATTACGGTAGCAGAAGAAGTGGGTATCGAAGGGCGCTGGGGTTACTTTGACCAGGCCGGGCAGATGCGCGACATGATTCAAAACCACTTGCTGCAAATTCTGTGCATGATTGCGATGTCTCCGCCGTCCGATCTCACCGCAGACCATATTCGCGACGAAAAAGTTAAAGTGCTGCAATCCCTGCGTCGTATTGACCGCAGTAATGTGCGTGAAAAAACGGTTCGTGGTCAGTACACCGCGGGCTTTGCACAGGGTAAAAAAGTCCCTGGTTATCTTGAGGAAGAAGGTGCGAACAAAAGCAGTAGCACCGAGACCTTTGTAGCAATCCGTGTGGATATTGATAACTGGCGCTGGGCAGGTGTACCGTTCTATTTGCGCACAGGCAAACGTCTGCCGACCAAATGTTCCGAAGTTGTAGTCTATTTCAAAAGCCCACCGTTGAACTTGTTCAAAGACTCCTGGCAAGATTTGCCACAAAACAAGCTCACCATCCGTCTGCAACCGGACGAAGGTGTGGATATTCAGGTGCTCAACAAAGTGCCAGGACTTGAACACAAGCACAACCTGCAAACCACTAAGCTTGATCTGAGCTACTCCGAAACCTTCAATGAATCACATCTGGCAGATGCTTACGAGCGCCTGTTACTGGAAACCATGCGTGGTATCCAGGCACTGTTCGTGCGTCGTGATGAAGTAGAAGAAGCATGGAAGTGGGTTGACTCCATCACAGAGGCGTGGGCTGCGGATAACGACGCACCTAAACCTTATCAGGCTGGAACCTGGGGTCCTGTGGCATCAGTTGCAATGATCACCCGTGATGGGCGGTCATGGAACGAGTTCGAATAATCTGAGTCATCCTTCGAGTGGCAGAGTTGTTGGCGGCACTCGAATGATTCAGCGGATAGAATTGGTGTAATTGTGCAAATATCGCGTAACAAATGATTTATATTTTACCGGTAACATGATCTAGCACTCGTACTGTGGAAATTTTTTAATTTAAAAGCCCTGACTGGATTCACCAGCAGGGCTTTTTTATTTACACTAGCTGAAGCGATTTTGCCCTGATGGTACGGAATGCCGCCTCACAAGATGAGAAAAGAGCCGGTAACGTCGACCACCTGCCTAAAGCGACGGCAGCCACTTTATGAGGACTTGTTATGAATCCTAATTTGTTACGCGTAACACAGCGTATTGTTGAACGCTCCCGCCAAACCCGTGAAGCCTACCTGGCACGGATTGAAAAAGCGAAGTCGAACACCGTACATCGCTCTGAATTAGCATGTGGCAATCTGGCACACGGTTTTGCCGCTTGCCAGCCAGAAGATAAAGCCGCGCTGAAAAGCATGCTGCGTAACAACATTGCGATCATCACGTCCTATAACGACATGCTCTCCGCTCACCAGCCGTATGAGTATTACCCTGACCAGATCCGAAAAGCATTGCATTCAGTGGGGGCGGTTGGGCAAGTTGCCGGTGGCGTCCCTGCGATGTGTGATGGCGTGACGCAAGGGCAGGATGGTATGGAACTGTCATTGCTAAGCCGTGAGATTATCGCAATGTCTACGGCAATCGGCCTTTCTCATAACATGTTCGATGGCGCGTTGTATCTCGGCGTGTGCGATAAAATCGTTCCTGGTTTAACCATGGCTGCATTGTCATTTGGCCATCTCCCTGCGGTATTTGTGCCATCAGGCCCAATGGCCAGCGGTTTACCGAATAAAGAAAAAGTACGTATTCGCCAACTTTATGCTGAAGGTAAAGTGGATCGCATCGCGCTTCTGGAATCTGAAGCTGCTTCTTACCACGCACCGGGTACTTGTACATTCTATGGCACTGCCAACACCAACCAGATGGTGGTTGAGTTCATGGGTATGCAGTTGCCAGGTTCTTCATTTGTTCATCCGGATGCCCCTCTACGCCACGAATTGACTGCTGCGGCAGCACGGCAGGTCACGCGTCTGACCGGCAATTGCAATGAGTGGATGCCACTCGGTAAAATGATTGATGAAAAAGTTGTTGTAAACGGCATAGTTGCCTTGCTGGCCACTGGTGGTTCAACTAACCACACCATGCACCTGGTAGCGATGGCTCGTGCGGCGGGCATTATCATTAACTGGGACGATTTCTCCGATCTTTCCGATGTGGTGCCACTGTTAGCACGTCTGTATCCGAACGGCCCGGCGGATATTAACCATTTCCAGGCCGCAGGCGGAGTGCCAGTTCTGATGCGTGAACTGCTCAAAGGTGGCTTGCTGCATGAAGATGTGAATACTGTAGCGGGCTTTGGTTTGCATCATTACACCATGGAGCCATGGTTGGATAACGGCCAACTGGCATGGCGTGAAGGCGCAACTACCGCGCTCGATACTGATGTTATCGCGACCTTCGAAAAACCATTCTCAAAACATGGCGGTACGAAAGTACTTAGCGGCAACCTGGGGCGTGCGGTTATGAAAACGTCTGCGGTGCCGGCGGAAAACCAGGTTATTGAAGCACCAGCAGTCATTTTCGAAAGCCAGCATGACGTCTTACCTGCTTTCGAAGCAGGCCTTCTGGACCGTGATTGCGTCGTTGTTGTTCGCCATCAGGGGCCAAAAGCGAACGGCATGCCAGAATTACATAAACTTATGCCGCCACTTGGGGTATTATTGGACCGCTGTTTCAAAATAGCGTTAGTCACTGATGGACGACTGTCGGGCGCATCAGGAAAGGTGCCCTCTGCAATCCATGTTACTCCAGAAGCTTATGATGGTGGGCTACTGGCAAAAGTCCGGGACGGTGACATGATTCGTGTCAACGGGCAAACGGGTGAACTGACATTGCTGGTCGATGACGCCGAGCTTGCAAAACGCACTGCATACCACCCGGATCTTAGCGCGGAGCGCGTTGGAACCGGCCGTGAACTATTTAGCGCGTTACGCGAACAGTTATCTGGCGCGGAACAAGGCGCGACCTGCATTAAATTTTAAGGACCGGACGCAGCACTTGCTGCTCTGGAAACGAATTATAAAGTTGGTTGAAGAGGCTCTTGAGATGAAAAACTGGAAAACTACTGCGGAACAGATCCTGAAAACAGGACCGGTTGTCCCGGTAATCGTAATTAACAAACTGGAACACGCAGTACCAATGGCTAAAGCTTTAGTTGCAGGCGGCGTACGTGTTCTGGAAGTGACTCTGCGTACTCCATGTGCAATGGATGCTATCCGCGCTATCGCTAAAGAAGTACCAGAAGCGATTATTGGTGCGGGTACGGTTCTGAACCCAGAGCAACTGGCAGAAGTAACTGAAGCTGGTGCTCAGTTTGCTATCAGCCCAGGCCTGACTGAGCCACTGTTGAAAGCAGCAACCGAAGGCTCAATTCCATTGATCCCGGGTATCAGCACTGTTTCTGAACTGATGCTGGGTCTGGACTACGGTTTGAAAGAATTCAAATTCTTCCCGGCAGAAGCTAATGGCGGCACCAAAGCGCTGCAAGCTATCGCAGGTCCATTCTCTCAGGTTCGTTTCTGCCCAACTGGCGGCATTACCCCTGCTAACTATCGCGACTACCTGGCGCTGAAAAGCGTTCTGTGCATCGGTGGTTCATGGTTGGTTCCGGCTGACGCGCTGGAAGCAGGCGATTATGATCGTATTACAACACTTGCCCGTGAAGCAGTTGAAGGCGCGAAATAACACGTCATCCTTCGAGCCGTAGATGCGTTGGCTTCCTCGCTCACCCCAGTCACTTACTAATGTAAGCTCCTGGGGATTTGCTGCGTCGCCGCCTTGAAGCAACTCGAATTATTCGTGTTATTGAATCCTCGCTCGAAAGAGCGGGGATTTTTTTAACCCGTTACACTTACTGCTTTTGTTGCGGCAATGGCCCGCGCAATGGCATCTTCTACACTGGAGCCCGTTGCCAGTGCCACACCCATCCGACGCTTACCGTTAATCTCTGGTTTACCAAACAGACGCACTTGCAAGCCCGCGCCTAGTGCGGCGCCCACATTGCCGTACTGCACGTTATCGCTGTTCAATTCTGGAAGGATCACCGCGGAAGCAGCAGGGCCATACTGGCGAATATCGCCAATTGGCAAGCCAAGGAAAGCGCGGACGTGCAACGCAAACTCTGAAACGTCCTGAGAAATTAGCGTCACCATGCCAGTGTCGTGTGGACGAGGGGAGACTTCACTAAAAATAACATCGTCACCGCATACGAACAGTTCGACGCCAAACAAACCGTAACCACCCAACGCCTTCACCACTTTTTCAGCGATTGCTTGCGCGCGACCCAGAGCGATATCGCTCATTTTCTGAGGTTGCCAGGATTCGCGGTAGTCGCCATCTTCCTGACGATGCCCGATTGGAGCGCAGAAATGCACGCCGTCGACAGCACTAATGGTCAGTAGGGTGATTTCGAAATCGAAATTTACCACGCCTTCGACAATCACTTTGCCTTTCCCCGCGCGGCCGCCTTCTTGCGCGTACTCCCATGCTTTGGCTAACTGATCTGCTGTGCGGATAAAACTTTGTCCTTTGCCGGAAGAGCTCATCACCGGTTTAACGATGCAAGGTAAACCGATTTCTTCAACGGCCTGTAAAAATGCCTCTTCGCTATCAGCAAAACGGAAGCTGGAAGTTGGGAGAGAGAGTTCTTCTGCTGCCAGGCGACGAATACCTTCGCGGTTCATGGTCAGTTGTGTTGCGCGCGCGCAAGGCACTACACACTGGCCCTGGTGTTCGAGTTCAACCAACATGTCTGTGGCGATGGCTTCAATTTCGGGAACGATGAAATCGGGCATCTCTACGGAAACCAACTTCTTAAGCTCGGCGCCGTCAAGCATATTAATGACGTGGCTGCGGTGAGCAACATGCATCGCGGGGGCATCGGCGTAGCGATCTACGGCGATAACTTCCAGACCAAGACGCTGGCATTCTATCGCCACTTCTTTTCCTAATTCGCCTGACCCTAACAACATGACTCGTGTAGCTGACGGACGAAGTGCTGTTCCCAAAATTGACATAATCTGTATACCCGAACGGAGAAAATAGACCGGCGGATTATAAACGAAAACGTTTGCGTGCGCAGCGATTTTCCCACTTGCGATACAGGGGTAATATCATTACACTGTTTAAATAAACAGTTAAACCGGAGCTGCAAAATGGCGGTTGAAATCAAATACGTTGTTGTACGAGAGGGGCAAGAAAAAATGTCTTTTGCCAGTAAAAAAGATGCAGACGCCTACGACAAAATGCTCGATCTGGCAGAAGTATTGAGCGAGTGGCTCATACACAGCCCCGTTGCTCTCGAAGAAGGGCAAAACGATGTGCTGGCTATGTGGATGGCAGAAAACAAAGACGTGCTTTCCTCCGTGCTGAAAAGCGGCAAATTGCCGGATCTGGAAAGTGCCACAGTAAGCGATGAAATTGCAGTCGATGACGTGGTTATTGAAGACCCCATTTCTGATGGCAAAGTTGCTGAACACCCGCGTAAACGCACGAAAGCTGCATAAGTTTTATCGCGTCGGGCTCCCGGCGCGGTTCTTTTCTCATCTTTAGCCTTATCAGACACTTCTTGACAGCCTTTGGCTTAACCTCAGATGTTAAGTTCTCACAAAGGGTGTCTCTAATGAGCAATTGGTTACAGCAGCTTCAGTCTATGCTGGGGCAAGCGACGCAATCCATCCAGAATCACACTGGTCAGAATCAATCCTCACAAACTCCTCAGGGAAACAATTCTCAGGGGCTGAGTAAGTTACTGGTGCCTGGCGCACTCGGTGGCTTAGCGGGTTTGCTGCTGGCGAGCAAATCGTCGCGGAAACTCCTGACCAAGTACGGCACCAGCGCGTTATTGGTCGGCGGCGGTGCGGTTGTGGGAAGTGTATTGTGGAACAAATATAAAGACCGCGTGCGTGAAGCCCATCAGGGTGAGCCGCAGTTTGGGCAGCAGCAGTCGCCTGTCGATGTGCGTACGGAGCGCCTGATTACCGCTCTGGTGTTCGCTGCCAAAAGTGATGGTCACATTGATGATAAAGAACGTCAGATTATTGAGCAGCAATTACGTGACGCGGGTATCGAAGGGCCTGGGCGTAATTTAATTCAGCAAGCAATCGATCAGCCTCTTGATCCGCAACGCCTGGTTCAAGGTGTTAATAACGAAGAGGAAGCGCTGGAACTTTATTTCTTAAGCTGTGCTGCAATCGACATTGATCATTTTATGGAGCGCAGTTATCTCAATGCGTTGGGGGATGCGCTAAAAATCCCGCAGGATGTACGCGAAGGTATCGAACAAGATATTCAGCAACAGAAACTCAATCTGCCGGGTTAACCCCGGCATTTTCCTTAAAATCCCACGTTACGCTTGCAAGGCTGTCTGAATTTGCCACCCTTACAGGGTGTTAACTCAAAAAGAAAAATGACATGCCACCAAAAGCAAAAAAAATTCCCCAGACCATGACCATGCATGGTGATACCCGCATCGATAACTATTACTGGCTGCGTGATGATGAGCGATCTGATGCGCAGGTACTTGATTATCTTCATCAGGAGAATGATTACGGTCATCAAATCATGAGTTCGCAGCAGGCATTGCAAGAACGCCTGCTTAAAGAGATGATCGACCGTATCCCTCAGCGTGATATTTCCGCACCTTATACGCAAAATGGTTATCGCTATCGCCAGATTTTCGAAACCGGTAATGAATACGCTATTTATCAGCGCCAGTCTGTGGTGTCGGAGGAGTGGGAAGAGTGGAGCACGCTGGTAGATGGCAATCGCCGTGCTGCCCACAGCGAGTTTTATACCATGGGCGGCATGAGCATTACGCCAGATAACACCGTTCTGGCGCTGGCAGAAGATTTCCTCTCACGCCGTCAATATGGACTGCGCTTCCGCAATCTGGAAAGCGGGAACTGGTATCCGGAAGTGTTGGATAATGTCGATAGCAGTTTTGTCTGGGCGAATGATTCCGCCACGCTTTATTACGTCCGCAAGCATCCCAAAACGTTATTGCCGTATCAGGTCTGGCGCCACACGGTTGGGCATCCATCCTCCGAAGATGAATTAGTCTACGAAGAAAAAGATGAAATGTTCTATGTCAGCGTGCATAAAACCACTTCGAAACACTTCGTTCTAATTTATCTCAGCAGTGCTACCACCAGCGAAGTGCTGTTGCTTGATGCCGAACTGGTAGACGCGCAACCGCAAAGCTTTTTGCCACGCCGCAAAGATCACGAATACACCCTCGATCACTTCCAGCATAATTTCTATATGCGCTCGAATCGGGAAGGTAAAAACTTTGGTTTGTACCGCACAAAAGTGCGTGATGAAAGCCAATGGGAAGAGCTAATTCCTCCGCGCGCAAACGTCATGCTGGAAGGCTTTACGTTATTTACCGATTGGTTGGTTGTTGAGGAAAGACAGCAAGGGCTGACCAGTTTACGCCAAATTAATCGCAAAACGCGCGAAGTGACGGGAATTGCTTTTGACGATCCTGCTTATGTAACCTGGCTTGGGCATAACCCGGAACCGGAGTCTTCGCGTCTGCGTTACGGTTACTCATCAATGACTACGCCAGATACATTGTTTGAACTGGATATGGATACCGGTGAGCGACGCGTGATTAAGCAAACCGAAGTTGCAGGTTTCGATGCCAGCCATTATCGAAGTGAACATGTATGGGTCACAGTACGTGATGGCGTTCAGGTGCCGGTTTCTTTGGTTTACCATCGTGAACATTTCCAGCGCGGGAGAAACCCTTTGCTGGTATATGGCTATGGCTCTTATGGGAGCAGCATGGATGCGGATTTCAGCAGCAGCCGTTTAAGTCTGTTGGACCGTGGCTTTGTCTATGCCATCGCGCATGTACGCGGAGGTGGCGAACTCGGCCAGCAATGGTATGAGGATGGTAAATATCTGAAGAAAATGAACACCTTCAATGATTATCTGGATGTCTGTGATAGCTTGCTTAAACAGGGATACGGTAACGAAAAGCTGCTCTATTCGATGGGCGGGAGTGCAGGGGGCTTACTGGTAGGGGCCGCAATTAATATGCGTCCAGAACTATTCCACGGTGTTGTTGCACAGGTGCCATTCGTTGATGTGTTAACGACGATGCTCGATGAGTCCATTCCACTCACGACCGGGGAGTTTGAAGAGTGGGGGAATCCTCAAGACCCTGAGTATTACCATTACATCAAACAGTACAGCCCGTACGATCAAATCACCGAACAAGCCTACCCGCACATGCTGGTAACCACCGGACTGCATGATTCTCAGGTGCAATATTGGGAGCCCGCTAAGTGGGTCGCAAAACTGCGTGAACTACGTAGTGACGATAACTTGCTGCTTTTATGTACTGATATGGACTCAGGGCATGGCGGGAAATCGGGGAGATTTAAATCTTACGAAGGTGTCGCTCTGGAGTTCGCTTTCTTGATAGCCCTGGCACAAGGAACTTTACCAGGGCGAGCGGGCTAGGCTGTTACTAATCCTCGAGATAATGTTTTAATGTCATTCTAAGATCTGGCGCTAATTCTTTGATGTTATTTAACATCCATCGTAAATAGCCCGGATCTTTATCTGCAATTTCCGCAATCGGCTCGCCGCGATATTTACCAAATGCCATGGTTTTCACAAGCACTGGACGACCTGTAATGGTTACCATTTGGTCTGGTGTCCAACCTGACTCATCCATTATGCGAATCAGTAAAGCAGCGGTGATATAGCAATCAAATAGCGCGCGGTGATGGTGCAGTCCGGCAGGTGTCTCAACTTCCAGCTTAAGGGATTTATATAAACCCATATTGCTGTATTTGATGCCAGGCCATAAACGGCGTGCCAGTTTTACCGTGCAAATCCACTCGCTATCTGGCATTTCAGGCAGCATACGTTGGTCAAAACTGGCGTTATGGGCCACGTAGTATGGGCTGCCGTGATAGCGCGGAATAACATCTTCAATCCACGGTTTATCCGCGACCATCTCTTCGGTAATTTTGTGAATGGCCATCGCCTGGTAGCTAATGGGACGATCCGGGCGTACCAGGTCACTCATCGGATTAACAATCTTGCCATTGACGATATCGACAGAGGCAACTTCTACCACGCCACCCTGTAGACCACAGGTTTCAGTATCAATAATGCGCAGCATATTTACTCCATCAAGCCTTAGCGTGTTTTATTAATGCGCTAGCGTAATGGAATGATTTCCCCGTGCCAACCTTTTGCATCACGTCTTCCAACTGCCAGAAGCTCGCCATGATCGGCGCGAACCACTAATTCACCGCGATCGTCCCAACAAGCGCTACGCCCAGCAGATCGATATTTGCCGGTAGAAAACGCATGGTTAGCTAATAAAACGGGCAAGTTGTATTTATGGGCCCAGCGTTGCAGGTACATTTCATCTTTCTGGTAGCTGATTTCATTAATGAATTTCCCTGTGGCATAGAGACTTGCACCCATTTCAGCTGCACTGCGTGGCCAGGTTTCTTCATCACTGTCGGTGCTAAAACCCATCGCCACGCTACGATTGTGCAAACCTACCAATGGCGTGTGTTGATCGGGTAGATCAATATCGCAGGTTTGTGGTTTGCAGCAGGCTACTCGGGAGCCATCAGGCAAAAAACCTACCGACCCTGGCGATACTCCTTGTTCACTGCGCAAGGGAAGACCCACGACGATAGTCATATGGTGTTTTACGGCGGCATCTTGCAAAGGATTCAGGCGTTCATCGGTGAAGGGAAGGGCACAAACGTGGTGGTTTTCAATGTTAAAACCGCTGAGGGATAGTTCGGGGAATACCAGTAGATCTATTCGTTCAGCAACAGCGCAGCGAACAAAATCTAAATGATGTTTGATATTCACCTCGAGGTCATCGGGTGTGGCGCCATACTGCGCCGCGGCAACATTCCAGACAGGCATACGTTCTTCCTTAATCAATCTACCCAACGGCCATCATCCTATGGCCGCAACAGGTAATTCCTGTGTTTAGATAAATAAACCAGGAAAAATCTTAACACCATTTTTGTCAGGAAGTTTAGTGCGGTTAATATTTATTTCACTTTAGGTTCGTACGGCAGTCTGGACAAATTGACTGAAGCAAGTCGATGAGCAATCAGTCTTTCTCTGAACCATTCGCGCAAATGTACCGGTTGCTCGCGTTCTACCACTTCTGCGATCACCGGCATGTTGTAGCGTTCCTTAAATGCCACGCCAGCAGCCGCAAGATCGACATTGATCTTATCCATTTCGTCCTGGGGTAATTCAGCAAGATTGTGATTCATATTGACCTCATGTTTGTTGCCGCAAAGGTACTTGTTGATATCAGTGATGACAAGTCTTTACATTCATTGATAGCTGTTCTCATCTCGACTTAACAGGGACTCAAGGTTATCCTTTTGCCGTCTCGAATAAGAAAAAGGAATAGTTGATATGGCTTTCACCCGAACTCGTTTCATTACCATCGCCACCCTCTTTACCGCACTTGCCGTTTCCAGTTCAGCTTTCGCTCATGCGCATTTAAAGCATCAATATCCAGCGGCAGATGCTGCGGTAACGGCTGCACCGCAGGCAATTACTCTTAATTTCTCTGAAGGAGTTGAAGCGAATTTTAGCGGACTTACGCTCACCGGGCCACAGCAAACGGTCGTGAAGACGGGTACGGCTAAGCGCAACGAAAAAGATGATAAGCAGCTTATTGTTCCAGTCGAAGAAGCTATGAAACCGGGAGATTACCAGGTTGACTGGCACGTGGTATCCGTTGACGGACATAAGACGAAAGGGAAGTATCACTTCTCGGTGAAGTAAGCCGTATGTTACCAGGTTTCTATATCGCGCTGCGATTTATTCATTTTACTGCATTAATGGTGCTGCTTGGCAGCACCATCTCCTGTTCATTGCTTGCTCCTCAAGCGTTTAAACCGGTTCTCATTCGCCGACTAAAATGGCAATGGCAGTCCGCAGTCTGGATGACAGCCCTTAGCGCAATATTATTGTTGTGTGCTCAGGCTGGCATGATGGGCAGTGGTTGGCGAGATGTTATCAATCCCCAGATTTGGCTGGCGGTTCTTGGCACGAGCTTTGGGTCCATCTGGTTATGGCAAATATTACTGAGTGTAGTGACACTTTTTGTGCTGCTGCTTAAACCGCGCCCGTTGCAATCCATGTTATTGATCCTTGCGGCAGCGCAATTAATTTTGTTGGCAGGTGTCGGGCATGCCGCGATGCGTGAAGGGATTGCCGGTGGCTTACAACGCATAAATCATGCTGTGCATCTTCTTAGTGCTGGCTGGTGGGCTGGCGGGTTACTTCCGCTTTTGATGTGCATGCGCATGGCTCAAAAACCACGCTGGCGCGGCTGTGCTATTACCGCGATGATGCGTTTTTCGCGTTACGGGCATCTGGCAGTTGCTGCCGTAATACTCAGTGGATTAATCAACAGCCTGATGATTTTAGGCTGGTCACTACCACTGCAAAGTAACTATATGCGCTTCTTGTTGGTGAAGGTTGCCTTTGTTGCCGTGATGGTTATCATCGCCATGTATAACCGCTATTTTTTGGTGCCGAGATTCAATCGCATGCCAACAGCCACAAAACAGTTCATCCAGTTAACGTGGCTGGAAGTCATTTTGTCGGTGGTGGTGCTCCTTACTGTTAGCATTTTCGCTACCTGGGAACCGTACTGAAGACGTTATTAGCTCAAGAGATATTCATGAAAAAAAGTATTTTGACGCTGTTATTGCTGGCTTGCGCAGGTAGTGCATTAGCCGCACCGCAAATTATCACCGTAAGCCGTTTTGAAATAGGCAAAGATAACTGGGCATTTAATCGAGAAGAGGTAATGCTAAGTTGCCGCCCTGGACATGGGCTCTTTGCAATCAACCCAAGCACCTTGATGCAATACCCTTTAAACGACGTAGCGCAACAACAAGTGAGTAGCGGCAAAACCACTGGTCAGCCAATCTCCGTGATTCAAATTGATGATCCTAAGACACCGGGACAAAAAAAGAGTCTTGCTCCATTTATTGAGCGCGCAGAGAAGTTGTGTAGCTAAAACGCAATAACTTACTAATTAACAATAAAAAACCGCAATAACCGTAGACCGGATATTGCGGTTTTTTTCTAAAACATTACCTGTGCCGCAGTATTTTTCTGAACACTTTCGCGCCAGACTGGAAAACCTGCGCCGGTAATCTATTCTTAGAAGGCAAGGCGATGTCTGCCTGCATTAATGCCAACTTTTAGCGCACGGCTCTCTCCCAAGAGCCATTTCCCTGGACCGAATATAGGAATCGTATTCGGTCTTTTTTTATCTGCCTTGCTATACAAAGACTTAGTTCGGCTTGTCTGAACATTCCCGAAAAAATTTCAACTTTCCTTATTGGATCTTGCGTGAACGCCGTAACAGACTCATAACAACATAAACTTCTTTTGGGCTGAATCCAAACACTTTTCGGGCGTTTTCTTGATGAGGGCAGGAGATTTTGAGTCAATAAACACCAAAACACTCTTGGAAGTTCCTGTTCACCCAATGTCAGAATAAATTAATATATTGAGTTTTATAAGAAATATAACTTCATTGAAAACAGTCACAGAAACACCTGCGATGGATTATCATCAATATTTAGGAAAGATATATTTTTCCTCGATGAGCAGGCCAATTTACTTTAATCTCATTATTTGTGTTTTCTCAGTATAGACAATAGTATCATCAGGGATATCTTTATTAATAAATGACATAGCGCCAATGGTAACATTATTTCCAATGGATAACTCATGCCCAAGAATACAGCAGCATGCACCGATTTCAACATTGTTGCCGATAGATATTGCTGGCGAGTTGAATTTTTCACCCACGCTGCCACCAAGACCAATGGTGGTGTTTTGCCGGATTTTGAAATTAGAACCAATGGTTGAGCAACCATTAATCACAACGGATAAAAAATGTGTAACGTTCAGGCCAGGCCCGATTGTTGCGGACAATTGAATTTCGGTATTGTATTTTTTGATCAAGTTTCTGTTGATTTTTCTGGCAATGATTTTATTGAGATTTTTTTCCGTCTTATAAAGATATGATGCAATTCGCCACCAAAAATTGAATCGTCTCTCTGGGCATTTAAACGCTTTATGGATCACTCTTGACCATGAAAATGGCTTATTAGTCATCATTACTTCTTTATGCAAACACTCTTGTAGGTGTTCTTTTAAAATCCCTCTTTTCATTTTTAGTTTCCAACAAGAGTTTTTGGTGTAGGTAGATAGCTATTTTTTTCTTTGATGAGTTCTTTTGACATGGGTTGTCGCATGTTTTCACCACCAGGGGAGATAGGGGACATAAACCATTTATTATATAACTCATCAAATTTCTGTGAGATAAATAGATATTTTAATTCATCATTGATGATGGACTCTATTTCACCTGCGTCTTTAGCTATCACCATTCCATAGGGTATTACGTCACCAAATCCTTCGGTGCTCATTTGATAGTCATCTCTGTCAGTCATTTCAGCTAATTTGCTATGTATGATAATGTCATCAGTAACGAATGCTGAGATGTGCCCTTGTTCTAGTAAATCAAATCCTTCATCCAAACTTCTCATCAGCTTAACTGAGATCGAATAGTTAATATTTTGATTCATTGCAGATAGTAATAATGCAGATGTTCCGCCACTAATGGCACCTACGGTCCGCCCCGAAAGCATCTCGAAGCTATTTATATGCTGCGATTTTTTAGCCAGAAAATTTGTTCGGGTAAAAAACCATGGCTTTGAAAAAGTCACGAATTTATTACGTTGCGCTGTATTTCCGGCAATGGCGCAGAGAATATCTGCTTTATGATGAGATATATATTCAAAGCGAGCAGCTGAGGCAACTTCTACCCATTGTATATTTATATTTGTGTTGTAGCGTTTTTTTATACTATCGACAACACCCTGGCAGATATCCACCGCCATACCAGTCGGCTTTCCATTTAGTTCCCAGGAAATAGGCTTAGCGCTACCGACCCAAGCTAATGTAATACTATGTGTGCTAAGTATTTTATTAAGCACAGGATCGGCAACAGCATTGTTGCAAAAGAACATCATTGAAGCTAACAGAAAAGAACCAATCGTTTTACAATGAGTCAAATGACTAAACAAAAGCAAGCCTCCATTAATGAAAATGGCTAAAGTATAATTATATAATTAGAAAGTCTCAGTGGTATTGTAATTGCTTTTGTGTAGGTTTACTAATTATTGTCTTTCCAGTAATAGCCATTAATATCTATATTCGTGGCATTTCTCAATATACCTCTTCCTGAAATCATCCACTTGAAACCAGTAAAAGCTCAGAGGATAGATCTGCGATAGGGATCACATTAATTAGCATCCTTACTATCCTCTCTGTACAATCACGCCCGGCCTGAAGGTCGCCCCAACTAATAACGATAAACCTGCAAAGACAAAACTATGACCATAACTCAAACTGAAACACATCGTCGGGAAAACTCTCTCGCATCGGTTCTGCGTAGCCCTCGCTTGCTTGCTCGCGAATCCCTTGCGGGAGTGGTAACGGCGTTGGCACTCGTACCTGAAATCATTTCATTCTCAGTAATCGCTGGAGTTGACCCGAAAGTCAGCCTCGTCGCCTCTATTGTGCTTTGTTTATCAATGTCACTGCTCGGTGGACGTCCTGCAATGGTGACCGCTGCTGCCGGCTCAGTAGCATTAGTTATCGGTCCGATGGTGCATCTATATGGAGTTGAATATATTTTCCCTGCGGTGTTGCTGGCAGGGTTAATCCAGATTTTGTTCGGCGTCGTTGGGCTTGCACGTATGATGCGTTATATACCATTGTCGGTGATGACTGGGTTTGTGAACGCGTTGGGCATTCTCATTTTCTTTGCCCAGGTACCCCATATTTGGGGGGATAACCCGTTGGTTTGGGGACTGTTTGCGCTCACCCTGGCAATTGTGCTGTTTCTCCCGCGGGTATTTAAAATGGTTCCGTCGCCGTTGGTGGCGATTATTGTGATTACCGCCGCATGCATTGGGATGGGGTTATCCGTACCAACAGTGGGTGAGGCGGGACCAATGGCTGCTGGATTACCTGGACTGACAGAGTTGTTGGTACCCTTGAATCTGGATACTTTACGAATTATCTGGCCATGTGCTTTGAGCATTGCCTTTGTTGGTTTAATGGAGTCGTTGTTAACCGCCAAACTGGTTGATGACCTGACTGACACACCTTCGAGTAAACGTCGTGAATGTTGGGGATTGGGAATATCTAATATCTTTGCAGGTTTCTATGGCGGAATTGCTGGTTGTGCCATGATTGGCCAGACCATGGTAAATGTGGAATTGGGCAAAGGGCGCACTCGCATTTCAACAATTGTAGCAGGTTTGGTGTTATTGCTTTTGGTGACAGGCTTAAGTGATTTAATGTCAAAAATTCCAATGGTCGTTTTAGCGGGAATTATGGTGATTGTGGCGGTGAAAACACTTAACTGGCACAGTATCAAACCTGCGACGTTAAAGAGAATACCGCTTCCCGAAACGCTGGTGATGGTGACGACCGTTGTTGTCACTGTTGCGACGGGCAACCTGGCCTTGGGAGTGGTCGGTGGGGTTATTTTCGCGATGATTTTGTTTGCTCGTCGTCTTGCACACGTGGTGATTGCAGAAAGGACATTAGCTGATGACGGGCGATCCGTAATATATAAAGTGACTGGGCCGTTGTTTTTTGCCAGCAGCAACGACTTGGTTGAGCATTTCCAGTATGCCGACGATCCGCAAAACGTGATTATTGATTTGTCTGAGGCTCAGATTTGGGATGTATCGACAGTTGCCGTGCTTGATGCTATTGAAACCCGCTATCAACGCTATGAAAGTAAGGTGCAAATTGTCGGTCTTGATTTACGCAGCAGCGATTTCCATGAGCGCCTTAGCGGCAAGGTCTGAACAACGCTTTCGATAATAAATTGGCGTGTTTGAATTCCAGATGACAAAACTGTGAATCTGCCGTTACTTTTGAAGTTTCAAGAGTGCTAGATTTCCAGTAGTTCCAGAGTGAAACGGAGGTGCCAGAGAAATTTGAAACTGTTCCTCGATAGTAAACTGGTGGGGTGCGTGGTAGGACTAATGACCACGATACTCTTTGGTATAAGCCATATTGAAACGCTTGAAGAAGCGGAAAAATTTGCCAGATAACTCGTATCACATCTTCTAAAGGCTGCATATTTGCAGCCTTTTCTATTTTATCGTATCCACTTTTTACAGTTGTAACCTATCTGATGGTTTCCTCTCGTGGTGTTTATTGTGTCGTGGTCCTTGAGACGGCAGAATGGTTAAAAAATCATTTACATGACTACATCGAAGGATATGAGCATGGTTAATGCAGCACCTCGTCTGGAAACTGAACGTCTAATTCTCCGCCATTTTACACTGGATGATTTTCCGGCATTAGCTGCCTGTTGGGCGGATCCCGAAATGGTGAAGTTTATTGGTGGTGGACAACCGCAAGGCCCTGAAATGACCTGGGGAAGATTGCTGCGTTATATCGGTCACTGGCAGGCGCTGGGTTACGGCTATTGGGCTGTCTTTGAAAAAGATACTGAGCGTTATATTGGTTCGTTCGGTTTTCAGGACGCCCACCGTGAGTTAACTCCGGCGCTTGAGCTTCCGGAGGCGGGATGGTCACTGATTCCGGCTGTGCACGGTAAAGGCTACGCCAGTGAAGCGCTAAACGCTATCCTGCAATGGGCTGACCGTGAGTTTGCGACACCAGTTTGTTGCATTATTGATGATGATAACCTGCGTTCTATCTATCTTGCTGAACGGTTTGGTTTTCAGTTTCAGCACTTTGTTGAATACCATGGCAAGCAAATCAAAATGTTCATTCGTCCTGTCCGCTAACCATTGCCGCCCACTGGTTTATAATTGAGCAATAAATAAACAAAGTGGGGTCGATATGTATCAGCGAATAGACGGAGAGGAGTGGCGGCATGTGTTTATTGTTGGTGATTTACACGGCTGCCTCTCTGAATTAATTAGCCAGCTTAAACTTCATCATTTTGACTACCATCAGGATTTACTTATCTCGGTGGGTGATCTTATCGATCGCGGAGCAAACAGCCCGGGATGCCTGGCACTGCTTGGCAATAAATGGTTTAAAGCAGTGAAGGGCAACCATGAAACGATGGCTTTAGAAGCGCTCGATGAAGGTGAGGGGATCCTCTGGCAGATGAATGGCGGAGAGTGGTATCGGGAGTTGCCAGAACAGCGTCAACATGATGTGCAGCTAGCTTTATTGCAGTGCCGCAATTTGCCGTTAGTTATTGAACTTCATACACATGACAAGACGCTGGTTATTGCTCATGCAGACTACCCTTCAGCGCATTACAGCTGGAATCAGCCCGTCGATGAACATTTACTGGTCTGGAGTCGGGAGCGGCTCAATAAGAATTTACAGGGACGAGGCGAAGATATTGACGGAGCTGATGAGTTCTACTTCGGTCATACACCGCTCAAAGAAGTGAATCATTTTCATAATCAATTCTATATTGATACCGGTGCGGTGTTTGGTAATAAGCTGACTATGGTGCAGGTTCAGTAACACTATAAAGAGCTGTATTCTTGCGCCGGGCGCCAAAAACTATCAATAAAATCTTCAACCGGGAAACAGCCACCGGAGCGTATCCGCTGCTCATCCATAGCGAACAGGCACTGCTGTTCAGTATTAAAGATATCTACCACGATATCTTCACAGCCGCCATCCAGATAGCAAACAAATAAAACCAACGCAAACATGATTGCCTTTGAGTTGCACCGTTTGGCTTAATTGTAGGGTAAGTCACGAGAAGAGGGTAATCAGGGGCAATTAATTAACCCGTCTGGGCGACGGGTCACTTTGAGTTATGCAAGGCGCATGACCCAGGCATCAGATTTTTGGTCGTAATGTTGACGGTAGAGGACTGAATGTTCGCCATCAAGGACGGCGGGAATGCTTGTTTCATCATCCCAGGCATCAAGTTGCATGCACAGGTCCGGGTCGGATTTACAAGGGATGCTCAACGTGCGGTCCCCTTGCTGCTCGCCATGTAATTCAGCATCATCAATTTCGAAGATGCCTATTCGTACGCTAGTTTTCGTCATCTCGCTCTCCTTGGGTCTGGGTACGTGTGGTATGACCAGTAAGGTCTCCCACAGTAGAGCGTAGACAAACGTACAAAAACTGCAAACTACATGGCGACTATTTTTTACGCATCAGACCCTGGCTGCAAACAGTTTTCCGTCGCGAACCAATTCACGCGGGTAGCTATTTTTCAGGCGAGATCCCACTTTTCTTGCCAGACCAAGAGGTTGACCCTGGTATGTCACGACAACCTCATTTAGCGCGGGGGGCAATTCGGGGTAAATATCGCGACCGTGATACCACTCGTCTGCTTCAAATTCAGTAAGCGCAAATCCTAGCTGTGAATCGCCAGGCACCAGGGCTATGACGGCTTCATGCTGCCAGCGGTAACCCTTGTTGTATTGCTCAGCCAGGCGCAAACCAATACGTGAAAAACGAACCTGTCCGAACAAAGAAACGATCTCTTTCGGGAATAACCAAATTTCTTTGTCTCGTTGCCAAAGCTGTTGGTCATCCTGCCAGATTATTCCCGATTGTTTTGCTGCCGCGCGGACTTCCGCAGCTTGTTTGCCATGCATGGGTACAAACGGGAATTTCCCCACTTTGTAACCGGGGGCCGGGAGCGCTTCTACGGACGCAGTTTTACGCAGACGCGCAACGAAGAATCCTTCGCAATCGTAAATTTGCGGGAAAACATGCAAGTAGCCTTCGGCGGTAATAGCTTTATTCGCCTCCGGGAACAGATCGTTAAGTGGGGCGATTTCAACTGCATCAGGCCACTCATCCAGTAACCACTGGCAAATCTGCTGATTCTCTTCACGGTTTAAAGTACAGGTGGAATAGATCAATGTACCGCCGGGGCGCAACGCATGGAAAGCACTGGCAATCAGTTCACGCTGCGTATCGGCAATACTGGAGGTACTTTCTGGTGTCCAGTTTCGCAGGGCGTCAGGGTCTTTACGCACCACACCTTCACCTGAACAGGGCGCATCCAGCAAAATTGCATCGAAACACTCCGGGAGCGCAGCACCAAACACGCGGCCATCGAAATGCGTCAAAGCGACGTTGCTGATACCACAGCGGCTGATGTTAGCGTGCAGCACTTTCACCCGGCTGGCGGAATATTCATTGGCGAGAATCGCGCCATGATTGTTCATACGCGCTGCAATTTGTGTAGTTTTGGAGCCAGGAGCCGCGGCGACATCCATAATCCGATCCGGTTGATTACCGTCAGCAAACAACGCCGCAACGGGCAACATTGAGCTGGCTTCCTGGATGTAAAATAAGCCACTCAAATGTTCGGCAGTACTACCCAGCGGCAGGCTTTCTTCATCATCACGTTCAATCCAGAACCCTTCTGCGCACCACGGAATGGGTGTCAGATGCCAGTCATAAGAGGCGACAAGCGCAAGAAAATCGCTGACCGAAATCTTGAGGGTATTAACACGCAAGCTACGACGCAGCGGGCGCTGGCAATACTCAATAAAGCTCTCGAGCGTTTGATCTGCCGGGAGTGCGTCGCGAATAACATCAAGAAAAGCTTGCGGGAGAAAGGCGGTGTGAGAGTGAGCCACTAAGGAAGTCCAGAAAAAAATGAAGGAGGGATTGTAACACAAACGCCCCGGTGAGACACCGGGGCGAAGGTATTAACGAGGCAGTGCGGTGCCCCATTGACGCCACTCTTTAGGTTCACTTTCCTCTAAAAGGAAGTGTTTACCCGTTTCCGCTTTCGGTGCCAGTGGTATACCCGGCGGTGTGGCGAATGCGATACCACCGCGGATGAACTGGTTGAAGGTACCGGTTTTCACTACACCACCCGTCAGACCGAAATCGAGACTATAACCAGAGGCCAGCCAGAATACGGAGCTATCACGCACCAGATGCTGGAAGCGTTTGCTGATACGCAGGCCGACCATCACACGGTCAGAAAGATTGCCGAGAGTTAATCCGGTTACCGTACCGACTTCGATGCCACGGAATAGTACTGGCGTGCCGATGTTTAGTGCGCCTGCTTCAGTCACTTCGACCACGATATTCAGACCGTCTGAATAGCGGGAGTCAGTAATAGAGGCTTCCTGCAATTCGAAGTCACGGCGTGCTGCGCCGCGACCTGGTTCAACGTTTATGTACGGCTGGAGAATAGTATCGAGATTATCCACGCCGGAGGCCGAAATTTTCGGAGTGACAACAGAGAAGCGGGTGCCGCTGCGAGCAAATGTCTCAACAAACTCAGGGTAGAGCACCGCTTTGGCTTCTACTTCACTGCGAGAAGCTGTCAGGTTCAGCGACTCAAGCTGCCCAATATTTATGCCCAGATAACGGATTGGCATACCGGCAGAAAGTTTACCGGCATCGAAAGTGTGCAGTGTAATCTGACTCCCTACCGCACGGGCGGCAGTTTCAGAGGCGTACAACATTCGTTTGTCGCCTTTTTTCAGGCCGACGCTGGCGCCACTTAAGTTGTCGAAACTGATAGCCCCTTTTAAGGCACGTGAAAGCGGGGAGGCCTGGACGGTCAGACCGCTGCCATTGAGCTGCACACGAGCACCACCTTCAGCCCAGAATACGCTATTGGAGGTCAGCAAGCTGCGGTATTCCGGTTTGATGTTTACATCAATGTCAAAACTGTTAGCCCGAGGACGTACGCTGATGATTTCCCCAACCTGGAATTTACGGTACAACACCACGGAACCGGTCTGAATATCAGGTAGGCTGGCCGCCGTTAACGTCAACGTGGTGGTTGGTAGGTCGCTCAGGCTGTTTTCCACCGCCTTTTCAAGGTTGGCATAGAGCGGATAGCTCTCTTTCATAGCGCCTTTGTTACCTGGAATGACTCTGACACCGCCGTTGATCCACTCGCTGGCACTGGCACCTAAAAGTTCAACGCCATCGATACCCATTTTCACATCAATACGGCTGTTGACGACGAATTTGCTGTCGCCCTGAATCAAATGCCGATATTCAGGATCAATGGCTGCAGAGAAGGTTACGCCTTTGGCCGATAATGTGCGCTCAAGAATCTGCCCCACCTGCACACCATGCAAAATAATCGGCTGACCTGCATCTATGCCATAGCTTTCCGGTGCCGTCAGGTTGAGGGTCAGAACATCAGGCTGCTGCAAGAGAGTTTTATCGCTTGGGAAAACCACAAAATGGTTTTGTGGTTCACCTTCACCGGGCACCAATTCAAAAGTACTTCCCGTTAACAGGCTGCTGATATTCGGGTTGCTGAGGGAAATCTTAGGGCTGCGTAACTCAATGCGTGTTCCGCTCCGCATCAGATTGACCACGCTTGGGTCTACCGTCATTTGGCCGGTTACCGTGCTGCCAGGATTGAGGTTTAGTTTGGTCAGCGTTCCGACTTCAAGTCCTTGATACATCAGAGCAGTTGAACCCGCGTTTAAGCCTTGTCCGCTCGGTAAATCAAGAGCGATGATTACGCCGCGCTGGCTATGCGCCAAATCTTCATACAAACCAAACTCATCATCCGCTTTGGCTACGGCTGAGTTTTCCGGTGAGTCGAAGGCGATAGCGCCGTTGACCAATGCCGCCAGGCTTTCTAGCTGAACCTGCGCACCGGAAAGATTTACGTTAGCTTTTACGCCGGATACATTCCAGAAACGGCTGCCTTTTTTCACCAGTTGGGTGAAGCGGCGTTCAATAAGCACATCAATGGTGACCCCCTGCTTATTGTTATTAATGGTGTAATCATACACACGGCCTACCGGGATTTTGCGGTAATAAACTAGCGATCCACTGTTAAGCGAACCTAAGTCAGGAGCATGAAGATGAATCATCAACTCGCCGTTATTCAGGCGATATTTCGGTTGGGTATCGAGAGCGGAAAAATGCTCCTGCGGCTCGCCTTTACCTGGCATCATGCCAATATAGTTCCCGCCTACTAACGCATCTAGCCCAGAAACCCCGGCCAGCGAAGCTTTCGGTGTCACCAGCCAAAATTGCGTATCTTCACGTAGCGCGTCTTTCATATCGCTTTTGACGCTAATTTTAACTTCTATTTTGCGCAGATCTTTACTTAGGCTGACGCTTTGCACCGTGCCCACTTCAACACCCTGGTAGCGTACAGGGGTGCGCCCGGCGACAATGCCGTCGGCTGAAATAAAATCAATGGTCGCCGTGGTACCTCGCTCTTCCCAGGTTGTCCAGATGAGCCAACTGGCAATCATCAAGGCGATAATTGGCAGTAACCAGAAGGGCGAAATTCGGCGTTTTGTTTTAATTCGCGCTTCAGTCGGTGAAGCGGGCATTTCCTGACTCATGTGCGTCCCAAAGTAGTCGGCTATCCAGCCATTCGACTGCAAGAATAGTTAAAATAACCGCTGCGCCAAAATAAAACGCAGCAGGTCCCATAGTAAATGCCAGTAATTGATCGCGGTTAACCAGCGACATCGTTAGCGAAATAACAAAGAGGTCTAAAATTGACCAGCGGCCAATCCAGGTAACAAAGCGTAGCAGTAAAATTCGCGTTCTAAGTCCTCGCTCGCATTTGAAATGAATGCTTACCAGCAATGAAATCAGTACGATGACCTTAGTGAAAGGCACCAGAATACTGGCAATGAAAACTACTGCGGCAACGGCAACATTACTGCTGGCGAGGGAGATAATACCGGAAAGGATCGTATCTTCCTGACGTGAACCATTGACGTAAAGAATCGAAATTGGCAGCAGGTTGGCAGGCAGTAGGAAAATTAACGAACCAATTAATGCTGCCCAGGATTTTTGTAAGCTGTGGCGACGGCGAGCTCTTAACGGCACATGGCAACGCGGGCAGCGCCCACGGTTGTCAGGCACTCCTGTGAAATGGCATCCCAGGCAAACTCGTAATTGGGGACTCCATGCTCGAGGAGGTCGCTGGGGATAAAAGCGCGCCCATAACTGTTCTACATTCAGGTGAATTAGCGTCAATAGGCTCAGCACCACTAATGCGATAAATGCCACAAGACCCACGCCTGGTTGAATAAATGCAAACTCTCTGACTTTGATGCAGGCCACACCGATAGCGACCAGATAAATATCTAACATTACCCATTCTTTGAGCTTATCAAGCATGAGTAATACCGGGCGTAAATTCATCCCAAGAATATTACCAAAGTAGAGGTAAACGATAGCGGCAACTAATGTTGCAGGCGCACCCACCGCACAGAACAACACCATTGCGGCTGTGAGGGGATCACCCTGGCTAGTCATCTGCCATATGCCCTGAAATAAGTTGGCATCTATTCGCGTCCCCAATAAATAGATGCGTACCAGAGGCTCGGAAAAAGCGACAGGCATCAGCAATAGCATGGCAATTGCCATAGCGGCCAGACGAGTAAGTGACCAATCGCGCCCATGGTAAACTTTGGCATCGCAGCGCGGGCAATACGCGCTCTGCGAGGATTTAACCGACGGTAACGAGAAAAGTGTATCGCATTGGGGGCAACGCTGATAACGTGCCTGCGGTACAGCATGGCTAATGGCGTGTATTTTCATGTGTCATCGTAAACAGGGAAAACCGCTGGTGCATGGGGTATCTCAATGAGTTATGAAATATTCGTTAAGCGTATAGTAATTCATTGAATGATACACCTTGTGGCATAAGGCATTTAATGCTTATTTTACTATGCTATGCAGTTGAGTAAGACAACATACTATGGTTAATCAATGAACAAAGAACAATTTTACGCGGACTTGAACCGCGATTTCAGTGCGTTAATGGCAGGTGAAACAAGCTTTTTGGCGACGTTGGCAAATACCAGCGCGCTGCTGTTCGAACGTCTCGAAGGCGTTAACTGGGCAGGCTTTTATCTATTAGAAGGCGAGACTCTGGTTCTGGGACCTTTCCAGGGCAAGATTGCTTGCGTCCGTATCCCGGTAGGAAAAGGTGTTTGCGGTACAGCGGTTTCCACTAAAAGCATCCAGCGCATCGAAGATGTGCATGCTTTTGATGGTCACATCGCTTGTGACGCTGCCAGCAACTCCGAAATTGTCCTGCCACTGACGGTAAATGGCGAGTTAATAGGTGTTCTGGACATTGATAGCACGGAGTTCGGGCGCTTCACACCTGAAGACCAACTCGGCTTATCTCAACTGGTAACGCAGCTTTCGCTGACGCTTGCCGATACGGATTTTAAAAAATTCTTCACTCGTTAGCATGATAAACAACGGATAACGTGGCATTTGCCGATAGCGTCATTATAATGTCGCCTGTTCATGCCTGCGGATTGTTGGCAACTCCGTTGTAATCAGGAAATTTCATGGAAAATCAACCTAAGTTGAATAGTAGCAAAGAAGTCATCGCCTTTTTGGCAGAGCGTTTCCCACAGTGCTTTAGCGCTGAAGGTGAAGCCCGCCCCCTGAAGATTGGTATCTTCCAGGATTTGGTCGCGCGCGTTGAAGGGGAGATGAGTCTCAGTAAAACTCAACTTCGTTCCGCGTTACGTCTTTACACTTCAAGCTGGCGTTACCTGTACGGTATCAAAGTCGGCGCAATCCGTGTTGATCTCGACGGTAACCCTTGTGGTGAACTCGATGAGCAACACGTTGAGCATGCTCGTAAGCAGCTTGAAGAAGCAAAAGCTCGTGTTCAGGCACAGCGTGCAGAGCAGCAAGCGAAAAAACGTGAAGCGGCTATTGCTAACGGCGAAACCGTTACCGATAAGCCTCGTCGCGAACGCAAGCCTCGTCCTGCTCCGCGTCGTCCAGAAGCTACAGAACGTAAACCTCGTGTAGAAAAACCGGCGCCGCAAGCTCCACGTGAAGAAAAACGCACTCCGGTTACAGACATTTCTGCTTTGCAGGTGGGTCAGGCAATCAAAGTCAAAGCGGGTAATAACGCGATGGATGCCACCGTACTGGAAATTACCAAAGATGGCGTCCGTGTACAGCTGACTTCTGGTATGGCAATGATCGTACGCGCAGAACACTTGCAGTTCTGAAACGGAGGCCAGACCCGGGCATGAACAAATTCTTTAAGCGTACGGCTGTCGCTAGTCTGTTGTTTCTTGCAGGTAGCGCACTGGCCGTCGAAAATATCACGCAAGTTTCTCAAATCCCGCAGTTAAAGGAAGAGACACAGCATGCAACAGTGAGTGAGCGTGTAACTTCACGCTTCACTCGCTCGCATTATCGTCAGTTTGACCTGGATGAAAATTTTTCTGCAAAAATTTTCGATCGCTACCTAAACCTCCTCGACTATAGCCACAACGTGCTGCTTGCCAGTGACGTTGAGCAGTTTGTGTCGCGGAAAAAACAGATTGGCGATGAATTGCGCACCGGAAAACTGGACGTATTTTACGATCTCTACAATCTGGCCCAACAACGTCGTTTTGAACGTTATCAATACGCGTTGAAGGTGCTGGAAAAACCAATGAATTTCACGGGTAACGATACCTTTAACGTCGACCGCAGCAAATCGCCGTGGCCTGCTAACGTTACAGAGTTAAATTCCCTGTGGGATAGCAAAGTTAAGTTTGACGAGCTGAGCCTGAAACTGACCGGCAAAACCGATCAGGAAATTCGCGAAACGCTGACCAAGCGTTATCAGTTCGCCATTCGCCGTCTGGCTCAATCCAATAGCGAAGATGTTTTCTCGCTTGCGATGACCGCCTTTGCCCACGAAATCGACCCGCATACCAATTACTTATCGCCACGTAACACAGAACAATTCAATACCGAAATGAGTTTATCTCTGGAAGGTATTGGTGCCGTGCTGCAAATGGACGATGACTACACGGTTATCAACTCGATGGTAGCGGGTGGCCCTGCTGCGAAAAGCAAAACGATTACCGTTGGTGACCGTATTGTTGGCGTCGGCCAAACAGGCAAACCTATGGTTGATGTGATCGGCTGGCGTCTTGATGATGTTGTTGCGCTGATCAAAGGGCCAAAAGGTAGCAAGGTTCGCCTGGAAATCTTACCTGCAGGTAAGGGGACTAAAACACGTGTAGTTACGTTAACTCGTGAACGCATTCGCCTTGAAGATCGCGCCGTCAAATTGACGATAAAAACGGTCGGTAAAGATAAAGTGGGTGTGTTGGATATTCCGGGCTTCTACGTTGGTCTGACAGATGATGTCAAAGTCCAGCTTCAGAAGATGGAAAAACAGAACGTGAAGGGCGTGATCATCGATTTACGCTCTAACGGCGGCGGTGCATTAACCGAAGCTGTCTCACTTTCTGGCCTGTTTATCCCAAGTGGCCCAGTTGTTCAGGTTCGTGATAACAACGGTAAAGTGCGTGAAGATAGCGATACTGACGGCGTTGTCTACTACAAAGGTCCGCTGGTGGTAATGGTTGATCGTTTCAGTGCTTCAGCTTCTGAAATCTTCGCAGCAGCAATGCAAGACTATGGTCGTGCGCTGATTGTAGGTGAGCCAACCTTCGGTAAAGGCACTGTTCAACAGTACCGTTCTTTGAATCGTATCTATGACCAGATGCTGCGTCCGGAATGGCCTGCGCTTGGTTCTGTGCAATACACTATCCAGAAGTTCTACCGTATTAATGGCGGAAGTACTCAGCGTAAAGGTGTAACGCCGGACATCATGATGCCTACTGGTACTGAAGAGACTGAGACTGGTGAGAAGTTTGAAGATAATGCGCTCCCTTGGGATAGCATTAACGCCGCTACTTACGTTAAGTCAGGCGATTTGACTCAGTTTGAGCCGCAGTTGCTTAAACTACACCAGGATAGAATAGCAGCCGATCCTGAGTTCCAGTACATCATGAAGGATATTGCTCGCTTCAATGCCCTGAAAGATAAACGTAATATTGTTTCCCTGAATCTTGCTCAGCGCGAGAAAGAGAATCAGGAAGATGATGCTACGCGTCTGGAGCGGATTAATGACCGCTATAAACGAGAAGGAAAAGCGCCGTTGAAGAAACTCGACGACCTGCCGAAGGATTATCAGGAACCTGATCCTTATCTCGATGAAACGGTTCATATCGCGCTGGATTTTGCAAAAATGCAGCAAGATAAACCAGCTGAGCAACCCGCTCCTGCTAAGTAACTCCTCCAACGGGCACAAAATTTTGTGCCCGTTTTTTTTACCTCTATCAAGCCGCGTAAATCAACCTCTTCTTAAATGTAAAGTTATGTATTATTAACTACTTGGCAACGATGAATGCTTGAAAATAGCAAGCTTGCCCCTACGATGTGGGGTAACGCAGAATGCGTATTTTTAACCGAGGTAAAAAGAAAATTATGATGCGTATCGGGCTTTTCCTGTTGACCAACCTGGCAGTCATGGTCGTTTTCGGGCTAGTGCTAAGCCTGACGGGGATCCAGTCGAGCAGCGTACAGGGTCTGATGATCATGGCGGTGTTGTTTGGCTTTGGTGGTTCAATCATCTCCTTACTGATGTCCAAATGGATGGCATTGCGTTCAGTGGGCGGGGAAGTGATCGAGCAACCACGTAATGAAACAGAGCGCTGGCTGATGGAAACAGTGCGCCAACAATCTCAGCAAGCGGGTATCGCGATGCCGCAGGTGGCTATTTACCATGCGCCAGATATTAATGCGTTTGCCACTGGCGCTCGTCGTAATGCATCGCTTGTTGCGGTGAGCACCGGCCTTCTGCAGAACATGAGCCGTGATGAAGCAGAAGCGGTTATTGCACACGAAATCAGCCATATCGCGAATGGCGACATGGTAACCATGACGCTGATTCAAGGCGTGGTGAACACCTTCGTAATCTTTATTTCTCGTATCATCGCGCAAGTCGCCTCTGGCTTCTTGTCTGGTAATCGGGATGAAGGTGAGAGCAACAACGGCAACCCCTTTGTCTATTTTGCTATTGCGACCGTACTGGAACTGGTATTTGGTATTCTGGCGAGCATCATCACAATGTGGTTCTCACGTCATCGTGAATTCCATGCTGATGCCGGATCTGCAAAGTTGGTCGGTCGTGAAAAAATGATTGCCGCACTGCAGCGCCTGAAAACCAGCTATGAACCGCAAGAAGCCAGCAGCATGATGGCGTTTTGTATCAATGGTAAGGCGAAGTCTATGAGTGAATTGTTCATGACTCACCCGCCGCTGGATAAGCGTATTGAAGCGCTGCGTAACGGCGAATATTTGAAGTAGTCGTAAGTCGCAATGAAAAAGCGTGCCATCGCTGGCACGCTTTTTTTATGCCTGTGATGGCGTAGGTTGGGACATGCGCAAACTGCTGACAATAGCTGCGATGGTTGCAAAGCTCCCTGCCAGTAACAGCGAGGCATGCGTTCCGTGAGTCGCGAAAAGGTTGAACATCAGAGCCACCAGAGCTGCACCGCAACTCTGGCCTAACAATCGAGCCGTGCCTAACATGCCACTGGCACCGCCGCTGCGGTTACGCGGTGCTGAAGAAATAATGGTGTGGTTATTCGGTGACTGGAACAAACCGAAACCAGCGCCACACAAAAGCATGCGCCAGATGATATCGATATCGGTAGGGTTGTGCGGTAACAACGCCAAAGCAAATAAACCGAATGCCATAACAACAAGCCCGAGTCCACCCAGCAGCCCTGCATGTACTCGTCCAATCAAATGACCAGCAACAGGTGCCATTATCATTGTTGCAATTGGCCATGGTGTGAGAAGCAGACCCGTTTCTACTTCGCTGCGTCCCAATGTTGATTGCAAGAAAAAGGGAAGCGAAACCATCGCTAACATTTGAGCGGCGAAGGAACATACGGACGTTCCCATAGATAATGAAAACACAGGAATACGCAATAAATCTACGGGTAACAGAGGGAAGGGGAGTTTCAATTGACGGCGAATAAAGAAGAAGCCAATCACACTTAATGCAACGAGCTCTGAAATGATCAGCCAGCCTGACTGCCCTTGGGCGAAACCGCTAATTGCCGAGATCAACAGGCCGAACGTCAAGGCATTCATAATCGCGCTGGGAATATCGAAGCGTTGGCCCTGTGATTTTTGTTGATTGGGAGGCAGAAAACGAATTGCTAACAATAGCGCGAGAATGCCAATTGGCACATTAATCAAAAACAGCCATTTCCACGATGCAACAGAAAGAATAGCTGCGGCAATAGTTGGCCCGGCAGCTGAGGATACGGCGACAATAAACGAGTTAATCCCCATTCCACGACCGAGATATTTTTGCGGATAGATAAGCCTAATCAGAGCAGTATTGACGCTCATTAATGCGGCACCGCCAAAGCCCTGAAGCACACGAGCGAATGTTAACATGGGCAATGAATTCGACAGCGCACAAAACAGTGATGTCATGCAGAACAAAATCAGCCCGCATTGATATATCCGGCGATAGCCAAAAATGTCGCCTAAGAATGACATCGACAGTAACGAAACAATTATTGCGATTTGATAGCTATTCACTATCCAGATTGATTCTGCCGGGCTGGCGTTTAGTTCTCGGGCAATAGTTGGAAGTGCTACGTTTGCGATCACGCCATCCAGAACTGCCATTGTGATACCCAACGCAATGGCCAAAATAGCACCATAGCGCTGCGGTAATGGAAGACCATCAGCAAGGGTTTTATCCATAAGGGAAATTTAAATTCATGGGTGATTTATACGAAGAGCAATAATAATAGCACTAAATTTAAGGGATATGTCGCAGATTTGTAACGAAATAGAATAGATTCATTGCGATGACATGGTAGTCAACTTATACTAAAAACCAGTTCTGATTTTTATAAAACAAATGCGATCGAGGTGATTTAATGGCTATCGCAGATCTGGATAAACAACCTGATTCTGTCTCTTCTGTCCTGAAAGTTTTTGGCATTTTACAGGCGCTTGGCGAAGAACGCGAAATTGGTATTACTGAATTATCGCAACGCGTAATGATGTCAAAAAGCACCGTCTATCGCTTTTTGCAGACTATGAAATCCCTGGGTTATGTCGCTCAGGAAGGCGAATCTGAAAAATACTCGCTTACCCTAAAGCTGTTTGAGCTTGGTGCGCGTGCATTGCAGAACGTTGATTTAATTCGTAGCGCAGACATTCAAATGCGAGAGTTATCGCGTCTGACGAAAGAAACCATCCACTTGGGTGCGTTGGATGAAGACAGTATTGTCTATATCCATAAGATTGACTCTATGTACAACCTGCGCATGTACTCGCGCATCGGTCGTCGTAACCCGTTGTACAGCACCGCGATTGGTAAGGTGCTTCTGGCGTGGCGCGATCGCAATGAAGTGCGTGAAATCCTTGCTGATGTGGAATATAACCGCAGCACTGAGCGTACTATCATGAGCACTGACGAATTGTTGGACGTTCTGGATACCGTGCGTGAGCAGGGCTACGGTGAAGATAACCAAGAACAGGAAGAAGGTTTACGCTGCATCGGCGTACCTGTTTTTGACCGATTTGGTGTCGTTATTGCTGGTTTGAGTATTTCATTCCCGACACTTCGTTTTTCTGAAGACAGGCTCCATGAATATGTAGCGATGCTTCATGACGCAGCCCGAACTATTTCTGAACAAATGGGTTATCACGAGTATCCATTCTGATGAAATAGAAAACGCCGCTATTAAGCGGCGTTTTCTTTATACATTCCTAGTTACCCGTATCGATAACTTCATCACTTTTACGCAATACTGGGCAATCGCTAAGTCCGATAATTCCACTACTGGTATGAACAAATTGTGCTGTGGTGACATTTCGAGCGGTCAGGTATTTGCATTGAAGCCCCATACCTGCAGCATTTTCATGACTTCCAATCAAAACTCCATATCCCGAGAGGAGCAAACCGATCCACAAAAGCGCTATTACAATAATAGTGCGGATCACAATACGCATAGGTACCTCTTATTATTAAGTAATTAGACTTCTAAGCGTAGCGGATTGCACTGTAGTAGCAATGTGATGATTCTTAAATAATATGAGTGAGAGTTATGTGTGGTTTAGGCTGTCTATGTAAGACTTTACAATAAATAGGAAAGAGGTGGAGAGTTGTAGTGAGAAAGTACAGATGGCTTATACTGATTGCGGTTTTTTTCGTCTGTTTGCTGCTGTGGACCCAAATGGTCAATGTCATGTGTGATCAGGATGTACAATTTTTCAGCGGCATTTGTACCATTAATAAATTTATTCCTTGGTAGTGTGTTTTTATCCACATAGTGCTTACCTTAAGGCCCGGCAGGTGTAGAATAGCGCGTTTTGCTGAGGTGGTAATATGAACGAATTAAGTGTTGGCGCGTTGAATATCGTGTCCCTGACAGTTTCCCTGGTGGTACTAGTTATTGGACTCGTAATGTGGTTCTTTGTTAACCGCGCGAGTAGCCGCACCAATGAACAGATCGAGCTTCTTGAAGAGTTGCTGGATCAGCAAAAGCGCCAGACTGCTCTGTTACGACGTTTGTGTGAAGCGAACGAGCCTGAAGTCGTTAAGGAAGAACCAGAAGTTGCGAAGGAAGATGATGAAGTCGAAGACGATTTTATTCGTCTGGTTGCTGAGCGCTAATCCTGATTAACCTGTTTGTGTTGCTGCGGAGTAACCATGCGGTGGAAAAATCCCTGGTTTGATCCTCTAAAATCTCATCACCAAATTGACGGTTTTCGTAATCTGGAGTCAAGCCTACGAAAACCGGGTGATGTTGAACGCTGGCGAAAAGAGCGAAAAGCACAGGGATTACCTCATCCTCCGAGCGATGGTTATGCCGCTTTTACGGAGCGGTGGTGTCAGAAGGTCGAGCTTAAAGGACAGGATGACCGGTTATGGTGGCTAGGACATGCAACAGTATTATTGCGTATTAATGGCAAATATTTACTGACAGACCCTGTATTGTCCCGACGGGCTTCACCTTTATCATTTGCTGGACCCAAACGTAAGACTCCAACCCCAATTCATATCAATGATTTGCATCAGCTTGATGCAGTTTTGATTTCACATAATCATTACGATCATCTGGATTACTCCACGATTCGACAGATTTCCCGTCATTTCCCCAACACTCATTTCTTTGTCCCATTGGGCTTAAAATCGTGGTTTACCCGTCGGGGCATTCACCAGGTCACAGAGCTTGATTGGTGGCAGAGCTTTAGCTGGCAGGAAATGATCTTTACTTCGGTACCGGCGCAACACTGGAGCATGCGCTCATTCTGGGATCGTAACCGGAGTTTGTGGTGTGGATGGATTATCGAAAGTAGCCATTTACGGATATGGTTTAGCGGTGATACGGGTTATACAGCAGGCCTTGCTGATATTGCTTTGTTCAGAGGCCCCCTGGATGTTGCATTGATACCAATAGGTGCTTATTCTCCACGCTGGTTCATGAGTAGCCACCATATGGATCCGCAGCAGGCCGTTAAGCTTTGGCAGCAGTTGGGCAGGCCTTTTACGGTTCCTATCCATTGGGGGGTCTTTGAACTGGCTGATGAATCATTGGATATGCCACCGCAAGAGCTACAAACCGCACTTGCTGATGAAGGTGAGGAAAGTCGGCTCTTTTCGCCGTTGTGTATTGGTCAAAGTTCACACTTAATTAAAATTAAGACCTAAACATTATTGAAAAATTTTAAGACAGTATTATGCGCTATCTTTTGGTTACTTTATTACATCGAAAATATAGCGAAACGTTTTTATTGCCTCATTATGAAGCACGGGTTGATTAAACTTTCATTTTTTTGGTGCAATATAAACAAACAATTGCTCAAGCTTTATTCATTTTACTATTCTCGTTATTTCTTATACCAAATACATTGTTTTCGTAGGAATGTGAGATTGTTCATTTTTTGCATAGCTATGCAAAAAAAATCATAAGCATAATGCGGATGATATCGACTTTTTTGCACTTAACCTGGACGAATAGATATCTTTGGGCTATGGTAAAAACGTTGTCTGTGGTCGTCATGTAAATGTACGGAATCATCTTTGTTCACTGTTAATCTATGCACAAATTGTGCATTTCATTTTCGTGACAATATGAGTTTCGGAATTTGTGCGGCAGATCGATACATGCCGAAAAATGGCTTGCCATTGATTGCGTTGTATGTGATAACACGTTGGGTTAAACGAGGTACAGTTCTGTTTATGTGTGGCATTTTCAGTAAAGAAGTTCTGAGTAAACACGTTGTCGTTGAATACCGCTTCTCTGCCGAGCCTTATATTAGTGCCTCATGCAGTAATGTCTCTGTTTTAGCTAAGTTATGCCTCCGGGCAAAGAAAACAATCTAAGGAATTTTGCAAAATGGCAAAGATTAAAGGTCAAGTTAAGTGGTTCAACGAGTCTAAAGGTTTTGGCTTCATTACTCCTGCTGACGGCAGCAAAGACGTGTTCGTTCACTTCTCTGCAATCCAGGGTAACGGCTTCAAAACTCTGGCTGAAGGCCAGAACGTTGAGTTCGAAATCCAGGACGGCCAGAAAGGCCCTGCAGCAGTTAACGTAACTGCTATCTAATTCGTCTGAATTAGATCTGGCGCGAATAACGCCAAATTTTGATGAAAGCCTCGCTCTTGTAGCGGGGCTTTTTCATGTCTGAATTTTGACCATGATTTTTCTATGTGTTTCTGGAAAGCCCTCCCAGTTATGTCTTGTAGCAAAGCAGCGCATCTTGTAGCACTGTTCCTGTCCGGTTAACTTCCTCATTATGTTTAAATTTTCAATCGCTTAGTTGTGGTTAAGGATTGAATGTGAGAAAAATCGCCCCTGGAATCGTGGGTAACTTTATTCAGTGGCGTTTTGCTCTTCTTTGCATCGCTATCTTCATGTGTCTGGTGTTCTTGCTAGGCCGTGTTGCGTGGTTGCAAATCATCTCGCCCGAAAATCTGGTTAAGCAGGAAGACATGCGTTCTTTACGTGAAGAGCCCATCGTCGTACCCCGCGGAATGATAGAAGATCGCAATGGCAGACCTTTGGCGGTTAGCGTCCCGGTAAAAGCAATCTGGGCTGACCCGAAAACAGTAATGGAAAAAGGTGGCGTGCAAATCAGTAGCCGCTGGCAGGCTCTGGCAACAACCTTGCACATGCCACTGAATGAAATTGCCGCTCGTATTCGCCGTAATCCAACCGATCGCTTCATTTACCTCGCCCGTCAACTTGATCCACAACAAGCGCAGTACATCGAGAGCCTGAAACTGCCAGGAATTTCATTGCGTGATGAATCACGTCGGTTTTATCCCGCCGGCCATGTTGCTGCGAACTTGCTCGGTTTTACCAACATTGATGATCAGGGAATTGAAGGTATTGAGAAGAGCTTCAATCGCCAGTTGACGGGTAAGGCGGGTGAGAGACTGGTCCGTAAAGACAGACACGGGCATGTCATAGAAAATATCACGGAAACGGCTGCAAACCCTGCTCATAATCTCATGCTAAGTATTGATGAACGGCTGCAAACGGTGACGGAAGATGCACTGAGTAATGCTGTCTCCTGGAACAAAGCTGAATCTGCCGCCGCAGTTATCCTTGATGTGAATACTGGCGAAGTGTTAGCAATGGCGAGTTGCCCGACGTTTAACCCAAATAATCGTGATGGTGCTACGCTGAACGATTTCCGCAATCGGGCAATCAGTGACACTTTTGAGCCAGGTTCAACTGTTAAACCGATGGTCGTCATGACCGCTCTGCAACAGGGAATTGTTCAACCTGATAGCGTGGTGGATACCCGTCCTTACACCATTGATGGTCACCGTATACGCGACGTGGGTTACTACCCGCAACTTACGTTGACCGGAATCCTGCAAAAATCGAGTGATACAGGGGTTTCACGCCTTTCACTGGCGATGCCTATCCAAAAATTGTTGGATACCTATAAGAACTTCGGTTTTGGCATGCCAACAGGATTGGGGCTGACAGGGGAGAGCAGCGGGCTGTTACCACACCGTAAATTCTGGGGAGAGCTGGATCGCGCCACGTTTTCCTTTGGTTATGGTTTGATGGTTACACCTCTGCAACTGGCGCATGTTTATGCCACCATCGGCAGCTACGGTATTACCCGCCCACTTTCGATAACCCGTGTTGATCCGCCAGTTGTCGGGCAAAGGGTAATGTCGGAAACCATTGCCCATCAGGTTGAACATATGATGGAAAGTGTGGCACTGCCGGGCGGCGGTGGGATTAAAGCCGCGGTCCGTGGCTATCGAGTTGCCATTAAAACCGGAACGGCCAAGAAAATTGGTGATGATGGAAAATACATCGATAAATATATTGCCTACACCGCAGGTGTCGCTCCGGCGAGTAATCCACGCTTCGCGCTGGTGGTGGTCATTAACGATCCGGAAAATGGCGCTTACTACGGTGGTGCAGTTTCGGCGCCGGTCTTCAGCCAGATAATGAGCGATGTGTTGCGCCTGGAAAATATTGAACCTGATGGTTTGCCACAAGGGGATACCAATTTAACGGTGTTAAATAAAGCTGTTGTAGAGGGTCCTGCAGGTTAGTGGCTTTTCGAAGCGGGGAGTAAGCGGTACACTTGCGCCCTTTACGATTGTCTGGAGTTCTTATGTCTTATCTTTGCCCGCTTTGTCATGCACCGCTTGATCCCAAAGGGAAGAGCTTTGTTTGCCCGCAAGGCCACCAATTTGATAAGGCAAAAGAGGGATATGTGAATTTGCTGCCAGTTCAGCATAAGCGTTCAAAAGATCCCGGTGATAGCAGCGAAATGATGCAGGCCCGCAGAACATTCCTTGATGCCGGGCACTATCAGCCGCTGCGTGATGCTATCTGCCTGATTTTAGAACAAGCTGCGCCAGTTACGTTGCTGGATATAGGCTGTGGGGAAGGGTATTACACGGCTGGTTTTGCACAGATTGTTGCAAAACATGAAGGAATGACCTGGGGATTAGATGTTGCAAAAGTAGCGATTCGCTATGGGGCAAAGCGCTATCCGCAGGTACAGTTCTGTGTGGCATCAAGCCACCGTTTGCCATTTGATGGTAATAGTCTGGATGCCGTAGTGCGTATTTTTGCTCCATGCAAAGCGGAAGAGCTTGCGCGGGTGGTTAAACCTGGCGGCATCGTCATCACTGCCACGCCGGGCCCACGCCATTTAATGCAGCTGAAAGGTTTAATTTATGACAATGTGGTACTGCATAGCACGGAGTCTGAATCCTTACCCGGTTTTATAGCAGAACAGACGCAGAGCATTGGCTGGCCAATGACGTTACAGGGAAATGAAGCGGCTGCGCTATTGCAAATGACGCCGTTCGCCTGGCGTGCCCGCCCGGAAGTGTGGCAGGCTTTGACGGCTGAAACGGCATTTGTTTGTGAGACAGATTTTGTGATCCGCGTCTGGCGACGCGAAGCATCAGTTTAGTGCGCTGAAGTGGCTATAAAGAATCTGACAACCAATCCCAATTAATACCACTCCGCCGAGGATCTCGGCGCGCTTACCGAGCAGCGGGCCGATAAAGCGGCCCAGCATCATACCCAGCGTGGACATAATCATGGTCGCGCAACCAATGGCCAAAGCGGTTTCAATGATATTGACTTGCAGGAATGCGAGGCCGACACCAACTGCCATAGCATCAAGACTCGTGGCGATAGCCGTGGTGACTAATAGCCAAAATCCATGACGTTGTAGCTTTGGCGCTTCTTCATCATCATTGCCGCGCACACCTTCATAAATCATACGAATGCCGAGAAATACGAGCAGGATGAATGCAACCCAATGATTCCATTCCAGTACAACCTGGCTTGCCAGAAGACCGAGGCACCAGCCGATAAGCGGGGTGATAGTTTCGATTACACCAAAGATAAGCCCGGTTCGTAAGGCCTCGGAAAACTTAGGTTTATGGAGAGAGGCACCTTTCCCGATTGACGCAGCAAAAGCATCCATCGACATGCCAAAAGCTAGAATAATAGTAGCGGAGAGATTCATGCAAACGCCTCAGTTGGGAATATCCATATACACGTCAACCATCCCCAACTTAAATGATGGTTACGTGCCTATGGTCTCGCCTACTCAGTATTTGAGTCGTACATGCCACGTTATAATTCTTGCTTAAACAAGTAACGAGTATGTTGACATGTACATTTTCGCAATCGCGAAAATCGGCTACTCCCCAACGACGGGCGCAACCTTAACATATTCTTTAAAGATAAAACAATAATTGAAGTTGTTATTCTTAATGTTTAAATGATAACGATTTTCATTTGCTTTGATTGATGAGCGAATTGTTATAATAAGAGCACACTAATTGTGCGAAATAGCAGTGGCTATATTTTATACGTCGTTCAATAAATATATGAATATAGACTTTGCTATGTTGGTAACTTATTGAGTAATCACCATAAACTTATAAATCTTCTCCAGGTCATCAATGTTTTTCACCCGGACAAGCAAGCGGCGTTGTTCTAATTGCAATACCAGAACACCATCCTCAGATAAATTAATTTCTTTAATTCGGGAATATAAAACCCACACATTCGCGAAGAAGAAGCCTTCAGCTTTAAACAGTAATTTAGGTTGTCTAATCCACGAAATATAAAGAGCAATGAGTGCCAGCGCAGATAATAACCATGTAGTGACCGGAGCGCCGCCAGAGGTGACGTTGTTGTAGATTAGGATAGCAACCAACCCGAAGAAAATGGTTCCGTCGATACGGTTACGGCGCAGAAGGGGCACTTTAAGTAGAGTTTTGCCTTTGAGTTTATCCATGATGAACTCATCGTAAACCGCCCAGGCAAGCAACAGCACAATAAATACCAGCAGAACTACATCCGTCAAAGTCATAACACTACCTTCACTCTAAACAATAAAAAACCGGGGCAAAGGCCCCGGTTCGTATAAAAAACTAATTAAAGACCTAGCAGGCCGATAGCATAACCGACAATACCGATAACGAAGAAGCCCATGATGATCCACAGCGCGTTGACTTTCTTACGCAGCAACCACATACAAGCGAACGTTAACAGCAGTGGCACAAGGCCCGGCATCAACTGGTCAAGAATAGTTTGAACAGTGGTCACTTTCACCGCGCCAGTCTGGTCGGTAATCTTCGACACGACTAGCGGTATATTAACGTGTGTCCACTTGTTAACCAGCGCCCCCATGACAAACAGGCCGAGAATTGACGCCCCCTCAGTCAGTTTTTGCAGGAAGCCGCCACCCATATCCTTAACGATATCGATCCCTTTGCGGTACCCGTAAGCGACGCCGTAATAACGAGTCAGCAAACGCACGGCGTTAAACAGGATGAAGAACAACAGTGGGCCAAGTAGGCTACCGCTCATTGCGATACCAGCACCAAGTGCTGCAAACACTGGACGTACAGTGCCCCAGAAAATTGGATCACCTACACCCGCCAGAGGCCCCATCAAACCAACTTTGATACCGTTAATGGCACCATCGTCAATCTCTGCACCGTTTGCACGTTGTTCTTCCATCGCAAGCGTAACGCCCAATACAGGAGCCGCAACGTATGGATGGGTGTTAAAGAACTCCAGGTGACGTTTAATCGCTTGTTTACGGGCATCGTTATTTTCAGGATACAGGCGTTTAATTGCCGGAATCATGGAGAAGCAAAAGCCCAACGCTTGCATACGTTCGAAGTTCCAGGAACCCTGGAAAAGGTTTGAACGCAGGAACACGCCACGAATATCACTTGGGGTGAGTTTCTTCTCGGTAGTCGTTGTTTTGGTGGTATCAACCATTTCGCTCACCTATTAATCTAATTCGTTATCGAGATCGTTAGCACCGGCAGCAGGCGCTGGAGCACCGGCAGAACGGTTGTATTTCGGGCTCAACTGGATGTACAAAATTGCCATCACAGCACCAATCACACCCAGTGCAACCAGGTTGAAGTTGGTGAAAGCCGCGGTAACGAAGCCCAGATAGAAGAATGGCATCAGGTAGCCTGCGCGCATCATGTTGATGACCATCGCATAACCCACCACAACAATCATGCCACCGGCGATGTTCAGACCGCTGGTTACCACTTCAGGAATGGCATTGAGCATGTTCTGTACTTCGCTAGTACCGACGGAAACTGCGACGATAACGGCAGGAATTGCGATACGCATTGCTTGCAAGAACAGGGAGGAAACGTGAATCCAGGAGAGCGCCGATAGGTTGCCATTTTCGGCAGCCTTATCTGCTGCGTGCTGGAAGCCCACGGTAATAGTACGAACGATAATGGTCAGAACCTGGCCTGCTGCAGCCAGTGGAATGGCCAGAGCAATACCAGAACCGATGCCCTGATGCCCGGCTATAACCAGTATGGTTGAGATAATTGACGCAAGTGCTGCATCGGGAGCAACTGCCGCACCGATGTTCATCCAACCCAACGCGATCATTTCAAGCGTACCACCGATAATAATACCGGTTTTCATATCACCGAGTACCAGACCAATTAAGGTACAAGCGACCAGCGGACGGTGGAACTGAAATTCATCGAGCACCGACTCCATACCGGCAATACAGGCTACGACAAACACCAGCACAATCTGAAGAGTGGTAATCTCCATTGTACTTCTCCTTAAACGTATGGCTTATGTGTGAAAACTGAGCAAAACGTAGAATTAAGCAAATCACATCAGTAATTAGCTTTTCACCTTCGCGATCAGATCCATCATTTTCAATTTTTGATCGGTTGAAACTTTACGGGCTTCGAGCTCAATGCCGCGCTCGTTAAGTTTCTTGAAGGCTTCAATATCTTTTTCATCGACAGAAATCGCGTTGTTAACCTGGGTTTTACCCTGGCGGAACGCCATGCCACCGATGTTAACTGACTTAATGTCCACTCCACCTTCCACAACGCGTTCAACATCGGTTGGGTTGGTGAACAGCAGCATCACACGGTCGCCTGCATATTTCGGGTTATTCCACACGCGGATCATTTTAGCGACGTCAACGACGTGAGCCGTCACACCCGGAGGAGCAACTTGCGTCAACAGTGTTTTACGCACGGTATCGGCTGCCACTTCATCACTGACAACAATAATGCGTGATACGTTGGTTTCTTTGGTCCAGCGGGTAGCGACCTGGCCATGAATTAAACGGTCATCGATACGCGCAAGACCGATATTCATATAGTCATTTGGACCCATTGGCTTGAGCGGTGCTGCGGCTTTAGGTGCAGCAACAGGCGCAACAGGAACATCTTTTTCAACAGGTTTAGCTTTCAGGGCTTTAACCCCTTCACGGCCTGTTTCAACAGCAATTGCCACTAACTCATCAAATGAAGGGTTATCATCACGAGCCATCAAGGTTTCAACCAGCATCGGAATATTGACCCCGGCGACGACCTCGTAATGCTCTTTATCGACGACAATACGGCTGGCTGCATTAAACGGGCTACCACCCCAAGTATCGACGAGAAACAGCACACCTTTGTCGGTGTTCAGGTTTGCCAGTTGAGCGTTGTATTTTTCAATCAGAGTTTCGGCGTTTTCACCAGGAACGAAATCTATCCAGCCAACGTTTTCTTGTTCGCCTAATAGCATTTCAGCGGTTTTCAGCAATTGTTCTGCTGCCCAGCCATGCGTGCCTATGACAATAGCAATGGTCACTTGCTACCTCCTGTGTTGGTATACCCGTCATACTTCAAGTTGCCTGTGCGTTGACTTTTCTCGCTTATCCCTGTCATCTACTTGACGGGGGATTCACTGTGTCGCCGCCTTCATGCAACTCGAACTATTTTGGCTATTAACTACACCCTTAAATGGGTGTTTTGTAGATTATCCGTTTCATGAGCGAATCGATTCAGATAACGGTATGAGTAAAGATGTGCAACTTGAGACGGATTTATTTTAGACAGTGAAAAAATTATTTTATGTGATGAAGATCCGTAATTTAGCTTTGTTACAAACATATTGTTTCGCGGTGCAAATTATAGGCGAGGTCAATGACAGTAAAATTGCAAAATCAGGTAAATCTTTGCAAAAGGGTATTTTGCTCTGATATTGTTTGCGTCTCGTTTAATTGCTCAGGAGTAAAGGGCAGTAGCCCACCGTATGGACCGTCACCGACGTCTTTTCAATTTCAGGTCTGAAAATTCAGCCCTTCACACTGGCGTTTCACGCCCCGTTAATACCTCAATTTGCCTCTTTGCGTCCGCATTGCGCGCGATGCCGATGAGTTATTCCCAAAGCAGGAGCCTGTCATGGAACTCTTAATGGATCCCCAAATATGGGTGGGTTTACTGACGCTGATTGTGCTGGAAATAGTGCTGGGTATTGATAACCTGGTCTTTATTGCCATTCTTGCGGATAAACTTCCACCAAAACAAAGAGATAAAGCGCGTCTTATCGGTTTATCCTTGGCTTTGGTAATGCGACTGGGCTTATTGTCGTTAATTTCATGGATGGTGACACTAACGCAACCCCTGTTCAGCGTTGGCGAAATGACGTTCTCCGGGCGTGATCTCATTATGCTATTTGGTGGCCTGTTCTTGCTGTTTAAGGCAACGACAGAGCTGCATGAGCGGCTGGAAAACCGCCAGCATGATGATGGACATGGCAAAGGCTATGCCAGCTTCTGGGTTGTGGTATTGCAGATTGTGGTACTTGATGCCGTGTTCTCACTTGACGCGGTTATTACCGCTGTGGGGATGGTAAATCATCTGCCAGTGATGATGGCGGCGGTAGTCATTGCGATGGGTGTGATGTTGTTAGCATCGAAACCGTTAACGAATTTTGTTAACCAACATCCGACGGTCGTTGTGCTGTGCCTGAGCTTCTTGCTAATGATTGGTCTGAGCCTGGTAGCAGAAGGCTTTGGTTTCCATATTCCGAAAGGTTACCTGTATGCGGCAATCGGTTTCTCGATAATCATCGAGTTTTTCAACCAAATTGCGCGTCGTAACTTTATTCGCCATCAGTCAAATGTACCGTTACGTGCCCGTACTGCTGATGCGATTTTGCGTTTGATGAATGGCAAACGCCAACAGCGTTCTTCAAATGAAGACAACAAAACCATCACACCAATTGAAGCTGAATCTTTTGCTGAAGAAGAGCGTTATATGATTAACGGTGTGCTGACTTTAGCATCTCGTTCGCTCCGCAGCATTATGACGCCGCGTGGTGAAATATCATGGGTGGATGCTGATAAAACCACTGCTGAAATTCGCGAGCAACTGCTGGAATCTCCGCATAGTTTGTTCCCGGTTTGTCACGGTGAGCTTGATGAAATCATCGGCGTCGTGCGTGCCAAAGAGTTGCTGGTAGCACTAGAAAATGGTGGTGATGTGGTTTCTATTGCTTCACGGTCACCTGCGATTGTGGTTCCGGAAACGCTGGACCCGATTAACTTGCTGGGTGTGCTTCGCCGTGCTCGCGGTAGTTTCGTTATCGTTAATAACGAATTTGGTGTGGTTCAAGGCCTGGTCACGCCGCTGGATGTTCTGGAAGCTATCGCTGGTGAATTCCCTGATGCCGACGAAACGCCAGAAATCGTACGTGATGGCGATGGTTGGTTAGTTAAAGGCTCAACCGATCTGCACGCGATTCAGCAGCATCTTGATATCAACACTCTGGTTAACGATGAGGAAGATATTGCCTCTATCGCCGGTTTAGTTATCGCGGTGAATGGCCAAATTCCTAAAGTGGGTGATGTTATTGAGATGGCTCCGCTTCGAATCCAGATTGTGAAGGCCAACGATTACCGTGTGGACTTGGTTCGTGTGGTAAAAGAACGCTCTGAACATGAAGATGAAGAAGAGTAAATTAGCGTAGCGGGAAAATGGGAATAACATGACCATTCCGGCGCGGGGGCGGCGTGCTGCCCCCTAACCACCGTGGGAACTCCTTCAAAGGCATTGGCCGCGCATACAAAAATCCTTGTAATACATTTACGCCGTGGCTACGCAGATACGCTGCTTGCTGCGGCGTTTCCACTCCTTCAGCCACTAAACCAATGTTCAGCCGTTGCGCCAGGGCAATAATAATGTCAGTGACTGTCGAATTGACTGCGTCGGTCCCAATCGCTGCGGTAAAAGATTTATCGATTTTCAGCACGTTTGGATTTAACGTTTCAAGATAAGCCAGCGAGCTCTGACCTGTACCGAAATCATCAATAGCCAAATCGACCCCCATGCGATGTAAATCTCGTATCACCCGCAGATCGACATCCGGTAAAGCATCTCGTTCCGTAAGTTCAAGAGTCAGTTTCTGGATAGGGTGGGCAGGAAACCAGTGGTGGCGTAAATCTTCGATAATCTCCCCATTATGGAAGTGAATAGCCGCGATATTGATTCCGATATTGAAATCAGGGGATTTCGGAAAGATATCAATATTACGTACTGTTTCCGCGAGCACAAAACGTGTTAATGGTGCTATCAAATTTTGCTGTTCAGCAAGCGGGATAAAGACCTCGGGTGAAATCCAGCCCTGGCGGGGATTATTCCACCGCAAAAGTAGCTCCACACCAACACATTGAAGATTGCGTGAGCTGACGAGTGGCTGGCAAAAAACTTCGAACTCATTCAGGGCAAGCCCAAGATTAATTTCCCAGGAAAAACTCATTCGGTTTGCTGTGGCAAGCCATGTTATATAGCCGAGCAACATGCTGAGAATAAGTGCCAGGGGCAGTTGTGTTGGCATATTTTGTAATGCCAGTTGACTGGAGGATGGGCCAATTATAGTGACGGAAAAAGGAAAAACATCGGATGCCAGCTCATGGCTGACTTGCCCTTGGTCAACAGTAATTCGGGGTAGGAGCCCTTTACCATATTCATAATGCGAATCAGCGATATTTAGCATCGCACGGGATACCCAGGGACGTCTGGGTTCAAGCATAAATCCCGCTAGCAATTCAATATTAATAATTTGCAGGACTCCGTCGTGCTGACTATTGCGCACAGGATGCCATGAAAGAAGAATCGGCGTGCCTTTAAGTAATGTATGGTCTATCGAGAGAAATAAGAGTGGTAATGGTGATGGCAAGCGGGGTTGCACCAGGTCAACCGGTATTGAACGCGGGCCGAAAATACTTGAGCAATAAAAGATATCATCCTTAATTAGACCAATATCTCGTACTGTTTGCATACGCGCCACTAATTCACGCATCTTCAGTTGTGCGGCTTCACATGACAACCCCATTAACTGCATAGCATCTTTGCTTGCCAGATCAAGCGGTATCAGGACGTTTTCAAGTGAACTGACTGCTCTTTGGTTAAATGCGTGCATGCGTTGTTCATTCGAATCACGATCGGCAATATAGCGCGCACTGAGTGTCAGCAGCAGGGCTAATACGGCTAACGCAACGCAGACAATTAAACGTCTGCGGCGATAATCTCTTAATATGCGTTGTGCCGTCTGCATCCGCGATCACCTTGTTTAGAACCGTGACCGAAATCGGCACACAGAACATTCCAAGTGTAGTGGGGGATTGGATACACGATGGTAAAATCATACTTTAAGATGAATGCCGGTGAGTAGGTTAGCCCTCTTTGCAGAGGGCCAGAAAGGATTAGTCACACTGTACTTTGATAGCCAGACCACCACGTGAAGTTTCACGATATTTGGCGTTCATGTCTTTGCCTGTCTCGTACATGGTTTCGATAACCTTATCGAGTGAGACACGCGGTTCACTGGTACGGCGCATCGCCATACGGGTAGCATTAATCGCTTTTACCGAGGCAATGGCGTTACGTTCGATACAAGGTACCTGAACCTGACCTGCAACCGGGTCGCAGGTTAAACCCAGGTTATGTTCCATACCGATTTCCGCTGCAACACAAACCTGCTCCGGGCTTGCGCCTAAAATTTCAGCAAGACCTGCGGCAGCCATAGAACAGGCCACGCCCACTTCACCCTGACAGCCGACTTCTGCACCAGAAATAGACGCATTCATCTTGTAGAGCGCACCAATTGCACCTGATGCGAGGAAGTAGCGGATATAGGTATCCGGGCTGACTGACTCGATAAAATGGTCATAGTACGCAAGCACAGCAGGAACAATACCGCACGCACCGTTAGTAGGCGCAGTTACCACACGCCCACCTGCAGCGTTTTCTTCGTTAACTGCCAGCGCAAACATGTTCACCCAATCGACCACGTTCATTGGGTCGTTGGAGAGTTTGTCGCTAGAAACCAGCATACGGCGCAATGCAGAAGCACGGCGTGGCACACGCAATGGGCCAGGCAGAACGCCTTCGGTGTTCACTCCACGGTCAATACAGGCACGCATGGTCTGCCATACGTTGGCAAAATACTCTTCAATCTCTTTGCGGCTATGCAAAGCCAGCTCGTTCTGCATGATCACGCCAGACAAGGACATCCCCGTCTCTTTACAGTGCTTAAGCATCTCTTCGGCAGAATTGAACGAATAAGGCACAACAATTTCGTTGGCTGCTTCTTTGCCGAAATTTTCTTCATCAACGATAAAACCACCGCCGATGGAATAGTACGTTTTGGTGTAGATCTCTTGATCGCCACTAAACGCATGGATAGTCATGCCGTTTTCATGCAGCGACAGGTTGTCGTTGCGGAAACACATACCGGAATCTTTCGGGAAATCAACTTCATGACGACCCTGGGCCAGCCACAAACGGCCACGGGTTTCTACATCACGGATAAACGCAGGGATTGAATCGATATCAACGGTGGCAGGTTCGTTACCCGCAAGACCCATGATAATAGCGATATCGGTATGGTGCCCTTTACCTGTCAGAGACAGGGAGCCGTAAACATCGACCGCAATACGCGTCGTGCTTTCCAGTAATCCTTTTTCGACCAGATCATCGACAAACAACTTACCGGCCTTCATCGGACCGACGGTATGGGAACTGGATGGCCCAATGCCGACTTTGAACATGTCGAATATGCTAATCACACAAAACTCCTTCCAAGGCACCAGATAAATAAAATTTGCTGCTGCAAAATCGCAGTCAGCTAGTTTAAAAATTTATTGCTCACTGTTGTAAACTATTCACATGAATTAAACTAATGGTTAACGGTAACTTGACTAATCCGGCCTGCGAATGCGGTGGTAGGGGATAAGTATAGGGTCATTCACCATTTATTATTACCCATGACACATACAAGGGAATAAAACTGCAGCAAGACACTCTGCTAAATATAGACGTTTTTACAGGATTAAAGAGTGATCAGGGTTCCACGCTTATCTGTAAGGCTAATTCACGGATGATTCCGGCCGTCATGCCCCAGACAAAATAGTGCTGATACCATGAAAGCCAGACTCTATGGGCGTTGCCACGACGGTGAATATCCAGCGGATGGTAACGGCCAAGTGTGAGGGCCTCCATCAATGGCATTTCAAATACTGCCGCGACTTCATCCTCGCTGGCATGGTAGGGCAGGTTGGGCGGAATGATGCCTACGACAGGGGTGACCTGAAATCCTGTAACGCTATCAACCGGCGGCAAAGTACCAATCACTTCGACGCTGTCAGGAGAAATAGCGACTTCTTCCCAGGCTTCGCGCAGCGCGGCCGCAATTAACGACTCATCGGTGTCATCAACCGCTCCACCGGGGAAGGCCACCTGGCCGGCATGTTTGCGCATCGTAGCTGAACGTTGTGTCAGCAACAGCCCTGGTTGCGGGCGGCGGACGACAGGAATCAATACGGCGGCCTGGCGTTTATTACCGCTCATCCGCGTTGCGGGCGGTTGTAGCAGTTGGAAACGCGATAAAAAATCGTTCATGGTCAAGGTGGAACCAGACATTCATCAACTCTCTAATTGCGGCAGGATACGATTAACTTTATCAAATGTTTCCTGATATTCCGCTGATTCAACACTATCGGCAACTATGCCACCACCTGCAGAGCAGTACAGTTTGCCGCCTTCGGCGGTGAGTGTCCTGATGGTAATGCTGGTGTCCATATTGCCGCAGAAGCTCAGATAACCAATGCTGCCACACCACGCATTGCGCCGTTGCGGCTCAAGTTCTTCGATGATTTCCATGGCTCGTACTTTTGGTGCTCCGGTAATAGAACCTCCCGGGAAGCACGCACGCAGTAAATCTGTTGCCTGTAAATGTTTTGGCAATTGTGCTGTGATCGTACTGACGAGGTGATGAACTGCCGGGAAGGGCTCGACAACAAACAGTTCTGGTACTTTTACGCTGCCCGGTACGGCAACCCGGCCAATGTCATTACGCAATAGGTCGACAATCATCAGGTTTTCGGCACGATCCTTTGGCGAATTGGCGAGTTTTTCAGCTTGCTGCGCATCAGCAATCGGATCGGCAAGGCGTGGCAAAGTGCCTTTAATTGGGCGCGTCTGGATATTCTTGCCTTCGAGCAAAATAAAACGCTCAGGAGACAGGCTAAGAATTACGCTTTCCGGTAGACGAATAAAGGCGCTAAATGGAGCACGATTAGCGGCGTTAAGTTGCTCGAATGCTTGCCATTCATCACCTTCGTAACAGGCGTTAAAGCGCTGCGCGAGATTGACCTGGTAACAATCCCCGCTTTTGAGATATTCCTGTACCTGGCGGAATTTAAGTCCATACTGCTCGCGGGTCATACTGGAGCGCCACGCGCTCGTCAGGCGAAATGGCTCTACAACCGGAGCTATTTGCGCTTCCAGCCAGTTAAGTCGTGCAGAATATTCACCCCAGCAAATAAGCGTGAGCTTTTTAAGTTTATGGTCGGCAATCAAAGCCCAGTCATAAATGCCAATTGCCATGTCCGGAGTGTTGAGATCGGCCTGGGCAATTTCTGGTACTTTTTCGAAATGACGACCCAAATCATAACCAAATAACCCCAACGCACCGCCTAAGAAAGGTAATTCAGGGTGAGTTGCTGGCTTATAGCCAAAACTGTCCAGCGTTTGCTGCAACAGTTGTAGTGGGTCACTATGATAAGTCGAGCTAACTCCTTCCACGCAGATTGTCGTTTGAGCACCACTGGTGACTAACGTTGCACGCGGCTCGGCCACCAGAATATCAAAGCGATTATGGGGATGCTCAGCAAAGCCAGAATGCAGCAGCATGGCCCAGGGTTGCTGTGCAATCGCTTTGAAAGTGTGTTGAACGGCATTCGGATGCCATGGCAAAGTGCGAAAAGTTAGAGTTTGCAACGTCATGAACCACAACTAAAAAAGAGACAGATCATCCTGCTTACCTGGAAACCCTCTGGAATCAATGAAAGCAGCGTGAAATAATTAACCCAGGCAATGTAACAGGAGTCGAAAATGTTTTCAGGTTTACCAGCATTATCCCACGAGCAGCAGCAAAAAGCCGTTGAGCGAATTCAGGAGCTGATGGCGAACGGCATGAGCAGTGGTGAAGCCATCACTATGGTCGCAGCAGAAATTCGTGCCAATCATACCGGTGAAATGGTCGCAGTCCGTTTTGAGGATGATGATGTCGGCGACGCCGAAAGCGATGAAGACACCGCTAACGATGATGACGAAGAAAGATACGTTGACCATTACGAAGAAAACGACGACGACAAATAACGCGGGCCGTAACCCGCGCATGGCTTACACCGCCGCAATAATCTTAATTTCTACTTTGTAGCGCGGGTTCATTAATTTTGCCTGCACGGTACAACGTACCGGCGCATGGCCCGCGACAACCCACTCATCCCAGGCCTTATTCATCGCGGCAAAGTCAGTACTTTCTGGCAGGAAGATCGTGGCGTCCAGGATCTTACTCTTATCACTGCCTTGTTCGAGCAGTACTGCGTCGATCTGCGCAAGGGTGTTTGCGGTTTGTTCGTAAGCATCCGCATCCAGATTTTCCGGCACACCGGTGTAGTACAGGGTGTTGTTATGAATCACCGCATCAGACCAACGTGCTTCCGGTTTTATACGCACAATACTCATCACTGTTTCCTTTTCAGCTCACTGATATTGCGCTACAGCCTGCCACAATCCGCTGGTGGCTTCCACAGGCTTGCTGGATTAACACCGCCTGGGCTGACATAATCGCGCTCATAACCCAGGGGGTATTGTGATAGACGATTTTGCAGCAGATGGTCAACTCGCCACGGCGATAAAAGGTTTTAAACCGCGTGAACCGCAACGGCAGATGGCGGAAGCCGTCACCAACGCTATTACTTCCGGACGAGAGCTGGTGGTGGAAGCAGGTACAGGCACCGGTAAAACCTACGCTTACCTGGCCCCAGCTCTGCGTTCAGGCAAAAAAGTCATTATCTCAACCGGATCAAAAGCACTTCAGGATCAGCTCTTTTCTCGCGATCTACCAACGGTTGCTCGTGCGCTCGATTTTAAGGGGCGACTGGCGCTGCTAAAAGGGCGATCTAACTATTTGTGCCTGGAGCGTTTAGAGCAACAGGCGCTGGCGGGTGGTGATCTTCAGGTTCAGACGTTAAGCGATATCGTTAAACTGCGTGGCTGGGCGATTGAAACCGTTGACGGAGATATCAGCACCTGCGCAAGTGTTGCTGAAGACTCAGCCGTTTGGCCGATGGTCACCAGTACGAACGATAACTGTCTTGGACAAGACTGCCCGCTCTACAAAGATTGTTTCGTGGTCAAAGCGCGTAAAAAAGCCATGGATTCGGATGTGGTGGTAGTGAATCACCATCTCTTTCTGGCCGATATGGTGGTGAAAGAGGGCGGTTTCGGTGAACTCATTCCCGAGGCCGAAGTGATGATTTTCGATGAAGCGCACCAAATTCCGGATATCGCCAGCCAATATTTCGGCCAGTCTGTTTCAAGTCGGCAGTTGCTCGATATTGCCAAAGACATCTCTATTGCCTACCGCACAGAAGTGCGTGATGCGCAGCAGCTGCAAAAAAGTGCTGACCGCCTGGCGCAGAGCACACAAGATTTTCGTCTGCAAATGGGCGATCCCGGCTATCGCGGTAACCTGCGTGAATTGCTGGCTGAACCGTCGATTCAACGTGCGTTGCTGCTACTCGATGATGCACTGGAGCTTTGCTACGACGTGGCGAAACTTTCACTAGGTCGTTCGGCATTGCTGGATGCGGCATTTGAGCGGGCAGTGATTTTACGCGGGCGTATCAAGCGATTGAAAGAGGTTGATACACCGGGCTATAGCTACTGGTATGAATGCAACGCGCGCAACTTCACGCTTGCTCTGACGCCGTTGTCGGTTGCCGATAAATTCCAGGAGGTGATCAGCCAAAAAGCAGGAACCTGGATCTTCACCTCGGCAACGCTTTCAGTAAATGATCAGCTTAGCCACTTTACTGAACGCCTGGGAATCGCCAACGCAGATACGCTGTTACTAGCCAGTCCGTTTGATTATGCCAGTCAGGCATTATTGTGTGTTCCGCGTGGGTTACCCACCCCGAACCAACCGGCTGCAGGCAGGCACCTTGCCAAAATGCTCAAACCGCTAATTGAAGCCAACAACGGTCGTTGCTTCATGCTGTGCACATCTCACTCGATGATGCGGGATTTAGCAGAACAATTTCGCGCCACCATGACGCTGCCTGTTTTACTACAAGGTGAAACCAGTAAAGGCCAGTTATTGCAGCAGTTTGTTGATGCGGGTAACGCCTTGCTGGTTGCCACCAGCAGTTTCTGGGAAGGTGTTGATGTGCGCGGTGATACGCTCTCCCTGGTGATTATCGACAAACTGCCGTTTACCTCCCCGGACGATCCGTTGCTCAAAGCCCGTATGGAAGATTGCCGCCTGCGCGGGGGCGATCCTTTCGAAGATGTGCAACTCCCCGATGCGGTGATCACCTTAAAACAGGGGGTAGGCCGCTTAATTCGTGACGTTGATGACCGTGGCGTGCTGGTAATTTGCGATAACCGCCTGGTGATGCGCCCTTACGGTGCTGTGTTCCTCAATAGCCTGCCACCGACCCCGCGTACACGGGATATAAATCGGGCAGTTGAGTTCCTTAACTTCCGCCCGGCGCAGTAATTTGTGCCAGGCTATGGTATGATGCGCGCCGATTTTTGACCCTACTTTTTACTGCCAGAGGTTGGCAAATCATGCGAATTTTAGCCATCGACACCGCGACAGAAGCTTGTTCGGTTGCCCTGTATAACGAGGGGACTTCCTGTGCCCGTTTCGAACTCTGCCCACGTGAACATACCCAACGCATATTGCCGCTTGTTCGCGATATTCTCAATGAAGGTGGTGTTGGTCTGACCGCATTGAACGCCCTTGCTTATGGCCGTGGTCCTGGTAGTTTTACCGGCGTGCGCATAGGCATTGGTATTGCGCAAGGGTTGGCGCTTGGGGCTGAATTGCCGATGATTGGCATATCTACACTTGCCACCATGGCGCAAAGTGCATGGCGTGTGACGGGCGCTACCCGTGTGCTGGCCGCAATTGACGCACGTATGGGAGAAGTTTATTGGGCTGAATATCAGCGTGATGCAAATGGTGTCTGGCACGGTGAAGAAACTGAAGCGGTGTTAAAACCAGAAGCGGTTGCTCAACGGTTGAAACAACTACAGGGTGAGTGGGCTACTGTGGGAACTGGTTGGCAGGCCTGGCCGGATATGGCGCAGGGCAGCGAGCTGGTTATCCGTGATGGAGAAGTTACCTTGCCTGCGGCAGAAGATATGTTGCCTTTGGCGATTCAGGCATTAAATGCCGGAAAGACAGTTGCGGTTGAAAATGCCGAACCGGTTTATCTGCGTAATGAAGTGACCTGGAAGAAACTGCCTGGCAGAGAGTAGTTCCCGACGTTTTCGTAAAGCGAAATTGCGTTAAGGAGAAAGGATATGGCTGGTTTACATGTCAGGATTGTTACCCGGGTTTTAGCCACCGCGGCAGTCATTGTGCTTAGCGGTTGCGTCAGCATACCTGATGCCATAAAAGGTACCAGTGCCATGCCTCAACAAGATTTAGTCCGGGTGATGAATGCACCACAGCTCTATATCGGGCAAGAAGCACGCTTCGGCGGGCGAGTGGTGAATATTGATAATAAGCAGGGTAGAACACGGCTGGAAATTGCCACCGTTAATCTCGATGAAGGTGCGCGACCAGAGTTAGGGGAGCCTTCTAAAGGACGTATCTACGCGGATGTGAACGGTTTCCTCGACCCTGTAGATTTCCGCGGTCAACTGATTACCGTGGTTGGCCCAATTACCGGTGTAGTTGAAGGTAAAGTGGGTGAGAGTGCGTACAAGTTTATGGTAATGCAAGTGAATGGCTATAAACGCTGGCGCGTCACTCAACAAGTGGTAATGCCACCACAACCGATAGACCCGTGGTTCTGGGGCGGGCCGTATCCTTATCGTGGTCGGTATGGTTATGGCGGTATGTGGGGCGGTGGATGGTATAATCCAGGCCCGGCACAGGTGCAGACAATCGTAACTGAGTAACAAAATGCTTTACTGAAACGAAGAGGCAGCGGCATGTACGCTGTCTCTTCGTTTTATCATGGAATAAAAATAATTAGTGATGCGCTTCGCAACCTTAAATCAGTCTAATTAATAAACTGGTACGCTGAGTTAATATTATGTTAACGGTGTGTTTATGTATTGGGGTTGTGATGACGACGAATATTAAATTCAGAGGTGGATCCTTGAAGAAGGTTTGGCTTAACCGCTACCCAGCCGATGTTGCGGCTGAGATAAATCCTGACCGTTATCAGTCCCTGGTTGATATGTTTGAGCAAGCAACGGCACGTTATGCCGACCAGCCTGCATTCATGAACATGGGCGAAGTGATGACGTTCCGTAAACTGGAAGAGCGGAGCCGTGCGTTTGCTGCGTATTTACAACAGGGTCTGGGCCTGCAAAAGGGCGACCGTGTTGCGTTAATGATGCCGAACCTGTTGCAGTATCCGGTCGCGCTGTTTGGTATTTTGCGTGCAGGTATGGTGGTGGTGAATGTTAACCCACTGTACACGCCGCGAGAGCTTGAGCATCAGCTTAATGACAGCGGTGCCAGTGCGATTGTGATCGTTTCGAACTTTGCTCACACCCTGGAAAAAGTGGTAGATAAAACCCAGGTAAAACACGTTATTTTGACGCGTATGGGCGATCAGCTCTCTGCGGCAAAAGGTACGTTGGTTAACTTTGTTGTTAAGTACGTCAAACGTCTGGTGCCGAAATACCATCTTCCTGATGCCATTTCATTCCGTAGTGCTTTGCAACACGGATACCGTCTTCAATACATCAAGCCTGAAATAATCAACGATGACCTCGCATTCCTGCAATATACCGGTGGAACGACGGGTGTTGCCAAAGGGGCGATGCTGACGCACCGCAATATGTTGGCGAATCTTGAACAAGTTAGAGCGGCCTACAGCCCGTTACTGTTTGAACGCAAAGAGCTGGTGGTTACCGCATTGCCGCTCTATCACATCTTCGCTTTGACTATGAACTGCCTGCTATTTATTGAACTTGGCGGCCAGAATTTACTGATTACCAACCCGCGTGACATCCCGGGACTGGTCAAAGAGTTGGCTAAATATCCATTCACCGCCATGACTGGCGTAAATACGCTGTTTAATGCGTTGCTCAATAACAAAGAATTCCAGCAGCTCGATTTTTCGAGCCTGCACCTTTCTGCTGGCGGCGGTATGCCTGTGCAGCAAGTGGTAGCCGAGCGTTGGGAGAAACTAACAGGACGCTTCCTGCTTGAAGGTTACGGCCTGACCGAGTGTGCCCCATTAGTGAGCGCAAATCCCCACGATATGGATTACCACAGTGGCAGTATCGGTTTACCTGTGCCTTCCACTGAAGTAAAACTGATCGACGATGAAGGTGAAGAAGTCCCGCCAGGCGAACCTGGGGAGCTATGCGTCAAAGGCCCACAGGTGATGCTGGGGTACTGGCAGCGTCCGGATGCAACGGATGAAATTCTGCAAGATGGTTGGTTGCGTACCGGTGATATTGCGGTGATGGACGACGAGGGTTTTATGCGCATCGTCGATCGCAAAAAAGATATGATCCTGGTCTCGGGCTTTAACGTCTATCCGAACGAAATTGAAGACGTCGTTATGCAACATAGTGGTGTGCTTGAAGTGGCAGCCGTTGGTGTTCCTAATGGAGCATCTGGTGAAGCGGTAAAAATCTTCGTGGTGAAAAAGGACGCATCACTCACCGAAGAAGCACTGATTGTTTTTTGTCGTCGTCATCTTACTGGCTACAAAGTGCCTAAGCTGGTGGAGTTCCGCGAAGAGCTGCCAAAATCGAACGTTGGCAAAATATTACGACGAGAACTACGTGACGAATCGGTCAGTAAAGGCAACAATAACGCCTGAGCTCCGAGTCAGTCGCCCTAACGCCGGTTCTGCCGGCGTTTTTTATGGGCGCAAACCTAAGAGAACTGAATTTGACTTACCAAATGATTACTACCGACGAAGGCCTGGCTACTGTTTGTGAGGCTGCACGTCAATTTCCGGCCATTGCGCTGGATACTGAATTTGTTCGTACGCGGACATACTACCCGCAACTGGGGTTGATCCAGTTGTACGACGGTGAAACCGCTTCGCTTATCGACCCGCTGACGATTTCTGATTGGTCACCGTTCAAAACGTTGTTGCAAGACACGGCGGTGATTAAGTTCCTGCATGCAGGTAGCGAAGACCTGGAGGTGTTCCTCAATGCGTTCGGCATGTTGCCCGATCCGTTCATTGATACACAAATTCTGGCGGCTTTTAGCGGGCGTCCACTCTCCTGTGGTTTTGCCACTATTGTTGAGTCGTTTACCGGGATTGCACTGGATAAAAGTGAATCCCGCACCGACTGGCTGGCTCGTCCTCTGACTGAGCGTCAGTGTGATTATGCTGCTGCTGATGTGCTCTATCTTTTGCCTATTGCGCACAAGTTGATGGAAGAGACACAAGCCGCTGGCTGGATGGATGCGGCCCTGGATGAATGCAACCTGATGGCTTCACGCCGCCAGGATGTTCTCGATCCTGAAGAAGCCTGGCGTGAAATTGGTAACGCATGGCAGTTAAGAACGCGCCAGTTGGCTTGCCTGAAGAAACTCGCATCGTGGCGTCTGCGTAAAGCACGCGAGCGTGATATGGCGGTTAATTTCGTCGTGCGTGAAGAACACCTCTGGCAGGTTGCACGCTATATGCCGGGATCTTTAGGTGAACTTGAACATCTGGGCCTGAGCGGCAGTGAAATTCGTTTTCATGGTAAAACGCTGTTGGCATTGGTTGTTGAAGCCCAGGCATTATCTGATGATGAACTACCTGAACCACTGAGTAATCTTGTCGATATGCCGGGATATCGCCGCGTATTTAAAGCTATCAAAGCGTTGGTGCAGCAGGTGAGTGAAACTTGCGGTTTGAGTGCAGAATTACTCGCTTCACGCCGACAAATTAACCAGTTGCTGAATTGGCACTGGCAATTAAAAACCCAGACTACACAGCCGGAATTAATCAGTGGCTGGCGTGGACGTGTAATGGGTGAAGCTTTAAAAACGTTGTTGGCAGATTTTTAATATTTACCGAAAGTCACTGGGAATAATTACAGGGTTCTACTTGGTAATAATAGAATATTTCCATTAACTTTTAAGAATAGTCTGTTTTAAACGTGGTTATTGCGTAAAAATAAATAAGCCTCCGGGATAATTCCAGGAGGCTTATTACGTAAAGTGTATTACGCGGATTTTGTTGTTGCTTCCTGAGTTTCTGGCAACGTTACGTTAAGCTCCAGAACAGAAATATCGTCATCCTTTTGATCGAGAACGACAGTTAACATCTCTGGGTCAATTTTTACATATTTGCAAATGACTTCCAGAATATCGCGTTTTAGTTGCGGCAAATAATGAGGTTCACTATCACCACGACGACGTTCTGCGACGATAATTTGCAGACGCTCTTTTGCAATGTTGGCGGTATTCTTTTTCCGCGAGAGAAAAAAGTCTAGTAATGCCATAACTTATCCTCCGAACAGGCGTTTGAGGAAGCCTTTCTTCTCTTCTTCAATGAAGCGGAAAGGGCGATCTTCGCCAAGCAGGCGCTCAACAGTATCTGCATAAGCTTTACCAGCGTCAGCTTCCTGGTCAAGAATGACCGGCTCACCCTGGTTTGAAGCACGCAGCACAGATTGATCTTCAGGAATAACCCCAACCAATGGGATGCGCAGGATTTCCAGTACATCTTCCATGCTTAGCATGTCGCCACGGTTTACACGGCCCGGGTTGTAGCGAGTTAACAGTAGGTGTTCTTTAATTGGCGCTTCACCGTTTTCGGCACGGCGAGATTTTGAAGAAAGAATGCCGAGAATGCGGTCTGAATCGCGTACCGATGAAACTTCAGGGTTAGTCGTAATAATCGCTTCATCAGCAAAATAGAGCGCCATTAATGCGCCTGTTTCGATACCCGCAGGTGAGTCGCAAACGATAAACTCAAAGTCCATATTTTTCAGATCTTCGAGTACTTTCGCCACACCTTCGCGGGTAAGCGCATCTTTATCGCGGGTCTGTGATGCCGGAAGAATATAGAGTTGCTCGGTGCGCTTATCTCTAATCAACGCCTGGTTTAATGTGGCATCGCCCTGAATAACGTTAACGAAGTCATAAACTACACGACGCTCACAACCCATGATTAAATCCAGGTTACGCAGGCCAATATCAAAATCGATAACGACGGTTTTTCTTCCCTTTTGGGCCAAACCCGTAGCGATGGCCGCGCTGGACGTGGTCTTACCGACGCCCCCTTTACCCGACGTAACAACAATAATGCGTGCCATAAAGGAATTCCTTGTTAAAAGGGCTTAATTCAAAGATTGAACGGAGAGAGCACCACTTGCCAAACTCAGGCGCGCCGCTTTCCCATAATAATCGGCTGGTATTTGTTCACTCAGCCAGTATTCACCCGCTATTGAAACCAGCTCAGCAGCAAGATTAGTACAGAATATTTGTGCATCACGATCGCCACTGGCACCCGCCAGCGCGCGGCCACGCATCATGCCGTAAACATGAATATTACCATCTGCTATAAGTTCTGCACCGGCACTGACGTGATTGGTGATAATCAAATCACAGTTTGGCGCATAAATGCGCTGGCCGGAACGAACCGGAGCATCAATCAAACGCGTTTTTGTGATCGGGCTAACAATTGGTTCAACTGGTGCCGCAACCTCTGTGGGAGCGGCGCTGGAACGCGAACTCTTTTCTTTCCCTTCAGTCAGCAGTGGCAAGCCTGCGCGTTCAATTTCTCTCTTCAACGCTTCGTCTTTACAACCACTGATACCGACTACTCGCAAACCGGAAGAAACTACCGCTTGCTGGACCTTCTTCCAGTTAACTGAACCATCGAGGTTGGCAACATTCACCACCACTGGCGCATTTTTCAGAAAGGCCGGAGCCTGGGATACTTTGTCCTGAAGGGCCTGGAGAATGACTTCGGGTTGTGCATCATGTAAATGAAGCACTGATAAGGTAAAACTGCTGCCTTTTAACTCGATTGGCGTGTTTGACATCCTGGCCTTACTCAATTCAGTTTTATTCCCCACCTGTGTGGGACGATATTCCGAAGTACATCTGGCATGTTATAGTCACAGATATATTCAGGCAAGCCACCATCTGGCGAAAATAGAGTAAAAAAAATGTTTTGTGTGATCTACAGAAGTAGCAAACGTGACCAAACTTATCTTTATGTCGAAAAAAAAGACGATTTCTCACGCGTACCTGAAGAATTGATGAAAGGTTTTGGCACCCCACAATTGGCAATGGTATTACCACTTGATGGGAGTAAAAAACTGGCTAATGCGGATTTTGATAAAGTAAAACAGGCTCTCAAAGATGTTGGCTATTATTTACAATTGCCACCGCCGCCTGAAAGTTTGTTAAAAATGCATCTCGAAAACAGTCCAAAAAAATAAGTTTCAGACTACTGCCGAATCTTTTCTGGGCATAAAGGTAGATGATATTTAGAACAAATAACCGCGGGGAAAAAGATGAATACTCCAGCAATTTGTTTAACCGTCATCACCTTTATGTTGACCAGTTTTAGCGCTGTATCTTCTGATGTACAGACGCAATCCGTTGTTAATCCCTCAGTTGTAAAGCAGCCTGAGACTTCGCCTGCGCCAACAACGCTTGCGCAGCAAGGGCGAAACCCTGCCGAGTTTCCGGCCTTTGTTGAGACACTCAAAGAACAAGCCCGCCTGCAGGGGATTAACGCCAGCACTATCAGCAACGCATTCGCGAATATTCATTTTGTTGATCGGGTCATAAAATCCGATCAGAGCCAGCTCGAAAAAAAAATCATGCTCGATGAGTATCTCTCTCGGGTCATTACACCAGAAAAGATTGAGCAAGCGCGCAAACTGTATCAGCAGCACCGAAATGAATTAGATACTATTAGCACTCGTACTGGTGTACAAAGTCAGTACATCGTTGCTTTGTGGGCGATGGAGAGTCATTTTGGCGAAATTCAGGGTAAAGAGGATATTGTTTCTGCGCTGGCAACGCTGGCATTTGAAGGACGGCGTGAAGCGTTCTTTACCAAAGAGTTGATGGCCGCATTAAAAATACTCGATCAGGGTCATATCACCGTACAAGAGCTTACAGGTTCATGGGCCGGGGCAATGGGCCAGAGCCAGTTTATGCCAAGTTCCTATTTGCGCTATGGTGCGGATGGCGATGGTGATGGAAAAATCGATATCTGGACTAACACCAGTGATGTTTTTGCTTCAACCGCTAATTATCTGGAGACTGAAGGCTGGAAGGCGGGCGGAGAATGGGGGAGAGAAGTCATGCTTCCCGAAGGTTTCGATAGCACACTTGCCGGAACCAAAACAGATCAGGGCAAAACATTCAGCCAATGGCAAGAATTGGGGATCACGTTAAAAGATACAACCACGCCACCTCCATCTACACAAAAAGCCTGGATTATCACGCCTGATGACAACCTGGGGCGCTCGTTCCTTGTCTACAATAATTTTCGTACCATCATGCACTGGAACCGCTCTTATTACTTTGCAATAAGCATCGGCACCATGGCGGATGCGATTGCACAATAACGCTCACTCTTAGGTATTCAGTCGCGATTTTTTTCTCTAGTATCAAAGGTAATTGACACAACGAACGCAGAGGAAAGGCATGTATCAGCATCATAACTGGCAAGGTGCGCTGCTGGATTTTCCGGTCAGCAAAGTAGTGTGTGTAGGTAGTAACTACGCAAAACATATCAAAGAGATGGGTAGTGCAACGCCGGAAGAGCCGGTGTTGTTCATTAAACCCGAAAGCGCATTGTGCGATATCCGCCAGCCGCTGGTTCTGCCACAAGGTTTGGGGTCGGTACATCACGAGGTTGAGCTTGCGATTCTGATTGGTTCTACCCTAAGACAGGCTACAGAAGAGCATGTTACTAAGGCCATTGCCGGATATGGTATAGCGCTTGATCTCACGCTGCGTGACTTGCAGGGAAAATTAAAGAAAGCGGGCCAACCGTGGGAAAAAGCAAAAGGATTTGATAATTCTTGCCCGATTTCAGGGTTTATTCCTGCCAGTGAGTTTAATTGCGATGCGCAAAATACGCCTATTGCATTAAAGATCAACGGCGAAGTTCGCCAGCAGGGCAGTACATCTGACATGATCCATAAGATCGTGCCGTTGATTGCTTATATGAGCCGCTTTTTCACCTTACGAGCCGGTGATGTCATCCTGACCGGGACACCGGAAGGTGTAGGGCCGCTTGTGAGTGGCGACGAACTGGAAGTGTGTTTTGCAGACCGCAGCTTAACCACCCGGGTTCTATAATCAATTTGCCGCCAGAAGGCGGCAAAACTTGCATCTGTGGCTCAGACTGTTTATAAGGTGCGCTTGTTTTTTTATTACCGGACAAACATCATGACTACAGCACCGTTCTGGCAGTGCAAAACGCTTGACGAAATGAGTGACGCAGAGTGGGAATCTCTCTGTGACGGCTGCGGCCAGTGCTGTTTGCATAAATTGATGGATGAAGATACCGATGAAATCTACTTCACCAATGTTGCCTGTAAGCAATTAAACATCAAAACTTGTCAGTGTAAAAACTACGAACGACGCTTTGAGTTTGAGCCAGACTGTATCAAGTTGACTCGTGATAACTTGCCAACTTTTGAGTGGTTACCGCATTCATGCGCGTACCGCCTCTTGGCTGAAGGCAAGGATTTACCACAATGGCATCCCTTGTTAACGGGCTCTAAAGCCGCAATGCATGGCGAACGTATTTCTGTACGCCATATCGCGGTTAAAGAGTCTGAAGTGCAAGACTGGCAGAATCATATTTTAAACAAGCCTGAGTGGGCAGACTAAACCACCAGTCTCATGAGAGAACACAAAAATAAATCGTACAAAACGAAATCTTTATGATATGGTGTTCTTTCAATAACAAATAAAAGTAGGTTTTTATCCAGTATTTAACATTTAAGTGTCCGTCTTGTGGCGGTTCACAGTATCGCACCTCCCCTTACGATGTCCGAGAAACAAATCCCCATGGCGCTGTTTGTATCTTCTGTAAATCAGGGATGCACCTTCTTCATCGTCCGATGAGTGCGATTCATCAATATAGTGTATCTGCTCGCTAAGAGCATATACCGCTGGTTTTGCTTTCCCCACTTCTGCACTGTTAATATTCTGCCTCCATCACGGAGGAATAATGAAAAAAATAACATTACTAATTGGGGCACTCATTCTCAGCGGCTGTTCATCGCCTGAACCTGTAGCACCCAAACCGCCGCAGGTTATCGGCATGCCGAACCCGGCGTCAGTTTACTGCAAAGACAAAGGCGGTGAATTGAGAACGGTGAAAACCGATCTGGGTGAGCGGGGCGATTGTATTTTGCCCAGTGGCGAGCGAATAGATCAGTGGACACTTTATCGTCGCGATCACTAATAATAAAAAACCCGCCAAGGCGGGTTTTTGTGTATCTGAATTTTAAACCTTACGGCCGAATAGATCGCGACGTTTTGGTTTGAAAGGTTGAGCAACTAGTACCAACACGGCAATGATCAGGAATATGGCAAAAATTCCCACTAACCACTGCACCATATCCAGCGACAAAAATTCCCACTGACGCACAGAGCAATCACCCGTTGCCACAAATACTGACGGTAACCACTTATCTAGTGGCAGCCAGCTTGGGAAACGTGCGGCAAAGTCACAAGTCACAAACGGGGAAGGATGAAGCTGAAGCATGGTGTGTTCCCATGCTAATTGCAGACCCTTACCCGCGCTGTAGATCCAAAGTGCAATCCCGGCATAACGCAACGGTGTCTTTGGCGCAATGGCACCGACAATGCCTGCACCCATAACACCAAATAGTGCGCAACGCTCGTAAATACACATAACACAAGGTTTCAGCATCATGACGTGCTGAAACCACAATGCCACCATTTCCAAGGCAAAGGCTGTTAATGCCAGAAGAAGCCAGGCACCACGCCCACGGGAGCATTGGTTTAAATATCGCAACATAATCAGTATCCCTGCAACATGCGTTGAGTCGGCAGTGTAAACGAATTCGACTCCTGCACCAGTATGCACATCAAAATAACATGCTAATTGAATGTTATTCAGACAAATAAGGTAAACGGGCGTTATACCGCCCGTTAGAATAACTTAATGTGGTATGGCATTCATCAACGGTGATGAAATCCAGCCGGCATGCAGCATCCATTCGGTTGCTGGCACCAGAGTAAATTCAACACCTAACAATCCAACAATGGTCAATACCAGCGTATACGGTAGAGCCATTAGCACCATACGACCATAAGAAAGACGAATCAGCGGAGCCAGTGCGGAGGTGAGCAGGAATAAGAAGGCGGCCTGGCCATTTGGTGTGGCAACCGATGGCAAGTTAGTTCCGGTGTTAATTGCTACGGCCAGTAACTCAAACTGCTTAAGGTCGATAATACCGCTGGTGAGTGCCGTTTTTGCTTCGTTGATATACACGGTGCCGACAAACACGTTATCGGAAATCGATGAAAGAATACCGTTAAACAAATAAAACAGCGCCAGTTGCGAATGTGGTTCGGCCTGCAATACAAACTGAATAACAGGTGTAAACAAATGCTGGTCAATTATCACGGCGACGACCGCAAAGAATACGGTGAGCAGGGCGGTAAATGGCAGCGCTTCGGTAAAGGCTTTACCAATCTGATGTTCATCAGTCACACCGCATAATGCAGTGGCAAAAATAATCACCGAGAGGCCAATTAACCCTACTTCTGCTAAATGGAGTGCCAGCGCAACCACCAGCCAGATACCGATCAATGCCTGAACGATCAGTTTTACACGATCCTGACGTGTGCGCTTTTGCGCACTTTTGGTGTCGTAGTCTTGCAAAATGCCACGCACTTTTTCTGGCAGTTTCTCACCGTAACCGAGTATTTTAGTGGATTCCAATAATACGCAGGTAAGTAAGCCGCAGATAAGAACCGGAATGGTCACCGGGGCCATGCGCAGGAAGAAATCACCAAAGTGCCAACCAGCATTTTTGGCAATAATCAGGTTCTGTGGCTCGCCGACCATCGTCATCACACCGCCCAGCGCCGTGCCTACACCGGCATGCATCATCAGGCTGCGTAGGAACGCGCGAAATTGCTCGAGCGTACTGCGATTATCGAAATCAAGATGGGTGTCATCCTGAATATCACCTTCAAGATCGCCAGTCGACGCGACGCGGTGGTAGATATCATAAAATCCAACCGCCACGCTGATGACCACCGCTACCACGGTAAGCGCATCGAGGAATGCCGATAAGAATGCGGCTGCGATACAAAAAGCGAGAGATAGTAATATCTTTGAACGAATGCCGAGCAAGAGTTTGGTAAACACCAGCAGCAGAAGCTGCTTCATGAAATAGATGCCCGCCACCATAAATATCAGTAGCAGCAGCACTTCAAGATTTGATGCAACTTCTGCACGGACATGGTCTGGTGTTGTCATTCCAATGAGCACCGCTTCAATAGCCAGTAGCCCACCAGGAAGCAGCGGATAACATTTCAGAGCCATTGCCAGAGTAAATATAAACTCGGCAACCAACATCCAGCCTGCAATAAACGGACTGATGAACCAAAATATTAAAGGATTAATAACTAAAAAAGCCAGTAAAGTCAGCTTATACCAATTAGGTGACTGACCTAAAAAGTTGCGAAAAAGCGCACGCCCGGTTGACATTTCCATCGTAGAATTTTCATGCTCCAGTTATCCGTAATATGTCAAAGTGCAGGGGAGACGATGCTTTCTCCCAACACTAAAACAGGAATATTGCGGATAAAGATAAAGTTGCGTCAATTGAGTTGTTTCAGGTTACTCGCGCATAAGTTATCAATCAAGGTATAGGAATATTCTTTGGTTGTGCGATACCCTGCAAAATTAAACCATGATTCCAAATTTGGCATACCTCGCTGCTACCTGCGCCGCATGGCATCTGGTATGATGAGTCTCTTTAGCAAAACCTGTGTAATGGAAAGCATACTATGGTCATTAAGGCGCAGAGCCCGGCGGGTTTCGCGGAAGAATACATCATCGAAAGTATCTGGAATAACCGCTTTGCCCCGGGAACAATTCTTCCTGCTGAGCGTGAGTTATCCGAACTAATCGGTGTGACCCGTACCACATTGCGCGAGGTGCTTCAGCGCCTGGCGCGTGATGGCTGGTTAACGATTCAGCATGGCAAGCCGACCAAAGTGAATAACTTCTGGGAAACCTCCGGTTTAAACATTCTGGAAACTTTGGCGCGTCTTGATCATGACAGCGTGCCGCAGTTGATCGATAACCTGCTGTCAGTGCGAACTAACATTGCGACCATCTTTATTCGTACTGCTGTTCGTCAGCATCCGGATCAAGCGCAAGAAGTGTTGGCAACCGCAAACAGCGTTGAAGATCACGCTGATGCGTTCGCTAAGCTTGATTACAACATTTTCCGTGGTCTGGCTTTTGCTTCCGGTAACCCGATTTACGGGCTAATCCTCAATGGAATGAAAGGGTTGTATACCCGCATCGGGCGTCACTATTTCTCAAGTCCGGAAGCCCGCAGTCTGGCGTTAGGTTTCTACCATCGTCTGGCAGAAATTTGCCAACAAGGGTTGCACGATCAGGTATTTGATACTGTTCGTACCTATGGGCGTGAAAGTGGTGAAATCTGGCATCGGATGCAGAAAAACCTACCGGGTGATTTGGCAATGCACAGCCGTTAATCTGGCCTTGTCATCACTATCTGTAAAATGAAAAACGCTTCCTTCGGGAAGCGTTTTTTTATGCTTACAAACTATTGAGTCGCGGTGGGCAACGTTCAAGTAACTCAACGCTGCCATCTTCGTTTTGCTGTTCAAGCGTTACATCAAAGCCCCACAAACGATGTACATGCTTGAGAACCTCCCGACGCCCTTTATCTAGCGGAGCACGGTTATGCGGGATATAACGCAACGTCAGCGAACGGTCGCCGCGTAAATCAACGTTCCAGACCTGAATATTCGGCTCAAGGTTACTCAGATTGTACTGCGCAGAAAGCTCAGCACGAATCTTGCGATAACCTTCTTCGTTGTGAATCGCCGCAATTTCCAGATAGTTATTGCGGTCGTCATCCAGCACCGTAAACATGCGGAAATCGCGCATCAGTTTCGGGGAGAGGAACTGGCTGATAAAGCTCTCATCTTTGAAATCACGCATCGCGAAATGCAACGTTTCCAGCCAATCCTTGCCGGCAATATCCGGGAACCAGTAGCGATCCTCTTCAGTTGGCGACTGGCAAATTCGCTTGATGTCCTGGAACATGGCAAAACCGAGTGCATACGGGTTGATACCACTGTACCAAGGGCTGTTATACGGTGGCTGGAATACCACATTAGTATGGCTATGCAGGAACTCCAGCATAAAGCGGTCAGTCACTTTTCCTTCATCATACAGATGGTTAAGGATAGTGTAGTGCCAGAACGTCGCCCAGCCTTCGTTCATCACCTGAGTCTGTTTTTGTGGATAGAAATACTGGCTGACTTTACGCACAATGCGCAAAATCTCACGCTGCCAGGATTCCAACAACGGGGCATTCTTCTCCATAAAATAGAGCAGGTTTTCTTGTGGTTCAGAAGGGTAACGACGCGCTTCGGCAATCGTTTTTTCTTCTTCTCGACGTGGAAGGGTACGCCACAACGTATTCACCTGGCTTTGCAGGTACTCCTCACGGCTTTTCTGCCGCGCAGTCTCTTCCTGCAACGAAATTTTTTGTGGCCGTTTATAACGGTCAACGCCATAGTTCATCAGTGCATGGCAGGAGTCGAGTAGGCGCTCCACTTCGTCCACACCATAACGCTCTTCACATTCGGTAATGTATTTACGAGCAAATATCAGGTAATCGATAATCGAACTTGCATCAGTCCAACTGCGGAACAAATAGTTGTTTTTGAAGAATGAGTTATGCCCATAACAGGCATGGGCTATCACCAGAGCCTGCATCGTAATGGTGTTTTCTTCCATCAGATAGGCGATGCACGGGTTGGAGTTGATCACTATCTCGTAGGCCAGTCCCTGTTGCCCATGTTTGTACAGCCGCTCCGTTTCAATGAATTTCTTACCAAACGACCAATGTGGATAGTTAATCGGCATCCCAACGCTCGAATAGGCATCCATCATTTGTTCGGAGGTAATCACTTCAATTTGATGAGGATAGGTGTCCAGCCGATAGAGTTTAGCAACACGGTCTATCTCAGCGAGGTAGACATCAAGCAGCTCGAACGTCCAGTCAGGTCCATCACTTAGACGTTTAGAATCCTTTGTGGCGGAATCGGTAACAATAGCCATCAGCGCGCCCTCATTGTTGGCGGCTCTCTCTGGATGGAAAGCCTCACTTTCAAGAATAGACAACTCCTGAAACTTAGCTGCCGCAAGCAAAATATTTATGCTTGTCATAATTCAAGTTGCAGGGGTTGCACTCATTCACCCCCGTCACTGACTTAAGTAAGCTCCTGAGGGGCCTCGTTTGCCACCCACCTGCAACTTGAATTATTAAAGTATATTTTCATGTATATCCCGTTAAATTTATAAAAATAAGCATTTTATACTGCTGAAAATATCTTCACGGGTAGGAGATTCTAATTATCACTGTCCTGCTATAACAGGCCACGATGTGAGGAAAGTCACTATAACAAAGCCATATGTTGAATAACATTTTCATCTGAGTTATCAATTTGTAATCAGAAGATTATTCTTTTAGCTAAATGGTGGAATGAATATGCGAGTTGTGGTGCTGGGTAGTGGTGTGGTTGGTGTCAGCAGCGCCTGGTATTTACGCCAGGCAGGGCATGATGTCACTGTTATCGACAGGGAGCCGGGTCCTGCTCAGGAAACCAGTGCGGCGAATGCCGGGCAAATTTCACCGGGCTATGCTGCCCCATGGGCGGCTCCCGGAGTGCCACTTAAAGCGATTAAATGGATGTTCCAGCGTCATGCACCACTGGCGATAAGCCTTGATGGCACACAATTTCAGCTAAAGTGGATGCTGCAAATGCTGCGCAATTGCGATATGCGCCACTATATGGAAAACAAAGGTCGCATGGTGCGCCTTGCAGAATACAGCCGTGATTGCCTGAAGGAATTGCGCCACACCACCAATATCCAGTACGAAGGTCGTCAGGGGGGCACGTTACAACTGTTCCGCACCGCCCAACAGTATGAAAATGCCGCCAAAGATATTGCAGTACTTGAAGATGCGGGTGTGCCATATCAATTGCTGGAAGCAGGCCGTTTAGCCGAAGTTGAACCCGCGCTGGCTGATGTTGCTCATAAGCTTACGGGCGGTTTGCGCTTGCCGAATGATGAAACTGGCGACTGCCAACTGTTTACGCAAAACCTGGCTCAGATGGCGGCAGAGGCGGGTGTTGAGTTCCGATTTAATACTTCGGTTGATCGTCTGTTATATGAAGGCCAAAGTATTTATGGTGTCCAGTGCGGCAAAGAAGTGGTGAAGGCCGATGCCTACGTGGTTGCTTTCGGTTCCTATTCCACCGGTCTGCTGAAAAACATCGTTGATATTCCTGTCTATCCTCTCAAAGGTTATTCGCTGACTATCCCCATTGCTGATGAGCAAGGTGCACCGGTTTCGACTATTCTCGATGAGACATACAAAATTGCTATCACGCGTTTTGATAAGCGTATTCGCGTAGGCGGTATGGCAGAAATTGTTGGTTTCAATACGGAGTTGCTGCAACCACGCCGCGAAACTCTGGAAATGGTGGTTCGTGATTTGTACCCGCGTGGAGGGCATGTTGAGCAAGCCACATTCTGGACGGGCCTGCGCCCAATGACGCCAGATGGTACGCCAATTGTTGGGCGTACACCGTTCAAAAATCTATGGCTTAACACCGGGCACGGTACGTTAGGCTGGACGATGGCCTGCGGTTCCGGCCAGATGTTAAGTGATTTGATTTCTGGAAGAACGCCTGCGATTCCATTTGACGATCTCTCTGTTGCACGCTATTCCCCGGGGTTCAGGCCAACAGGCTCACAGCGTCTGCATAACGCTCATAATTAAATTCTAACAAGGAGAGGACAATGTCCCGTCCTGTTATTGCGACGCTGAATCTCAGCGCGCTACGTAACAATTTAAATGTTGTTCGCCAGGCCGCTCCTCATTCGCGAGTCTGGTCGGTGGTTAAAGCGAATGCTTACGGTCATGGGATTGAACGTATCTGGTCATCGTTAAGGGAAACCGATGGTTTCGCGATGCTTAATATTGAAGAAGCCATCCTGTTGCGTGAACAAGGCTGGAAAGGGCCGATTTTAATGCTGGAGGGCTTCTTCCACGCCGATGAGTTGCCGCTGTTTGACCAGTATCGTTTGACCACCAGCCTGCACAGTAACTGGCAGGTAAAAGCTTTAGCTAATGCCAAACTTAATGCGCCGCTCGATGTTTACCTGAAGATGAATAGCGGAATGAACCGTCTCGGGTTTAGCCCTGACCGGGTGCATTCTATATGGCAGCAACTACGTGTTATCCCGAATGTCGGTCAACTTACGTTGATGGCACACTTTGCCGATGCAGAACAACCTGATGGCATAGTTGAACCAATGAAGCGCATAGAGCAGGCGGCTGAAGGTTTAGAGTGCCCGCGTTCGCTCTCTAATTCGGCGGCAACACTCTGGCACCCGGAAGCGCATTTCGACTGGGTGCGGCCAGGGATTGTTCTGTATGGCGCATCTCCGAGTGGGCAATGGTGCGATGTTGCCACCAGCGGCTTGCAGCCAGTAATGAGCCTGCAAAGTGAAATTATTGGTGTACAGAGTCTTAAACCGGGTGATGCCGTGGGTTATGGCAGTCGTTACCGGACAAATACCGAGCAGCGTATTGGTATTGTTGCCTGCGGCTACGCTGATGGTTACCCGCGCCATGCGCCAGATGGTACGCCAGTGCGAGTTGATGGGGTGCTAACGCATACCGTCGGGGCTATTTCCATGGATATGTTGGCGGTGGATCTCACTCCATGTCCGCATACTGGTATTGGTAGCCCGGTCGAATTATGGGGCAATGAAGTGAAAATTGATGATGTGGCCCATGCAGCCGGAACGGTGGGGTATGAGTTGATGTGTGCCCTGGCGCCACGAGTACCGGTAGTGACGCAGTTTTAATTGTTTTAATCTCATAAGGGCGGTTTCCCGCCCTTTATCCTGCTTACTCAGTTTCTTCACTCTCGACGCGCACACCAATCTTACGCACCTGGTTATCTTCTTTCTCAGCGACAGTCCAAATCATGCCAGCGAACTCCACCTGGTCACCCACCACCGGCGCGCCGCCTAACATGCTCACCACAAACTCACCCAATGTTTGTTGAGTATCGACGTTATCATCAAGTTCCAGCCCGTAAATGGTCGCGACATCACCAAACTGGGCGCTGGCTTCGAGAATAAAATCACCGAAGAAGCGTTGGTCGAGTGCGACAGGTGGCGACTGGCTAAACATCTTACCCAGAGCGGGTAGATCGCGTTCACGACCAATGACGCAGAGCACATCACCCACTTGCAAACGCGTACGGTCGCCGGGTTGCATCAGAACATTGTCACGGAACAGCGCTGCAATGCGCGTGTCTTTCGGCATTTTCAGATCCCGCAAGGAGGCTCCGATGCACCATTTATCTTCGCTAAGCTGATAAACGAACTGCTCCCAAGGATTTTCCGGATGAATATCCAGGCCAACGCGGGATACAGGCCAGCCGACGGGCGGAACCACAACTTTAGCTTTTTTTGCCGCCCAACCGAGCGACGTGCCTTGTAATAACAGCGACACCAGCACCACGAAGAAGGCGACATTAAAGAACAGGCGCGCATTTTCAAGGCCCGCCATCATCGGGAATACAGCAAGGATGATTGGCACCGCGCCACGCAGGCCGACCCAACTGATAAACACACGCTCGCGCAGGTTAAAACCACGGAACGGAAGCAGGCCGAGAAAAACAGATAACGGGCGAGCAAAGAAAATCATCCAGATAGACAGCAGCAGCGCCGGAATAGCAATCGGCAACAGGTCGGTTGGATTGACCAGCAAGCCCAGTACCAGGAACATGCCAATTTGCGCAAACCATGCCAGCCCATCAAAGTTTTGCAAGATGCCAAAGCGGCTGCGAATAGGGCGGTTGCCGAGCAGGAAACCACAGAGGTAGACCGCCAGAATACCGCTGCCGTTTAGCGCGGTAGTGATACCAAACACCATAATCCCACCGCTTAATGCCAGCAGCGGATACAACCCTTGTGGCAGCGTAATACGGTTGATCATTTGCAGTAGTAGATAACCACCGCCGAGGCCAAGCAAAATCCCCAGACCAAACTGCTGGATAATATCCACCAGGAACATCCAGCTTAGGCCGCTTTGACCTTTCTGAATCATCTCAATGAGCGTGATGGTCAGAAACACAGCCATCGGGTCGTTACTGCCGGATTCAATTTCAAGTGTTGCGCCAACACGTTCGTTCAGCCCTTTGCCGCCCAGAAGGGAAAATACGGCTGCCGCATCCGTTGAACCGACTATCGCGCCAATCAGCAAACCTTCGATGAGATTGAGATTAAACAGCCAGGCTGCGGCCATGCCAGTCAAGCCTGAGGTGATAAGCACACCGACGGTCGCAAGTGATAGTGCGGGGCCAAGGGCTACGCGAAAGGAGCTTGCCTGGGTGCGCATACCGCCATCAAGCAGAATCACCGCTAGTGCCAGGTTACTGATTAAATAGGCGAAAGGATAATTATCAAACGGAATGCCACCAATACCATCAATCCCCGCCAACATACCAATAGCGAGGAATATAACCAGAATGGGGATACCAAGACGCGAGGAAAAGGAACTCAATAAGATGCTACAAGTTACCAGTACGGAACCTAAAATAAACAGACTGACTATTGCCCCTGCGTCCAAAATTATCTTTCTCCTTTGCGCCTGTATCTATTCGTGTGGAAAATATTAACACGGAAACTATTGATTCATCGTGCTATCTGAAGGGCTGAAACGAATTTTTTTACCTGATTACCGGATGGCCACTGACGGTGAGGCTGGCGGTTTGCCCGTCATGCTGTAGTTCGCCAAAAGCGCCCAATGGCAGAGTGACGGTTTCGGGTTCATGACCAAACGGTAAACCGCGCAGCACGGGAATGGATAACCGCTGCTCTAACATGCGACACATTTCATCGAAATCATAACCGCCGTCGTAGTCACTTAACGTTGCGCCGTTGAAACTACCGAGAATCAGGGCTTTTTGACGCGCTAAAATTCCGGCGTGGTGGAGTTGCAATAACAGGCGCTCCACGCGGAAAGGGTGCTCGTTAATATCTTCGACCACTAAAATGCCACCATCAATCACGTTAAGCCACGGCGAGCCCAACATTGAAACCAGCATGGCGAGATTTCCTCCCCATAGCGTGCCACTTGCCGAACATGCAGGCGTTGGGCTCTGCCAGGTTAGGGTAAATTGCGGCTCAGTAATCGCCTGCCAGAAATGCTGCCAGGTAAAGCTGTTTAACTCATCGGCACCAAAATTACCGGCAAGCATTGGTCCGCTAAATGTAATGGCACCGGTCTGGGATAAGAGGGCTAACTGGATTGCGGTAAAATCGCTATGCCCGCAAATAATCGGTGTACGTTCGTGGAACGCGTGTCCCAGGCTCGAATAGTCAATATTTTCAAGCAAACGGGATGCACCATAGCCACCGCGCACCGCCAGAACGATATCGCATTCATTCGGGAGTGCGGATAAATCCTGAATATCAGCAAGTCGTTGGTCGTCAGTTCCGGCGAAACGCTGAAAGCGCCGGGTCACAACGGATTGGTTTTCCACTCGATGGCCTGCGGCTTTCAGGCGTTCGATACCGCGCGCAGCAGCAGCCTGATTAACACAGAAACCTGAAGGGGCAATCAAACGAATCGTGGACATGGCATTTCCTTGCTGAAAGTGAATTGGTTATCATGCCGTTATCAAAGGTGGTTGTCATCCGCCAGGCGGCGATGAATCAATGTTGTTTACCCCACAGATTTCAATATTCCGGGTAATTTTATAAGGATAGATGCGTGAATATCAGATGGCTCATTGTATTGGTTTTGTTTTTAGCAGGTTGTTCAAGTCATACCACCAAACAGCCCGAGTGGGACCCTACAAAACCGGTACAACGTGCATTAACCTGGATGCCAATAACCGATCAGGCCGCAAAAGAGTGGGGAGTGAGTCCACGGGTGGTTACGGCGATTATTGCAGTGGAATCAGGCGGTAATCCTACGCTTGTCAGCAAGTCCAATGCGGTTGGTTTGATGCAGATTAAAGCCTCAACCGCTGGCCGTGATGTATATCGCCATCTGGGATGGGGCGGCGAGCCGTCAACCAGCGAGCTTAAAGATCCGGCGCGAAACATTTCGATTGGCACAGCTTACTTAAGCATTCTGGAACATGGCATTCTGGCTGGTATTGAAGATCCGCAAACGATGCAGTATGCGTTGCTGGCTTCTTATGCCAACGGTGCGGGCGCTTTGCTCAGAACCTTCTCATCGGATCGCAAAAAGGCCATTAACGAGATTAATGACCTGAGCCCTGACGAGTTTTACGATTACATCGCGAAGAACCATCCGGCACCTCAGGCACCACGTTATCTGTATAAGGTCTCCCGGGCTTTAAACGCCATGTAACACTTAAAGCGCAGCCGCAAATTCCTGTCACATTTTTCTATGTTTACGGGGTTTGCGGCTTTGTGGTCTTGATGCAACTCGAATTTTTTAGTCTCAGCCTTAAACTGTCTACTTCACTCGTTCTGCTTTTTCACGCGCCGATCGTTCCAGCGAAAAGATAATGCGCTGCAGCTCGCGCTCAACGGCCGGGTTCACATTCAGGAAGCGGAAACTCAGGCGAGGAGTGCTGATGGTCTGATTTTTGTTGTCGATCACTTTTCGTTCAGAAAGCGTTATCAACTGCATATCAAAATGAAATTTACCCCACTGCACTAAATCTATTTCCACTTGTGAAAAACGCATTCCGGCGCTCAACCCTTCAGGCAGAGGCCCGTCAACTAATGCACCCATTCCCCCTAATGACAAATCACATAGTCTGAACTGGAATGGAGAGCCATTAGAGAGCGTGGTATTGCAAAGGTAATAGGGCTGAAGCGGGGCACTGATGCGAAAATATTCCCGGCGTTGCACAAACCACAAAGCGGGAGGTAGCGGGGCGTGGAATGCGGGTAAGTTCAGGTAATCTATAACCTGCATTTTAGGCATTATAAACTCTACCTTCGCCCCTTCCGTCTCAGCGATGAACTGTATGTTGGTCGCTTTTTGCGCCGACTGATTTTCATGCCCCTGGCTTCCAAAATCCACGATCAAACCATTTGCCGTGACCTCAAGGATCTTGCTGATAAATTGCCCCGATGGCCAGCTCAGACGAACCGGCACTTGGTTTTTATGGAGATCACGTAACACGCCTAATACTGCCAGAGGACTTTGTTTCAGAAACTGCTCGTTATAGTTACTCAAGGCCAGGTCCATGTTGTGGTGTTTTGAAAGCGGTAAGCAAACTTATCGGCAATAATGTAAAAAACTTAAGATAAATCTCAAGGCGTGAAGCGGATAAATTCAATAGCTTAGTGATGTTAGTCACACTTTCCTAACATTTGATTATACTTAGCGTACCGACAGACAGAACTCGCGGCCAAACTGATGCGGATTCTGGCTTGTTACCACACACAATAATGAAGAGGATGTTCAACATGGGTATTCTGGCCTGGATTATTTTCGGTTTGATAGCTGGTGTTATCGCAAAACTAATTATGCCTGGAAAAGACGGCGGCGGTTTTATCGTGACCTGTATTTTAGGGATTATTGGTGCTGTCGTTGGTGGATGGATTGCAACATTTCTTCATATCGGCGGCAGTGTCACGGGCTTTAACTTGCCAAGTTTCCTTGTCGCAGTAGCCGGTGCGATTATTGTTCTGGTTATTTACCGCATGGTTCGACGCTAACTATTCTCGCCATGCCTGAAGTTGCCTCGGCGTTGGCTGTACTCACTCCAGTCACTTACTCGAGTAAGTGACTGGAGATTCCTGAGTTTGCTGCCTTGATGCAATGCCAGGTATTCAGAGAATAGGTTTTTAGGTATTTTGTAACGGCCCCAGTTCTGGGGCCGTTTTACGTTGACTACTTTTGCGTGAAGAAATCGTTGTACAGCATGTAGAGATGCGCAGCACTCCAGGAGAAATTCGGTGCCCCCTGTTGCGCGCCATTAAGCGGATTATAGTTCTCGCGAATTGGACCATCGCTCATCAGGCCATTGGCGTGGGCAAAGAAACGATTAGCCATCTCCACGGCATCGGCGCGATAGCCATAACGTTCCATTCCTTTTAGCCCAAAGTAGAATTGATCCACCCACACTCGTCCACGCCAATAAATATCAGCACCAAATGCCGGATTCGTCAGTGCGGCAGTCCCCAGTGGCACGTAGGTATTAAACTCTCTCGGATCTTTCATGACCTTCACGACGGCATCCGCATGTGATTGAGTGGCGGCGCCATTAAATAATGGTGACCATCCTTCCGGTCCCTTGCCCCGTGCAACTATTGGTTTGCCTGCACAGCCATTGGCTAACGGTTTATCTTCAATCCGAATGTCGTAATAGAAGCCTGTGGCATCGTCGAACATACAGGTGTTGATATAACTGGCCAGTTTCTTAGCATGTTGACTAAAACGTTGTTCATCTTCCGGTTTGCCGAGAATTTTTGCCATTTCAGCCAGATAGCTGCTGTCACTGTACATATAGCTGGCCTGATCAACAGACTCCTGCAAAAGTGAAAAACCGACAAGGCTCCCACTCGAATCGCGGTTTTCAGCAAACAGTACCTGCCAGTCTTCACGCTTGCCGCCTTTATCCAGATAACGTTGCAACTGGTCAGGGTCGATAAAGCCAAATACGGAAGCATCATCACGTCCGGACTCCCACGAAGCAGCAACCTGAGCCGGAATATCAATGCTGTCATATTTCCCGCTACGCAAAACCCGGTTGTAGTTATCAAGCCCTACCATTTTTTGCTCTTTGCTACCGCGCTTGACGGTAAAGATCATTTCACCTTTTGCGGTGTTATGGGCTTTGTCACGCGTGGCACCATATTCCGGTACACCATTTCTGTTGTGGTCACGATTACGTAGCCACCAGTCGTGATAGGCCACCAGATGCGGATACATTTCCTCAAGCCAGCCTTTATCACCCGTCGCTTTGTAGACTTCCATCACAGACCATGCGGCAAGGCTTGGCTTGGTATTGCGTTCATTCCAGTTGCTGCCATCACCGCCACGCTCCGGGCTGGTGTTATAGGCAATTAAATCTGGAACAAAGCCTGCATCCCATGGGCGTAACGGGTCGTCTGTTGGAATCTGCCAGGCGAAGACTGCGCGGATGTTATCTTTTGCCACGTCAGGATTGAAATGCGCCATAGCGTAAGCCTGCTTCCAGGTATCCCACGGCCAGGTCTGGTTGCCGGAAAACCAGCGTCCAGTTACAGATGGTGTGACGGAGTCAAACTTCATCGCACCTGCCACGCCACGCCAGTTTCCATTCAGCGTTTCGATAGCTTTTACTGCCACACGGGTTTGCGCCGCCGTCGCGGCAGGGTTTTTTAGCCCTGATTTCAAATAACCTTCCCACCGCTGTTCGGATGCCGTCAGATATGGCTGAGGATGTTTGAGAATATCGGCGATTTTACTTTGTTCTTTTTGTACTTCAGCAGCTGTCAACAAATGAGAATAAGTGGTGTAGAGGGTGGTTGAACCTTCAATATTGGCTTTTGCAACAAATCGGTGGCCGTCAATTTGGGTGCGCATCGGCAGCGTTTTATGGATTTGGTACTGTGATTGGCCAGATGTCATCAGGTTTGAGTCGGCACGTACTTTGCCAAAAGTGACATTCAGACCATCTGATGTGGCATGCAGCGTGCGGGTGTAGCCCGGAAACGCCTGCTCAATGGTTTCATCAGACTGAGGTTTTTGCTCCTGAAGATGGTACTTCTCCAGTAACTCGCCATCCCAAACCAGCTCCAGTGGCGCGTCAGTCGTGATTTCTGTTTCCAGCAATGAAGTGCGTGATGTAACAAAGCGCAGCGTCATTTTCACTGTGACACCAGGGGATATGAGTGTCTGTATCAATGCCCCTGGAATGCTATATGCCTTCATAGTAAACGCGATTTTCTTGCCATTCTGATACACACTCAGACGGTCGAAATTATTCGCCATAAAGTTGATGTACTCTTCGGTCAGCAAAGCTGGGCCTGGAAAACCACCCATGCCTTCGCTACTTGCTGGCAGCAAATGCCCATGCCAGGCGCCATCATCAAAAAGCGGATTAAAGCGTTGATGTTCGTCGAAATCGTAATCAAGCATCGCGTGCGGCGCACCGGTGCGGTCTATAACGTTCTGGAAATCATTGGCCTTAAGGGCTGTCGTATCTTGGTGTGTGGATTTGCATCCTGACATTACGAGCAGTATTGCAAGTGGGGTAAGTCGTAGTAATGGTTTCATGCCGTTTCCTTACCGATCAAAGAGCTCATCATGAGTATTTCACTCGGCCGTATTATTGTTATGGCAGTGTAAAAGTTAGTTATCTTAGATAATTTTTTACTAAAAAATACACTTGAATTAGCAAAGCGCCAGCTGGATCACAACTTCAAATTGCAGTAAAAGTGGTTAAACTCCGGGGTATACATGGCTGTCATGTGCCATTAAGCTATTGTTTTCACCTATTGATTATTGGGATCTTATGGCTACATTGAAGGAAATCGCTCATGCGGCTCAGGTATCTGTGGCTACGGTTTCACGGGTCCTGAATGACGATCCCACACTGAGCGTTAAGAGTCAGACTCGCCAGAAAATCCTCGAAGCGGCAGAGCGGCTGGAGTACAAAGTCCCCAGCGCCAAACGTCAGGCCGGCCAGCGTCTTACCTTTGCTGCTCTTTATACCCATGGGCAAGAGCTGGAAATCAACGATCCCTATTACCTGGCTATGCGCTATGGCATTGAAACTCAATGTGAAAAGTTAGGTATTACGTTGGTTTCCTGTTACGACTTCAAAGGCGATCGCCCGATGGTTGCAGCCGACGGTTTACTGGTCATTGGTAAACCCCAGCCTGCAACACAGGCGGTGCTTGAGCAGCAGGATTTACCGTTGGTGTATCTCGATGGGGTGACTAACGATCCACGGTTTGACTGTGTGAGCGTTGATTTAGCAAAAATTAGCCAGAAGGTGATCGATTTCTTTATTTCACGTGGCTATCTGCGTATCGGTTTTATCGGTGGTCGGGATGACCCTGAATATGCCGATCAGCGCGAACAGGCGTTTGTTGATTATGGGCGGAGTAAAAAAGTCGTTCAGCCGCAGGATGTTTACTACGGGGATTTTAGTAGCCAGGCCGGGTACCAATGTGCGATGAAAATGCTTGCCTCATCAGGTGATTATCCACCAGCATTATTTGTCGCGACCGACTCCATTGCGATTGGTGTTTTGCGCGCTCTGCACGAACACGGTATTAAAGTGCCGGAGCAACTGGCTCTGATAAGCGTCAACGATATCCCTACCGCGCGCTTTGTTTACCCGGCACTTTCAACGGTAAGAATTCATTCCGAAACCATCGGTGCGCAGGGCGTTAACCTGCTGATGGAGCGCCTGCGCGATGATCGCACCATCCCGCTGTCGGTTTTTGTCCCCAGCTCTTTACAATTGCGTGACACGACAACATCTGAATAAAATCAATAATTAATCTCATAAGCCCTGCTGGTTTCTTACATCAGCAGGGCTTTTTATTTATATCGCATGTTGATTTATTGTGATCGCTACGGCATTTAGTAAACTTTAATTTTTAGTTTTACTAAATATTTACTATTGTTTGCCCATACCCACGTAATGAGGATGTTGGCGTGAACAATTGGGAAAACATAGAAAAACAATCTGAGAACCGACTGCCACCGCGCGCCTGGTTCCATGGCTATGGCAGTGTTGAAAAAGCAAAAGAGCTAAACCGCGAGCAAAGCCTGGGCTTTGTGTTGCTAAGCGGGAAATGGACGTTTAACTATTTCGACCACCCGCAAAAAGTCCCTGACGCGTTTTACCACCAGCCTATGGTGGAGTGGGGGGAGATCACTGTTCCAGGTATGTGGCAAATGGAAGGCCACGGTAAACTGCAATATACCGACGAAGGTTATCCGTTCCCTATCGATGTGCCTTTTGTTCCCACCAACAACCCAACCGGTGCCTATCAGCGCCAGTTTTCGCTACCGTCCGACTGGTTACAACGCCAGGTCATTATTAAATTCGACGGTGTAGAAACCTATTTTGAAGTTTACGTAAATGGCCACTATGTAGGCTTTAGCAAAGGCAGTCGTCTGAGCGCCGAGTTTGATCTCAGCCCGTATGTGAAGGCTGGAGAGAACCTGCTGAGCGTGCGGGTGATGCAATGGGCTGATTCTACTTATATCGAAGATCAGGATATGTGGTGGATGGCCGGAATTTTCCGCGATGTTTACCTCATTGGTCAGCCACAAGTTCACATCCATGACTTAACCGTGGTGACGGAATTTGATGAAAACTACTGTGATGCTGAGCTTCAGGTATCGTGCGACTTAAACAATATATCGACCACACCTGTCGTGGGCTTACAGCTGCATGCACAATTGTTTGATGGCGAAAAATGTATTGCTGAACAACGCCTCGATGCACTTAGCTTACAGAACAGTGCCAACTGCCAGTTCTTGATACCGGTAAAACAACCGAAGCAGTGGAATGCAGAGCACCCCAATCTGTATTTACTGCTGCTTACGCTGCGTGATAGCCACGGTGAAATCATCGAAGTGGTGCCACAGCAAGTCGGGTTCCGCGATATTAAAGTGCGCGACGGCCTGTTTTACGTTAATGGTCGTTACCTGAAATTGCATGGTGTGAACCGCCACGATCATGATTGCCTGAAAGGCCGTGCAGTCGATATGGCGCGTGTTGAGCGTGACATCATCCTGATGAAGCAGCACAACATCAATTCAGTACGCACAGCCCATTACCCGAACGATCCGCGTTTCTATGCATTGTGCGACCAGTACGGTCTGTTTGTAATGGCAGAAACTGATGTCGAGAGTCACGGTTTTGCAAACGTCGGGAATATTAGCCGTATCACCGACGATCCAGCCTGGGAGCAAGCCTACGTTGAGCGTATTGAACGCCACGTTCTGGCGCAGAAAAACCATCCTTCTATCATCATCTGGTCCCTGGGTAACGAGTCAGGCTACGGCTGCAATATACGTGCGATGGCTGCTCGCTGTAAGCAACTTGATCCCACTCGTCTTGTGCACTACGAAGAAGATCGCGACGCCGAAGTCGTGGACGTGATTAGCACCATGTATTCACGCGTCTCAATGATGAATGCCTTTGGCGAATATCCGCATCCGAAACCACGCATTATCTGTGAATACGCCCATGCAATGGGCAACGGACCCGGCGGGTTAGCACAATACCAGGCCGTATTTAATCAACACAAAAGTTTGCAAGGGCATTACGTCTGGGAGTGGTGCGACCATGGTTTGCTGGTGCATGACGAGCAGGGACGTGAGCGCTATCAGTACGGCGGTGATTACGGCGACTACCCAAACAACTATAACTTCTGCATGGATGGGCTTATCTATCCGGATCAACGCCCAGGCCCTGGCTTACGTGAATACAAGCAGGTGATCTGCCCGGTCAATATTCGCCCGACGCAGCAGGGTGATGTACTGCTGGTGGAGAACCGTTACTGGTTCAGCGCCCTTGGAGACATCGAGTTCAAGGTTGCGTATCAGGTTGATGGCCAAACCATCGCGCAGCAAATATTGTCACTGCCGCACTTGCTGCCAGGTGAAGCCGAAGAGCTGCAACTGACCGCACCTGTGCTGCCAGCGGGTGAAGTATTTATCAATGTTGAAATTGTTAAGCGCAGTGCGACAAGCTGGAGTGATGCGATGCACTCGCTTGGTCAGTTCCAAATCTTGCGTCAGCAGGCGGTTTCTCGCGAGTCATTACCACTCAATCAACACAGCGCAATACGCTGTGAAACGCAGCAACACAGCCTGGTTATCAGCGGCAATCAATTTGCTCTGACTTTCTGTCGCCTGAGCGGTGAGCTGGTTTCATGGTTGGTAGACGGTGAGGAGATTGTTGGGCGTGCACCGCATCTGACCTTCTTTAAACCAACTATCGATAACCACAAACAGGAATTTGAAGGTTTGTGGCAGCCGTATCACGTACACCTGATGCAGCATAATTTCCGCACCATGCGTCATTTCCCGCAAGGTGAAGATATTGTCGTTGAGATTACCAGCACGATTGCACCACCGGTGTTTGATTTCGGTATGCGCTGCACTTATCAGTGGCGCATAACTCCGGCAGGTCATGTCAGCCTGGATTTGTCAGGTACACCATATGGAAATTATCAGGCCATTATTCCAAAAGTTGGCCTCGATTTCGGCATCAGCACACGCTTTAAACAGGTTGAATATTATGGCCGTGGACCGGGTGAAAACTACGCTGACAGCTGCCAGAGCAATCTGATTGGCCATTACCGCCAGCCAGTAGAAAGCCTGTTTGAAAACTATCCGTTCCCGCAGGATAACGGTAACCGTCAGGATGTGCGTTGGTTGAGTGTTGAAGATGAAAAGGGTAACGGTATTTTCATCCAGCCACGTAAGCCGATTAATTTTAGCCTCTGGCCATATAGCGCAGAAATGTTGCAACAGGCGCAGCACATTAATGAGCTGGAAAAGGGTGATTACCTGACATTAAACCTCGATGACCAAATCCTCGGGCTTGGCTCCAACTCATGGGGTTCTGAGGTGCTCGATTCATTCCGCGTTTACCTCAAACCATTCCACTACGGTTTCACGATGTTGCCGTTCAGTAAAGCGCAGGTGGAGACGGTTGATCTCGCGAAATACGATTTCCAACCGCAAACCAACCGCGCACTTTCTTGATAGGGCAAACGTAATGATTATTTTAAATACCTTAGAAGATTTTAAGCAGACTTATCATGCGGGGAAAAAATGGCAGCGTTGTATCGAAGCCATTAATAACCTCGAAAATATTAAGCCTGATATTTTTTATTCGATTGGTGATTCATTGGTTTATCGCCTTGCAGAAGGTCCAATAAATAATATGGATTTATTTGAAGGGAATCGCCGTTATTTCGATGTTCATTATTACATTGCGGGACAAGAAACAGTTGAGGTTGCAGCGAAAAACGAGTTAACCCTTGAAATGGCCTACAGCGATGAAACTGACCGTGAGTATTTTTGTGGCCAGGGCGTTAAACATCAACTTAAAGCAGGAAACATTATCATCTGCGAAAACCACGAAGCACACCGCTTCTCGCAGGGGAAAGACGTTAAAAAAGTGATTTTAAAAGTCACGATTGAAGAAACGTATTTTCTAAATAAATAGGGTGTTAAACGCCTGACTGGTGTCGGATGGCGCAAGCGTCATCCGACCTACGAAAAAATTATTAAAACTTACCCTACAGTGTGGAGTTCGTATGGCTTCAACAAACAGAAATACTATTGGCAAGTTCGGGTTATTAGCGATGACATTTGCGGCGGTGTTTAGCTTCAATAACGTCATTAATAACAATATTCAGTTAGGTATCGCATCGGCACCGGTTTTCCTGGTGGCGACACTAATTTATTTTATTCCGTTCTGTTTAATTATCGCGGAATTCGTCTCGCTGAACCGTAATTCCGAAGCGGGAGTTTATGCCTGGGTGAAGAGTGCGTTAGGAGGCCGCTGGGCATTTATCACCGCTTATACCTACTGGTTTGTTAACCTGTTTTTCTTTACCTCGTTACTCCCGCGAGTCATTGCCTACGCCTCGTATGCTTTCCTGGGCTATGACTATATTTTCACGCCGTTAACGACGGCAATAATCAGCATTTGCCTGTTTGCTTTCTCCACCTGGATTTCAAACCATGGGGCAAAATTGTTGGGGCCGATGACCTCTGTCACCTCGACGCTGATGCTGTTACTTACGTTCTCCTACATCATTCTTGCAGGGGCCGCTGTGATTGGAGGTGTCGAACCGGCTGACCCAATCAACGTGCAGGCGATTACACCGCAGTTCAGTTGGGCATTCCTCGGTATTATCGCGTGGATTTTCCAGGCTGCGGGTGGCGCTGAGTCGGTAGCGGTATACGTCAATGACGTAAAAGGCGGCAGCAAAGCCTTTGTCAAAGTGATCATTTTGTCTGGTTTATTCATCGGTGGCCTGTATACCGTCTCCTCACTGCTGATTAACGTCTTTGTTCACAAAGCCGATTTGCACTATACCGGCGGTACGGTACAGGTGTTTGAAGGGTTGGCGAATCACTTTGGCTTGCCTACGTCGCTGATGAACCGCTTTGTCGGGATTGTCTCCTTCACCGCTATGTTTGGCTCATTGCTCATGTGGACTGCTGCTCCGGTGAAAATCTTCTTCACCGAAATTCCAAAAGGTATCTTTGGCGAGAAAACCGTGCACCTTAACGCCCATGGCGTACCGACGCGTGCCGCGTGGATTCAGTTCCTGATTGTTATCCCATTGATGCTTATCCCAACCGTGGGTTCCGGTAGCGTACAGGAGTTGATGAATACCCTTATTAACATGACTGCGGCTGCGTCAATGTTACCGCCGCTGTTTATCATGCTTGCGTATCTGAATCTGCGTATGAAATACGATGAGGTTAATCGTGATTTCCGTATGGGCACTCGGATGCAGGGGATCACCATTGTCAGCGTGTTGATTGTCATTTTCACCGTCGGGTTTATCGCCTCCACATTCCCAACCGGTGCCAGCATTATGACTATCGTGTTTTATAACGTCGGCGGGTTAGTTATTTTCCTGGGCTACGCCTGGTGGAAATACAACAAATACGAGAAAGGCCTGGATGCCAGGGCGCGTTATGAAGCGGATACGCCGCTTGCACAAATTGCACTTGAGCGGCAGCAAGAAGGGCGTGTTGAAGTGAGTAACGCAAGTCACGTTGGGTTGTGATTGAAAAAGCCAGCAGCGCTAAGCTGCTGGCTTCATTTATTCGCCGGGGCTAAAACTCCAGCGGATAGATCATTAGCCCGAGGCCCATCAGACAACCACCGGCAATAAACAAATGCACACGAGGATTGCGGCCACCAAATGCCAACCCCAGGTTAACAAAGCTTATCGCAAGTAATGTCATTAAAACTGCCATTGGCAACCTCCCGTCTGTTGATTACAAGGATTTTTCCACCACCACCGGAACACTTTTATACGCAGGGGTGGCGCTTTGTTTATCGTGATGGTCAAGGTCGATAAGAATATTGGTTTCCGGGTAATAAGCCCCAACCGCACCCGCAGCCATTTCGTGAATCACTACCGTTAACCCTTCGACCACTCGCTCGTGGCGCACGCCTTCGTGGTTGACGGCTTTAAGATTCACCTTGTCTCCGGCAGCAATGCCAAGCTCTTTTGCCTGTTGCGCATTAATAAACATGACGTCACGACGCCCGGTGATGCCGCGGTAGCGGTCGTTCATTCCGTAAATGGTTGTGTTGTACTGATCGTGGCTACGCATTGTGGTGAGCATCAAGGTGTTTTCTGGCAACAGCGCCTGCTGTGTGTCAGGCGTGTTGAATACGATGAAATTTGCCTTCTCATTTTCGGTGAGCCAGATTCTGTTCGATGCGCCATTCCACATTCTGAACCCCCCTGGCTGCTCAATACGCCAGTTGTAATCGGTAAACCCAGGCACCACTTGTTCGATGGCATCACGAATCAGGCTATAGTCGCCAATCATCTCCTGCCAGTTAACTTTGCTGTGTGGCAGTGTCGCCATCGCCATTCCCGCGACAATGGCCGGTTCGGAACGTAGATGCGGGGAGGCAGGCTTCAGCGCGCCGCAGGAAGCGTGCACCATCGACATGGAATCTTCCACGGTGACGCTTTGCACACCTTTTGCCTGAACATCGCGTTCGGTTCGGCCCAATACCGGCAGGATATAACTGTGTTTTGCCAGCAGCAGATGTGAGCGATTGAGTTTGGTGGTCATATGCACCGCCAAATCAAGTTTGCGCATCGCCGGGAAGGTCACTAGCGGGTCAGGCATTGCCACCGCCATGTTGCCACCCAGGCAAATAAGCGCTTTAGATTGTCCGTCGCGAATCGCTTTCACACTCTCTACGGCGGAGTGGCCGTGTTTACGTGGCGCGGTGAAGCCAAAACGTTGTTCCAGCGCCTGGAGAAATGTTTCGCCTGGTGCCTCGTTGATGCCTACGGAGCGGTCGCCCTGCACGTTGGAGTGGCCGCGCAGAGGGCAAATGCCCGCGCCGGGGCGGCCCATATTGCCTTTTAGCAACAACAGATTTGCCAGTTGCTGAATATTTTCCGAACCGTTTTCATGCTGGGTGATACCCAGGCCGTAGCTGATAATGGTGGCTTTGGATTGTTCATAGCAGTGCGTCAGTTCGCTGATTTGCGCAAAACTTAACCCGGACTCTTTGAGGATTACACTCCAGCTCGTTTTCGCTAAATCTTCTGCCAGCTCTTTGAAACCGGCAGTGTGCTCGGCAATAAATGCATTATCGATAATATCCGGCTTGCCGTGCATCTCTGCGCTACGCTGGTGTTCCAGCATCAGTTTCATCATGCCTTTAAGCAGAGCAATATCGCCACCAACGCGCACGTTATACAACCCGCTGCTGAGCGGTGTTGAACCATTGGTAAGCATATCGCCTGGGCTTTGCGGGAAACTAAACTTCTCAAGACCGCGCTCACGCAGAGGGTTTATCGTGATAATTTTTCCGCCGCGCAGTGAAACCTCTCGCAGGGTACTAAGCATGCGAGGGTGGTTGGTTGCTGGGTTGTGGCCGACACAAATGACCAGCTCGCAAGATTCAAAATCCTGGAGAGTGACCGTACCTTTGCCGATACCAATGGACTGTGGCAGGCCAACACTTGTTGGGCCATGGCACATATTTGAGCAGTCAGGGAAGTTATTGGTGCCGTATTCACGGGCAAAAAGCTGATACAGGAATGCTGCTTCGTTCGAGGCACGCCCGGAAGTGTAAAACTCTACACAGTCAGGATCGTTGTAACTACGCAGTTGCGCGCCAATTTCTTCGAATGCCTTCTCCCAGCTAATGGGCTGATAAGTATCGCTTTGGGCATCATATTTAACGGGGTGGGTTAAACGTCCGGCATCTTCAAGATCAAAATCACTCCAGTTCCACAGTTCGCTGACCGGATGTTCGGCGAGAAATTCAGGGGACACACGTTTAGTCGTGGCTTCCCAGGATACGGCTTTTACGCCGTTTTCGCACAGTTCCATTGGCGAACGGTGATCGGGGTCAGGCCAGGCACATCCTGGACAATCAAACCCTTTTACCTGATTCATCCTGAATATTGCAATCACGCCGCGACGCAGGGCTTTTTGCCCATGAACCGCCAGTGCGCTGCCTTTGACTGCGCCCCAGCCGCCCGCGGCACCGTTGTAACTGCGAATACTTTCAGCGTTCTGTTTCATTTATCTGCTGCCTAAAACGTACCTTCAATTATGCGGGCACCATAGCAAAAAAATGACGCACAACCGGGACGGCTAAGGGGTACGCGGGGGTAAGAGAACTACTACCTGATAGAAAGGGTGAGGGCCATTTGGGGTTGAAAATCGTGTTTGATTGTTAAAATAAACGGATTAAATATTCCTCTGGAATAATATTGCCACTAAAAAACACTCCTAAAGTGTTAGTTCCGGGGCGTGCCGATTTGCCATCGGACTTACTCCTTAATTTATTAGGGGTCTGCATGTAAAATGGGAGATATCCCACGCCACGAGTAAAATCTAAGCAGTATCCGCCGCCGTAAACCAGTCTGGGTTGATAGATACCTCAGTAATAAGATCTGCATAAATTTTACTCCCTTTCTGCTTAACTCCCTGCGATGATTAGGGTTTTATGAATTTCATTTAAGGACGAATGATGAATATACGTTATCCGGTACGGAAGGCTGACGGGCAGGAGTATAAGAACTATGGCGAACTCCTGACCGACTTTCATAAAAACGCCCATGGCTGGTGGCTGATTGGCGTAAATCGTTACTGGCATGGCGGCATTCATGTCGGTGCGTCATCTTCTCCGGCGTCGGTGCTCAACCAGGATACACCTGAAGAGTCTGTTCCTCTCCAGTTTATGATGGGCGGCGAGGTGGTGGCATGGCGGGTTAACCGGGATTACGTGAATATTGAGTTCCGTCGCCAGGAGTCGCCTCTGCGCCAGTCCGGTACGTTTGTGCTGGTCAGGTCGGTGTACAAATCCGACGAGCAGGATGAATCTTCATGGCTGACGCTTTACCAGCTTTACATGCACATGGCCCCGCTGTCGGAATACCCGAAACGCCCGCTTTATCGGGTCACACAGAAAGGTCACGGCGTGCGAATGCGTAAATATTCCCGTCATGATGACAGTCGCGAAATTGTGCCGGATGTCCTGTCAAATAAACACGGCCACGCCAGAACGCTGATAGTGGGTGAAACACTGGCCGTGCTGCAACAGAAATCGTTTTTGCTGGAACGTCAGCCGGAACCGTTCGCACTGGTGCAGCGTCTTGAGGACGGTAAACCAGCGGGAGCGTTTTTCTGGATCTCCATGCGCCCGGAATTTCTGGAGCCTGTCGGGGAATGTTATGTGTGTCTGCCTGACTGGATACATAATGTCCTGAATCACAGCGTGTTTGACGATGTGGTGGTACCGCCAGTCCCGCTGAAAGTGATGGTGAAAGCCGGGGAGCCGGTCGGGTTTCTGGGGGCACAGGATATGGTGGACACAGACAGATACCCGCAGACTATCACCACCGAATATAAAACCCATATTGAACTGCTGAGCCTCGATGAGCATGTGCCGGATTTTGTGGCCAACGTTAAGGGCATTAAGACGGGCAAACAGTTCATCAAACTGAAGCTGAAACGACCGCTGTATCTGCGAAACGGGGATGGTGAAGACAGTACCTTTGAGCAGATGAGCGCCATTACACGGGCTGATGCCGGAAAAATTATCCCGCGCGATGCCACCAACCCCTTTACGGATAAAACCGGGGTAACGTATTTCCAGATACGTCCCCATAGCTGGATGCACCAGGACGACGTGGAGCAACTCAGTCATCATGATTTAGCAGGGTTAAACTTTCACTGTATTGAAGCTGCCCCCACAACCGATTTTACCCGTACGCTGGACGAAAACTGGGTCATAGAGGCCCTGAAAAGCATTAACTCTCAGTTTGAGGGTGAAAAAGGGCCACAGAGCTCACAGGCAAAAATGTTTTATGACAGCGTGATCCGCATTGCTGAAAACCGGAAGTCGCTCGGCCCATATCCGGATAACTCTCAGGACGAGCTGCTCTTTGGTGCACTGCATACAAACCAGATGAATATCCCGGAATATGTGCGGCGTCTGGTCGTGAAGCACGACAGTGACTGGCACAGTACCCGCGATGACACACGCTGGGCATCGATATTTAAGAGCAGGGATGAATGTCATATTATGCAGCGAACCCACGGGGGATTTCTGGACGCCACGCGCTGGATGGATAAGGTGCCGTCGTTCGCCAGCCAGCGATCAGTATGGCATTTTCATCCGCTTGAGTTTTTATATGTAATGTCCGGTGATGATGATATGGATATAAAATGGTTAACTGTACCTAAAGGTCAGTTAACATTTGATGCTGAAGGTAATGATAATAATGATAGTCCTTATTTCAGTCGTCATATTCATTGGCCTGGAGGTGTTTCAGGGATAACGATTGGTCGAGGGTATGATCTAGGGCATCAAAGTGATCCAGAATCAGATTTTGACTCTATTGAATTAAGTCAGCCAATAAATAATTGGCTTGTAGAATCAAAAGGCCTGTCCGGTTCAGATGCTGAAAATCGTTATAATTCAGTAGATAACAGTATTGGTTATTATGAGATAACCAGGAAGCAGCAATATGAGCTTTTTGTTATTACCTACAATAGGTTAGAAGCGGATGTAAAAAGAATATGTCAGAAGCCTGATACCATCAGAGTGTATCATCCGAATCCAAATACCACTCCAGAACAAGCATGGAATGATATTCCAGAAAAAATAAAAGAGTTGCTTGTAGATCTTAGATACCGTGGGGATTACACATCCTATGCTCGTTCTTTAATTCAGCGTTACGCATATTCTGGCGATTTATCTTCATTCGGTCAGATGTTATCAAATAGAACTCAATGGTTAAATGTTCCACAAGATAGGTTTTTAAGGAGAGTTAGATTTTATGAAAATTAAATATCTTTTGTTTATTTTGTTTGCTTCATATTCTGTGGAAAATTTTGCCGCATTTTCTGAGGAAGAAAATAGCCAGCTTGCGAGTATTAATCAGAAAAGCTCAAGAGAAGTCAAATCGGCATTAGATAAATTGAATAAATCTATTGATAAACAAATTGGTAACAACCCAGAGCATACGTCGTTGATTTTGTCCCTGAAAGATTCATGGGATCAGATGATTGATAAAAAATGCCAACTGGAAACCATCGATTCTAAAGGGACTAATGCAGAAATGGCCGAAGTGAATAATTGTCTTGTTAGAAATTATCAAGAAGAAAAGAATTATTTTGATGCAATGCTTCCATAACCGTATCCACAGACTCGTAGTCTTAGTATGTCGTAACAAGCTTTTACTGTACGAATACCTGTGAGTTAAAAAGACCGCTGCAGAATTCAAATCTCGCGGCGGTCTATTTAGCATAAAGTTATCGTCTCAGCAGTTGGCCATACCAGCTCTGAGGATTTCGTTCTGGTGCTTAGTAAATCTGAAATAAATTAGCTAAAAGCATCGTTAGCTTCATCGGGGCTGATAGTGTTCTACTTAGCCCATCCGCAGTAAAGACTGATTTTCATTTGCAAAAATATACAATGGGCCAGGACAGAAAGGATATGATCTAAAATGGAGGAAAATTATGATGCGTCATTATAAATTCATGACATAGATCGCAATGTTTTTATGTGGCTCTTCATTTGCGAATAACTCATATTTTTCGTGTAATACAGCTAAACGAACGATTAATTTAAATGAAAATAAAGGCGTACTTTAGTACTCGTTAATTAAGGGTGATAAAATTGAGACATACTGGGATGAAATGGCGGCTTTGATTAAACAGGAGACATTCACTGCCTTGCTGATGATGAAAAAATTAGCCAGTTATCCAATACAGAATGGACTTGCCAAAGCACTGAGAGAGATTGGTCGCATCGAGCGGTCTTTATGCATCGATTGGGTGAAATCAGGGACCCTAGGCTGGGAACATATTAATCTGAGCGGAGATTACGTCTGGCGTAATAATCTTCATCTGGGATCCGGAAAGTATCACCCATACGCACAGTTGACATCATGTTGTACAAAAAAACTGTCTTAACGTGGGATGATTTCTGTTTTCCAAGCGGACCCCTATTAGCGTGGTGAATGAATTTAACCCATAAAAAAGCCGGTTAGTCTGCACTAACCGGCTTGAGTGACTCAAAATGGTTTAGAAATCGTAACCTACGGTGGCAATCACAGAACGCTCTGCACCCCAGTAGCAATAACCCGTACCGTAACAGCCAGCAACGTAGTCACGGCCTGTCAGGTTGGTGGCGTTAACCTGCACGAAAGCACCTTTTAAAGATGGCGTCCACGCACCCATATCGGCACGCACCATCGCATCCAGCAGCGTGACAGAAGGCACGCGCAGAGTATTTTCGTTATCCGCCCATTGCTTGCCAATATAGCGTACGCCCGCACCCAGACTGATACCTAAGTCGGCTTTGAACATTCCCCACAGGCTTGCCATTTGGTCAGGTGTCACATACGGCGTATTGCCGTCGTTACCGTCGATTGCATCCTTAAAGCGCACTTTGTTGTAAGTGTACCCAGCAATGGTTGAGAAACGCTGATTCCACTGTGAACGCGCTTCCAGCTCAACGCCCTGCGAGTGAACCTTACCTGCTGGCTCAAAGTAACTGCCCTGAACCACACGGTTACCGACATCTTTCTGCGTCAGGTCGTATAGCGCGACGGTATACATATCTACTGTGCCAACCGGCTGATATTTCACACCCGCTTCGTACTGCTCGGCAGTGGTCGGCTTGAGCAATTTGCCATCAGCATCAGGCAGAACCTGCGGTGTAATTGCCTGGCTGTAACTGACGTAAGGAGAAACCCCATTGTTAAACGCATACAGCAGGGAGGCACGTCCGCTGAAATGATCATCGGTGCGGTTATCTGTCACGTCACTGTCAATGGCTTCAGCCACGATATGGCTTTTGGTCACCATATGGTCGTAACGACCAGACAGTGTCATATGCCACTGATTCCACTTCATATCATCTTGTAAATAGATGCCAGTCTGTTCGTACTGACGCTTACCTGCTTTGGTCAACAGACCCTGATTAATAGTGGAGTAAGTCGGGTCGCGTGGATCGTAATAGTAGAAACCGCCAGGGCCGCCAGATTCGCCCGTCCATGGATTCAGGTTAGTGGTGTAAGCGGAATCATCAGAGAGGTTGTTGGTGTATTTATGGAATTCACCGCCGAGCACCACTTTGTGGTCCAGTTCGCCGGTTGCGAAATCCGCTTCCAGTTGGTTATCGATGGCGTAAGCGTCGAGCGATGAGGTTTCACCGCTGTAATAACGCATCAGTTCATCGTGCGCTGCATCTGCCCAGCCAATTTGGTAAGCCTGCTTCAGGCCCACATTTGAGTGAGTGTAACTGGCGTTGGAGCGGAAGGCCCACACGTCATTAAAGCTATGAGCGAACTCGTAACTGTAAATTTGCTGGTGGCGTTTGAATTCGTCATTACCCGGTTCGACATCAGAGAAACCGGTATCGAGTTTGCGTCCGGTAGAAGAATAGAGACTGCCGTCAGACGGAACAGAACCGTGGAAGCCGCCCGATGGATCTTTTTCCAGATAAGCGCGCAGCAACAACGAGGTATTTTCGCTCGGTTGCCACAACACTGAGGGGGAGATGGCATAGCGTTCTTCACGCGTTTTCTCATACTGGGTATCGGTATTTTTTGTCATACCGATGAGGCGCCAGGCCCATTCATCATTGATCGCATTGGTATAGTCGAATGCGGTGCCGTTGGTATTGTTGTTACCATACATAGCACGGACGTGGCCTTCCTCAATGAACTGCGGGCGTTTTGAAGTTTCCATTACCAGTCCGCCAGGAATGGTTTGCCCGTAAAGTGCGGAAGATGGCCCTTTGATAACGTCAATACGCTCAAGGAACCATGGGTCAACCTGCACAACGTTGTAACTGCCGCCGTCACTCATCAGGCGCAGGCCGTCAAGGAAGGTGTTATTCACATCACCGCCGTGAAAACCGCGCAGTGCAACTGTGTCATAACGCGTCGCACCGCCAGCAAAACCGGTGAAAGCGCCAGGTGTGTAGTTAAGCGCGCTGTTTACCGATAATGCACCCTGATCATCAATTTGTTGACGAGTCACGACAGACACCGACTGACCGGTAGTGATTAACGGCTCATCCGTTTTGGTGGCGCCACGACTGACCGTCGCGCTGTAACCCTGGGTTGGGCTGGTGGAGGTTTCTGTAAGTGTGTCGGTGACAATGACGGTATCTTCCGCCATCGCGTAGGTTGGAGCAGCAAGAGCAAGCGCGCAGAGTAAAGCGGAACGCTTTACGGTAAATGCCAGTTTCATTTAATTATTTTCCCGAGAAGGTCTTTTTGTTATCACCTGAAGAGCCGATCTGTGCCGGAGGGTTTGATATAAATTCAGGCGATCTTATAACGAATAGGAATGCGAATTATTATTGTTATTGTTTATGTAAGCAAGTGCAAATATTGGCAGGTAGAGAATTAAAACCCATGAAAAGACAGGTGTTTTACAGAAGAGTGCCGACTTTACCAGACCCCCTCCCTGGAGAGGGGGGCTGACAAGGTCGGTTGTGGGAGAGTTTTTTCTCCTTCTCCTTGAGAAAAGGAGAGGGTCAGGTTGAAACTATATTATTGGGCTGATGCGGCTTCAATCTTCGTTGTTTCAGTGACAGGCCCCGGTGTCGCAGAAGGCAATTTATCCGGTGTGGAATCGCAGGGCTTCTCTTTACCGCATAACAAATCGAGCATTTTCAGCGTCACGCCGTTGGTCCAGCCAAAACCATCCTGGAGAGGATATTCACCGCCACCACCGCCTGTACCCGTGCTGGATACATCATACTTTTCTACCAGTTTCTGCTCGCGGTTGTAGGTATGCTGCACATTAGTCATGAAGCGCCAGGTGACTTCCATGGCTAAATCTTTATGCCCGTAATTCTGCAATCCTTCGGTAGCCACCCATTGCAACGGAGCCCAGCCATTGGGTGCATCCCACTGCTGACCCGTTTTCAGATTGGTTGTCGCAAGCCCACCGGCTTTAAGCAGTTGCGCGCGAGTGATGGTTGCCATTTTGTCCGCACGCTCTTTCGAGGCCACGTGCACATAAAGCGGGAACAGTGCGGCGGCGGTCAACTGAGAGCGAACAGCGTTAGTTTTGAGATCGTAATCGGCATACCAGCCCTGTTTGCTATTCCATAAATGCGCTTCCAGAGCTTTCTGGCGAGCATCTGCCAGTTGCTGGTATTGCGTTGCAGCACTGGTGTCTTTCGCAACAGTGCTGGCGTGCGCCAGCGTTTTTTCCATCTGGAATAACAGGGCGTTTAAATCGACCGGTACGATTGAAGTTGTGCGAATCGAACCAAGTTGTTCCGGGTTATCCATCCAACGAGAGCTGAAATCCCAGCCCGAGGCGGCAGCGGCACGCAAATCACGATAGATTTCTGTCGCGGGCCGATTCGGGTTGTTTTTCGCGGTAGTCACATCATCCAGATAAGATTCAGTACGCGGCGTATCTCTGTCATCCCAATAGCGGTTCAGGACTGAGCCATCTTTAAGTTTCACTACGCGCAGGTTTTCAGAACCCGGTTGCAATGCATCGCTACCCTGCATCCAGTAGGCGTACTCTTTTTTCAATTGCGGCAGGTAAGTGGTGTAGGTTTCATCACCGTTATGGCTGGCCAGCAGTTCAACCATAAAAGCAAAGAACGGTGGTTGCGAACGGCTCAGATAATAACTCCGGTTGCCATTGGGAATATGCCCCCAGGCATCAATTTCGTGGGCAAAGTTATCCACCATATCCTGCACTTTGTCCCAGTGGCCGCTTTCTGCAAGCCCCAGCATGGTGAAATAACTGTCCCAATAATAGACTTCGCGAAAACGCCCGCCGGGTACGACATACGGCTTAGGTAACGGTAGCAACGAGTCCCATTTATCAACGCTGTCTGTGGTGCGCGTTAGCACCGGCCACAGGCTATCGATATGTTCACGCAGCGTCTGTCCTTCAGGTGGAACATATTTTTCACCCTCGCGCGGCAGGGTGAAGTTCACATTCACAAAATGACGTAAATCGAAGCCAGATTGATTGCGCTGCATGCGGTAGTCCGCAAGGATCATTAACGGATCGTTATTAGGAACCGCATCTGCAAAGGTCTTTTGGTCAGGGAATAATTTTGCAGTCTGGACATCAGTAAATAGCGGGCCAAGGAGCACATCTGGTGGCTGGGGCTGCGGTTGTTGTTCGTCAGCCGCCGAAGCGGGCAAGGTAAAAGCGACGAACGCACAACCGATAGCTATTTGAATCGCAAGCAATAAACTACGAGGACGGCGCAAAGCAGGATTTATCATCTATTGTTCTCCTTTTCATGATCGCGTGAAGTTTTAGCGATCAACCCTATGAAAACCTTAGACGAATTTGCGGGCAGTACCAGGTGCCATGTCGCATATTAAAGGAAAGCAGATAATTTACCTGCGGCACTGGCGCTTACCCTTGCGGATTAATTAACCACGTTCCGGCTTGTTCCACAGACAACGTCATGTTCCGCGTCTTATTATTGCCACGCAACGTGATCTGATATTTCCCGGCAGGCAGTTGCAAGAAACCATACCCATTGGCCCCAGGCGTGATTTTTTCTGTTTTGCCATTCACATCCAACTCTTCACCCTCATTCATGCGGACATATACGCGTGCCAGCATACCGTCAGTGGCGGGTACAACAGTTTGAGTTGCCACCGGTTGGACTTTTTGCGCCACGGGCGTCTCAAGTTTTGCCGTCTCGGCAGTTGGCGTTGCCGAGAAATATCCACCAAAAATGACCGCGCCTATCGCCACGCCAGCCAATAAACTGGCCGCTATCTGCAGTGGCAATTTGTAGCGTTTGCGCAAAGGAGATAGCGGAGTCATCTCGGCATCTTCCAGAGCAACCAACATGGTGCCCGGTTGTTTTAGTGATGTGTTGCCATTGATGCCGCTCATCGGAATTTCGGCCAGGGCCGCAAATTCAGCAATAGATTGCGGGCGGTCTTCAGGTTTTAGCGCCAGCGCGTGGTCTACGGCCTGCAACAAACTGTGGGAATAGCCTTCAGGGCCATTCTTCGCGAGTTTAACGCAAGGGTCCTGAATCGTGCGGGTGACACTAGCAGGAGGGCAGGTACCGGTTATCAACGTATAAAGAATGGCACCGAGCGCATAGATATCAGTCCATGGCCCTAATTGGTTTTCGAGATCGTCAGCGTACTGTTCCAGTGGGGCAAAACCAGGATTAAGCGGCGTTTTAATCTCGTCGCTGTTTTCTGCGTTGGCGCGCAGTGGAGCACCTGCGTTAAGTAGCAGCGGCGCTCCGTTGTCCTGAATCTGAATACTACGCAGGGACAAATCACGATGAATAAATCCTTCGTCGTGCAATGTGGCCAGCGCTCCGCACAACATCGGCAAAATCCTGCGTAACCAGGCATCGTTGATAATTTCGGGATGTTGTTGATGCAAATCTGCAAGCGTCATGCCGCTGGAGTAACGTGTTGCTGCATAGGCGGTTTCGTTTTGCGTCCAGAAACTTAAAACCTGAAGCAGGTTAGGGTGGTTGAATTGCGCAAGCTGACGAGCTGACTGCACAAAGCGACTCATACCGGAGTTGAACGCCTGGCTATCTTGTTTACTGCGCAAAACCAGCTGCATATTATCGCTACGAATGGTCAGCGCACGCGGCATAAACTCATTGATTGTTACCGGTCGTTCAAGTTGATGATCCCACGCTTTATAAACCACGTTGGTATTGGTGGACTCAGTCACTTGCTGAATTTCAAATTCGTCGAAACGGAAACCTGGCGGCAGAGCGTCGGGAAGTTCTTGTTCGTAATCTTTATCAGTCATGATGGCCTTTCTATGCACGAAATCGACGAATATTCACAGGTTATTTCTGGGAGCGCCATGCGCCGACCGCCGGATCACGCAGTTGCGGACGCAGGGAGTCAATCAACAGCAAGGTAATAGGTGTATCTGGCGCAAGCCATGCCGACCATACTTTACGTACTTGGTTTAAACGCGTCTGAATTCCTGCCTCATCAACGGTCATTTCACGCGGAACCTCAACAGCCACAGTACCGGTGGCTTGCCAGCCATTTAACTCGGCGTTATAAGGTAAAATCATCCAACTCTGTGGCGCGTGTTCATTACTGACCACCATGCGCTCATTATTCAGGCTAGTGATAAGCAGGCTGTCAGAATTTGCATCTGAGCTCAGTCCGCTGACAGGGAAACCATGCACGAAGGTCATCACATTACGTTTTTCACCGTGATTGCCGCTTTGAATAATTTCACTACGTCCATTCAGCCAGCCGCCTTTTTCACATTTCCCGTTGGGGATAAACATTGCCGAAGCGTTGACGTCACCTTGCCAGAAGGTGCGCAGATGGCAGCCATCCTGCAGCGTAAACTCTTGCCATGGCGTGCGGTCAGCTAACGGTGAATTTTCATCGGAATGCGGCAGTGCGTTTGGTTCACCTGAAACTACCGGCGCAACTATGACTGCCCAATCGCTGCTTTTGGTCGCCGTGCCGACGGCCAGCGTCTGGCCTTGTGGATCTTCCAGTTTCCAGCTCACCAGTTGAACAGAGCTACACTGGCTTTCCAGCAGGGTGCCAAGACGCGGCATAAAAACGTTAAGTACAGACGGATTTTTATCGCCATTGGCTACGATTCGTAAGGGGATTTCGGCAGCACACCAGTTCTGTGGCGTGTTGTTTTGCACATCATCTATCCAGACATCGAGCTTTTGCGAAGGAGACTGAACGATACGGTAGTTCCCAGCCCAAACGGTTGTAGAAGCCAGCAACAGCGCCAGACCCGAAAGCCAGAGTTTCATAGAAATCCTTGTTAGCCGAGCAATATTAAATAAAAGGTCATGACACAAAACACTGTGGATTAATCAATAATCCAGGTGCCGCTGTTGGCATTCTGACAGGCTTTGCTGGCATCATCGACGGCAACACAGGTCGTTTTCTTTGAAGCTTTACGTGGGCGTGGACGATCTTTTTTCAGCGTCTGGGCATAAAGTTCACTTTTGACCAGTGCGCGTGCAGGAACATAGCCCAACATTTCTTGTTTATCTTGCTGCGCAATCGCGAGCCATTTGTTCTCGACCTCGCCAAGCACGGTGTAAGTTTGCCCGTTTTCAAGGGTACTTATCACTTTCCCACCAAAATCAGGTTTGCTCAAAATAGAGCCCGGATAGAGTGCCCGATAACTGGCGTTGACCGGAGTGAACTCTTTTGGCGCGGCTACAGCGTAACGGTGTGTGAGGGTGACGCCATTGATTTCACTGGTCACGATAGTATCGTCTGTCATTTTTGGCGGCGGTGCTTTACAACCCACTACAGTGGCAACAACAGCAATGATCAACAGGCTTCGCAATTTCATCGTAACTTTCCCTGAAAATATGATTCAAACCTGGTCGCCGGCAGGAGGTAATGGCGATGAAGAAATCCAGGAATCTGAAGAATTATTCACACTGCTTATACATAGTAACGTTAATTTTACATCGCTTGATTAACAATTCAATGGCGATGTAACTGATTGACATCATTAAGTGTTCAGTATGTCTGGAACTGGCACAGAAGTGACGATTCACAAGCTGAATGTTATATCCTACCGTTTACCAGTGGCATATATTATAAAACATGATTTCAATTTTAGGAGTGAGTACGACGATGGAACCGTTATTGCCTAATATCTGCGATTTTATTGCACATGTTTCGCCACTTAACACGCTCCCGGTGGAGGCGCAAAATGAAATCACGCGTTCTATCAGCATTAGCTATCTGGCGGTTGGCGAGACACTGCCTTTCGATATTGCGGCTGCTGAACGCTATCTCTATATCGTACGTACCGGCTCGCTTGAGCAACGCTGGAGTGATGGGGTGTTACGTGCCCGTCTGGGGCCAGAAGACTTGTTTGGTTTCACCTTCCTTGAAGGGATTCCCGGTAACCCTGAAGATTGTTACAACGTCACGGCCATTGAAAACACACTGCTATACCAGATCCCACACAGCGTGCTGGAATCGATGCTGCAAAAATATCCCCAATACGCGACACACTTTTCGATTAACGCTCATGAACGCCTGAATTGCGCAATGGACGTTGTGTGGAGCGATGAAGATAAAGGCATGTTTGTGCGCAAAGTTGCCGACCTGGCGAGCGGTACGGTTTCCGTCGTTCAAGCGACAACATCGATACAAGAAACGGCCAGGCAGATGCGCTGGGTCGACCGCTGCTCAACGGCGGTGATCATCGAAGATGATAAAATTATTGGCATCATCAGTGACCGGGATATGACGCGGCGCGTAGTGGCTGAGGGTTTTGATATCTCGCGCCCGGTTAAAGAAGTGATGACCGCAGCGCCTATAACCGTTTCCTCGGGGGATCTGGTTATGCATGCGGTCGCACTGATGATGCGCCATGGTGTCAGTAGCTTGCCGGTAGTGGATTGCCAAAAACCCGTCGGCCTACTAACGGCTTCACATCTGGTGCAGCATCATCGCGTGCAGGCTATTTTCCTGATTGAGCGTATTAACCATTGCCAGTCCGTCACGGAATTAGCCGTTCTTAAAGTTGAACGCCAGGCAATATTCGAAGCTTTGGTGGAGGGGAATTTACGCAGCGGCGTGGTTGAAATGGTGATGTCGATGCTGATGGATGCCTTCACTCGCAGGTTAATTGAACTTGCCCTTAGCGAGTTTGGCGAGCCACCTTGTGAATTCTCATGGATAGTTGCAGGCTCGCACGCCCGCAATGAAGTTCATGTTCATTCCGATCAGGATAGCGCGATTATTTTGCCCGATAGTGCCGGTCCTGAGGAGCAACAGTGGTTTTTGCGTTTCGCTGAATTTGTCTGCTTCGGTCTTGATGAATGCGGTTATCCATTATGCACAGGCCATTTTATGGCTTCTGAGAGCCGTTGGTGCCAGCCGCTGTCGATATGGCAGGCCTGTATTCGCAAATGGGTCACTAACCCGGAATATACGCAGCTATTGAATGCCACCGTATTTCTGGAAACGCGAGCATTTTACGGCAACACCTGGCTACATGACGCATTCCAGCAGTCGTTGCTAAACGATATTGCGGCTCATCCTGGCTTCTTACGTTCACTGACGCGCGATTCAGCCAATACTTCGCCACCGCTTGGTATTTTTAACAATCTGGTGCTGGAAAAAAGTGGCAACGACAGCAAGACACTCAATATCAAACGCTTTGCATTAACGCTAATCATCGACCTGTCGCGTATTTACGCGCTGGCAGCAGGGTGTAGTGAAACCAGCACCGAAGCGCGTTTCCGGGCCGCACGCGACAAAGGATTAATGTCCCCCAGCGGGTGTACTGACATCATTGATGCTTTTCACTTTTTAACCCGGCTGCGGTTTAATCACCAGTTATCGCAGTTGCGTAAAGGGATAACCCCCGATAACCAGATTGATCCGCGAGAGTTTGGCAGTTTTGAACGCAAGCATCTGAAAGATGCCTTTCGGATTATTGCCCGCCAACAAGAGCTGGCCCGTATGCTGTTTGTTAAGGGGTAATAATGAGTTTTCTGTCGCGTATTTTTCCGACTTCTCGAATCACCCGTTTACAGACCGAGCGTGAGCAGTGGCTGCGTGTGCCAGGGCTGAGTCATGCATTAAAACAACTATTAGAAGCCCCATTACCGGATTTCAACGCGACCGTAACGCATCTTCCCTGGCTGGTGTTTGATTTTGAAACCAGCGGCCTTGATGCCAATACGGATTGTATTTTGTCGATTGGCAGTGTGGTTGCCGAAAACGGGCAAATCGGGCTTGCGAGCGCGCAGCACCACTATATTTCCAGCGGTAATCCGGTGAGTGCGCGTAGCGCGATTATCAATCACATCACCCCGGAGATGCTGCGTGATGGTGTAGCGCTGGATGAAGCCATGGAGGCATTGTTCACAAGTCTAACGGGGCGAGTGGCAGTAGTTCATGGCCGAATGGTTGAACGGGCATTTATTAACGCATGGCTTTTTAAACGTTACGGACGGGAAGGGTTACCCTTATTGTGGATTGATACGCTGGAGCTGGAGCGGCGTCATCAGCAGGCGGCAAGACGTATACAGAATGATTTGCGGCTATCCAGCATTCGCCGCGATTACCATCTTCCCGATTATCCGGCGCATCACGCATTGTGCGACGCTGTGGCAACAGCAGAAGTGCTACTGGCACAAATTGGTGCTCGTTCGCATGGCCATGATTTGCTGTTGAATGCGTTTCTTTGTGATTAATGATAAACCTGACCTGCGGCGCGACTTATTTGCGAGGTTGCATAACTGTTATAATTTAAACTTCAGTCACTTTAATTTCTATTTTATAAAGTTGCAGATAAACGAGCCGTTGAAGTGGGTTCATTCTTACTGGACCGAGATCCTAAAACGGGTTAGCAATTATCTTGCCCGGCAGAACGGCTGCGTTTAACCATTACGCGGGCAGACAACCAATACTGAATCTGCTCCACAATCCGATATATCATCCAGCGCTTCGCATCTTAGGTTGGTGGAATATTCTTGAGATGGTTTTTTCTCAATTATATATCGCTAATTTATCTGTTTCACCATTCCAAATTCATATTAATTTTAAGCAGAAACAGTTAAGCATATCTGCTATAACAATTGACGAATATTGTTTGCAGACGGTAAAAGTTATCACCTCTGAGGCAATATTAGTCGTTGTTAATTAACTCATTAGTCGCGCAACTCAGCTTGCAGATATTCTGAGGTGTGTAACGAGAAGGTTGTATTTACTGAAATAACGACGGGTTTGTTTGTTTTAATAATTAACATCAAATAACAAGTTCTACCGCAACAGGTAGATAATAAGTGCAAAACATAAGCGGAAATAGACCGCGCAACATAATATGAAGGCTTTTATGGGCAAGACAATCATTACTCAATTTTCTTATCAGTTTGCAGCGACGAATGAAGCCGTTGCTCGGGCGGTGGACGGGGATACGTTAACCTTCAAAACACAAGACTGCTTTTCAGGACGAATTGTTGATCAGTCTGATTTAACGACCTCCTTTAACTACGACACAGCCAACCCGGCAACGGGGCCAGTATTCGTCGAAACCGCACAGCCAGGCGATATTCTGGTGGTCGAAATTCTCGATATCCGGGTAGCTGCGCGGGGTGTAGTCACCACCTTACCAGGCTGTGGCCCGCTTAGCGATACCCAGGAAATCCGCACAAAGCCTGTCCAAATCATTGACGGTAAAGCGCTGTTCAATGACCTGCAAATACCTATCGACCCAATGGTTGGTGTGATTGGTGTTGCCCCGGCGAAGGGAGAAGTCCGTTGTGGCTTCCCTGGAAATCACGGCGGGAATATGGACTGCAAACAGATTAAGAAGGGTGCGGTGCTCTATTTACCGGTTCAGGTGGAAGGTGCGTTATTTGCGCTCGGCGATCTCCATGCGGTGATGGGCGATGGTGAGCTATGTGGTACGGGGCTTGAAATCTGTGGGGAAGTGGACGTACGTCTAACGGTTCTTAAAGGTCAGTCTATTCAATGGCCGGTGCTGGAAACGCCAGAAAAATGGTACGCCATCGCCAGTGCTGAACAATATCCTGATGCGCTGAAGCTAGCCGCTGAACAAATGCAGGCGCTAATCTGCAAAGCGTACGGCTGGGATCTGACCGACGCCTATCTGTACATGAGTTTGCAAAGTGATACTGAAATTTGCCAGGCCTGCAAACCTTGTCTGGTCGATTTGATTGTGCGCATTGGCACACCAAAAAGAAGCGATAAGCCGTTAATTTCCCGGAGTGAAGCATGAAGAACGTATCCGCTGAACCAACGTTGAAAGTCGCTCTGAGTTATAAAGATTTGGTTATCTATGGCCTTGTCTTTATGGTCATTATTGCGCCGATGTCCATTTTTGGTTTTGTCAGTAAAGAAAGTCACGGCATGGCACCGCTGGTGTATGTAGTGGGCGTCGCGTGTATGATTTTTACCGCGTTAAGCTATCGTAAAATGTCCCGCCGTTATCCGATTGCGGGTTCCGTTTATGCCTACGTTAATAAAGCCACTAACCCGCATATCGGTTTCCTTGCAGGCTGGCTGATTATGATGGATTACCTGTTCGCACCGGCACTGTTGTACGCAATGACTGCGACCTGGTGCACCGATTTGCTGCCGTTTATTCCAGGTTGGGTATGGGTTGCATTCTTTATGCTGACTAACTGCTGGGTTAATATTCGCGGCATTGAAAATACGGCAAAGACAGATATTTTCATTTTCAGTATTTCTGCTCTGGCGCTAATTGTCTTCCTGATTGTCGGCATCAATTATATTGCGCATGGCGGTGGTGTGGGCGAGTTTACGATGACGCCGTTCTATCAGCCCAATGTGATTAACCCGCAATTCATTGGTACAGCAGTCACAATTGCAGCGCTCTCCTTCCTCGGTTTTGACGGAATCAGTACGCTTGCAGAAGAGGCTAAAAATCCGACGAAAGATATTGGTAAGGCGATTATTGCCGCGCTATTTATCGTCGGTGGGTTATTTATTCTCCAGTGCTACATCGCAACGCTTATCCAGCCGGACTTTATGAAGATGGATGCGGATAGTGCCTTCTTTGATGCAGCATTCCTTGCGGGTGGCGCGCCACTGAAGATTTTCCTGCTGATTGTTAACATCCTCGCGGTGGGTATTGCCAACACGTTAGCAGCACAGGCTGCGGCCTCACGTATTGTCTTTGGCATGGCGCGTGACCACTTCCTGCCTTCTATGTTTGCCAAAATCCATCCAACCTACCGTACGCCATGGATCAGTACCATTGCGATTGGTGCACTGTCGTTGGTTCTCGGGTTATCGCTGTCGATAGACTTTCTGGCGAAGCTGATTAATTTCGGCGCGATGAGCTCGTTTATCATTTTAAATATCAGCGTAATCTGGATGTTCTTTATCAAAGAGAAACGTCGCAATAGCGTGCGTGAAATTATCTCCAACCTGTTATTCCCACTGATAGGGACGGCCATTCTGATGTATGTCTGGGTGAATTTCGACTCAGCCACCATGAAGATAGGCTTTACCTGGCTTGTGATTGGTATCGTGATTGGAATGGTTAAGACGCGATTCTATAAGCGTTTACCGAAGCCGGTCGTTCTTTCCTGATATATCCTGCTGCGGTCAGCCCACTGCTGACCGCAGCTTTTAGCGTTACTTCTGAGTGTTAATGACTCCCGCCCGATTAAGAATATTTTCTATCTCAACCTTCATCTCTTCAGTTAACGGCGTAGCCGGTGGTAGTGAATATACCGGAATATTCAAACCGACAAGGCGCAAGGCATATTTCACTGCGTTGTAAAACGGCAAGTCCATACTATAAAGGGGCGGTATCCAGGAGAGGGATTGTTGTAATTCAATTGCCCGAGGCAGATCTTGTTTGCGCCATGCATCAAGGATCCCACAGGTCAGTTGCGGGGCGAAGTTCGCGCTGGCGGGGATGCAGCCGTCACCACCGAGGATCAATGTTCCCAGCAGGTATTCATCATAACCAGCGAATATCGCAAAATCGGGCCTGTCCGGTTTCACTGCGTGGATGGTTTCACGAATATGGGACAAGGTATCAACGGTATCTTTCAGCCCGACAATATTTGGGCAGCTTAGTGCCAGCTCACGAATAACAGGCACTGGGATAGCCTGGCCTGTCAGGGCGGGGAAGTTATACAAAAGAATCGGCAACTCAAGTGCGCTGGCAATGGTTTTGTAATGGGCGAGCAGATTTGCATCACTTAACGGGTTGTACCATGGGTTGACCACTACCACGCCGCTGGCACCCAGCTTTTGGGCATGAAGCCCGGCATCAATGGTCTGTTGTGTGCCACAGTGGGCAATCCCTATCAACACGGGCTTTCTACCTGCAACCTTCTTTATACAAAACTCTGCAACCTGTGCCCGCTGTGCTTCAGACATATGGGCAAATTCCCCGGCGCTTCCGAGAAAGAACAGGCCATTAATAGGCGATGAGACGAGGTGTTCAATTAAAATTGCCTGTGCGACACCATCAAATTCACCATGGGCATCAAACAATGTGGGAACCGGGGGAATGACACCACTAAAACGAGGTTGCTTCATTAGCTACTCCTGCAGGTTATTGAGTTTATTGTCCGTGAAAAGCTCGTTGGTTTAATGAGTGAATAGCTTTAATTGTAGCGGAACGAGAGAATGTGAAAGCCGATCATGTCGCATTACTGAACTGTTGTTTCAAATACGTACATTAATCGCTCGGAGAAAAGGCTTACGGCCATCGGGTGATGATGGCCGTAGGTAAATCGATATGCGCGGTGGTGGGAATGGGTGAATAATCAGTGCTCAAGCATCTCATGGACAACTTGTTCTTTGGACAAGTTGTATTGGTAAAACGTCGGCCAGTTATCCATCTCATTTAGTAAGGATTGCTGTGAATCATTACCCATGAATATATGGAAATGTTCAGATTTACGTGGGGAGATAATATGGTCGCTAAACTGCACGTATTTAGGTGCTTTTGATTGGCTGTCTTTGCATTCAAACAGATAGCGCACGCCTTTTTTCCCTGAAGTGTAATTCAGGATTTTATGACCGGCGTAAGTGTACAGGCAGGAACTTACGGTGTCACCGCGATGGAATTCAATAACGTTATTCTCAATGCCAATCATATCAATATCCGTGGCATAGCCTTTCTTGTAATACTCTTTATATTGCGCCGCTGTTTTGCTGCTATCTTTGCGCGCTTTTTTCTCCATCACGACATCTAAATCGCCGTTTAACAGATAGGGATTGACTGACTGCCATACGCCATCCCAATCGCTTAATGCGCGGTCCTTCACCTGTTTATTTTCAAATACGCCTTCGCTGGCTTTACGCTCTGCTTCAGATAGCGGTGCGCCATGTGAATGGCTATGTGCCATTGCGTTCGTGCTACTCAGTAACATGCCCATGCCAAGAACCATGGTGGTAATCCGTGCGGTCATCAGTCTCTCCGTTGGTGTTCCAGATAATGATTTAATGTTATAACATAACAATATCGACATTCAATATCTTTGCACATCAAACCGGAGTGGCAGGTCAGTACTTATGCTTAATGATATTTGCCAGACGTATAAAGGACGGGAGCATATCGCTATCTTTGATACTGGCAAATCCAACTAATAACCCTTTGGATTTGTGTTGATTAAAGTAATAGCGGGACAACGGCCTGACTAAAATACCTTCTGCATTCGCCTGTTTTGCAATCTGCATATCATCTGCGTCAGGCGGGAGTTGAATAATCAGATGCAGTCCGGCATTGCTGTTGAAATAGCCCAGATACTCTTCACCCAAATGTTGCTTAATGAGCTCAACCAGCTGGTTGCGACGTTTGCTATATAGCTGGCGCATTTTGCGAATATGCGCGGCGTAATATCCTTCTTTGATAAATTCAGCAAGGGCTGCCTGAATGACCTGATGGCCGCTACGGTATAGCTCGTTATGCACCTTTTTCAGCGGGGCGGCTAAGGGTTTGGGCAACACCACGTAACCCAGTCGTAGTGCGGGATAGAGAGTTTTACTGAAGGTGCCGATGTAAATAACCGGGCTGTCTTCTTCAAGGCCCTGTAGAGAAGGAATGGGCTGGCCTGAAAAACGAAACTCGCTGTCATAATCGTCTTCTACAATCCAGCTGTGGAACTCCCGTGCCTGGGAAAGTAATAACTGGCGGCGCGGTAAACTCATTACTGAGCCCAGTGGATATTGATGTGATGGGGTGACGAAAATCAATTTCGGCTTTTCAACCGGAGATGTTTGAGGAACCAGCCCCTGGTCATCGACGTCAAGCGCTGAAATACTCACGGCGTTCATGCGTAAGATATTTTTAATTCCCCAATAACCGGGTTCTTCAATCCATGCATGGTCACCTGGGTTACACAACGTGCGGGTGACTAAATCCAGTGCCTGATGAATACCTTCGGTTATCAATATTTGATCGGTTGAGCATTTTACACCGCGCGCGGTACGTAGATAATCTGATAGCGCCGCCTTTAAATCTTCCAGTCCTCCTACCGCGTCATAAGTCAGAAACTCGGGATTCAAACGCCTGGAAATACGGTCATAAATCTTCTTAAAAGTCCGGTGCGGGAAGCTGTTTACATCGGGCACGCCAGGAATAAAATCCCCCCACTGCGCAGGGCTGGCACTGGCGTTCTCAAGTATTTCAAGGCCGCGAACAGACAGGCTGGAGCGGTCTTCAGGCTGGGCGGTTTGGGTTGTTCTGGCAACTTGCGTATTGAGGTTATCAAGCACACTTTCGGTGACAAAAGTGCCGCTGCTGGTGCGCGTCGAGATATATCCTTCAGCCTGCAACTGCTCATAGACCCGTAAAACCGTATTACGCGACAACACCAGCTCGCTGGCCAAATCCCGCGAAGGAGGCATTCGCGTGGCTGGACGTAGGCTCCCCTCAAGAATGCAATTACATATCGCAACATAAAGTTTCTTATGAAGTTTCTCGGCAGGTGTCTGACTAAATGCCTGCTTAATCACATCTACGGCAAGTGAACGCATTTGGATCCTAATAATAAAACGATTTGGCACTCGATTCAGGTACCAGATACTGTCTAAATGGATCTCGTAATTCAACCTGTAAATCTATTTTGTGTGCGAGGGATAAAAAAATGAGTAATAACGAACTCCATCAACGTCGTCTGGCAGCTACTCCGCGTGGGGTAGGTGTAATGTGTAATTTCTTTGCCCAGACGGCAGAAAATAGCACCATCACGGATGTAGAAGGTAAGCAATATATCGATTTTGCAGCAGGCATCGCCGTGTTGAACACTGGCCATCGCCACCCACGCCTGGTGCAAGCCATTGAGCAGCAACTCCATTCCTTTACGCATACCGCTTTTCAGATTGTCCCTTACGAAAGTTATGTGTCACTGGCGGAAAAAATTAACAAAGTGGCGCCGATTTTTGGGCCAAAGAAAACGACATTTTTCACCACCGGCGCTGAAGCTGTTGAGAACGCGGTGAAAATCGCCCGTGCCCATACTGGCCGCCCTGGCGTGATTGCCTTTAGCGGTGGGTTCCATGGTCGTACGTACATGACAATGGCGTTAACCGGCAAAGTGGCTCCCTATAAAATTGGTTTCGGGCCATTCCCAGGCTCCATTTACCATGTGCCGTACCCGTCAGAGCTAAACGGTACTTCGACTGTTGATGCGGTGAAAGCCATTGAGCGCCTATTCAAGTCTGATATCGAAGCGACCCAGGTTGCCGCGATTATCTTTGAACCAGTGCAGGGCGAGGGCGGTTTTAATGTAGCGCCTCCTGAATTTGTGGCTGCCATTCGCAAGATTTGTAATACCCATGGCATCGTGATGATTGCTGATGAAGTGCAAAGCGGGTTTGCCCGTACGGGTAAAATGTTTGCCATGGATCATTACGAGCATCAACCTGACCTTATGACTATGGCGAAAAGTCTGGCAGGCGGCATGCCACTATCAGGTGTGGTGGGAAGAGCGGAAATCATGGATGCGCCAGCGCCTGGCGGACTGGGCGGTACTTACGCAGGTAACCCGCTCGCGATTGCTTCGGCTCATGCGGTGCTGGATGTGATTGCGGAAGAAAAGTTGTGCCAACGCGCGCAAACATTAGGTGAACGTCTGACGAAAACGTTACTTGATATTAAAGAAAGTTGTCCGGCATTGGCTGAAATTCGCGGGTTGGGTTCGATGATTGCCGCTGAATTTTATGACCCGGCAACGGGTGAACCTTCTGCTGCTATTGCCCAGCAGATTCAAAAACAAGCTTTAGAGCAGGGGTTACTGCTACTGACCTGCGGCCAAAATGGCAACGTGATTCGTTTCCTCTACCCGCTTACTATTCCGGATGCTCAGTTTGACCAGGCATTAAATATTATTAAGAACGCGACGCAATTGTGAGACTACAGATGATTGAATTAAACAATGCAGACTTGCTGCTAACGACTTGTCCGCTTGATGGAGAGTGGAGTCATGCACTGTCTGGTAAAACAGCTCCAGTTTTGAACGCTGCGACAGGTGAGAAGATCGCTGAGGTTCCTTTTATGGGGCAGGCAGAAACTCAGCAGGCAATTACTGCGGCTGAAGTCGCGCAAAAAGAGTGGAAAAAACAGACTGCGGCAAGTCGGGCCAAAATCCTGCACAGCTGGGTGAACCTGATTCACGAAAATAGCGAAGATCTCGCCCGATTGATAACCCTCGAAGGCGGCAAACCGCTTGCTGAGGCGAGAGGTGAAATTAACTATGCTGCTTCGTTTATTACCTGGTTTGCTGAAGAGGCCAAAAGAGTGGATGGCGTCTTGTTACAGCCTACCAGCGCCGACCAGCGTTTTATCGTCTCCAAACAGCCAATTGGCGTTTGTGCAGCCATTACGCCATGGAACTTCCCGGCGGCGATGATTACCCGCAAAGTAGCACCGGCATTAGCCGCGGGTTGTGCCATTATCGTCAAACCGGCCGAGCAAACACCATTAACCGCACTGGCATTGGCAAAACTGGCTGAAACAGCGGGACTTCCAACGGGGTTGTTGCAGGTCATCACTGGAGATGCAAAAGAGATTGGTGGCGAGCTTTGCCGCAATGCTACGGTTCGTAAACTCAGCTTCACGGGTTCAACCGAGACTGGGCGCTTATTGATGGCGCAATGTGCGCCAACGATTAAGAAACTGTCGCTGGAACTGGGGGGTAACGCACCGGTTATCATTTTCGATGATGCTGATATCGATCTCGCGGTTAAAGGCATTATGGCGTCCAAATTCCGCAATAGCGGCCAGACCTGCGTTTGCGCTAACCGTATCTACGTACAAAGCGGTATTTATCAGGCGCTGAGCGTTGAGTTGGTCAAAGCAGTTGAGGCGCTGAAAGTCGGTAACGGCATGGATGATGGGGTCACTCAGGGGCCGCTGATTAACGCTAAAGCGATAGAGAAGGTTGAGCTTCACATTAGCGATGCTTTAGATAAAGGGGCTACGTTGTTAACAGGCGGGCAAAAACATGCATCAGGTGGGAATTTCTTCTCGCCAACGGTCGTGGCAAATGTCACGCAAGAAATGCGCTTTGCCAGAGAAGAGACATTCGGCCCGGTTGCGCCGCTATTTAAATTTGAAACTGATGAAGAGGCTGTGAATTACGCCAATGACACGGAATTTGGCCTGGCAGCTTATATCTTCACCCGTGATGCGAAGCGCCAGTGGCAAATTCCGGAAGCACTGGAATATGGCATGGTAGGCGTCAATACCGGGCTGATTTCCAATGAAGTTGCGCCCTTTGGCGGGATTAAGCAATCAGGCCTTGGCCGCGAGGGTTCCCGCTTCGGAATTGATGAATACTTAGAGATGAAATACGTCTGCGTGAAACTCTAAACCCTTCAAACTTCGCGCCGCAGCCTTGCTGCAACACAAATTATTTCGCACCTCAGGTCGGATTAGCGCAAGCGACATCCGACTTTTCCTCTGATCTGTTCACTCCCGATTGACCCCAAAAACTGCCCATCTGCGAATGTTGCAATCACGCTCACGATCTTAACAATTATGTGACATTAAGCGTATACATATAACATATTATGTTTTATAAAATACGAACACTGCCTGCCCTTATGCCACATAAAGAGAAAAGATATGGAACAGACGACAGACAAAGAAAATCTGCAACATCAGCCAGTTAAAGGCGAGCAATTCAACCGCTCGATAGGGCTGATGTCTAACTTCGCGCTAGGATTTACCTATCTATCACCGTTGACAGCGGTTTACTCGCTGTTTGCGCTGGCGGTAACGCTTGCCGGGCCACCGGCAATCTGGTGGATTCTTATCGTGGCTTGCGGCCAACTGCTGGTGGCACTGGTATTCGGTGAAGTGGCATCTCAATACCCCATTACCGGCGGGTTGTACCCATGGGCAAGAAGGTTATGGGGGAAAAAATATGCATGGATTGCAGCATGGATTTACCTTTGGGCTTTAGTCGTCACGATTACTTCAATCGCTGAATACACCTCCACCTTTGTTGCGTCGTTATTTCACTACGCAACCAGCGCAGGTAACATGATGCTCACATCAGTCGTGTTGCTGTTGATAATGATGGGCGTGAATATGTCCGGGACGAAAAATTTAGCCCGTGTCGCCAAAATTGGTTTCTGGTGTGAAATTGTCAGCGTCATTGCGTTAGGTATCTATCTGTTAATATTCCACCGTTCACAACCATTCTCTGTGGTATTCGACTCGATGGGTGTTCTGGCATCTGATGGTAATTACACCACTGCGTTTATGTCTGCATCACTGATGGGTTTGTTTATGTTCTTTGGCTTTGAAGCCTGCGGTAACGTAGCTGAAGAGGTTAAAAATCCAGGTAAGAAGATTCCAGTCGCCATGATTCTGAGTATTGTCTTCGGCGCTATTTCCGCGGTGATTTCGATTCTGGGTTATCTGCTGTCTTCCCCGGACTTGATTAATATTGTTAACGGTAAAATCGCTGACCCAATCCCAACGATTCTGAACCAGGCGCTGGGTGAGACAGGTGCAACCATCTTTATTGTGGTCGCTATTATCGCCATGCTCTCTTGTATTCTGTCACTGCAGGCTGCTTTGAGCCGTCTGATATTCTCCTTCTCCCGCGATAAGATGCTGCCGGGTAGCGAGTGGATGTCCAAAATCTCTAAACATAGCGTGCCGGATAACGCCATGATTGTGAGTTGTTTATTACCCGTGATTATCTGTGTCTGGGTCTATTTCCAGCCGGATAGTCTGGCGCGTATCACGGCCTTCGCGGTTATTGGAATCTATATTTCATTCCAGATGGTCGTGTTGGCAGCGCTGCGCCAACGCCTGAAAGGCTGGAAGCCAGCAGGTGAATGGACTGTGGGTTCATGGGGGGTAATTGTAAACGTTCTGGCATTAGCCTATGGTCTGTGCGGTATTTGGTTGCTGGCACAACCGGCCGCAGGCGAAAGCTTTGTTGACCGTTGGACGGTATTAGTCGGGCTGGCGATTGTCATTGTTTCAGGCCTGCTTTACATGTTTATCACTAAGCCGTTTGGCCGTTCGAACGCACCAGAAAACGATGCGATTGAATATGCGCGAAAACTAAACACTGAGCAGAGTTGATATTTAATTTTTGTAGGGTGGATTAATGCTAATCCACCCTACATTTATTTAGCCTGATACAAATTAAAGTAATCGTTCTCAAAAACAATCTTCGCAACACTGGTATCGAGCAAATCACCCACCCGGAAGCGAGGATGCGATGAAAAGACAATCCGGCTGTCTTTATTGGTAAGAATAACTTTATTATCGGCAGCGAAAGGTAATAACTCATCCTCAACACGACTGACCAATAAATCTATTGCAGCCACCCCTAAGAATTGCTTATTAAAATAAACCGGTACGGCACTGGTGATGGTGTAAGAAGTATTACAGATATAGTCGACGTAGGGGCCATGAATAAACGCATTACCGACAGCGGGAGCTTGCTTAAACCATTCAAAGGTTCTGAAATCCAGACGCTGTTGCGTGGCCTGATCCAAATCAAGATTCACCTGCTTTACACCATCCGCTTTCTTATACCACCACTCAAGTAGCCAAAACTCTTTATTACTTCCTGAGCCTTCGATATGGCTGGCAAAGCCTGCGCCAGAGCAGTAAACATTACTGTTTAAGGTCGCTTTAATGTGATCCTGAATGGTTTTTCTGACGGAGGGCTCAAGCAAATGCTCCAGATTAACATCCTCAATTTCTGCCAGCGAAGTTTCAATATTGCGGGCAAGCAAACCGGTAGATTCGATGGTGGAGTTAATGATGCTATCAATTTTTTGGGTAAGGGCATGGAGTGTTGTTGTTAATAGCATATTTATGCCTATTTTTATAGTTTGTCAGTTTGCACTGTATTTCAATTTATTTTCTATCAGATAGAAAGTAAACGTATCGATTAGCTTTTTGGCGATGTTAACTGACTCGGATTCATTATGTGAAGACAGTGTGTTAATTAACGTGGTGTATAGCTCAACAATCTCACGGTGGATATTTTCTGAACGGAACAAAATAGCCACCAGTGACGACCATTCGGATTGCAAAATTAGCTCCTGGTTAGCGAGGCGCGCTGACTGAGAACAGGCGGCTATGGCTAACAAACAACGCATATCAGCCTGAGTGCGTGCTTCAGGTGATGTTGCCAAATTGAGCACTTCTACAAATTCACGCAGGCGAGTGATATCTGCGTTGGTCATACGACGTGATGCCAGACGTGTGCTGTGGCTAATAATAGCGCAATGCATTTCACCTAAATCCGACAAATAATCGGTACTCAGGGTCTTAAATGGATTAAGGGTATTACTGAATTCCCAGACCTGCTCACAAACAAAACTGCCGCCATTACGCCCACGCACGGTGTGAATTAAGTTGTTGGCGCGCAGCGTATTTAGCGCTTCACGAATGGTGATGTGTGAAACCCCCATCATTTTAGCGAGGTCGGCTTCGTTCGGTAATTGCTCATTTGCCTCAAGCAACCCGGTAATAATGGCATTAGAAAGACGCTGAACTATCTGATCGGAACGGCTGGCCTGGCCTATTGGCGCGAATATCACCGCATGAGTAATCATAATTTTCCCTGGTGAGATAATCCTTTAAATAATCCACAGAACATAGCATACAACCCCTTGTTAATGAAGGAAGGCTTAAGTGTTCATGCTGGTTCACTTCAACCGGTGTCGCCTGGTTGAACCCATCCATAGCGCTTGATACTTGCTGCGCAATTGCACATTAAAATATCACGTCGAAATGGGATGTATATCATATTGTTAGTAAAATGTTATTGAACTCGCGCCGTATAAAACATATTACATAATATAGTTTATGTTTTAATGAGCGGAGAGCGTGATGAACATCCTGAAGCATTTTATCAATGGGCAATATGTCGCAGGTTCAGAGGATAACCTCTTTGAACTGGTAAGCCCGGTCAACGGAGAGACCTACGCGCTGTCGCCAAGTGCTGGCCGTAGCGAAGTAGAACAGGCTTATAGCGCCGCGAAAAGCGCGTTTGCCGTCTGGAAACATTCCACACCATCCCAAAGACAGCTGGCACTGTTAAAACTGGCCGACGCGATTGAACACAATGTGGACCGACTCGCGCAAGCGCAAAGTCAGGAAACAGGGCAGTTACGCCACTTTATTGAAAAGGAAGAGATCGCCGCATCCTGCGATGCACTGCGTTTCTTTGCGGGTGCGGCGCGATGTCTTGAAGGCAAAGCCTCATACGAATATACCCCCGGTTTAACTTCAACGATTCGCCGTGAGCCGTTAGGGATTGTCGGCCAGGTCACGCCGTGGAACTACCCGTTTATGATGGCGGTGTGGAAAATTGCTCCGGCGTTGGCTGCGGGGAACACCGTGGTGCTTAAACCTAGCGATACAACGCCTATCAGTACCTTAATTCTGGCGGAACTTGCTGCCCCCATTTTCCCACAGGGCGCGTTTAACGTGCTGCTTGGCAAAGCAGAAACCGGCTCGCTGGTGGTATCAAGCCCTGAGGCATCGTTGGTGTCCATTACCGGCTCGGTTCGTGCAGGTTTACAGGTAGCGGCATCTGCTGCGGCAAACCTCACCAAAGCTCACCTCGAACTTGGCGGCAAAGCACCGGTTATCGTTTTTGCCGATGCCGACATTAATAAAGCGGTAGATATCATCACCACCGCAGGCTTCTTCAACGCAGGCCAGGATTGCACATCGGCGACGCGTATTTTGATTGAAGATTCCATTTATGAATCATTCCTCGAGAAGCTGGTAAGCAAAACTCGCGAAATCAAATTCGGTGTGCCTGAAGATAAGGATGCGTTGTACGGTGCACTTAACAGTCGCAATCAGTTAGAGCAGGTTAAAGGCTTTATTAGCCGATTACCGGCGCACGCCAAAATCGAAACCGGTGGTAAGCCTGGTGCAGGCCCTGGTTTTTATTTTGAACCGACGATTATTTCCGGGCTTGAACAACGCGACGAGGCGATTCAGCACGAAGTCTTTGGCCCGGTGATGACCGTGCAGAAATTCTCCTCAGAAGAAGAGGCGTTGGATAAGGCCAACGACGTGGAATATGGCCTGGCATCCAGCATCTGGACCAGCAATCACGGCCGCGCGCAACGTTTCAGTATGCGTCTTGATTTTGGCACGGTGTGGATTAACAACCATATCCCTCTGTGCGCTGAAATGCCTCACGGCGGTTTCAAGAAATCCGGTTACGGGAAAGACTTGTCATCGTATTCGCTCGATGAGTACACCCGTGTGAAACACATCATGTGCGATACCTCTGATTCTTAATATTAAGGTGATGAAATGAAAGCAATAAAAATTGCCGTGCTCTCCTTTGCTCTATTCTCAAATCTGGCGTTGGCGGATGTCTCTCCGTTAACGGTGGTTAAAGATTATATGTCTGCATGGAACGCCCATGATTCGGCAAAAGCTGCACAATATTTAGCCTCAGACGTGGTTTATTACGATGCAGCAAATGGCACGCCGGTTAACGGGAAGGCAAATGCAGAAAAAGACGTGATAGGCGCTTTTATTAAAGCCGTGCCGGACCTGACATGGAAAATGACCAGCAAGCCAGTCTATGACCACGACACCATCGCTTTCCGCTGGGAGTTTAGCGGCAAAAATAGCGGTGAGTGGGCTGGCAGTCCGGCAACGAACAACCCGATTAAATTTGAAGGCGTCAGTTACATCACCGTTAATAACGGGAAAATTACATGGCAAGGCGATTATTACGACTCTAAGAAATTGGATGAAGAACTAAAACCACAGGCTAAATAAGTAAGGTCTTTTATGTCCATAACCAGACGTGATTTTCTCAACGGAGTTGCCATCACTATTGCTGCAGGGTTAACACCTCTTGACCTTGCCAAAGCTGCCGGTAATGCCCGTGCGGTTATCGGGGAGGATTATTATCCACCCCAACTTACCGGGTTACGTGGTAACCATCCCGGCTCATTCGAGATGGCGCACGCAATTGGCCGTGACCATGAAAAATTCAGTACTGACCACCTTCCGATTGAAGAAGAGTACGATCTGGTTATTGTCGGCGGCGGGTTAAGTGGCCTTGCGGCAGCCAGTTTCTGGCACGACCTGATGGGTAAAGAGAGCAAAGTGCTGGTGCTTGATAACCATGATGATTTTGGCGGCCATGCAAAGCGCAATGAGTTTAACGCCGGCGGAAAAAAAATTATTGGCTACGGTGGTAGCGAGGCCTTTCAGTCGCCAACGCGTAACTTTAGCCCGGTGGTAAATGGCCTGATGTCTACGGTTGGCGTCAGTGTTGAACGTATGAAGCAGAGTTTTGAGGTCAATTTTTACCCGGACTTAAATCTGAGCCGTGGGGTTTTCTTCGATAAAAAGAACTTCGGTGAGACGAAAATTGTCAGCGGTGATCCTGGGCGCGCAGTAGCCGATGATATTCCGCCAGACAGACTCAATGGCCGCAGCCTTGAGGCATTTATCAATGATTTCCCGTTAAGTGAGAGCGACCGCAAAGCGATTCTGGATTTGTACGTCAATCCGCAGGATTACCTGAAAGGGATGTCGGTAGACGAGAAAACCGAATGGATGGACACCCACAGCTACCGGGATTTCCTGGTGGAAAAAGTGGGTCTGAGCAAAATGGCCATCATGTATTTCCAACAACGCACCAATGACTTCTTTGCTATCGGCATCGAAGGCGTGAGTTGTGGTGATGCGCGGACCTGCGCATTGCCGGGAATGGACAAGATGGGCTTGCCTCCACTTGATGAAGAGTCCCTTGCCGATCTGGAAGAGCCGTATGTCTATCACTTACCTGATGGCAATGCGGGTCTTGCGCGTTTGATAGTCAGGCACCTGGTGCCCGAAGCGCTACCTGGCAACACAATGGAAGACTCCATCACCTCAAGGCTGAATTATCAAAAACTTGATCACAAAGACAACAGCACCCGCATTCGCCTGAGCAGCATTGTGATTAATGCGGCCAATACCGATGATGGCGTGGTTGTGACCTACGTTAACGACGGCAAAGCACATCGCGTCAAAGGGCGTAAGGCCATCATGGCGGGCTATAACATGATGATCCCGTATCTGGTGCCTGAAACCCCGGAAGAGCAAAAGGCTGACTTGCGCCTGAACGTCAAAGCGCCGCTGGTATACACCAATGTGGTGGTCAAGAACTGGCATGCATTTACCAAACTCGGTATCCACGAATTCTATTCACCTGCGGCCCCTTACAGCCGCGTGAAGCTCGACTATCCGGTGAGCATGGGAAGTTATCACCACCCGCAAAATCCGGATGAACCTATGTGCCTGCACATGGTTTATGTGCCCACATACCCGGGCAGCAAAATGAGTGCCCGCGAGCAGTTCCGTCAGGGGCGAGCTTATTTGCTCGGCACCACTTTTGATGCACATGAAAAGATGATCCGCGAACAGCTTCAGGAAATGCTTGGGCAGACCGGGTTTGACCATGAACGGGATATCACTGCGATCACCGTGAACCGCTGGGCTCACGGTTACGCTTATTACGCCAGCGCGTTGTTCGATGACATGGATAAGATGCCGGAAATTATTGAACGGGCGCGTAAGCCTATCGGGCGAATAGCGATTGCTAACTCTGATTCAGACTGGGACGCCTATGCGCATACTGCGATTGACCAGGCATGGCGCGCGGTCAATGAACTCAAGGCGATGGGATGAGCTGACATGAAACAGACTTTATTAGCTATCGGATGCATTTTATATACTGGTCATGCAGCGGCCATCTCCGCAGGTGAATACATGGCAAAGGTTTCGGACTGTGTGGCTTGCCATACCGCTGAAGGTGGCAAACCGATGGCGGGAGGGAAAGTATTTGCCACGCCGCTTGGGAATATTTACGCCACCAACATTACGCCAGATAAAACCTCCGGCATTGGTCAGTACTCTTATGAAGATTTTGAGAAGGCCGTAAGGCAGGGCATTGCGAAAGATGGTCATCCACTCTATCCCGCAATGCCTTATCCATCGTATGCCAGAATGTCCGATAAGGATATTCACGATCTTTATGACTATTTCATGAAAGAGGTTCCCGCCGCTGATGTGAAAAATAAAGAGAATGATATTCCCTGGTTACTCTCAGCCAGATGGCCGCTGCATATCTGGAATTGGTTATATGTTGAGGATGCTCATCCCGATAATAGATCGCTAAAAACTACGGCGCAGGATAAAGAATTACTGGCCCGTGGTGCTTATTTGGTTGAAGGTCCAGGCCATTGTGGTGCCTGTCATACGCCAAGAGGCGTATCAATGCAGGAAAAAGCCTATGATGGGAACAGCGATATTTATCTTAGTGGTGCAACGATTGATGGCTGGTATGCACCATCACTACGAAATATCTCGATGTCATCTGAGGAATTAAAAGATCTCCTGCAGATGGGAAGAAGCCAGCATGGGGCAATATCAGGGCCAATGAGTGAAGTCGTTACGCAAAGTACGCAATATCTTACCGATGGTGATTTAGAGGCGATTTCATTTTATTTGCTGAACTTCAATCACAAAAACTCAACGCCGGTTGCTAAAGATGGTTCAATCAGTTATTCACCGACGGATGGGAAAACACTGTACTCGATGTATTGCTCGACCTGCCATGGTGATGACGGTAAAGGGAAAGATTTTACCGTACCTTCTTTAGTCAATAACTCCATAGTCATGGCGAAAGATCCTGCATCACTGATCTCGGTTATTTATCAAGGTGCGCAAACACCGCAAACCAAGGGTAATATTTCCTTCAGAATGCCAGCATATAAAGATTCAATGTCGGCTGATGAAATAACTAATGTGGTTAATTATGTGAGAGGGAATTGGGGGAATGGTGCACCACCAATGAGTAAGGATGATGTTACGAAATATAAAAAAGCACAGCAATAACTATCTATTGCCAGAATGGATAAACTGTTCGCTTATCCATTCTGGCAACCAGAACACTATAGCAACCAAATATTAACGAATCACCCTCCGGCCCTTAACCAATAGCAGGGAAGATATTGACATCTACATCAGTTAAAGTTTTATTTATGGATAATTCTTTAATATCACTGGCTTGTGTGTCATCTTTGGCGTGCATAAGGTTGTGTGGCTCACCATCGATGATGGCAGGGTTCAAGGTATTGGGTGTATAGGCTATAGATTGGCATTTTTATGAAAAAGTATTTATCGCTGTTTTTTATTATTTGCGCATTGCCAGCATTTTGCATTCATGCCGATGATAGCCTTACGAATATAAAAAAGAATCATCAAATAACATTAAGCTATTCTTATAATGATTTCCCTTTTTCATATGCAGACAATGGCCAGCCAATTGGCATGGCGATTGATATATGCCGTGATGTTGTAGACCAGTTAGAAAAAGAGTTAAACATTCCTCATATTAAGATTAATTGGGTTGGGGAAAAGCAGAGTGTTACTTTACAAAAAGTAAAGCAGCATACTGTTGATATGACATGTTCAGCTATTACCCGCACGCATGCCCGCCTTAAAATTTATAATTTCTCTGTTCCCTATTTTATTACCTCTACCGCGTTGCTTTCTAAGAAAAGTGAATCTGTTCAGGACGTAAGCCAGTTGCGTGGTAAAACCATTGTGGCTATTTCTGGTGATTCCGCCATTGAACGAATTAATAAACTGAATCGTAAACTGGATTATTCGCTTCTGATGGTGACACAGCCAGATCTGGCATCGGCGTTAGAACTCCTTAAGTCTAAAACCGTTAAGATGTTAGCAACCGATGAGGTTTTACTCGCCGCGTTTAAAGCCAGTGATCCTGAAGGTTACGCCATCAGTCATGTTGATTTGGATGATATGGATGTTTATGGCTTAATGATGGCTAAAGACTCTGTTCAGTTAACGAGTCTGGTTAATAAATCATTAGGCGAAATCATCAACAGTGGTAAATACATAGAGCTGTATAACAAATGGTTTATGTCTCCGGTCCCTCCATTACAGCAAAATTTGCATATGCCGATGAGTAAAGTATTACAGCACTATGTGAAAGCAAGCGCGCCAGGCGCGACTTACCGCGCGTTGTCACCTGAGTAGCTGTAGTGTTCGCAGCCTAAATATTAAGTTGTGAGAAACAAAAAATAACCTGCAGAAAGAGTGAGCCAGGGGCCAAAGGCTACTGGCTGGTTTAGCTTTTGGCGTTTTACTACATGCATAATAACCGCCGCCAATAAGCCACTAATAGCCGCAATCATGACTAATTGTGGCAAAACTTCCCATCCTAGCCAGGCACCAATAGCCGCCAATAATTTAGCATCGCCACCGCCAAGTGCGGCTTTCCCGGTCAATTTCGCAAAAATGACCGACAAAAAGGCAAACGCCAGATAACCGCAGATAGCACCCGCCACGGCATCCTGTAGCGAGGCAAAACAACCGTTAAAATTGACCAGTAAACCACACCAGATTAAGGGTAGGGTCAGGACATCGGGTAATAACATCGTCCGCGCGTCAATAATGGCAAGTGTTAATAATACGGAGATAAAAAATAAACTCGCCGCAAGCTGTAATCCTGGCGGCCATAGCACGCCTGCAAAGATAAATAACACCGCGCAGGTTAATTCGACCAGCGGGTATCGCGCGGAAATGGGTTGCTGGCAGCAACGGCTTTTCCCGCGCAACAGGCACCAACTCAAGACCGGAATCAAATCACGGCGTAATATCGGATGCTGGCAACAACAACATGTTGAAAGTGGCCAGCACAAATTATAGGTCGGCCGGGAAGGGGCTGGGATATTGAGGGTAAGCAAGGCCTCATCCTGCCATTGGTCGGTGAGCATTTTCGGTAAACGCCAGGTCACGACATTTAAAAAACTACCAATCAGCAACCCCAGAACACCCAACATTGCACTCCAGGCCATGGGGTAGAAAGAAGCCAACTCAAGTAACATCATCACATTCACCAGTCCGACAGAGCCGTTACGCGGAACGTTTGCCCTTCAAACGAGAAAATACTGTCATCAGGTTCAATTTTCATCAGTTTTACTCCCGCACCTACAGCGGCTCCTTCGTGGTAATCGTTGCCGTTAAGATTGATAACGCTTTTACCTGTTTCACTGGAATACACGTGGGCGTTGTATTTGATGGAGGGCATTCGCCGCCGCGCATCTTCGGATAACTGCTCAAGGCCTGGATAGGTATCGTCATCCGCCATTTTTTCATCCGACACGGCGCTGCCCGGTTCTTCAACCTCTGATGATTCTTCCTCTGGAATTGCTTCCGATTCTTCCTCTGGTTCCGCAGGCACAGGTTGTGTCTTAAACGCCAGCGTGTTGCTGACAATACGCCAGGGGAGTGGGGCCTGGTGAGGGACTTCAACTCTTTTGACCGTGGGCAGATTATGCAGGCTGTACCAGCCGTAGCAGGCCGCAGCCCCTGAGAATGCCGCAAAGGTTAGCCCTGAACACCAGGTTAAAATCAGAAACCCTTTGGCTGACAACCTCGAGTGTGGTTTGAGAGTGAGTGACAGGTTCATGGTTTCTCCTGCTCTGTTGTCTTGTTTGCCGTCTGGTCACGGGCAGGAATGGTGCCGTCAAGGGTGGGAATATCCATGCCTGGCTGGTTGCTCAGACGCAATAGTGTTTGCTCTCCTGCAATCCCATCAGCAGGCAGATGCTGCAATTTTTGATATGCGAGGATCCCCGCCTGAATTTTCGCACTCTTTTCACTCACCGGCGTTTTCAATGCTGTCGTAAGTCTTTGGGCTAGCCACTCTATATCTTCTGCCGGACTATGATTGGTCACATGAGTCGCGCCGCTGGCAGGCATTTGCCAGATTAACGTGGCATCTTTTTGAAAGCGCTGATTAAGCCAGTCCAGTGAAACCTCCCATTCCTGGTTGGCGAAAAGAAGTGATGCCTTACTACCGTTAACGTGGCTGAGCACCGCAAACCAATGGCCATAAGTCTTATCTTTAAGATGCACGACGGCGGGATAATTCAGGGAAACTAACTCACTTAACTTGCCAAAAGTGCGAAAACAGCGCAGCCCTGTGGGGGATATTGTCTCGCATGGCGATAGCTCATCCGCACTGTCATAACCCCATGTTGCGCTCAACAACGAAAATGCAGCGCTCTGATTACGGGCCTTATTCACAGACGCTGCAAACGACGCCTGAACCTTTGGATCCGGGGCAATACTCACCGGAATGTTAACAGTGCGTACTTCCGGTTGCGGCAACCATCCCCACTGTTTCCAGACAAACCCACCAACAACAAACGCAAACATGCAGCCTGCGATAAGGCTGATAATTCCGGGCATTCCACCAATATCTACCCGCCCTGTGACCTTGTGAGCAGCCTGCACGGCATGCGAGGAGGTTATGCGCCAGCGTCTTTCCACAGCGGCATCCACTAACATTTGTTCACAAAGCCGATTGATAATGCGTGGAATCCCTTTACTGATACGGGTAATGACACTGATGGCACCGCGCGAAAAGATAGGGTGCAAACAGCCCGCTTTTTGCAGGCGAAACCGCACTGCCGCATCCACATCTTCTGTTGACAGCGGTGTGAGGAAATAGCGTGCTGTCACACGCTGCTTTACCTGAACCAGGCGCGAACCGTTAAGGTTATCTTCGAGTTCCGGTTGGCCAATAAGTACAATCGACAGCAATTTTTTGTCGTCAGTTTCAATATTGGTCAATGCGCCTAGTGCTTCAAGCTGGGCCTCGGTGAGATGCTGTGCTTCATCAATGAGCAGTACCGCTTGCTTTCGGCCCCGGTGGTTATGACGTAAAAAGGTCTCCAGATCGGTTTCATCGGGCAAATGAAACGCACGGCAAATTTGCGTCGTGAGAGCTGCTGGGGAATTTAACGGCGCAATCAAATATGCCGTTTCGGTTTCCACGCCCGCATGCAGACAGATATGGCGGGTCAGGGTGGTTTTCCCGGTGCCGGGTGAACCCACAAGAGTCATAAAACCGCCTGATGCAACGGTGCGATGCAGCAGATTCAACGCTTCCCGATGCACCGGGCCAAGATAGAGATAATCGGGATCGGGTGAAAGCGTAAAGGGTGCCGCATTCAGCGCGAAAAAATCCTGGTACATGGTTCATGTTCCTTTTACGGGCGCTTACCAACGCCCTGATGTTTCGAATGTATAACGGCCCTGTGATTCATGGCCGGCACTTTGCGCCAGTAGCATCAATAATGCGGGGGGGAAAGTCGCGCCGGGCGTGACCTCTCCTTGCAAACGATACTGTTGTTCTCCCTGTAACCTGAGCTGCCCTTTGCTATGGAGTTGTTCGGATGTTTGCGTGATATCGGCAAGCCATTGCTGGTTCACACACTTGATGCGCAGACGGGTATCGCCGGTATTCACCGTGGCGGCGATATCCACCAGGTTCCCATTGCTCCAGCGCACATCGGCCAGCGCCTCAATACAGTTGCGAGGGGTAAAACGAAGCTGGGTCAGATGAGCGCTGACCTCACCACCAAGTTTGGCTGAAAGGCTCATGGCATTGCCCAAAACCGCCGCCGGAAAACGCAGCGTAGCCTCCTGGATACTCCATTCGCCGTTCCAGCCAATAATCCCGCGTCCGCTAATTATGCGAGGATCGGCCAGTGCAATATCTGCCGCGATCTTTCCCTCGAGCAATGCTGTGCTACGCCAGTTCCAGCTAATCGGGCCAACCTGTTGTTTGCCCAACGCTAAGGTTTGCACCTGGCCTTGCCAGAGGGTGCCGCTGACACCCTGTAATGAGACTCCTGATGACAAAGGCAACCAGTCGATGACAAAGCGGGCGGGTATCATCAACAGCAGTCCCAGCAGATAACCCAGCACCAATGGCAGCAGCAGATATTGTCTTTTCATAAGTGGCTACGCCCGGATAGCACTAAACGTTCCACTTGCACATTGCCCTGGCCTTTATCGGTCAGCTCAACCTGCTGCGCGACAATGCCATACTGGACTTCAAGGGTTTGTAGCCAGTTTGCCAGCGAGGCAAAAGGCAGTGGCGTGGCGTATTTGATTTCAAGCATGTTGTCGTTTTGCGTCACTGGTGGGGCAGGAAGGTGAGCCTGGATACTGGTGCGGGTTATGACATCGGCCATATTAGTGACTGGCTGTGAAATCGCCGGTTTTTGCCCAATCTCACTTTGCATTTGGACCAGTTGTGCCTTCATTTGCTCAAGACGTGGCATTGCCGGTTGATGCTCTTTTTGGCGTGTTGGCTTACGGTTGAGATAGACCGTAACCATGCCAGCTCTGGTGTGCTCCTCATCGATGCGTAGTGAGAAACCAGCTGGAATTCGTTGTTCTATAGCCTGTAATGCAATGGCTGATGTGCCGGAGAGTTGTGCCAGCAACTCCTTTTCAGCGGCATTAAATTGTAATGTTTGCACGCGAACAGTAGAGGGAAGCACGCTATCAAGTGTTCGGGCAAAAGGCAGGAATTGGCTGTTTCGCCCCTCCATCTTCTTTTTAAATGCAAACCACGGGTCACTCACCGGTTTACTACCGGGGAAGGCCTGGCGGTAGACAGCTGCCATCTGCTCCTGAATCAGTGATTGCTGGTGGTTCAGGCTAAGGCTCTCGACCCCGCGGACTGCAAGTATCAAGATCAGACTTGCGGCCAGCAAAAATACCGGCGTTCGCCACACACCGAAGCTGCCGGTTTTTTTCTTCTGTGGGCAATATGTGCCTTGCAACAGGGTGACGGGCGGAAGATGGACCGCGCGCAGCGGCAGGGCCTGGGTTGAAGTTTGCCACCCGGAAACTTGCGTTGGGGGTAAACAGGCTATCAATTCCTCTTCAAGCACCATGCCTTGCCAGCGCGATTCACGAATCAGATGCTGTTCATTGAGTGGCCAGCGACACCCGCCTACAGTTTGCGGCAGCGCCAAAACATCAGGCAGCATCCGGCTGGCTTGCAAACCTGCTTCATCCAGCCAACGCAGCCACTCCTGCATTAAGGTGTGTTCCACCGCAGCCAGATGGACTGATGGTGATTCGTGGGCAAGTACTGCCACATGCAATCGGGACGGCTCTTCAACCACCTCATCTTCGAGTAGAAAAGGCAGCGCGTTGCGCGTTTTGCTCGTCAGTCTCCCCGGCAAATTCACGGAACGCAGCACCAAATCACAGGCTGGCACCAACGCCACCACCTGATTGCCAATGGTGTATTCCTGCAAGCTTGCGAGCGCTGCGGCATCGGGCACTTCGCCGGAAAATAACAGCCGATCGTCTGTGGAGAATAGCCACCAGAACATGGGTTGATGTGCATGGCTTGCGAGGCGGATTAATAACGTTTCACTCATGGCCACACTCCTGTTTCACGGCTGCGAACGCTAACCTTGCGGTCGCTTGTTCGATAAAAATGGCTGATCATTCGGCTGTGCTGTTGTGGGTTTTCGATGGTGAGTGACGAGACAAAATAGTCACTGTTTACCGTGAGTGAGCGGGAGATTTCAGGCCCGGCAATTCGCTCATCGCCGCCAGGAATAAGGGCTAAAAATTCATCGACACTTGTCCAGCCCTCCACCGGGCGACGCTTAATCAGCTCGCGGGCTGATTGCACGGACAGGATATTGAGAAACAGTGCTGACAACAGCGGGGCCTGTGACTCCTCAAGCGTGTTGATATTCACCGCAAGAGAGCGTTCAGGAAGTGTGCAAACGAATGGAGTGAGCATTTGATATAACTCGCCATTTATACCTTTAACGGCACGTAATTCGCTCAGGTGTCTCATTGGTTGGTTAGCGGGCAAATAGGGCGGATTAAGCGCCATGTAGTCATGGTCTTCTGCCCCTGATAGCTGCGGGTCACTGTTGGCATCCAACCAGTCTTCTACGGTGGCTGCGAGCTGCCGGGCGCGTAGGTTGTCTACCTCAAGACTCTGTAGTAGTGAGACAAATACGTGTTCGCGATACTGGGCCATGTTGTCCGGGTTATTCTCGTCATGGTTTTGCAGGCTGTTGAGATTAAAGCAGGCTTGCTCATCACGGATTTCAGCACGCAGCGCAACTTCGTTAATCGGCCAGACCTCTTGCTGTGTCGCCCAATACTGCGCGCGGGAGGTTTTTTGTGGGCTATCTAACATGTCCTGATAGAGCACTCGGGCGACGAATGCTTCACCTCCCAGAAGATACTCATGCATCTGTAATTGGCTCAGTAGCGTATGGCTGCGCTGCCACATCTGCCGGTAACGAACCGTCATTTGCGAAGCCAGCAGAGCCATAACAGAAAGCAAAAGTAAGACGACGAGCAAAGCCATACCTCTTTGATATTTCATCGGCCATTCTCACTTGCGGCCAGTAGAAAGCGCCGCGTAACGACCCCGTAATCGGGCAAGTCCAGCGTGACTTCCACCGCTTGTGGCAGTTCGCGTGTCGCCGTCCATTGTGTTAACCAGCGGCCGTCGCGGTAATAACGCAGTCGAAATTGCCGCACCGATTTCAGCACCACCGTTTGATTAGGCTCGGTGCCCGGTAGGTTATCCGGGTAACGCCATGTCACTCTTTCAAGCTGTGAACCCTGTAAACGCCAGCCCAGTTTTTGCAGTTCGCTGCGGCGCAAACGGGCATCGGGGTTAAACCAACCGCTGCGAGTAAACATCACACCATCACCTTTACTTTGCAGTAGGCCATCGGCTGCGCTAAACATTGTGCTCCCCGGCGCTCCCGCTTCACGCACGGTGCGTGGGAAGCTCTGAGTAAAGTCATTTTCCAATTGCTGCATGGCAAAACTGAGTTCGGTCAGGCGCGAGATTTTCGCCTGGATCACGGCGTTGTTACGTAATACTCCCTGGAACACCGCCTGAGCCGTGAGGCTTAGCAGGGCGAAAATCACCAATGCGACCAGCACTTCCAGTAGCGTAAAACCACGCTGATTGCCGTTCATGGTTGGCGGAAAAAATAGCTGCGCAATTGAATGCGCGGATCGTCGTTCGGTTTGCTTCGCACCTGGATTTCAACGGCCCGTAACAATGGATCTCGCGTTGTCTCACCCAGACGTTGCCAGTACCAGTTACGCCCGGCGAACTGCTCTTTGCCAGAAACCTTTTCCAGTGCTGGCCACCCCCCAGCGAGGCGCAGATCGACCATCTGATTTTCTGCCACCCAACTGCCAAACACGCTCTCTTCCATCGATTGCAGCGCCATCATCTGGCTACTGAGGCTGTTCATTAATGCAAGACTGGCACCGGCAAAAATGACCATTGCCACCATCACTTCCAGTAGTGTCATTCCATGTTGCTTCATGGTGTGGTGTCCGTAGCATCGACCAGCTGCACTTCACCCGCTTCGCTGACAATTAATGTCGCAATGGCTTTTTTTTGCGCGAAGGCGCGCAGTTCAAAAGGGGTGACTTCACCGCCGGGAAACAACAGCAGCTGTGGTTTATCGTCTCGTTCATCTACTGGCGATTCATCAAGCAGTAGATCCTGTTGTGTCAGTTGCAATGTGATGGTTTCGCCATCAGGTTGCTGCATCGTTGATATAGCCCGCCAGCCGCGAGAACGGCTGGAGTCCTGCACCATAAACTGATAGCCGTGAGCCTTGATGCTCAGGCCCAATAACGAACCCTGAGCCATGGCTTCCATGCGTTGCGCAGGAATGGCATCGGCAAGCCGGGCCAGCATTTCGCGCCCCTGTTTTTGTGGGGAGTTTGCCGGTAACGCCATCACAACCAGACTTGATGCCGTAGCGATGATTGCCACTACCAGCATCATTTCGATAAGCGTAAATCCCCGGTTGCTCGTAGCCTGGGTCATTAGCTTTTGGCTCCGTTCATATCCCAGTTGCCAATATCGTCATCATTACCCGCTTGCCCATCAGGGCCTGCGGAAAAGATATCAACCGAGCCATGCTCGCCGGGGCTGACCAGCTGATAAGCGTTTTGCCATGGATCTTCCGGAAGGCGTTTGATATAGCCATTCTGTTTGTAATTTTTCGGTACGGGCGCGGCTTCTGGTTTGTTGAGTAGCGCATCTAAACCTTGCTCGGTGGTGGGGTAACGCCCATTGTCGAGGGTGTACATATCCAGCGCATTTTCGAGTGCCACAATATCGGTGACCGCTTTTTGTCGGTCGGCCTGATTTTTATTCCCCATCAGATTCGGCACCACAATGCTGGCAAGAATGCCGAGGATGACGATCACCACCATAATTTCCAGCAAGGTAAAACCTTGCTGCTGAGGCTTATGCATAACGACTCCTTTTCAATGACTGATCATGTTATTTAGTTGCAGAATGGGTTCGAGAATCGCCAGCACGATAAACAGCACCACGCTTGCCATGCTGACCACCAGAAGCGGTTCGAACAGGCTCAACGCGAGAGTCATTTCCTGCTGCAATGCGTTGTCCTGATTGTCAGCGGCGCGAGACAACATGCTATCCAGGGTGCCGCTTCGTTCGCCGGAGGCAATCATATGCAGCATCATCGGTGGGAACAGACGTGTCTGTTCTAAGGCTGCGCGCAAGGTGCTGCCTTCGCGTACTCGTTGTTGGGCGAGGGTGATGCGTAGGCGGGCCTCCGCGTTTTGCAGCACTTCGCCACTGATCTGCATGGCATCCAGTAGCGGCACAGTGCTGGCATTGAGAATGCTGAGCGTGCTGGCGAAACGGGCGGTATTGGTGGCCCGGCTAAGCCTCCCGGCTATCGGTAAACGCAGCACTAAATTGTGGTAACGCAGACGATTTGCCGGGGTTTTTAACCAGCGGCGCCAGTAAAGGGCCGCACCGGTTATGGTGAGCAGGAAGAGCACGCCGAAACGTTGCAACATCTCGCTGCATCCCATCAGCAGCCGGGTGCTTAGCGGCAGTTCCTGTTTCATGTGGACAAACTGCTCCACCACATTAGGGACGACCGTCACCAGTAAGATGGCGATAACTCCCACGGCTACCACGGTCAGAACACAGGGGTAAACCATCGCCTGGCGCAGCTTGTTTTGCATTTGCTGGCGTTGCTCGGTGTAATTTGCCAGCCGCATTAATACATCATCGAGATGGGACGACTTTTCACCGGCCGCCACCATGGCACAGTAAAGATCATCAAAGGCGGCAGGGTTTGCAGCCATGCTTTTTGCCATCGTTTGCCCTTCAAGAACACGACTACGCACGCCGTTAATCACGCGCTGAACCCGGTTTTTTTCCGTCTGGTGCGAAACTACATTCAGCGCTTCTTCCAGTGGAATTGCCGACGCCAGGAGCGTGGCAAGTTGGCGGGTAAACAGGGTTAATTCACTTTTACGCATTCCCGGCATACGGCGGAATGAAAAATGACGTGAAGTGCTTGCTGATGCGTGAACTTCGCTAATTGAGACAGGCAGTAATTGTCTTTCGCGCAGTTGTTGACGAGCGTGACGGACGGAGTCTGCTTCGAGCGAACCTTGTTTTGGCTTGCCTTTACTGTCCAGCGCCTGCCAGCGGAAATCAGCCATGATTATTCTTCCCGGCTCACGCGGAGCACTTCTTCAAGTGACGTCACGCCTTGCCACACCTTTTCCAGCCCGTCATCGCGCAAGGCCGGGGTACGGGTACGAATAAGCGCTTCCAGCTCATCTTCCGTCGCATCGTGGTTAAGTGCTTTGCGAACGGCTTCATCAATAACGACCAATTCGTGCAGCGCGGTGCGCCCGCGATAGCCTGTGTGGTTGCAGCACTCACCGCCGACCGGTTGCCATAGGTGGGTAATGTCGCGCCCAAAGCCGTAGCGCAGGCGTTGTTGCTCGTCCAACAACTGAGGGGCTTTGCAGTGAGGGCAGAGTGTGCGCACCAGGCGTTGGGCAAGCACCGCCGTCAGTGAAGATGCGAGCAAAAACGGCTCCACGCCCATATCCCGCAAGCGGGCAATGGCACCAATGGCGCTGTTGGTATGCAGCGTTGAGAAAACTAAATGCCCGGTCAACGAGGCCTGAACGGCAATCTTCGCGGTTTCGGTATCGCGGATTTCGCCGATCATCACTACATCCGGGTCCTGACGAAGAATCGCGCGCAGCCCTCTGGCAAAAGTCATATCGACTTTGTTATTGACCTGCGTCTGGCCGATGCCATCAAGGTCATATTCGATGGGGTCTTCCACCGTCAAAATATTGCGCTCGTGGTTATTAATTTCAGATAGCGCGGCATAAAGGGTGGTGGACTTGCCCGAACCCGTTGGGCCAGTAACCAGAATGATGCCATATGGCTTACGCACCAGAGTTGACATGGTTTGCTGCAAATCCTCTGACATGCCCAGATGAGAAAGCGCCAGATGGACAGTGTTTTTATCCAGCAGGCGCAGTACCACTCTTTCCCCGTGGCTGGATGGCAGCGTTGAGACACGGACATCGACGGCCCGGCCACCGATGCGCAGGCTAATACGCCCATCCTGCGGAACACGTTTCTCGGCAATATCGAGGCGGGCCATAATTTTGATGCGCGAGATAAATACCGCCGCCAGCTGGCGCTGTGGCTGGATAACCTCACGTAAAACACCATCAATACGAAAGCGAATCGCAAGTCGGGACTCATAGGTTTCAATATGAATGTCGGATGCGCCCAGTTTTATCGCTTCGCCCAGCATGGCGTTGATCAGGCGAATTATCGGCGCGTCATCCTCCATATCGAGCAGGTCCTGCGTACCAGGCAACTGTCCGGCGAGATCGCTGAAACTCAGGTCATTGCCCAAATCCTCCATTAACTGGCGCGCTTCGCTGCCATCGCGTTGATACTCTTTGATGAGGAGTTGCTCAAACTGCGCGGCGGCGACGGTATTAACGGAAAATGACTGGCGCATTACACGACGTATTTCTAACAGGATTTGCGGCCTGAGTTCGCCATGATGTACCAGCACTGGCGCCTCATCTTGCCACTGCACCAGCACGCCGTGATCGCGGGCAAAGCTAAAGGGGAGCTTTACCCATTTTTTTTCCTCACTCATTGAAGAACCCTCCGCGTGGGCGGGCACCCGGTGTTGCTGGCAGAGTCAGGTCAGGAGAGGGAAGGGCAAGAGGATCGCGATTGAGACGATCGGACTTTTGTTCGTCACGGAACTGGCGGTATTTTTCATTGGAAACGCCGTTATAACTGGCGCCATCGCGCAGTATGACCGGATGAATGAACACCATCAGGTTTTGTTTACTGGTACTGGTGCTGTTGTAGCGGAACAGATAACCAAGTAGCGGAATATCTCCGAGGATGGGCACTTTGCTGACGCTCTCGGTGGTCTGGTTGTTCAGCAGGCCACCGAGCACCACCGTTTCTCCGCTTCTGACCATTACTGCGTTGCTGATGGTGCGAGTGTTAAACGTCGCGCCCAGATCGCTCCCGGCTGAAGATGAGTCGACGGAACTGGCAGAGGCAACGCTTGAAACTTCCTGCTCAATATTAAGCAGCACACTTTCACCATCGTTAATCTGCGGGATGACTTTGAGCTTAGTGCCTACCGTTTTACGCTCGACGGTGTTGTACACGCTGCCGGTCGTGCTGGCCTGGCTGCCGGTAATAACCGGGACTTCCTGGCCCACGTTTATGGCCGCTTCTTTGTTATCGAGCGTCACGATGCTTGGCGTGGCGAGAATATTGCTGCGTGAGTTGTTGGCAAGTGCGGTGACCAGCCCGCCCCAATTGCCGTTATAAAAACCGGCGGCGATACCGTTAAAACTGCTCAGTAAGGCAGCACTGCCTGAAGACCCGTTTTTTCTATTTTCAGCCGCCACTACCGCGCTTATCGGCAGCCCGGTGCTGGTAAATTGGGTAGCACCGCCGTTTTCGTTAAACCACTGCACGCCGAAATTAAGCGCGTCGCCATCCTGCATCTCTACAATGACCGCCTCAATCAACACCTGGGCGCGGCGAATATCAAGACGATTGATGATTTGTTCAAGCGCCTGCATGGCATCAGGCTGGGTGGTGATAACCAGCGAGTTGGTTTGTTCATCGGCAACAATGGTGACCTCTTTGCCGTTAAAGGTAGTGCTGCTGGCACCGGCACCCGTGCTGGCAGGTGCGGTTTCCCCTTTGGCGGGTTGGGATGGCGATGAGTTTGCACCGCTCAGTACCGAAACCAGGTTTTTCGCCTGAGCGTATTTAAGATAAAAAACGCGTGTGTTCCCCTGGTTTTGCTCTTCACGGTCTAGCTGGCGGGCGATAGTGATTAAGTGCTGGCGGCCCTGTGCACTGCCAGAAATAACCACGCTGTTGGTGCGTTCATCAGCCACCACGTTCGGTACCAGACCGCTGCCTTTACGATCATTTTTATTTAAGCCATTAAGGATTAAACCCATCTCACGTGCAGAGGCGTACTTTAATTTAATGATGTCAGATTGCTGATTACCGGCTGAGTCTACGCGGCGCACAATTTCTGCCAGACGATTCACTACCGCTGCCCGCCCGGTCACCAGCAGCACATTGGAGGACTCGTAATGCACCACATTCCCGGCCCCGGCGTTATCGTTAAGCTGGCGCAACAGTGGCGCGAGTTCTTTCACATCGACGTTTGACACCGGAATAACGCGCGTCACCACTTCGTCTCCGGTTCCTGCATGGTAATCATCCGCCAGCGGAATGGCGGCGGTTTTCGCATTGACAGATTTCACCACCTTCAGCACACCACTGGCCCCAGGCACCACAGCGAAACCGTACACATCCAGCACGCTAAGGAAGAACTGGTAATACTGCTCATCATTGAGCGAGTCATAGCTGCGGACGTTAACGACACCGCGCACGGCGGGATCGATAATGATGGTTTTATGCAGGTTTTTACTGACGATATTAATAAATTCCTGAATATCGGTACTTTTGAAACTGGCGCTGTAATTGGCTCCCCAGGCAGCAGGCAAAAGAGCCATCAGCAGAGTGAGGCTCTGGGCAATTCTTGTTATTTGTAATGACATACCCAACCTTACTTTATTGATAAATCTACAAAAATACTCTTCTCAGCATCATCACGCACAACGGTGATATCAAGCTGCGTTAATTCACTGAGCTGGGCCATAAACTTTGCGGCCTCTTGCGGCGCGCGTAGGTCAAAGCCATTGATGGCGATTGCCAAATCGTTGGGCTGTAATCCACTTTGCTCAAAAAGCGTGGCCTCTTTGCCGGGATTAAGGCGATACCCCTGCATCACGCCGTCTTTATTCACCGGTGTGATTGCCACCATCTCCAGCAATTTTTTCGGCTCTTTCAGTAACTGATTTCTGGCGGTGGCAAGTGCGTCAGGTGCGCTTGTCACAGCGTCGTCATACATCCGCAGAATTTCATGCTGCCCCCCGTTAAGCAGTTCAGCATGGTCATCTTTAATAGCGATGATGCTTGCCTGCGTTCCGTCGATAACATCATGAATACCGTAACTATTTTGATGGCCGCTTTGCTCAATTATCACCAGTGAATTTTCAGGTGAGCTACTGACTATCACCCCGGCCAGCCGCACTTTTAGCGAGGAGAGCGTTGCCGCTGGCGCGATCTCTTTATCCCTGGCTGGGAATAGCGTGCTGAACCTGATTTCAGCAGGTGCGGCCTGGTGGTTACCGTTTTGAGCCTGAGCCGGGAGTGGTGCTTGCGGAAAAAGCATTTCACCTATGCACCATGTCAGCACAGCCAGCTGATAGCCGAGGCCGCAGAGCAATACCACTGTCACCATCTGCGCTAAAAATGGCTGAGAAAAACTCAGCCTGAACACCGGTTTACTCATTAACACTTATTGCCTTATTGACCAGGGCGAGAACGAACTCGCCCTGGATGGACTTACTGGCTCACGGTGACAAAATCAGCGGCGTTCACACCCGCCGGGAGTGCAAGTGCACCCGGAGTGGTGTTGCTAACCACAATTTCTTCGCTAACGTTAAAGGTGACAGGTTCACGGCCCGTTACGTCGGAAGAAGGAGATACCCAGGCCTTGTAGGTGCCAGGCTCAACAATCCACTGGTTCTTTTGCGGATCAAAGCTTGCCAGCGTTTTGGCAGGGATAGTGAAGGTCAGCTTCTGGCTTGCACCAGGTTGCAGGCTGTCTGTTTTGCTGAAGGATTTAAGCTCGAGAGCCGGTTTTTTCAGCTTCACTTCTGGTGCGCTGATATAGACCTGAGCGGCTTCTTTCCCGGCAACGTTGCCGGTGTTGGTCACCGAAACGCTAAGCGTGACGCCACCTTTTGCGCCATTACTCAGGGTGTTCGACTCAACTGCCGCACCGTCATAACCAAAGGTGGTGTAGGAAAGTCCGTAGCCGAACGGCCAGGCAACCGGTTTGCTGAAGGTGCTGTAGTAGCGGTAGCCGACGTAGATGTCATCGTTATAAGAGATTTCATCCGGTGTGCCGTCGCCGTTGGTGTCTTTACCCGGGAAGGTGGTTGCGGAAGGGACATCGGCATAAGACTGCGGAATGGTTTGTGCCAGTTTGCCCCCAGGGTTGACGACGCCTGAGAGGACATCGGTAATAGCAAAGCCTGCTTCCTGGCCTGGCAGATATGACAGCAAAATGGCATCCACTTTATCGGCCCATTCGCTGGTATCGACGATGGCAGAGACATCCAGCACGACAACCACTTTCTTGCCTGCGGCATGGAATGCATCAGACGTATTCTGAATCAAATTGAGTTCATTTTCGGTTAGCAGGTAGTCGCCACGAGTATTAGTGCGATCCACACCTTCACCCGCGATTCGCCCGATGGTAATCAGTGCTGCATCATTGTTCTGGGCAGCACTTTCAACCACTGCCGGGTCAATTGCCGGGTCGTCACAGGTAAAGTAGGTGCCAATTGAGGCCACAAAGCCCGGATGCTCAACTTTATTTTGCGCATAGTAGTCACGGTAGAATGAGGTTAGCGATTCATCGACGGTGTACTGCTGTTGCAACCCTTCTGACAGCATAACGGTCGCTTCATTGTTAACCTGGCCGCTACCGGTGCCGCCTTTAATGGTTTCAATCTGGCTAACCCCAAAGCTTGCCAGCTTCAGGCGTGGTGTTAGTGGCAGCGCCTGGTTGTCATTTTTCAACAACACCATGCTCTCTGCCGCAGCCTGGCGTGCTAACACACGGTGCTGCTCGAGGTCAGGTTTATTGGACGCGGCGTAGTTGTTATAAGAAGGGGACTGGAAGACTTGCGAGAGAATATGTTCCACGTTAACCGTGACATCCGCTTCGCTAATATCCCCCTTTTTATAAGAATCTTTCAGTGCGGCCAGCACACCAGTATTGTTGAAAGCACCGGTTACCGGGTCGGTAAATCCACCTGGTTCAATCAGGTCATTACCGGCTTTTAGCTGTTTCCAGCCCGTTAATTGCGGGGTTCCTGCCAGCCAGTCGGACATGACCAGCCCTTTAAAATCCCACTCATTTCGCAAAATATCAGTCAGCAGGTCGCGGCGTTCGTTGGTGTAAGTGCCGTTGAGTTTGTTATACGACGACATCACCGCCCACGGCTGCGCTTCTTCTACCGCTATCTGGAAACCGCGCAGGTAAATCTCACGCATGGCGCGCGGCGACACGATGGTATCAATGGCGTTACGGTTGGTTTCTGAGTTGTTGGCAACAAAGTGTTTAATGGTTGTGCCGACCTGATTTGACTCCACACCGTCAACCATGGCGGCGGCAATTTTCCCGCTCAGCAGTGGATCTTCAGAGTAATATTCAAAGTTACGCCCGTTCAGTGGGTTACGTTGAATATTCATGCCTGGTGCGAGAATAAAATCGACACCATATTCTTTAATTTCTTCGCCCATTGCTTTACCCACCTGAGCCACTAATTTTGTGTCCCAGGATGAAGCCAGCAAAGAACCAATTGGCCAGGCGGTGGCATAGAAAGTTTCAGAACTGCCGCTACGAGTACTATTAATACGCAACCCGGCCGGGCCATCGGCTAATTTTGCCGCAGGAATATCCAGCTTGTCGCTTTTTACGCCATTTATATAACCGGCAACGCCGGATACATCATTTTTATTATTGGTTGCCGGGAATTCTCCATTCCCCATATCCATTCCTGGCCCAACAACCATATTAAGTTTTTCTTCAACGCTCATTTTACCTGCGGCTTCTTTGGCCATTTTTTGGTAATACGCAGCGTCCTTTACTTGTGAGACGGGCGGTTCTTCCTGGTTGTCGTCATCATCGTCGTCATTACAACCAGAAACCATTCCAGCTAATGCCAGAGTGAGACAGATTGTCAGGGTATTCAATTTTGATTTAACGCTTAAGGATTCCATTGTTATTGGCCTTATTTATGTAGGGTATATATCCAGGGTTCGCAAAGGTAAGTACATCAACAACTGCGGAATAATAACCAGATAAATAGCGGGCGACTTTGCAATGGAAAGCTAATTCTGTGCTCCTGGGAGCAGGGCTTTTTTTTGTGAGCGGTATCTCAAAATAATGCAGGATGCTACAATACATTAACATTACAAAAACAATATTAACGTTCAACTTTGTGCAAGGTCCACATGCTTACCAGAAGCGTATCTAATTCAATTTATAGGACAAGTCTTAATAATTTACGTCAAAAAGGAATTGACACAAATAATTTGTTAGGGGCGTTGGGATTGTCAACTCATGAAATAGACAAACCCTACGGACGTATTACTGAACATAACCATTATCAATTAATGGCTAAAATTAGTGGGCTTAATAAAACGCTTTATGGGAGTGCTATTCCGGAAACTATTTACATTAATAGCGTTGAACATTCCCATGCTATTTTTCCTGAGTTAATAGGCCTGTGTCTGAATGAAAAAACACTGGAGTCAGCATTATGGAGTTTTTCCGATAACCGGTTCTTGATTGGTAATTGTGATGATCTTTTTATAGAAAAAGGGCAGTCACATACCCGTATAAGATATAAAAACCGGGCGCCGCACTCTGTTAATAATCCTTCAGCCATCTTTAATCTGGTGTTACTTGGCAGCATATTGAAGAGTTATTCCCCCGGCCTCAGTATGCAAATAGAGCTGACGGATTCAGCGGTGCATCATCATGCACTGGTGAACGATCTGTTTAACAAAACCTGTTTGCTGCGCCAGGAGCACGACGCCATTATTCTGGAAAACGGCTATCTGGATTGCGAAAACGCATCCTTTAACCCTCTGTTGAACCGCTTACAAAAGAGCCATGTCAGTGCACTCAAAAAACAAATTTTCAAAGAGCCACCGCTGACAGCGGCGGTGAATACGTTGATTGAGCAGTATTATTTGTCAGGGCAGGAAACATCAGCAAATTCAATACTGGAAAAAGTATGCCAGGAGCTGCGGATGAGTCGTTGGACGCTTAACCGCCGCCTGCAACTTGAGTCTGCAACCTTCACTCAACTGCTACATCAGCAACAGTTGCTACTGTCGATGCGTATGCTGCGTGAATCGACACTCTCAATTCAGGAGATCAGCGACTGCCTGGGGTTCTCTTCGCATTCCGTTTACTCGCGTTTTTTTAAGAGCCATGTACAGCTTTCTCCATTGCAGTTTCGGGATAAAGGCCGGGGCTGTGAGCGCGGCTGTTGATGCGTGCCCTTGAGGGCGTTAAATTGCATTAAACCCCTCGGATATATGGAAATGTAATGGCTGAAATTAAACTCAATGTGGGCGAGAAAGAGGACATCAGGCAAAAGCTGGTGGATTACTGTGAAGCGAATTTTGACCTGACGCTTGAACAGTTTGATGCGGATTTTTTCACGGATTTTGTCATTAAAGAGCTTGGGCCAGCGTTGTATAACGCGGGTATTGATGAAGCTATCAAAACACATGCGACCTATTGTGAACGTATTCAGGAAGAGATGGATCTGAAGAAAATCCTGTAAAAGACCCTGGTTAAAGTATGGAACATGGAAGCTCCCGTTCAAACACGCCCGATTTAGCCGTTTGTTCTTAAGGTTTTTTTAATCTTCGTTCCCACCTCAACGCCCAACCAGGATTTTTATCTTAGTAAAGTTGCGTTCTGCCATATTTTTCACCTTTGTTTAAAAATGATAACCATTTTCATTAGCATTCACATTTTGCTGTGGTTTAATCCGCTTCGCTATGCATTCTGGTGTTATGTACTCATTATTATGAAGGATTAACTTATGAAATTTGGCGTATCGTCCCTGTGCTCAATCGCAATGGTGACTACCTCGGTTTTGATGACCCCGTTCGCCGGTGCGGCCGATAACAACGAAGGGATTGTGGTTTATAACGCACAGCATGAAAATCTGGTTCAGTCGTGGGTTGACGGTTTCACGAAAGAAACCGGCATTAAAGTCACATTGCGTAATGGTGGTGATAGCGAACTGGGTAATCAACTGGTTCAGGAAGGCAGCAAGTCTCCGGCAGACGTATTTCTGACTGAAAACTCCCCGGCGATGGTGCTGGTTGATAACGCTAAATTGTTCGCGCCTCTGGATAAAAGCACGCTGGAACAGGTTGCGCCAGCTTATCGCCCTGAGCATGGACGTTGGATTGGCATTGCCGCACGTAGCACCGTATTCGTCTATAACCCGGCAAAACTGAGCGAAGCGCAGTTGCCGAAATCCTTAATGGATCTGGCTAAACCTGAGTGGAAAGGGCGCTGGGCTGCTTCTCCGTCAGGCGCTGATTTCCAGGCTATCGTCAGTGCTGTTCTGGCATTGAAAGGTGAAAAGGCGACGCTTGAGTGGCTCAAAGCGATGAAAACCAATTTCGTGGCCTATAAAGGCAACAGCACCGTGATGAAAGCGGTCAACGCGGGTCAGATCGACGGCGGGGTTATCTACCACTATTACCGTTTTGTTGACCAGGCTAAAACTGGCGAAAACAGCAAAAACACCGAACTCCACTATTTTAAACACCAGGATCCGGGCGCATTTGTCAGCATCTCTGGTGGCGGCGTGCTGGCTTCAAGCAAACACCAGCAGCAGGCTCAGGCATTCATGAAGTGGATCACGGGTAAATCTGGTCAGGACACTTTGCGCACTAACAATGCGTTTGAATATGCAGTTGGCGTAAATGCTGCTTCTAACCCGAAACTGGTTCCGCTCAAAGATCTGGATGCACCTAAAGTAGAAGCATCTTCGCTCAACAGCAAAAAAGTCATTGATTTAATGACTGAAGCTGGCCTTCTTTGATTCTTTAATATAGCGATGAGTGCCTGATGTCAGCAGTCAATATTACCGATAATCTCAATGTTAGCAGCCGTACAGCACAACGCCGGCCCGCGTTTGTGATGGTGTTATTGGCGATTTTCTTCTCGATGCTTGCGCTGATACCGCCTGCTTTTGTTGTGTTTATCGGTTTTGATACTGGCTGGGAAACGGTTAAGGCACTCATATTTCGCCCGCGTGTTGCTGAACTTCTCAGCAACACGTTGCTGCTGGTGGTTATTACCGTGCCATTGTCTGTGGCGGTGGGGACGTTACTTGCCTGGTTGACTGAACGAACCACGCTTGCGGGCAGGCGCATCTGGTCGATGCTTGCCGTCGCACCGCTGGCGATTCCTGCATTTGTGCAAAGTTATGCCTGGGTCAGCGCAGTGCCATCAATACACGGCTTATCAGCGGGCGTATTTTTGTCTGTGTTGGCGTATTACCCCTTTATTTATCTCCCCGTTGCGGCTGTTTTACGCCGCCTTGACCCGACGCTGGAAGACGTTGCCGCCTCGTTGGGTACACCGCCCTGGGCGGTCTTTTTCCGTATTGTTCTGCCGCAACTAAAGCTCGCGATTTGGGGCGGGGCGTTGCTGGTCACGCTGCATTTGCTGGCGGAGTATGGACTGTATGCGATGATCCGTTTCGATACCTTCACCACGGCTATCTACGACCAGTTCCAGTCCACCTTCAGCGGACCTGCGGCGAATATGCTGGCAGGCGTACTGGCACTATGTTGCCTGGTATTCCTGACACTTGAAGGTGTGACGCGGGGTAAAGCACGCTATGCCCGCGTGGGCGCCGGATCGCCACGCGAACAAAATCGCCTGCATCTGAATGTGCCGTTACGTGTATTGGGCCAGCTATTTTCCCTTACTGTGATATTGCTTGCGTTAGCTGTCCCGCTCGCAGTGTTGTGCCGCTGGCTGTGGTTGGGCGGTATAGAAAACTGGAATCATGCCGATCTCTGGCTTTCACTGCGCCAGACCCTGCTGCTGGCAGCAGGCGGTGCGCTGCTTATTATTCTCGCCGGGGTCCCTATTGCCTGGCTGTCAGTGCGTCACCCGCGCCCGCTGTTTCGTGTGCTTGAAGCCTGTAATTACTTTACAAGCTCGCTGCCGGGGATTGTTGTTGCCCTGGCGTTAGTGACTGTGACTATTCATTACATGCGTCCTATCTATCAGACGGAAATCACGTTGTTTCTGGCTTATTTGCTGATGTTTACGCCCAGGGCGTTAATCAACCTGCGGGCTGGTATTGCTCAAGCCCCCGTGGAGCTGGAAAACGTAGCCCGCAGCTTAGGTAAAACTCAGGCTCAGGCCATTAGCAGTATCACTTTGCGGCTTGCGGCACCAGGCGCTGCTGCCGGGGCAGCACTGGTTTTTCTTGGCATAACCAACGAATTAACTGCAACGCTTTTATTGTCGCCATTGGGCACACGTACGCTCTCGACCGGCTTCTGGGCGCTGACCAGCGAAATAGACTATGTTGCCGCCGCACCTTATGCGTTGCTGATGATTCTTATCTCGCTGCCGCTGACGGGAATTCTTTACGTGCAGTCTCAAAAACTAGCGGGTCTGTAAGATGATTGAACTTGCGAATATTTCTAAAAAATTTGGTCAGACATCGGTACTGGAACATCTGAGTTTGTCAGTGCTGCCTTCAAGTCGTACGGTGATTGTGGGGCCGTCAGGCTCGGGGAAAACCACCTTACTGCGGATTCTCGCCGGTTTTGAAACACCGGATAGCGGGCGAATCACGCTATCCGGTAAAACGCTTTTTGACGAAAACACTTTCATTCCGGCACATCAGCGTGGAATTGGTTTTGTGCCGCAGGAAGGCGCGCTTTTTCCGCATATGAAAGTGGGTGATAACATTGCCTACGGTTTGAATGGCTCAAAACATGAGAACCGCAGACGCGTGGCGGAACTGATGGAGCTGGTGTCACTCGACAGCCGACTTCAACACCACTGGCCGCATGAGATTTCTGGCGGGCAGCAGCAGCGTGTGGCGCTGGCTCGGGCACTGGCGCAAGAGCCAGTTTTGATGCTGTTGGATGAGCCTTTTTCGGCCCTCGATACCGGGCTGCGGGCTGCGACCCGCAAAGCTACGGCTGAATTACTGACCCATGCCGGCGTCGCCTCTATTCTGGTCACGCACGATCAACATGAAGCACTCTCTTTTGCCAGCCAGATTGCGGTAATTCGTGATGGGCGCTTTACGCAGGTGGGGTCACCCGTTGAGGTCTATTCGCAGCCCGTAGATGAGGCCACCGCTCTGTTTCTTGGCGATGCGTTGATTTTTAACGCGCAGATCAGTAATGGTTTTGCTCGTTGTGAGCTGGGGAATATTCCGGCGGATAACCCTAATTTTAGCGGCAAGAGGCGTATTATGCTGCGCCCGGAACAAGTCGTTATTTCGCCACTTAAGGCAGATTCGGAACCTCAGCCTGTTGTGACGATTGTTGATGTGGATTTTACCGGTTACCTGTCAACGCTGACGCTGGCATCACCCGGTTGGCCGATGCCTTTGCAGGTGAAAACCATCAGCCAACAAAACTGGCGAGTAGGGATGGGGGTGAAACTGGCCGTCAATGGCCATGCTTGTGTGCTGGCGGATTAAGGTTGGCAATTACCGTGTAAAACCGCCGTCACCCACCTGGGCTTGCGCGCACCATTTCATTAATTGAGCGGTGCCCGCTTCACCTTCGGCGGGGGCCCAGTTGGCCGCGTCTTGTTCGGCAATGGGTTGATAGCCACCGTGTTTCACTTCAAAAATCACACCGCCTTTATCCAGCGACAACACGGTATGCCAGGATCCTGCATCCATCTCCAGCGCCTTGCACTCTTCACCTAAAACAACGCGGTGAGTCACTGTACCGGAATCATCAAAATTCAAGACCAGAAAACGGCCACTGAGCGCTATCAACAGTTCAAACGTGTGTGGATGGCGGTGGGGGCGTACATAGGTTCCTGGCTCCATAGCTACAGCCAGTCGCTGCACCGGGTCGTTCAATTCGGGATGAAAATTACGGTGAGCGCGTAAACGAGGGGAGTTTGCAGCAAGCTCACTTTGCTGTTGCATATCACTGAAAGTAATCTGTTTCATATAAGCCTTTATAAAGTGATGCGGCAACCGTGACAGGTTGCCGCAAAGCGTTATGCCTCTGAGTGCAGTGAGTTAACTCCGGCATCCACGGAATATGTCGCTTTCCGGGTGGTACACGCTGGTGCTAATGTCCCAAAGGCCAAGTACTGACGAGAACAGATTGTCGTGAGAGTATTGGTTTTTAGCCGCGTTATTTTTCAGGCACGTCATATCAATATGTTTTTCGGCAATAAAACCTGGTGACATCCACACTTGCATTGGGATGTGCGTCTGCTGCTCCGGCGCCAGTTTGTACGGCGTGCCATGCAGGTACAGGCCATTTTCACCTAGCGACTCCCCATGATCGGAAACATACAGCAGCACGGTATTGTAACGGTCACTATATTGCTTCAACTTTTCAATCATTTGCGCCAGCACATAGTCCGTATGACGAATGGTATTGTCGTAGGTATTAACCAACTGCTCTTGAGTACAGTTCTCAATATCACTGCGCGCACATTCAGGCATGTAATGGCGATGTTCAGCCGGGTAACGCTGGAAATAAGTTGGGCCGTGGCTGCCAATCATATGGAAGGCGATCAGTTTGTCGCCGGCCATTTTAGCCACTTCGGCATCAAGATTTTCCAGCATCACATCGTCATAACACGTATTACCGTCACACAGTTTTGGGTTATCGGTTGGCTTAATCTCAATGGTAGGGATGCGTTTGCACGCGCCTTTACAGCCACCATCGTTCTCTTTCCAGAGCAGCGAAACCCCTGTTTTCTGTACGACATCAAGCAAGCCTTCACTGTTTGCGGCTTTGTTGCTGTCATAATCAGTGCGATTCATATTCGAGAACATGCACGGCACAGAAACCGCGGTGGCTGTACCGCAAGAGTGCACATTAGCAAATGAGATAACGCCGCCAGATTGACTGGTAAAAGCGTTCGTGTCGCGCGAATAACCGTTCATTGAGAAGTTCTGGCTGCGGGCAGTTTCACCAATAACCAGGAACATCAGCGTTGGCTTTTCTTTATTGGCAACGCGTATGGCATCGTCGCCCAACGTCTGGAAGGGTTCTTTGGTCGTAAAGTACGTATCCTTCAGATAACGAACGGTGCTGTAGACGTAGTTCGCCGGAATAATCTCTTTGTTAAGCGTTGAGTTGTTACGCCCGACAGAGGCGTAATCCTGGTAGTAAAGTGCCGCCACACCTGCAACAAGCGCCAGCGATGCCACCATAGATAGCAGACGGTATGCAATGCCTTTATACCATTTAGATGGGTATTCAATTTTAATCAAAAACAACAAGATAGCAGGCAGTACGCCGGTTAGCAGAATCCACAAAATAATGGAACCATTCAGATAGGAATGCGCTTCTTGCGGGTTTGTTTCAATGATGTTTTGGATCATTGATTGGTCAAACATCACTTTATATTTCAGCGTGGAATAACTGACCATTGAGCCTGTAATTAACAGCAGTGCAAAAAATGGCTTCAACAGAAAGCGAATAGAGAAGGGCATGAAGACAAAATTAAGAGCTGCTACCAACACGAAGGGTATGGAGATAACGAAACCGATTTTTACATGCTCAAGATGGGTCAAAATATTGTAAAAATGCAGTAATACGGGCCAGTTGAGTAAGAAGGCAAAGACCACCGCCAAGAGTAAAATCAGCGGGATGACCTTCATCCTGAAAAGTACGGGCATTAACATCTCCAACAGGTTCATTTTTTATACTATTGTTACACAGGCCAGTGGGATGGGGATGCCAACGGAGTTTCTACCGAAGGCCACCAGCGGTGCATGTGCGAGTATGATTATTGACGACCAACCTTAATTTAACCTTAATGTTTTGCGCAAGATAAAAATCAAACGGAAATTAAATGAATGCATATAAAGGAGAAAAGTGGGGAACCTTTTGGTTTTTTTATTTTTATGACAATTTGATGAACTTAATTATCCGATGTTTGTCACGAATTATTTATTTAAATTGTGCATGTCTTAATATTGGCCTAAGAAATCTCTGCTAAGTTGGTTTTAATTTAACAGTGGTTTAGATAGCAGCATTGCGAATCATTCATGTTGTGCTTTTATTTAATTAACCTGCTTCATGATTAATAAAGTTTCTACTTAATAACAGGGATATCCAATGAGTGAATTTCTGCCCTTCTCGCGTCCCGCTATGGGACAAGAAGAACTCGCTGCAGTGAGTGAAGTTTTGCAGTCCGGTTGGATAACAACAGGTCCCAAAAATCAGGCGCTCGAACAGGCATTTTGCGAGTTAACTGGCAATAAACACGCCATTGCAGTTAGCTCCGCCACTGCGGGTATGCATGTGGCATTAATGGCGTTGGGAATCCAGGCTGGTGATGAAGTGATCACCCCTTCTTTAACCTGGGTTTCAACACTGAACATGATTGTGTTGCTAGGCGCCGAACCGGTGATGATTGATGTTGACCGCGACACCCTGATGGTGACACCTGAAAGCATTGAGGCAGCCATTACGCCACGCACACGCGCCATTATTCCTGTGCACTACGCGGGGGTGCCAGCCGATATCGACGCTATCCGCGCGATAGGTGAACGCCACGGAATCCCTGTAATTGAAGATGCCGCACATGCCGCTGGAACCCACTATAAAGGCAAACATGTCGGCGACCGTGGGACGGCAATTTTCTCCTTCCATGCCATTAAAAACATGACTTGTGCTGAAGGTGGGTTAATCGTTACTGATGACGAGCCGTTTGCAAACCGGATGCGTAGTCTGAAGTTTCACGGGCTCGGTGTTGATGCTTTTGACCGCCAGACCTTAGGGCGTGCGCCACAAGCAGAAGTTATCACCCCAGGGTACAAATACAATCTCGCTGATATTAATGCCGCCATCGCTCTGGTGCAGTTAAACAAACTTGAACAACATAATGCGCGGCGTACTGAAATAGCTGAACGTTATTTGGCTGAGTTGGTCAATACGCCTTATTTACCCCTTATTCATCCTCAATGGGCACATAAACATGCCTGGCATCTTTTTATTTTACGTATTGATGAATCGCGTTGCGGCATTTCCCGTAATGAATTTATGGCGGCTTTAAAAGAGAAGGGCATTGGCACTGGGTTACATTTCCGGGCCGCTCATACCCAAAAATACTACCGCGAACGCTACCCAACACTCTCTTTGCCTGATACCGAATGGAACAGCGATCGTATTTGTTCCATTCCGTTATTTCCAACGATGTCAGATGACGACGTCTCACGCGTAATCAATGCATTACGCGAAGTTGCAGGAAAATAATATGACAACCCCTTTACCGATCCACAAAGTCTCAGTGGTCATCCCGGTTTATAACGAACAAGAAAGCTTACCCGAGCTTATCAGGCGCACGACGGCTGCCTGTGAAACCTTGGGTAAAGATTACGAAATTTTGCTGGTCGATGATGGCAGCAGCGATGAATCCGCATCCATGTTGACGGATGCTGCTGAGTTGCCGGGTAGCCATATTGTTGCGGTGTTACTCAACCGTAATTATGGCCAACACAACGCGATAATGGCTGGGTTTAGCCATGTCACCGGGGATTTGATTGTCACTCTCGACGCAGATTTGCAAAACCCGCCGGAAGAGATCCCGCGTCTGGTGGCAAAAGCTGATGAAGGCTACGACGTGGTGGGGACAGTACGTCAGAACCGCCAGGATACCTGGTTTCGTAAGCGTGCCTCGCGTCTGATTAATCGCCTGATTCAAAGCACTACCGGCAAAGCGATGGGGGATTATGGCTGCATGTTGCGCGCCTATCGCCGCCATATCATCGACGCGATGCTTAATTGCCATGAACGCAGCACTTTTATTCCCATTCTGGCAAACACCTTTGCCCGTAAAGCGACCGAGATTCCGGTGCATCACGCCGAGCGTGAGTTTGGTGATTCCAAATACAGCTTTATGCGTTTAATTAACCTGATGTACGACCTGGTGACCTGCCTGACCACCACGCCGCTGCGCATGCTGAGTGTATTTGGCAGCATTATTGCGGTACTCGGCTTCACCCTTTCAGTGCTTTTGGTTGTGTTACGTCTCGCCTTCGGCCCGCAATGGGCGGCGGAAGGGGTGTTCATGCTGTTTGCGGTGCTATTTATGTTCATCGGCGCGCAATTCGTTGGCATGGGACTGCTGGGTGAATACATCGGCCGTATCTATACCGATGTCCGCGCCCGCCCACGTTATTTTATTCAGCGCGTAGTTAGCCGCGACTCAGTTTCAACTTCAGAGGAAAATCATCAATGAAAGCTGTTGTATTTGCTTATCACGACATTGGGTGTGCAGGCATTAATGCACTGGTAGCTGCCGGTTATGACATTACAGCCATTTACACCCACCCTGATTCACCTTCTGAAAACCATTTTTTTGGGTCAGTGGCTCGCACTGCCGCAGAACATGGCATTCCGGTTTATGCGCCAGATGATGTGAATCACCCTTTGTGGGTTGATCGTATTCAATCCGCTCAACCTGATGTGATTTTCTCGTTTTACTATCGCAATTTGCTGTGCGATGAAATTCTCAACAGTGCGACGGTCGGAGCTTTTAACCTGCATGGCTCGCTGTTGCCACATTACCGTGGCCGCGCCCCGTTAAACTGGGTGCTGGTGAAAGGCGAAACTGAAACGGGCGTTACGTTACATCGTATGGTTAGCCGTGCAGATGCTGGTGCCATTGTGGCGCAACATCGTGTGGCTATTGCCCCAGCGGAAACGGCTTTAACTCTGCATCATAAATTAACTAAAGCGGCGTCTGACCTGCTGGAAGATATTCTCCCGGTTATCAAAACCGGCCATTTCCCTCAGGTTGAGCAAGACCACAGCAAAGCCAGTATTTTTGGCCGCCGAGCACCACAGGATGGCTGCATCAATTGGCATTCTCCGGCCCATGAAATTGATAACCTGATTCGTGCAGTGACCGATCCGTGGCCGGGCGCATTTAGCTATGTGGGCGGCGCTAAATTTGTTGTCTGGAAAGGGCGCGTGCTCGAAGGGCTTCAGTCTGCGAAAGCAGGAACGGTGTTATCCGTGAGCCCGCTTGTTATTGCCACCGGTGGCGGTGCGCTGGAAATTGTTACCGGGCAGACCGAAAACGGCGTCTACATGCAGGGTTCACAACTGGCGCAGACCCTTGGCCTGGTGCCAGGAGCATTACTCAGTAACCAACCGGTATCTGCCATAAAACGCCGTACTCGCGTGCTGATCCTTGGGGTGAATGGTTTTATTGGCAACCACCTGACCGAACGCCTGCTGCAAGATGATAACTTCGAAGTTTACGGCCTGGATATCGGTTCTGATGCTATCAGCCGCTTCATCGGCAATGAGCGTTTCCACTTTGTGGAAGGTGATATCAGTATTCACTCCGAATGGATTGAGTATCACATTAAAAAATGTGATGTGGTGTTGCCGCTGGTGGCGATTGCCACTCCGATTGAGTACACCCGTAACCCGCTGCGCGTATTCGAACTGGATTTTGAAGAAAACCTGAAAATCATACGCGACTGTGTGAAATACCAAAAACGCATCATCTTCCCATCTACGTCCGAAGTGTACGGTATGTGTACCGACAAAGTGTTCGATGAAGATAACTCGAACTTGATTGTTGGGCCTATCAATAAACAACGCTGGATTTACTCAGTTTCTAAGCAGCTTCTTGACCGTGTTATCTGGGCATATGGCGAAAAAGAGGGCTTACGTTTCACGCTGTTCCGTCCGTTTAACTGGATGGGGCCGCGGCTGGATAACCTCAACGCCGCACGTATCGGTAGCTCGCGCGCAATTACCCAATTGATTCTTAACCTGGTGGAAGGCTCGCCGATTAAGCTGATTGATGGTGGTAAACAAAAACGCTGCTTTACTGATATCAGCGATGGCATTGAAGCGTTGTTCCGCATTATCGAGAACAAAAATAGTAACTGTGATGGGCAAATCATCAATATAGGCAACCCGGATAACGAAGCGAGCATTAAAGAACTGGCGCAAATGTTACTGGAGAGCTTTGAAAAACACCCATTACGTAGCCACTTCCCTCCGTTTGCCGGTTTCCGTGAAGTGGAAAGTAGCACTTATTACGGCAAGGGTTACCAGGACGTGGAACACCGCAAGCCAAGTATTCGCAACGCGCATCGTCTGCTCAATTGGGAACCCACGGTTGAAATGGAACGAACCATTGATGAAACCCTGGATTTCTTCCTGAAAACAGTTGAACTGACGGAACCTCAGGCATGAGAAAAGTTGGCCTGCGCATTGATGTAGATACATGGCGGGGCACCCAGCAAGGGGTTCCGCATCTTCTTGAGATCTTAAGTTTGCACGGTATTCAGGCCACATTTTTCATGAGCGTTGGCCCGGATAACATGGGCCGCCATTTATGGCGGCTGGTGAAACCGCAATTTCTGTGGAAGATGCTGCGATCGAAAGCGGCATCGCTCTATGGTTGGGATATTTTACTGGCGGGTACGGCGTGGCCGGGCAGGCAAATTGGCGCGGGGAACGCTGAGATAATTTCGGCAGCAGCGGATCATCATGAAGTCGGTCTGCATGCCTGGGATCACTTCGCGTGGCAAACTTGGGCGGGAGTTTGGGACGCAAAGCAGCTCGATAAACAGATCCGTTTGGGGCTGGATACGCTTAGCCAAATTATCGAACAGCCCGTGACATGTTCGGCGGTTGCAGGCTGGCGAGCGGACCAACGGGTTGTGCGGGCGAAAGAGTCTTTCGGCTTCACCTACAATAGCGATTGCCGTGGAACAGCCCCCTTTCTACCGTTACTTCCTGATGGCAGTACGGGGACGGTGCAAATTCCGGTAACGCTCCCAACCTGGGATGAGGTGATTGGCGATGGCGTCAGTCGTGAAGGCTATAACCGTTTTATCCTTGATCGCATGAAGCAGGATACCGGGACCCCGGTGTATACCATTCACGCTGAAGTGGAAGGGATTGTAATGCGCAAGGATTTTAGTGAATTGCTCACCATGGCGGCGGAGGAAGGTATCAAGTTTTGTCCGTTGAGCGAGCTGTTACCTGAAGATTTATCGACTTTGCCAGTAGGTAAAGTAGTGCGTGGTGTTATTCCAGGCCGCGAAGGCTGGCTGGGTTGCCAACAATTTATCGGGTGATAAACCCTTCATATTTCACGCTGTGGGAGTGTTGGCTGCACTCCCTTGTCGGCTACCCACAACTCGAATTATTTAGGGTTTAAAACGGATGAAATCAGTCAAATATTCGCTTCTTCTGATGCTGGGTTTTGCACTTTTTTACCTGCTGCCATTGGAATTTCGCGCGCTCTGGCAACCGGATGAAACGCGCTATGCGGAGATAAGCCGGGAAATGGTGGCTGCGGGCAACTGGATTGTCCCGCATTTTCTCGATGTGCGTTATTTTGAGAAACCTGTTGCCGGGTACTGGATCAATAACCTCAGCCAACTCATCTTCGGCCATAACAACTTTGCGGTACGTTTTGGGTCCGTTTTCTCCATTATGCTCAGTGCGCTAATGGTTGCCTGGCTGGCGTTTCGTTTATGGCGTGATAAGACAGTCGCGGTGCTCTCTGGTGTCATATTCCTGACCTGCCTGCTGGTTTACGGCGTCGGTACCTATGCGGTTCTTGACCCGATGATCACGCTCTGGCTGGTGGCTGCTATGTGCAGTTTCTGGTTGGCGGTGAATGCGCAAACTACGGCGGCAAAAGCAGGGGGCTATCTGTTGCTTGGCCTCGTTTGCGGCATGGGGGTTATGACAAAAGGTTTTCTGGCGCTTGCCGTCCCTGTATTAGGCGTGTTGCCGTGGGTGATTGCACAAAAACGCTGGAAAGAAGTGTTGCTGTTTGGGCCACTTGCGGTATTGAGCGCCATTGCCATTACCTTGCCATGGGCACTGGCTATCGCTAAAGCCGAACCCACTTTCTGGCACTATTTCTTCTGGGTTGAGCATATCCAGCGCTTTGCTGAGAAAGATGCACAGCATAAAGCACCATTCTGGTATTACATCCCATTCCTCATTGCCGGTTGTTTGCCATGGGTTGCTTTGTTGCCAGGCGCGCTAAAGCGTGGCTGGCAGGAGCGCAAAATAGAAAGCGGAACGCTTTATGTCCTGGGTTGGGTGGTCATGCCGCTGCTGTTTTTCAGTATCGCAAAAGGCAAGCTGCCAACCTATATTCTGCCGTGTTTTGCACCGCTGGCAATCTTGCTTGCGCGCCATGCGACACAACTGGCTGCCTCCTCAAAAACGCTAAAAGTGAATGGCTGGATCAACACTGTTTTTGGTGGGATTTGTACGTTGGTTATCCTGTTGGTGCTGGCACCATGGGGAGTTGCGAAACATCCGGTCTATGCCAGTAATGAACTGCTGAAAGTCATTCAGGCCAGCATCGCGTTTCTGGTTTGGGCACTGGTGGGGTATTTCACTACGCGCAACCACGCGAAACGTTGGCAGTGGGCCGCGCTGTGTCCACTTGGCCTGGCACTGCTGGTGGGTGGGGTTATCCCGGACAAAGTTATCGATTCTAAAAATCCGCAGGCCTTTATCGATGTGGTACGGCCGGAGCTTGAGAGCAGCCGCTATATTCTTGCCGACAGTGTTGGCGTGGGTGCTGGTGTTGCCTGGGAATTAAAGCGTGACGACATTACGATGTATGCAAAACCTGGTGAGCTGAACTATGGCCTGACAAACTTCGCTGATGCAAAAGATAACTTTGTTTCTCGCGAAGACTTTGCCAACTGGCTGGCAACCCACCGTAAAGAGGGGAATGTTTCTTTGGTTATGTTGCTATCGAAAAATAAAGTGCCAGAAGATAATGATGTGCCCACGCCAGATCATCTCTATCGCAAAGGGCGATTTGTTCTCTTCTTCTACGAACAAATGCCATGAGTTATCTGCTCATTGTGCTGGCCAGCCTGTTGAGTTGTGGCGGCCAGCTTTGCCAAAAACAGGCGGCCTGGCGGCCAGGGCGGCGCCACTTATTCGGCTGGCTGGCATTAAGCGTGACGTTGCTCGGTTGCGCGATGTTGTTGTGGTTGCTGGTATTACAACGCATTCCCGTCAGCGTGGCCTACCCGATGTTAAGCCTGAATTTTATCTTTATTACCCTGGCGGCGCGCTTTATCTGGCATGAGACAGTTTCGCTGCGGCATTGGTTGGGGGTTTTGTTGATTATCGTCGGAATCTCCATACTGGGAGGTGCTGCCTGATGGGCTACTTCTGGGCTTTCATGAGCGTGCTGTTGGTCAGTTGCGCGCAGCTCATTATGAAATGGGCGATGATGGCATTGCCACCGGTTGAAAAGCACGACGAACTGCTTGCCGCTTTTATGAGTGCAACCCTTGGCGCGCAAGCGTTGATCGCCGGGTTACTTGCCTATGTCTTTTCAATGGCCTGTTGGTTTTTTGCATTGCGGCAAATAGCGCTGAGTAAAGCTTATCCGCTACTGAGTCTAAGTTATGTTCTGGTGTGGGCTGCGGCCATCTGGGTTCCGTGGCTGGGCGAGAGTTTCAGTGTGGGAAAACTTGCCGGCGTGAGCGTGATTTTCCTCGGGTTGTTATTGGTTTGTCTGCCAGAAAAGCATTGATTATGCGTATATGCTTTTTCCTTCTAATTGATACTTTTTTGGTTTTATAAACCACAACAGGCATCCTGCTATAGTCGTTTCATTACACATTGGCAGTTATTTTTTAAGGAAAAAGCGTGCGATTAACAAAACCTCACTTACGGATTGGGGCAGTGTTGCTGGCAGGTTTATTGCTGGCGGGCTGTGACCAACAAAGCAGTAATGCGAAACATATTAAAGTTGGTGTGATTAACGGTGCAGAGCAGGATGTGGCGGAAGTCGCGAAAAAAGTCGCTAAAGAGAAGTATGGCCTGGAAGTGGAACTGGTCGGGTTTAGCGGTTCATTACTGCCCAATGATTCCACTAACCATGGAGAGTTAGATGCTAACGTTTTCCAGCATCGCCCATTCCTCGAACAAGATAACAACGCCCATAACTACAAATTAGTGGCCGTGGGTAATACGTTCGTGTTCCCGATGGCCGGTTATTCGAAAAAAATTAAAACGGTAGATCAACTGCAAGACGGAGCCACGGTTGCAATCCCGAATGATCCAACCAATCTGGGGCGTGCTCTTCTGCTGCTGCAAAAAGAAAAATTGATTACCCTGAAAGAGGGTAAAGGGCTGTTGCCGACCGCGTTGGATATTACGCAAAACCCGCGCCATCTGAATATTATGGAGCTGGAAGGGGCACAGTTACCACGTGTGTTAGACGATGCGAAAGTTGATGTGGCGATTATTAGTACCACTTACATCCAGCAAACAGGTCTGTCGCCGGTGCATGATAGCGTGTTTATCGAAGATAAAAACTCGCCTTATGTGAACATCCTGGTTGCACGTGAAGACAACAAAGATGCGGAAAATGTGAAAGAGTTCCTGCAATCGTATCAGTCACCGGAGGTTGCGAAAGCGGCTGAAACTATCTTTAACGGTGGGGCAGTTCCTGGCTGGTAATCACTGAAATTTTTGTAAAAAATACCAGGTTGATGGGCTGTTGCTAACAGCCCATTATCTTATTTACGGCCCAGCAAGAAGCCAAATACCACACCTACGGCTGCGGCAATCGCTAAACCCGCTATCGGGTTGGTTGAGACCTGATCCCGCACACTATCTGTTGCATCTCTTACCGCGTAACTGGCTTGTGACGCATACTTTTTGGCCGCCCCCTTAAATTGATCATCAGGGTTTTGGGTATGTTTGCCATATAACTCCCTGGCAGTGCCTGCGGCTTCGTTGAGTTTGTCTGTTGTTTTGTCAAACATATTGAGCTCCTTAGATTTGATTGCGCAACTAAGTGTAGTTGAGAGAACCAGAGAGAATTGTTTTAAACCGAGAATTCAGACAATGAGAGAAAAAGCGTTATTTTGATTGGGCGTAACATTCGGCAAGGAGGTGAACGTGTCAAATTCTGAAGAGCTACAACAGCTTTATACCCGAACCAGTGAGAAAACTCTCGCTAAGTGGGCAGTGCATCCCGACATCGGGCGGGTGCGTGAAGAGGCTTTTTATGAACCACATAAGCTTGCGATGACGAGCGGAATACAGCCTGCATTGACTGCGCCGTTAAGCCAACTTCTGCATGAACTACATGAGCTTGCACATAACGACCCGCTTGCCGATGTGATGCCTTACACCGGGCTGCATTTTACTTTTTTTGCTATCACAATGCCGCTTTACCAGCGTTGCGATATATCGATGCTCGATCAGCAATTGTCGACCATTTTTGCCGAGCACGCGGAGAACCTGGTGACCACTATTAGCAATCTGCGGCTGGTGGCGTTACCTAATCAATTGCTGATTGCAGGAACACCAGACATCAAAAGTCAGTCGGCTAAAGCAGCATTTGCTCACCAACTGTGTGATTCCCCCTGGCGCGAGAAGCTGCGCGAACGGCATGGGGACATCTCGTTACCCCCTCCGTTCTGGCACAGCACACTGTTACGATATCAGGCAGAGTTTATTCCTCAGCACTTCAGAGAGTATTTTCTCGCTCATCAATCCCAACATTACGGTGATGTGACCGCGCAAGTTCAGCTGGCTTTGACCAATTACAACTGGACGGAAGTTCACAGAATTAGCGGTGATTAATCAAAAGGTGGATAACTGGCAGCCGCGACCTCCTGCAGATGCCAGTCATCAGATGTAGAACAAACAGATCAGATTAACTCGGGCAGCCCTTTCAGGAGTTTATCGAGCGTAACAGGGTAATCTCTCACCCGCACTCCGGTTGCGTTATAGACGGCATTGGCGATGGCCGCGCTCACGCCACACAACCCCAGTTCTCCCACACCTTTGGCTTTCATTGGCGAGGAAACAGGATCGCTATCGTCGAGGAAAATCACCTCCTGCACTGGAATATCGGCATGTACCGGTACTTCGTAGCCTGCAAGATCGTGGTTAACGAAATAACCTAATCTGGTATCGACAGCTAACTCCTCCATGAGTGCTGCGCCTACACCCATCGTCATGGCACCAATAACCTGGCTGCGAGCTGTTTTAGGGTTAAGTATCCGGCCAGCAGCGCACACGGCTAACATCCGGCGAACGCGCGTTTCACCGGTTGCAATATCCACTCCGACTTCAACGAAATGTGCCGCGAAAGTGGATTGCTGGTACTGCTTATCGAGCTCACCAAATTCGATATCATCTTCAACCGTTATTGTCCCGGTTGCGGCGGCCTCTTTCAGAGGGGCCGAACGGTCACCTGTGCGTATTTGTTCATTACTAAACAACGCCTGTTGCGGATCAAAGCCCAGTTTGTTTGCCACGACCTCGCGCAATTTCACACAAGCGGCATAAACGCCCGCCGTTGAACTGTTGGCACCCCATTGGCCACCCGAACCGGCAGAAACCGGGAAATCAGAATCCCCTAACCGCACCACGACTTTTTCCAGTGGTACGCCTAACATTTCAGCCGCTGTCTGGGCAATGATGGTGTAACTGCCGGTGCCGATATCCGTCATATCAGTTTCAACAGTGATAATGCCCTGTGCATCAAGATGAACCCGTGCACCGGACTTCATCACCAGGTTGTTACGAAAGCCTGCCGCAACACCCATGCCGACCAGCCAGCGCCCATCGCGTATTTGTGCAGGCTTAGCGTTCCGCTGTTTCCAGTCAAAGTGGTCGGCTCCGGTACGCAGGCATTCAACCAACTGGCGGCGGGAAAAAAATCGCTCAGGGTTTGCAGGGTCAACCTGGGTATCGTTGAGAATGCGAAACTCAACCGGGTCGATGCCCACTTTTGCGGCCACTTCATCAATAGCGATTTCCAGCGCCATCAATCCCGGTGCTTCTCCTGGCGCACGCATGGCATTGCCTTCTGGCAGGTCAAGTTTGGCCAGACGCAGCCCGGTATGGCGGTTAGCACCTGCATATAACAACTCAGTTTGCTGAACGGCTGTTTCCGATGGGCCGCCAGCAAGATTACCAGACCAACTTTCATGTGAGATGGCGCTAATCCGCCCGCTGTTATCCGTGCCGATGCGAATATGCTGAATAGTTGCCGGGCGGTGAGTGGTGTTATTGGCAATCAAGGGCCTTTGCAACGCAATTTTGACGGGGCGTTTTGCCGCATGAGCGCCAAGGGCGGCCAGTAACGCATCGCTACGTAAGAACAGCTTGCCGCCAAAACCACCGCCAATATAGGGCGAAAACACCCGTATATTTTCTTTGGCGAGCTTCAGGGTTTTAGCCAGATCACTACGACACCAGTCAATCATCTGATTGGAAGTCCATAGGGTAAGTTTAGGTCCCTCCCACGCAGCCAATGAAGCATGTGGTTCCATCGCCATATGGCTTTGATCCGGGGTGGTGTAGGTGGCATCAAACTGCACCGCAGAAGCGGCAAAGGCACTGGCAAAATCACCGGTTGATTTGTCCGGTTCCTCTTCAGTTGCGGTGGTGACGGCGGGTTTTTCCTCGGCAAGATTGTATACCCCCTGTTCGCGGCGGTAATCGACCTTAATCAGTTCCGCCGCCGCACGAGCTTGCTCGAAGGTTTCTGCGACCACCACGGCAATGGCCTGGTGATAGTGTTCAATCGTTGGGCCTGCAAGTAGCTTTGCCGGGTTTTTTTCACCTTTTCCAAGCGGGCCTGCATTCTCCGCCGTCACAATAGTCAGTACGCCCGGGGCATTGCGGGCTGCTTGTAAATCAATCGAGTTGATATGCCCTTTAGCAATCGCGGAACCCACCACATAGCCATATGCCACATTAGCCACTTCGTTATGCCATTCGTAGGCATAGTGCGCAGTGCCTGTCGTTTTCAGGTGACCATCAATACGGTCATGGGGTTGCCCAACGACGTTGAGCTGATCTATTGGGTTATCTTTTGCCGGAGTATCAAATTTCATTGGTTTATCCCCGTGCTTGCGTCAATACCGAAGCGAGCGTTCGCTGCGCCAGTATCAGTTTGAACTCGTTTTCAGGAGTAGGGCGCGCATCAGCGAACAACTTTTCATAAACCTGCTGGCTACCGTTGCTTAATTGCCGGTCAGCCTCTTCAAGCCGCCACGGTTTGTGCGCAACGCCACCGAGAGCCACACGTCCGGTTCCATCGGGTTGCACAATGGCAGCAACAGAAACCAGAGCAAACGCGTAGGAGGCGCGGTCCCGAACTTTGCGATAGATATGTGTGCCACCCAGCGGTGGGGGTAGGGTAATGGCGGTAATCAGTTCACCTGAGGTGAGTGCTGTTTCCAGATGCGGTGTGTTGCCCGGTGCGCGATAGAAATCTGCCAACGGGATTTTGCGCTGCTGGCCGTTGGTGTTGACGGTCTCTACTACCGCATCAAGTAGGCGCATGGCGACGGCCATATCGCTGGGGTGGGTTGCGATACAGGCTCGACTGGCTCCCACCACCGCATGTTGGCGGCTAAACCCTTCAAGCGCCGCGCAGCCACTGCCGGGAAGGCGCTTATTACAGGGTTGGTTGGTATCATAAAAGTAGGGACAGCGCGTGCGCTGGAGCAGGTTCCCGGCGGTGGTAGCCTGATTGCGCAACTGGCCTGATGCTCCCGCAAGCAGCGCTCTGGAAAGTACCGCATAGTCGCGACGAATACGTGAATCTGCCGCAAGGTCTGTATTGCGCACCAGCGCACCAATACGTAGACCACCTTCGTCCGTCGATTCAATTTTGTTCAGTGCAAGCGTATTTACGTCAATCAGATGGGATGGTGTCTCAATTTCAAGCTTCATCAGATCAAGAAGATTCGTCCCCCCGGCAATAAATTTAGCGCCAGGATTTCGCTGGGCGCTAGCTGCTGCTTCGGCCGGGGTTTTCACGCGCTCAAAAGTAAACGCTTTCATAATTTTTGCCCCCCGGCGACATCTTCAATGGCCGCAAGAATATTGGAGTAAGCGCCGCAACGGCAGATGTTGCCGCTCATACGCTCACGTATTTCGTCGGCGGTTGCCTGAGGCGGTGAAGTCAAATCGGAAGTTACGTGGCTTGGAATGCCCATTTCGATCTCTTTGAGAACTGCAACAGAGGAACAAATTTGCCCGGGTGTGCAGTACCCGCACTGAAAGCCGTCGTGTTTGATAAAGGCGGCCTGCATAGGGTGCAAGTTATCCGGAGTGCCGAGGCCTTCAATGGTGGTGATTTCGGCATCCTGCTGCATCACGGCAAGCGTCAGGCAGGCGTTGATCCGGCGGCCATCGACGATGACGGTACATGCGCCACACTGACCGTGATCACACCCTTTTTTAGTCCCGGTAAGATGCAGGTTTTCACGCAGCGCATCCAACAGTGTGGTTCGTGTATCAACTTCCAGTGGGTGGGATTCGCCGTTAACGTTTAATGTCACGCGCGCCAATTCAGCCGCAGATGTGGTGGCGTTCGCGCTGGCGCCAAAAGCGTGAGATGGCGTCATCGCTACTGTGGCGACCGAAGCCACGCCAACCTTGAGAAGCTCCCGCCTTGTCAGGCGAAAGCCATAGTACTCAATATGAAGGTAGTGATTACCACCCCTGTTGCCGCTTGCTCTATGCAAGTGCCTTTTACCCGCTTCATGGTCATGGTTGCTCATACCGCCTCCAGTGTTCGAAAGATTGAACCAGGAAAATGGACGTCTTTGCGATGGTTAAATTTTTATAACGAACTATTAATCATAGTCGGCATAAGCGTTGGGATTATTCCTGAATGCGATAAAGGTGGGTTACAAGCGGCGTATCCACTATCAACTCATCGCCGTTTTCTGCTTATCGGATTGTGTATCATGATCGTCGTTAACGTCACATCACAGTTGATAAACTACATGACCTCCTATGCCATCAAAACGCTCCATCTTGATCCGAGCATTGCCCAAACCAGTATTCTTATAGCTGGGTTAGTGTCATTTTTTGGTGCGTTGGCTGCGGGAAGGTTGAGTGATAAATATGGGCGTAAGAAGGTGCTAACCTTGCCGGTAATCGTGCTGTGTATCGTGGTCGTGCCGCTGTTTTCATGGCTGCATGAAGCACCAGATGCGACACGTTTGCTGACGGTTACCTTCGTCATATCCGCTATGATTGTTTTCCCGACTACCGCCGTATTGGTTATTGTGCCGGAGATTTTGCCTGCCGGTTATCGCAGCACTGGCACATCGCTTATCTATGCGCTGGGGTCGGCACTATTTGGCGGAACAACACATTTTATTCTGACCGCACTTCTGGCGTGGACTAATCACCCCGTGGCACCTGCCTATTATGTGTTGTTTGCTGCAGCTGTCAGCTTGTGTGCGATGTCATTGCTGCCGGAAACGCGTGACCTCGGCGTAACGGCAAATAAGACGCAGCAAAAGAGAGTGGCAAGCCTGCCTCTTGCAAAGCGTGAATAGCACCAATAAACCGTATACCTATTGATCCAGTTTATAATTGCGCAGAATGCTTAAATGCATAATACCGGCCGACCTCCGCAGGTGCGGGGTTAAGCGCCAGCTTTTTCTGGCGACCAAAGGTACATTTAATGGAAAGGCGTCACTTTCTGAAAAGCGTTGCAGCCCTATCAACGATTGGTTTGGTTCGTCCGGCATTTTCCGGGACCAAATGTGTTGCTACCCCGGCTATTGCCTCTTCTGATACCTCCCGCCGTTTTGTGATGACACAAACCTACAACCTTAAAGCGCCAGCAGGTTCCCAGGGCCAGGTGAAGTTGTGGATACCTGTGCCAGAAGAGACCGCTTTTCAGACACTGCTCGACCTTTCTTTCAGCGGTAATTACCAGAAAGCCAGCCTGACTGCGAATAACCGTTATGGCGCCAGAATGCTCTTTGTCATCTGGCCGGAATCGACCGGCCCGCTGGAAATTCGCGTTGAGATGACCATCGAAACTCGCGACTGGGAAGTGTTAAAAGACAATCAACTATCTGACTGGTTGCTGCCAGAGCAAGACGCAGTCATCCCGGAGGAAATTAAACCTTTCCTGCTGGCGACTCCCCATATCCCTGTCGACGGCCTTGTAAAAGAAACCGCGTTCAAAATTGTTGCGAATGAAAAAGCGCCGCTCAAACAAGCTCGTTTGATTCACGACTGGGTGAGTACGCATATGCATCGCGATGATGCTGTGATTGGTTGCGGTACTGGCGATGTGGGCGAAATACTTAAAGCGGGCAAATTGGGTGGTAAATGCACCGACATTAACTCTGTTTTTGTTGCCCTGTGTCGTGCAGTAGGTATCCCTGCGCGCGAAATGTTCGGTATTCGTCTTGGTGCCAGCCGCAAGCTTAGTGAGTATTCAAAGAAAGCCTTCGGTAGCGCTGATGAGAAAGGGATTGCAAAAATAAGCGGTGCTCAACATTGCCGCGCGATGTTCTGGTTGGCGGGTTTTGGCTGGGTTCCAGCTGACCCGGCAGATGTCACCAAAATGCGTCTGACTGAGAAGAAAGAGAATGGTGACCCGGCTGTGAAAGCGGTTAACGATTATCTCTTTGGCAACTGGGAAATGAACTGGGTGGGCTTTAATCACGCGCGTGATTTCGCACTATTCCCGGCGGCAGAACAAGGTGATGTAAACAACCTGGGTTATCCGTATGCCGAAGTAGATGGCGATCCTTTAAACTTCTACGATCCGGCAGCATTTAGCTATGAATACGTCAGCACCGAACAGCATTAAGGGCCATTTAATCGCGTTGCTGGCGGCATTGATTGCCGCTGGCGCGTCAACACTGTGCTGCATTGGGCCATTGTTGTATCTGGTATTTGGTATTTCAGCAGCAGGGCTGACTGGTATCCCAACGCTACCCTGGCTACAAGTCCCCATGGTCATTGTCTCCCTGGGGTTAATGGCGCGTGGATTCTGGCGACTCTATTTGTCCCCAAAACCGGTATGTACCAGTGTGGTGAGCCGCCGGATGTTGGTGTCGTTATATTGGTTGTCAGTGCCGTTGGTGCTGTTCCTGACTACCTATCCGTATCTCTTACCCTGGATTTGGGAAAGTATGGAATGAAGAGATTTTTATGCCTGGGGCTACTTTTATTGACGCCCCTGAGTTGGGCGGCCAATAAAATGGTCACTATAGATATAGGGCAGATGAACTGCCCACTGTGTGTTATTTCGATAAATCAGGCATTGCGCAGTACCGATGGGGTGATTAAAGCGAAGGCGTCATTAAAAACGCATCAGGCACAAGTCATTGTTCCGGACAATTTTGATAACCAGCAACTGTTGTCAGCGATTGCTAAAACAGGATTTACGGGCCAAATTCACGCGGTGGCTGAGGCGCAATAATTTGCACTATTGCAATGGTTAAGCCCCCAGTACCGGAAAACCGCAGACAGAAAAACCACGCGTTTGCGTGGTTTTTCATAGTAGCTTCTGAGAATTGTTTATCTATTTGAATTTATCACTCATTACTGGTGATGGCCGGCATTACAAAACTATTTTATATATTTCTCGTATGATTGATTACCACTTATATCTATTTTTGCTATTTTCGGGTTCAGGCAATCTCGTTTTTATTAGGCTCAGGTTTATTCAATACTTTCTCCATTGCATAGCTTTCCGCCAGCGACGCTTTATCAACTCCGCGGCTCAGTTCTTCATGCAATTGTTCCATATCCAGAGAACCATTCCAGCGAGAGATAACCAATGTTGCTACACCATTACCGATAACGTTGATCAATGCGCCACCTTCAGAGATAAAGCGGTAAACCCCCAATACCAGTACCAAACCAGCGGCAGGGATAGTATGCGTTGAACCCAGCGTTGCGGCGAGGGTGATAAAGGCGCCGCCACTGACACTGGCTGCACCTTTAGAAGTCAGCAGCAGAATGAACAATAAAACGACCTGATGTTGGAAGGTCAGGTCAATATCCAGAGCCTGGGCGATAAAAATCGCCAATACCGTCATATTGATGCAGCTACCATCCAGGTTAAAGCAGTAGCCCGAAGGGATAACTAAACCGACGACAGACTTCTCGCAGCCGAGTTTTTCAAGCTTCGTCATCATGCGTGGCAGTGCCGATTCCGAGGACGATGTCCCGAGAACCAGTGCAAGCTCTTCACGGATGTAGCGCAAAAATTTCATCAGACTAAACCCTGCCATTTTGGCGATAAGGTTCAGGATGACAAAAACAAAAATAAAGCCCGTCACGTAGTAGCAAATCAGCAGATTTCCATAAGCAGATAGAGACGCTACGCCATACTTAGCGATGGTGTAAGCCATGCCGCCAAAGGCTCCCAATGGCGCGACGTACATAACAATTTTCAGCATGCGGAAGAAGACACGTGAGATCATCTCTATGGTTGCCAGGAGAGTTTTTCCCGCCTCGCCCAATAGTTGCAAACCGAAGGCAAATAGCACTGAAATAAACAGGACTTGCAGAATATTTCCGTCAGTAAAAGCACCGAATACAGTATCTGGAATGATATGTGTTAAAAAACCACTGACGCTTTGTTCATGGGCCGCCTGGGTATAACTGGCAACGGCGCTTGTATCCAGTGAGGCAGGATCAATATGCATCCCAACACCGGGTTTCATAATATTTACACTGACTAAACCGATGATTAATGCAATTGTTGTCAGGACTTCAAAATAAATAAGGGATTTGGCACCAATTTGACCGATGCTTTTAAGGCTTTTCATACTTGCAATACCGGTAACAACGGTACAGAAAATAATTGGCGCTATCAGCATTCTGATGACTTTTATAAACGTATCACCCAGTGGTTTCATTGCTTCGCCGGTTTGTGGAAAATAATGGCCGACAGCAATGCCAATAATGATGGCTAATATAACCTGGACGTATAGATGCTTATACCAGCCCGGTTTATTGATTTTATTCGAGGTTGCGATGCTCGTAGACATAGGAGTTTCCTCGGGTAATAATCGATTTAAGGTAAGATGTAGGGTATACCCGTCATACTTCAGGTTGCATGTGCGTTGGCTTTCCTCGTTCACCCAGTCACTTACTTGAGTAATCTCCTGGAGGGGCAGTGTCGCCGCTTGGCTGCAACTCGAATTATTTTGGATATAGGTGCGCAACTACATTGCTGCGCTTTTTTATTTAAACGACTCTATTTTTTATCTGCCCGGAATAGTATCCCGCCAGATTGTATTCCACGGCTTTAATAAGATTATTTACCCCACTGTGACTCGCCCAGGCAATATGAGGCGTGACGATAAGGTTTTTCAGTTTGGGATCCAAAAGAGGGTGAGACGCGGGCGGCGGCTCGGTTCCCAGGACATCCAGCGCTGCACCACCGATGATTCCTTCTCTTAACGCACTTGCGAGATCGGTTTCATTGATTAGCAAGCCACGCGCAGTGTTAATCAGCAATGCGTCCGGTTTCATCTGTTTGAGCGTTGCCATATCAATCATCTCCCGCGTGCTTTCACTTAAAGGGCAATGGAGAGTAATGACATCGCTTTGAGCAATAACCTCTTCAAATGGGACATAACCTTCGCGTATTTCATGGGCTCCTTTACGTTCGGCAAACATAACATTCATGCCGATTTCTTTTGCCAGGTGCGCCACATGAGAGCCAATATCTCCACGGCCTATAATGCCTAATGTTGCGTCCCGGACATCACGAATAGGCGTACGATGTAGACAGAAATGCTTTGAATCCGACCACTCATGGCTTGCGGCATGCAGATAATCTTTAAGATGACGGCGAAGCGCGAAGATAAAGCCTATTACGCCTTCAGCCACACTATTGGCGGAATAACCCGGCACATTGCTCACAACAATGCCACGCTCGCGGCAATATTCGGTATCAATGCAGTCAAAACCCGTAGCCGTCACACAAATAAAGCGTAAGTCGGGCAGATCACGTAACAAGTTCGCTCGCAACGCGACTTTATTGGTAATGACGATTTCAGCGTTGTTAAGCACCGCAGCCAATTCATTTTTGCTGGTCGTACCACGGTAATCCCACACATTGCACCAGGAAGGTTTTTTCAATGGTTTTGGCAAGGTATCACCATCTAAAGTCACTATTTTCATGCGCTTGTACTCTGTTGTTTAATAAATCATGTAAAAATTCAAACAAGCCGTAAAATCCCAGGCAGTAAAACGCAATGTTCTGTATGGGAAATTAGGGGGCTTCCTGAATCGCATGGCACTTATTCATGATTCCTTGTTCGAAGCATTGGGGGATGGGATGCAGATCATCGGTTTTCCCGGCTTGCGTCACACTTGAACGAATGTTATGCCCAATAAGTGCAGGAAGCGTTTTTGCCACTCTGATAATGGCATCAAGATCGACCTGAGTGCGATACCCCATAAGGTGCAACATATGAACCATATCTTCGGTGCTGACGTTACCGCTGGCACCCGGTGCGTAGGGACAACCGCCCAGCCCACCTAGTGACGCATCAAAACGGTCGATTCCTGCTGATAAGGCCGCCAGCGTATTGGCAAGTGCCATACCTCGGGTATCATGAAAATGTAATGTGAACTGCAAATGGGGGAAATGGCTGCGTACTAAGCGACATATATCCTCGACCTGAGAAGGGTACGCCATGCCGGTGGTATCACACAGGGTAATACCTCGAACCCCTTTTTGCGCAAAGGTTTCAATAAGCCGTAATAGGGTAGCTTTTTCTACTTCCCCTTCCATTGGGCAGCCAAATGCTGTCGACAGGGAAACATTGATAGCCACGCTGCTTCCGGCAAAAACTTGAATGACCTCGCTCAGTTGAAGCAATGAATCCTGGCGACGCATACGCAAATTGGTCATGTTGTGAGTTTCACTGGCAGACATCACCAGGTTGGCTTCGTCAATTGCACAATGTAATGCCCGTTCTGCGCCACGGAGGTTAGGGACCAAAACGGTATACTCCACACCGGGCTGGCGCTTGATCCGTTTCATCACCTCTTCGGCATCTTTTAATGCAGGAATCGCTTTTGGGGAAGTGAACGATGTCGCTTCAATTTTTGCGAACCCGCACAGGCTAAGGGCATCAATGAATGCGGTTTTATCCTCCGTGTGGACAAACTGCGCCTCATTTTGCAAACCATCGCGTGGAGCGACTTCCTGAATGTAGATTTTTTTAGCTGATGTCGTCATGTTGCTCCCCTTAAATTATGCCGCGGATGCGTAGATCACGTCGTATCGCATCGTCAAAACCCAATTCGGCCAAAACTTCGTCCGTGTGAGCACCTAACTGAGGTGCTTTGGTTCGAACGTTTCCGGGCGTTGACATCAGTTTGGGAACAATACCCGGTAGTGTGACGGGGGTTCCGTCATCAAGAGTATCAGTGAGCAACATGTCTCTAGCCTGATAATGCGGATCGCTGGCAATGTCGCTTGCGTCATAAATTTTGCCAGCAGGAATGCCCCCTTCGTGAAGTGAAGCGAGAACCTCCATCAGGCTAAATTTCTCGGTCCATTGTGAGATAGCGGCATCTAACATATTGGCGTGTTTAGCACGACCATCGTTATGTGCAAAGGTCGGGTCGGCGGCGAGATCGGGGCGATTAATGATTTCCATTAATCTCAAGAAAATAGAGTCACCATTGCCAGCAATCAGGGCATATTTTCCATCTTTACAACGATAGGCATTCGTTGGCGCAATGCCTGGCAAGCTACTGCCTGCAGGTTGGCGAATGGTTCCAAAGACAGAATATTCCGGCAGCAGGCTCTCCATCATATTGAACACCGACTCGTAGAGTGCAACATCAATCTGTTGCCCGTTACCGCTCTGATCGCGATGTCGCAAGGCAAGCAGGATTCCGATGACGCCATGTAATGCAGACAGAGAGTCGCCAATCGAAACGCCTACCCGTACTGGTGTTCGGCCAGGTTCGCCAGATAAAAAACGCAGACCGCCCATTGCTTCACCAATCACGCCAAATCCAGGACGATCGCGGTATGGGCCTGTCTGGCCATATCCCGAGACACTGAGAACGATAAGGCCAGGATTAAGGGCGTGCAGTGTTTCCCAACTCATCCCCCATTTGGCAAGCGTACCGGGGCGAAAGTTTTCAATCAGAATATCTGCTTCTTTTAACAGGGATAGCGCAACTTCTTGCCCCTCTGGTTGGCGCAAATCTAGCGTTATCGATCGTTTATTTCGCGACTGGACAGCCCACCAAACGGAGGTTTCATTGTGTAGCATTCTCCATTTGCGCAGAGGGTCACCTTTTTTAGGTGGCTCTATCTTGATTACATCGGCACCAAACTCTGCCAGCATGCGTCCTGCCATGGGACCGGCTATCAACTGGCCCATTTCAATGACGCGTAGTCCCTCTAAAGGTAATGTCATACTTCCCCCAACCAGATTTGCAACATGTGGTTAACATTAACCTGGGGGTGATAAATGAAAATTTACTTTTATTCACTAACCCTTTCCATTTAGGAAAGGGTTAGGAGGTTTGGCAGTAATAAATTAATTTTAGATACTGATAAATATAGTTTTTATCTAAATTTGTGTAATGGAGGTTTTCTTAATGGGTGATGGAAATCACAAAATAGTGATGCCATTTATTTGACGGAGCGCAAAAAATTAAGCAGCTTTTCTGCTTCCGGCTGAAGAGAATTGACGGCATTGATGCCTATTTTAAGTGTTCTGTGAGCCCAGGGGTCGGTAAGGGGGATGGCAACTAATTTCTGCCCATGCAGCGTATGGCTGATTGCGCCAGAGGGCAAAATACCAATACCTAACTCGGCTTGAATCATGCGGCACAAGGCATCAAAACTGGTGACTTGCATGTTGACCTTAAGAATTTTACCGGCACTGATGGCTTCATCCGAGATGCGCCGCAACAGCGAACTTCCCTGGTTCAGGCCTACATAATCATAGCCCAGGGTTTCGGTAAAACTGATAGAGGTGAGGCTTGCAAGCGGGTGCCCTGACGGAACCAGTAGAACTAATCGATCCTGTCTGTAGGTAAAAGTACGGATACCTGACGCCGCCACATTATCAGCGAATATACCAATATCAACGCGACCAGAATCCACCTGTTCGACAATATTCTCGCTTAGCGCTTCTTCTAAAAGGATTCGTAACCTGGGATGCCGGCGGTGAAAGCCTGCCAGATCTTGTGGTAAGAATTGGATAACCGCAGAAACGTTTGCCGCGACGCGAATATGCCCTAAAACACCAGTTGAATAATCACTAATCTCACTTGCCATCTGATTGACGTTATCAAGAACTTTGCGAGCATGTCGTACGACGCCCTGGCCTGCTGGAGTGAGTTCCAGGCCGCGAGGCTGGCGAATAAACAGACGACATTCAAAGTTCTTTTCGAGTTCAGCGATGCGTTTACTGGCGGCTGATAAGGTGATATTGGACTGGCTGGCGGCTTTAGTCAGGCTGCCGGATTCGGCAGCTAAAAGAAAAAGTCGCAATGATTGAAGATCAAAATTACCTGTATTTACCATCAGTTAAACCTCATTCATCCCAGTCGGCTAACCACAATATACCCGTAATAATTAAAGTTGTTGATGCATTGGCTTCTCGCCTTCGCACCAGTCACATATTTATCTATGCTCTTGGGGGATTCACACGCTTGCCGCCTCACTACATTAAGGTACATTTTTCTTGTCTAGCGGGTGGAACGCCCCATTAACCGAATAAGCAGTCCGCAAAGAGCTGCAATTGTTGCCAGCCCAACCATTCCCGTCCAGCCGAAGGTTTCCAGAGCTTTACTACCCAGTGTTGCACCTGCTGCCATGCCGATAAACACGACGGTAAACATAATGGCGTTCAGGCGACTGCGGGCGGCCGGATTTAACGCGTAGATGATGGTCTGATGTGCCACCAGTGAGGCCTGAATACCCAGATCAAACCCGACAGCACTAATGGCGATAATAGCCAGTTGCACAGGAACGGGAACAAACGGCATCACAAACATCAGCGCAAAGGAGATGACAACCAACGCGGCTGCAATTTTAGTGACAAAATCAGGGCCGCGACGGTCAGCGAGTGAACCTGCCAGCGGTGCGGCGAGCGCTCCTGCGGCACCTGCCAGGCCAAAAGTACCGGCTACGGCGGAGCCCATATGGAAGCGCTCTGCCAGCATAATCGCAAGCGTTGACCAAAAAGCACTAAATGCAATCGACAACAGCCCTTGTGCCAGAGCGGCACGACGTAAAGCCGAATACTCTATCCACAGTTTGCCCAATGAACGCAATAGCGCAGGATAGCGTAGTGTGGTTTCAGGCTTGAAAGAGGGGAGTACGTACCAGAGTGTCAGCGTGACGACCCAGACACCTACCGCCGCAATAGTATAAACACTACGCCAGCCCCACAGTTGTGCCACGATACCGCTAAATACACGTGAAAGCAGAATGCCCGCTAAAAGCCCGGTCATCACCATTCCCACGGTTTTACCCCGATTGCTGTCAGAGGCCAGCGTGGCGGCGGCAGGGATAATATCTTGTGCTACGGTCGCAACCAGCCCAATTGCCAGGCTGCTGAGCAATAGCACATGCCAGGAAGAGGCGAACCCACACAGCAGTAACGTCAACGAAAGCAGGGTGCCTTTAATCAAAATGATACGGCGGCGGTCAAAGCGGTCCCCCAATGGGGCGAGCAACAAAATCCCAAGCGCATAACCAATTTGCGTCAGCGTGGGTACCAGGCCGACATCGCCGACACGGGCATGAAACGTGCTGCCGATAATTCCCAGCATTGGCTGGCTGTAATAAATTGAGGCAACACTCAGGCCAGCCCCAAGGGCGAGAAGAAAAACAATTTTGCCCGACAGCATGGTGTTGGACGTTGATGTGGTCATTGTGGAAAGCTGGCTCATGGCTCGCTCCAGTGGGTTAATGTGCGGCCATTCTTGTCGTTTTTTGCTTTCGGCTGTAGTCCCCGCAGAGGTAAAACTGTTATACACTTAACGTATGAACAAAAACATTAATCCTGCTGGCGATCGTATAGCCATTTTGCAAACCTTTGTGCGAATCGTTGAGAGCGGCAGCCTTTCAGCCGCAGCCGCACAAATGGATACAACCCAGCCAACAATAAGCCGACGCTTGCAAAGCCTTGAACAAATGCTTGGCGTTAAGTTAATTCAACGTACGACCCACACCATGAAGCTGACTGATGACGGCGAACGTTGTTATCAGCATGCACGCCGGTTGATTGAAAATTGGCAGATTCTGGAAGACGAAGTCAGCGGTGTACAGGACGAGCCTGCCGGAGTGTTGCGTGTACGCGCACCGCACGCCTTCGGGCAAGATCAGCTCATTGGGCCGCTTGGCGATTACCTGCTGCGCTATCCGCAAATCAATATTGAGTGGATCCTCAACGATCGGTCACCGGATTTTATCCCCGAAGGGATTGATTGCGCGATTCATGTTGGAGCCATAACAGACCCTTCTGTGGTTGCCATTTTGCTGGCGGAAGTGCCGCGCATTGTGGTGGCCGCCCCATCGTTGTTGGCAAACTATGGGCCAGTGAATGGAGCTGAAGATTTATTGAAACTCCCCTGGGTGGCGCTGAGTAGTTTTTATCGCAATGAAGTGACGTTAAGCGATATGACTACTGGCGATCCTTTCCGCTTCGACATTACGCCAAGACTGAGCACTGATAGTTTGTACGCGGTGCGTAAGGCAGCTTTAAACGGGTTGGGAGTAGGGATGGTTTCCGCATGGGTTGTGAAAGAGGATTTGGAAGAAGGAACCTTGCAGCATGTTCTACCTGGTTGGCAGGTTGCACCTTTGCCCATCTATCTGCTCTATCCTTACGCGAGTTACTACCCGGCCCGCCTGCGCAAATTTATTGAGCTGATGAAGGAAGTCATGCCTGGCCTAACGGGCACTCAATCTGCGCGTTAGTCATTGAGCCATTTAGTACGTCACATTAATGGTGACGGTATCGGCGTAATTATCCGGGGCGTAGTTTGCACTGGGTACGGTTGCGTAAACGGTATAGGCAGTGGTCGATCCGCTACCGGTGCCATTGACGCTGTTTGCTGTAATGCTTCCCCATGGCGTCCCGCTTTGGCCTGACGTTGAACGCAGTTGATACGGGACTGTATCGGTATTGCTCCCGCTGCCGGTGGTTTTCATTTGCCCGCTGCCTGTGGTACTGCCATTCGATGGACTCAGTCCTATCGAATAAGGGGTGTTATTTGAGCATGCGACACCAAGAGTATTACTCGAAGCGAGATTGGTTTGGTTCATGGTAGCCGGGGGAAGACTTATATTATTGACGAAACTGATGTTGCATTGCTTGGTCACGACCGCGGTCACGTTAAAAGGAAAACTTGGACCGGTTCCATTACCGCAATCGGCGGGGGGGAGCGCCAGGCCAGTATTTGTGGTGACGCTTGCGGTGGCTGTATTAAAACTGTCTAAATAGCTACCGGGGGCCGCGGTGATTTGGGGTGTCGTAAGCTTTGCATAAACTGTCAGACTACCCGTTACTGGCGTGAGATTGAGGAGTGTTATTTGGGCCATGGGCGGAGTGGTTCCGGCCTGGTTCTGATTTCCCCAAACCACAGTATGAGCCTGGTTTTGATAGAGTTGATAGTTTAATGTGCTGGCTGGAGGGCCAGCAAAAGCCATGCTGTGAGGGTTTACCTGACCATTGCTTGAAGCGCCGATATTAAAGCACAGAGTGATAGCACTAAGCACATCGGTAAGCACTTTGCTGCATGAATAGCTGAACGTCATGGTCGTTTCAGCACCTGTGTTGGACAGTGGATTTACATTCCCAAAATTAATAGGTTGCACGCCACTTATAGAGCAACTCAGCGCGTGGCTAACACCAGGAGACAAACTTAAGGCTGCAAAGAAAAATAACTCTCTAAAACGCATATAGGTTTCCTTTCTCTTAAGAAGTCCAGTTCATCTCACCATTAGTGACAAACAAGTGGGCCAAGTTGCGCAATGCTGGCAGCCTTCTGCGGGTAATCGAACTGCACGGAGCAAGTGCCTTTGGCTGTCATCACTTTTAATGTGTTATGCAGTTCCAGCGTATCGAAATAGACCACACCATCAAAACCAACAATGGTTTGTTGGTTTTGCTTAGCATTCAGCTCTACCGATGTCCCTTCCTCAATCGGTGTTCCTTGGGCATCAACCACGATTATTTGCGCGGCGCGAACTGGAGTAATACCAAATTTGACTAGCGAGCCAGAACGGTCGGCAGGTGTGGCGTAAGCATTAACCTGGTCGATACGTGTATTAGCGGGTAAGTTCATTGGGTCGATGCTTAACAGGTTATTTTCATAGCTTTTGATTGGCGTCACTAACAGCAAGCCCTGGCTGTTGCTGGTGCCGATGAGATTGTTTTGCAGTTTGATTGGCAAATCAGGAATACCGTCGGTGGAGACAACAGCAAAGCCATCATCAATTGTGCGCGCGGCAAACAAACCGCCACCCATCATCACCAGGGAGCCGCTACCACCGGCATAGGCATACTGTGTATCGGCGGTGCGATTAAAACCGCTGTAAACTTTGCCATAGCGGCCCAGGTAACCCAGTTCTCCCTGGCCGTTTTGTTGTGAAGATTGTTGGCTTGCAGCAAGATTCCAGCCCCAACCCCCATCTGAAGGTTGGGTACGGCTGGCATTGAGCATATAACCGTTTTCATCATTCGTGCGCTGTAAGGTGCTACTGGCGGTAAGGTTATTGCTGAGGATAAATGTGGCCGTCAGGTAGAGGTTACGATCCCGGCTGTCGTCTACGTTCTGATTCACACCAGCTGTGAGATAAATATGACTTGTTAGTGCGCCATACCAGTTTGCTCCTGCATAACGCACTGAGTTTTCATCGGGATAGCGATATTGCAGGTAGCTCAGACTGATATTTCCATACGAGGGGGTGTTGTACCCAACGACGACATTGCTATTGAGTGACGGCGGCGCAGAACCATAGCGGCTGGCTATATCACGGTAATCACCTGCGGTGGCAATCGTCGAGGTGCTGAAGTTAAAATTGCTGCCAATCCAGCGATAACCCAGGCTATACAACATCCCGTTCTCACCCGCGTCTGTGCTCATGGCAAGAGACGTTGAAAGGGTGCCAATACGGCCGCCAGGTATCCAGTCCATACTGAATCCAGAATTGAGCAACTGTTTGCTTACCTCAGAATGAACACCACCTGTAAAACTGTTACTGATACCCCGCCGCCAGGTTCCACTAAAGGAAGGTGTACTGGCGTAATCAAATGAAGAGATACCGTAATTTTCACGCACCACCCCCAGTTCTGCTGACCACTGTGTCAGCCCTTCACGTAATAGCTGCTGATCCTGATAAAAGGAGAAGCTCTGTGTCGTCGTTCGACCCAACGCATCAGTCATATTCACTTGTGCGTAGCCAGCACCGCTGATATTTGGCTGGGTGTTGATTTCAAAATTACCCGCAGGTACTTCGCCGTTGTAATATTTCATGCCATTAATAAATAATTCAACATTTGAAGGTATCGTTGCCGAACCTAAAAAAGAGGGCAGAGGTGTCGTCGGCATATTAGGTTGCAGGTTGAAATCAGTGCCTATTTGAATACCCGCGATACGTGTCGGGCGCGACCATGTAAGACTGCTGGTGATTGTGTCACCGAGGGTTAAGCTAATCAGGCGGTCAGGAAACGATGACCGCCACTGTGTATCAAGACGACTGAAATTGTTTTCTGCCGTAACACCATTTTCCTGCGTGGAGTATTGAGTTAATTGGGTCGAACTCAGCACCCCTGCGGAATTAAATGCGCGCAATTCAGTAAAGCTGCTGGCGTTACTTCCATCGCCTTGCGCTGCGTAAACATCATAATTAAGTAACATCCCCCGTGATGTGGAGACGACCGGCGGAGGAATATCAACTTGATTGATTTTGGTGGTATTTAAATTCAAAGTGCTAAGAGGGGCTGTCAATTTCAGTGTTTGTAATGAAACATCATAATCAAATTGTAATTGGCTTAAACTCTCCAGGCGAATCGATTGGGGCGATTCATTAGGCAACTTAAACCCTATTTTTTGTAATGTTTCTTTGCTGGTGTATAATTTCCCCTCTGACTCACTAAAATGCTCTATGCCGACATGATTACCATTCAGGGTGATATCAAGATACAAGTCTATTGCGCCAGAATGCTCGTTATTATTACTCATCACCGGACTGATGGAATTATTATCATTGGCCGAGGCCACTCCTGGCATTAACATTCCACCGAGAAAAAAGGTCATTATTACGCTAATGATTTTATTAAAGTTCTTGCACCTTTTTTTGTCCATTTATAGTGACTTCTAATTTGCTTCCGGGGGCTGTGTCGGCGGCAGTAAAAGGCAATTTCCAGCGCATGGTTGCGCCCGGGAGAACATATCCCAATAGCCCCTGTGTTATTTCTTTTTTTCTACCTTGTGTATTGATATATGAAGCAGCAGACAACTGGGCATGGCTATTGCCCTGATTGCTCACCTCAAGAAATGCTTCATCACCAATACGTTGAATTCCCCATTGCAATTTTGCTGAATGATCGCTGGTACCCTTTGGTTGAATGAAAACGGGAACTGAATAATGCAGGACAAACTGTATTTTATTTTTTTGTAGTTCTGGCGGTGGCAGCTCATTGATTGACAGCCTATAAGCTTCTTCCACAGTATTTGAGGCTGGGCCCATATGAATCACGCGAATCAGCTGTTTCTCACCGGGTGCCAGCTTAAGCATCGGCGGGCTAATAACCAGATTCTGAGAAGAGTTGAGCTGGTCTTCAAAACTTTGCTGGTTCCATCTATAAACACGAACTTGCGCATTTATGGTGTCTTCACCCTGGTTCATCAACCAGATGCCATCGGCATTTTGTATACTTTGCAGGGTCAGTGACACTGGCGCAACTTGCAGGCCACTTGCCACTATATTTTGTGAAAACACTGCCGCTGTTAATAGGCATAACGCCGCCATAGCCGTTTGTGTCTGTGACTTCATATTTTATAATAGTCCTTTATATTAATAATTTACGTTAACGGTTACCGTATCTGCGTAGCTATCAGGTGCAAAGTTTGCGCTGGCAGCAACGGCATAGACCGTATAGGTTTGCGCCAAACCTGAGCCTGTCCCCCCAACACCGTTACCCACGGCTATGGTGGTGGCCGTATTACCCCAGACGGGACCTGTGCCTGACGTTTGATGTAACTGATAAGGGACTTTATCGTTGTTTGTCCCACTGTTAGCGACTGATGACATAGCACCAGCACCTGTGGTATTGCCACCATTGACAGTGGATGGCGCAAGGCCGATGAAATAAGGAGTGGTTCTTGAGCACTGGACGGTAAACGAACTGTTTCCCGTTGTATTTGTTGCATTACTACCGACAGAGCCCAGATTAATATTTGCTCCAGCACCTGTGGTCACAATGCATGAGGCAGTAATAGTGATCTGTACTTGAAATGTGTTGGTTGCCACTACGGCATTTGCAGATGGAACAAAAGCAAAAATCATGAAAGGAAAAAATATGCGCATTTTAATGATTGATTTCATATCTTTGTACCTATTCAGATACCTGCGGTTTGTCAATAATGCATACGGATGAAAATCACATGACTATTAAAACCATAGGATCAGGTACATTTTTATGCCAATTCCAGTATGTATTAAATTTTTTAATATGATCACATTCGCACTTTAAGTTTTATCAGGTGAGTTTGAAAATTGTATTTGGAAAAGTCTGCTATAAGTCATTTCAACATGAATATTGGATGCAAAAATAGAATAATTTCATATGTAAACAATTCCAAAGGTAAAGAAAGTGCTACTGCTTAACGTTATAATTCAGAAGGATATTAATTATTCAGATAACGTAATAACCCAATGTTGGCGTTATTGAAAACGCGAATGCGTAACGTATTTTAGGGCAGATTGTTCACATGGTTGAGGCATAATATATGCTGATGCCACCGAAATTATTCGGTGGTTAGAAATGGAAATAAAGCTAAAACGTCGCTATCGACATTAAATTCCACTCTTTAAAATAATCAAGTTTTAGTCGAAAACATTAATCCTGTTACAGGGTAGGGACATTACTACTGGATGTTTGTTCAATAGTTATCAAACAACCAGGACCTGCTCATGCCGTTATAAATATGTAACAAAACCTTCTTACACTGCTCACTTCTGATAACAATATCGAAAGGAAGCTATGATGAGCAGACCTCTTAAGCCGTTGTTTAAACAGGAACACAACGACGAAATCAGTAACCGCAGCATCAACCCTGTTTTTTCAGAGGTTGCCCGCGCGTATTTAAGCCGCCGCCGATTCCTGCAAATGGGGGCAGTTGCTGGTGCCGCAGTAGCGTTCCCGACGTTGCTAAAATCTCCGGCTGCATGGGCGGTAGAGACAGCCCTGGCACGTCCATCTTCCCTTGGTTTTACCAGTATTGAAGTTTCCACGGATGACACCGTGCGTGTGCCGGAGGGCTACATCGCTCGGCCATTTTACCGTTGGGGGGATGCGGTCGGCTTAAAGGGTAACTTGCCAGAATTTAAAACTGATGGCAGTAACACCACTGATGAACAGGCTGCTCAAGCAGGAATGCACCATGATGGTATGGCGTGGTTTAGTTTGCCGCCGGGAGGTACCGATCCGAATCACGGTTTGCTGGCGATGAACCATGAATACATCGACAACGGTTTGTTGTTTAAAGATGGCGTCGCGAACTGGAGTCTGGATAAAGTGCGCAAGGGCCAAAATGCCATGGGTATTTCGGTTATTGAAATAAAAAAAGAAGGCGATAATTGGACCGTGGTTCGTCCTTCTGAGTTTGCGCGGCGTATTACAGTTAATACGCCGATGACCCTTACAGGGCCTGCCAAAAATCATGCATTAATGAAAACAGCTGACGATCCGCAGGGTGAGAGAGTGCTTGGTACGATGCAAAATTGTGCCAATGGCCATACACCGTGGGGCACGTACCTTACCTGCGAAGAGAACTGGTCGGATATTTTCGTTAAAAAAGCGGCACCGAATGCTCTGGAAAAACGCTATGGCATCAGCGACAGCGATGATTCCTACCGCTGGAATGAAGTCGATCCGCGCTTTAGCGTGGATGCTACACCTAATGAACCTAACCGTTTCGGCTGGGTGGTAGAAATTGACCCTTATAATCCGTCTTCGACTCCACGCAAACACACGGCATTAGGCCGCTTTAAGCATGAAGGGGCTGCGATTACCCTGGCGGCGGATAAGCGTGTAGTGGCTTATATGGGTGATGATCAGAAGTTCGAATACATTTATAAGTTCATTTCCAAAAATCAATATGATGCCAGTCTGCGAGATGCTGCCATGGACTTGCTCTCTGAAGGCACGCTATATGTGGCGAAATTCAATGAAGATGGTAGTGGCACTTGGCTGCCGCTGATATACGGGCAATCCGGCCTTGATGAAACGAAAGGATTTACCAGTCAGGGCGAGTTGTTGATTAAAACCCGCCTCGCAGCTGACGTTGTTGGTGCTACAAAAATGGACCGCCCTGAGTGGATTGCGGTCGATTCGCACGCCACGGGCAGTGTTTATTGTACCTTGACCAACAATAGTGACCGAGGCAAGGAGGGTAAAGCACCTGTCGATGCTGCCAACCCGCGCGCTAATAACGTATATGGCCACATCATGCACTGGACGGAAGAGAACGGTGACCCTGCATCAACCGCATTCACATGGGATATTCTGGTACTAGGCGGTAATCCATCTAGTCTGGATGAGAAAACCAAAGGCTCAATGAAGGGTGCGGAGTTTGGTAGTGCAGATGGGTTATCGTTCGACCATCGCGGTGTACTGTGGATTCAGACCGATGTCTCTTCCAGTACTATGACTAGTCCTGATATACGTTGACAGTTTTCTGTCTGTAAAACGCCTGATGAACATCATCGGGCGTTTTGTATTTCAGGGCCAGGTGTGGCCGCTCATGGTTATAAATCGCCACGGATTCTTTTACCATTTCCCGGGCCTGCGCCAGGTCTGCAGGACGCGAGAGTAAAAACTCATTTTTCAGGATCCCGTTTATTCGCTCAGCCAGCGCATTCTGGTAGCAGTCATAACCATCGGTCATTGAACAGGTTATCCCGTTTTTCTCATGGACTGACTGATAAAGCACTGAACAGTATTGCAGTCCTCTGTCAGAGTGATGAACCAGGGACCCCGTCGTTTTTCTTCGCCTCAGAGCCTGTCTGAACGCTTTTACCACATTTTCTGTCTGCAGGTTTTCCCCGACATGATAACCCATGATTTTTCTGGAGCAGGCATCTGTGACCAGACTCAGATAAGCTGTGCCACTGAGCAGTGGAAGGTACGTAATGTCGGCAACCCAGACCTGCTCTGGCTCAAGGGCGGTAACCTGTCCCGGGCCGGGTTTCAGCAAATTAGGATGCCGGTAAAAGCGATGGTGGCTGTTGGTGGTTTTGTGATACGCCCGTTTCACTGGCACCAGGAGCCGGTATTCATTCAGCAGGTTAAACAGACGGTCTCGTCCTATATTCAGCATGTTATCGGCCTGAGTGTTCAGCAGATAGTGCAGTTTACGCGTACCGATTCGCGGCTGACGACACCTGACGCGGGTAACAAACGCAAGAACCCGGGCATGTTGTTCCTGGCGTTTTCTGCGCCTTGTGTTGTCCTGATACCACGCCTGTCTGCTGTGCCCCAGGAACTGGCATGCGCGCGTAACGGTTATTTTGGGGGCCGGACTTTGCGCGAGGACTTGCCGTGCCGCTTTTTTACGACACTCACCCCGTAATCATTTTTCAGGACATTGATAAYCGACTCAAAAAACTCCGCTTTCTGGTTCGCCAGCTCAAGCTGTTCTTCAAGTTCCCTGATTCTTTGTTCGGGTGTAAGCGGGATAGTCGTCTGAGCCACAGGCCGTTTCCTCTTCACCAGGTCAGGAAGTCCGGGACTCCAGTCAAGCCGGCCATATTTACGCAGCCAGACAAGAACGGTGGAGCGCCCCTGGATGCCATACCGCTGCTGGGCCTGTTTATAGGTCATCTCGCCTTTTTCAACCTGCTCAACAACGGCTATTTTAAAGGATAGAGGATAATCACGTTGGGTGCGTTTGAACTCAGTCATCATCACGTTCTCCGGATTTAAGTCAGGAACGTGTCAACGCTATTCAGGACGGGTCACTATCAACAAAAAAGCCTATGAAGGTATGGGCAACAACCAGATGCTCGCCACTGTTCCAGGCACCAACGAATATCGGCGTTTCCTGACTGGTCCGCGTGGCTGTGAGATAACCGGCATCGCCTTTACCCCAGATAACCGCACGCTGTTTATTAATATTCAACACCCAGGTGAACCTGGTGACGATATCAGCGATCCGGCAAATCCTACCGCCGTCTCCACCTGGCCTGACGGTGATAAAAACAGTCGCCCACGATCTTCCACTGTCGTTATTGTTAAAGCTGATGGCGGAATTATCGGTAGCTAACAAAAAGTTTTCACAGGTGAGCGGAACAGGGATGTTTTGCTCAAAACCTGAAGACAAGGTGAGTGAATAATAATGACAGTTGAAATATTGGTGGGTTAGTTAGGATTTTTTTACTAGAGAGATAAAACGTTGAATGTTTTTTATGAAATGGTGCGTCCGAGTGGACTCGAACCACCGACCCCCACCATGTCAAGGTGGTGCTCTAACCAACTGAGCTACGGACGCACTGTTTGCTGCGGTAAAACTTAGAATGGTGCGTCCGAGTGGACTCGAACCACCGACCCCCACCATGTCAAGGTGGTGCTCTAACCAACTGAGCTACGGACGCACTGTGTTGTCTGTGACAACGGGGACGAATATTAGCGGCAGCTCTTAAACCTTGCAAGCGCTAAACCGCAATTTTCTTCCATATTTCACTCGTTTGCTGAGCATCTGTGCAACTCGATGGAAAAATAGCCGCCATAACGGCGGCTATTCAAGTTTATCGCGCAGCACGCTGCAAAATCGTGATTGAAGGCTGACGTTGCAACCAACGCATACGCAACATCATCATAATTGCAGCTGAGGTCAAACCGATTATAAAGCCGGTCCAGAATCCTGCTGGCCCCATTGGCTCAACAACCCAATCGGTGAGTGCAAGAATATAGCCGCTTGGCAATCCCAACACCCAGTAGGCGATAAAAGTTATAAAGAAAATAGATCGTGTATCTTTATAACCACGTAGCACACCGCTGCCGATAACTTGCACGGAATCGGAAAGTTGGTAAACCGCCGCCAGTAGCATCAGGTGCGCCGCCAGCGCGACAACTTCCGGATTACTGTTGTAAAGCAGGGCGATATGCTCACGCATCACAATGGTGAAGAGCGCTGTGAGGGTTGCCATGCACATGCCAACACCGATACCAGTCCATGCTGCAGTTTGCGCATCAAGTGTTGAACCCTGGCCCAGACGGAAGCCGACGCGGATGGTTACTGCCGCTGAAAGTGACATCGGCAATACGAACATTAATGAGCTGAAGTTCAGGGCTATCTGGTGGCCTGCAACGTCAACAATGCCCAATGGCGCTACCAGCAGTGCGACCACCGCAAACAGTGTGACTTCAAAGAACAACGCCAGTGCAATTGGCAGGCCCAGTTGGGTTAAGCGATACATCACCTTCCAGTCGGGTTTGATGAAGCCTTTTGGTAGCTTTAAATCGCGCATTGAGCGTGCTTTTCTCACATAAGAAATCATGAAGAAAAACATCACCCAATACACCGCAGCAGTTGCGACACCGCAGCCTACACCGCCGAGTTCCGGCATGCCAAAGTGGCCGTAGATAAAGATGTAGTTGACCGGAATGTTGACCAGCAGGCCGATAAAGCCCATCACCATGCCTGGTTTGGTTTTGGCAAGTCCTTCACACTGGTTACGAGCAACCTGGAAGAACAAATAGCCTGGGACGCCCCACAACAACGCGCGCAAATAGCCCACGGCTTTATCGGCAAGCTGCGGGTCGATATCTTTCATAGCATGAATAATATGGCCTGCATTCCACAGGACAATCATGATGAGCGCTGAGACTATTCCCGCCAGCCAGAAGCCCTGGCGAATCTGGTGAGCAATACGCTCACGACGGCCTGAGCCGTTGAGTTGCGCGACGGTTGGCGTCAGCGCCATTAGCAAACCATGGCCGAAGAGAATCGCGGGTAGCCAGATGGATGTACCGATTGCCACAGCGGCCATGTCGGTTGCGCTGTAGCCACCGGCCATCACGGTATCGACAAAACCCATTGAGGTTTGTGCAATCTGCGCGAGGATCACGGGTATCGCCAGTGCGAGTAACTGGCGGGCTTCAACTATGTACTTCTGCATTTGAACACCTGAATATTTTTAGTTATTAGAAAAACAACAAGACCGCCAGAAATGGCAGGAAAATAGGAATCGTAGGGGAATTAGCCTGACTATTGTAGCGGCAGAAAACGAATACGCCAGCCAAATAATGGTGGGGTAGCGCGGATAGCTGGCAAGCCTTTTTTCCAACTGTTAAAGTGCTGCACTATAAATTATTAGCGACCATTTAATTACCAGGAGCTTTACGATGTTTACAGGTATTGTGCAGGGCACTGCGACCCTGGTCTCCATTGATGAGAAACCAAACTTCCGTACACACGTCATTGAAATGCCCGATGCGATGTTACCCGGCCTTGAAACAGGAGCGTCGGTTGCGCATAACGGCTGTTGCCTGACTGTCACGGAAATCAATGGCAACCACGTCAGCTTTGATCTTATGAAAGAGACGCTGCGCATCACCAACCTCGGGGAATTAGTGGTAGGCGACAGCGTTAATGTCGAACGTGCCGCTAAATTTAATGATGAGATCGGCGGGCATCTTATGTCCGGCCATATTATGACTACAGCGGAAATTGCGAAGATTCTGACCTCCGAAAATAACCGCCAAATCTGGTTTAAAATGCGTGATAAAACGCTAATGAAATATATCCTGCACAAAGGTTACATCGGCATTGATGGTATTAGCCTGACGGTGGGCGAAGTGACTGCTTCACGTTTCTGTGTGCATTTAATTCCAGAAACGCTTGAGCGCACCACACTTGGCAGCAAGAAACTCGGCAATCGTATTAATATTGAGATCGACCCGCAGACTCAGGCAATCGTAGATACCGTCGAGCGTGTACTGGCACAACGTGAAGCGACTTTGGATGCATTGCTACCGAAGGCGTGAATCTTGAGTTTTGTCGGATGTGCTCAGGCGGCATCCGACATTCTTTCTCATGCAATCAACAAACTTCCGCGCACCAAATCACTGGTATGTCGTTCGCCAAGCAGCAATTCAACTGCGCGACGGGCGATACTCTCCAGCGGATATTTGATGGCCGGTATCGCATTAGAACCAGGCATTCTGGTTGAGCCATCGAGACTAAACACCATCACCTGTTCAGGGACTGTTAACTGGTATTGATTGAGCATCATCACAGCTTCTTGCGCCTGTGTATCATCGGTAACCAGCAGTGCAGAAAACTTCACTCCGCGATTAATCAGGCGTTGCAGTGCAATGCGTACCGATGATTCATCGTCAATCACCAACTGCCGGTTGAAGGGCACAACATGGTTGTGAAGTGCCTGATGATAACCTTCAAGTGTCAGCGCTGCCGCTTCACCACTGGCAAAGTTAATCAATGCGATTTGCCGCCGCTTTTGATTACATAAATAATGCACCGCAGTTTCGGCAGCAAAAATATGGTCACACTGAATACTGAGGTTATGCGAACCGCTCAGGCAATCAATCAACATTATTTCGTCATCAAGTTCCGGTAACGGAAAACGAGCGCCAACCACCACCAGTGCATCACATAACCCATTTGAAAGCTCCTGAGCTGCCTGAGCCACGCTGTCATGGTCATTGGCAAATCGTAACAGCAAATGTTTCTGATGCTGATTAAGCTGTTTCTCAAGTGCTTGCAGGTAGCCCGTTGACTGCTGAATATGTTCGGTTGCACAGATAACGCCAATGCAATTGGTTGATTGGGAACTCAAAGATTGAGCGATAGCATTCGGTTTGTAGTTAAGTATTTCCGCCGCGCGTAAAACGGCCTGGCGACTCTCTTCTTTCACGCCGCGACTGCCGCTTAAAACACGCGAAACGGTTGCTTTAGAAACCTGCGCAAGGCGTGCTACATCATTAATATTCGACATGGTGTGAGTTTCCCGCTTCTCAGCCAGAAACGGGCCTTACGGCCCGAATGCTAAGATTACGTACGATCGTTAAAGCCATTTTCTGCGGCGGTGGCTCTGTACCATTCGCCGCTTTTCTTGATGGTGCGTTGCTGAGTCTCAAGGTTTAACGAGACAAAACCATAACGGTTTTTATAAGCGTTGCACCAGGACCAGTTATCAATAAACGTCCACATATGATAACCAAGACAGTTGCTGCCTTCGCTGATGCCTTTATGCAGCCACTTCAGGTGGTCGCGCACGAAATCAATACGGTAATCATCCTGAATCTGGCCGTTCTCGTCGAAGCGCTGTTCGTTTTCAACCCCCATGCCATTCTCTGAAATATAGCAATTTGGGTTACCGTAATTCTCACGTAGGTTGGTGAGAATGTCGTAAATCCCTTGCTCGTAGATTTCCCAGCCGCGATACGGGTTCATTTTGCGGCCTGGCATTTCGTAGGCTTCGAAGAACCACTCTGGCATAAACGGACTATCCGGGTTTACCAGTGAATCGCGGCATTTGATGCGGCGCGGCTGGTAGTAGTTGATACCAAGTAAATCGACGACGCCCGCAGCCAACAACTCTTTGTCGCCAGGCTGGCATTCCGGCAATTGGCCATGCTCTTTCAACAAGGCCACCAGTTCTTGCGGATATTCACCACGCAATGCGGGGTCAAGGAAGCTGCGGTTAAACATCAGGTCAGCAATGTTTGCCGCTTTCACATCCGCAGGGTTTTGCGAACGCGGGTACGAAGGGGTGAGGTTCAGGATAATCCCGATTTCGCCGCCATCGTTGCGCTCGTGGTAAGTTTTCACCGCCAGAGAATGGGCAATCATGGTGTGGTAAGCAACGGTGGCTGCACGTTTGAAATCCACTACATTCGGATAATGGAAGTCGTACAGATAGCCACCTTCGACAGGGACTACCGGCTCGTTAAAGGTAAACCAATGCTTCACGCGGTCGCCAAACAGCTCAAAGCAAACGTTAGCAAATTCAGCATATGCCGTGACAACGTCACGGTTCTCCCAGCCACCTTGCTTCTGCATTACCATCGGCATATCAAAGTGGAACAGGTTGATAAATGGCTTAATGCCTTGCGCTAACAGCTCATCAATAACCTGATTATAGAAGGTCACAGCTTCCTGATTTACCGCGCCGCGCCCTTCAGGGATAAGGCGTGCCCAGGAAATTGAGGTACGGAAAGTATTATGATTCAGCTCTTTTAGCAGCGCGATATCCTGCTTCCAGTTCTTATAGAACGTGGAGGTATCAGCAGGGCCTACGCCGTTATGAAAACGGGTTGGCTGTTCTTTAAACCACTGATCCCAAATGGTGGCTGACTTGCCAAAAGAGAGCGTTTCACCTTCAGTTTGCGGTGCTGAACTGGCGCTGCCCCACCAAAAATTATCAGGAAATACGTATTTCATTTTCGTTCCTCGTTTGACGTGCCTGCCATCCGGGCAGGCAATAAAAAATATCAGTTTGCTGTAATCGGGCTGTCATTTTCCTGGGTATTACGCTCTTCATCCTGTTTCAGCAGGGTGCGCTCGTAAGCTTTCAGGAATGGGTAATACATCACAGCCGACATGACCATACAAATCAGACACATGATTACGGGACTTACCGCCCAGTTTGCGGCCCATGAAGCACCAATTGGCGCAGGTGTGGTCCATGGTGTGAGGGAGACAACCTGGGCAACCCAACCTAATTTGGTCGCGATATAAGCAAGCGTTGCGTTAATCATTGGTACCAAAGTAAACGGCAAGAAGAACATCGGGTTCATGATGATTGGTGTGCCGAACAAAATGGGTTCGTTGATGTTAAAGAAGCTTGGCACCACGCCCATTTTGCCAATGGTGCGCAGGTGAATCGCACGACTGCGCAATAGCAGGAAGGCTAATGGAAGTGTTGAGCCAACGCCGCCAATCAGCAGGTAGTGGTCCCAGAAGCCTTGCAAATAGATATGCGGCAGAACATTGCCCGCAGCCAGTGCCGTCTGGTTAGCAGAAAGGTTTGCCATCCAGAACGGGTTCATAATCCCGGTGACAATAAGCGCGCCGTGAATACCGGCGAACCAGAGAATCTGGCAGATAAACACCGAAATCAGAATCGCTGGTAGTGAATCGGATGCAGACACCAACGGTGCCAGCAGATGCATAATCGCCTCAGGAATAATCATTCCGGTTGTTGATTCGATAAACAAATTCAGCGGGTGCAGGGTGGCAACAATCACCACAACCGGAATCAGAATTTCAAATGAGCGCGCAACGCCGGTCGGCACTTCTTTCGGTAAGCGGATGGTGATGTTGTGGCGCTTTAATAACGCGTACATTTCGCTGGCGTAAATCGCTGTAATCAGCGCGGTGAAAATGCCCTGGCCGGAAAAATACTGCGTTGAAATCTGCCCGTCTTTATAGGGTGCTGCAACCAATAGGAAGGCCATAAAAGCCAGTAAGCCGGTCATTATCGGGTCGAGCTTGTAGTGTTTCCCGAGGCTTGCGCCAATACCGACGGAAATAAAAAACGTCATCACACCCATGCTGAGGTTAAACGGCAACATCAACTGTTCACGATAGGTGAGAGAAAAATTCAGCCATGAGCGTGCAAAACTCCAGCCGCTGTCTGGCGAGAAGGGCGGGAAGATAAACACTAACAAGAAAGAACCGATGATCATAAACGGAAGGGCGGAGATAAAACCGTCGCGGATGGCGATGACATGGCGCTGAGAGCCCATTGCTCCTGCCATTGGCGTAACTTTTTGCTCAATCACATTGACCATTTTTTGGTACATGCTCATGGCGGTATCCTTGCTATTGTTTTTGGGAAGTGGACTGATTGTGAAACAAGATGGAAACCGGTTTCCAATGGATAAACAGATAAGTGTTACCGGGATCAAACTCGTGAAAAAAGGAGCGCAGGAAACGTGAAGAGAATCACATTTTGTTAAGAAAATGCTACATGCTTGCGAGAATTGAATTAACCCCGGCGGTGCCGGGGTGGAAATCAGTGCGGAACCCGTAAACCGTTTTCGACGCCACGAGTGAAGACGACTTGCCAGAGCTGGATATCACGTGCACGGAAGGCACCGGCACAAGCATTCAGATAATAACTAAACATGCGTTTGAATCGTTCTGAATAGTTATCTGCAATTTCTGGCCAAAAGTTATTGAAGCGTTCATGCCAGGCCATCAATGTTTTGTCGTAGTCGGCACCAAAGTTATGCCAATCCTCCATCACAAAATGACCTTCGCTGGCATCGGCAATCTGGCGTACTGAAGGCAGACAACCATTAGGGAAAATGTACTTGTCTATCCATGGATCAACACCATTAAAGGTTTTATTCGAGCCAATAGTGTGCAGCAGAAAAATACCGTCAGGTTTTAAGTTGCGGTCGGCAACATTAAAATAGGTGGCATAGTTTTTCGGCCCAACATGTTCGAACATCCCGACAGAAACAATGCGGTCAAATTGCATATCCAGTTCGCGATAATCTTGCAGAGCAATTTTAACGTTAAGACCAGTACAGCGCTCTTGCGCCATTTTTTGTTGCTCAGCGGAAATGGTTACACCATGAACGGCCACACCGTAATTCCGGGCAGCAAATTCTGCCAGACCGCCCCAGCCGCAGCCAATATCAAGTAGCGTCATTCCTGGCTCAAGATGCAGCTTATCGCAGATCATTTTCAGCTTGGCGTTTTGTGCATCACTTAGCGTGGTTGCCTCTTTCCAATAACCGCAGGAATATTGCATATGTTCATCGAGCATGCGGCTAAATAAGTCATTGCCCAGATCATAATGTTCTTTGCCGACTATCCATGCGCGTTTTTTTGATTGCAGATTAATTAAGCGCGCGGCAGCTACACGTAACGTGTCTTTTAAATGGTGAGGGAGTTGTCGCTCAAGCCCGGCGCGAATGGCGTTATGGAAAAAAATATCCAGCCGTTCGCAGTCCCACCAGCCGTCCATATAGCTTTCACCAAGACCCAGTGTACCTTCTTGCAGAACACGCTTAAAAAAATCGGGATGCTTAACCTGGATATCGAAGGGGCGTGGGCCATTAATTTCTATCCCCGCCTGCGTGAGCATATCGTTCACGATTCGATACCACGGGTTATTTCTTATTCTGACTTCTTCTATACACGATGAACTCATAGCTTCTCCACCACCAATGTGAGAGGAACCTTAAAACAGCGTAGACGCTATTTTGGGCATGTGAGAAATGTCACGGAAAATTCCGTGTGCCTGATATCCGACGTAGAACAGAGAAAGGGGACCGGGAGCCCCAAAAAAAACCTCTAAAACAAAAACGGGAGCCAAGAGGCTCCCGTTTTAATGTGATTATTATGGTGTTATTTGTTGAGCCGTTTATGAGTATAGGCTCGCTTAAGCGGTGATTCAATCACATATTCTTAGCAAGCTAACTACATTAATGCTGAGTTATTTTAATCTTAATGTGCATCGGATTCAGCCGTTTGCCAGACTTCGGCATTTTTGCGGCGCTGAAACAAATAGCCCAGTATGGCCAGCACAATTGTGGCTAGCATGACACTGGTGGTGGTCAGCAGCGGTGTTGCCACAAGCCAGGAAACCATCAGGCTTGCGAAGAAACATAGCCCTAATTGCAGCGTGTTTTGCAGCGCTGCGGCTTTTCCCGTGGCTTGTGGGAAAGGCAACAAGGCGGAAGCGACAACAATTGGGTAAATAGCGCCGTTGGCAATGGCCATCACACAGAATGGAATCAGCAGAGCAGTCAGGGTGGCATGACCGCTAACAGCGACCGCCCACGTGCCGAAAATACTCAGAGTATACAGAGCCAACAGCCAGGGCAGCATTTGCTTGCCTTGCCATTTTTGCAGAGCACTACGGCAGCCGTATCCACCAATCAGGAAGGCGATAGTTTGTGGTACGTAGCTCAGGCCGATCGCCGCCGGGCTGTAACCCATATCGTTCAGAATAAACGGAGATCCGGTTAGCCAGGCAAAGAAGCTGGCTGAGCAGGCTGCGTAAATCAATACGTTGCCGCTATATACACGCGAGCGAAGTAACGACATAAAGCTGACTTTATTGTCTTCTGTTTGCGGGTGGTGCTGGGTACGTGGTTTCAGACGCAAAGTTGGGATCATCAGCACCAGTGTGATGGCAAACAGCGTGGCGAAAATAGCCTGCCAGTCAAAGTGGGTCAAAATCCAACTACCCAGAAGCGGAGCCAGCGCAGGAGACAGGCCAACCAGCGGCATAATCGTTGCGAAAATACGATTTGCACGGTTTGCCGGGTAGTAATCGGTCACCAGCGCCTGCCAGCTTACCGCGGCAGAACATACACCAACGGCCTGAACGAAGCGCAGCACCAGCAGAGCAGTGGCACTTTCTACCCACAACATACCAATACAACCGACGGCGAACAGGCTCAGGCCTGCTAACAAAATTGGTTTACGTCCGAAATGGTCAGATAACGGCCCCCACATTAACTGGGCAAGCGCAAAGCCGGCAAGGAACAGGCTCAGACTCGCACTGACGGCGGAGGCATCGGTCTGTAAATCTTGCTGAATGGCAGCGAAAGCAGGCAGATACATGTCTGTGGCGAGGAAGCCCAACACACTTAATCCAGCCAGCCAGATAAGAAATCCTTTTGATGGTTGCATAATGTTCTCTTGTTTTATCGTGCAGGTTGATTGCCGCGTGAGTGTACGGAGTGCAAATACGCTTGTGAAACGCTAATATTTGTAGGTTGCGTTCAAAAAATTTGTGAGCAGAGAAATGTGGTCAGAATATTCGCTGGAAGTGATAGATGCGGTAGCGCGCAATGGTAGCTTCAGCGGTGCAGCACAAGAGTTACACCGCGTTCCGTCAGCTATCAGCTATACGGTACGGCAGTTGGAAGACTGGTTAGCCGTTCCGTTATTCGAACGTCGTCATCGGGATGTAGAATTAACCCCCGCAGGCATCTTTTTTTTGAAAGAAGGCCGCTCTGTTATCAAAAAAATGATGACGACACGGCAACAGTGCCAACAGATCGCAAATGGATGGCGCGGCCATCTGGCGATAGCCGTCGATAATATCGTTAAGCCCGAACGAACGCGGCAGTTGGTGTTGGATTTTTATCGCCACTTTCCTGATATCGAACTGCGTATTTTTCAGGAGGTGTTTAATGGCGTGTGGGATGCGCTAGCTGACGGACGAGTTGAAGTCGCGATTGGCGCGACACAAGCCATTCCTGTCGGGGGGCGCTATGCTTTTCGCGATATGGGGGCGCTGAGCTGGCGCTGTGTGGTGTCATCAAACCATCCGCTGGCACGACAGGGCGGAACTTTAAGTGATGATGATCTACGGGCCTGGCCGTCGTTAGTACTCGAAGATACTTCCCGTTCGCTACCGAAGCGTATTACCTGGCTTTTGGATAACCAGCGTCGAGTTGTGGTTCCGGACTGGGAATCAGGCTCTGATTGTCTTAGCGCGGGGTTATGTATCGGCATGGTGCCATTGCACATAGCAAGGCCGTGGTTGGCTTCTGGGCAGTGGAGTCAGCTGACACTCGATAACCCATTCCCGGATGCAGCATGTTGCCTGACATGGCGGCAAAATGACGCTTCGCCAGCCCTGGCCTGGCTGCTGGAGTATTTAGGGGATAGCGAGACGATGAATCAGGAGTGGTTGCAGGAGCCATTATAAATCGGGTGGTAATCCACCCGACAACTGCATTTCATAGGTCGGATAAGCATAGCGTCATCCGACTTAACTTAGCGACGATAATCGCGGAATGGACCATCTGCCACTGAACGGCGTTCAATCAGACGTGGATGGACTTCAATCGACTGCGACTCTTCGCGTTTATTGACGATTCTATCCAGCAGCATATTGAATGCTGTTTCACCCAACGAATCCTTCGGCTGGTGAATAGTGGTCAATGCCGGTGAGAAATAACGCGCGTTACGCACGTTGTCGTAACCGATAATGGAAATATCCTGCGGCACGCGTAAACCCATCTCATCAGCAGCACAAATTGCGCCCATCGCCATAATGTCACCGCCGCAGAATACTGCAGTTGGGCGATGAGACTGACCGATTATCTGCTGCATGGCGCGGTAGCCTGACTCAGGTTCAAAGTCACCTTGAACAATCCAGTTGTCAGGAATAGAGATACCCGCTTCTTCAAGTGCCTTCATAAACCCTGCATGGCGGCCACCACCGGTATTACGTTCCATTTGACCGGGAATTGCACCAATCTCACGGTGGCCACGCTCAATCAAATAACGTCCTGCCAGGTAGCCACCGTGGAAAGCATTATCGACAACGGAGTCGGTAAAATCTGCGCGGGCTTCACCCCAGTCCATCACAACCATTGGGATGTGACGATATTCTTCAAGCATAGTCAGTAATGATTCCGGGTATTCAGAACACATCACCAATAGGCCATCAACGCGTTTTTGCGCCATCATGGACAAATAGGCGCGCTGTTTTTCGAAGTTGTTATGCGCATTACCCAGAATCAGGGTATAGCCTTTTTCAAAGCAGCTATTTTCGACAGCTTCAATTATCTCGGCAAAATAGGGTGCTTCGCTGGAAGTGGCTAGCAAACCAATCGTTTTGGTGTGATTAACTTTCAAGCTACGCGCGACGGCGCTAGGTGAATAGTGCAATTGTTTAATCGCAGCCCATACCGCATTACGTGTCTCTTCCGCCACAAAACGGGTTTTGTTGATCACATGTGATACGGTTGTAGTGGAAACGTTTGCGAGCTTCGCTACGTCCTTGATTGTCGCCATTAAATTTCACTCCGGGCCATATCGTAAACCCCTGATAACCAATGTGTTAAACGATTGCGTACGCTAACTCCTGAGGCAACGTTAAGGTTGCAGGTATGCCGGGATTGCGACATAAAACGGAAGGAGGGCGTTGAATAGATGGTACGCAATAAATTAGCGTGGGATTTTGGCCTATCCTGGAGAAAAGTGAAAGAGGGAAAAGCGATATCAGGTTAAAACGAGGGGGATTTTTATGTCTGATTGTGGGAAAATCAATCCGACACACCGATTGTAAGGTAATAAAAGGAGTTTGCTAATGAGTACCGATCTGAAATTTTCAATCATGACCACGGTTGTTGTTTTGGCACTGATTGTGTGTGGCGCGCTAACCGCCGTACTGCATTGATACATCGCTCTGATTAAAATGGGCCGCAATCGCGGCCCATATCTTTTAGGTTTTATGCTGCCAGGTTCTTCGCAACAAACTCCCAGTTCACCAACGCCCAGAAATGCTCAAGGTAACCAGCACGAGCATTGCGGTAGTCGATGTAGTACGCATGTTCCCACACATCCACAGTCAATAACGGCGTTGCTGCTGTTGTCAGTGGTGTACCCGCGTTTGAGGTAGAGACGATCGCCAAAGCACCATCTTCTTGTTTGACAAGCCAGGTCCAGCCAGCGCCAAAGTTTTTGATAGCCGCATCAGTGAATTGCTGTTTAAACTCAGCAAAGCTACCAAATGACTTATTAATGGCTTCCAGAAGCTCTCCAGTTGGTTCACCGCCAGCATTTGGTGCCAGGCAATTCCAGTAGAAGGTATGGTTCCAGACCTGAGCTGCGTTGTTAAACACGCCACCTTCGGAAGTCCGAACGATCTCTTCGAGAGTTTTACCTTCAAACGCGGTGCCCTTAACCAGATTGTTCAGGTTAGTGACATAAGTTTGATGGTGTTTACCGTAATGGTATTCCAGAGTTTCGGCGGAGATATGCGGTGCTAAAGCATCTTTTGCATATGGTAGTGCAGGTAGTTCGAACGACATTGCTGACTCCTTATTACCCGTGATACTTCGAGCTACATCTTTGTTGGCTTTATTCATTCTCTTGCCGCTGCGATGCAACTCGAATTACTTTGGGTATCTATTGTTAAATAAACACTTTTAGTGCGGGTTTAGGGTAACAAATTGAAAGGATAAGCAAAAGAGGGAACTTACCTGCCCAGGGAAGGGCAGGTAGCAGATTTAACGAATGGTTTTAGGTGTCATAACGCGTTTTGCGCCGACATAGTGACGTTGCCAGTAATCTTCGCTCAAAGAGGTGATCTGGATGTCCTGACCGGTACGTGGTGACTGAATGAATTTACCATTGCCGACGTATACACCAACGTGATCAGCAGTACCACGACCCTGAGTACGGAAGAACACCAAATCACCCGTTTCCAGCTCTCCACGATCTACAGATGAGGCATCACGCAGGTGATACATCTCATTAGCGGTACGAGGAATACGGAACTTCACTAAGTCTTTGTATGCGTAGTAAACCAGACCACTGCAATCGAAACCGGTAACTGGTGAGGTGCCACCCCAACGATACGGCTTACCGATCTGGCCCATCAATTTGTTCATTGCCGTTTTTTGTGCTTTTTGCACACGGACTTTATGCGCCGCTGCAATCGTCGTTGGCTGTTCTGATTTCACTTTTACACAATGCGCTTTATGGCCTTTACGCGGCTTGCTGCATTTTTCGGTGAAAGTAACAGGCTGGGCTTTTGCGAGCTTAGAAGTTTTATTGCGGGAGTTTTTTGCAAGATTCTTTGTTTTAGCGCTGCTGGCATTTTTGGCGGTTTTACTTTTTGCGGCAGTTGTTTCTTTTTTCTTGCTGGCCGTTTTAGCTGAGGTGGTGCTTTTTTTGCTGGCGGTGGTGGTTTTACTCTTACTGCTCTTTTCTGTGCTCTTCGTTGTATTTTTCACAACGTGCGCTTTGGACGCCACCACGGGACGAGCGTGCTCAGACGCCTGCGTCAATGGTGTATACGGCAAGGTAAATAGCAGAGCACAGAGCGTGATAGAAATTTTTGTTATCCGCGCCACTCGACAATCCCCTGGTTAAAATGAATGCATGAGAAAAACCATCATGCCCGTGTATGATTTTGCGAAACCCGCCGATTCTAATCTATTAAGTACGATAAAGTTAATAACCTTTTACTATTCGTCTTGCTGTTTCGTTACCGGACGCAAAAAAAATAACCAAACTAATGGTTGTAAGGCTATTTATTGATCAGGCTTAGGATTATTTGCTGATTTTCAGTGGCAGGAAAAGTGTTATTCTTAATGCATGTTGTCCCTCCATCGCGTACGACAGAAAAACCCTGTAAAAAATGGTGTTTTCTGGAGGGGGCGTCAATCGCTACAATGGCAGGCTAATGCCAGGACTTGGTTTGAGGAAGCATGCAATGAGCACTATTGAAAAAATCCAACAACAGATTACTGAGAACCCAATTCTTCTTTATATGAAAGGTTCTCCGAAACTGCCTAGCTGTGGCTTCTCCGCCCAGGCTGTGCAGGCGCTATCCGCTTGTGGTGAGCGTTTCGCGTACGTTGATATTTTACAGAACCCAGACATCCGTGCTGAGCTGCCAAAATACGCTAACTGGCCTACCTTCCCGCAGCTGTGGGTTGATGGTGAGCTGGTTGGCGGTTGCGATATCATCATTGAGATGTATCAGCGTGGTGAATTGCAATCTCTGATTAAAGAGACTGCAGCTAAGTACAAATCTGAAGAGCCAGACGCAGAGTAATTTGCAACCCGAATCAGATCTAGCCAGAAGTAAAAAGCGACCCGTTAAGGTCGCTTTTTTTATGCTTCAGATTCTGGCTCAACCGGTAAGGGTAGAGGCCAACCACCGAGTCGTTTCCAGCGGTTGACGATTTCGCAAAATAGCATGGCTGTTTGCTCAGTATCATATAGAGCTGAGTGCGCCTGGCTGCTGTCAAATGGCATACCTGCGGCGATACACGCTTTGGCGAGTACCGTCTGGCCCAGCACCAACCCGCTCAGTGCGGCAGTGTCAAAGGTCACAAATGGATGGAACGGGTTACGTTTTAAAGAAGCACGTTCTGCCGCTGCCATCATAAAGCTGTGATCGAATGTCGCATTATGGGCGACCATGATCGCGCGGTTACAGCCGGTGTCTTTAATGCCTTTGCGCACCATTTTAAAAATTGCGTGCAGCGCGTCATATTCACTCACTGCACCACGCAACGGGTTATGCGGGTCGATACCATTAAAGGCCAGCGCTTCAGGCTGAAGAATTGCACCCTCAAAAGGTTCAACATGGAAATGCAGGGTTTCGTCAATCGATAACCAGCCGTCTTGATCCATCTTTAAAGTGATGGCTGCGACTTCAAGTAAAGCATCGGTTTTAGCGTTAAACCCGGCGGTTTCAACGTCAATGACTACCGGATAAAAACCACGAAAACGGTCGCACAGGCTATGCAGTTGCGTGTTGTCAGACATCAGGATCTCTTAATACGGGGAAAAAGCAGCGCGCATTATGGCAAATTTTAACAAGGGAAGCTAACGGGTGCAGATAGCACCCGTACAGAATATTAATTACCCAAGCCTTTACCAGCGTCTTTGCTTTCGATCAGCTCAATTTTGTAGCCGTCTGGATCTTCAACAAAAGCGATAACGGTGGAACCGCCTTTTACCGGGCCAGCTTCGCGAGTGACATTGCCACCGTTTTGGCGAATACGTTCGCAGGCTTCAGCTGCGTCATCAACGCTCAGCGCGATGTGGCCATAAGCATTGCCTAAATCGTAGCTGTCTGTACCCCAGTTATAGGTCAGTTCAATAACAGCCTCTTCGGTTTCCGGGCCGTAGCCAACGAAAGCCAGAGAGTATTTGTATTCCGGATTTTCACTGGTACGCAGCAGCGTCATGCCCAGCACGTTAGTGTAAAATTCGATGGAGCGTTGCAGATCGCCGACACGCAGCATGGTGTGAAGTAAGCGCATAAAATCCTCTTTTCCTCTTTATTCTTCAAGTTGTACAACCTACCTACAACCCGAATTATTTGGGCAAAATTAAAGGGTTAATTTTTAAATGTAAGGTAAGTATAGCGGCGAACTAGCGCCGCTATCAATGAAAGGGGACTATAAAGTCGGGTAATCGGTATAACCTTCTGCGCCACCACCATAGAAGGTTTCAGGGCGCTGCGCGTTGAGTTCTGCATTGTGATGCAGGCGTTCAACCAAATCCGGATTAGCAATATAGTCACGGCCAAAGGCTACGGCGTCGATTAGACCTTTTTCAATTAATGCTTCGGCTTTTTCTGGAGTATAAGCACCTGCACCGATGATTACACCGTTAAAGCGTTCACGTACTTTCTGACGGAACTCTTCGGTATAAGGTTGACCGCCAGCCCAATCTGGTTCAGACATGTGCAGATAGGCAATGCCACGTTTGTTCAATTCTTCAATCAGATATAGAGCATCGGCTTCTTCGTCCGGGCCGTTATCGACATTCTGGAAAGAACCGATTGGTGAGACACGGATACCAATGCGATCGGCACTCCACTCTTTACTCACGGCATCAACCACTTCCAGGACCAGTCGTGCGCGGTTCTCGCGGCTGCCACCGTATTCATCGGTACGATGGTTGGATGTTGGTGACAGGAACTGGTGCAGCAGGTAACCGTGCGCAGAGTGTAATTCGACCATATCAAAGCCTGCATCGCGTGCATTACCTACAGCCTGGCGGAAGTCATTCACAATGCCCGGGATTTCATTAAGCTCAAGAGCACGTGGCATGGATGTATCGACACGAATGGCATGGCCGTTTTCATCACGTAATGAAGTGCGCGTACCGGCAGAAATTGCAGATGGCGCAACCGGAGCCTGGTGACCTGGTTGAAGACTGGTGTGAGAGATACGACCTGTATGCCACAGTTGTACTGCGATTCGGCCGTCGGCTGCGTGAACGCCAGCGGTGATTTTTTTCCATGCAGCAATTTGTTCGTCGCTGTGCAGACCAGGTGCGCCTTCGTAGCCTTTAGCCTGTGCGGAAATTTGCGTTGCTTCGCTGATGATAAGCCCAGAGCTGGCGCGCTGACGGTAATATTCACCCATCAATGGCGTTGGAATGTCGCCAGGTACAATGCTACGCAGGCGGGTTAATGGTGCCATAAAGATACGGTTAGGCGTGGTAATCGCGCCGACTTTCAGTGGAGTAAATAATTTATCTGCTGACATAAAAACCTCAAGTAGACCGGTCGTCTAGTATTGAATTAAATAAAAAGCCTGTCAGGAGACAGGCTCCGCTAATAATTGGGTTACGTGGGCGAGGGCGCATTCTAGCGGTACCGCGCTACGTGATATTTTCGCCTGAAGACTCGCTCCCAGCCAAAGAGCATAAATGACCTGGGCCTGGCTTAACGCTGAGCCAGTTAATTTCAGGCTTGATTCGGCATCACCTTTTTCCAGTGCATCTGCAATCTGGGAGACAATTTGTGCTGCACCTTTGTTCAGGGCCGCACGCATATCTTCTGAAAGGTCGCACACTTCAGCGGAAAGCTTTACCGTTAAACAACTGATCAAACTGCCGTGCTGGCAAAACCATGTCACCGTTTCCTGATACCAGGCCAGCAATTTTTCACGATAATTGCCGCCATCGTGAGAAAAATGCTGCTGTAATCGCAGGTTGTAGGCAGTGTAGTAACGCTCAAGCATCGCTACGCCAAATGCTTCTTTTGACCGGAAGTAATGATAAAACGACCCTTTCGGTACTTCAGCTGTGCTTAACAGCTCGCTCAATCCCATGCCAGTAAACCCGCGTTGCAGGCAAAGCTGCTCGCCGGTAGCAAGGAGATGTTCACGAGTGTCATGTTCAGGATGTCTGTTCATGGAGAACACTGTAATAGACCAGTCGGTCTAAGGCAAGGTTCAGGCGGCACAATTTCCTGCCACCTGAAAGTTCAGGCTTTACGGCACGTGGCAAGAATATCCATATCCGATTGATATTCTGATGTTTTAATATCCATCATTCCCAGCAGCGTTGAGAAAATATTATCCTGAGAAACTTGCTCGGCAGCCGCTTTCTTCGTCAGGCAGTCCGCATTGACGGCAAAATTTTGTTGGTAATCTTTCGATAGCCAGAACAGGAATGGAATATGCGTTTGCTGTGAAGGGGCCAGCATATATGGCGTACCGTGCAGGTAAATACCGTTTTCACCCAGTGACTCACCGTGGTCAGAAAGATAGACCAGCGCGGTATTAAATTTGTCGTCATGTGCTTTCAATTCATCAATGGTGCGGCTAACGATATCATCAGTGTACAAGATGGTGTTGTCATAGGTATTGATGAGCGACTGGCGATCGCAATCCTGAATCTGGTTACTGTCACACGTTGGTGTGAACGTGCGGAATTTATCCGGGTAGCGGCGATAGTAGGCCGGACCATGGCTACCCATCAGGTGCAGTACAATGACGGAGTCTTGCTGTAAACCATCCAGCACATTACCAAAGCGATGCAGAATTGCGTCATCCCAGCAGGATTTGTCTTTACATAATGCGTCTAAATTCCATTGTGTCATATCGGTATGCGGGATACGGGCACAAGCCCCTTTACAGCCGCCATCGTTATCACGCCACAGCAGATTGATACCCGCATGAGCCATGACGTCCAGTAATCCTTCCTGGTGACGAGCCAGCGATGCATCGTAATTTTTGCGTGACATATTGGAGAACATGCATGGCACAGAAATCGCCGTTTCAGTACCGCAGGACGACGCATTAGGGAAATAAATAACGTCGCGTTTTTTCATCTCAGGGTTGGTATCACGGATGTAACCATTTAGTGAGTAGTTTTCAGCGCGTGAGGCTTCCCCCACAACAAAGACAACAACGGTTTTCTTTTTCTGCTGGCTAATCAACGGACCTTTTTTCGCATCTTCGCCAATTTTTACCAGCGATTGATCGCCGGCAAACCAACGGGCGTGGCTGTAGCGGCTTATCGCGCTAATGTAGTTGGCAGGTGTCACCATTTTCACGACACCTTTGTTGTTACGGAACAGTGAGGCGTAGTCTTTATAAAATACGGATGCGACAAGAATAATGATCAACAGGCCAGCCAACACGCCTACCAGTCGAGTCAGGAGGGTATACCACCAACGTGAAGGCTTGATTTTTATTGATGCCAGGATGAGCGCAGGCACGATGCCCGCAAGGCTGAGCCATATAAGCAATTGCGGAGTAATGAGTGCTACGGCTTCCTGGGAGTCGGTTTCAAAGACGTTCGTCATCATATTTTTGTCGATGACGGCACCGTAAGTGCTCATAAAATAGTTACTGGCCGCGCAGCCAATTATCAGTATTACCAGCATGGGCTTACGCAACCAAGGCAGGTTTATTATGCTGAAAATCGTCAACCAGGCGCTGAATAACACCACCGGTACAGAAATTGCGAAAAGCCAGCTATGGAACGAAACCGGAGCAATGATTTCCCAGGTGCGTTTTATGAACAAGAAATTGATTAATGTGAAGAAGAGCGCACAGCAAATATTAAACTTAGAATCGTTACACTGTAACTTTTTCAGGGATTCCATAACAGCCATAAATGATCATAAAGAATGCCAACAGACTATTGAATAAAGATTAGGTGAACCTTAGTTTCAAAAATCCATTCATATCTTTGTTAACGGGACAAGCATTAAGAATATTTACCGCACCGCTTGCAACATTTTATTTGTCGGGCTTCAATTGAAGCAATACTACAAAAGAGGTGTGAGGGTGTCTGAACAGTTAGAATTTTTCCCGATTCAAAGCCCCTGTCGTGGGATCTGCCAGTCAGATGAACGCGGTTTTTGCCGTGGCTGTATGCGCAGCCGTGATGAACGATTTCAATGGCAGCAATTAAGCGATGGGCAGAAACAAGAAGTGCTGCGGTTATGTCGTCAGCGATTAATGCGCAAATTACGCGCGAACAAGTCAAATCCCCCCGAAGAACCGCAACAACCCTCACTTTTTTAATTCTTTGATACCGCTATACTCAGTCGCAGAATTCGTTTTATTACTGAGGATTGCTTTATGGTACAGCGCATTACAATTTCCCCGCAGGGCCCAGAATTTTCACGCCTGGTTATGGGGTATTGGCGTTTGATGGAGTGGAACATGTCCGCGCCTCAGCTAGCCAGCTTTATTGAAGAGCATGTCGATTTAGGGATTACTACCGCCGATCACGCTGATATTTACGGCGGTTACCAGTGTGAAGCTGCATTTGGCGAAGCGATGCGCCTGGCACCACACTTGCGGTCCAAAATGGAAATTGTCACCAAATGCGGTATTGCGACTACGGCAAACCCAGGTCACGCACTGGGTCACTATATTACCGATAAATCACACATCATCAGCCAGACTGAAAAATCACTCGAGAACCTGGCAACTGATTACCTCGACCTGCTGCTGATTCACCGCCCGGACCCTTTGATGGATGCTGATGAAGTTGCAGAAGCCTTCACTTCGCTGCATCAGAGCGGCAAAGTGCGTCACTTTGGCGTATCGAACTTTACCCCCGCACAGTTTGCTTTGTTGCAATCGCGTTTGCCTTTCACGCTTGCGACCAATCAGGTAGAAATCTCTCCGGTACATCAGCCTACTATTCTCGACGGTACGCTGGATCAATGCCAACAGTTGCGTATTCATCCTATGGCATGGTCCTGCCTGGGTGGCGGTAGCTTGTTTAACGACGAGGCGTTCCAGCCGCTGCGTGATGAGCTGCAAGCCGTCGCAAATGAAATCGGTGCGGAGACCATCGAACAGGTGGTTTACGCGTGGGTGATGCGATTGCCGTCTAAACCGCTGCCAATCATCGGTTCCGGTAAAATTGAACGCGTGCGTTCAGCGATTCACTCCTTAAGCCTGGATATGAGCCGCCAACAGTGGTTCCGTATCCGTAAAGCTGCATTGGGTTACGACGTGCCATAACCCGCAAAAATAGTTATCTCCCGGAGGATTCAACCTGTCTGGCCTATGCTTAACAGGTTGAACGTGAATCCGGGAGGTAATATGAAGCGAATAAGTCTGGCTTTTTTAACGCTATTTAGCTGCGCGGCTGTTCAGGCTGCGAGTACCGAAGTTCAAATGAATCTTGTCACACCTAAGGGGATTGGCCATTCTCTTGGTACCGTGAAAATCACCGAAACCGATAAAGGGCTGGTTTTTGCGCCCGATCTTCGAACTCTTCCTCCGGGCGAACATGGTTTTCATGTCCATGCCAAAGGCAGTTGTGAACCAGGCTTAAAAGAGGGGAAACCTTCAGCTGCTGAAGCGGCAGGTGGACACCTTGATCCGGATAAAACCGGCAAACACATGGGGCCGATGGGCGTCGGGCATTTGGGGGATTTGCCAGTGCTGGTGGTCGATAATGACGGTAGTGCAACCGCACCCGTTACTGCACCGCGCCTGAAAACGCTTGATGAAGTTAAAGGCAAGGCACTGATGGTGCATGTTGATGGCGATAATATGTCCGATCAACCTAAACCACTTGGCGGTGGCGGAGCACGCTACGCTTGTGGCGTAATTCAATAAACTCAGTGGCTACCTGCCAGAGTGCCGGCAGGTGGCGCTTGTTCCAGTTGTGAAAGTGAGCAGTAGAGCCGCCAGATAATTCCCGTAAGCTCGCGTGCTGCCGGATTGTGATGATGTGCGAGCGTTTCAGTCATGCGCTGCAGTTCCTGTAACGTGGCTGCTAAAGAGCGTTGTTGTACACCTCGCTCACTCATGACATCCCGCAAGGTATGAATACACACATCACGCACCTGTGAAAGCGGATCGGAGCGTGTTTCCCATATTCGTAATTGCCATACCACATGGGAACAATTGAGTAATACCACTCCCCAGCGCAGCAACCAGCGGCGCGCCACTTCATCTTTACTGTTACTCAATTGGCTGATGTGATGATACACCAGCGATTCGAACTGGTTCTCAGAGTGTTGCGGTTTGCGGCTTAACTGATCAACAAAACCGCGTCGCAAGGCACGAATATGACGGCGACCTTTACGTGTGTCGGAACCTGGGCGAAGAACAGAGAAAGCAACCCAGGAAAGACCTACACCAATGACTTTTGCCAGATTGTCATTGAGGAAATCAGCTAAGTCATAAACCGGTGGATTAGTGACGGCGATAAACGACCCCATGAAAACAATTAATTGCCCCCACAGCCCGGCAAACTTGGGTTGTTGCAATTTCAGCAGTTGCATTGTCGCCAGTAGGGGCAACAAGAAAATCAGGAATTGCCAGAGATCGGTAATCTGTACCATCAGGCCAAATTTGACCAGGAAGCTAAATAAAGACAGCCATAGTAGGGTGCGCATCAATAGCGTAAGTGAGTTAAGCGGTGAGGCGACCGACGAATAGAGCACGCAACTGATCGCCGCCAACGACAACGCGCCGCTCCCGGCGTCCCATTGAGTGTTGATACACCAGGCGCCGGTTACGGTTATCACGCAAAAGGTTCGTAACGCGCTCCACAATGCTTCGGTATTATCCGTATGACGTGCCAGCGGTGGCGTTTTGGGGGGAGTGAGTTCTGAAACCGGGGTGACATTTTCCAACTCACGTAACCAGCGGCTACTGTTCAGATACAGCCAGCAGAAATACCGCAAGCGTAGCCAGAATGCCTGATGGCGATAATCAGCTTCGGGGCCTGGGGCAATCTGTTGCAACAATCGGGCGACGCTATATTTATGGGTACCTTCCCGTGCCAACTCACTAATCAATGCTTCAAGAACTGGCCACAGATTTTCCGGGGGATTTGGCCAGTTCATTAGCATGCGTCGAAGGCTTGAGATGACGCTGGTCAGACGTAATTGTTGATGTATTAAATAGTTGAGCAAATTATTCTGGCGGCGGAAGCGGTAATGGCTCCAGAACGCCTGAATTCTCAATAGATTCATGGTTAGAATCTGCCCAATAACACCTTCGTGTGCTGTTCGAATTGCATCTGTGGTTTCTGGCTTCCACAACATCGTTGCGTGCTCTAACAACCGGGCATGCATATTTCGCAACGCACTAAGAAGGGTGGTGCCATCTGAGGTACTGGGCAGTACCATCATCATCAAGCCACCACATAAAATCCCGACAATGACCTCACAAACGCGCGCCTGAGTAATGTCCCAAAGCTGGGTTGTTTCAACGGTATTGACCATCGGGAAAGCGATGATCGCAGCGGTGTAGCCCGCCAGCATAAAAGCATAGGCTACGTTGTTCTGGAAATGGCTGGAACTCCAGGTGCACAGTGCGAGCCAGGACGCCATTGCAAAGGTAAATAACCAAGGATCGTTGAGTGTATTACCCGCAATAATTAATGAGGCCATCGCGCCAATCAGGCTACCGGCGACTCGTCCCAGACTTTTACTTACCACGCCGCCGACGGTGGGGAAACTGACAACCGCCGCGGAGGTCATAGCCCAATAAGGTTCATCTAAATTCAGATAGTAAGCGATGGTTAATGCGAGGCACATCGCAATGGCATTACGCAAGGCATAACGCCATTGCCCGGCGTTTGCTTTCCCCCAGGGCGTGTTTTTCCATGCCAGTGACGAGAGTTTCATCGCCAGGATCAGTGTTTAATTGAAACAGTGCAGGTGGTGCCAGAAACCAGCGTAATACCTTGCGGGATCTGGTTTAGCTGAATGCGCACCGGCACGCGCTGAGCAAGGCGCACCCAGGGTACATTGGGTTTAATATCTGCCACCAAATCGCTGTCGCTTTCAACACTTTGGTCATAAATAGCGCGGCCAATACTTTGCACTTTTCCTGATAACGGTATATGCCCGCTATAGAGAACAATTTCGGCTAGATCACCGGGTTGAATATGGCGCAGTTTGGTTTCTTCAAAATACCCCACCACATAGAAAGAATGGCTGTCGACCAGCGCAAACACGGGCTGTCCAGAGGTTGCATAATTACCAGTACGCGTTGAAAGATTGGTTACCCAGCCATCAACAGGTGCGGTAACTGTGGTTTGAGAAATCTGCCATTTCGCTTGTTCGACGGTAGCTTCAGCGGCTTTTACGGCAGCTTGCGCGGCTTTGACATTAATATTTGCCGTGTCCATATCCTCGGCGGAAATGTAGTTGTGCGGCAGGTTTTTACGGCGATTTGCTTCATTGCTGGCTTTTGATAATTCTGACTGAGACTGAGCTAATTGCGCTTCAGCATTGAGTTGCGCAATGTGGTAGGGCGTTGAGTCAATGGTGAACAGAATGGTACCCGCTTTGACGAATTGGTTATCTTCAATATTTAGCTGAGTTATCGTTCCGGACACTTGCGGCGTGATGCTGACTTGCTCCGCCCGGACTTTCCCGTCTCGCGTCCAGGGGGATTGCATGTAATAATTCCATAACAGCCAGCCAACAATGATGGCTGCCGCGAAAATCACTAGTGTGGAAAAGTACTTTATTGTTTTCATATTCATGCTTTACCACACCACCAGAATGACAAGGGCTGCACTAACTGACAGCGAGAATAATGACAAATCCATTAATGTTGGATGCCAGATCTCGCCGGAATACATCCAGTCACGTAACAGATGATGCAAAATGAGCCAGATAAAAAAGCCCACGATAACCGCTTTAAAAAGAGGGGGGAAATAGATAGAAGCGCCAAACACTAAGTCCTGTAGAGGTAGGCCTGATGTTAAAAAATTGAAGCTCACGTCAGATAATCCTTTAAAATGCTGGGAAAACTGCCGTTTCTCCAGACTTAGATGTAAACTAAAAGTATAGCTATTTGCATAACATCAGCAAAAATAAGGATTTTGTTTTTTCAAGTAAAGCCTGCACAATAGTTTAAAATCAGTATAATAAGTTAGCAAGCTAATTATAAGGAGATGAAATTGGAATCGCCATTAGGATCAGATCTGGCACGGTTGGTGCGCATTTGGCGTGCTCTGATTGACCATCGCCTGAAACCTCTGGAATTGACACAGACACATTGGGTTACGCTGCATAATATTCATCAGTTGCCGCCCGAGCAGTCGCAGATTCAGTTGGCCAAAGCGATCGGCATAGAACAACCATCACTGGTCAGAACGCTTGATCAACTCGAAGAAAAAGGGCTGATTTCTCGTCAAACCTGCGCGAATGATCGTAGGGCAAAACGCATCAAGCTCACTGAGCGTGCTGAGCCTATCATCAATGAGATGGAGACGGTTATCAAGAAAACGCGCGAGGAAATTTTGTTAGGTATCAACGCTGAAGAACAGACGCTGTTGCTTAATTTGATAAATCGGCTGGAAAAAAATATCGTTGATTTGCAGACGAAAGAATAAGCTGTTTGTTGCAAGCCTCATCATTCGATGAGGTTTTCTGTTTTGATTATTTGGCTAGCAAAGAAGCGAAGAGGGGTGACCTGTAAACAAGTCACCCTTCATAATTAATTTGGTGAGACGGTAACCTGGCTGCCGTTGCTGGCAAGTCTTACACGTTGACCTACAGTAAACTTGGTATCACCTTGTTTCTGAACGACCAGAATGGTGTTGCCATCGTCCTTACGAATTTCCAGTTCCACACCCTGAGTTTTGTTCATCGCACCCTGAACACTCTGACCCGCTACACCACCTGCCACTGCACCCGCAGCGGTAGCCAGTGAACGACCTGTACCACCACCCACTGTGTTACCCAGGAAACCACCCAGCACAGCGCCACCAATTGCGCCCATCACATTTGAATCGTTATCGGCCTGGATCTGAACCGGGCGAGCAGATACCAAAGTACCATAAGTCACGCTTTGTACTTGTTTAGCATCAGAAGCGCTATATACGTCGCCTGAAAGTGAACTGGTGTTAGCGCAACCAGCCAGAGTTAACCCAACTAACGAGACTACCAGTATACGTGAAATCATTTGTGACTCTCCTGAACACGTGAAACGCTCAACTGAGCATCCTTCATGGCTAAATTATATGGTATTTAGGTGCTGAATTTAAAATAAGTTCAGACGATTAATGGCATTCATATTAAAAAAGACTCTCTTAACCGAGTATCAACCATTCATAAATTAAATCTATGGCGCTATTAATATCTATCCATAGAATATTTTTGTTAAAAATTATTAAGTAACCATCGCATAGAATGCTAGTTTATGGTTGAGTTTATCCCCAATTTGGCAAGTCGTAAGGAGTAACAGATGAAATCAGGGCGCTATATCGGTGTGATGTCAGGCACCAGCCTGGACGGGATTGATGTCGTTCTGGCCGCGATTGATGAACATCTTGTTGCACAACAGGCAAGTTACAGCCATCCCATCCCTTTAGAGATAAAAAATGCCATTCTTGCCATTTGCCAGGGGCAGCCATTAACCCTTTCTCAACTCGGCCAGCTTGATAATCGTCTTGGTAAATTATTCGCTGAAGCTGTTCAGACATTGATGAACAACCAGGGGCTGACCTATACAGATATCACGGCAATTGGTTGCCACGGGCAAACCGTCTGGCACGAGCCACAAGGTGAAGCGGCGCATACCATGCAAATTGGGGATAACAATCAAATCGTTGCGCGAACAGGCGTAACTGTGGTTGGTGATTTCCGTCGTCGGGACATGGCTTTGGGGGGACAGGGCGCTCCGCTGGTGCCTGCATTTCATCATGCTTTGCTGGCGCATCCCACGGAACATCGCATGGTGTTAAATATTGGCGGGATCGCTAATCTCTCTCTGCTTTTCCCTGAACAGCCAGTTCGAGGGTTTGATACTGGCCCAGGAAACATGCTGATTGATGCGTGGATCTGGCGTCAACGCGGCAAAGCGTACGATAAAGACGCTCAATGGGCGAGCAGCGGTAAAGTCATTATTCCACTATTGCAGCAGATGCTAAGCGATCCATACTTCGCCATGCCTGCGCCAAAGAGCACTGGCCGTGAATATTTCAATTATAGTTGGCTTGAGCGCCAGTTAGCCGCATTCCCGGGGCTTGCTGGAGAAGATGTCCAGGCAACGCTGACGGAGCTGACTGCCGTCACTATTTCAGAACAAGTATTGCTGAGCGGCGGTTGTGAGCGGCTAATGGTATGCGGTGGTGGAAGCCGTAATCCATTGCTGATGGCTCGTTTGAGTGGGTTGCTGCCGGGTATCGAAGTCACGACCACTGATGAGGCGGGAATTAGCGGTGACGATATGGAGGCGCTGGCATTCGCCTGGCTTGCTTATCGTACAATGTCAGGTTTGCCAGGAAACTTGCCTTCGGTGACCGGGGCGTCTGCAGCAAGCGTGATTGGTGCAATTTTTCCTGCTAACCCGCTGTGTTTACCTTGAATAGTGCGAGCAGGTGAGTGTTGCTCATTAAAGAAGTAACTTGAACCAGAATGAGCATAATCAGAGTTAACTGAAATTCACTACCGCACTAAATCTCTAAACTGAAGCTAATGGGGGACGCTACTATCCCCCGCTATAAAAAAAAGAACTTCAGGACATGCAGATGAAAAAACTACTTATTGCCGCCATTCCCTTCATGCTTTCAGGATGTAGCTACTACAACACTTTTGTTGAAAAGATGCAGACGGACACTCTGCAATATCAGTGTGATGAAAAACCGCTTACCGTTAAATTAAATAACCAAAAGCAGATGGTGAACTTTGTTTATGACAACGAGTATTTGTCGTTAACACAAGGTTTGTCCGCATCAGGTGCGCGCTATACCGATGGTGTTTACGTATTCTGGTCAAAAGGCGATACCGCAACGGTGTATCGTAAAGACACAGTCGTGTTGGATAATTGCCAGTTACAAAATCCCAAACGTTGATACTCTTCATACTTAAAGTCGCAGGGGGGTGGCTGCATTCTCTTAATCTGGTCACTCGCTTAAGTAAGCTCCAGGGGCTTCGTTCGTTTACCCCCACCTGCAACTTGAATTATTTTGAGTAGAGATTTCTCAGGGTGGAGCGCACAATAGCCTCCACCTAATCATACCCTGACGTAACGCCATGTCTGATAACGACTCTTTGCAACAAATCGCACATTTGCGCCGTGAATACACCAAAGGTGGTTTACGCCGCACGGATCTTACCGAACAACCTTTGCCATTGTTTGAGCGCTGGCTTGCCCAGGCATGTGAAGCAAAACTTGCTGATCCTACCGCCATGGTGGTGGCAACCGTTGATGAAAGCGGGCAGCCTTATCAACGAATCGTTTTGCTAAAACACTTCGACGAGCGTGGTCTGGTATTCTATACCAACCTCGGATCACGCAAAGCCCATCATCTGGAAAATAACCCGCGTATCAGCTTGCACTTCCCGTGGCATATGCTCGACCGCCAGGTGATGGTGCAAGGAACGGCGGAGCGTTTATCAACTCTCGAAGTGATGAAATATTTCCACAGTCGCCCGCGTGATAGCCAGATTGGTGCCTGGGTTTCAAAACAATCCAGCCGTATTTCTGCGCGCGGTATTCTGGAAAGTAAATTTTTAGAGTTGAAACAGAAATTCCAGCAAGGCGAAATTCCGCTGCCGAGTTTCTGGGGTGGCTATCGCGTAACAATTGACCAAATGGAATTCTGGCAGGGCGGTGAACACCGTCTGCACGATCGTTTTTTATACCAGCGTGAAGGCGATGCCTGGAAAATAGACCGTCTGGCCCCATAACAGACGGAATTTGTTGTTCTAAGCGCTGGTACTCCTTCTATTGGCGCTTTATTCTATGTCCCCTAAGAAATTAACTTCTTTCGCCACAAGGCGAAAAGCCGTGTACCGGTAAAGGTGCAGTCGTATATAGATGGAGAATTTGATGGCGAGCATCAATTTGATAAAACAATTGCAAGAGCGGGGCTTAGTCGCCCAGGTAACGGATGAGGAAGCGTTAGCACAGCGACTGGCGCAAGGGCCAATTGCGCTGTATTGCGGCTTCGATCCTACCGCTGACAGCTTGCATTTGGGCCATCTGGTTCCACTGCTGTGCCTGAAACGCTTCCAGGAAGCAGGCCACAAACCGGTTGCGCTGGTGGGTGGTGCGACAGGCCTGATTGGCGACCCAAGTTTTAAAGCGGTTGAGCGTAAACTCAACACTGAAGATACCGTGCATGAGTGGGTGGAAAAAATCCGCCGCCAGGTTGCACCGTTCCTCGATTTCGATTGCGGCGAAAACTCGGCCATTGCGGCTAACAACTACGACTGGTTTGGCGGCATGAACGTGCTGACCTTCCTTCGTGATATCGGTAAACACTTCTCTGTTAACCAGATGATTAACAAAGAAGCCGTGAAGCAGCGTCTGAACCGTGACGATGTGGGTATCTCCTTTACCGAGTTTTCCTACAACCTGCTGCAAGGTTATGACTTTGCATGTCTGAACAAACTGCACGGTGTAGTGCTGCAAATTGGCGGTTCTGACCAGTGGGGTAACATCACCTCCGGTATCGACTTAACTCGCCGTCTGCATCAGCAACAAGCGTTTGGTCTGACTGTTCCGTTGATTACTAAATCTGATGGCACCAAATTCGGTAAAACCGAAGGCGGCGCAGTGTGGCTTGATCCGAAAAAAACCAGCCCTTACAAGTTCTACCAGTTCTGGATCAACACCGCTGACTCTGATGTGTATCGCTTCCTGAAATTCTTCACCTTCATGAGCCTTGAAGAGATTGACGCGCTGGAAGAAGAAGACAAAAACAGCGGTACGGCTCCACGTGCGCAATATGTGCTGGCTGAACAGGTCACTCGTCTGGTTCACGGCGAAGAAGGTCTGGAAGCGGCCAAGCGTATTACCAGCAGCCTGTTTAACGGCAACCTGAGTGATTTGACTGAAGCTGACCTTGAGCAACTGGCTCAGGATGGTGTACCGATGGTTGAAATGGAGCGTGGTGCTGATTTGCAACAAGCTCTGGTTGATTCGGAACTGCAACCATCTCGTGGCCAGGCGCGTAAAACCATCGCGCAAAATGCTATCACCATCAATGGTGAGAAGCAGTCCGACCCGGAATATACATTTGCTGATAGCGATATTCTGTTTAATCGCTACACCTTACTGCGCCGGGGTAAGAAAAATTACTGCCTCGTTTGCTGGAAGTAATTAAGAAAGATCAGAAGGGCGTGGGAAACCACGCCCTTTATGTTTGCCCGATTTGTTTACACACAACCAGAACCAATATCGTTCCATCCGAGTAGATATATGAAAAACATCCTTGCCATCCAGTCCCACGTGGTCTTCGGTCACGCAGGCAATAGTGCCGCCGAATTCCCGATGCGCCGTCTTGGCGCGAATGTATGGTCACTGAACACCGTTCAGTTCTCCAACCATACCCAATACGGAAAATGGACTGGTAGCGTGATGCCTGCCAGCCACCTAAGCGACATTGTTGAAGGAATTGCAGACATCGGGCAGCTTAAACGTTGCGACGCGGTGCTCAGTGGTTACCTTGGCTCTGCCGAGCAGGGCGAACATATTCTTTCTATTGTTCGTAAAACGAAAGAGGCCAATCCGCAGGCGAAGTATTTCTGCGACCCGGTAATGGGCCATCCTGAAAAAGGCTGCATCGTCGCCCCTGGTGTTGCCGAATTCCACACGCGTTACGCGTTGCCAGCCAGTGATATTATTGCCCCAAACCTGATTGAACTTGAGATCCTGAGCGGTCATGCGGTTAATTCCGTTGATGAAGCCGTTTCGACTGCGAGAGAACTTATCGCAATAGGTCCGGAAATTGTGTTGGTGAAACATCTTGCGCGTGCGGCATATCAGCAGGATCGCTTTGAGATGTTGTTGGTGACTGCAGACGAAGCCTGGCATATTCACCGTCCGCTGGTGGATTTTGGCGATCGTCAGCCCGTCGGTGTTGGTGATGTGACCAGTGGTCTGCTGTTGGTGAAATTGTTGCAGGGTGCAACGCTTCGTGAGGCCCTGGAGCATGTCACTGCTGCTGTGTACGACATTATGGTCGTGACGAAGAAAATGGACGAGTACGAACTGCAACTGGTTGCGGCGCAAGAAGGTATTGCGAAACCAGAGCACTATTTTACAGCCGTAAAACTCTAAAGCAAAATGCCCTCGGAATGAGGGCATCTTTCACTGGCAATAAATACCAACAACAAAACCGCTTAAATCCCTTCTGCCGTCAACGCCGCCGCAACAGCCGGGCGTGCTTTCATTCGCACCATAAACGCATCAATGTTGCTCAGACCCGCGAGATTCAGTTTCACGGCGTGCGCCCAGCGCAACACAGTAAACAGATACGCATCTGCCACACTAAAGCGCAGACCCATCAGCCACTGCTTATCGTTAAGCTCTTCGTTCACGTACTGGAATTTCTTCTCGAGTGCTGCACGAGCAATCGTTTTGTACTCTTCTGGCGTAGCCGGGTTGAACAGCGGAGAGAAACCTTTGTGCAGTTCGGTGGCGATGTAGTTCAACCATTCCAGCGTGTGGTAGCGCGTCATGCTCCCTGAAGGGGCAAGTAACTGGCGGTCAGGCACTTTATCTGCCAGGTATTGCACAATTGCCACGCCTTCTGTCAGCAACGAGCCATCGTCCAGCAGCAGTGCAGGGACTTGCCCCTTAGCATTAATTTCAAGGTAATCATCACCAGCTTCGGTTTTCTTTGCGGCTAAATCGACTTTCACCAGGGAGAAATCAACACCGGTTTCGCGCAGGATAATGTGTGGGGAGAGGGAACAGGCACCAGCTTTATAATACAGTTTCATTACTGAACTCCTATGGGGCGCTAAGATACCCTATGTTAGTGCGCATATGGGCAAAAAAAAAGCCGTTAGCGATAAAAGCTAACGGCTGAAAATAACATGTTCCCCGCTACATTACGCGGTAGCTGTTTCCTTAGCGGTCTCAGCTTTTTCATCAGTCTGCTGTGCCATACGGTTCAGCTTAGGCGCAGTGAGCATCATCAGAACCGCGATAACAGCGGTAGCAATACCAATCTGCATGAACACGTGACCATATACAGCCAGTGATTGCAGTGGGTCGGTTACGTTTTCTGGAACAGCCATCAGGTTTGCAACTTTACCTGCAATGATTGCAGCACCAGCGGTAGTCAGGAACCAGCTACCCATGATGAAGCCCATCAGGCGCTGTGGAACCAGCTGTGCAACCATTGCCAGACCCAGACCGGAAATCATCAGTTCACCGATACTCTGCAGCGCATAGCTCAGAATCAACCAGCTTACAGAGACGATACCGGCATCAGATGCGAATTTCGCACCCAGTGGCAGCACCAGGAAGGCCAGGGAACACAGGATCATACCGAACGCAAATTTGTGCGGCATAGGCATACGGTCGCCCATTTTGTTGTAGATTGCAGCCAGAATCGGGCTACCAATCATGATCCAGAATGGGTTCAGTGCCTGGAACTGCTCAGGTTCGAACATCACACCCAGAATGGAGTGTTCAACGTTACGAATAGCAAAGAAGTTCAGAGAGGTTGGCATTTGGCTATACAGCACGAAGAACACAATTGCTTCAACCATCAGAATGAATGCAACAATCATCTTACGACGAGCAGCACCCTGCATTGCGAAAGCTTCTTTAGCAAAGATAACCACGATGCCCAGAGCAACTACGCCCAGAACCATACGTGCGATGCCCTGGTTGTGCAGCAGCCAGGTTGCCGCAGTAATCAGTACCAGAACGCCAACGATGGTCGTTGCCAGTTTGCCAAAATGCACAGGCTGGAAGTCAGGTTTTGAACCGTGGTTTTTGACCCACTTCTTACAGAACATGAAGTTCACGAGAGTGATCAGCATACCCACGAAGCTCAGGGAGAACGCAACGCTCCAGCCATACTTCGCTGCAAGCCATGGAGTGGCAAGCATGGAGAAGAATGAACCGATGTTGATGGACATGTAGTACATAGTAAATGCACCGTCCAAACGCGGATCATCTTTTTCATAGCAAGTAGAAAGCAGGGAGGATGGGTTAGCCTTAAACAGACCGTTACCTACAGCGATAGTTGCCATACCCATGTACACCACAGCCACATCGTGACCGGAGTAAGCTACCAGCGCGTAACCGATAGCCAGTACGATAGTACCGAGCACAATGACACGCTTGGTGCCGAGAACTTTATCGCCTAACCAACCACCGATAGCGACCATTCCGTAGACCAGTGCGCTGAAGGAAGAGAACAGGGTGATGGAGTCAGCTTCGGACATACCCAGCATTTTGACCAGGTAAACGGCCATAATACCTTGCAGACCGTAGTAGCCAAAACGCTCCCACAATTCGATAGAGAAAATCAGATAGAACGATTTAGGTTGTTTGAAAGCATTCAGACTAATGCTTTCTGCTGGTTTCTTGTTTGCAGTCGACACATATACCTCTTTTTTTACATCCCAATTTAACAGGAATTTTCTAAGCGTCATGCCAGTGGCATTCGCTTTTTTAGTTATAAGAAAGGGGAAACGGCGGGTAATGTTCACTATCCTGCGGTTCCAGGCAAGGGGTTTGTAATACTCTGTTACATATAACTCCGGCGGAATAAAGCTTCAAAAAGCAAATTGTTATTCAGCGTTAAATTTTATCAAAATGCGCTTTACCGATTTATTCTCTTTGGTAACGCTAAAAAAAACGCATTTTAGTTGTATATTCTGCTTTATGGCTGAATGTGTAGTGATATGGGCGGGGTGTAAAGATTTGTGCAGCCTATTGTACTGCTTAAGTGAGTTAATCACTGAGGAATGCGAGGTTATTTGTTTCATTCTGATGACTTAAATTTAACACTGAGTTATCAGTGTGATCTATGTCACATAGTTATGGAAAATTCTTATCGTAAAAAAACGATTAACCTGTTGAGGTGATTATTCGCCACAGGATGTAAACGAAGCGGCCGGGATTTATAGCATAAATCATTAGAGCTGGAGGTGTTAGCTGTATGGGGGAGTAGAGGATAACAAGATGGCCTACCACAAAAGCAGCAGGCCGGAGGATTAAAGTTCTACTTTCTCTTTGAATTCACATAGATCTTCAATGATGCACGAGCCACAGCGCGGTTTGCGGGCGATACAAGTGTAACGGCCATGCAAAATCAGCCAGTGGTGACAGTCGACTTTAAATTCTGCCGGAACCACCTTGAGCAGTTTTTCCTCAACCTGCTCAACATTTTTGCCGGGTGCAAAATTGGTGCGGTTGCAGACGCGGAAGATATGAGTATCTACAGCAATAGTGGGCCAGCCAAAAGCAGTGTTAAGCACAACGTTCGCTGTTTTGCGACCAACGCCCGGCAGAGCTTCGAGTGCGGCCCTGTCTTCGGGCACTTCTGCGTTATGTAGCTCAATCAACATCCGGCATGTCTTGATGATGTTCTCAGCCTTGCTGTTAAAAAGGCCAATGGTTCTGATGTATGACTTAATACCATCAACACCCAGCTCCAACATCGCCTGCGGTGTATTAGCCACAGGATAGAGCTTCGCCGTTGCCTTATTGACGCTGACATCGGTCGCCTGAGCTGATAGCAACACGGCTATCAGCAATTCGAATGGGGAATTGAATTGTAACTCAGTGGTAGGGTGAGGATTGTTGTCACGCAAGCGCGTGAGGATCTCTAACCGTTTGCTCTTATTCATGACGCTTTCTCAGGATTTCCTTCCATTGCAGCAACTTGCGCTGCGCGACGCGTTTTCATCTTTTCATCAATAAGATACTTCACTGCCAGCATTAAGCCCAGGCCGATAAACGCGCCAGGTGGCAACATTGCCAGCAGGAAAGGGGTATCAGTGTGGAAAACCTCAATGCGCAGGATTTTTGCCCAACTACCCAGCAGCGCATCAGCACCGTCGAACAACGTCCCATTGCCAATAATTTCACGCAACGAACCTAAAACAAACATTGCACTGGTAGCACCCATACCAATGGCTAAACCATCCAAAGCAGCGAGTGGCACACTGCTTTTTGCAGCAAACGCTTCGGCTCGACCAATAACGATGCAGTTGGTAACAATCAATGGAATGAAAATCCCCAACGACTGATACAGACCGTAAGCGTAGGCATTTATCAGCATCTGTACGGTACTGACAACCGAGGCGATGATCATTACATAAATTGGAATACGAATTTCTGTCGGAACCCAACGGCGCAGGGCGGATACGGCACTGTTGGTCAATACCAGCACCAGCGTAGTCGCAAGACCAAGTCCAAGGGCGTTGGTGGCAGTAGAGGTTACAGCCAACAGTGGGCAAAGGCCTAATAGCTGCACCAGTGCCGAGTTATTTTTCCATAATCCCTGAACGAGAATATTTTTTACTTCGCTCATGGTTGAGCTCCACAGGCAGGAAGATTATCAACTTGAGAAGGCAGCGTTTTGGCGAATAATCCCGCTCGTTTTATCGCATTGACAACTGCGCGCGGGGTAATGGTCGCGCCGGTAAACTGATCAAACTGGCCACCATCCTTTTTTACCGCCCAGCTTGAATCATCATTGCCCTGAATGGTTTTGCCGGCAAAATGCGTGATCCAATCGCTCAGGCGGGTTTCGATTTTATCGCCCAGGCCGGGTGTTTCATGGTGTTCTGTGACACGTGAACCTAATACTTTGCCGTTAAAATCAGCCGCGACCAGCAATTGAATGGCGCCAGAATAGCCATCAGGGGCGGTAGTTTCCATGACGACCGCAATGGGTTGTTCACTTTTACGTGCCACATAAATATGGCGTTCGCCTTTACCTAAAGGGGAATCATTGACGACAACACAACTGCCCTGAATGTTATTGTCGTAGCTATCGGATGATATCACCTGATCAAACAAAAGCTTCTGCTGTGCAGCGGCCTGTTGTTCGATAGTGTCTTTCGTTAAGGCGTTGACGACCGCAGTGAGCCCGGTTGCCAATATCGCAAACAGAGCCAAAGTAACGCCATGTTTTTGCATCGTTTTTAGCATGACGGCTCCTTAGCGATGCCCGTAAGCACGTGGGCGGGTGTAATAATCAATCAATGGCACAGTGATATTTGCCAGCAAAACGGCGAAAGCAACACCATCCGGATAACCACCAAATGTACGAATCAACCAGACCAGTAATCCAGCCAACGCCCCGAAAATCAGGCGCCCACGATTGGTGGTCGAGGCCGTTACCGGGTCGGTGAGAATGAAAAATGCGCCGAGCATAGTGGCACCTGAGAACAGGTGAATCAGCGGGGATGCACATTTTTCAGGAGCAAACATCCAGCCGAGCGTGGAACACACGGCGAGTGTGAGCAGGAAACTAACCGGAATATGCCAACGAATGGCACCTTTAATAAGCATAAACAGACCGCCCGCCAGGAAAGCGAGGTTAACCCATTGCCAGCCGATACCCGCCAGTACACCGTTATAAATTGGCTCTTGTAACAGATCGTTGGCGGAATGCCCGGCACGCAAGCCTGTTTTAAAGGTATCCAGTGGTGTCGCCTGACTTATCCCATCAATACCCATGCGCAACTGCGTCATAGTGTCGCCAGCCAGAGTAGAGCCGGAGAAAATAACGTGCAGCGAATCAACAAAGCCAGGAACCGTAGCGGCAAGTGTGTGTGGAGGTAACCAGGATGTCATCTGTACCGGGAAGGCAATCAGCAATACGACATAACCGACCATTGCCGGATTAAACGGGTTGTTACCGAGCCCGCCATACAATTGTTTTGCGATTATCACTGCAAATACAGTTCCAAGCACCGCCATCCACCAGGGGGCAAATGGTGGAATGCTCATCCCTAACAGCAGACCAGTTAATGCGGCAGAGTTGTCACCGAGGATTCTCAGCGGTTGCTTGCGAAGTTTAAGGACCAACAGCTCAGCAGCAACTGCGGTCAGGGTGCCTAATGCTATTTGCACCAGACTACCCCAGCCGAACCAATACCAAAGCATCGCCATTCCAGGCAACGTGGCCCAAGTTACCAACAGCATAATCCGAGAGGTGCTGCGCTGGTTATGGGTATAGGGGGAGCTTGCTATTTTGAAAACCATCTATTCCTCTGATGCCATTTGAAGCGCAGCTTTACGTGCCTGAACACGGGCAATAGCAGCGGCCACCGCGGCTTTGCGCGGATCTTGTTCTTCGGCAGGTGTTTCTACAGATTGTTGTTCAGCCTGGGCTGCTTTACGGGCTTTAGCTCGGGCAATAGCTGCTTCAACGGCGGCTTTGCGCGGGTCGATGGTTTCGACCTCAATCGCTTCAGCGTCTGGTGCCGCTTCATGCGATTGCGCCGCTTTTCGGGCTTTGGCACGGGCAATAGCGGCTTCAACGGTTGCTTTGCGCGGGTCGATGGTTTCGACCTCAGTCGCTTTAGCATCTGATGCCGCTTCATGCGACTGCGCCGCTTTACGGGCTTTAGCTCGGGCAATAGCTGCTTCAACGGCGGCTTTGCGAGGGTCGATGGTTTCGACCTCAGTCGCTTTAGCATCTGATGCCGCTTCATGCGATTGCGCCGCTTTACGGGCTTTGGCTCGTGCAATAGCTGCTTCAACAGCGGCTTTGCGTGGATCCGGGCTGATAGTCTCAGTCGGGCTGTCTTGCGCTTCTTTTTCTGCCTGACGTGCCCGAGCTTGCGCTTTGCGCGCTTCACGTGCCGCAATCACCTGCTGGTTATCAGGCAGACTACCTGGCTGAATAACAATTGGTTCACTACCTTGAGCCTTTTTGTTTTTCACTCGGGCAAGGGCCGCCTGGATAGCATCATTGTCTTTCGCTGTCGGTTGAACAGCAGCCTGCTTATGACGTTCAAGACGAGCAGCCTTTTCGCGCTCAAGACGAGCCTGACGCGCTTCAAAGCGAACTTTGGCTTCAGCTGTACGTCTGGCTTCCAACTCGATTTCGCGGATCTCAGCCTTTTCCTGGCGGAAATACTGCACTAAAGGAATATTACTTGGGCAGACATAGGCACAAGCACCGCATTCGATGCAGTCTTTAAGATTATGGGCCTGGGCTTTATCGTGCTGTTGCCCTCGGCTGAACCAGTAAAGTTGTTGCGGTAACAAATCTGCCGGACAGGAGTCGGCACAGGCGCTGCAACGAATGCAGCCCTGTTCTTCTTGCGGTGCGCCCATTTCGTTGGCGTTCGGTGCCAGCAAACAGTTAGTGATTTTTACGACCGGCACATCCAACCAGGGCAGGCTGAAGCCCATCAGCGGGCCGCCCATAATCACTTGTTGATCGTGCCCAGGGCGGAATCCGGCAAAGTCGAGCAGATGACGAACAGGTGTGCCCAGCCGTGCCCAGACATTACCTGGCTGTTGGACTGCGCCGCCTGTCAACGTCACCACGCGCTCGGTCAACGGTTCGCCGTCTATAATGGCGCGCTTCACCGCAAACGCAGTACCGACGTTTTGCATCAGCACACCGATATCGGAAGAACGACCACCTTGCGGGACCTGTTTACCCGTCAGAATTTGCGTCAGTTGCTTTGCACCACCGGACGGATATTTGGTTGGAATCACCCGCAGCTCGATACCCTGTGCATTGCAAAGCACCGCACGCAGCATAGAAATCGCCTGCGGTTTATTATCTTCGATGCCAATTAACACGCGCTGCGGTTGCAGAATATGTGCAAGAATTCGAACGCCATCGATAATTTGCGCGGCGCAATCCTGCATCAGGCGGTCATCGGCAGTGATGTAGGGTTCGCACTCAGCAGCATTGATAATCAGCGTGTCGATTTTATCGCCGCCGCCTTGTAATTTATTCCCGGTAGGGAAGCCTGCGCCACCTAAGCCTGCAACACCGAACTGGTGAATACGGGTAATTAACTCCTCGCGGCTACGGGAGGTATAGTCATGCCAGCCATCACGCTCAATCCACTTATCGTCACCATCGGCTTCAATAATTACACTCAGCTCTGCCAGCGCAGAAGGATGGGCAGTGGAGTGGGGGGCAATGGCAGTTACGGTTCCGGATGTGGGGGCGTGAACAGGTAACATACGGCCGCGCCCACGCGTTAAAGATTGCCCTCGTAACACATAATCGCCAGGTTTTACGCACAGTTCACCTTCAGCACCAATGTGCTGCTTCAGCGGCATAACAAATTTTTGTGGTAACGGAACCTGGCGCAATGGCGTGCCATTGGACTGAGTTTTCATTTCGGGTGGATGAATGCCACCGTCGAAATCCCAGATTTTATCTTTTTTAAAACGGGTAAATAACTTAAGCATGTTGCTCCACCGGAATGATACGAACCGGGATTGTTTGCAGATCCCACTTCCAGCTTTCTGTGGTGGTTTCGACCGGTCGCAACTCAATACAGCGAGTAGGACATGGGTCGACACATAAATTGCATCCGGTGCAAAGGTCACTAATAACGGTATGCATTGCGCGGGTTGCGCCAACAATGGCATCTACCGGGCAGGCCTGAATACATTTTGTGCAGCCAATGCAGTTGGCTTCATCGATAACCGCCAACATACGCACAGGCTCCTGCGCTACGGCATCGCCTTCAATCGGCTGCGGGTCGACGTTAAGCAACGTGGCAATCTTTTGCATAACGGCTTCGCCGCCAGGCGCGCACAGATTGATCTTTGCGCCCTGGTTACCAACAGCTTCTGCATACGGACGGCAACCAGGATAGCCGCACTGCCCACATTGGCTTTGTGGCAGTAGTTCATCGATTTTATCAACAATCGGGTCTTCCTGGACCTGAAAGCGGCGTGAGGCATAACCCAGGATAAGCCCAAAGATCAGGCCTAACAGACCCAAAGCAACCACAGCAATCCAAATCGTACTCATCAGAACTTCACCAATCCGCTAAAGCCCATAAATGCCAGAGACATTAAGCCTGCAGTGATAAGCGCGATGGCATTGCCGCGAAAAGGAGCGGGAACATCGGCTACCGCAAGGCGTTCGCGAATCGCGGCAAATAGCACCATTACTAATGAGAAACCTACAGCTGCCGAAAAACCGTAGAGCGCCGATTGCAAAAAGTTATGGCCGAGATTGATATTCAGCAATGCAACGCCAAGTACCGCGCAGTTAGTGGTGATGAGCGGTAAAAAGATACCCAACAGGCGATAGAGCGCCGGGCTGGTTTTGCGGACCACCATTTCGGTAAATTGCACAACTACGGCAATCACCAGAATAAACGCCAGGGTACGCAGATAGACCAGATCAAGAGGAATAAGGATCAACTCATTGACCAGCCATGCGCAAATCGACGCCAGGGTCAGTACAAAAGTGGTCGCCAGCCCCATGCCGATAGCTGTTTCCAGTTTTTTGGAAACACCCATAAATGGGCACAGGCCAAGAAACTTCACTAATACGAAGTTATTGACCAGAACCGTACCAACAAAGAGCAGCAGATAATCTGTCATGAATGAGACCTGAAACAAAAAAAGCCGCCTATTATCGGCCAATAGACCGATGACGACAACGGGGCTTTTATAAGGTTATTACGGTTTAATAAATGTTTGCTTCACGCGGCTTGAGCGCTTGAGATAAGGAACCAGCAAGGCTGCAGCCAGCAGAGGGAACATCAGCTGACGCAATGCCAGATCGTCACTCACTGGAGAGAACGCGAAGGTTTTAATCGCCAACAACACCGACAGCAATAACCAAAGAATATAATGACGTACTACATTCTTACGGCGTTTGAAGAAGGCAATAGTCAACCACACGGTATAACCCCACATAGCAATCGCGCAGGCGATAGAGGTGTACCAGAGCACCACCATTTTGGGGCCTTGTGCGCTCATAAGTCGATGGCTTTCTGGGGAGATAAGCATCATAAGATAAATGGCCAGAGCAATACTGCTGCTGAGTAAGGTCATTAATAGCCATGCGAGAGGGGCCAGGAGCCAGCCTGCAATACGTGGTGCTTGCGTAGGGACTTGGGTTGTCGCCATGTTTCCTCCCGAAAATAATAAGACTTTCCTTATGCGATTCATAAGGCGGGGGGATTATAAGGTTTTTTCAACACTTTGCTACCGTTGCAGCATTAGACAACATACCGCCAGGCGGATTTTGGCACACACCCTAAATCAAACAGTCGCCCACCAGAAACTAATTCAGCACGACGATGATCGGCCGCGCGATACATATTCATCAGGTCAGTATTATCAGTCAGAGTGTAATTAAGATGGTCGAAGAGTTTTTCAAGGCTTTCAAGCGAGCTGATTTTACGAAACTTCATTAAATAATCGAGAGCGGTCATGAGGTGTAGTTATCCATGCAGTAAATGGCCAGGGCACGCTGTGCGTATGGTGTGCGCAAATAATAAACGAAAAGAGTCATTCATATATATAACCTAATGCTCATGATTGATTTTTTAGGAGTTTTCATGGGCCGATAAGCGGCCTAACTGATGCGCAGGGTTGCTGTCTACAAGACACTCGCCTGGTGAGTGCGCAACCAGAACGCAACAATATAATTACCTGTTGTTACAATCCCCAGGATAGTATCCAATAGATTGTCCAAAAATATGAGGAAAGCAAATGAGTGATAACATTCGTGTCGGACTAATCGGTTACGGTTACGCCAGCAAGACGTTTCATGCCCCCTTAATTGTGGGTACGCCGGGGATGGTTCTGGCGGGTGTCTCCAGCAGCGATGCCACGAAAGTTCATGCTGACTGGCCAAACATGCCGGTAGTCTCTGATCCTCATCATCTGTTCAATGACCCTAATATCGATTTAATTGTCATTCCAACACCAAACGATACGCACTTTCCGCTGGCTAAAGCAGCGCTGGAGGCGGGTAAACATGTCGTTGTCGATAAACCGTTTACCGTGACGTTGTCACAAGCACGTGAGCTTGATGCTCTGGCGAAAAGCTGCGGCTTATTACTTTCGGTATTTCATAACCGCCGTTGGGACAGCGATTTCTTAACACTGAAAACGTTACTGGCAGACGGCACTTTGGGTGAAGTTGCGTATTTTGAATCGCATTTCGACCGCTACCGCCCGCAGGTTCGTAATCGCTGGCGTGAGCAGGCCGGTGTCGGGAGCGGGATTTGGTACGATTTAGGGCCACATCTTATTGACCAGGCGCTGAATCTTTTCGGTCTGCCGGTTAGTTTGACCGTGGATTTAGGTCAATTGCGCCCAGGTGCGCAAGCGACAGATTACTTCCATGCTGTACTGGCCTATCCACAGCGTCGTGTTGTGCTGCATGGCACTTTGCTGGCAGCGGCAGAAACTGCTCGCTATATCGTGCATGGCACACGTGGCAGCTACATCAAATATGGCCTTGACCCACAAGAAGACCGTCTGAAAGCGGGCGAACGTTTGCCGCAGGAGGATTGGGGCTACGATATGCGTGATGGCGTATTAACGTTAGCGCAGGGCGAGGTGATGGCCGAACAAACATTGCTAACCGTACCGGGTAATTATCCGGCTTACTACGCAGGTATTCGTGACGCTCTGACCGGACACGGTGAAAACCCAGTTCCTGCGGCACAGGCCATCCAGGTTATGGAAATGATTGAATTAGGTATGGAATCTGCGAAACACCGCGCAACGTTGAACCTTGCGTAACACTCGTGGTTAGCAACATCTCACCCTGGTTTATACAGCAGGGTGAGATGAGCGCCTTACTGCGCAGTCGGTTTTAAAATTGTGCCAGTGCTTTTGTGTTCTGCCAGATATTGGTGCTGGAAAATACACATACGAATCGTGTTGCGGTATTCACCGTTAATAAAGAATTCATGGATTAACTCGCCTTCCACCATAAATCCCAGCTTCTTATAGATATGCACGGCTTTTTCATTTTCTTTATCAACAATCAAATACAGCTTGTACAGGTTTAACACCATAAACCCATAATCCATCGCAAGTTTTGCGGCGCGCGATGCAAGGCCTTTGCCCTGATAGTCAGGAGAAATAATTATCTGGAATTCAGCGCGGCGGTGAACATGGTTAATTTCAACCAGCTCGACCAGGCCTGCTTTTTCACCGTTACACTCGATAACAAAGCGGCGTTCACTTTGATCGTGAATATGTTTGTCATAAAGGTCCGACAGCTCGACAAACGCTTCATAAGGTTCTTCAAACCAGTAGCGCATCACGCTTGCATTGTTGTCCAACTGGTGGACGAAGCGGAGATCTTCGCGCTCCAGTGGGCGAAGCTTGATTTGTAGATCGTGGCTCATTTGAATTCCTTTCAAAGTGAATAAGGCTCCTGTTAAGAAGCCTTATTGGGTAACAGTACCAAATTACGGCGCGACAGTTCGACCAGTACGGCGGTCCAGGCAACGCAGGGTATTAGGTTCCCAGTAAGCGTTAACGTTAGCACTTTTCTGGCAATTATCGCGGGCATCAAAAGCCGTGTCGGTTTTGTCCCACTCTTTTTCGGCGCGTTTGTTCACTTTTTGGCGTAGAGAGCGTGTGTCATTCCATTGCTCTTTGTCCATCGCCGCATCCTGGCGAGTTTGCGCATTGTCACCCGATTCAATGATCAGCTTATTGGTCTGAGCATGGAGTGGTTGAACAAACGCAAATGCACTCAGCAGCAACGCCAATGGCAGTGTTGCCGTGGTGAGACGTTTGCGAAGGATTGTGTTCATTGCTGTTTCCTTTTAGGGTGAAGCCCGACTTGTTAAAGTCAATAAATTATGGCGTGGGATACGTACCAGACGACCCATTATTGACCCCATTATCCCAGAGATTGTTCAATATGATCAAAACAACCTTGCTTTTTTTTGCCACCGCGCTTGCTGAAATCATCGGCTGCTTTTTACCGTGGCTATGGTTAAAACGTGACGGTTCCCCACTATTGTTGATTCCCGCAGCCTTCTCCCTTGCGATATTTGTCTGGTTATTAACCTTTCATCCAGCTGCCAGCGGGCGCGTTTATGCCGCATACGGTGGGGTGTACGTTGTTACCGCCTTGCTGTGGTTACGTTGGGTAGATGGGGTCAAATTAAGTACTTATGACTGGGTAGGCGCGACAGTCGCATTCTGCGGCATGTTGATCATTGTTGCTGGCTGGAGCCGTGCCTGAACAATTCCTCTTTTCCCTCTAAAAATAACCCCGCCGCCTTCTCATTCGAAATGTAACCCTATGCAAGAGTCGCAAAATAATTGTGACTCATTCCGCTAAAATTCGATTCATATACTTGTATGGTAGTTGGGTCAGGGTTAATTTCTTCCTCATTGAAGACTAATGATCTGATGTGTTGTAAGGAAACCTGAATGAAAATTGTAAAAGCAGAAGTATTTGTGACTTGCCCTGGGCGCAACTTTGTCACGCTAAAAATCACCACCGACGATGGGTTAACAGGCCTCGGTGATGCCACCTTAAATGGCCGCGAATTACCGGTTGCATCGTATCTGAAAGATCACGTTTGCCCACAGCTCATTGGTCGCGATGCGCACCGCATCGAAGATATCTGGCAGTTTTTCTATAAAGGCGCTTACTGGCGCCGTGGGCCAGTAACCATGTCTGCTATTTCAGCCGTCGACATGGCGTTGTGGGACATCAAAGCAAAAGCCGCCAACATGCCGCTCTACCAGTTGTTGGGTGGGGCATCGCGTGAAGGGGTGATGGTTTATTGCCACACCACCGGTCATTCCATCGACGACGTGCTGGAAGATTACGCGCGCCATAAAGAGATGGGCTTCAAAGCTATTAGAGTGCAATGCGGCGTGCCGGGAATGAAAACGACCTACGGTATGGCAAAAGGCAAAGGCTTGGCTTACGAACCAGCAACCAAAGGCGACTGGCCAGAAGAACAGTTATGGTCGACGGAGAAATACCTCGATTTCACACCGAAATTGTTTGAAGCCGTGCGCAACAAATTTGGTTTCAACGAGCATTTGTTACATGACATGCACCACCGCCTGACGCCAATCGAAGCCGCGCGTTTTGGTAAAAGCATCGAAGAACATCGCCTTTTCTGGATGGAAGATCCAACACCCGCAGAAAATCAGGCGTGCTTCCGCCTGATTCGCCAGCACACCGTCACGCCAATTGCTGTTGGTGAGGTGTTTAACAGCATCTGGGACTGCAAACAGCTTATCGAAGAACAGCTTATCGATTACATCCGCACCACTATTACTCATGCGGGGGGCATTACGGGTATGCGCCGTATTGCAGATTTTGCCTCACTTTATCAGGTGCGAACTGGCTCTCACGGGCCGTCCGATCTTTCTCCAGTTTGCATGGCTGCCGCGCTGCATTTTGACCTGTGGGTTCCGAACTTTGGCGTCCAGGAATATATGGGCTACTCCGAGCAGATGCTGGAAGTTTTCCCGCATAACTGGACGTTTGATAACGGTTATATGCACCCAGGTGATAAACCCGGGCTCGGCATTGAATTCGATGAAAAACTGGCCGCGAAATATCCCTATGAACCCGCTTATTTACCGGTTGCTCGCTTAGAAGATGGCACATTGTGGAACTGGTAATCCACTCATCAAATTAAATTTAAATAACCATACGATGAACAATGGAGAAGCAACATGAGTTTCATCAACGATCGTTTCATGATTAATAATGAAGTAGGGTGTAGATTATATTCAGAGGTGGCGAAGTCGCTACCGGTGATCGATTATCATTGTCACCTTAATGCACAAGAAATTTACGAAAATAAATCATTTTCTGATATCACCGAGCTCTGGTTATCTGGTGATCATTATAAATGGCGCGCAATGCGCGCCAATGGTATCCCTGAAAATAAAATTACTGGTAATGCGACAGCGGCAGAAAAATTTCAGGCATGGGCCGAAACGGTAGAATCCAGTTATGGTAATCCGCTCTATCACTGGACACATCTGGAACTCGATTTTTACTTCGGTATTCAAGAAAATCTAGGTTCTCATAATTGGCATGAGATAATGGACTCCTGCAATAGATTATTGTGTCAGGATGATTTTAAACCACGCAGTTTAATTTCTCGTTCTAATGTCGAAGTCGTTTGCACTACAGATTCACCATTAGATTCCCTGGAGTATCATAAACGATTACAGGAGGACTCTAACTTCACAACCAAAGTATTGCCAACATTTCGTCCAGATGAGGTGTTTGAGGAAGACTTGAAAGCGTTTTCTCAATTTATTAATAAGTTATCCGAACTGACCTCCGTTAAGATTAATGACTTTTCTGACTTTAGTAAGGCTATTGGTAAAAGGGTTGACTGGTTTCACGAAGTAGGGTGTCGGATTTCCGACCATGGTCCTATTGATATTCAATATTTATCCGCTACTGAAGCTGAGGTTGATATTGTTTTTTCGCGCAAACTGAAAGGAGAAAAAATAAATAAGAGTGAATCTATTGTTCTCAGTAGTGCTATTTTAATCATGCTTGCAAAGCATTACAAAGAGCATGACTGGGCTATGCAAATTCATTTTGGAGCAATCCGCAGTAATAATACCCGGATGAAAAATGCATTGGGGATTAATACTGGGTTTGATTCGATTAGCGACCAATGCCACTTGGCTCAGGGTCTAAACGGGCTGTTGGATGCAATGGCTCAACGTGATTCACTCCCTAAGACTATTATCTACAATCTCAACGCCAGCTACAACGATGTTGTGGCAACAACGATTGCAAATTTCCAGTCTGGTGAAGACGGTATTAAATCACCGATCCAGTTTGGTTCTGGTTGGTGGTTTAACGACACGCGACGGGGTATGGAAAACCAATTGAATTGTCTGGCTGACCAGGGCTTATTGATGAATTTTATTGGCATGCTCACCGATTCGCGCAGTTTTATTTCCTATACGCGTCATGATTATTTCCGTCGCATACTCTGTAACCTTATCGGTGGTTGGGTAGAGCGCGGAGAGGTTCCTGACAATAAAAAAGTGCTGTCGAAAATTATAAAAAATATCTGTCACGACAATGCCAAAAACTATTTTTCGTTTTGATTACTACCTACGTGATGAGGATGGAATATGTCTCGTACCAATAAAAAAATTACAATCCCCGTTAGTATCGGTTATGGCGTAACGGATATTATGGGTGGTGGTGCTTTTACCGTTATAGGCGCCTGGTTATTATTTTTCTACACAACGTTTGTTGGCTTGTCTCCCGTTGAAGCAGCCTCAATTGTAGCTATTGTGCGAATCGTCGATGCTATTGTTAGTTTGTTTATGGGTAGTTTTACCGACCACTTTTATAAAAATTATTTAGGTAAGAAGTTTGGTCGTAGACGTTTCTTCTTGTTAATTGGCGCACCATTGATGCTGGTTTACTCTTTATTATGGGTGAATGGCATGAATTTTGGTTTCTATCTGGCTGTTTACTTGGCTTTTGAAATTATTGCAGCGATGGTTCTGATTCCATGGGAAACATTACCGTCAGAGATGACTAAGGATTTTAACTCTCGCACCAAGCTATCCACCTGTCGAATGTTCTTTTCCGCATTAGGTACTTTCCTGGCAACATTTATTCCAGGGTTGTTAATTAGCCACTATGGTGAACATGATGCAAATGCTTATTTGATTAATGGTGTGGTATTCGCAGTTCTGTTTATGTTGTGCGTATTTATCTCCTGGAAAGTCACCTGGGAACGTGATCTCACCCCTGAAATGCTAGCTGAGTTGGAACAACCAAGGAAGATAATGACGTTCTCAGAAAAAGTTATTGCACTTGGAAGATTATTCGCGGAATACGCCAGCACGCTTAAAGTCAGAGCATTCAGAAAACATCTGGCTATTTATTTACTCTCGTTTACCGCAAAAGATGTTTATAACACGGTGTTTGTTTTCTTCTGCGTATATTGCCTGAATGTTTCTTCTTCACTAGCTGGAACATTGCTGTCCATGAGTATTGTGGGTTTACCTGTCACATTAGTTGCAGGGATGGCCATCATCAAATATGGGCCATCACGACTTTATGTATTTGCGTATAGCGTCATGATGTTGTGTTTAGTTGGTTTGCTTATGGTCTATCAATTCCCGACTGAAAACAAAATCATGCTGCTTGTGATACTGGCTGCGGTTTACCAGGTTGGACGCTGTGTTCTTGAATTTACCCCCTGGAATGTTTTCCCGTTCATTCCAGACATTGACGAAATGATCACTCGCCAGCGTCGTGAAGGGTTATTTGCTGCGGTAATGACGTTCTCACGTAAAACAACCGTTGCGATTGCAACCTTTATTGTCGGTGTATTGTTGCAGTTTGGCGGTTTTGTGAAAGGCAGTCAGGTTCAACCTGAAGCAGCGGTAAATATGATTGCAACGCTGTTGTTTGCTGGCACCGCAGGACTGCTTATTTTGGCACTTTGGCAGGCACTCACGTTCCGTTTAAACAAACGGACTCACAAGATTTTTGTGGATGAAGTTGAACGCCTGAAAGCGAATGGTGCGAAGAAAGATGTTCATCCTGAGACACGGAAAGTGGTTGAGGATTTAACGGGGTGTAGTTACGAGAAGTTATGGCTTGAGAAAAAAGCTGACTCAACCAAAACAACGACACCTGTGCCACTGATGCGCTGACGCTTGAATATCATAAATGTGAGTTGTTATACATCTTTAGGGGTTGTGTCATACCAAAAGTACTAAAGTTTAATGCAAATCAATATGCAGACTACCATGTCAGGTAGTCTGTGGCAGTCCCCAAGTTCACTACTCAGCGAGTTTTAAAATGGAAAACAAGCTCTTATCTGCAAAAGCTATTCTCCCAAAATATGATCGTAGCAAACTGGTATCCCGTATCGTTCATCTTGGTTTCGGTGCATTCCATCGTGCTCATCAGGCAGTTTACGCCGATATCCTGGCTAATGAGCACGGCAGCGATTGGGGTTACTGCGAAGTCAATCTGATTGGTGGCGAACAGCAAATTGCTGATTTGAAACAGCAAGACAACCTTTATAGCGTGGCAGAAATGTCTGCTGACGCATGGCATTGCAGCGTTGTAGGTGTGGTGAAAGAAGCCATTCACGCACAGGTTGATGGCCTGGAAGCGGTATTCACCGCTATGACTCAACCTGAAGTTGCGATTGTCTCTTTAACCGTGACTGAAAAAGGCTACTGCCACACTCCGGCAACCGGCACTATCTTGCTGGATCATCCATTAATTGCACACGACCTGGCCAATCCGCAGCAGCCGAAATCGGCACCTGGTGTGATTGTTGAAGCACTGGCTCGCCGTAAAGCGGCTGGTTTGCCGGCATTTAGCGTCATGTCCTGCGACAATATGCCAGAAAATGGCCACGTAACCCGTAACGTCATTACGGCGTACGCTCAGGCAATTAACCCAGAGCTGGCGACATGGATTGAATCTCATGTGACATTCCCATCCACTATGGTTGACCGCATTGTTCCGGCTGCTACGGCAGAAACTCTGGAACAAGTTGCAAAAGCAACGGGGGTCGCTGACCCTGTGGCTATCGCATGTGAACCATTTCGCCAGTGGGTCATCGAAGATAACTTCGTTGCTGGCCGTCCTGAGTGGGAAAAAGCCGGTGCTGAACTGGTTAAAGATGTTCTGCCATACGAAGAAATGAAATTGCGCATGCTTAACGGTAGCCACTCATTCCTGGCATACCTCGGCTACCTGGCGGGTTATCAGCACATTTCTGAATGCATGCTGGATGAGAATTATCGTCGCACTGCGCACGCTTTAATGCTGCAAGAACAAGCGCCAACGCTGAAAGTGCAGGGCGTTGATCTGGCGAAATATGCCGATTCATTGATTGCGCGTTATACCAACCCGGCACTGCGCCACCGTACCTGGCAAATAGCCATGGACGGTAGCCAGAAACTGCCACAGCGCTGGTTAGATTCCATTCGCTGGCATCTGGCAAACGGCAGCAAATTCTCTCTGCTGGCTCTGGGTGTCGCAGGTTGGATGCGTTACGTGGGTGGTGTTGACGAGCAAGGCAATGCAATCGAAGTCAGTGATCCGCTGCTGTCTGCTATTGAGCAAGCAGTGAGCGCAAGTCAGGAAGGGGAAAACCGTGTTAAAGCTCTGCTGGGGCTGAAAACTATCTTTGGTGAAGATTTACCTGCTAACGAGAAATTCGTAGCCCAGGTGACTGAATCTTATCTGGCACTGCGTGAAAACGGCGCGAAAGCGACGGTTGCAAAGTTCTGAATATAACGTTCTACACTCGCCCGGAAACGGGCGAGATATTACTCTTCACTAAACCAGTCACGTTTTTCTTTGCGAATCAACAGTATTGATTGGCTAATCTCATGCAGATGGCGATGCATCGCCTGATCCACACTGTCTTCATCTTTGCGTTTAAGCGCCTCAAAAATATCGTGATGCTGTGAAAGCAACATTTCCGGTGGCGTGACGTGATCAAGGCTCATGTAACGCACTCGGTCCATGGTTGCTTTGATATTTTCGACGGTATCCCACGCCAGGCTACAATCGGCAACCAGAGCTAATTGCTGGTGGAACTCATCGTCTAACTGGAAGAAATCATCCATCTGGTTACGGTCAATGGCGGTTCGTTGCTGGTTCAATAATTGCTCAAGCATATACAGATGTTCATCTGTTGCCATACTTGCTGCACGTTTCACCACGGCACGCTCAATAGCTTCACGCACGAAACAACCATTCTTTACCTGGCTTACAGATATTTTGTTCACGTAAGTGCCGCGCTGTGGGCGAATTTGCACCAGCCCGGTTTCTGCCAGTTTAATAAATGCTTCGCGCACCGGTTGGCGTGAGACTTCAAACCGTATCGACACTTCTTTTTCAGAAAGGGGTGTTCCAGGTGGAATTAAGCAACGAACAATATCACGACGCAAAATGCGGTAGATTTGTTGGTTTACAGGTTGTGTGGGGTTGAGCAAGTTTGACGGTGACATGAATTTTTTCTTATCGTTGATGAGCCGCGCAAATTTAACATTTATTTGTACGATCGCCCATACCCAGAATAGTGATGTGGGTATGGGCTGGTTGATTAACCTTCTCGGTGAACACTCAATCCGGCAAATGACTGGCTAACTGGCATCATCTCCAGCGTGTTGATGTTGACGTGCTTTGGTAGCGTTGCAACCCACCAGACAGCTTCAGTGACATCTTCTGCCGTCAGCGCATTGGCATTCTCGTAGGTTTTTTCAACCTTGCCATCATCGCCTTTGAAACGCACGTTAGAAAACTCAGTACCGCCCACCAGGCCCGGCTCAATATCTGTCACGCGGATGGCCGTTTTATGCAGGTCTGTACGCAGGTTCAGGCTGAACTGGCGTACGAACGCTTTTGTCGCGCCATAAACATTGCCACCGGCATACGGCCAACTCCCTGCGGTAGAGCCAATATTGATGATGTGACCACGATTGCGCTCCACCATACCAGGCAGCACGGCGCGAGTCATATAGACCAGACCTTTATTGTTTGTATCGATCATCGTTTCCCAGTCATCCGGGTCGGCTTTGTGTGCAGGCTCCATGCCCAGCGCCAGACCAGCATTGTTGACCAGAATATCAATATTGCGCCATTCGGCAGGCAACTGCTCCATCACTTGTTCGATAGCCGCGCGGTTACGAACATCAAGTTGCAGCGTAATGATGCTATCGCCCAGTTCTTCTTTAAGCTCTTGTAGACGTTCGTGGCGGCGGCCAGTGGCAATCACTTTATGACCCTGTTGCACAAAACGACGGGTAATACTCTCACCAAATCCGGCAGTGGCGCCGGTTACCAGAATAATCATCTCACTGTTCCTCAACGCTTTTTATGTCGCAATACCTTAGCACGCTAAGGCTGTTAGTGATAATTGAACTTTAGTATGGCAGCACCTGTGCATTACTGGTGCAACAAGGCCATGTCTGTGCAACGTGTTGGTGCAGGCTATTCCTCAAATTTTAACAATCCAACTCATGATATCAAAAGGCAACCGTTTGCAGGAGTGAGCAATCGTTTGCATGCTAAAAAGTTGCGTAAATGTTGCGCAGCAAGAGTGTGTGTAATCTAAGCTATTGTTATGAAAATGATTAAATCTAAATTCCAACATGGCATCAACATTGCAGCTATTAACTCATTCTTCACAAGCCCCTTACAGGTACAGCGATGACAGTTAATTACACGCAAGCGCTACGCGGTCAGTTTTTCGATATGACTCAAACCGGGACACATCCCGACGAATTACTGGCTAATGCTCGTCATCACGAAGATGCAGTGCTGTTCCTTAATCAAGGCACTGTAGTTGCGTTGTTGCCATGGGAAGAAGGGCGCAGCTATCTGCGTGCTGAAAATGATTACATTGATTATCGCGGTAAGCTGATTATCCCGGGCTTCGTTGATACCCATCTGCATTATCCACAAACTGAAATGATTGGTGCTTATGGTGAACAACTATTGGAATGGCTGCAGACCTATACCTTCCCGGTTGAAAGCCAATATCAGGATAGTTCGCATGCGGAAAAAATGTCAGCCTTCTTCCTTAGCCAGTTACTGAGTAATGGTACAACCACGGCACTGGTATTTGGCACCGTACATCCGCAATCGGTCGATGCGCTTTTTAGCGCGGCAGAACATCTCTCGATGCGGCTTATTGCCGGTAAAGTGATGATGGACCGCAACTCTCCGGAATATCTCACGGAAACACCCGAGCAAAGTTACCTGCAGACCCGCGAACTTATTCAACGCTGGCACAAAAAAGGGCGGCTGAACTATGCGCTGACGCCACGTTTCGCGCCAACATCCTCACCGGAATTACTCGCTGCGGTACAAACGTTACGTGAAGAGTTTCCCGATACCTGGCTGCACACTCATCTTAGTGAAAACAGCGATGAAGTCGCTTGGGTAAAAAGTCTGTGGCCGGAATCCGAAAGCTACCTGGGCGTCTATCACCAGTATCAATTGACGGGGAAACGCAGCGTATTTGCTCATGCTATCCACTTGCAGGAGTGCGAATGGGATTGCCTGCATCGAACCGAATCGGCAATCGCCTTCTGCCCAACCTCTAACCTGTTTCTCGGTAGTGGCTTGTTTAACTTAAAGCAGTGCCATGACCGAGGGATCCGCATGGGCATCGGTACCGATGTGGGCGCAGGCACGACCTTTAATATGCTGCAAACGCTGGCTGAAGCGTACAAAGTCGCGCAACTTCAAGGTTACCGTTTGTGTGCCAGCGAAGCGTTTTATCACGCAACCCTTGGCGGCGCTCATGCGCTGGATCTCGACGATAAAATTGGCAATTTCTTACCCGGCAAAGAGGCCGATTTTGTGGTGTTGGATTTAGCGGTCACTCCGCTGCAAAAACTACGCTACGCCAATAGTCGCGATATCTATGAAAAATTGTTCGTGCTGATGACGCTTGGAGACGATCGCAACATCTGGCACACCTGGGTCAACGGCAAATGCGTGTGGCAGCGAGATGCGCTGGAGGTCGCGGCATGATTCAATTTTTGCTAAATCAAACATTAAAAACCCTCGACGATGTGGACCCGAACACCACCGTGCTGAACTGGTTACGCGGCAGTGAGCATCGTTGCGGCAGCAAAGAAGGGTGTGCATCTGGTGATTGTGGGGCCTGTACGGTAGTGCTCGGTCAAGTCGAAGGCGAGAATATGCGCTACCAGACGGCAAATGGCTGTATCACACTCGTCAGCCAGCTCGCAGGCAAACAACTGCTGACGGTGGAAGATTTATCGCAAGGCAGTGAGTTGCATCCGGTACAGCAGGCGATGGCGGATTGCCATGCATCACAATGCGGCTTTTGTACTCCAGGTTTTGTTATGTCGGGATTTGCGCTGCAAAAATCTCACGCATCCGCACAGCGCCATGAGATTGAAAAAAGCCTTGCGGGAAATCTTTGCCGCTGTACTGGCTATCGCCCAATCATTGACGCTATGCAGCAAAGCTGTGTAACCACGCAAGATCAGTTCACTCGCACTGAATCGCAAACTGTGTCGCGATTAAAAGCGCTACAACCAACGGAGATGGTAGAGCTGACGAAATCCAACCGTTGCCTGTTACCTAAAACAGTTTCCCAGTTAGCTGTACTTTATCAACAAAATCCGCAGGCAAGCTTGCTGGCAGGGGGCACCGATCTGGCGCTGACGATAACCCAGCAGTATCAATCACTGCCATTGATTATCGGGCTTAACCAGATTGATGAACTTAAGACGATTACGGTGACGGAAAGCCAGATTCGTATTGGGGCGATGGCAACGTTGCAGGCGTGTCAGGACGCCTTACAACCTTTAATTTCGGCGTTTGCGCAGGTACTTGATCGTTTTGCCTCTGCGCAAATTCGCAACCACGGCACACTGGTAGGGAATTTGGCGAATGCTTCTCCTATCGGCGATGGGGCGCCGATGTTACTGGCTCTGGGTGCTGAACTCGAACTGCGCTGCGGCGACACCGTGCGCATACTGCCGCTGGATGAATTCTTCCTGAGCTATCGTAAAACCGCTTTGCAGCCCGGTGAATTTATCAGCGCGGTGCTGATTGAGCGCGCTGCTATCGCCCCGACATTTTCCGCGTGGAAAATCTCAAAGCGAATGGATGATGACATTTCGACGGTATTTGGCGCATTTAACCTGCATTTCAATGATGGCGTGGTGACAAGTGCAAAGCTGGCATTTGGTGGCATGGCTGCGATCCCGGCGCGGGCTAAACGTGCTGAGCAAACGCTTTCAGGCTTACCATTCACACAGCAAACATTAGACCTGGGATGTCATGCACTGGCTGCAGACTTCCAGCCGTTAACAGATTTCCGGGGTTCAGGTCGTTACCGTTTGATTGTTGCGCAAAATCTACTCAGGCGTTTGCTGTTACAACAAACCGAACCCGGTTATTTGCTGGAGGTAAAAAGCTATGTCAACTAATCCGGTGCGCCTTTCAGAGCAGGCATTAATTGAGCAATTTTCCCGTGAAATGAGTGGTGGAGCGGGTAAGAGCCGTAAGCATGAAAGTGCTGATAAGCATGTGAGTGGTAAAGCTGAATACATTGATGACAAGCTGACATTGCCGGGTATGTTGTATCTGTGCCCGATTCTTAGCCAACATGCTCATGCGCGAATTACCAGAATCGACACTACCGAGTGTTACTCCGTTGCTGGCGTGGTGCGAGTCTTTAGCTGGCGGGATGTTCCCGGCGAACTGGACATTGGCCCGTTGGCACCAGGCGATCCGCTATTTGCCCGAGATCTGGTTGAATACCACGGGCAGGTTGTACTGACTGTGGCTGCTGAAACGTCCGAGGCGGCGCGCGCTGCGGCACTCAAAGCGGTCATTGAATACGAAGTTCTTGAGCCGGTGCTGGATGTCGAAGAAGCCTTGCGCCGCGAGCTATACGTGCAAGAACCGCACGTTCAACAATGTGGCGATGCAGAGCGAGCACTGATTTCAGCATCGCATCGTATTCAGGGGCAATTTCATATCGGCGGGCAGGAACACTTTTATCTCGAAGGGCAAATTGCCGTGGTGCAGCCAGGTGAAGACGGCAGCGTTATGGTCTGGTCGTCGACCCAACATCCCACTGAAGTACAAAAACTAGTGGCATCAGTGCTGGGTGTAACGATGAATAAAGTCACTGTTGATATGCGCCGTATGGGTGGCGGCTTTGGTGGCAAAGAAACGCAGGCTGCGGGGATTGCCTGCCACGCGGCGCTGGTTGCCGCGTTAACCGGACGACCGGTGAAAATGCGCCTTTCGCGTCGTGACGATATGCGTATCACCGGTAAACGGCATCCGTTTTTTGTGCGCTATGACGTAGGCTTTACCGACGAAGGAATCCTTAACGGCGTGGTAATCGATCTGGCGGCCAACTGCGGTTACTCGCTGGATCTGTCGGGATCGATCTGCGATCGCGCGATGTTCCATGCCGATAACGCCTACTATCTGGGTGATGCCAGAATAACAGGCTATCGCTGTCGTACGAATCTGGCATCCAATACGGCATATCGCGGGTTTGGCGGGCCGCAGGGGATGGTCGCCATCGAACAGATTATGGATCACATTGCTCGTGAACTCGGTCTTGATCCGCTGGAAGTGCGTAAACGTAATTACTACGGTGATACTGAGCGTAACGTCACGCACTATCACCAGACGGTTGAATACAACATCATGCCGGAAATCACCCGCCAGCTTGAGGCAAGCGCTGATTACCATAAAAGGCGCGAACAAATCAGCGAATTCAACCGCCATAGCCCAGTGTTAAAACGTGGCCTGGCGCTCACGCCGGTCAAATTTGGCATCTCTTTTACCTCCAGTTTTCTCAACCAGGCCGGTGCACTGTTGCTGATTTATACCGATGGCACGGTGCAACTTAACCACGGTGGCACGGAAATGGGACAGGGGTTGAATACCAAAGTGGCGCAGGTGGTTGCCGACGTGCTGCAAATTCCTGTGGAACAGATCCAGGTTACGGCGACCAATACTGGGAAAGTGCCCAACACCTCACCAACGGCAGCGTCATCTGGTGCCGATCTTAATGGCAAAGCCGCAGAAATTGCGGCGCTGGCTATTAAAGAACGGCTGGTGGAAATGCTATGCCGTTTGCACAAATGCAGCGCTGAACAGGTGGCGTTTCGTAATGGCGTGGTGAAAGTCCCGGGGCGGCATTTTAGCTTCGCTGAGATCGCCAACCTGGCGTGGTTGAATCAGGTGCCTCTATCAGCAACCGGATTCTACAAAGTGCCCGGTATCCATTACGATCGAGCGGCTGGGCGCGGGCAGCCGTTTTACTATTTCTCCTACGGCGCGGCATGTTCGGAAGTGATTATCGACACGCTGACGGGCGAATATCGCCTGCTGCGCACGGACATTCTGCATGATGTTGGCAATTCGCTGAATCCTGCGCTGGATATTGGCCAAATCGAAGGGGGGTTTGTGCAGGGCGCAGGTTGGCTCACATGTGAAGAGCTGGTGTGGGATGAAAAAGGGCGACTGCTGACCGACAGCCCGATGAGTTACAAAATCCCGGCTATCAGCGATGTGCCAACCGACTTCAGAGTTAAGTTGCTGGAGAATCATGCTAATCCGCAGCACACGGTTTATCGTTCCAAAGCCGTGGGCGAACCGCCATTTATGTTAGGGATTTCAGTGTGGTGCGCTTTGCAAGATGCGGTGGCAAGCGTCTCGAATTACCATAAACACCCGCTGTTAGATGCCCCTGCAACGCCGGAACGCGTTTTCTGGGGCTGTCAGGAGGTGCCATGAATGATGAATGGATTAGCATTCTGATGCAGCTACGCGAGCGCCGCGAACCGTGCATATTGCTTACGCTGTTGGCTGACAAAGGCTCAGTGCCGAGAAATTGTGGCACCAAGATGATTGTTGGGCCAAAGCAGAATTTCCTGACTATCGGTGGTGGGCATCTTGAATTCCAGTGCATTGCGATGGCCCGTGAGATGCTGGAAAAGCAGGCTACAACACCGCATACCGAGCATTTTAATCTTGGCGCGCGGCTAGGGCAGTGTTGTGGCGGCATGACCACTGTTTTATTTGAACCGCTAATCCAGCCGCAGCCACACATCATGGTTTTCGGTGCAGGCCATGTAGGGCAAGCGCTGGTGGCATTATTATCAACGTTACCCTGTCACATAACCTGGGTAGATGAGCGTCCTGATATGTTTGCAGCGGCCCCAAAAGGGGTAACAACCTTGCAGGCGGAAGATCCGTTGGACGCCGTTAAATCCGCACCAGCACAAAGTTACTTCATCATCATGACACATCACCATCCGCGCGATCTTGAACTGACCGAAGCGATACTTAAACGTGGCGATTACCGCTATCTGGGCTTGATTGGTTCGCAAACCAAACGGCAACGCTTTGAATATCGCCTGGCAGGAAAAGGGATTACGGCTGAACAACTCTGTACGCTGCGTTGCCCGGTTGGCCTGCCGGATGTGAAAGGTAAACTTCCGGCAGAGATCGCCGTCGCCATCGCCGCGGAGATTATTGCCGTGTATCAGGCGGCCAGTTGAGCTATAAGTTATCTTTTGCGGTCAGCAGGAGTGCAGCATGCAAACGGAAAACCCGTTTTATCACATCAGTTTATTGCCCTATCAAGCCCCTCACTTTGATGACATCCAGGATAGTCACTATCGTCCGGCGTTTGATGAAGCTAAGCGCATCAAGCGTGACGAAATCGCGGCGATTGCGAATGAAACAGCGCCACCCACTTTTGAAAATACCTATCTGGCGCTGGAAAAAACCGGGCAGATGTTAGGGCGAGTCACCAATGTCTTCTTTGCCATGACATCAGCGCACACTAACGATTATCTGCAACAGTTGGATGAAGAATTTGCCGCTGAATTAGCAGAGCTTGCCGATGAAATGCGCCTTAATACCATGCTGTTTGAGCGTCTGGATAGCGTTTATCAACACCGCAACTCAGCAGGGCTAGATGAAGAATCTCTGCGCCTGGTTGAAGTCGTCTGGCAGAGTTTTAGGTTTTCGGGTGCAACGTTAAGTGATGAAAAAAAAGCACGTCTTAAGGTGCTGAATAAAGAAGCCGCCCAGCTTAGCAGCCAGTTTAATAATCGTCTGCATGCAGCGGATAAAGCCGCAGGCCTGGTGGTTGATGATGTACAGCAACTGGCTGGTTTAACACCGGCAGAAATTGCCTCTGCGGCGCAACATGCCAGTGCTAAGGGCCTGAATGGAAAATACTTAATCCCATTACTTAATTTCACCCAGCAGCCCGCGCTGCAATCACTTCAAGACCGGCAGACGCGTGAGAAACTGTTTAAAGCGGGTTGGTATCGCACTGAGCAAAATGATGATAACGATACGCGTACTATCGTCTCGCGCCTGGCCACACTGCGTGCAGAACAGGCGCAATTGCTCGGTTTCGAAAATTATGCTGCCTGGAAAATTGCCGACCAAATGGCGGAAAAGCCGCAGGCAGCACTGCAATTCATGCGTGACATCGTGCCAGCTGCCACCGCACGCGCGCAGCGTGAACTGGCTGATATTCAGCAGATCATTGACGAACAACAGGGTGGATTTAAAGCCGAAGCCTGGGACTGGGCATTCTACGCAGAGCAAGTCAGACGTGCGAAATACGACCTTGATGAAGGGCAAATTAAGCCTTATTTCGAGTTGAACAATGTTCTAAGTAATGGCGTTTTTTGGGCAGCCAGCCAGCTATTTGGTCTGAATTTTGTCGAGCGCTTTGATATCCCTGTCTATCACGACGATGTGCGCGTGTGGGAAATCTTTGATAAAGACGGGCGCGGCATGGCGCTGTTCTATGGCGATTTCTTTGCTCGCGACAGTAAAGGTGGCGGAGCATGGATGGGTAACTTTGTTGAACAATCCACGCTGCTGGATAAAGCTCCGGTGATTTATAACGTTTGCAACTACAACAAACCCGCAGCCGGTGAAGCTGCGCTTATCTCCTGGGATGATGTCGTTACGCTATTCCATGAATTTGGTCATACCCTACATGGGTTATTTGCCACCCAATGCTACGCGATACTTTCTGGTACTAATACACCGCGCGACTTCGTTGAGTTCCCTTCGCAAATCAATGAACACTGGGCGAGCCATCCTCTGGTGTTTGCGAACTACGCGCGCCATTATCAGACGGGTGAGGCGATGCCTGATGCGTTGAAAGAGAAGTTATTGCGTGCCGCACGCTTTAATAAAGGCTACGACATGACGGAGTTGCTTGCTGCAGCATTACTGGATATGAACTGGCACAATTTACCGGCTGGCAGTACGGTTGAAGATGTGGCGCAGTTTGAAACGCAAGCGCTGGAAAGTGAGCACATTAATCTTCCAACCGTTCCTCCGCGTTATCGCAGCAGTTATTTCGCGCACATCTTTGGTGGCGGTTATGCGGCAGGTTATTACGCATATATCTGGACGCAAATGTTGGCTGATGACGGCTATCAATGGTTTGTGGAACAGGGCGGGTTGAATGCTCAAAACGGGCAGCGTTTCCGTGAGGCGATTTTGTCACGAGGTAACAGTCGGGAACTCAAAGCGCTCTACAACGATTGGCGTGGACATGCACCTTACAGCGAACCCATGCTGGTTAATCGTGGTTTAAAAAGCTAAATATGAGCAAAGAGAATAAAAAATGCGCCATTCGGCGCATTTTTTATTGAACGCTAATCTAGCGCGGGAAAGTGCGAGGTTTACCCTCGTTATCAACAGCAACATAAATAAAAATGGCTTCTGTCGCTTTATAGCGCTGGCCAATTGGCTCAGACGAGACCTTTTTCACCCAAACTTCCACATTAATGGTAATAGAGCTATTGCCGCGTTTGATGCAATTAGCATAGCAACACACCACATCGCCTACGGCGACAGGTTTAAGAAACGTCATCCCATCAACACGGACAGTGACGACACGACCATGGGCAATTTCTTTAGCCATAATCGCGCCACCCATATCCATTTGCGCCATCAACCAGCCGCCAAAGATATCACCGTTAGCGTTGGTGTCAGCGGGCATGGCTAAGGTGCGTAATACCAGTTCCCCTGCGGGAGTGTCTTGTTGCGTCATTTCACGTTCCAAAAAGTCATCATGGATTTAATCGTTGTTGAATTTGCTTAATATTTTTCGCTAAACGCTAATTTATCACATTTGTGATTATTATGGCCTGCCGCCGCCCTTGGGCGCTCGGTCTTGAGCAATATGATGCGCGAAAAGCCCTAAGCACACAAAGCTAATAATCACATTAATAAACTGTCTACTATCCGCAACACTGTTGCACCTTCTAAAGCACGTTGCCTCGTATTAACTAAAGCATCCTGCAACGTACTACGTGTTTTTATTATTTAGTGGGCGAATGTTTATATGAAAAAAACTCTTCTTTTGGCGGTTGTGATGACATGCGGGATCGGTTCGGCAATGGCGCAAAACGTGACTGTCGATGTGCCAAGCGGCTATAAAGTTGTGGTGGTACCGTCTTCAGTCACCGTTTCCCAGGCGATCAACGTCACTACCACACCACAGACCGTGTACGTTGCTCCCGCTCCAGCGCCTGTAGCAGCCTATCATCCACGTGCACGCCATGTTGCAAGCGTAGCGGAAGGGATGGTGATTGAACACCAATATGACGACCATCACTAATCGCGATTAAACGTATTACTGATAAAAATGCCCCGCTCAATTTGAGCGGGGCATTTTTATATTCAGAGGTAATCGCTGTTGATTTTAAACGCGGTTATTTCTCTTCCTGCGGCATGTGGCGATAAATGTAGACGCCACTTAGTAGGGTAAATACCAGCGTCGCAGCCGTCAGGCCAAACACTTTAAAATTGACCCACACGCTTTGTGGCAGCCAGAACGCAACATAAATATTCAACGCACCGCAGACGATGAAAAACAACGCCCACGCGACGTTCAAACGTGACCACACGCTTTGTGGTAGAGAGATCTCTTTGCCCAACATACGTTGAATCAACGGTTTACCCATCACCAACTGGCTAATCAGTAATGCGGCAGCAAACAGGCCGTAGATCACGGTGACTTTCCATTTGATAAATTCATCATTATGGAAGAACAGCGTCAGGCCGCCGAAAACGGCCACCATCAGGAAGGTAATCAGCGCCATTTTTTCTAGCTTGCGGAATTTATACCAGCTATAGACCAGTGCAAAACCGGTGGCGACGATGAGAGCTCCGGAGGCCACATAAATGTCGTACATTTTATAGAATGCAAAGAAAACAATCAGGGGCAGGAAGTCGAGAAACTGCTTCATAATCTGTTCCGTAAAATGACTCCTGAGCCCTCAGTTCAAAGGTTCAGGAGTAAGTGAATGTTATTGGCGTACCAGCATATATAAACGGAATACGTAGATAAGCAACACCGCAGAAATCAGGTTGCTTATCGTATTTGCTATCACCCCGCCAACAGCAGGTGACAGTGCTGCAAATGAAGAAGCGAGCATCAGGAGTGCAGTTTTTGCCAGTAACCAGCTAATCACTGCAGGTGCAACGAGGCGCATATTTCCCCAGGCAAGACGCATACTGCCGCGCATCGACTGGAAAATCCCTACTTTATCCTGCACGACCATAACCGGTGCAAATGAAAGCAGAATTGCCAACAGCACGCCCGGTACCACAATCAGCATGATGCCGATTTGCACCAGGAAGGTTGTCAGGAACATCAAAATAAAGATTTTAGGCAACACTGGAGCCGACGTACCAATCGCACGCAGCGCACTCACGCGCTGTCCGGCACTCACCATCTGAATTAAAACCAATACACTACCCGCAAGGATTGCATTGCCGATCAGACCCGCAAATGTCGACGCCGCAGAGGCTTTAAGTAACATTTGCTGCTGCTCAGGTGTCATGTTTTGCACAAGATCAAACAGCCCCATGCTATTCGATAAATTATCTCCCTCGCTAAGGATAGACATTTGCTCGTCGCTGGGTGAAAAGGCGTGACCGATCACAACCGAAATAAAGGCACAAAGTAAAGCGATCAGTAAGACAGTAACAAACTGATTGCGTAGAAAATTCCCCGTGTCACGGTACACAGAACCCGCCGTGATAGACATGCACTCTCCTTGATGTTGCTCGGTTAAAAAACAGCGGGAATTGTACCCTGGATGAAGGGCGCTGGCACCGACAAGATGCGCGCTATAAGTAAGTTACTGTCAATGTGAAAATTGATTTGGAGTAGACATTGCCGTTTTGCCAATAAGTGAACATAAAATAGACCAGAGGCAGACTTTGGGCTTGATGCCGCACAGCTGCACTATAGCGAATATTTCGTTGTCTGCTCAGTTAACCGTCAGACGCAGGCATAAATTTTCGGGGTAGGGAGAAAAGTAGTTTTGCGTCAGCAGGTAGCTGTCCGGGTACTCGCCCAGATAATGATTCAACAGGGTGAGTGGGGCAAGGAGTGGTAACAGCCCATCACGGTAGTGAAGGATCACGTCGCGTAGCTCCCCACGTTGGCGAGTATTGAGTTGATTACGGAAGTAGCCCTGAATGTGCATGAGTACGTTAGTGTGATTTTTACGCGATGCAGGATTTTTCAGGATCGTCATTAGTTTTTCGCGATACTCAACGAAGAAAGTATCAAGATCTTCCCACTCGTGCAGCGAGGCGACGAAAGGCCCAATTTCCCTGTATCCTGGCTGGTGATGAGCTAGCAACTGAAGTTTATAGCGGCTGTGGAATTCCAGTAGTGCGCGGCGAGTCAGGCCATTTTCACGCAGAGTATTGAGTTCGTGCAAGGCGAAGACACGCTCGACAAAGTTTTCACGCAGGACCGGGTCGTGAAGGCGACCATCCTCCTCTACGGGCAGCCACGGGAATTTTTCCAGCAGCGCACCGGTAAACAGACCCACTCCCTCTTTGCGTCCGCGATTCCCTTTTTCGTCATACAGCCGTACGCGTTCCATGCCACAGCTCGGTGATTTCGCGCAGACAATAAAGCCTGACAGATTAGCCTGCTGTGGTAACCAGGAGTCAGCGAATTTGACCATTTTCTGGGTAACGTCATCGTGAGGGGCATGGCTAAAGCGCATCCGGATATCGCCTTCTGTAGTCTGGACCAGGCGCAAGGCCGGGCGTGGAACGGGCAGGCCGATGGCCATCTCCGGGCAGATGGGTTTGAAGGTAACCCAATGAGACAACTCGTCCATGACAAAACCCATACGCTTATGACCGCCGTCAAATCTTACTGTTGAGCCGGTTAAACAGCCGCTGATCCCAATGATAGGTTTAGTGTGCATGGTGTAACCCTCTTATTGCTCTTTGCGGATAGGTGGCGTATCGACGACGGATGGCATTGTGCGCATGAGTCTCCCCTGGCTGTGGGGATGTTTTTTAATCGTATAATTAAACTTAGACAATTAAAATTATTTGTACAAGTTTATAGTGAGGTGGTTTTTATTTTTCAACAATATCAATTGATTATTTATGTCCGTTTTTGCTGTGCTTAATGGTTTTTTTAAAAAAGACATGCCAGATAAGTAACTTTTTACAGTTGCTTATCATGGAGAGGGAACGGGTGTGGGGAAACGGTTTTAGAGCGAAATAACGTCGAGCGAAACGACCTGTTGCTGCCAAATTGCGATCTGTTTTTTGCGGGCAGCGGTAACTTTACCGGTGGTGACCAGCAGCCAGTTTCGCTCCGGGAAGATCTCGGGTGCCAATATGGCAGGCGGCACGGGGAGCACGTCAATACGATACCCTTGACCCGTGCGTTTAAGCACTTCGAGCCAGATTTCACATGGGTCGCTAAGGTGCCAGCCTGTGATCAGGTAATTATCTCCCGGCGCTTTTTTATCACCCTCGAGGCAAAATGAGGTATAGGAGATGATGATGCCATCGAGGACTTCACGCAACGTCATCATCGCGGGGATGTTGGCCGAGACTTTACTGCGCAGCGGCCGCAGGACTTCGGTGACTATCTCTGGGCGCGGATACTCGCGGCCTGAATCGTAAATCTGCTGACGCAAAGATTCGATTTTTCCCTCTTTCAACTTCTGCAACATGCTCTCCTGAAGGGTGAGCCAGTTGTTTGTGCGGCGTGCTTCCGGACGGGCCAACAAGGGCTTCACCTGGCTGACAGGGACACCCTTTTTCACCCAGTCGAGAATTTTAAGCGCCTGTTGGACATCGTCATCACTATACAGGCGGTGGCCGCCATCGGTGCGCAACGGTTTGATTAAACCATAACGACGCTGCCAGGCGCGTAGTGTGGTTGCGTTTATCCCGCAAAGCCGGGCAAATTCACCGATGGAATAGGGCATAAAGTACACCTGATGACAAAGATTAATCTCAATATACTACGAATATTTGCTGCCTGAATGAAGAGCAGGGTGTTTGCACTACACTTTACTTCCAACCGCGCAGACGAAAGGAGGTCTTATGAAGCTATGGCCCGTTGTAACCGGTGTTGCTATCGCACTGACACTGGTTGCTTGTAAATCTCCCACGCCACCGAAAGGCGTTCAACCAATAACTAACTTTGATGCCAACCGCTACCTTGGTAAATGGTACGAAGTCGCTCGCCTTGAAAATCGCTTCGAACGTGGACTTGAGCAGGTAACAGCTACCTATGGCACGCGCCCCGATGGCGGTATCAGCGTACTCAATCGTGGATATGATCCGATTAAAAACAAATGGAATGAGAGTGAAGGGAAAGCCTCATTCACCGGTGCACCTACAACAGCCGCGCTCAAGGTTTCATTCTTTGGTCCGTTCTACGGCGGCTACAACGTGATACGGCTTGATGATAATTACCAGTACGCACTGGTGAGTGGGCCGAACCGTGACTATTTGTGGATACTGTCGCGTACGCCAACCATTCCGGATGCGGTGAAGCAAGATTACCTGAACACCGCGCGCAGTCTCGGCTTTCAGGTCGATCAGCTAGTGTGGGTGAAACAATAAATTACCTGGAGTAGATAGTAATATTCAAAACCACCTTGCTCTGATGCCCTATTCAAATAAGGCCACCTGTTCGGTGGCCTTAAACAATTTGTTTTTAGGTTTATCTTATTTGTACAAACAAAGTGCTCACTCAATAAGCCCTATCAGTGAAGTTCAAGTCTAACTAACTCCATCGGGCAGAACACCCCTTCGCAACCTTCGATTTCAACACATTCAGAACGACGAATTTGCTCGGCTGATTTACCTTCGCCGTGAATGGTCTTAATGACACCAGTCAGACCTTTATTGAACACCATAACACGGCTGCCAGTTGTAATAGCGTTACGGTAGCAATCATAGGTCAACATCATCATTCCTCCTTTTTTGTTGTATTGAGACGAGATGATTTAACGGCAAATAAATAGATCTTCACGGGCAAATATGTTTTGAGCTAAATCAAAATTTTCTAAATTTTTGATGCTCAAGAAAAGACCAAAGTCGATTAGCTAAACAAAGTGTTTTAACCACCAGTCAAATGGGCAGCACTGCAGTGCTGCTCAATTTCGCTCTTGATGCTGAATAACGTTACCTGTACCAGATCATGTCTTGCTACGGATCAAACGACATAAAAGGTGTGACTTTAAGCAAAATGCGAAAAATTAATCCAGATCATTAAATGTTAAATTATCCAATGAAGTGTGATCGATGCTAGATCACTTTGTACCCAATAATGGGTATATTCAGCCCGCTTTATAAAACCATAACAAGGAGAGGGCTATGAAAAAATTATCTGTGGCGTTACTCGCATTAACCTGTTTGTCTGGTGAAGTGTTGGCGCATCAACAAGGTGAATTCTTCATGCGTGCGGGTTCTGCAACCGTGCGCCCAACGGAAGGTTCTGACAATGTGCTTGGCATGGGCGGTTTTAGCGTCAGCAACAATACCCAACTGGGACTGACATTTGACTATATGGTGACCGATAACATCGGCATTGAGTTGCTCGCGGCTACACCTTTTCGCCATCGCGTTGGTTTAGGCCCGACAGGTGATCTGGCTACCGTTCGCCAATTACCACCAACGCTGATGGCGCAGTGGTACTTTGGTGATGCGAAAAGCAAAGTGCGTCCATATATTGGTGCCGGCATTAACTACACCACCTTTTTTGATACCGACTTTAACCAGACTGGCAAAGATGCTGGCTTAACCGATCTTAGCGTGAAAGATTCATGGGGGGCGGCGGGGCAAGTCGGGCTGGATTACATGGTTAATGATAACTGGCTGTTGAACATGTCCGTCTGGTATATGGATATCGATACCGAAGTGAAGTTTAAAGCAGGTGGTGAAGAGCAGAATATCAAAACACGGATCGACCCGTGGGTATTTATGTTCTCGGCAGGTTATCGCTTCTGATATTAAGAGAATGTCGGATGCCGCAAGGCGATATCCGACATTTATTTCAGCCTAAATTTAAGATTAAGCTGTGCGTGTTGCAGCTTTCAAACTCTGAACAAACGCTTTCAGCTCACTTAGCATCACATCAGGCTTATCCAGATTCTTCTCGATAATTTTCACGATGGCAGAACCAGAAATCGCCCCTGCTGCACCTGCGCTGATGGCATCTTTAACTTGTGAAGGTTCGGAAATCCCAAAGCCCTGCAATGACGGTGCGGCACCAAACTCTGTCAATTTCTCTACCAGATGATGAAGCGGCAATTGCGCGCGCGTTTCGGCGCCCGTTACACCGGCACGAGATAACAGGTAGGTATAACCGCGGCCGTGCGTTGCGATTTCACGCAGCAGCGCATCATCAGCGTTCGGCGGGCAAATGAAGATAGGTGCGACATTGTGGCGCATTGCTGCCTGGCGGAAGGGCGCAGACTCTTCGATTGGCACATCGGCAATTAACACCGAATCGACACCGACTTTGGCACACAACGCGTAAAACTCGTCTATGCCACGGTTATAAACCAGGTTGGCATACATCAGCAGGCCAATCGGAATGGTCGGGTGTTTCTGGCGAATCGCTGCCAGCATTTCAAAGCACTGCGTTGGTGTAACGCCTGCGGCAAAGGCACGTAGTGCCGCATTCTGAATGGTAGGGCCATCTGCTAACGGGTCGGAGAAGGGAATGCCCAGCTCCAGCGCATCGGCACCCGCTTCAATGAGCGCGTCGATAATCTTTAGCGATTGCTCCGGGGATGGGTCACCAAGTGTTACGAAAGGAACAAAAGCGCCTTCCTTACGAGCTTGCAACTGTTCGAATGCGTGTTGATAACGTTCCATTAGATTTCCCCTCGCGCTTTCAAAATGTCGTGAACGGTGAAGATGTCTTTGTCACCACGGCCGGAGAGGTTTACCACCAGCAGCTGTTCTTTTTCTGGATTTTCTTTGATCATTTTCAGCGCGTGCGCCAGTGCATGGGAAGATTCCAGGGCCGGGATAATGCCTTCACTGCGACACAACGTTTTGAATGCTTCAAGTGCTTCGTCATCGGTGATGGACACATAATCGGCGCGGCCAATGCTGTTCAGGTGCGCATGCTGTGGGCCTACAGACGGGAAATCCAGACCGGCAGAAATAGAATAAGATTCTTCAATCTGGCCTTCGTCAGTTTGCATCATCGGGGATTTCATCCCGAAATAGATGCCAACACGACCATGTTTCAGCGGTGCGCCGTGCTCGCCGCTTTCAATACCGTGCCCGGCTGGCTCAACACCAATCAGGCCGACTTTTGCATCGTTGATAAAGTCTGCAAACATACCGATGGCATTGGAACCACCGCCCACACAGGCGATAACAGCATCTGGCAGACGGCCTTCTTTTTCGAGAATCTGCGCTTTGGTTTCTTCACCGATCATGCGCTGGAACTCACGCACGATGGTCGGGAATGGATGCGGGCCTGCTGCGGTGCCGAGCATATAGTGCGCGGTGTCATAGCTGCCAGACCAGTCGCGCAATGCTTCGTTACAGGCATCTTTCAGCGTGGCGGAGCCGCTATGTACTGGAATCACTTCAGCACCCATCAGGCGCATACGGAACACGTTCGGCGACTGACGCTCCACGTCTTTTGCACCCATATAGATGCGGCATTTCAGGCCGAGCAGGGCGCTTGCCAGTGCAGAAGCCACGCCGTGCTGACCGGCACCCGTTTCGGCGATGATTTCAGTTTTGCCCATTTTCTTAGCAAGCAAAGCCTGGCCGAGAACCTGGTTGGTTTTGTGTGCGCCGCCGTGCAGTAAATCTTCACGTTTTAAATACAAGGTGGTTTTGGTGCCAGCTGTCAGGTTACGGCATTTGGTCAGTGCAGTTGGGCGGCCTGCGTAGTTTTTCAGCAGGTCATTAAATTCAGCCTGAAACTCAGCATCGCTTTGCGCGGCAACAAACGCTTCTTCTAACTGACGCAGTGCAGGCATCAGGATTTGTGGCACGTACATGCCACCAAACTCACCGAAATAGGGATTAAGTAAAGTCATGATATTTTCCTTAGTAAGCCCGCAGCGTCTGGAAGACGGCTGCCAGCTTGTTAGCATCTTTAATACCCGGTGCGCTTTCGACACCTGAGTTGAAATCTAAACCTATGCAGCCTGTTGTTGCTGCTTCGACGCAATTATCTGCACCCAGTCCGCCAGCCAGAATGACGTTTTCCAGATTCTGACCTGCCAGGAGGGACCAATCAAAACGCTGGCCGCTGCCGCCCTGGCCGTTGTCGAAGAGGTATTTGTCGACGTGGTTTAAATCACGCGCCGGTAAACTCTCTTTCACGCTCAGGGCTTTCCAGATTTGCACGTTCGCCGGAAGTATTGTGCGTAACTCGTCGATATATGCCTGATTCTCATCACCATGCAGTTGCACAGCAGACAAAGTGAATTTTTCGGCTTTCTGCACTACGTCACTCACCGGAGTGTTGCGGAACACACCAGCAAATTTCAGTGGGGCTGCGGTAATCACCGATGTGGCGGTTTCGTCGCTAACAAAGCGCGGTGAGGATGGCACGAAGATCAGGCCGCCATAGATAGCACCTGCTTCATAAGCAGCGCGGGCATCTTGTGGACGTGTCAGACCACATACTTTGTTTTCGCCTAACGTCACACGGCGCACCGCTGCGTTCAGATCGTCCTCGCCCATCAAGGCTGAACCAATCAAGAAGCCATTAGCGTAGTGGCTAAGTTCGCGGATTTGCCCGTAGTTGCTGATGCCAGACTCGCTGATAACTGTCACTCCGTGTCCCAAACGTGGCGCTAATTGGCGCGTACGGTTCAGATCGATGGACAAATCACGCAAGTCACGGTTGTTGATACCGACAACTTTAGCGCCCAGGGTGATTGCGCGCTCGAGCTCTTCTTCATTGCTCACTTCGGTCAGCACGCCCATATTCAGGCTATGTGCCACAGCGGCAAGCTGACGGTACTGCTCGTCGTTAAGAACAGACAACATCAACAGACAAGCATCGGCCTGATAAAAACGGGCCAGGTGAATCTGATACGAGTCGATAATAAAGTCTTTGCACAATACTGGCTGCGTGACGATGTTGCTGACGATAGGCAGGAAATCGAAGCTGCCCTGGAAATATTTTTCATCAGTCAGTACTGAAATAGCGGAAGCGTAATGTTTATAAACATTCGCAATACGCGCCGGGTCGAAATCATCACGAATCACGCCTTTAGATGGAGAGGCTTTTTTGCACTCCAGAATGAAGGCGGTACGGGCACCTTGCAGTGCGTGATAGAAGTTACGTGTCGCCGGTACAATGTTGTTCTGGAAACTTGCCAGGGGTTGCTGTTGCTTACGCGCTTCAACCCAAATCGCCTTATCATCGACGATCTTCTTTAATACGGTGTCCTGCATGACTTATCCTCTTCCTGCAAGTGCTGTTACCCGGTCGTATGCTGCGCCGCTGCGTAATACTTCCAGCACTCGTTGTGCGTTCGCTTTGAGATCTTCTTGCCCATGTAGACGCATTAACATTGCGACGTTTGCCGCCACAGCGGACTCATGAGCTGTCTCTCCTTTACCTTGTAACAGGCGGCTGAGAATGTCACGGTTTTCTTCCGGTGTGCCGCCTGCAAGCTGGTCCTGGTGATAAGCAGGAAGGCCAAAGTCAGTCGCTTCCAACTGGTAGCTTTTGATCTCGCCGTCATGCAGCTCTGCAACTTGTGTGGTGGCATGCAGTGAAACTTCATCCATTCCACCGCTATGTACGACTGCTGCCCGTTTGTAACCCAACACGCGCAGTGTTTCAGCAATCGGCAGCACCAGTTCCGCACTATAAACGCCAATCAACGCCATTTGTGGATGTGCCGGGTTAATCAAGGGCCCAAGCACGTTAAACAAGGTGCGCGTCTTTAACTGCTGACGCACAGGCATCGCATGGCGGAATCCGGTGTGGTATTTCGGTGCGAACAGAAAACAAACGCCCAAATCATCAAGTGCTTTCCGAGATGATTCGGCACTCATTTCAAGATTAATACCAAACGCGGCCAGTAAGTCGGAAGAGCCAGATTTACTGGAAACGCTACGGTTACCGTGTTTCGCCACTTTCAGGCCCACGGCCGCAGCCACAAATGCGCTGGCAGTGGAAATATTGATGCTGTTGCTGCCATCGCCACCAGTACCGACAATATCGGCAAACGGATAGTCCGGGCTTGGGAATGGCGCTGCGGCTTCGAGCAATGCGGTGGCTGCACCAGCAATCTCATTAGGATGTTCACCACGCACTTTCATACTTACCAGTGCTGCCGCCAACTGTTCTGGCTTGAGTTCACCGCGCACAATTCCGGCAAATAGCTGGTGGCTCTCTTCACGGCTGAGGGTTTGCGCTTTATACAGTTTGTCGAGAATCGGTTGCAGCGTGTTGGCTTGTTTTAACTTCAGCAATGCCCAGTCGAGAGTCTGCTCAAGTAAACGCGCGCCGTGAGTGGTCAGAATCGATTCCGGGTGGAACTGGAAACCACACACACGGTCAGCATCGTGGCGAACGGCCATTACCATGCCATCAAAATGAGCGTTGATGGTTAAACCCGCAGGAATATTGCTGCCAACTAATGAGTGGTAGCGCGCAACCGGTAGTGGGTTGGGTAAACCGGCAAACATGGCTTCGCCGTCATGGGAGATAATTGATGCTTTACCATGCAGGATTTCACCCGCCTGGCCGACATAACCACCATAAGCTTCAACAATAGCCTGATGACCCAGACAGATACCGATAATCGGCAACTTACCACGCAAACGAGTCAGCAATTCAGGCATACAGCCCGCTTCACTTGGCGCGCCAGGGCCTGGTGAGAGCATCAGAACCGGGTTGTCCATGGTTTCCAGTCGCTCAATTAAGGTCTGTGCGGGAACATGGTTACGGTAGATGACGACATTGTGTCCGTTAGCACGCAGCTGATCGGCCAGGTTATAGGTAAACGAGTCGATATTATCGAGCAGCAGAATGTCAGCCATCAGAAAATCTCCTGTGCGTGATGCGCGGTAGCGATAGCGCGCAGTACAGCGCGGGCTTTGTTACGGGTTTCGTCAGCTTCAGACTGAGGTACGGAATCAAGCACTACGCCAGCCCCTGCCTGTACCGTGGCGATGCCGTTTTCGACATAGGCGGAGCGAATAACGATACAGGTGTCTAAATCACCATGAGCGGTGAAGTAGCCGACGGCACCGCCGTAGCTGCCACGGCGAACACCTTCAGCTTTGGCAATCAACTGCATAGCGCGCACTTTCGGGGCGCCGCTCAGCGTGCCCATATTCATGCAGGCCCGGTAAGCATGGAGTACGTCGAGGTCTTTATGCAGTTCGCCAACAACCCTAGAAACCAGGTGCATCACAAAGGAGTAACGGTCGACTTTAGTCAGGTCAGCAACATAACGACTGCCCGGCGTGCAAATACGTGCCAGGTCGTTACGCGCCAGGTCAACCAGCATTAGATGTTCGGACATCTCTTTATGGTCAGTACGCATTTCTAGCTCAATGCGGCTGTCGAGGTCACGATCAAGCGAGCCATCAGCACGGCGACCGCGTGGACGAGTACCGGCAATGGGGTAAATTTCAATCTGACGTGATTTCGCATCATATTTGAGCGAGCTTTCTGGTGACGCACCAAACAGAGTGAAATCGTTATCCTGCATAAAGAACATGTACGGGCTTGGGTTGCTCTTCTTCAGTGTCTGGTAAGCGGCAAGTGGAGAAGGGCACGGTAGTGAGAAACGGCGCGATGGGACAACCTGGAAAATCTCACCGATGCGAATGGCTTTCTGCATTTTGCGCACCACATCGCCAAACTCTTCATCGCTCTGATTGCATTCGCAGGTCATGCGTTCAACTTTTTGCACTGGCAACGCAGAAGGTTCCTGTTGCAACTGCTTGCTAAGTTGTTCAGAACGCTGAATCAAACGCTGCTTTTCAGAAGCTGATGGGGTGAACAAGCTGGCCTGAATGCGGGTGTGTTTTTTCTGATGGTCGATAACCAACAATGTTTCTGCCAGGTAGAAACAGTAGTCAGGGCAGTTGTTGTCTTGCTTGAGAGCGGGCAAGTCTTCAAACCCTGCAACCAGATCGTATGCAAACAAGCCGCCGAAGAACATCGCTTCACGCTCGTTTTCGGGCACTGTTACCAGCTCCTGCATGATACGGAACGCATCAAAAACTGACAGGGAACACAGGCGCGCGTCTTCATCCAACAGCGAACTGATAGCCGGGAAGCGCAGCACGCGGCCTTGTGGGGAATGCTTATTCTCAACGCCTGCAGGCAGCGCCGCATCCAGCAATGGAAGCAATGATGCACCATTCTCTGAAAGGGCGTGAATAGTGACAGTGTCACCCAAGGCGGTAATACGCAGCGCACTGTCAACTAACAGCAGGCTTTTTAAATCGTCCTTACTGTCGATATCGGCGGATTCGAGCAGCAAGGTTGCAGGACGTGCGCCGCACAGCTGGTGAAAAACGGCTGTCGGGTTATCACGATATGGCGCGTCGTTAATCAGTAATTCGAGCGCTGGTTTTTGTGTTTGCATTTTTTGCTCTCATATTTTGTTCAAAAAAAAGCCCGCTTCATTGGCGGGCCTGGTATCTGGGCTGAACTACAGCCATAGCGATTACACTGCCCGTTATCAGGAAGTACGCCACCAGCTATGCATGCGGATTATCGCTTTCATTATCAGATACCTTTCTCGCGTGAACTTGCGTACTAGTTAACTAGTTCGATGAATCAAAGTCAATAGCGATTTTTAGTTATGAAGGAAAATCGCTATCATGAGCGGCGTTTTTCTTTTTATTAACAAACCCGGAGTTATTTTGAGCCAACCAACACTAGCGGTGATTTACGACTTACATAGCCATACCACCGCATCAGATGGCCTGTTAACGCCAGAAGCGTTAGTACAACGAGCCGTGGATATGCGTGTTGGTATTTTGGCAATCACCGACCATGACACAGTAGCCGGAATTGCTGCTGCAAGGGAAGCGGTATCACGTCTGCAATTGCCTTTGCGTTTAATCAGCGGTGTGGAGATCTCCACCGTTTGGGAAAACCATGAAATACACATAGTTGGGCTAGGTGTTGATGAACATCACCCCGCGCTGCTGGCGTTTCTGGGCGAACAAAGTGAACGTCGTGTACAACGCGCGGCTTTAATCGCTGAACGGCTTGAAAAGGCGAATATCCCCGGCGCGCTTGAAGGTGCCATGCGCCACGCCAACGGTGGTGAAGTGACCCGCGGCCATTTTGCCCGTTATCTGGTGGAATGTGGCAAAGCCAATACAATGGCTGATGTGTTTAAGAAATATCTTGCAAAAGGGAAAACCGGTTACGTTCCGCCACAGTGGTGTACAATAGAACAAGCTATTGATGTGATTCATCATTCTGGCGGTCAGGCGGTTCTGGCACATCCGGGCCGTTATGATCTGACCGCTAAATGGCTGAAAAGGTTGCTGGCGCAGTTTGCCGAAAGTGGTGGCGATGCGATGGAAGTCGCGCAGTGTCAGCAAGCCCCAAATGAGCGCACCCAGCTTGCAAGTTACGCACAGCAATTTAATTTGCTGGCGTCGCAGGGCTCAGATTTCCATATGCCGTGTGCGTGGATTGAGCTTGGGCGCAAGCTCTGGCTGCCTGGCGGTGTAGTACCTGTCTGGCAGAATTGGGATAGCGGGCACATTGCAAAAGAGAGGGCACTATGAGTCAATTTTTCTATATTCACCCGGATAACCCACAACAGCGTCTGATTAACCAGGCCGTTGAAATTGTTCGTAAGGGCGGCGTTATTGTCTACCCAACCGACTCGGGTTATGCATTGGGCTGTAAACTTGAAGATAAAACGGCAATGGAGCGCATTTGCCGCATTCGCCACTTGCCTGATGGGCATAATTTTACGTTGATGTGCCGGGATTTGTCCGAGCTTTCAACATATGCATTTGTTGATAATGTGGCGTTTCGCTTAATCAAAAATAACACGCCAGGTAATTACACCTTTATTTTAAAAGGCACCAAAGAAGTCCCGCGCCGTTTGTTGCAGGAAAAACGTAAAACGATTGGCTTACGTGTTCCGTCCAACCCGATTGCGCTGGCGTTACTGGAAGTACTGGATCAACCGATGTTATCAACATCATTGATGCTGCCTGGCAGTGAATTTACCGAGTCAGATCCAGAAGAAATTAAAGATCGTCTCGAAAAGGTTGTCGATTTAGTTATCCACGGTGGTTACCTTGGGCAGCAACCGACTACGGTTGTTGATTTAACTGAGGATGCACCTGTTGTTATCCGCGAAGGCGCCGGTGACGCTAAGCCTTTCTTATAAGTGCATCTGCGGCTATACTGTGCGGCCTAAAATGGGGCTGATATGCTTCATTATCCCAATTCGACGCCTGTGAAGGCGACACCCGAGGAAGCTCAATGAGCGATAAGAGCGAAAAGTTACAAAAAGTTTTGGCCCGTGCAGGCCATGGTTCACGTCGTGAGATTGAAACCATTATCTCTGCCGGCCGTGTCAGTGTGGATGGCAAAATTGCCAAATTAGGTGACCGTGTTGAAGTAACACAGGCCCTGAAAATCCGTATTGATGGTCACCTGATTTCCATTAAAGAATCTGCAGAACAAATTTGCCGCGTGTTGGCTTACTACAAGCCAGAAGGCGAATTGTGTACGCGTAATGACCCGGAAGGGCGCCCAACCGTATTTGATCGTTTACCAAAACTGCGCGGCGCGCGCTGGATTGCTGTCGGTCGTCTGGATGTGAATACCTGCGGTTTATTACTTTTCACCACCGACGGTGAGCTGGCAAACCGCCTGATGCACCCAAGTCGTGAAGTGGAGCGAGAATACGCAGTACGTGTGTTCGGTGAAGTTGACGACGTAAAAGTGAAGCAACTGGGCCGCGGTGTGCAGCTTGAAGATGGCCCGGCCGCGTTTAAAACCATCAAATTTACCGGTGGTGAAGGCATTAACCAATGGTACAACGTTACTCTGACTGAAGGCCGCAACCGTGAAGTACGCCGCCTGTGGGAAGCAGTCGGTGTGCAGGTTAGCCGCCTGATTCGTGTGCGCTACGGTGACATCCAGTTGCCAAAAGGCCTGCCACGTGGTGGTTACACTGAGCTGGACCTGGGTCAAACTAACTACCTGCGTAAACTGGTAGAGTTGCAGGAAGAGACTGAAAGCAAAGTGGCGGTAGAGAAGGACCGTCGCCGCATGAAGGCGAACCAGATTCGTCGTGCGGTGAAACGCCATACGCAAACTACTGGTAGCGGCGGCGGCCGTCGCGGTGGGCGTAGCAGCTAAAAACTAAACCCCTCAATTGAGGGGTTATTTTTTAATAATCAATACCAATTTGCGCTTTAACACCCGCGTCAAAGGCGTGTTTCACCGGCCTTAACTCACTAACCGTATCCGCCACTTCCAGAATATCGCGATGACAACCGCGGCCGGTAATAATAACCGTCTGATTGACAGGACGCTGCGTCAGCGCCGCCAGAAGCTCTTCCAGCGGCAGGTAATCGTAAGCGACCATATAGGTGATTTCGTCCAGGATAACCATATCCAGCGTCTCGTCTGCCAGCATACGCTTTGCATGCTCCCACACTTCCAGGCACGCTGCAGTATCGGTTTCACGATTTTGCGTATTCCAGGTAAAACCGGTCGCCATCACCTGAAATTCAACACCCATTGGTTCTAATAGATTACGTTCACCATTTGGCCACTGGCCCTTGATGAACTGGATTACGCCTACTTTCTTACCGTGGCCTACCGCACGAGTGGCGGTGCCAAAGGCCGCTGTGGTTTTACCTTTTCCGTTTCCGGTAAAGACAATCAAAATGCCTCGTTCTTCTTGTGCAGCAGCGACTCGTGCATCGACTTTCTCTTTTTGACGTTGCTGACGCTGTTGGTGACGATCTTCACTCATTCGGAAATTCCTGGTTTGCGGTTGGGTTGAGCATCAAAGCTCATGCCTGTTTTACGACGACTGTCATCGCCCATCAGCCATAAATAGAGCGGCATGAGATCCCGTGGCGTTTTCAGCTTTTCAGGATCTTCTGTGGGGAATGCACTAGCACGCATTGCAGTGCGTGTCCCACCGGGGTTTATGCAATTGACGCGTAAATTATGTTGTTTATATTCTTCCGCCAGCACTTGCATCATACCTTCGGTGGCAAATTTTGATACCGCGTAAGCACCCCAACCTGCACGCCCCTGACGGCCTACACTTGAGCTTGTGAACACTAGCGAACCGGCATCAGATTTGAGTAATAAAGGAAGTAATGCCTGAGTCAGGAAGAACGTGACGTTAACATTTACCTGCATCACGTTCTGCCACGTTTGCGGATCTTGTTCATCCATTGGGCAAATATCGCCGAGAATACCAGCATTGTGCAGCACACCATCTAAGCGGGGAATAAGTCCCGCAAGCTTTTGCGCAAGGGTATGGCAGTCTTCAGGTGTTGCGTTTGAAAAATCCAGGGTAAACCAGTTTGGCAAGCTGCCATAACGGGTATTGATTTCATGAGCGACTCTACGCAGTTTATCTTCGCTGCGGCCAAGTAGAATGACTCTTGCGCCATAACGTGCATAAGTTAACGCGGCTTCTCGTCCGATACCATCACTGGCACCGGTGACTAAAATGATGCGATTTAGCAGTAAATCTGTTTTCGGTTGATAGTGCACTCTCAACTCCTCGCGCGATGCTTTTGCTCACGTCTTATTTCTCGGATTTATAACCTTTAGGCTTTATGCCTGAAAGAACTGGCTATTTCAATCAGGCGACAGGAGACAATACCTTTGATTAACATTTTGCAAAAGTTTCATGTCGATAAAGACATTCAGGAACAGGGCTCGCAGCATTTATAGTTGCTTGCAGACGTAGAATCACGGCTCGGTTACACTGGGCGACAGATATTTAATGCTCTGAATGGAAGGCGGAAAGCGTGGATCTGATTGCAAATTATGGGTTGTTTTTGGCGAAAATTATCACGGTCGTTGCGGCTATTGGCATACTTGTCACGATTATTGTGAATGTTGCCAGTCGTAAAAGACATCAGCGAGGTGAGCTGCATCTCACCAATTTAAGTGAACAATACCAGGAAATGCAGGAAGAAATGCAGGTGGCAAGGCTTGATGGCCATCAGCAAAAACTCTGGCATAAAGCTCAAAAGAAAAAGCACAAACTCGAAGCGAAACAAGCTAAAGCACGCGCTAAACGTGGTGAAACGGTTATTTCTGACAAACCAACACTTTATGTATTGGATTTTAAAGGAAGTATGGATGCTCACGAAGTCACTTCTTTGCGCGAAGAGATAACCGCTGTGTTGGCCGTGGTGAAACCTGAAGATGAGGTTCTGCTGCGTCTGGAAAGCCCCGGTGGTGTCGTTCATGGCTACGGGCTCGCAGCATCACAATTACAGCGTCTGCGTGACAGTAGAGTACGTCTGACGGTTGCCGTGGACAAAGTCGCTGCCAGCGGTGGTTACATGATGGCGTGTGTGGCGGATAAAATTGTCGCTGCACCGTTTTCTATTATCGGCTCGATTGGTGTTGTGGCGCAGGTTCCAAACTTCCATCGCTTGCTAAAACGCAATGATATAGATGTTGAGTTGCATACTGCAGGGCAGTACAAACGCACACTGACACTGTTTGGTGAAAACACCGAGCAGGGGCGCGAGAAATTCCGTGAAGACCTTAACGAAACCCATCAGCTGTTTAAGCAGTTTGTACACGATATGCGCCCATCATTAGACATTGATTCTGTGGCGACAGGTGAACATTGGTACGGCACTCAAGCTTTAGATAAAGGGTTGGTCGATGCGGTGAGCACCAGCGATGATTTGCTGATTAATCTGATGAAAGACCGCGAAGTGATCAACGTTCACTATACGCGCCGTAAAAAAATGATGGACCGTTTTACCGGTAGTGCGGCAAACAGTCTTGATAATCTGTTGCTGCGCTGGTGGCAACGTGGTGAAAAACCACTGTTGTAATCAAATTCATTGCGTGATTAAAAACGAGGCCATTTGGCCTCGTTTTTTTTGTTTAGTCTTGCAGGTGATATTTTTCAGCAAATACATGTGCAAGATGTTTAAACATATTAAATACTGCGGTGCTTTTGCCGGTAGGTAAGCCTTGCTCATCAAGGAAGTATTCACCTTTGAATACCAGCACTCCGTTTTTTTGTTCGACGTCAGTTGCTTCCATTCCATGCATGAAATCTTCATGGGCACGGATTACTTTGTTGGCTTCAATAATTAGCGACTGTTTATCGATAGGTTGAGTGGTCGGTTTCATGATTTCCTCCTTTAAAAACTGGCAGTAGTGTACTTCCGCTATACTGCAAAGGGCAATATCTCCCTGTAAACCTAAGGTGATTTAATCAGTTTACTGTGCTGGCAGGAATCGGTGCTGCATGCTAATAAAGTTGCGTAACTCATTTTATCAGGTAGAGTGTGACGCTTTCGCAAATCTGGCAACGGAATTGCTTGACATTCAACCAAAGTTCCGTCGTGCTATGTCACCGATGCGAAAGACTCGTTATCTCAATCACCTGCGAATGTTCGCTTAATCCGGACGGTGATGAAAAAAGAGTTGATATCCATTGACGCTGTCGCAATATAGAAAAGCGCGTCGCCAGTGGAAGGTGCAACTAGCGTGCGACGTCTCCTGGAAGAATTACATTAGGTAAAGGTGAATATGGGTAAAGCTCTCGTCATCGTTGAGTCCCCGGCAAAAGCCAAAACGATCAACAAATATCTCGGGAATGACTACGTGGTTAAGTCCAGCGTCGGTCATATCCGTGATTTGCCGACCAGTGGATCAACCACCAAGAAGAGCGCTGACTCCGCCTCCACCAAAGGGACCAAAAAGGTCAAAAAGGATGAACGCGGTGCGCTCGTAAATCGTATGGGTGTCGATCCATGGCACAACTGGGAAGCACAGTACGAAGTGCTGCCTGGTAAGGAAAAAGTGGTTTCAGAACTGAAATCACTGGCTGAAAAAGCAGACCATATCTATCTCGCAACCGACCTTGACCGCGAAGGGGAAGCCATTGCATGGCACCTGCGGGAAGTGATCGGTGGTGATGAATCCCGCTATAGCCGCGTGGTGTTTAACGAAATCACTAAAAATGCTATTCAGCAGGCATTCGAAAAACCGGGCGAGTTGAATATCGACCGTGTTAACGCACAGCAAGCGCGTCGTTTTATGGACCGCGTTGTGGGCTACATGGTGTCGCCACTGCTGTGGAAGAAGATTGCCCGTGGTTTGTCTGCTGGCCGCGTACAGTCTGTTGCTGTGCGTCTGGTTGTTGACCGCGAACGTGAAATTAAAGCGTTTGTACCAGAAGAATATTGGGAAGTTGACGCGAACCTGACGACGCCGAAAGGCGAAAGTCTGCCGGTTCAGGTCAGCCATCATAAAGACAAGCCATTCCGCCCGGTTAACCGTGAGCAGACCATGTCTGCGGTTAGCGAGCTGGAAAAAGCCAGTTATTCAGTGCTTGAGCGTGAAGATAAGCCAACCAGCAGCAAGCCGGGTGCGCCATTCATCACCTCTACTTTGCAGCAAGCTGCAAGTACCCGTCTTGGTTTTGGTGTGAAGAAGACCATGATGATGGCACAGCGTCTTTATGAAGCGGGCCATATCACTTACATGCGTACTGACTCAACTAACTTGAGCCAGGATGCAGTGAGCATGGTACGTGGTTATATCGAAGATAATTTTGGTAAGAAGTATCTTCCAGAAGCCGCGAATCATTACTCCAGCAAAGAAAACTCGCAAGAAGCGCACGAAGCGATTCGTCCTTCTGATGTGAGTGTTGTTGCTGAGTCGCTTAAAGATATGGAAGCTGACGCGCAGAAGCTTTATCAGCTGATCTGGCGCCAGTTTGTTGCGTGTCAGATGACACCTGCGCAGTACGATTCCACCACTTTAACGGTGCAAGCCGGTGATTTCCGTCTTAAAACGCGCGGTCGTACGCTGCGTTTTGATGGCTGGACGAAAGTGATGCCTGCGCTGCGTAAGGGTGACGAAGACCGCACATTGCCAGCTGTAGAGCAGGGTGATGAACTCGCTCTGGTTGAAGTCATTCCTGGCCAGCACTTTACAAAACCACCGGCTCGCTTTAGTGAAGCCTCGTTGGTTAAAGAGCTTGAAAAACGTGGCATTGGCCGTCCATCTACCTACGCATCAATCATTTCCACCATCCAGGATCGTGGTTATGTGCGTGTAGAAAATCGCCGTTTCTATGCTGAAAAAATGGGTGAAATTGTTACTGACCGCCTGGAAGAAAACTTCCGTGAGCTGATGAACTACGATTTCACCGCGCAAATGGAAAGCAGTCTTGACCAGGTGGCCAATAATCAGGCTGAGTGGAAAGGGGTGCTGGACAACTTCTTCAGCGATTTCAGTGAGCAGCTTGGTAAAGCTGAACTGGATCCGGAAGAAGGCGGTATGCGTCCAAACCAGATGGTACTGACCAGTATCGATTGCCCGACTTGTGGTCGTGAAATGGGTATCCGTACTGCAAGCACCGGTGTGTTCCTCGGTTGCTCGGGTTACGCACTGCCACCTAAAGAACGCTGCAAAACCACCATTAACCTGGTGCCGGAAAACGAAGTCCTGAACGTACTTGAGGGTGACGACGCGGAAACTAACGCACTGCGTGCAAAACGTCGTTGTGCCAAATGCGGTACCGCGATGGACAGCTACCTCATCGATCCAAAACGTAAGCTGCATGTTTGTGGTAATAACCCAACATGTGATGGTTACGAAATCGAAGAGGGCGAATTCCGCATTAAGGGTTATGACGGTCCAATCGTTGAGTGTGAGAAATGTGGTTCTGAAATGCACCTGAAAATGGGGCGTTTTGGTAAGTACATGGCTTGTACTAACGACGATTGCAAAAATACCCGTAAGATCCTGCGTAACGGTGAAGTTGCTCCACCGAAGGAAGATCCGGTTCCGTTGCCAGAACTTCCTTGCGAGAAGTCAGATGCGTATTTTGTCCTGCGTGATGGTGCGGCGGGTGTTTTCCTTGCAGCAAACACTTTCCCTAAATCGCGTGAAACACGTGCGCCATTAGTGGAAGAACTGTACCGCTTCCGTGACCGCTTGCCTGAGAAACTGCGTTATCTGGCTGATGCGCCGCAGCGAGATGCTGAAGGTAACAAAGCGGTTGTTCGCTTTAGTCGTAAGACGAAACAGCAGTATGTTTCTTCTGAGAAAGAAGGCAAAGCGACCGGCTGGTCAGCATTCTTTGTGGATGGCAAATGGGTTGAAGGGAAAAAGTAATTCCCTTTAACATGAAAAGCCGGAGCCTGTGCTCCGGCTTTTTTGTGTCTGGTATATAACCTGATTATTATTTTTTCTTTCAAACTATACAAATAGGGTATAACTGATATAGTGACTTAAGAGAATTTTACCTCGCCCGATCCCCGCCGTTGTTCGTGTTGGGGCTGCTTTTACTGCGGATGGAACGCCATGAAACTACAGCAACTTCGTTATATCGTAGAGGTGGTCAATCACAACCTCAACGTGTCGTCGACGGCAGAAGGGCTTTACACTTCTCAGCCGGGGATCAGTAAGCAAGTGCGTATGTTAGAAGATGAACTGGGGATTCAGATCTTTGCGCGGAGCGGGAAACACCTGACACAGGTGACGCCTGCCGGGCAGGAGATTATTCGAATTGCTCGCGAAGTGCTGTCGAAAGTCGATGCGATTAAGTCTGTCGCCGGTGAGCACACCTGGCCTGACAAAGGTTCGCTCTATGTCGCCACAACCCATACACAGGCGCGTTATGCGCTGCCAAACGTAATCAAAGGGTTTATTGAGCGTTACCCGCGAGTTTCGCTGCATATGCACCAGGGGTCACCAACACAAATTGCTGAAGCCGTGTCTAAAGGCAATGCCGATTTTGCGATAGCGACCGAAGCTTTACATCTTTACGATGATTTAGTGATGTTGCCGTGCTACCACTGGAATCGCTCGATTGTTGTCACGCCCGATCATCCGCTAGCATCAAAAGAGTCAGTCTCTATCGAAGAGCTGGCGCAATATCCGCTGGTTACCTATACCTTTGGTTTTACCGGGCGTTCTGAATTGGATACTGCATTTAATCGTGCAGGATTAACACCACGTATCGTGTTTACAGCAACTGATGCTGATGTGATTAAAACTTATGTGCGTCTGGGGTTAGGCGTCGGGGTTATTGCCAGTATGGCGGTGGATCCAGTTTCAGATCCTGATTTGGTACGTATTGAGGCTCAAGGCGTATTTAGCCACAGCACCACTAAAATTGGTTTCCGTCGTAGTACGTTCTTGCGCAGTTACATGTATGATTTCATTCAGCGTTTTGCCCCGCATCTGACTCGTGATGTGGTTGATACCGCTGTAGCATTGAGATCTAACGAAGATATTGAAGCGATGTTTAAAGATATTAAATTACCAGAAAAATAATATCGCGAGGTATCTTTCCATGCGCGAAAGATACCTCTTCTCATTTGAATTAAGAATATGATTTACCTCTCTCCATATTAATACCCTTCTCAAAATACCAATTCCCCACACAAGATAAGTGGTTAATCTGTCTCAATTAAGCGACAAACGTAGATAATAAATAACCACTGCGCAAACTTACTGTTTCAATTATTTATTTCAGGTCAAAAGATTAAATATTTTCCTGTAACTGGAAAGCAATTTCGCTGGCTTTTGTACTAGAGTTTCTTTAGGATTAATCCCAGCTGGCGATTAATTATACCGATTGTTTAATGTTTTTTGATAAGTGGTGCCGATTGTATGAGGTTAGCAATGCCTTCAGGAAGTGAAGAACCGCAAAAGGAAACAGGGCTTAAACGTAAAGCCTGGATGGCGGTGTTTCTCGTATCAGGTCTGTTCTGGCTCGTTGTCGCGTTGGCAGCCTGGCATTTTTGGGGGTAATTATGACAACTCTTGCTCAAACACAAGTGCAAAAAAGTGTACGTCAGCAAGATGAAAAGCCGCAGCAAGAAGCAAAATCTGGAGAAGTTCAGGTTCCTGAGTCATGGCAGTTGACTCAACAACAAAAAGATTTTATCGATCTGTTTTCAACAGACGAACATATAGAACAATAAGAGTTATTTTTATTTACCTTTATTTAACTTGCGGTCAATCACACTTTTTTATTAGATGTGATTAGCACCTCACTCTTTAAGTAATCACTACACACAGCAATATTCAAACAGGCTGATTAATTATTCAGTCATAGTGTTTACCAAAAATAAAGAGAGTGGATTATGGATACTCACTGTAGTGCCAAATACTGGTCATGGCTTAGCGTCTTTTCCGTTTCGTTTGCATTTTGGGTGCAAATGCTCTGGATAGTGACTCACTAATTATTCTGACACCCTGGGCCTCCCGGGGTGTAATCAAATCTCCCCTCTGTGTTTACACGACCCGATTTATCAATTTGGGTTGTTATCAAATCGTTACGACATCTTTGTGTTATCTTTAATACTGTCCCTGATCTTAGTCAGGGATACCGCTATCCTAAGAAATTTACGGAGGAGCTATGTCGTTAACCCTACGAGAGGCCAGTAAGGATACTTTACAGGCGCTGAATAAAACCTATCACTATTACAGCTTGCCGCTTGCCGCAAAGGAACTTGGGGATATCACTCGCTTACCCAAGTCATTGAAAGTTCTGCTTGAAAACCTGCTGCGCTGGCAGGATGAAAACTCCGTCACTCAAGATGATATTCATGCCCTGGCCGCCTGGCTGAAGAATGCTCATGCCGATCGTGAAATTGCTTATCGCCCGGCGCGTGTTCTGATGCAGGATTTTACTGGCGTACCGGCAGTGGTTGATTTAGCCGCCATGCGTGAAGCTGTAAAACGTCTGGGCGGAGATGTGGCCAAAGTTAATCCACTTTCTCCTGTTGACCTTGTCATTGACCACTCTGTTACTGTCGATCATTTCGGTAATGACGATGCTTTCGAAGAAAACGTTCGTCTGGAAATGGAACGTAACCATGAGCGATATGTTTTCCTGCGCTGGGGCCAACAAGCATTTAGTCGTTTTAGTGTGGTGCCGCCGGGTACGGGAATCTGCCATCAAGTCAACCTCGAATATCTTGGCAAAGCAGTATGGAGCGAAATGCAGGGTGATGAGCTGGTAGCTTATCCCGATACGCTGGTGGGTACCGATTCCCACACCACGATGATCAACGGCCTTGGTGTACTGGGCTGGGGGGTAGGCGGTATAGAGGCTGAAGCTGCCATGCTGGGACAGCCTGTTTCGATGCTGATCCCAGATGTTGTCGGTTTTAAACTTGACGGTAAATTGCGGGAGGGCATTACTGCTACCGACCTCGTACTTACCGTCACGCAAATGCTCCGTAAACACGGCGTGGTTGGCAAATTCGTTGAATTCTATGGCGATGGTCTGGACTCATTACCACTGGCCGATCGCGCAACCATCGCTAATATGGCACCAGAATATGGTGCAACCTGCGGTTTCTTCCCGATTGATGCCGTCACGCTGGATTACATGCGCCTGAGCGGGCGCAGTGAAGAGCAAATCGCGCTGGTGGAAGCCTATTCGAAGGTACAGGGGATGTGGCGTAATACGGGTGATGAACCTGTATTTACCAGCACACTGGCACTGGATATGAATGAGGTTGAAGCAAGCCTTGCCGGGCCGAAACGCCCACAGGATCGTGTTGCTTTGGGGGATGTGCCAAGAGCCTTTAGCACCAGCAATGAGCTTGAAGTAAATTCCAGCCATAAAGATCGCGCACCCGTGGATTACACCATGGGTGGGAAGAGCTATCAGCTGCCAGATGGGGCGGTGGTTATTTCGGCCATTACGTCTTGTACTAACACTTCAAACCCGAGTGTTCTGATGGCTGCGGGTTTGCTGGCAAAAAAAGCCGTGACCTTAGGTTTAAAACGTCAGCCGTGGGTAAAAGCGTCACTGGCGCCAGGCTCTAAAGTTGTTTCGGATTATCTGGCAAAGGCGAAACTTACCCCTTATCTCGATGAATTAGGTTTTAACCTGGTGGGTTATGGTTGCACCACCTGTATTGGTAACTCCGGGCCGTTGCCGGATCCTATCGAACAGGCAATTAAGAAAGGTGATCTGACCGTCGGTGCCGTGTTGTCAGGAAACCGTAATTTCGAAGGGCGTATTCATCCGCTGGTGAAAACTAACTGGCTGGCATCGCCACCGTTAGTGGTGGCTTATGCGCTTGCCGGGAATATGAACGTCAATCTGACCACCGATCCACTTGGGCATGACCGCAAAGGTGATCCTGTTTATCTCAAAGATATTTGGCCGACCAGCCAGGAAATCGCCCGCGCTGTCGCACAGGTTTCAACGGAAATGTTCCATAAAGAGTACGCTGAAGTCTTTGAAGGCACGCCTGAGTGGCAAAGTATCGAAGTAGACCATTCAGATACCTATGGCTGGCAGATTGATTCTACTTATATTCGTCTGTCGCCATTCTTTGATGATATGGAAGCTACGCCGAAACCGTTGCAGGACATTCATGGAGCCCGCGTACTGGCCATGCTGGGAGATTCAGTTACCACTGACCATATTTCACCAGCCGGGAGTATTAAGCCTGATAGCCCAGCGGGGCGTTATCTACAAAACCATGGTGTTGAGCGCAAAGATTTTAACTCCTATGGATCGCGTAGGGGTAACCACGAAGTGATGATGCGCGGGACTTTTGCCAACATTCGCATCCGTAACGAAATGGTGCCGGGCGTTGAAGGGGGAATGACGCGTCTGTTACCTGGCGACGAAGTCATTTCAATTTATGACGCTGCAATGAAATATCGAGACAAAGGCATTCCGCTCGCGGTGTTTGCTGGTAAAGAGTATGGCTCCGGTTCCAGTCGTGACTGGGCGGCGAAAGGACCGCGTCTGCTTGGGGTGCGAGTGGTTATCGCTGAGTCATTTGAGCGTATCCACCGTTCAAACTTGATTGGCATGGGTATTTTGCCACTGGAGTTCCCACAGGACGTGACGCGTAAAACGTTAGGGCTGACCGGTGAGGAGTTTATTAATATTAGCGGGCTCAATGATCTGACGCCAGGCGCTACGGTTCCGGTGATATTAACCTTCGCCGATGGTAGAGAAGAGGTGGTGGAGTGCCGCTGCCGTATTGATACCGGCAATGAACTGACGTACTTCAAAAATGACGGCATCCTGCATTACGTTATTCGCAACATGCTAAATTAGCCAAAAATCTCCCCCAGCGATGGGGGAGAAATCTCTTAATCTTCGGACAGCAAATGGCCCATTTTGGCGGCCTTAGTATCCAGGTAATGCGCGTTTTTCGGATTACGGCCCACGATCAGCGGCACACGTTCAACGATATTAATCCCCGCTTCACTGAGAATTTCTACCTTGCGTGGATTGTTGGTCAACAAGCGTACAGCATCGACACTTAATAGCTTAAACATGTCAGCACACAACGTGAAGTCACGTTCATCGGCTGCAAAGCCGAGTTGGTGGTTGGCTTCGACCGTATCGTAGCCTTTATCCTGCAATGCATAGGCGCGGATTTTATTAAGCAGACCAATATTGCGGCCTTCTTGACGGTGATATAACAAAATACCGCGACCTTCTTCTGCAATCTGCGAAAGAGCAGCTTCAAGCTGGAAACCGCAATCGCAGCGCAGGCTGAACAGGGCATCCCCCGTCAGACACTCAGAATGCACTCGCGCCAGAACAGAATCATTCCCGCTAATATCACCAAAAACCAGAGCAACATGGTCTTGTCCAGTTGCCAGTTCTTCAAAGCCCACCATCAGGAAATCGCCCCATGGGGTTGGCAGTTTGGCTTCTGCCACACGTTTAAGCTGCATGTGATTCTCCAGGTACTTATGTTGGCACTCATCGTGCCTGCCAGCTGTCTGGCTTGTTTAATTACTTCCGGCTATTTTGCCACAACGGCGGGTACTTCACCTAATTGACTGCCAGGACTCCTATTTTTACGCTTTGCGTTATTCTACGTTTTCCCATCGGTGCGCTTTTTCAGGTATTCTTAATGTTCAAATTGCATAAGGATAAGTGATGCGGGCAATAGCAAAGCGAACGACAATTGGTGCCGGAATACTGTTAGTCATGCCTTTAGCCGTATGGATTTCGGGGTGGCAGTGGGTTCCCGGAGGACATAGTGTCTGGCTTAAAACGATGTATTGGGTGACCGAAACGGTAACCCAGCCCTGGGGCATTATTACTCATGTTTTGTTGTGCGGTTGGTTTTTGTGGTGCCTGAGGTTTCGCTTAAAAGCAGCACTGATGCTATTTGCCATACTCGGTGCGGCTATTCTTATTGGGCAGGGCGTAAAATCAGTTATTAAAGACAAAGTGCAGGAGCCGCGTCCGTTTGTTGTATGGCTGGAAAAGACGCAGCATATTCCAACAGATGAGTTCTACAATTTAAAACGTAAAGAGCGTAGCGAACTGGTAAAAAGCCAGCTTGAAACGCAACAAGAAGTGCCTGCATGGTTACGTAAACACTGGCAAAAAGAGACCGGTTTTGCATTCCCATCAGGGCATACCATGTTTGCGGCAAGTTGGGCCTTATTGGGCGTCGGATTGTTGTGGCCTCGCAGGCGAACTTTGACAATTGCTTTGCTGTTAGTTTGGGCAACCGGAGTAATGGGCAGCCGGTTGCTTCTCGGGATGCATTGGCCACGCGATTTAGTGGTAGCCACAATCATCTCCTGGGCGTTGATAACATTGGCAACCTGGCTTGCACAAAAATTATGCGGCCCGCTTTCACCACCGCCGCAAGAGGCTGATGAAATAGCCGAACGGGATGATGAGCCTTGAGATTATTGATTTAATCCCCATTTCTTATGAATTGGACGCTCTCTATGGATTCCACGAACACCCGAGAAATGGTAGTTTATACCGTTGGATAAATGCATTCGGGCATAATTTAGTCGCGTAAGACCACATGACGGGAAGTAATGTGAAATACTTATTCATTTTCTTACTGGTGCTAGCGATTTTTGTGATTTCTGTCACTCTGGGCGCGCAAAACGATCAGGTAGTCAATTTCAACTATCTGTTGGCACAAGGCGAATACCGTGTCTCCACTTTGTTGGCGACTCTTTTTGCTGCTGGTTTTTTACTGGGCTGGCTGATTTGTGGCCTGTTCTGGTTGCGCCTGCGGGTATCACTTGCGCGTGCCGATCGTAAAATTAAACGCCTGGAGCAACAAATTACTACAGATTCCGATGTTACTGCGGCTGTTGTACCGGCTGTGAAGGAATAACCTGCCATGCTGGAATTGTTGTTTCTGCTACTTCCTATCGCTGCCGCCTACGGCTGGTACATGGGGCGAAGAAGCGCACAACAAGATAAACAACAAGAGGCTAATCGCCTGTCGCGTGACTACGTGGCGGGGGTTAACTTCTTGCTGTCAAACCAGCAAGACAAAGCTGTTGATCTTTTCCTCGATATGCTCAAGGAAGATACCAGTACCGTTGAAGCCCACCTCACGCTTGGTAACCTGTTCCGCTCACGTGGTGAGGTTGATCGCGCTATCCGTATCCACCAGTCTTTAATGGAAAGTGCTTCACTAACCTACGAACAGCGTTTGCTGGCCGTGCAGCAGTTGGGCCGTGATTATATGGCTGCTGGGTTGTATGACAGGGCTGAAGATATGTTTGCCCAGTTGATCGATGAAACTGACTTTCGAATCGGGGCGTTGCAACAATTGTTGCTGATTCACCAGGCAACCAGCGACTGGCAAAAAGCCATTGAAGTAGCAGAACGTTTGGTCAAGCTCGGAAAAGATAAACAACGTACTGAAATTGCCCACTTCTATTGTGAACAGGCGGTGCAATTGATGGGGAGCGATGATCTTGATAGGGCTATGTCGCTGCTTAAGAAAGGTGCGGCTGCCGATAAAAATTGCGCGCGCATATCTATCATGATGGGCCGCATCTTCATGGCTCGTAACGAATATGCAAAAGCCGTTGAAACATTGCAGCGTGTTATCGATCAAGATAGCGAATTAGTCAGCGAAACGCTGGAAATGCTACAGACCTGCTATCAGCAATTAAATAAACCACAAGAGTGGGAAGCGTTCTTAAAACGCTGTGTTGAAGAGAACACAGGGGCAGGTGCGGAATTGATGCTTGCTGAGATCCTTGAGCAAAAAGAGGGGGCTGAAGTCGCGCAAGTTTATATCAACCGTCAACTCCAGCGTCATCCCACAATGCGTGTGTTCCATCGTCTGATGGATTACCACTTGCAGGAAGCAGAAGAAGGACGTGCGAAAGAGAGCCTGATGGTGCTTCGTGATATGGTTGGCGAACAGGTGCGTACTAAGCCTCGCTATCGTTGCCAGAAATGTGGTTTCACGGCCTTTACACTCTACTGGCATTGTCCATCTTGCCGGGCATGGTCAACGATTAAACCTATTCGTGGCCTGGATGGGCAGTAGCAGCTAATTTTTAAAAAAAAGACCCACTTTAGTTACAACATACTAGTGATCGTTTTAATAAAACTCACCTCAGCATCGAGTCAATTATGCCTCGCAGAAAGTAATGGAAACTGTAATTTTGTGTGTACCACGAGTAGAATGCTTGCCGTTTATCTCTATGCGCGCAGAGCTGTCCAACATCAGAAGGTTTAGCCATGAATTCAACTGCATCATCCTCCCGTGTTGCCACCGATTCCCCTATTGTCGTCGCGCTTGATTACGATAACCGTGATAAAGCCTTAGCATTCATCGATCGCATTGACCCGCGTGATTGCCGTCTAAAAGTGGGCAAAGAGATGTTTACTTTGTTTGGACCGCAGCTGGTTCGAGATATTCAGGCGCGTGGCTTTGACGTATTCCTTGATCTGAAATTTCACGATATTCCGAATACGACGGCACATGCAGTAGCCGCTGCGGCAGAACTTGGGGTTTGGATGGTGAACGTTCATGCCAGCGGTGGGGCGCGTATGATGACGGCTGCTCGTGAAGCGCTGTTGCCATTTGGCAACGATGCGCCATTACTGATTGCCGTGACAGTCCTTACCAGCATGGAAGCAAGCGATCTGGCCGATCTCGGCATTGCTGCCACGCCTGCTGAGCACGCTGAGCGCCTGGCTCGTTTGACACAGAATTGTGGGTTAGATGGTATAGTTTGTTCCGCTCAAGAAGCTGTACGTTTTAAGAGCGAATTGGGCCAATCATTTAAGCTCGTTACACCAGGCATTCGCCCGGTTGGAAGTGATGCAGGCGATCAACGCCGTATTATGACACCTCAGCAAGCGCAGACAGCCGGTGTGGACTTTATGGTCATTGGTCGTCCGATCACCCAATCTGCAAATCCTTCTCAGACGCTGCGTGATATCCGCGCTTCATTGTTGCAAGGTGAATGATGAAAGACGAGAACAGTCGTTTAGTTTACTCAACTGAAACAGGTCGCATTGATGAGCCTTCATCGGTACCCGTTCGCCCAAAAGGTGATGGGGTAGTGCGCATTCAACGTCAAACCAGTGGTCGCAAAGGCAAGGGCGTTTGTTTGATTACCGGCATCGATGCGAATGACACGGAACTTGCTACATTAGCTGCTGAACTTAAGAAAAAATGTGGCTGTGGTGGTTCAGTAAAAGATGGCGTTATTGAGATTCAGGGTGATAAACGCGAACTGATTAAAATGCTTCTGGAAGCCAAAGGCATGAAGGTGAAATTAGCAGGTGGTTGATTCGTTTACAATATAATGGAAATGATTAGGCCACGGTAAATATACCGTGGCCTTTTACTATGACTGCTGAAAGTCAGACCTGAATATTAAAGATTTTATAATTTGTAAAAGCATTCACGCTTTTGCTGGTATCAAGATTTATTTACCTACTTGATGACCAATAATACCACCTACAGCTGCGCCACCTAACGTGCCCAATGCACTACCATCAGTTAAGACAGCACCACCAACCGCACCAGCGCCTGCGCCAATTGCGGTGTTACGATCACGTTTGGACCAGTTAGAGCAGGCGCTCAGAGAGGTTGCAACGGTTAGAGCCAGCACAACGGCAGCAATTTTTTTGTTATTTAAGGTCATATTACTTTCTCCTGAATTATTGATTCACGGAAATAGTCTCTGCTTAAGTATAGTGGCAATAAACTAACTTAAAGAGCGTTCCGCGAAACTGCATGACGATATAAGACCTAAAAGATAACTACAGTGATTATCACTTCCTGTTATATCGCTGATAAATATTCTAATTTGTATTGAAAATAACAATAGGTAAATAATCTTAAAGGATAGGCAGGATAATTCTGATAAGAGGACTGCCCACAATGAATGCAGGCAGTTATAACTGAAGTTATGCGAGGGGAAATTGTTTAACAATATTGACCTGAATCCCCGTGTCCTGCAATTGTTGGCTGGAAGTTGCGCTAATCGCATCGTCGGTGATGACGCGATTAATGTGTGAGATCGGGCCAAGAGTGTAGGGATGCATCGCGCCAAACTTAGTGCTGTCAGTTAGTACAATGGTTTCACTACCTTTTTCCAGTACGGTGTTAACCACATCAGCACGCATCATGTCACGACTCGTAAATCCGGTTTCTGGCAAGAAACCGTCGATACCGATAAAAGCTTTGCTGAAATGGACTTGCTGGATAAATTGGCGTGTCAGAGGGCCAACCATGCTTTCACTTTTCTTTTGATAGATGCCACCCAGTAATACAACTTCACAGTCGGTATCTTTCAACAGATGTGCAATGTAGCTACTGACGGTAATCAGAGTGATTTTTTTCTGCTCAGCTAATGCGCGGGCAAGCAGCGCATTGCAACTTCCATTTTCGATAAAAATGGTTTCGCCGTCGTTCACCAGTGTTGCAGCAAAATCAGCAAGATGACGCTTCAACGAATAGTTGTTCATCATTCGTGTTTCGACATCTTCACTATCTAGCGGAACAGCATAACCGTGAGCACGCTTCAGGTAATTTTTTTTCTCCAATAGATTGAGATCATGGCGAATAGTGACTTCTGAAACACCGGTTGTTTTTGAAAGATCGGCCACACTCATGCGGCCTTGATCAATCACCATCTGTAAAATAATTTGTTGTCTGGAGTTCATGTCAGCCAATTATTAGGCGGCGCATGATGCGCCGCCGGTATTATCAAAGTGTATGTTCAGTACGGGCTATAATATCATCCTGTGCGTCTGGAGATAAGGCAGTAAAGAAAGCAGAATAACCTGCTACACGCACTACAAGGTCACGATACTTATCAGGATGTTGTTTGGCATCAATCAGTGTTTCACGGGAAACAATGTTGTATTGAACATGCCAGCCTTTATGCGCCTCAAAGAAAGTACGCAGCATCAGCATCAATTTTTCACGATCGCGTGGGTTATCTAATGTCGCCGGATTCAGTTTCTGGTTAAGCAACACACCACCCAAAATTTTACTGGTTGGCAGTTTGCCAACAGAGCTAATAACCGCCGTTGGGCCAAGACGGTCGGTGCCTGAAGCCGGGCTAGCACCCTCTGCAAGTGGCGTAGTTGCTTTACGACCATCTGGTGTTGCCATTGTTGCAGCACCAAACGGTACGTTTGCTGAAATCGATGAAGTCCCTGCGTAGTAAGTGCCGCCGATAGGGCCACGACCAAAACGGGTATTGTGATACTGCTTTAGTTCGTCGATGTAAGTCTGGTAAGCGCGGGCCAGCAGCAAATCCACTTCGTCATCGTCGTTGCCATATTTTGGCGCGCTGTTGATCAAACGCTGGCGTAACTGTTCGCCGGTCAAACCATCAAAATCGCTAGCCAGCGCTTCGGCTAATTGTTGTTGGCCGATTGCACCTTGCTCAAACACCAGTTTTTTCACCGCGGCGAGGCTGTTACCGAGGTTGGCAATACCTACTTGCAGGCCAGAAACCCAGTCATATTTTGCGCCACCTTGTTTAATACTTTTACCACGCTCAATGCAGTCGTCCACCAGTGCCGAACACAGAATGTCGTGAGCGTTTTCTTCCAGAACCGTATCCACAACACACTCAATTTCAATGGATTTCTGGGTGTAATAGCGAATTTGAGAATCCCAGGCATTCATCACCTGGTCAAACTGCGTGAAGTTTCCGGTCGAGAGCGCATGTTCTTGCGCTAGGAAAACTTTACCACTAGTAGCATCACGACCATGTTCGAGTGCAGCCAGCATGACCCGGGCAAAGTTAATGAAACTCATGCCTGTGCAGCGGTATCCCCATTTGCCGCCAACAGCGGTTTCAATACAGCCAATTGCTGCGTAGTCGTATGCATCTTCACGGCTGACACCAAGTTTAATGAACTCCTCGATCACGATTTCATCGTTGTTAAATGCAGGCATCCCGAAACCACAGCGAATCACCTGAACGCAGGCATCAAGGAAGTCATTACTCATTCCGGCATGGTAACGCACGCTCAAGTTCGGTTGTGTAGAACGTAACTGGCCACATGACTCAAGAATTGCGTAAGAAAGCGGGTTCACCGCGTCTACGGCTTCGCCATTCACCAGCGTCTGCCCACCAATGGTGACGTTTTGGTAAAGCGGGCTACCGGCAGAGGCTTTGGAGTGCGAACCAGAGCGAATTTTGTTCACTTCCAAAAGTTTCAACCAACAGCTTTGCAGAAGTTCGATAGCCTGGTCGCGGCCTAAGGTCTGCTCAAGTTCGACATCACGGCGATACCACGGATAGAGGAATTGATCGAGGCGGCCAAAAGATACGGAGTGACCATTAGATTCTATCTGCAATACCAACTGTACGAAGTAGCTCAACTGCAATGCTTGCCAGAATGAGGTGGGTTTATGGTGAGCAATGAGTTCGCAGTTTTCAGCAATGGCGAGCAGCTCATCACGGCGTGCCACACGCGGTTCTGTGCTCGCCATCTCTTTGGCAAGCGCCGCGTAACGTTGAATATGCTCACTTAGGGCAACGAAAGTAATATCGATAGCTTTCAGAAATTGTTCTTTGTGCAGATCTTCCCAGTCGGTCAGGTGTAGACGCGAACGACGCTCGGCTACTTTTGCACGCAAACCGTCAATACCTAATTCCAGCAATAGTGGGAAGTTAACCGCCAGATGCGCATCACCGGAAGTCATATTTCCTTCGGCTTTAATGATGCCACTTGCCAGCAACTCTTTTTGCTCGTCGGTGAACATTCCGTAGCAGCGATCCTGAACGGTTTGGCCACGCCACCATGGGCAAATTTCATGCATCACCGCTTTGTCAGCTTCGGAAATTGAGAAGCCAGCACCCGGACGGTCGCCCAGTTCATCAATCTCAGTTTCAATCCATCCCACGGTATATTCAGGGAAGAATGGCGCTCCGCGAACATGGCTTGCCTGGTTACCAACGATCAGTTCATCGTGTTTAATCCATATTGTGCGCTCCGCAAGGTGATGGGCGAGGGCAAGCGCACGGCGCACCGGCAGTGGTTTATCCTGATGCTGCTGGTAAATGGCCGTGTAATGTTGAGCACGCTCGGTACAAACGGGTGGTTTTACGATATGTATCAACGCTTCTTTATGATCTTTGATACGTTGGCTTAAGGTGTTCAGGTTCAGTTGGGTCATCGGTTTATCCTCTTATCCAGGCGGTCATCCCTTTTTGGCTTGCGTACTGCTCAGCAAATTGCAGCAGTTCTGGCGCATCAAGGGGTTGGTGCGCGGCCAGATAAGGGATATTCAGGAGTTTATATTTGTTGATACCTAAGGTGTGGTAAGGCAAAAAGTGAATCGCTTTCACGCCAATTTCATCGGCGGCAAAATCGCTGATGGCGCGAATAGATTGCTCATCAGCATTAAAATCTGGGATCAGCGGCACGCGGATCGTCATTTCTACATTTCGCGCTGCCAGTTTGCGGAAGTTATCCATCACGCGTTCGGCGCTGCCATCGGTCCACTGTTTGAAGCGCTGGGCATCGACATGCTTAAGATCGGCAAGTAGGAGATCCAGATGATTAATCGATGGTTCAATGTATTTCCACGGCACATGGAGACAAGACTCAACGGCGGTATGAATGCCTGCCTCCTTGCTTTTACACAGCAGCTGTTCAGCGATGTCAGGCTGCATAAAGGGCTCACCACCGGAAAGCGTAATTCCACCACCGCTGCGGTCGTAAAATGGTTTGTCGCGAAGCACTTTGTGCATGATCGCATCAATACTTTGTGTCTCACCGCAGACGCTTAATGCCTGAGTAGGGCAGCAATCTGTCAACGTAGCCATATCGTCAGTTGTTAGCTTTCCACGAGCGATAACCAGGGCACCATCAGCACGACTAATTGCATGTGGTGCTGCCTGCGGGCAAAGATCGCAACCGGTAAGGCACAAACGCTCATCAAACAACACATCCTGACCACGAGCGCGGCTTTCAGGGTTCTGGCACCAGCGGCAGCCCAGAGAGCAGCCTTTCAGGAATACGACAGTGCGAATACCTGGACCATCATGTGTTGAGTAACGTTGGATATTAAATAGCATAAGCCCGCCCTTATCTTCTGTTCGTAAATTAGATTACTTTCGAATGAAAGTTTTATTGATTTTGATCAGATAAAGAACAGACAGTGTCGTTATGATGTCTGTATTGAGATATTCGACAAATCCGGAGAGTTTATGGAACTGTATTTAGATACTGCTGACGTTGCTGCAGTGAAGCGCCTGGTGCGCGTTTTGCCTTTGCAAGGCGTTACGACAAACCCATCAATCGTTGCCAGGGCGGGAATTTCTTTGTGGGAAGTGCTGCCATCGTTGCAGGATGCATTAGGCGGTGAAGGCAAATTATTTGCTCAGGTCATCGCTTCGCAGGCTGAAGAGATGGTGAAAGAAGCAGAGCTGCTAGTGAAACGTGTCCCTGGACTGGTAGTGAAAGTCCCTACCACGATAGAAGGCCTGGCGGCGATGAAGCAGTTGAAAGTACTCGGTATTTCGACACTTGGCACGGCGGTATATGGCGCTGCTCAAGGATTACTTGCCGCATTAGCTGGTGCTGAATATGTCGCGCCATACGTCAACCGCCTGGATGCGCAGGGTGGCGATGGCATTCAAATGGTGCAGGATTTGCAGCAGTTGCTGACGCTACATGCTCCACAATCTAAAGTTCTAGCCGCAAGCTTCCGTACACCACATCAGGCCATGTCATGCCTGCTGGCAGGATGTGAAGCAATTACGCTACCTGTTGATGTCACTGAACAACTGCTTACAACACCAGCCGTGAATGCGGCGATTGCAACGTTCGAGAAAGACTGGCAAGGCGCATTCGGCTCATTGAGCCTATAAAAAAGCCGGTTCTCACCGGCGTTAGATTCAAATTTCCCAGGGCGACTTTTTTAAGTCGCCTTCTTTTATCTCTTCACCATTAGCGATGTTCAGCAATTCCGTTTTCAGGATTTCAAGATTGTTAATTGCAGACGCATGATCGCCCCCCACCAGAATATCCAGCACGGTATCAATACGTTTTGCGAGTTGCAGAGGGTCCACTGAAGGCATAGTGCGTCCTGTTCAGTTGCGGAAAAATGTTGCCTTCATAATGCAAAAAAAGGTCTGGAAAGAGAAGGCTCAATTGCAAATTTTTACCCTTACACATCAATCAATTATTGAACAACATATATGTAATAATTATTAAACACTCCGATGCATTCATCCAATTGCAGTAGTGGATTAGTCTGATCCTGCGTGTAACGCGCTTTCATAACATGAGGATAAGATAATGACAGTAATTAACCAGCCAACCTGCAAATTGTTCACGGACACTACTCGATTCACCCAGTTGTCGGGTTACTACGAGGCAGAACGTCGCACTGTGTGGATGATGTTGAGAGCACAGCCCCGTCCTTGCTTCAACCATAAGTTAATCGAAGAAATTATGAACCTGCGGTATCTGGTTCAACAGGAGGGATTTGTGGTTGATTTTTGGGTGACAGGCTCTCTGGTGCAGGGGATGTATAACACCGGTGGCGATTTGGGCTTTTTCGTTGAATCAATACAGCAGGGGCGTCGTGAAGTACTGCGAGCATATGCAAGGGCTTGTGTCGACTGTGTCCATGCAGCCTCCCGAGGGTTTGATAGTGGTGCAATCAGCCTGGCAATGGTTGAAGGCAGTGCCTTAGGCGGGGGATTTGAAGCAGCATTAGCGCACCATTTTGTACTGGCGCAACGAGATGCACGTCTTGGTTTCCCGGAGATTGCTTTTAACCTCTTTCCAGGAATGGGCGCTTACTCGCTGGTTGCACGCCGTTCAGGCATGAAACTCGCTGAAGAACTGATTTATAAAGGAGAGTCTCACACCGCAGAGTGGTATCAACAGTTTGGACTGGTTGACGAACTGTTTGAACCAGGCCAGGGCTATCTTGCTACTCGTACTTTCATTGATACATTACAGCCTAAACTGAATGGTGTTCGGGCTATGTTGCGTGCCCGTCAGCGTGTACTTCAGCTTCCTCGCTCGGAGTTGATGGATATTACCGAAGACTGGGTTGATGCAGCATTTTGCCTCGAAGCTAAGGATATCGCTTATATGGAAAGGTTAGTGCAATTGCAAAATCGTCACAGCGCAACAGCTTTACGCAAAGCCAGTTAACATGTGAGCCAACGCTCGAATACGGCTGTGGGCCTGGGTCTGGTAAATAATTCTGCCGTTCGTTGACGCCGTTCTTGTAAAGAAAGGCGTCTTCTTTTTTAGTTGCATACTTATCGCGCCGTTCTGGCCTGATATCGCTTTAACCAACGTTCAAATACGGCTGCGGGCATGGGTTTTGCAAATAAGTAGCCCTGCCGCTCATTGACGCCATTCTTCGTCAGGAAGGCGTCTTCTTTCTGGTTTTCAACGCCTTCGGCAATGACCTGTAAATTGAGCGCTTGTGCCACTGCAACGATTGCACGCACCAGCGATTGGGATACCGATTGTTTATGAATATCGCGCACGAAACTTTGGTCGAGTTTTATCGCGTCGATCGGGAAACGGGCAAGCTGAGAAAGTGAGGAATAACCCGTCCCAAAATCATCCAAATGCACTTGGGCACCCAGGCGACTGAATTGTTGAATAACCGAAAGTGCAAGGTCTTCATTTTCAATCAGGCAGCTCTCTGTAAGCTCAACATCAATCGGGCAGTATTCAAAATTGAGATCTTTTAGCGCTTGTTTCAGATCGCTGAAGATTGTCTGATCGGCTAACTGGCGGGCAGAGACGTTGACCGCGACGCGTAAATTAATGCCTTTGTCGCGCCATTTTGCAACCTGCTGGACCACACTTAACATCACCCATCGCCCAAGAGGCACAATTAACCCGGACTCTTCTGCATAGGAGATAAAATCCAACGGCGGAATAAGCCCACGTTCTGGAGATTGCCAACGTACCAGAGCTTCCAGGCTTCTGACTTCACCTCTCCAGGTCATTTTAGGCTGATAGTGAATAACAAGTTGGTCATTATCGAGCGCTTTACGTAAGTTGGTGTCGAGCCATAAATACTCAAACACGCGTTGATTCATTTCTGGAGCAAATACGCAGAACTTGCCACGGCCACTCTCTTTAGCGGTGTACATCGCCGTATCAGCATTGCGAATCAAACTTTCACGGTCCTCACCATGTTGTGGAGCCAGCGAAATACCTAATGAACAACCGGAATAGACTTCAATCAAACCAATGCGGAAGGGCTGTTTTAGCCGCGCCAGAATACGCGATGACATGGCTTCCAGCGTAGCCTGTGAGGTGTCAGTGGCGAGAACAATAAACTCATCACCACCCAGGCGCGCGAGTATCTGTCCTTCATCAAGGCAACTTAGAATCGCTAATGACACGGCCTGCAATAACTGGTCACCAAACATATGCCCGTAAGCGTCATTTACTTTTTTAAAGTTATCAAGATCGAGATAAACGATCCCAACCTGGCTTTCACCACGGTTTTCAATCGCGGAGGTGATTAAATCATTGATGGCATTACGATTGGGTAGGCCAGTGATGGTATCGGTATTCGCCAATACGCGCAGGCGTTCCTGTGCACGGCGTTCTTCGGTGATATCAGTACCAGAGCAAATCAAATAGATTTCATTCTTACCGCTGCCGCTATGGACAAATTTGTTGCGAAACAAAAACAGTCGCTGGCCCTTACGGGTTTTTATCCAGCGTTCTACTTCGTAAGAATTTCCATTACGAAAGAATCCACTAATGTTGCGTTTGGAAGCGGCAGCTTCACTACGGCTCATAAATAATTTAAAAACGTTTTGGCCAATAACTTCTTGTTCTTTAAGGCCGGTATACTCTTCGCTCAAACGGTTGAAACGTTGAATATTGCCTAATCTGTCGAGAATGACGATGACAGAGTTTGCCTCCGACACGACCTGTTCTGCGAATGAGAGCCCTTGTACCAAATCGCGGGCAACAGAAGGGGTGTCATTCCAGGCCGATGCAGTACCTGCCCATTCTTTTTTTGATACCTTCCGGCCAACTAAATGTACGGAAACTTCACTACCAAATAATGAAATCGACATAGTGACGCTTGAAGTTATTACCGTCATTTGGCGGATTTGCTCCGCCTGTTCGGGTTCAAGAGCGACCACCTGGCTGACATCAGAGCTTTCGCTGGCTGCTAATTGCAGAGCGTTGCTATCGTTTGGTAAACGCCAGTATGGGCTGGTTGTCCCTAAATAACGGTAGAGCAGATTTTGCTCCAAATCGTCTTTCATGCTCTCTCCTGAACAGGGGCCGACATAGCGTGTCAGTCTGTTATTCATATTAGCAATATAAACCGATTTTAAAGCGACAACCGTGAGTTAAAGACATTGTTTTTGCAGAAGATGTGAAAAATCTGAATCTTCGGCACTTCGTAGATAGTTTTTCCTACCTTATAACCAGAAGAAAACGAGTTATGGTGCTAATCATTACCCCATTGTGATTATGAGCCTAAATGAATACCCTGCAAAAAAAGACCAAAAAAAAGCTGAACACGAGGTTCAGCTTTTAGATTTAGATGACTAACTTACCGTCAGATTGCTGGACGTGCGATCACACTACGAGTTTCCATACGTACTTCTGCGATTGTCACATCAATCACGTCTGTCACTTTGTATGCTACTTCGCCTTTAATCTGTACCGTTCCTAATTCCTGGCTGCATACCATTTCATCGCGTACGGTATGGATGAATGGGGCAGGGATAAAGGCAACAGCGCCATTTTCAATCAGACGTACGCGCATCCCACCACGGCTAACATCAATGATCTCAGCGCTAAAACGAGTATCCGTTCCGGCTTTGTCATTCAGGAAGCGAGCATATAACCAGTCACCAACATCGCGTTCAGCCATGCGGTTCAGGCGACGACGTTCAGCCATTTGTACAGTGGTTTCGTCTTGTGGACGGGATGCGGTTTCACCTTTGATGATCGCTTTCAACAGGCGATGGTTGATCATATCGCCGTATTTACGAATCGGCGAAGTCCAGGTTGCGTAAGCCTCCAGACCCAGTCCGTAGTGCGGACCGGGTTCAGTGCTGATTTCAGCGAAGGACTGGTAACGACGAATGCGGGTATCAAGGAAACCTGTCGGCTGTGCATCAAGTTCACGGCGCAGTTTACAGAAACCGTTCAGCGTCAGAACTTCTTGCGCATCCACCTCAAGTCCATGGCCTTGAAGCATGTTAGCCAATTGTTCAATGTTTGCCGGATCAAAACCGGTATGGACGTTATAAATGCCGAAGCCCAGTTTTTCACGCAGCACAACGGCTGCACAAACGTTCGCGGCAATCATTGATTCTTCAACAATGCGGTTAGCGATACGACGTGGTTCTGCAACGATATCCAGCACTTCGCCTTTCTCACCTAACACGAAACGGTAATCAGGGCGGTCTTTGAACACCAGCGCATGAGTACGACGCCATTCGGCACGGCTCAGGCAAACGCGTTCCAGCAGGCGGATTTGCTTAGCGATAGTGTCGCTCGGTGGCTGCCAGTCGCCTTTATCTTCCAACCAGTCAGAAACGTTGTCATAGGCCAGTTTGGCTTTTGACTCGATGGTTGCTACGAAGAAGTTAATTCCCTCTTCAATGCTGCCATCTTGCGCGATAACCATACGACACGCGACAACCGGACGAGTCACGTTAGGGCGCAATGAGCATAAATCGTCAGACAACTCGCGAGGCAACATCGGGATGTTAAAGCCCGGCAGATAGTTGGTGAAGGCGCGGACTTTGGCTATTTCATCAAGCTTGCTGCCTTCGACAATCCAGGCGGTAGGATCGGCGATGGCAACGGTCAGTTGTAATTTGCCATCGGCAAGTTCTTCAACATGCAGCGCATCATCCATATCTTCAGTGCTGGCGCTATCGATGGTGACGAAATCCAGAGCGGTTAAATCTTCACGCACCAGGCCTTCATCCAACATTTCAGTCGCTACACCATCTGGTGCTTCACGCTCAAGATTGTGACGTGACAGGGTCACCCACCATGGCGCGAGATGATCGTCACCAAAGGTAATGAATTGTGTCAGATCGGCGTAGAAACCGCGGTCGCCTTTAAGCGGATGGCGTTTCATTTCCGCAACTGCCCAATCACCATTCTGAAAATCATGCGTGACATTGCGGTCGGCGCGGCACTGAATGGCATCACGCAATAATGGATGGTCAGGAACGATAGACAGACGATCGTCCTTACGTTGGACACGGCCAACAAACCGGCTGAGGAACGGTTCGATAAGCTCTTCTGGCTCAGCGGTTTCGCGGTCCTTGTCGGTATGAATCACCGCGCTCACGCGGTCGCCGTGCATCACTTTTTTCATCTGCGGTGGCGGAATAAAGTAACTTTTTTGGGAGTCCACTTCGAGGAAGCCAAAGCCTTTTTCCGTGCCTTTTACCACGCCTTCAACGCGTGGAGTTTGGGAGTGCAGTTGCTGTTTAAGCTGCGCGAGCAGCGGATTATCCTGGAACATGTTTTTTAGTTTTCGTGGCCAAAAGAGCGGCTGACAGTTTTACGCGAAACCACCCTTTGCGGCAAGCGCTGTTTGCCGCAAAGGCATGTGCTATCAATGTTTAGCGGGTATTGCCGAGCCCGATTTTCAATCGATTTATCCAGCCATATAACCCTGAACTGACCAGCAATTGCAAAGCTTCACCTTTACTAAAACCCTGTTCGAATAAAGGTTGAAGCTGGGCTGCGCTAAAACTCCCGGGTGCGCGAGTTAAAACGCGGACAGCCTGGATTATCGCGCGTTCGCGTGGGTGGTTATGGCTCCAGGCTTGTAACGCTCTTTCGCCGTTGCGCATGGTTTCAGGTAAACCACTTTCACCACGCCATGCTTTTGCAAAACCCGTAAAGCAACTGACACTTCCGTTAATACGTGCGGTCAACAGACCGACCAAAATTTGATCATCACAGGCCTGAGCACTCGGAGTGAGCAGAAAATGAGTTATCTGGCCGAAGAGGGAAAAAGCTGTGGCATCGTGAAGCAGCAGCCAACTCATATCTTGCAAGATATTTTGAGACACGCAGTCGTTGTGTACATCCAGTTGCAGTGTGTTTGCATAGCCAGGTTCAACTTGTGGCAAACCTGGTTGCCACACCTTGTCGCCATCAAGGAATAACTCAGTAGGGGCATCCTGCTGGGTATCAAGTCCCGGAAGCCAGCGGACAGGTAAACTTTGTAAAGCCTGGAACACTGCAATCACGCGGGCCTGAAAACCGATAAAGCCAATCAACTGGTTAAATGTCACCATGTCATTAACCGACAGCGCAACTTCATCAAGCTGCTGGCGCGAAATATCATCAATCAGTGTCGGTTGGCTGGCCAGTTGGCGGGCATACTGGGTGATTTGTGTAAGACGGCGGTTGCTTTCGCGCGATGAGTCTGGCCCTGGTTGGGGGGCTAGTCGGGCCGCGTAATGATTGCAAAGTCGCTGAACACCGTACACCTGCGCGACAGTGAGCGCGGTGCTCAGGCGGTCATAGCAACTCAGCGTATGCAGGCGGGTCACGGGGCTGTTTTCTGGCAACAAGCATTCGCTGATATCACGTGCAACTGAAAGCCACGCATACTGAGAGGTGAGCTGGTCAGCGCCGATTTTTAAATCAAGTAAAAAACGGTCTTCGAGAAACGCGGCTTCGGGAACTAACGGAAGCACAGCGGCATCGTTACGACTGGACTGTGTTTCATGGTACCAGTGGCCTTTGCCTGAGATTCGGCGTTGTTCCATGGTCATTCCTTGGTCAAAGAGTTTACAAGCCCGGGAAAAACACCTGACGGCCTGGTTTGCTGCTTTATCCTGGCGTAAGCGCGGGAGGTGACAAAAGAATGATCGGTGATAATAAATATCGGAAAAGTATAACTACGAAAGGAATTTCAGAATTAACAGGCAAGATTATGGGTGAGGCGAGGGAGTTAACAGGGCAGACAGAGCCTGCCCTGTTGTGAACTGAATTAAGCTTTCAATTCCAGTTCGTTCATTGCAGCGATGCTGAAACCACCGTCAACGTGCAGAACTTCACCGGAAACACCGGCAGAGAGGTCTGAACACAAGAACGCTGCTGAGTTGCCCACATCTTCAATGGTCACAGTACGACGAATAGGTGTCACCGCTTCGCAATGTGACAGCATTTTACGGAAGTCTTTAATGCCAGATGCTGCCAGAGTACGGATTGGACCCGCAGAAATGGCGTTCACACGCACACCTTCTGCACCCATCGCGTTTGCCATATAGCGCACGTTAGCTTCCAAAGATGCTTTAGCCAAACCCATCACGTTGTAGTTAGGGATAGCGCGTTCTGCACCCAGGTAAGACAGTGTCAGCAGTGCTGAACCTGGGTTAAGCATTTCACGGCAAACTTTTGCCATCGCAACAAAGCTGTAGGAGCTGATGTCGTGAGCAATTTTGAAGCCTTCACGGGTAACCGCATTCACGTAGTCGCCATCTAACTGGTCGCCTGGTGCGAAACCGATAGAGTGAACGAAGCCGTCGAATTTCGGCCAGCTTTTCGCAAGCTCAGCAAACATCGCATCGATGCTTGCATCTTCTGCAACGTCACACGGCAGAACCAGGTTTGAACCTAAATCTGCAGCAAACCCTTCCACACGGCCTTTCAGTTTTTCATTCTGGTAAGTGAAAGCCAGTTCAGCACCTTCGCGGTGCATAGCCTGTGCGATACCGTAGGCAATGGAGAGTTTACTGGCGACGCCAGTGATCAGAATGCGTTTACCGGTAAGAAAACCCATAGCTTTGAATCCTTATAGTTTCTGCTAATTTTATGACTTTATAATCAACAAGTTGCTGACGGCTAGTCACAATTTTTCAACACGAAAGTGAAATTATATCCCACTCAACGCCTGTTGTATCAGGTTATTTTTCTTACTCGGAACGACTGGTTATCGTGTCACCAGAGGTCTGAACAGATGATTGTACGGAGGAAGCGGTGGATGCATTGCTGACACGGCTGATGAATACTATGTTTTAGGGTGTTCATTTGCACTTGCCTGGAAACAAAATCACCGGAGATAAATGATGAAAATCACTGTTGAGACACAGGTTCATGCGCCCATTGAGCAAGTCTGGGATACCTACAACAACCCGCAAGATATTGAAAAATGGAATACTGCTTCGGCCGACTGGCATACCGTCAATGCGGAAGTAGATTTAAAGCCCGGAGGGAAGTTTTCGTCACGAATGGAAGCGAAGGACGGCAGTATGGGCTTTGATTTTGCAGGTGTTTATACCCACATCATTCCGCATAAATTGATTGAATACACTTTCGGTGACCGTGAAGCGAAAGTCGAATTTACCGAGCAGGAGGGCGGTGTGAAGGTATATCTAGAATTTGACCCTGATACTCAATACCCCATCGAGCATCAGAAAAATGGCTGGCAGGCAATTCTGGATAATTTTGCCCGCTATGTTGAAGAGAAAAAATAACGTGTTAAGGGTGGATCTTCGCAAACGGTATCCACCCTTTATATGTTGGCTTAACGATCTTTGCGCCAAGCATCTGCCGTCAAAGCTTCACCGAAATGGCTGGCAATCAGGCGTTTGGTTAGGTCATGAAGCGGGGAGGCCAGAACCTCAGCAGTGCTGCCTCGTTCAACGACTTCGCCCTGATGCATCACAATAACTTTATCGCTGATGTGTTTCATCATGCCGATATGCTGTGTCACATAAATATAGGCAATGCCCTGTTTTTCCTGAAGTTCAAGCATCAGGTTAATTAATTGCGAACGCATCGACATATCAAGAGATGCCAGCGCTTCGTCGGCAATAATCACTTTCGGACGCAGGATTAACGCGCGCGCCAAACCCAGACGCTGTTTCTGCCCTGGAGCCAGCATATGCGGGTAGTAGCTGGCGTGATCGGGAAGCAAGCCGACCATTCTCAGCGTTTCAATAATTTGCTTGTGACGCGCTTCCGGCTCAAGGTCGGTATTCAGGCGCAGCGGGAAGTCGAGAATTTGCGAAATACGCTGGCGCGGGTTTAGCGAGGTGCTCGGGTCCTGGAAAATCATGCGAATATGCTGGCTTCGGTAGGTGTAATCACCGTATTGCAGCAAATGATCGTTTATCAGCACTTCGCCGGTGGTTGGCTCAACCATCCCGGCAAGCATTTTCGCCAGCGTTGATTTACCTGAGCCATTCTCACCAATAACTGCCAATGTCTGTTTTTCACGCAACGTGAAACTCAGCGGTTTTACTGCGTCAACATGCTGACGCTGGAACAAGCCGGTTCGATAGCGAAACGTTTTACTTAAATTACGAACTTCGAGCAGCGTTTCGACCATTACTGACTCTCCATATTCAGCGGGAAGTGGCAGGCATAAAGATGTGTTTTCGCCCCCATTAAGCGAGGTGTTTCTATACATTCACGCTGCGCATAAGGACAACGTGGCCCAAGCCGACAACCCATTGGTAATTGCTCCAGCAAAGGGATTGCGCCGGGCATAGTATTCAGACGGCTTTTGTGTGGCATCGGGCTGCCAAAATCAGGGATCGCACGGATAAGCGCCTGTGTATACGGGTGGTGCGGGGTGGCAATTAGCTCTTCACTGGTTGCGCTTTCCACGGTTTGCCCACAATACATGACATTAATTTTATCGGCCCATTTGCTCAGCATCTGCAAATCATGGCTGATAAGCAAAATGGTCGTGTTGTTGTACTGATTTAGCCGCGTAAGTAGTTTGAAAATTTGCAACTGCGTGGTTGGTTCCATCGCGTTGGTTGGCTCATCCGCAATCAACAAACGCGGCTGGTTTGCCAACGCAATGGCTATCATCACCTTTTGACATTCACCGTCAGTCAACTCATACGGATAGCTTCGCATCGCATCTTTATGATCTTTGATTCCCACGCGGTGTAACAACTCGGTCGCACGGCGTTTGCGCCAGCCGAAACGCTTCCACCAGCGGCCTTTATACGTCCAGCCCGGAATGTTCTGCATTAGCTGGCGACCAACACGTTCTGATGGGTCCAGACAAGATTGAGGTTCCTGGAAAATCATCGAAACGTTGTGGCCGACAAGGCGACGACGCTCGCGTGAACTCAAACGTAGTAGATCGATGTCATCAAACCGCATACGGTCGGCGGTGACACGCCAGTTGTCTTTGGTCACACCGCAAATCGCTTTAGCAATCAGACTCTTTCCTGAACCGGACTCGCCTACTAAACCGCGGATTTCCCCTTCATTCAGGGTCATGCTGACGCGATCGACGGCTTTTACCCAACCCTCGGAGGTCATAAACTCGATGGTCAGGTTTCGAATATCAAGTAATGGCATTATTGCACCCCCGCATTGATTGCGCGGCGTAAACCGTCGCCCAGCAGGTTGACCAGCAACACACTGATCATGATAGCCACTCCGGGCAACATGACTGTCCACGGAGCGACATAAATCAACTCCAGTGCGTCACCTAGCATCGATCCCCATTCTGGTGAAGGGAGTTGCGCACCAAGGTCCAAAAAACCGAGTGCAGCAATATCCAGAATCGCCATCGATAGCGCACGGGTAATCTCAGTAACCAGAATCGCCGCCGTATTAGGCATCACAGCAAACCAAAGAATATTCAGTGTTGATGCTCCATCAAGGCGTGCGGCGACCACGTAATCTTTTTCCAGTTCGTCGTGTACGGCGCTATAAACAGAACGCACCATACGCGGCAGCAGGGCGAGCCACACGGCAAACATCGCGTGCAATAAATGTGGCCCGACAAACGCCACGACAATAATGGCCAGCAGCAGCGATGGAATCGACAACAGCGTATCGAGAATATGGTTAAGCACAGCAGAGCGAAGGCCATGTGTTGAACCGGCAAACACACCCAGAATAATGCCGCATACAGCTGCAGCAAGCGTAACGATAAACGCGCCGCCAACTGTAGGTGCCGCACCACTTAACAGACGGCTTAAAACATCACGCCCCAGGTCATCTGTACCCAGGAAGAAAGAGACATCGCCATAGCGTGACCATGAAGGGGGTAATAGTTGATACCCCAGGAACTGTTGGTCAATGCCGTAGGGCGCAAAAACACCACCAAAAATACACAGCACTACCAAAGCGCCACAACCATATAGGCCGATCATTGCCGTAGTGTCGCCGTAAAATTTTCGCCATGTCAGGCGCAGAGTGCTTGGCGGGCGCTTCTCGCGATAGACGCTATCGTAAGGCATACCATTCCTTATGTGTCAGAGGGTTAGCCATGGCACCCAAAATATCGGAGATAACGTTCACGATGATGACCAGTGAACCAATGACCATCACGCCAGCAGAAATGGCCGTGTAATCTTGTTGGCGAATCGCGTTGATAAGCCAGCGCCCAAGGCCCGGCCAACTGAATACAACTTCAGTGATCATCGCCAGCGTTAACATGGTTGAAAATTGCAGGCCGAGGCGCGGAATTACCGGCGGTAATGCGTTGTGCAGCACATGGCGATGAAGAATTGTCAGGCGTGATAAACCGCGAGTTGCTGCTGCTTTAATGTAGTTTTGGTCAAACACTTCAATGGTGCTTATACGCATCAGACGCACCACTTCAGTGGTAGGTGCGACTGCTAATGCCACCACCGGCAGCACCATATGACGTATGGCACTGATGATCATCTCTTCGCGATAAGGGGAGTCAGATAGCCAGGCATCAACCAGTGCAAAGCCAGTCACTGATTTCACTTCATAAAGCAAATCAAAGCGCCCGGAAACGGGCAACCAGCCTAATGTTAGCGAGAAAAACATAGTTAGTAGCAGGGCTAACCAGAATACAGGAATAGAAAACCCAACCAGTGCCAGAGCGCTAATCAGCCGGTCTTGCCACTTATTGCGCATGATACCGGCCAGCATTCCCACCGGAATACCTATCAGTAATGCCAGGCCAAATGCCAGGATGCACAGTTCCATAGTGGCAGGGAAGACAATACGTAACTGTTCATTAATCGACTGGCCGTTAATGCTTGATACGCCGAAATCCCAGTGCATGATACTTTCAAACCAGAAGACCCATGCGTTCCACAGTGATGCGCCTTGCAGTGGGGCATGAGGGGTAAAATAGTTGAGGCTAAAACCAATAAAGGTCAGAAAAAACAGCGTCACCAGCAGCAATAGCAGGCGGCGCAGAGTGTAAATAATCATGGTTTTTTCACCTCAACATTCTCACGGGAAACACCCGCAAACGATGCATTACCAAACGGACTTAGCACCAGCCCTTTAATGTCATAGCGATAGGCTTGCAAGCGCAGTGATGACGCCAGTGGAAGTACGGGCAATTGTTCGGCCAGAATGTCCTGAGCCTCGCGATAAGCTTCGATACGAGAGGCCAGTTGCTGAGACGACAATGCTTTTTGCAGTACTTCATCAAACTTAGGGTCACACCAACGAGCATAGTTGGTCTGCGATCGAATCGCGGCGCAACTCAGCATAGGGCGGAAGAAACTGTCCGGGTCGTTACTGTCTGTTGCCCAACCGGCAAGCGTTAAGTCGTGATTCATATCCATTAAGCGAGCTTCCTGGAAACGGCCTTCGACGGGAACAATAATGACCTTCACCCCAATTTGCGCCATATCAGCCTGGATAAGCTCTGCTGTTTTAAGTGGGCTCGGGTTCCATGCCTGAGAACTGGTCGGTACCCATAGACGCAATTCCAGGTTGTTTAACCCGAGCGCTTTTAATTGCTGGCGAGCTTTCTGCGGGTCGTATTCGGTAATTTTGGAGTCACTATCATAAGCCCAGGATGCACGCGGCAAAATAGAGGCGGCTGTTTCGGCTGTACCGTAGTAAATCGACTGCATCAGGCGTTGGTTATTAATAGCCAGTGCCAGAGCATGACGTACTGCCGGGTTATTTAACGGTGCTTTATTAGTATTAAACGCCAGATAAGCGATGTTCATTCCCGGACGCAAGGTAAGGCGCAGCCGCGGATCATCACGTAAAATTGTCAGCTGACTGGCTGCAGGATAGGCCAGCACATCGCATTCGCCGGTAATAAGTTTCGATAAACGACCAGTGCCACCTGAACCCAAATCCAGAACTACCTGCGGCATTAATGGAACACCGCGCCAGAATTTCGGATGGCGTGCGAGGCGAATATATTGCCCCGCGCGATATTCACTTATCTGGAATGGCCCCGTGCCAACCGGCTGACGGTCCATTAATTCCTGACGGTCGGCCTTAGTCAGTTGATCTGCATATTCTGCAGACATCACGGATGCGTAATGTGTAGCCATATGCCATAAGAAAGAGGCATCTGGTTTTTCAAGGCGGAACTCAACGGTGTTGCTATCGAGCTTGCGAACACTTTTTACCGAGTCCGGGAACTGAAGGCTATCGAAGTAAGGATAGTTGCCGCCGTTAACGTTATGCCATGGGTGTTTGCGATCAAACACTCGTTGGAAGCTGAATACCACATCATCGGCATTCAGTGCGCGAGTGGGTTTAAACCATGGTGTGGTCTGGAACTGAACGTTCGAGCGCAGATGAAAACGATAAGTCGCACCGTTATCCAATACTTCCCAGCTCTCGGCCAATTCTGGCACCAGGCGATAAGTGTAAGGATCAACATCCAGCAACCGGTCGTATAACTGTGCGGCAAGGGTGTCCACAGTCAAACCACCGCTGGCCATCTGCGGGTTAAAGGTATTGACCTGACCGTTGACACAATAAACAAATCCGCTGCTACGAATATCGGCTGGCTTTTCAATAGGTGTTGCAGCAAATGCCGCGCCACTCAGGCAGCTAACCGCCAGTAACAGGGAGGAGACAATTCCGCGCATAAGTTTTTGAGTTTTCTCGGGTGATAGCCAAAGTGTATCGCACTCTGAAGGGCTTCCCAAAATATGTCAGGCTATTTTGCTTTTTTTATAAACAAAGCCTGCAAAAAAGGCGGGGAGATGCTGTTTTTTGCAGCATTAACGGCCTTTGCTTAGACCAAAAAACAGCCCTGATACCTATTCAGATAACACAATCTGATGCTTTTTTAGTAACGCGCGCAATTGATGATAAGTGAGCCCGAGCAAATCAGCGGCTTTACGCTGGTTATATTTCGCCTGCTTCAGGCTTTGTTCAACAAGTGTTTTCTCCTGATCGTTTTGCCAGGCGCGTAAATCCATTGGTAGGGCTTGTTGCTGCGGCTCGCCACTTTTTACAACAGGTACAGGTTGCCGGGCAAAGGGATCGAGGATGATTTCATCGACTGGTTCCTCACTGGACCCATGGCGATAAACCGAGCGTTCTACCACGTTTTTTAACTCACGGATATTGCCGGGCCAGGCATAATTCATCAGTGTTAATTGTGCTTCTTCGGTAAATCCAGGAAATAGTGGAAGCTGCAATTCGCGACACATCGTGATCGCGAAATGTTCGGCCATCAACATAATATCGGGTTGACGCTCACGCAGAGGTGGCAGTTTCACTACATCAAAAGCAAGGCGGTCGAGTAAATCAGCACGGAATTTCCCTTCTTCAGCAAGTTTTGGCAGATCGGCGTTGGTTGCACAAACCAGTCGCACATTGACCTGCAACGGCTGGCTGCCGCCAACACGCTCAAGCTCACCGTACTCCACCACGCGTAACAATTTTTCCTGCACCATCATGGGTGCGGTTGCCAGTTCATCAAGAAACAACGTACCGCCGTCGGCACGTTCAAAACGGCCTGGATGGCGCTTCTGAGCGCCGGTAAAAGCCCCAGCTTCATGTCCGAAAAGTTCCGAATCCAGCAAGTTGTCGTTGAGTGCCGCGCAATTAAGGGAGATAAACGGGCCTTGCCACCGACGCGAAAGGAAGTGCAAGCGGTTGGCAATCAACTCTTTACCTGTTCCACGCTCGCCAATCACTAGCACTGGTTTCTCTAGTGGTGCCAGGCGGGAGACTTGCTCCAGAACCTCAAGAAAACTGTTTGCCTCGCCAATCAAGTTATCTTTGCTATCTGCCATGATTAAATTAACCAATAGTTAGTGAATATCACCACTATAAACATAATTGATAGTGAGTCAAATTTAATCACTTCCTTATATATCAATTGGTTAAAAATCTGGCATGCTGATTGCAATAATCATTTCGAGCAAGGTGCCTGGCACCGGAAATAATGACTAAAGAGGATTGAATTATGGGTATTTTTTCTCGTTTTGCCGACATCGTGAATGCCAACATCAACTCACTGCTTGAGAAAGCAGAAGATCCACAGAAGCTGGTACGCCTGATGATTCAGGAAATGGAAGACACGTTAGTTGAAGTGCGTTCCACATCGGCTCGTGCGTTGGCTGAAAAGAAACAGCTTTCTCGTCGTGTAGAACAAGCAACGGCGCAGCAGGCCGAGTGGCAGGAAAAAGCCGAACTGGCACTGCGTAAAGACAAAGAAGATCTGGCACGTGCGGCATTGATCGAAAAACAAAAAATGACCGACCTGATCGCCACCCTGGAAGATGAAGTGGTGCATGTCGATGAAACCCTGGCGCGTATGAAAAAAGAGATTGGTGAGCTTGAGAATAAACTCAGCGAAACCCGCGCGCGCCAGCAGGCGTTAACGCTGCGCCATCAAGCAGCCTCTTCTTCACGCGATGTTCGTCGCCAGTTGGATAGCGGCAAAATCGATGAAGCAATGGCTCGTTTTGAATCTTTTGAGCGCCGCATTGATCAGATGGAATCAGAAGCGGAAAGCCACAGCTTTGGCAAACAGAAAAATCTCGACTCACAGTTTGCTGAACTGAAAGCCGATGACGAGATCAGCGAACAGCTGGCCGCGCTGAAAGCTAAAATGAATAACCAGGAACGTGGGTAATTCACTTTAACTGCGGCGTGCATAGCGCGCCGCAGCTGGCCTGACTTGTAAAAGGAGTACACATGAGCGCGCTTTTTCTTGCCATTCCGTTAACCATATTTGTGTTGTTTGTCGCCCCCATCTGGCTGTGGTTGCACTACAACAACCGTGCAGCGAATGGCGGGCAGCTTTCTCAGGGCGAGCAACAGCGACTGGCGCAGTTAACTGATGAATCACGCCGTATGCGTGAACGTATTCAGACGCTGGAGCAGATCCTTGATGCAGAACATCCGAACTGGAGAGACAAATAATGGTGAACACAATTTCCGGTCGTAAATTGTGGCGTATCCCTGAAAAAGGGATGGTGAAGGGGGTTTGTGCGGGTATCGCGCAATACCTTGATGTACCTGTTAAATTGGTACGCCTGATTACTGTGTTAGCGATGATTTTTGGCCTGTTTTTCTTTGTGATGGTGGCCTACATTGCACTGACTTTTATCCTTGACCCAATGCCCGCGGGTGCCGACCAGGCAACGCCTCAACCGACTACGCGCGATTTGCTCGACGAAGTGGATGCTGAACTTGCGGAAGGGGAGCAGCGTTTACGTTCTATGGAACGCTATATAACCTCTGATACCTTCACGTTACGTAGCCGTTTCCGCCAGCTTTAATGTTCTCTATGGGGGCGAGTGCCCCCGTTGTAATTGGGAGAAATCATGTCTAAATTCCAGACGGCTGCGAACAAGGCTAAGCCGGGCCTGAAAATTGTCGGTAAGTTAGTCTTGCTGACTGCCCTGCGCTATGGACCTGCAGGCGTCGCGGGCTGGGCGGTCAAATCTGTCGCGCGCCGTCCATTGAAAATGCTGCTGGCGCTAACTCTTGAGCCATTGCTGGCACGAGTACTGCGCAAAATTTCAGCGCGTACTCAGGGCGGCAGTGCAAAGTAATCTTTTCTCCACACTTTTGATTTTCAATTCATTTGCCATTGATTCGGTATTAACAAGCCATATTTATTACAATCAGTGAAGATTCTCCTCAGTTGAGAGACAACGGGCGCAACCAGGACGCATATGAACAGAATCAAGAATGAACTGAATGCCCTGATGAACCGGGGTGTGGACCGACATTTACGTCTTGCCGTAACCGGTTTAAGCCGCAGCGGCAAGACGGCTTTTATCACTGCGATGGTAAACCAATTATTGAGCGTGCATAACGGCGCTCGTTTGCCGTTGCTTAATGCGGTGCGTGAAGAACGCCTGCTTGGTGTTAAACGTGTGCCGCAGCGTGATTTAGGTATTCAGCGTTTTACCTATGACGAAGGCCTGGCGCAGTTGTACGGTTCTCCACCTAACTGGCCAACTCCAACTCGCGGTGTTAGTGAGATGCGTCTTGCGCTACGTTACCGTTCTAACGATTCACTGCTGCGCCATTTCAAAGACACATCAACGCTATATCTGGAAATTGTCGATTATCCTGGTGAGTGGTTGTTGGACTTGCCGATGCTGGCGCAAAATTACCTGAGCTGGTCACGCCAGATGACGAGTTTGCTGACAGGTGATCGAGCCGAATGGTCAGCAAAATGGCGCACGCTATGCGAAGGATTAGATCCGCTGGCTCCTGCCGATGAAAACCGCCTTGCCGCAATTTCAGAGGCCTGGACTGAATATCTACTGCACTGCAAACGAGAAGGTTTGCATTTTATCCAGCCGGGGCGTTTTGTGTTACCTGGCGATATGGCCGGGGCTCCGGCGTTGCAATTCTTCCCGTGGCCAGATGTGGATAGCGTTGGTGAGTCCCGACTCGCTCAGGCAGACAAAACGACCAATATCGGCATGTTGCGGACACGCTTTGATTACTACTGTGAAAAAGTAATCAAAGGATTCTACAAGAATCACTTCCTCAAATTTGACCGTCAAATTGTACTGGTAGATTGCCTGCAACCGCTGAACAGTGGGCCGCAAGCATTCAATGATATGCGCCTCGCGCTGACGCAACTGATGCAAAGTTTCCATTACGGCCAGCGCACGCTGTTCCGCCGCCTGTTTTCGCCGGTTATAGACAAACTTTTGTTTGCCGCCACTAAGGCCGATCACGTTACGGTAGATCAGCACGCCAATATGGTCGCGCTGCTTCAGCAACTGGTGCAAGACGCCTGGCAGAATGCGGCATTTGAAGGTATCGACATGGACTGCATGGGGCTTGCATCAGTCCAGGCAACACAAAGTGGCCTGGTTGACGTAAAAGGCGAGCAAATCCCGGCACTGCGTGGTAACCGTTTAAGCGATGGTGCTCCGCTGACAGTCTATCCAGGAGAAGTTCCGGCGCGTTTGCCTGGCAGCGCATTCTGGGAGAAACAAGGTTTTCATTTTGAACAGTTCCGCCCGCAAGTCATGGATGTAGACAGGCCGATGCCACATATTCGTATGGATGCGGCACTGGAGTTTTTAATCGGGGATAAATTGCGATGAATGAACCATTAAAACCACGTATAGATTTCGCGCAGCCACTGGAAGTGGAACAAGAACCAATCTACAAAGCACCACACGCATTTAGTGAGCCTGAAGCAGAAAAATTCACACCAGCACTCAGTCAACTCGATGACATGGAAGACGACGGGCAGGCAGAAGCGGTTATAGAAGCTGCGCTACATCCTAAACGAAGCCTCTGGCGACGTATGGTTCAGGTTGGGCTTGGTCTATTCGGTGTCAGTGTGGTGGCGCAAGGAATCCAATGGACGCATAACGCATTTATCACCCAGGACTGGATTGCGCTCGGTGGCGGTATTGCTGGTGGGTTAATTATTGCCGCAGGGATTGGTTCTGTCGCTACCGAATGGCGACGGTTATGGCGTTTGCGCCAACGAGCCGAAGAACGTGATGAAGCACGTGATTTGATGAACAGTCACGGGATGGGTAAAGGCCGGGCATTTTGTGAAAAACTGGCACGTCAGGCAGGGCTTGATCACGGACATCCTGCTCTACAACGTTGGTATGCGGCAATTCATGAAACGCAAAATGACCGGGAAGTGGTCGAGTTGTATGCACGTCTGGTCCAGCCGGTATTGGATAACCAGGCGCGTCGGGAAATCAGCCGTTCAGCTGCAGAATCAACGCTGATGATCGCAGTAAGCCCGCTGGCGCTGGTGGATATGGCGTTTATTGCATGGCGTAATTTACGACTGATTAACCGAATCGCCACGCTTTACGGCATCGAGTTAGGGTACTACAGCCGTATTCGTTTGTTCCGTCTCGTGCTTCTGAACATCGCCTTTGCCGGAGCGAGTGAACTTGTGCGTGAGGTGGGGATGGACTGGTTAGGCCAGGATCTTGCAGCGCGGCTCTCTACGCGCGCAGCACAGGGAATTGGCGCAGGCTTACTGACCGCTCGTCTTGGGATTAAAGCAATGGAGCTTTGCCGTCCGTTGCCGTGGATTGATGGTGACAAGCCTCGGTTGGGTGACTTCCGTAAACAGTTGTTGGTTCAGCTCAAAGAGACGATGAGTAAGAGCAAAAATAAACCTGTCGAGTGACACTCTGGTGATGCCGTGAGTCTTCAGGTTTACGGCATCACCTCCATTCATAGACTTATCTGTCAACTTTTCTTAACACATCTCTTCTGACCGTAACTTATCTGGAGTATCATCACTCCACCCAATGACTCAGCTTTTTGCAATTGAAGGACACCTCCATGCGTCTGGAAGTTTTTTGCCAGGACCGCCTTGGTCTGACTCGAGAATTACTGGATTTACTTGTGCTGCGTAGTATCGATTTGCGAGGAATCGAAATTGATCCCATTGGGCGAATTTACCTGAATTTCTCGACACTGGAATTTGACTCATTCAGCAGTCTAATGGCTGAAATTCGCCGTATCCCCGGCGTTACGGATGTGCGTACTGTGCCGTGGATGCCTTCCGAACGCGAGCATCGTGCGCTGAGTGCTTTACTTGAAGCGCTACCTGAGCCTGTACTTTCGCTGGATATGAAAAGCAAAGTAGAGCTGGCGAACCCAGCGAGCTGTGCGCTATTCGGACAAAACGAAGACAAGCTGCGTAACCATAATGCCGCAAGCCTGGTGAATGGTTTCAATTTTATGCGTTGGCTTGAAAGTTCTCCGGCCGAATCGCATACCGAACATGTGGTCATCAACGGGCAGAATTTCCTGATGGAAATCACGCCGGTTCATCTGGATGGCGAAAACGAAGAGTCTTCACTGGTGGGTGCGGTTGTTATGCTGCGCTCCACGGTGCGTATGGGTCGCCAGCTACAGAATCTCTCTAACACTGATGTTGGAGCTTTTAGTCAGATTGTCGCCGTCAGCCCAAAAATGCGCCATGTCGTTGATCAGGCACATAAACTGGCATTACTAAATGCACCGTTGCTGATAGTTGGTGATACAGGTACGGGCAAAGATTTACTGGCTCATGCTTGCCATCTTGGTAGCCCGCGAGCGCAGAAACCCTATCTGGCACTCAATTGTGGCTCAATGCCGGATGACGTCGTTGAAAGCGAACTGTTTGGCCACGCGCCAGGGGCATACGCTAACGCTGTTGAAGGTAAAAAAGGTTTCTTCGAGCAGGCGAACGGCGGTTCGGTTCTGTTGGATGAGATTGGCGAGATGTCGCCGCGTATGCAAACTAAACTGCTGCGCTTCCTCAACGATGGGACTTTCCGCCGTGTTGGTGAAGAACACGAAGTCCATGTCGATGTTCGCGTGATTTGCGCCACCCAGAAGAACCTGGTTGAAATGGTACAAAAAGGGGAGTTCCGTGAGGACCTCTACTATCGCCTGAACGTGCTGACCCTGAACCTACCGCCGCTGCGTGATCGTCCGCAGGACATCATGCCATTGACCGAACTGTTTGTGGCACGATTTGCCGATGAACAAGGTGTACCGCGTCCGAAATTGGCAAATGACCTGAGTAATGTGCTTACGCGTTACGGATGGCCGGGAAATGTGCGTCAGTTGAAAAATGCGATTTATCGCGCATTAACGCAATTGGAAGGGTATGAACTGCGCCCACAAGACATTTTGCTGCCTGATTTTGACACCGTCAGTTTGGCTGTGGGTGAAGAGGCGATGGAAGGATCGTTGGATGATATTACCAGCCGCTTTGAGCGCTCGGTACTGACACAGCTTTATCGAACTTATCCAAGTACGCGTAAACTGGCAAAACGCCTGGGTGTGTCACATACGGCAATTGCGAACAAATTACGTGAATATGGTTTGAGCCAGCGTAAAACAGAAGAGTAGTAAGAATGCCCCCGGTTATCGGGGGCATTAACACTTAAGCCTGGAGAGCTTCCAGCGCCGCAGCGTAATCGGGCTCGTTAGTGATTTCATTCACTAACTGGCTGAATACCACTTCATCTTTCTCATTGATAACCACAACCGCACGGGCAGTCAGGCCTTTCAGTGCGCCCTCAGAAATACCAACGCCATAAGCTTGCTGGAATTCAGGGTTACGCAGAGTAGACAACGTTACCACGTTGCTCAGACCTTCTGCGCCGCAGAAGCGAGACTGTGCAAATGGCAGATCGGCAGAAACACACAGTACAACAGTGTTATCCATCTCAGTTGCCAGTTGGTTGAATTTACGCACGGATGCTGCGCAAACGCCGGTATCGATGCTTGGGAAAATGTTCAGTACTTTACGTTTTCCGGCGAACTGGCTCAGTGCAACATCAGAAAGATCTTTTGCTACCAGTGAGAAAGCTTCAGCTTTGTTGCCAGCTTGTGGGATCTGACCTGCAACCGCTACAGGGTTGCCCTGGAAATGAACGATTTGTGACATGTTTGATTTTCCTGTTTACATATAATTAACGCCGCGAACAGTGTATGTCAGTATTCCTCGTCTGAATATAAAAAACTGATACTGCAAGTAAAAGTGTCCCCGGCTATATACCCTTCATACTCCAGGTTCAGATGCGTTGACTGCGCTTACTCACCCGACAAATCTGTCTGGAGCATATTTGAACGCTATTACAGTGGCTCCTGAGAGGTGAGATCCATGGATGAGCCGAATAATCACTTACTTAAGCTCATCGGGACTCGCTCCTTTGCCGCCTCGATGCAGCTTGAATTATTTTCGGTATACTCTGGCAAAGATAAAAAACAACGATCACAGGCAAAACAATAATGAGAACAGTCAAGGTTTACCAGGAAGCATGGCCACTCCATACGCCGTTTGTCATTTCACGCGGTACTCGCAGCGAAGCCGTTGTGGTTGTCGTGGAGTTAGAAGAGGACGGAATTAAAGCTGTGGGTGAATGCACACCGTATCCGCGTTATGGAGAAAGTGATGTTTCTGTTCTGGCACAAATCACTACGATTATCCCGCAGCTTGAAAAGGGGATGACGCGTGCGCAGCTGCAAGACGCCTTGCCGGCTGGGGCCGCGAGAAATGCCGTTGATAGCGCATTGTGGGATTTAGAGGCCAGAAAGAATAAACGCACGCTGGCTTATACAGCAGGTTGTGAGCTTCCGGAATTAATCACAACAGCGCAAACAGTCAGTATTGCCGAGCCAGAGCAAATGGCGAAGGCGGCAAAACTGTTGTGGGATAAGGGGGCGCGTCTTTTGAAAGTCAAAATTGATGACCACCTCATCACTGAACGTATGGTGGCGATTCGGGCTGCGGTTCCGGAAGCCGTTTTAATTGTTGATGCCAATGAAGCATGGCGCAGCGACGGGCTGGCGGCGCGTTGCCAGCTACTGGCCGATCTCAATGTTGCGATGCTTGAGCAGCCTTTACCGGCTGGGCAAGACAGCGCACTGGCGAACTTTATTCATCCGTTACCTATTTGCGCTGATGAAAGTTGCCATACTCGTGAAAGTTTGCCAGCGCTGAAAGGTCGTTACGAAATGGTAAACGTGAAGCTGGACAAAACGGGAGGCTTAACTGAAGCGCTGGCGTTAACTCAGGCCGCACGCGAACAAGGGTTTGATGTGATGTTAGGCTGCATGTTGTGTACCTCGCGGGCAATAGCCGCAGCGTTGCCGCTGGCAGCTAAAGTCCGCTTTGCTGACCTCGATGGACCAACCTGGCTGGCTGTTGATGTCGAACCAGGTTTGCACTTTGAAACCGGCAAACTTTATCCGTAACGGATTATTATTTTTGCCAGTGCAGTAAGCCCATCATGGCATCCAGATACCGCTCACTCGCATCGTCAGCCGAGATGGGCGGGAACTCGGCGGTAATACAAGGCAAATCTAAATCTGCGCACCAACTACCAAAAGAACCGGGCGTTTCATAACCGACACTGGTAACCAACGGCAGTTCGAACGCCTTCGCAAGCCATCCCCCAAGCGCTGAGTTATCAGGATCTTCAATGCAACCTAAAGGGTCGTGGAAAGAGACAACCCATGCAGGTTGTAAGGTATGAATCAGTTGGCATAAGGCTGCGGTCTCTGGCTCAGAACCCGGTTTTTGGCCTGTAGAGAGCACCACATCACGTTCATCCGCGCTACTGTTCCAACGATAAACCGTTTCACCTGATTTCCAGTTAGCTGCGGGGAAATTACGATTCAGGTCCACACCATTGGCGTTGGCGCGTAAGCCAAGTTGGCAACCGTCTGGATTGACGGCCAGCACCACATGATGGCGACGATATTCGGGCTCAAGAGTGCGCAAAGCGCAAGACAGCGTAACCATCGCGGCATTCTCATCGCCATGTGTGCCGGCAATAATTAACCCACTGCGCTGTTCGCTTTGTGCCGCGGGGAACCAAATAAGCGGTGCGCCAAAAACAGATTTACCATAACGTTCGCTACCCGGAGGCAAATGGCCTCGTTGGGAACGGGGGCGGTGGCCTGACATAAATGTCCTTACTAGAATGAGTTGCAATACGTTATTAATATCAGTGTTTAGCAAAAATCTCATCTGAAACAAATAGCCGCCAGGCCGTAGTGCTTAATCAATGAGCAGGGACGTCTTTTTTCGCCAGAAAGCTGCGGGTAATTCCAATTTCAAATGGAACAAGTTGGTACATATGGCTGGGAAATAAGAAACAAAAGATGATATAAAAAAATACTCTTAAGCGTCTGTAACGACAAACTCAGACAATCATTACATTCATTCATCCGTTTATTTAGGACTGTAATTTTTCTTATTGGCAAAACAAGTAATTGCGATACATTACTGTTCAGTTCTGGGCGTGATACGTCCCTCTCTAAAAATTAACAACTACAGGGTCACTCATGAGAATACCTTTTCGTATAACGACTTGTGCATTAACGCTTACGTGCCTGTTTTCTCAAGCCTGGGCTGCGGATGTTCCCGCGGGGACTAAACTTGCCACCGATCAGAGTTTGGTTCGCCATATAAAAGATGAGCCAGCATCCCTTGATCCGGTCAAAGCTGTAGGGTTACCAGAAATTCAGGTTATCCGCGATCTGTTTGAAGGCTTAGTTAACCAGAATGAAAAAGGGCAACTGGAACCGGGTGTCGCGACCAAATGGCAAAGCAATGACAACCGCACCTGGACCTTTACTCTGCGTGATAACGCCCGCTGGTCTGACGGAACACCTGTAACAGCGCAAGATTTTGTTTATAGCTGGCAGCGTCTGGTTGACCCAAAAAACACCTCACCATTTGCATGGTTTGCAGCTCTTGCAGGTATTAACAACGCGCAGGCTATCATTGATGGAAAAATGCCTGCTGATAAGTTGGGCGTGACGGCAGTTGATGCCAGAACACTAAGAATTCAGTTGGATAAACCAGTACCGTATTTCCCAAATCTTACAGCCAATTTCTCGTTCTACCCGGTTCCTAAAGCTGTAGTGGAGAAATTCGGTAACGACTGGACTAAGCCTGGTAACCTCGTGGGTAACGGTGCATACGCGCTTAAAGATCGCATCGTTAACGAAAAACTGGTGGCGGTACAGAACCCTCATTATTGGGATAATAGTAAAACAGTTATTACCCAAGTGACGTTTATTCCAATCAACCAAGAATCTTCGGCAACGAAACGTTATCTGGCGGGAGATATTGATATCACGGAATCTTTCCCAAAAAACCTCTACCAGAAATTGCTAAAAGATATTCCAGGTCAAGTTTATACCCCGCCACAGTTGGGAACTTATTATTACGCTTTCAACACCCAAAAGGGCCCGACTGCTGATCAACGAGTACGTCTTGCTCTGAGTATGACTATTGATCGTCATATCATGGCTGAAAAAGTACTGGGAACAGGCGAAAAACCTGCATGGCGTTTTACACCGGATGTCACCGCGGGATTTAAACCGGAAACGTCGCCATTTGAGCAAATGAGCCAGGAAGAGGCCAATGCACAAGCGAAAACCTTATTGCAGGCAGCAGGCTATGGACCGACCAATCCGCTTAAACTCACGCTTTTGTATAACACCTCGGAAAACCACCAGAAGATTGCTATAGCCGTTGCTTCTATGTGGAAGAAAAACCTGGGTGTGGATGTGAAGCTACAAAACCAGGAGTGGAAGACATATATCGATAGCCGTAACACCGGAAACTTCGATGTTATTCGCGCCTCATGGGTGGGTGACTACAACGAACCGTCCACCTTCCTGTCATTGTTAACTTCATCCCATAGCGGCAATATTTCACGCTTCAACTCGCCGGAATATGACAAAATTCTGCAGCAAGCAAGCCAGGAAACGACGGATGAAGCGCGTAATAAAGACTACAACCAGGCTGAAAAAATCATCCAGGAAAAAGCGCCGATAGCGCCTATCTATCAGTACACCAATGGCCGTTTAATCAAGCCATGGTTGAAAGGTTATCCGATTAATAACCCTGAAGATGTCGCTTATAGCCGCACCATGTATATCGTGGCCCACTAGATTTAGCCTGTCCTTCAGTGATGCCGGCCAGTTACACAACTGACCGGCATCACTGAACACGCCTAACCATGAGTTCTGAACATTCAGGGTTGTCTTTTTTCTTCACCATCTTTCACGAAGCGGATGTTGCGTAGCCACCCACAATAAACCAGGTGATGAATACAATCGCTGCAACAATGATTGCTATTGGAAACAGTACGCCAATTTTCATTTTTCTCTCTTTAATAATGTTGGAAAACTTGCCACCGGTTGCGGCCATTTTCTTTGGCCTTATACAGCGCGGCATCAGCTTGTGCGATAAGGCGTGTCGAGGTGGTTCCAGGCATCACAGTGGCAATACCGAGACTGATGGTTACATAAGGCATTACAAGTGAGGCTGCGTGTGGGATAGACAGGGCCTGTAGGTTCATTCTAAGCCGTTCAGCTACTTCAATTGCCTGCTGCTCCATCGCATCTGGCAGTAAAATGATAAACTCCTCTCCGCCAAAGCGAGCAACTGCGTCATGTGTTGAGCGAATTGCATCCGCCAGACATTGAGCTATTTTCACCAGACATTCATCACCAGCCTGATGGCCATAATGGTCGTTGTACTTCTTGAAGTAATCGACATCCAGCATAACCAATGAAAGTGGTGTGCCGCATTGTTGCTGGCGCTGCATCGCCTTTTCGAGAAGAAGATGAAAAGAGCGACGATTGGCAATACCAGTAAGTGGGTCGTTATTCGCCAGGTCTTGTAGTTGTTTAATTAACTCTCTATTTTCTTGTTCACGACGAATCGCCAGCACAAACCACCCTCGCAAAATTCGACGGCCCGACTCAAAAAGACCAGCGAGAAGTAGATAGAGCAGCGCGTTGAGTAGGGTTAGATCAGAGGGATAAATAAAATTACAGACCAGAATCGAGATCCAGATAGGCAGGGTGAAACTCAGTAAAACCCGGCCGTCAAAATAAAGTGAAATTAGTGCAGTGAAAATCAGCAATGCTGCGAAGGGGAAAACAATCCGCGAATCGCCGCTTGCCAGGAATACATAAAAACATCCCACCCATAATGCGCTGATACAAAGCAATGTCCCGTACAGAAATTTGCTTAGCCACTCGGCATATTGATCGTGTGCCATGCGCAAAATGAAAATGGCGGATGATGAGACGGCGAGAATTAGCCCCATAAGAATTTCAAGTACGGGTACTGATGCCGTAACGCTTGCGATTTGCTGCGAGGGTGAGAAGTAATGCCTGCCTAAAATAAATAAGCAGAACAACAAATTAATCCATAGAAACCACGGGCCACTGACAGTGATTGCCCGTTGGCGCATGGTCTTAAGGCGGAGGTCTAAATTGGGTGAAGCCCTACGTCTTTCTGACAAACATCATCTCCGAATGCCGCGAGGCATGATTGGTTCTAAAAAACTCCAGAAATGTAACATTTTTTATTCAGCAAATTCAGCGCGTTTGAATATTTTTCCGAGTTACATAACAAAAGAAGACGGCTAGACTGACAACAGTATTGTGGTAACGCGTGGAGATAATGCAGTGGAAACCATTAAGGGATACCAGTTAAATGTGCCGGATGCCGTGTTCGCCTGGCAATTGGATGGTAAAGGCGGGGTCGATACCATTGAGGATAACGATACCATTGATGCCGAACATCCTGGTTGGTTGCATTTGAATTATACCAATAGCATTAGCGCAAATTGGCTGGCGACTACACCTCTGCTGCCAAATTATGCTCGTGATGCATTGGCAGGAGAAAGTCTGCGCCCGCGAGTTACGCGAATAGGTGAGGGGACGCTGATTACGTTGCGCTGCATTAATGGCAGTACCGATGAACGCCCCGACCAACTTGTTGCCATGCGTTTATATATTGATGAGCGGCTTATTGTGTCAACGCGCCAGCGCCAGGTTCTGGCTCTCGACGATGTGGTGAACGATCTTAAGGAAGGCGCCGGCCCGCTCGATTGTGGAAGCTGGTTGGTGGATGTGTGTGATGCGCTGACCGATCACGCAAGTGAATTTATTGAACAGCTGCACGACAAAATCATCGACCTTGAGGATAACTTGCTGGACCAGCAAATTCCCCCGCGTGGTTTCCTTGCGCTGCTGCGTAAACAGTTAATCGTGATGCGCCGTTATATGGCACCTCAGCGAGATGTGTATGCGCGCCTGTCGAGTGAGCGTTTACCCTGGATGACTGATGATCATCGTCGTCGTATGCAGGATATTTCCGACAGGTTAGGGCGTGGGCTAGATGAAATTGATGCCTGTATCGCGCGCACTGCGGTTATGACTGATGAAATTGCCCAGGTTATGCAGGAAGCCATGGGAAGAAGAACCTACACGATGTCTCTAATGGCGATGGTTTTTTTACCCAGTACGTTTCTGACGGGACTATTTGGTGTGAATTTAGGGGGCATTCCTGGCGGTGGTTGGCATTTTGGTTTCAGCCTGTTTTGCATCATGTTGGTGGTTCTTATAGGAGGTGTTGCCTGGTGGTTACATCGTAGTAAATGGCTGTAAAATTTAACATTTTTAACATGCTATCGAGTAAAAAAGGCGGCGATAATTGAGCAAGGTCAATAAATGGAACGCTGGTTCAAGGCAATATCTCTTTCGCAGGTGAATGCAACGTCAAGCGATGGGCGTTGCGCTCCATATTGTCTTACTTCCTTTTTTAGAATTACTGCATAGCACAATTGATTCGTACGAGCCGACTATTAGTCGGCTTTTTTTTGTCCGCAATATGTGGTCTATGCTTAAAAGGAGTATTTAAAGGAGGCAATAATGACTGTTTATCGAAGATTAAATATGAGCGACCCGTCGTTTCCGAGTGAGCCTACCCCAGTACCTGATCCGATCCCAAGACCGCAGCCGATACCAGACCCACCGCTAGATCCCGACCAAAGACCGATTATCGAGCCACCACCGCACAGTTAGCGCAGAGATTTCCCTCTCTCAGGCGAGAGAGGGAAGAGAGGATTATTTGATTTCGAGAATATCGAGGCGTTGAACAGGCGTTTCACTGTCATCTTCTTCTGGCTGCCAGCCAGCAGGTTGCATTGGCAAATCTTCGCGGTCGAAAGCTAAATCTCCGCCATTAACAACTTCAGCTCCGTGTTGCAGGCCTTTAAAATCGAACAATTCAGTGTCACACATGTGTGAAGGCACAACATTTTGCATGGCACTAAACATGGTTTCGATACGGCCAGGATAACGTCTATCCCAGTCACGCAGCATTTCACCAATGACCTGGCGTTGCAGATTTGGCTGCGAACCGCACAGGTTGCACGGAATGATCGGATACTCACGCGCCGTTGCAAAACGCTCAATGTCTTTCTCACGGCAATATGCCAACGGACGAATGACAATGTGTTTTCCGTCGTCACTCATCAGTTTTGGTGGCATACCTTTCATCTTGCCGCCGTAGAACATATTCAGGAAAAGTGTCTGAAGGATGTCATCACGGTGATGACCAAGAGCGATTTTTGTCGCACCCAGCTCAGTCGCAGTGCGATAAAGGATGCCACGGCGTAAACGAGAGCACAGAGAACAGGTAGTTTTGCCTTCCGGGATCTTATCTTTAACGATGCCGTAAGTGTTCTCTTCGACAATTTTGTACTCAACACCGATGCTTTCCAGATACTCGGGCAGGATATGTTCAGGGAAACCGGGTTGTTTTTGATCGAGGTTAACGGCCACCAGGCTGAAATTAATCGGCGCGCTCTGCTGTAAGTTTCGTAGAATTTCCAGCATGGTGTAGCTGTCTTTGCCGCCTGACAGGCAGACCATAATACGGTCGCCTTCTTCAATCATATTGTAATCAGCGATCGCTTCACCCACGTTACGACGCAGGCGCTTCTGTAATTTATTCAGGTTGTATTGATCTTTCTTTGTAATTTCTTGTTTATCTTGCATTTTATTGATTTGCCGGTTGTTTCAGGGGCACCACAGAAGCACAGCCTATAGCGCGAGTTTTTGGTTTAGATGCTGAACTGATCGCCGTTCATATCCTGTATTCAGGTTGAATCAATGTCATAAACCATTTGGGTATTTCGTGGCCCATCTGGCTGGCGATAGATGACGGGTTTCTTCCCGAAGTAAGCATTCAGCATGCGTAAGTGTGGCGTGTATGGTACGGATTGCCACGGCGAATGCCAGCACGTTTTACAGCTGCGTTCCATCCAGCGCCAATTGAGTCAGATTTTTGTTCGTCCAGGCAGATTCCAGGAACAAAATGAAGCGTACATGTTGCGATTCTTTTTTCCCATACTCACTAAGATTAAACATGATGCGCTATCCGCAATAGATAATGTGAAGTTGGGTAACGGGCCTGTTTCCGTGCAATTGTTGTTATAGTAATCAGTAGCGCGAAAATATCACCTCAATAAATACTTATAGATTGCAGGGTTAATTTCACTTATGTATTATGCCGCGCCGGCCGTTAACCCTCTCCAGAGTGTGCGATTATTAAATCTGATGTGTCGGTAGTATTACCAAACCGCCACTAGCTCATCGGGAAGAGCGGCAATCATAGGTTGTAGTACGGGGTTCGAGGCTCCGGTGGCGGACCAAAGCGGTCATCGTATAATGGCTATTACCTCAGCCTTCCAAGCTGATGATGCGGGTTCGATTCCCGCTGACCGCTCCAGACAACCTTTTTATTCGACCAGTTTGGTAGGGTAAAAAGCACTCCCTCATATTCGCTGCTTTAATCATATTCAGGCAACTGTGCGTTATTTATGCATAGGCATGGTAGGATGAACTCCCTTCATTGAAAGGCAAATCAATTTTAGCTCCACGCTATCTCGCAATGCTTATCACTGGCATATGAAAACTCACGCAAGAAAAACGAATAAAATTTAAGCTATGCTTTATAGAAGACTCTTGCAGCTGTTAAATCCCTGATGCCTGACACACCATCCTGAGAGAACGTTTCTGATCTGATTGAACAACTGCTCCTGCGCGTTCACATCGCCTGATGAGCAAATTCATGAAATTAAATCTTAAACAGTGGTTTACCGCGAGTAAGTCACTGGAACTGCATCCAAAAACCCCTGACTGGTTAGGCTCTGAGCCTGCGAACGAAAGCCCAATCAAAGCTGAGCTGTTTTCTGCGGCTCAGATGGAACGCTATGGCCAGAAACTGGCGCGTTCCCATAAATTATCGACCAACAAGTTGCCTTACTACTTACTCAAGCGTCTGGAAGATAATGAAGCCATCATTACCCGTAACTGCTACCTGCTCAATGCGGGGGAAAAGTCAGGGATTACGCCCGCAGGCGAATGGCTGCTGGATAATTACTATCTTATCGAAGAACAAATTCGTGTGGTTCGCCACCACTTACCCAAGAATTTTGGCAAGGGTTTACCGCCGTTAGCCGCGCCACATAATTGCCCGCGTATTTATGATATTGCCTCCGAAGCGATTGCCCATGCCGATGGCCGATGGGATGCCGACAGCCTGACAAGCTATATTGCAGCATATCAACAGGTGACACCGCTAACGCTCGGCGAACTTTGGGCTCTGCCTGGAATGTTACGCCTGGCTCTTATCGAGAATTTACGCCGGGTCAGTATCGAAGTCGCTGACGCGCAGGAAGAGCGAAACCTGGCCGATGTCTGGGTAACGCGTATTTTTGAATGTGCCGAGAACACGCCAGCAGATTTGATTATGGTAATTGCGGATATGGCACGTTCGCGTCCGCCATTGAGCAGTGCCTTTGTGGCTGAGCTAGTTCGCCGCTTGCAGGGGCGGGGGAATATGCTCTCTTTGCCGCTGACCTGGGTTGAACAGCGCCTTGCTGAAACGGGCGTCACCACCGATTACCTGATTCACCGCTTTAACCAACAACTTGCTGCAAGTCAGCTATCGGTTAGTAACAGCATTGCCGGTTTGCGTCTGCTAAGCGAAACCAACTGGGCAGACTTTGCCGAGGCCATGAGCCTGGTCGAGCAAACATTGCGTAAAGACCCTGGCGGTATTTACCCGGCAATGCACTTTGATACACGCGATCACTATCGGCACATTATTGAGATCCTTGCCCGGCACAGCCACCATAATGAACCAGAAGTCGCGAGTCATATTCTGGAGATGGCGCAGTCAGATGGTAACCATGTTGGCTATTATCTTATTGGTGAAGGGCGCTCGAAACTGGAACACCAGCTTGGGGCTAATACGTCGTGGATCGTCCGACTCCGCCACAGTTTTAACCAAATTCCGCTGCTTTCATGGCTCGGTAGCCTTAGCCTGTTGACCATCGCCTTTACCGCCGACGTTTTATCTCATACACACGAACAAGGCATGAACTGGCCGCTGGTGCTTCTTGCTCTGCCGCTGGTGGTTCTGGTTAGCCAGTTAGCTATTAATTTACTCAGCGAGGCAACAACGCGTTTCCGTTCGCCGCTCCCGCTGCCTCGTATGGATTTCTCGACTGGCATTCCGGCTGAGTTTTGCACCATGGTAGTGATCCCTTGTTTGCTCACTAGCCGAGCGGGGATAGACAAGCTACTTAACAGCCTTGAAGTGTGTTACCTCGGTAATAATACTGCCAATCTGTACTTTGCATTGCTGACGGATTTTGCGGATTCACCAGATGAAAACTCGCCGGAAAACGCCGATCTTCTACACTGGGCTGAAGCACAAATGCAGAATCTGAATCGCCGTTATGCCTCCATATCCCAGCCGCTTTTCTTCTTACTTCACCGTAAAGCGCAGTGGAATGAACAACAAAACGTCTGGATGGGTTATGAGCGTAAACGCGGTAAATTATCGTTGCTCAATAGTTGGTTACGCCAACCCGCTGAGCAGTTTTCAGAAGTCCACAGTAATGTAATTAGCCCGCCTGCTGGGGTGAAATATGTCATCACGCTGGATAGCGATACTGTCCTGCCGCGCGATACTGCTCATAAACTGGTCGCGACTATGGCGCACCCGCTTAATCACCCGGTCTACGATCCGGTAAAACAACGTGTCGTCAAAGGTTACGGTATTTTGCAGCCTGGGCTTGCAGAAGAGATCCCGCGTAACGGGCAGGGACGCTATGCGGCTATGTGTAGTAACGTGCCGGGTAATGATCCCTACTCAATGATGTCATCAGATATTTATCAGGATCTTTTTGGTGAAGGGTCATTCGTCGGTAAAGGTATTTACGACGTAGATACTTTTACGCAAGCCACGCGCAATACCTGCCCGGAAAACCTGGTGCTGAGCCATGATTTACTGGAAGGGTGCTATGCCCGTTCGGGCTTGCTGAGTGAAGTGCTGCTTTACGAGCAGTATCCCAATAATTACCTTACCGATGTGGCAAGGCGTACCCGCTGGATACGCGGCGACTGGCAACTGCTGAACTGGCTTACATTCAACCCCAGAAAAGAAGATGGAACGCGTGGTAAAAACCCGCTAACTACGCTTTCACGTTGGAAACTGCTGGATAACTTACGTCGAAGTCTGGTCGCACCGTCATTTCTGGTGCTTGTGTTTTGTACGCTTTTACTGGTCCCGAATCCATTTTACTGGATATGCGTATTGGCTGCGGTGCTGTTACTTCCCACAATACTGGTTATCGCCCAGGACATTCTCAACAAACCCGCACGGCGGCCATTCGTACAGCATCTGATTCTGGTGTCATCTGGCGGGCTTAAACGTCTGATGCGTATTGGCCTTGGGTTTATCACCATGCCCCATGAGGCCGGTTATTCGCTTTATTCCATAGTGGTGACGTTATGGCGCCTAGGTATTAGCCATCGCAATCTCAACCAGTGGGCCAGTTTCGATCAGAGTACTGAGAGTGCAAAGGCTTCGCCGATGCGCTTTTATCGCGCAATGTGGCTCAATGTTGTTGCCGGTTTGGCACTGATTCTGCTCTCGGCAACCCTGGCCCCGATGATGCTGTTTGTTGCGCTACCAATCGGCGTGTTGTGGTGTCTCGCTCCATTGTTATTAAGCTGGCTGAGTCGTGAGCCCGCCCGGCCTGCCGTTACGTTTAATGCTGAAAATAAACGCCTGTTGCGCCAAAGTAGCCGCGAGATTTGGGCCTTTTTCGAAACGTTCGCCAATGAGAAAGAAAACTGGCTCCCGCCGGATAATTACCAGGAAATTCCCCAACCGGTGATTGCACACCGCACGTCACCAACAAATATTGGTTTGTCGCTGATGGCCAACCTGACGGCGTGGGATTTTGGCTATATTCCGCAGGGTGAAATGCTGCAACGCATCACGTTGACGCTCGACACGCTGGATAAAATGGAGCATTACCGCGGTCATTTATATAACTGGTACGACACGCGCACCCTGGCACCGCTTAACCCTCGTTATATCTCAAGTGTTGATAGCGGCAATATGGCCGGACATTTGCTCACCCTCAGCGCAGGGCTAACGGGGCTGCGTAACCGCCCAATCCTGAACGCTAAACAATTGCTAATGGGCCTCGATGACACATTACAAATACTCGAGAAAGCCTGGGGGCAGCATGCACCGACATCGCTGCGCCAGCTTCGCAGTCATTGCAAAACCGCCGCTACACTCCATCCGGCGTTACTCTTTCCTGAATTGAAAAACATGCGTGCGCAAAGCAATCGTCTGCACGCACTTTGCAATCATGAAGAGGGACGCATCCGCCGTTGGGTGGATCATCTCCAGCGTCAATTAGTACTTATCTGCCACGAATGGACGCATTTTCTGAGTTGGCTTCCCGCAAACTGGCAGGGAGAGTCGTTGCCAACACTTTCCTGGCTGGCACAGGCAAAACATACCGGCGAAGGCACACCCACTGAATCGGTGATTCGCCAGGCTCGTACACGCCTGGATATTATTACTGAGCTGGAACAGCGTCTGACTGAGCACGCACGAATGGACTTTGCCTTTCTGTATAACGAGGTCACCAGCCTGCTCAGCGTCGGTTATAACTGCGATAACAATAAGCTCGACAATAGCCATTACGATCTGTTGCCTTCAGAAATTCGTCTTACCAGTTTCCTGGCCATCGCCACTAACCAGTTACCGCTGAAAAGCTGGTTTGCGTTAGGACGACTCTTTACCACCATTGATAACGAAACGGCATTAATGTCGTGGAGTGGCTCAATGTTTGAATATTTAATGCCGAACCTGGTGATGCCGACCTATCCGGGAAGTTTACTGGAGGAGATGAGCCAGTCAGCGGTAAAACGCCAGATTGACTGGGGCAAAGAGCGGGGCGTGCCGTGGGGGATTTCAGAGTCGGGTTACTACTCCTTTGACGCATTGCAAAATTACCAGTACCACGCTTTTGGTGTGCCGGGCCTTGGTTTGCGACGGGGGCTTGCGGATGACATGGTCATCGCACCGTATGCCACCATGATGGCATTAACTGTCTCGCCGCATAAAGCCTGCGAAAACCTGCTGAATCTCGAGAAAAATGGTGCTCGTGGGGAATATGGTTTCTACGAAGCGCTGGACTATACGCCTTCGCGCCTCGCCAGTGGCCAAATGTACGCGGTGGTTCGTTCATGGATGGCGCACCATCAGGGTATGGCGTTTCAGGCACTTTCCCACGTCTTGTTGGGAGCGCCCATGGTCGACAGATTCATGTCCAGCCCATCATTTCAGTCGGCACGTCTGTTATTGCAAGAAAGGGTTCCTGATGCCGTTGAGTTGTATAGCCCGCGCCGCCATTTCGAATCTCACGAAGGGGTTCTGCAACCAGTTCAGTATGAAACTCGCGAGTTTACCGATGTTGATAGTCTGATTCCCGAAGTTCAGTTGCTGTCGAACGCTGATTACCACCTGATGGTCAGCCAGTCTGGTGGCGGATACAGTCGCTGGAAAGATCTGGCGTTAACCCGCTGGCACAGCGATGCAACCTGCGATAACTGGGGGGCGTTTTGCTATATCAGTGACCCTGTCACGAATGAAGTCTGGAGCAATACCTGGCAGCCGCTTGGTGAGCCGGTCAGCCAGTACGACGTGATATTTACCGACGCCGGGGCTGAGTATAAATTGCTGGCGGGAACAATTAGCGTTAAAACGCAGATTGTTGTTTCACCCGAAGATGATATTGAACTGCGACGCGTCACGCTGCTGCATCGTGGGCGGCTGCCGCGTACCATTGAACTGACAACTTACGCAGAAGTGGTACTGGCACCGAAAGAGAGCGACCTGGCTCACCCTGCATTCAGTAACTTGTTTATTCAGACCGAGCTGCTACACGATCAGCACGCCATTCTCTGCCACCGCAGGCCTCGTGCACCTGATGAAGCTTGTCCGTGGATGTTCCATACCATGGTGGTACACGGCCAGGCTCAGAACGATACCTCGTTTGAAACCGACCGCGCTAAATTCCTCGGTCGGGGAAGAACCCCTTCCAATGCGCTTGCAACCATACAAAGCGGTACACTAAGTAACAGCGTTGGGCCAGTGCTGGACCCGATTCTTGCCATCCGGCAGTCCATTGTTTTACAACCCGGTTTACCGGTGACCGTCGATATCATTTATGGCGTAACGGAAAGTCGCCAGCACAGCCAGGCGCTGATTGAAAAATACCACGATCACCCGATAGCCGATCGCGTATTTGAACTGGCGTGGTCTCATAGTCAGATAGTGTTGCGCCAGATAAATGCCAACGAAGACGATGCAACGCTCTTTAACCGCCTCGCAAGCGCAGTTGTGTTCCCGGGCCCCGAACTTCGTGCGGATGCCAAAATACTGTGCCGTAACCGTCGCGGGCAGTCAGGATTATGGGGGTGGTCTATTTCAGGCGACCTGCCGATAGTGATTCTTAATGTCACCAGTGATGAAAGTATTCTGCTTATCACGACGATGATTCAGGCCCACCATTACTGGCGGTTAAAAGGGCTGTCCGTAGATCTGGTCATTCTTAACGATAATCCTGGCGGCTATCAGCAAGAGCTACAAAACCAAATAATAGAATTGATTATGGCCGGGTCTGAAGCCAATCAGATAGATAAACCCGGCGGTATTTTTGTGCGCAACGGTGAACATATGTCGGCGGAAGACCGACTTTTACTCCTGAGTGTGGCGCAAATTGTGCTCGACGATAGGGTCGGTGGCCTGAAAGAACAACTTGACCAGCGTCTGCAGGCGACAAATCCTACACAACTGGCCTTTATTCCTCGAACGGGAATCCCGACCAATCAACACGATCCGTGGCAGCCAGATACCCGCGCGCTGGTATTTTTCAATGGCCGCGGCGGATTCTCGCAAGATGGTCGCGAATACCAGATTACGTTAGATGAAAATGACCAGACACCTGCACCATGGGCCAACGTGTTGGCGAACGCCAGTTTTGGCTCCGTCATTTCTGAAGCAGGCCAGGCGTATACCTGGTATGAAAATGCACATGAATACCGCCTTACTCCGTGGGAAAACGACCCCATTAGCGATCGATCTGGTGAAGCGTATTATTTGCGTGATGAAGAAAGCGGTGCGGTCTGGTCACCGACCACCTTACCGGTGCGTGGCAACGGCCACTATCTTTCCCGCCACGGATTTGGCTACAGCGTTTTTGCGCACCGTGAAATGGGTATCGACACGGAGTTGACGATACTGGTGGCAGAACATGCACCAGTAAAAATTGCCATTCTGACACTCAGCAATACGTCTGGGCGTACACGTAAAATCTCCGTGACAGGTTATGTGGAGTGGACACTGGCTGAATCTCGTAGCAAATCGGCCATGCATGTTGTGACTCGTGCCTCGACAACCGGGCGCGGCTGCGGCGTATTGGCAAATAATTTCTACAACAGCAATGGTTCGGAGAGAACGGCATTTTTCGCGGTATCAGGAGTGCATTGTTCAATAACCGGTGACCGCCGGGAATTCCTTGGACGCAATGGTTCGCAGCGAAATCCAGCGGCCATGAAGTTGCGCACATTGTCTGATAAAACGGGCGCGGGTCTGGACCCGTGTGGTGCGATTCAGTCTGCCACCACGATGATTGATGGCGATCAGCGAACCTTTATTTTTGTGCTGGGTATCGGGCAAAGCCCGCATGACGCGGAGCTAATGATTAATCAGTATCTGAGTGAAGACGCGGCACGTAGCGAACTGGCGAATGTTCACCGTTACTGGCACCGGATGCTCGATCAAATCGTCGTTACCACCCCGGACTCTGCCGTCAACCTACTTGCCAATGGCTGGCTGCTATACCAGACCATAGCTTGCCGCCTGATGGCTCGCAGCGGTTATTACCAGTCTGGTGGTGCATTTGGCTTCCGCGACCAGTTGCAAGACACATTGGCTCTGAGTCATGCCGCTCCGGAACGGCTGCGCGAGCAAATCCTGCTGTGTGCATCACGTCAGTTTGTTGAGGGCGATGTGCAGCACTGGTGGCATCCACCATTAGGAAATGGGGTTCGCACCCGTTGTTCTGATGATTACCTTTGGTTGCCGCTGTCTATTTGCCACTACGTTAAAACCACCGGTGACATTGGTTTGCTTGAACATCGCTTGCCGTACCTTGAAGGGCGTGAATTACAGCCTGGCGAAGAGTCAGCCTATGAACAACCCGTTATCAGCGCGCTGGAAGAGACGCTCTGGCAGCACGGGGTAAAAGCCATTCGCAACGGCTTGCGATTTGGTCAACATGGCTTGCCGTTGATGGGGGCGGGTGACTGGAACGATGGTATGAACCTCGTCGGGCTGGAAGGCAAGGGTGAGAGCGTCTGGCTTGGGTTCTTCCTCTATGATGTTTTGCAGCAGTTTGCGCAACTCGCGGAACAAAACCACGATGGGGAAATTGCCGCACTTTGCCATGAAGAAGCCGCAAAACTGCAAATCAATCTTGAGACGGCTGCCTGGGATGGGGCCTGGTATCGCCGGGGCTATTTTGATAGTGGAGAGGCTCTGGGCTCGCAGAGTGCCAAAGAGTGCCAGATAGATGCCATTGCCCAAAGTTGGGCGGTGTTATCCGGGGCGGGAAGCGCGGAGCGGTGTGCGCAAGCGATGCAGGCGCTGGACTCATGTCTGGTGGATAACGAGGCCGGGCTGATAAAACTTCTTACCCCGCCATTTAATGGAAACGGGCCAAACCCTGGCTACATTCAGGGTTACTTGCCAGGCGTGCGTGAAAACGGTGGGCAATATACTCATGGGGCTATCTGGGCGGTGATGGCTTTTGCCCGCAGCGGCAATATCGAACGGGCCTGGCAGCTATGGTCGCTGATAAATCCGATTAATCACGGACTCACTACAGATGCCATTGAACGTTATAAAGTCGAACCGTATGTGATGACGGCAGATATTTATAGCGTTGCGCCGCACACCGGGCGCGGTGGCTGGAGTTGGTATACCGGTTCGGCCGGTTGGGCATATCGGTTAATCATCGAAACCTTGCTGGGTATTCAACGCCAGGGTGACTCAATCACTGTTCATCCATTACTGCCGCGTGACTGGCCTTATGTGAGCCTGGTTTATCGACATGGTTCGAGTGATTATCAGATAAATGTGCAGCGCGGGGAGGGAGAGTATCAGCTCATACTGGATGGCGTATCGCAGCCAGGAAATACCATCCCGTTGATAGATGATGGGCAGCGGCATGTAGTAGATATTTCTTTAGGTATACCAGGCAATGAATGACTCTAAAAGATGACAATCCTAAAAGCGTAGCATGAACAAAAGGCTACCGAGGAGACCGCCTGGGATGATGATTAATTCTTCACACAACATCGCGCTTTTGATGCGGAATATGTGAAGTAGGGTCATGCAACTCAGGTAGTCATCCTCATCAGCTACATGGCCGGAGGTTACAAGCCATGAAGACTCTATATTTGCGAAATAATAGTCAAAGAACCAAAAAGGCTTAAATAATATAGGGGTATATTCCATAGGCCTAAGAAACTAATTACCTACTAACTTTTTGTCGTCATATGCAACAGATATGATCATCTGATTAACAATATATTAAAATATAAACACTGCAAACTAGTATCAAATAGAATATTCACTCAGAGTTATAATTGGTGTGAATAAATACGGTTTAATACAAATATAAAAAAACCATTTCAAAATGTGTAATCAATAAGTGGATTCCTATATACTTCGACCCCCTCTCACTTAAAACATCTCTGGGATCATGAAAAAAATACATCTTATTTCTTTGGCTGCAGCATCACTTGCACTTGTGCTTTGCGCAGTTTATTCGCTCAACAGTGCTCCATCCTATGTAAGAGATGCAGAAGCGCGGGTTGCTTCTTATCTCAGCTATTCCTACGGGCCGACTACCTGTCAGAGTGATGAAAAGGAAGTAAATGCATGGGCTATGAAATGCAAGATAGAATCTGGTCAGAAGGATTTAAATTACACTGTATATCCTGCTGAGAAAGCGCCAGAAGGTGCATCCAGATCATTTTATATTGTTGCTGAAGACACTGCCGCTAAACAGAGCGCAAAAGCTGAGTTGATGGTCTATCTCAATATCAATACTCACACAAGCTAATTTATTGATATCTTAATAATTTTCGAGGTTGTAATGTGCCGGTGGTGGGGCTTTAGAATCAGCGCAAATTTATAAATTGAGGTGATTTAGCGTAAGTCACCTCAAGTATGTCCCTTCAATTTGATCGATCAAATAATGAAAATGTGCGTATTTATCAAAGGTATTGATAATTAGCATCAGCCAAACCAGCACGACAACAACAAGAATTGCTGTTGCAACTTTAAATCCCCATATCATTGAAAATCATCTTCTTATTCATTTTATACTATTTCCATATGGTATCATTTCGGCATGTTATTATTTTATGTTAATCAAATCAAAAACGTTTAATGCCGGTGCATAACACCGGCAAGGGTATTTATTTAGAGCAATATACGCGAGCATCGCGAGGGGTATAAATTCCCAGAGTGATAAAGCCCAGGAAACCGTCAGCAAATGTCTGCTGTACTTCAGTGCGAACAACTTTATCAGCACCACCACATACAGCTGCAGCATCAACAGTTTTTGTTTGACCAATTCCGCTAACGAAGAAATGGTGTGTCGTGGTTTGCTGTGGTTTTTCAGCAATATCTTTGTTAATGGTAAATGTCTGCTGGGCGCAGCCAGATAAAATTACAGAAGCAACAACCGCTATCATTAACTTTTTCATAAATACCTTATTTTAATTGTGGTAACCATAAACAGCTTCGCATTGTATATGTGGTTATTAAATCCGACTAGCAATGCGTAAGAATTATCTCGGCTATCGTTTGGTTTTTGTTTATGTTCCGAACAGACAGTAGTGGCAGACGTTTATCCATGGCGGCTTTATGATTGAAAACTCCAGCGCTATTTTGCCTGAAACTGCCGCGTTGCCCCCTCAAATCTGCTAAGATGCGCGCCAGACGCTGTCTGACAGCCCATTAATTGAGAGTATAACTGTGACATCTTTTTCTACCCTAAACGTTCTGCCAGCAGAACAACTCGCCAATCTCACCGAACTTGGTTACCACACCATGACGCCTGTTCAGGCGGCTGCATTACCCGCGATACTGGCTGGGAAAGATGTCCGTGCTCAGGCGAAAACCGGCAGCGGTAAAACTGCGGCCTTTGGCCTGGGTTTGTTGCAACATATTGATGCGAGCCAATTTATTACGCAGTCGCTGGTGCTATGCCCAACGCGTGAACTGGCCGATCAGGTGGCTAAAGAATTACGTCGCCTTGCGCGATATATGCCAAATATCAAGGTGTTGACGCTATGTGGCGGCCAGCCATTTGGTGCCCAGCGTGATTCATTGCAACATGCGCCGCATGTCATTGTCGCAACACCAGGCCGTTTACTGGATCACCTGAAAAAAGAGACCGTTAATTTAAACGCTCTGCAAACCCTGGTGCTGGACGAAGCTGACCGTATGCTGGATATGGGCTTTGCAGATGCAATTGATGAAGTCATCAGCCATGCACCGCAGGATCGTCAAACGTTATTGTTCTCCGCGACCTGGCCTACCGCGATTGCAACCATCAGCTCCCGAGTTCAACGTTCACCTGAAACAATTGAAATTGATTCAGTAGACGAGCTGCCGTCTGTTGAACAGCAGTTCTACGAAATCTCACGTAGTGGCAAAATCAGCCTGCTGCAAAAACTGCTTAGCAAGCATGAACCAGCTTCTTGCGTGGTTTTCTGTAATACCAAGAAAGATTGCCAGGCTGTTTGTGATGCGCTGAGTGAAAGCAATCAAAGCGTACTGGCGCTTCACGGCGACATGGAACAGCGTGACCGCGATCAAACGCTGGTGCGTTTTGCAAACGGCAGTAGCCGAGTGTTAGTGGCAACCGATGTTGCGGCTCGCGGCCTGGATATCAAAGCGCTGGAAATGGTCATCAACTACGAACTGTCCTGGGACCCGGAAGTTCACGTTCACCGCATTGGCCGTACCGCGCGTGCGGGCGAAAGTGGCCTTGCAATTAGCCTGTGTGCACCGGAAGAAGCACAGCGTGCCAGCGTGTTGGCCGAGATGCTGAACTTGTCCCTGAGCTGGCAGCCTGCACCTACTGGTGGCAGCATCAAACCACTTGAAGCGGCAATGGCAACGTTGTGTATTGATGGTGGCAAGAAAGCGAAAATGCGTCCGGGCGATATTCTTGGTGCATTGACGGGTGACATGGGGCTCGATGGCGCGGATATCGGTAAAATCGATGTGCACCCAATGCATGTTTATGTTGCTGTTCGCGAGTCTGTTGCACGCCATGCGTGGAAACAGTTGCAACAGGGCAAGATCAAAGGCAAATCAGTTAAAGTGCGTTTGCTGAAGTAAGTCTTAAAACCTCTCCCTGCGAATCAGCAGGGAGAGGGATCTGTTATTCCTTCGCAACTGCGTCCAATACCCGTACCAACTGCGTAACGAAACCATATTCGTTATCGTACCAGGCGACGGTTTTAACCAATTGCAAATCGCCAACTTCGGTCACTTCCGTCTGTGTCGCATCAAACACCGAACCAAAATTTGTGCCGACTATATCGGAGGAAACAATCTCCTCATCGGTATAGCCAAACGATTCATTGCCATCAGTTGCTTTTTTCAGCGCCGCGTTAATTTCCTCGACCGTCACCTTTTTCTCAAGAATCGACACCAGTTCTGTTACTGAACCGGTAAGCGTCGGTACGCGTTGCGCGTGACCCTTGAGTTTACCTTGCAGCTCGGGGATCACCAGACCAATAGCTTTCGCCGCACCAGTGGTGTGCGGAATGATATTTTGTGCTGCAGCACGAGAGGCACGTAGATCTTTACCTCGCGGGCCATCTACCAGTGATTGTGTACCGGTATAAGCATGGATGGTGGTCATGGTGCCAACTTTAATACCAAAGTTGTCGTGCAACGCTTTCGCCATTGGCGCGAGGCAGTTAGTTGTACAGGAGGCAACAGAGAGGATTTTATCTTCCGGCGTAATAGTGTTGCAGTTAACGTTGAAGACGATTGTTTTCATATCGCCAGCGGGAGCAGAAATCAGCACTTTCTTCGCACCTGCGTCCAGATGTGCGCTGGCTTTCTCTTCCGAAGTATAGAAGCCCGTACACTCAATAACGATCTCAACGCCCAGTTTTCCCCACGGGATATTTTTTGCCTCTTTTTCGGCATACACCGCAATTTTCTTACCGTTGACGACTAACGCATCGTCAGTGTAATCCACTGTTCCGTCAAAGTTATGATAGCTGGAGTCATGCTTAAGCAAGTAGGCCAGCACTTTTGGCGAGGTAAGATCGTTGATAGCGACAATCTCAACTTCGCTTTTGGTTTCAAGAACACGGCGTAATACCAGACGACCAATGCGACCAAAGCCATTGATACCGATTTTTTTCATGATATGAACCCCACTTTTAATCATCAGAAGTTGCTCAATCCTTAATCAACTCTAGTGATAGTCCATAAACAGAGGTGCCGCAAACAGGTTTTGTGAGGAGGGATGTTAGATAATTTCACCAGATGTTAATGATTTTCTAAGAATTAGCCGCTATCCTGGAAAAATCATAGTGACCAAGCAGGACACCCTAATGCGCAGCAAATACACCTCGTTACAGATAACACTTCATTGGCTGGTTTTTTTATTGATAGTGGGAGCATATTGCGCGATGGAACTGAAAGGTTTTGCACCGCGATCATATCGGCCTGTCTTCAACGCGACTCATGTGACATGTGGGATCAGCGTGTTCTTTTTGATGATTGCCCGCTTGCTGGTACGCATTAAATATCGCGCACCAGCAATTACGCCGAAACCGCATCCCGCTATTACAGGAATGTCCCATCTAGTGCACACGATAATCTATCTCATGTTTATTGTGTTACCGATTCTCGGCTTTGCAACTGTGTACTTTAAAGGCAGTGACTGGTCGGTGTTTGGCATTCCGATGCCGCATGCGATTGAACCCGATGAAGATATGGAATTCACCATCAAGAGCTACCACGAGCTTATTGCTAACATAGGCTACTTTGTGATTGGCATTCATGCATTTGCCGCGCTGTTCCACCATTATGTATGGAAAGACAATACATTGCTGCGCATGATGCCAGGAAAAAAGGATTAAATTAAACCGAGTTTGCCCTGCAAAACCAGAATGGTTGGCAGGGCCAATTCGTATAAATTATTTTTTTCTTATCCGTACGAGAGTATTCAGATAAACAGGAAGAATGAGTATTTGAATTTTACGAGAGAGCTTAAATTCGCTTATAAAAGACATTGATGCCTTTTACAATGTTTTTATATCTGAAACTAAAATCGAATCTAAGTTTTTATTTTTTAAAATAGCTCCATATTTTAGTTCTTATTAATTTGTACTGGATCTTAACGATGAATTATTGTTTGTGATTGAAAATTGCCCTTAAGATTTCTATGATGAAGGCCAGTTAGCAACATAAATTGTTATTTCTGGTATTCGTTTTCGAAAGGAGAGAACGGTGCTGTATCGGCACCTTTCATCAGTTTCACTTCTCGCTACCGCCCGGTCGTTCGTAGGGCAAGATGGATCTTGTAATAGTCATAAACACAAACGGGTTCAAGCCATCGAAGTGGAACATGAGCGTGTTACATGGCTCTAAAGTCTTTGTTAAACCTGCATAGATTCGAAAATCGCGTCGACGTTATACACATAGAATCAGCCTGTATCTAAATTTTCGAAATGGCTTTCACATTTTCTACGCTGGTAAAACAACTCATGGATCTGCCATATTGGATAAGGCGTTTAGATGCGAAGTATATTAACTGTCACTTTATGGTGAGAATTTATATTAAAATTAGGAATCTTGCTTAGAAAAAGAAATTTATTCCTAAGTTTGGCCTGTTGATTGTCAGGACATGTTGCTGTATCTTTTTTTCTGAAAAATAGTAACTAACTCAACGTGATGAAATTATTTATTCAAGCAACATATTTAGTTAAAGTCATAATATAGAAATGAATAAAATTGATTTATTTTTGTTGATGATAATTAAACTGTGCTTTATGCATTTTGCAGAATATTACGTAAAAGAGGTGCCGTAAGATGGGTAGATTTAAGTTTAATTATTTTAGCGCAAAAGCGCTTTATTCAATTGTAATAGCTATTATATCAATGCTATTTATTAATTATTCATTTGCAGCCTCAATAAGCTGTTCCGGATATACAAGTATAGGTGGCGACTATGCGGTGCAACCTATCAATATTACAGCACCTAAAAATGGCCAGGCAAATACATTGCTATACTCGGTAAATAATGCCGTTGTTGATGCAGCTTACTCCGATTGTAGAGCCAGCGGGACTTTATGGGTAAATACTGCTCAAACTATAATGAATATTCCACCCGGCGATATCTATACAATAGATGGGCAAACCGTTTATCCTACTAATATTAAAGGGCTGGGCGTGTCTATTACTGAGAGCTTTACGGGTAGTAACAAGCCAATTCCGATTTGGCCAAGCTACGTTGATACTCGATCGGTATACAATAATTACTGGACGTCTTTAACTTTTAACTTAAAACTCTGGATAACCCCTGGGTTCGTCGCGCCCATTGGTCCTACACAAATAACCACTTTTACTGTTGTTGCATTTATAAGGGCAACCGATTCAAACAATACAATTTCAGGTAGTTGTCCATCAGGAAGCATAAGGATGCCGGGGAATAACAATGTTTGCGGTGAAATTACTCGCAGAATAACGTTTACCGGGATATTTGAGGCCGGAACCTGCGAGCTTCTTAATCCAAACCAGACGGTAGAAATGGGGACCTATCATACGAGCCCGGCTGAAAAAAGCTCTCCGTGGGTTGATGCAGGTTTTCAACTAAAATGCCCGCTGGCCTGGGGATATGGTGGGTCGGTAAAAAACTCGACGAATTTTAATGATGCGGGCAATGGAACAAAAACCGTTAATAATGGAAACCAGCCGATCAAAATTAAAGTCACGCCAATAAACTCTAGCGTCAATCCCTTACAAGGCACATTTAAACTGAATGAAGGTGGAGCCGAAGGGTACGATTTACAGTTGGCGTGGGGCGCTCCGGCAAGCCAGACAAGCGTACCTGCGAAACCCGTACAGTTGGGGTCATGGATTACTGCTGCCTCACTTAATAGTAATTACAGTGCAGTTCCCTATGCCATAGGCAGTAGTGCATTCACTAATGGAACCGACGGAAAGATCAATATGTCGGCACGTTATCTTCGTAACTCGCAGGATGTGAAACCGGGTATTGCGAATGCAAGCGTGGAAGTATTAGCAACTTATGAATAATATTCTTTGACGTGTCGGCAGTGAAATTTTCACTGCCGACGATCAAGGCTATTTTAGTTCGGTTTATGCAATTCCATTGCTGCTATCAGAGCGGGAACCATAACTGATGTGATGTGGCTTAAAGCTAAATATTGTGAGTTGTTAACTGTAATACAGGTCATCAGGGCTAATTTCAGGCATTTCATCCCATCCTCGCATCCCCTCTACATACAATTACCTCAGATTTTGCTGGATTCGATCAACTAAAATGCAAATAAGTGTGCAGTTGGATGCGAAACCACAGGCAGATATGTACGGAATTAATACAGGTATGTATGTTGTTTAAGCGCGAATTCCTAAATGTGGAGCACCAAATGCCGGATTACTGTTTTTTTAAAAAAGATAAACAAACCGTTGTATTAGAAAGGCCTGACACGGACACAGCCGCTCGATTGACTGAACAGGGTTACGAAAAACAATTCGAAGAAGTCAGTGCCATTGATGAAAACCACGCGCTGGCCCGCTTTGCTGATATCCGCCGCGAAAAGCGAATAGACCAGCATAATTTTTTAGCGGGCGCTATAGCCATGCCCCTGATAGGGATTCTGACGGCAGTTGCTATTAAACTTTTTCGCAAAAAGTAGCAGAACACAAATCCCGTTGGGGTTACGGCAGCGGACATCCACAACACCAACGGCTGCTTTTTCTCACTCGCATCCTTCATCTGCGAAAACAATCGCTCTGCTATGATTCCATCATGGTTTAAATATTCGGCACTTTCCTATATTCCTGTACTGACCTATATAGTCCCTTTGATTGTTTAATCATTCTAAAATGTAAGCACAGTGCAACAATAATAAAAATAAAACACAAAAAATTATATCTAATTACTTTGATATCTATTTTCACACACCTTTACTAAGGCAACTAGTATTAGGCTACGGTTCTCATTAATTTTTGTCTTATGCAAAAGCGGTCTTTATAATCATGCGTCGGCTTGCCAAAGCAAAATCTAAGTTTTTTATTTACACTCTCGGCATATGCGAAGGCGGATTTTATATTTTCCCACATACAAATAGTACCAATTGAAAATTCCTTCAAATCCATATTTCTACCCGAGTTTATATAATCGAGATAAACCGTTGTTGCATCTTCCGTTTTGGTTATGAATTGTGCGGCACAAGGTTCATCATTAAAAGACAAATAACTACCAAACAAAATGTTATCAACACGTGACAAAAAATGACTAGTTTGTTCAATTTCAGCAACTTTATTACGTCTCGCAAAGAATAAATCGCTATAAATTTCAAGAAAATACTCAGTTGAAACAGAGTTAACACTATGAATTTTACCACCTTTACTTAAAAATTGGTTCAATTGGCGGTTAAGTGTCTGACGACTTTTCCCTGAAATAGGTTTTACTATGCAAACTTCCCGACCAGAATTTAGCTTTGTAAGGGCATTAATTACTGCACCAGTGTGATTGGCTGAAAGAATCTTAGTAGAAAAAGGAAGGATTAATTTTTTTTGATTTGGTTTCTGCGGAATAATTATTTCATCGAAGGCAATAGGTATATTTATACCATGCTTTCTTGCGATTTTTTTATCACCTGCGATAACATTATCCCACGTAGCAATAGCCGCATCATAACCATCACACTCGTTTCTGTCAATAAAGTAGCGAGTGTTTACATCATAGTATGTAGAAACATAATTCAATATTGTTGGGTTGCTTATTGTATTTCCGCCAAATTGTGCATAAATTTTACTGTATTCATCGAGCGAACACTCATCCCAATGAAAAGCGAATTTTATAAGTTTATTTTTCATTATACGTCTTTGCATTATCATCGAATGACAAATTATGGCATCAAAGAATTTAGTAACTATTAATAAAAGTCAGTGATGATTAGTAAGTAACACAATCAAAATCTATTGGTTGATGAAGAAAGAGAATCCCTTACCTTACGTAGACCCTGTTATGGCATGATAGGCAAAGAAAAACTCATATATACAGGCTATTCATATGGGCATTCTTGATGCTCGTCACCTTCATTGACATTTACGTTTCGCTTATTTACGAAATAGCCCACCAAATACCACACAACCAGTACAACGATACCCCATACAAGATATTGCATTAGTTACTAATCCCTGACTTATTTAGAATGATGTTTTTAATTCTTTTTAGTTGATAAAACGGAATTTCTCTCTTTAGCTTGTTTATCACTTGACCTCTATCTTCTGCTAAAGATATGCGCTCAGAACCTATTGTAGATTTATCATCAATTACACAGGCGTGTCGAATTACAGGCACTTTAGTGCACCAGACATTAAGTCCTGCAATATCTCTAAAAATAGTCCATCTATCAGCTTCGAATTTTATTGGTAAGTTTCTCTCCAATAACAGTTTCGCGGCCGGGAGATTTATTATATAACCATACCCGCCGCTTCCATTTGTTATTCTAAAATAATTGCGACCTGAGAAATCTGTTTTCTTAATATGCTTATTATATGAGCACCTGGCGGTAAGAATGAATATCTCAGGCTTATCTTCTCTGATTATCCCGTCAACACCGCTAAGACATTCATGCAAAGAGTCATCGAAAATGGCATCATCTTCAAGTACTAAGGCGTGACAAATATTTTCAGAAACCATTTTTGAATAAATATTTAGGTGGCTTAATGCACAACCAATTTCACCACGTGTTAATTTACTGTTGTAAAAATCATGTGTGACGGTTGTTGCAATTTCTGAGGGGAGTTTTCTTCCGTCAATAGCATTGATAAATTCACAAAGCAATGATTGCTCTTTGCATTGCAAGCTTATCTTACGTCTACGCTCTTGTTCAGATTCAAGGCTAATTATAAAAACACGCATATATTAACGTATCCATCGTTTACGCCTAAAACAGGCGTAGATAAGTTATATAAATATCCATTTTTGGATATTTATATAACTAGAACATTAACAAACTTAATCTATTACTTACTGGTTGGCATTTTCATGCCCGGAGAAAATAGATTTAATTTGTATCGGAGATTGTCTTACATGAATGGCATATTTTGGCACCAAAAAAAATAGTAACTATTGATTACAATCAATGATGGTTCATAAGTAACGCATAATCCAAATCTATCAGTTGATGAAGAAGCTGAACTCCTTGTCTTACGTAAACACCGTAGACCTCGAGGCCGTGTGCGAAAATGATTAGGTAATTATTTTACGTACGTCTGAACGTTCTTTGCCGCTGATTTCAGGGGTATTATTGCTTTTTAGGGCAGTTTTAGGGGTAACTAAATAACTGTGCATATCCCCATGTGTCTTTTGGGTAAAATGGTTATCTCATTGAATAATATAATAAAATCAATTTTATCAATTAAGTGTGAAATGGTGTACCATACCCCCCTATAGTATCAGGAGGTCAAAATGCCACATTCACCTGAAGACAAAAAACGCATTCTGACTCGCGTGCGACGCATACGTGGCCAGACTGAAGCAATAGAACGCGCTCTGGAAAATGGCGATCCTTGCATCGCCATCTTGCAACAAATCGCAGCGGTTCGCGGAGCGGCGAACGGCCTGATGGGCGAAATGATGGAGATCCATCTAAAAGACGAGCTGGTCGCGGGGGACACCTCTGAGGATCAGCGTGCTGTGCGAATGGCAGAAGTCGGTAATTTAATTCGCTCTTATCTAAAATAAAATCACTCCCACCTGACGACGGAAGAAGAATATGAAATCACGTGCAGCTGTTGCATTTGGCCCAGGCAAACCGCTTGAGATCGTAGAAATTGATGTAGCGCCGCCACAAAAAGGCGAAGTGCTGGTAAAGATTACCCATACTGGCGTTTGCCATACCGATGCTTTCACCTTATCTGGTGATGATCCTGAAGGTGTGTTCCCGGCAGTGTTGGGCCACGAGGGCGGCGGTATCGTTGTGGAAGTGGGTGAGGGTGTTACTAGCCTGAAACCAGGCGATCATGTTATTCCTTTGTACACCGCAGAATGCCGCGAGTGTAAGTTCTGTAAATCAGGCAAAACTAACCTGTGTCAGGCCGTTCGCGCCACCCAGGGTAAAGGTTTGATGCCAGATGGCACCACGCGTTTTTCTTATAATGGCGAACCGATTTACCACTACATGGGCACCAGTACTTTCAGTGAGTACACCGTGGTGGCGGAGATTTCTTTAGCAAAAGTTAACCCGCAGGCACCACTGGATAAAGTGTGCTTGTTAGGTTGCGGAGTCACCACAGGCATCGGCGCGGTGCATAATACGGCGAAAGTGAAAGAGGGCGATACTGTTGCTGTCTTTGGCCTGGGTGGGATTGGCCTGGCGGTGATTCAGGGGGCGGTACAGGCGAAAGCCGGGCGTATTCTGGCCATTGACACCAATCCAGAGAAATTCAAACTGGCGACCGAAATGGGTGCGACCGATTGCATCAACCCGAAAGATTACGAAAAGCCGATTCAGGACGTGATTGTCGAACTGACCGACGGCGGCGTGGATTTCAGCTTTGAATGTATCGGCAACGTCAATGTTATGCGTTCCGCGCTGGAATGCTGCCATAAAGGCTGGGGCGAAAGCGTTATCATCGGCGTTGCGGGCGCAGGTCAAGAGATCAAAACCCGTCCGTTCCAGTTGGTAACAGGCCGCGTATGGCGTGGCTCTGCATTTGGCGGAGTGAAAGGGCGCACACAACTGCCAGGTATGGTGGAAGACGCAATGGTTGGCAAAATCAACCTTGACCCGTTTATCACGCACCGCATGCCGCTTGAGCAAATCAACGAAGCATTCGATTTAATGCACGAAGGCAAGTCGATTCGTACCGTTATCCATTTCGGCGATAAGTAACCGATAAAGGCCCCTCACTGGTTGCATTTATTAGCACATCAGTGAGGGTTCTACTCTCTCAACTGCTCACTATTTTCCCGCATCCAGTCCGCTAACGAATCAAGCGTAGGCCGTAGCGACTTCCCTAATTCCGTTATCTGATACTCCACTCTCGGTGGCACTTCCGCGAAGACCTGCCGGGTCACCAGCCGTCTTGTTTCAAATTGCCGTAGCTGGCGCGTCAACTCTTTTTGAGTAATCGGGTAAACCGCACGCTGTAGATCGCTAAAGCGCACCGGCTCATCAATGATTATCAAGCGGTAAAGAATCGGGATCGCCCATTTTCCAGAAATCAAATTCACAAAACTGACCATCGGGCAGCTTTGATCCGCTGTTGGCAAGGTCGAAAAATTATTTATCACGCATCCTCCTGTGAATAGTCAATGCATCCCATCAAGTGCCTTAGTATCTAAATGGTGCCTACTATCCAAAAGATACTATAGCGTAAATAATGCGCTGACTAGTCAATCATGGAGTAACAGCAATGGGCAGACTTCAAGGTAAATACGCACTAATCACCGGTGGTACCAGCGGTATTGGGTTTGAAACCGCGCGGCAGTTTATTGCCGAGGGGGCAACAGTTGCGATCACCGGGCGTAGTGAATCAGGATTATTGGCTGCCAAAGAGCAACTGGGAAATGTATATATTATTCGCAGCGAAGCGGGTGATATCGGTCAACAACGTGATGTGGCTGAACAGATTGCGCAACGCTGGCCGCGCCTGGACGTATTGTATGTGAATGCCGGTGATGTAACGCATCATCCACTACAAGACTGGGACGAAAGCAGTTATGACCGACTGATGAATACCAATTTAAAAGGGCCGTTCTTTTTGATTCAGGCGCTATTGCCACTGCTGGCTAACCCAGCCTCGATAATTGTTTGTGGTTCTGTGAGTGCGCATATTGGTTTGCCACAAAGCAATGTTTACGCTGCCAGTAAAGCCGCAATCCTTTCATTGGCACGAACACTTTCTGGCGAGTTGCACTCGCGAGGTATTCGGGTGAATGGATTAAGTCCTGGCCCAACAGAAACGCCGGCTTTGGGTAAACTTGGCAATGGAGCGTCGCAAGAAGCACTACACGAAGAGATTCGTGCGCTCGTGCCAATCGGTCGTTTGGGCACGGCTCTTGAATTGGCAAAAGCCGCCGTCTTTCTCGCATCTGATGAATCTGCTTTTATGGTCGGCAGCGAATTATTAATCGATGGTGGAGTAGGCAATTTGTAATAACGATTGAAGAGCTCAGTTCGATTTACCAGAAGAGATATTCGTTTAAATCGAACTGAGTTATACGGCCTTAGAGTTGATGAATCCCCGGACGGCGCTCTTTTACGTGAAAATGCTGTTCACGAAAATCGGCGGCGGAATCCTCGGCAGCCTGACGAATCTCGTCACTATCAGCCTGATGGCGTAGCAACATGTCAGCACTTTTGACGACCAAATAAAAATGACCATGTGTTTGTGCTGTAGTCTGGCCAGAGAACAGCGCCGTGCCTATAAGCAACAAAATCATCCCTAATTTTGATCTCAATTGTTTAACCATTACCATCAACCTCATTAACGTGACGGGCACACTGTATAGATAATTCCGCCTGGTTACTATTCAACTTTTAGAAAAAAAGCAAAAGAATTGTCAGCAGTGTAAAAGGTTCAACAGTTAAGTTTTGGTTGATGATTGGTTAATAATTGATATGCCATGCTGCCATGCTGCCATGCTGCCATGCTGCCATGCTGCCATGCTGCCATGCTGCCATGCTGCCATGCTGCCATGCTGCCATGCTGCCATGCTGCCATGCTGCCATGCTGCCATGCTGCCATGCTGCCATGCTGCCATGCTGCCATGCTGCCATGCTGCCAAGCTTTCGCTATAGAAAAACCCGCAAACATGGCGACAAATAGAGGGATTAATGCGCAACCGACTTTGAAAATAAGTTAATGACTAACACGCCAATAATGATCAACGCCATACCCGCGATCGCCGGCCAATCAAGTTTCTGCCCCAAAAAAATCCAGCCCACAGCACCGATTAACACGATTCCAGCACCAGACCAAATGGCATAAATTATCCCGGTAGGGATGGTACGCATGGTTACCGACAAGCAATAAAACGCCACGCCGTAGAACACAATGGTGACCACGCTTGGCCATAAACGGCTAAATCCCTCCGAGAGTTTCAGGGATGTGGTCGCAATCACTTCTGCAATAATTGCCACAATCAGCCAGATATAAGTCATGTTCGTTTCTCCCTCACTATTCAGGCCGTCAATGTAAAGATCAAAGCCATTGCTGGCAAGAAATGCTCCCTCACCATCATAGAAACTCTCATTTCTCATGCTTCTCTCATGCTCTGTATTTCATTTGAATACTAGTTGAAAACACTGGTTTTTATGCTGATCATGCGATTTTATTGATTGTAAAAAGCATTAATTGCAGGTTTATAACCTTCCAGGATTCATCTTATTATTTTATGATACGGGTAACATATGAGGCCTTGTTGTAGATGCATCTGACCTCTGTGGATCGCAGCACTAGGCTTCACATGACCTTTGAGGTAAAAAATGGACTGGTTTGTTGATTACTTTTCAACGTATCTCTACGGTTTGAAATTCATCGCTATTACGCTGGCGATATTGATGTTAATTAGCGGAATTGATGACCTATTTATTGATATTGTTTACTGGGTTCGCCGGGGATGGCGCGCAGTGACGGTATATCGCAACAATGATTATCTCGACTATAAAGCCCTATATGAGCCACAAGAAAAAGCATTGGCTATTATGGTTCCCGCATGGAATGAAACCGGGGTTATCGGGAATATGGCGCGTCTGGCTGCCAGTTCGCTGGACTACGAAAACTACCATATATTTGTTGGTACTTACCCTAATGACCCGGATACGCAACGTGATGTAGATGAAGTCTGCGCACGTTTTCCAAACGTTCATAAAGTGGTATGCGCACGGCCAGGCCCCACCAGCAAAGCAGACTGCCTGAACAACATTCTGGATGCGATTTTACAGTTTGAAAACAGCGCGCGTTTTAACTTCTCCGGTTTTATTCTCCACGACGCAGAAGATGTTATTTCTCCCCTCGAATTGCGCCTTTTCAATTATCTGGTTGATAGAAAAGACTTAATTCAGATCCCTGTGTATCCCTTTGAACGCAAATGGACGCACTTCACAAGCCTTAGCTATCTGGATGAGTTTTCAGAGCTGCATGGTAAAGATGTACCGGTACGCGAGGCATTAGCCGGGCAGGTTCCAAGCGCAGGTGTGGGTACATGTTTTAGCCGCCGTGCGGTTCTGGCGTTATTAGCCGATGGTGACGGCATTGCGTTTGATGTCCAGAGCCTGACGGAAGATTACGATATTGGTTTCCGTCTGCGTCAAAAAGGAATGGAAGAGATTTTCTGTCGCTTCCCGGTTGTTGACGCAAAAGATAAATCAGCCAAACCCTTTGGCCAACGCACTCGAACTGCCAATGTTATCTGTGTGCGCGAATATTTCCCTGACACCTTTGCCACAGCCGTGCGGCAAAAATCACGTTGGATAATCGGCATCGTATTCCAGGGTTTTAAAACTCACCGCTGGAGTGCGAGCCCGGTTCTCAACTATTTCCTGTGGCGTGACCGTAAAGGGGCGATCGCAAACTTCCTGAGTTTTGCGGCGATGCTAGTCATGTTGCAACTGGTTGCCATCATCATTTATCAGCGCAACGTCGATGGAGCATGGCAGTTCTTATCAATATTTGTCGGCGGTTCATGGTTGACGATGTTGCTGTGGATTAACTTTCTGCTGATGTCTAACCGCATCATTCAACGCATGATTTTCGTGACAGGTTATTACGGGCTGGCGCAAGGTTTGTTGGTTATTCCGCGACTGTTCTGGGGCAACCTCATTAACTTTATGGCGAACTGGCGGGCGATTAAGCAGGTTATCCAACATGGCGACCCTCGCCGCGTGGCATGGGATAAAACGACTCACGATTTCCCGAGCGTTAGTGCTCAGCGCTCAGCTCAACCATTGGGTTATATCCTGGTGGATTCTGGTGTGATTACCCAGGCTGAACTTGAAGAAGCGCTGCAAAAGCGCATTCCAGGTCTAAAACTGGGCGGAAGCCTCGTACAACTGGGCTATATCACTGCATATCAGCTTGCTGTTGCCCTGGCCAAACAGGCTGAAGTGCCAATGGAGTCGATTGATCCTCTCGCGCTCGATGAATCACTGATTAAGAGCGTTCCTGCAAAAGTAGTGCTGCACCATGCGGTTCTGCCATTGCGCATGGAAGGTGACACCCTGATTCTGGCTTGTGAAAACTCAATTGATCCCGTTTCTTTATCAGCGCTGGGCCGCAAACTCGAACGCAATGTGAGCTACGTTATTGTGCCGCGAGGCCAGGTGGTGATTGGCCTGCGTCACTGGTATGGCGAAGAACAATCGACAAAAGAAAAGCAATTGCTCGACAGTGCCGTAAAAGAAAACCTTCTCACAAAAGCGCAGGCTGATGAGATTTGGGACAAATATGTCTCCGGGCAACTACTGTTTGCTGAAGTGTTGAGCAATGAGTCTCACCTTAATGAAGCTGTTTTGCGTGCTGTGCTATTACGTTATGAACGCAGCGATTTGATGTTTGGCGAATTTCTGGTTCAAGAAGGTGTAGTGAGCCAAGATGTTGTTGATCACGCGCTGGCACAGCAAAAGAGATTGCAACCTTCGTTGAAAGGTCTGCTGAAAAAAGCAGGTATCAGCGGATTGCAACAAATACAGCTCGCCGGAGAGAGAGTATGAAAATACGACTAACTCCGCTGGCGACTCTGGTTTGTGGTGTTTTACTTGTCGTCCCCGCTTTGGCTGCACAGGAAGGGTCTAAACAAGATTCTGAAATCAGTGATTACCTTTATTTCAAGGTTTACCCGCATATTGAACGGGCACATAAAGCCCTGAAAGCTAATGATGAAACTCGCGCGTTGCGCAGTTTTGAGCATGCACATGCAATGGCACCCGAAAGTGTTCGCCTGTCGTTATGGCTGGCTGAGGCTTATCGACACTTTGGCTACGATAAGAAAGCACGGGAATTACTGGAAACTGAGCTTGCGAAAAGGCCACAAAACCCTGATTTACAGCGCGCTCTGGTGGCGATTCCTGTGCCTATTCCAGAAGTCAAAACACACGAGCAATTGTTAGCTTTCCAGAAAAACTGTGATGCCGCGCCTGGCATTCAGTGTCGTAGCGAAGTGGGCAACTATGCTCTCAAACTCAATAACCTGGATATAGCCCGAGCGCAGTTATCTGACCCGCAGTTCCGTCACTCAAAAGAGGGGCAGCAACTGACGGACAACTACACGCAACGAGCAATTTTCTTGCAACAGTGGGCGGCAGCCGATCAGGGTTTCGCCCTGTTAGATAGCGAGGCGACGTTGAGTGAGGCGCAGTATCACCAATGGTTTGCCATTTTGTTGCATATGCACCGCGATCAGCGAATCCTGGATTTGCAAAGCCAGGGCGTGATGAACAGTGCCGGAATGCAACTGGCTTACGCGCAGTCATTGGCTGAGCGTAATGCACTGACTCAATTGCGCCGTTATCTCGCAAGCCGTAAACCCGTATTTGCTTCAGCCATAGAAGAACGTAATTGGATGCGATTATTGGCAACCTATAGCCAGCAACCAGGGCACACCGTTGCTGGGTGGAGCGTTAAACATCCAGAAAACAAACAGTATGTGTTATCGACTTTAGTGCCCATTCGCATCCAAAAAGGTGACTGGACAGGGGCAAGCGAACTGCTCAGTACCTTCCCGCAAATGCAGGCTCTCGATCAGCGTTTAGCGTTAAGTCTGGCGCAGAAAGACACGCAATCCAGCATGCAGATCATTAATAAAATCTCGCAAACTCGCGGTTTATCCGCGCAAGAACTGGAAACAGTCAGCTATCAACTGGTTTCGATGGGCCAGGGGAAAGTGGTTACCGAACTGCTATTGCGTTACTGGCCATTTAATCAGGCCGGTAAGTTACAGCATTCACTGAGTGCACGCTTATATAGCCAGCTTGCAGCACACCCGGATTGGTTGACTGCCGAGAATAAAGCTCGACTGGCCAAACCTTTGCCAACCGCCACACAACGTATGGCGCAGGCACGACTGTTCCAGGGGCAGGAAAACTGCCACATTGTGCGCAACCTGGTAGGTGATTTATCTGCGCAGTATGACGCTGAAACCTGGTCGCATCTGGCGCAATGCTATCCGGTGCAACCTGGTTTGGCTCTGTACGCTGCTGAACAAGCGGTAGCGCGCGACCCTTCGCCGTTTTATCAACGTCAGGTGGCTTATCTGGCTTATGCCGCAGAAGATTACGCACTAGCCAATACGAGTTGGGCACAGATTCCTGCCATAGAAATGGTGGATAACGATGTACAGGCTGCGGCGCGCAGCGCAAAACTTTCCGGAGATGAGAAGGCCTTTGCCCATTGGCAGAATATTGCCTCACAACGGGGAATGTCGGATCTGAAACTGGAATCGACTCCCATGATGGATGATGCCGCGCGTGGTTTCGCGCTATTAACGCAAGGTAAGCATCACGAAGCCCGTGATGCACTGGAAAAAGCCCTTGAAACCCACACGGATTCCCCTGAGATCTTGCGTCAACTGGTTTATCTCAATGAACGGCTGGACGATAAGCCGAAAACTAAGCAGTACAGCGAGCAAGTTGTGGATGACATTGATAACAGCATCACTCCGCAACAACAGTTGAGTGAAAAACAGCAAGAAGACCGTTTTGAGTTCCGCCGCATTCATGAAGATAGCCAACGTCGCTGGACTTTCACCTACGATGGTTCATTCGGTTTAACGTCAAATTCATTGAATAGTGGAGGCAGTAATAACGGGGTTCAGCAGGGGAAAAGTTACCGTAGCTATCAGCAATTTGAGGCCGAGTACCGCATTGGTAAAAACCAGCTTATCGACGGCGATCAGCTTTCTGTTTACAGCCGTGTGTTTGCTGGTAGTGACAGTAACGGCCAGCAGAGCTTTATGCCGGTTTATGAGCCAATGTTGGGGGTTGGTGTGCGCTGGAAACCGCTTCGTGAGCAGGTTATTTATCTGGCGGCTGAACAACAAATTCCGCTGGATCATCATCACGGCCAGGCTGACGTTATGCTGCGTGCCAGTACCTCGTTCTTTAATGGCGGTAAATATAGTGATGATTGGCATCCGACAGGAAATGGCTGGATGGCACAAAATCTCTATCTTGATGCAGCGCATTTTGTGAAAGCAGATTATCAGCTTTATACCGCCGATTACCGCATGAGTTGGCATCAAAAAATCAATAGTAAACAAACTATTGAGCCTTACTGGCATGCCCAGTACAACGCGAGTACAGACACTCCGTATCGCGACAACACCCTGGGTGGGGTTGGTGTGAGGCTGAATACCTGGTTTGGAGAGACGCACTACAGCGCCTTCCCACACAAAGTCAGTGTTGGGCTAGAGTATCAGCGGGCGTTCTCCGGACACAACCGCGATACTGACTCCAAAAATAATCTTTTCCTGACTCTGGGAGCACGCTGGTAATGAAAATCTTATTAACCGCGTTACTGCTGGTTGCCCCTTTTGCCAATGCCATGAATGCGGTGATGTATCAGCCGCAATTACGCGATATCACAGTGACTGATGCCCAGTGGCAAAGTGTGTTGAGCAAACTCAAAGGGCAGGGAATTGATACGCTGGTATTGCAGTGGAGCCGCTACGATGATGCATTTCGCGATGGGAAATCTCGCGCCTGGCTTGAACAGAAAGCACAACTCACCGCTGCCAACGGTATGAAACTGGTCATCGGCCTTACTGCCGATGGTCGATTTTTTGAGCGACAAAAACAGCCGCTTCCCGCGCTTAAAAATTATCTCAACCGCCTGCGAGCGAATGATGTTGCGGTCGCAAAACGTTGGGTAGATGTACTGGGAGAGAAGTCGATTGCGGGCTGGTATATCAGTAGCGAACTCGATGACCTGCGCTGGCGCGACCCAAAAATGCAGCAGGCAGCGCTGAGCTGGCTGAGTAAAACCCGTCTGTCATTGGCGGGGGTTGCTGATAAGCCCGTTGCAGTAAGTAGTTTCTTTGCCGGAAATATGACGCCCGACTCTTATCGTAAATGGGTGACAACCATTAGCCATAGTGGTGTAAAAGTTTGGGTGCAGGATGGCGCGGGAACGCAAATGTTGACTGATGCTGAACGGGCGTTGTATCTGAAAGTCCCGTCTGCGGGCAACGTAATCGAACTGTTCCGTCAGGATAAACAGGCCAAAACGTTTAAAGCAACACCTGCACCTGCGGCGTATCAGCAAAAATGGCTTGCGACACCTGTCCCGCCGGGGCAGGACAGAGTCTACTTTTCATTGCGCTATATGAATGCGGCAAGTGGTGTGTTAGCCATTTGATCAGGACTTAAACCCGGCCGCTGTCATCAGCAGCCGGAATCCCATCCCCACAGCGGTTAAAGCTAAAACACTCGCGCCCCATAACGCGACCATCCACAACAAACGGACTCCGGTCTGTTTCATCAGTGATACCCCTCACCATGTTGTACTTTTCCGCGAAAAACGTAATAGCTCCAGAAGGTGTAAACCAAAATAATGGGGATAATAAACAGCGCGCCGACCAGCATAAAGCCCTGACTTTGCGGCGGAGCCGCAGCCTGCCAAAGCGTAATTGATGGCGGAATGAGATAGGGCCAGATACTAATACCTAAGCCGCTAAAACCTAAGAAAATCAGCCCCAACGTCAGCAAAAACGGTGTGCTGTGCCAGCTTTTCCCGGAATCAACTGCTTTCCATAACCAGATGCTGCACAACACCACCAGAAGTGGTACCGGCAACAGGAAGTACAGATTCGGCAGGCTAAACCAGCGGTCAGCAATTTGTGGATGAGCGAGGGGCGTCCAGACACTGATTATCGCGATAATGGCCAACATTATCGCCAATAATGGCTTCACGGCTTTACGCATGGTGTTCAGCAAAGGATCTTCACTTTTCATTACCAGCCAACTGGCACCCAGCAATGCATATGCCACTACCAGACCAACGCCACAGAACAGATTAAACGGAGTAATCCAGTCCAGTTGCGAACCGCCGAAAGTACGCCCGGTGACCGGGAAGCCGGAAATCACCGCTCCCACCACAACACCCTGGCAAAACGTCGCCACTACTGAGCCGCCAATAAATGCTTTATCCCAGAAAGGCCGATGTGCAGGCGTTGCTTTAAAGCGGAACTCAAATGCCACACCACGAAATATCAAACCAATGAGCATTAGCGTTAACGGAATGGTGAGAGCATCAATAATAACGGCGTATGCAAGAGGGAATGCGCCAAATAACGCAGCGCCCCCGAGAACCAACCAGGTTTCGTTACCGTCCCAAACGGGAGCCACACTGTTCACCATCACATCGCGATCATCTGCGTCACGAACAAACGGGAACAGAATGCCAATGCCGAGATCAAAGCCATCCATCACGATGTACATCAATGTTGCGAAGACAATAATCACGAACCAAATAACTGACAGATCGACGCCCATTAGCGTAGCTCCTCTAGTGATTCTGTTGCCGCAGAGAGCGGGCGAGAAGGTGTGCCGTGCGAAGGAGGTGTGTCGTCGTTAAACGGTTGTGGCCCTTTCTTAATCTGACGAATCATATAGCTATATCCCACGCCAAATACTGACATATACACCACAAAGAAAGTCAGCAGGCTTATGCTCATCTGCAAGTTACCATGTGCTGAAACAGCATCTTTAGTGCGCAACAGGCCGTACACAACCCACGGTTGGCGTCCCACTTCTGTCGTCACCCAACCGGCCAGAATTGCGATAAGCCCGGATGGACCCATCCATAACATAAAGCGCAGGAAGGTGCGGTTCTCGTATAAACGATGGCGATAGCGCAGCCACAAACTCATCACGCCCGCCAGAATCATCAACATGCCCAGGCCCGCCATAATACGGAACGACCAGAACACTATCGTTGAGTTCGGTCGGTCTTCTTTTGGGAACTCTTTTAGCGCCGGAACTTGTTTATCCAGGCTATGGGTGAGGATGAGACTGCCAAGTGCCGGGATTTCAAGGCCAAAGCGCGTGCGTTCTTGCTCCATATCAGGCCAGCCAAACAGCAGTAACGGCGTGGGCTCACCTGGCACATTTTCCCAATGGCCTTCGATGGCAGCAATTTTGGCAGGCTGGTGTTTCAGGGTATTGAGTCCGTGCATATCGCCAATCATGGCTTGTAGTGGAGCAACAATTAACGCCATCCAAAGCGCCATTGAAAACATGGTTTTAATGGCTGGGCTTTTGTTGCCACGGAGTAAATGCCAGGCTGCCGATGCTCCCACAAAGAAGGCACTACTCAGGAATGCTGCCACCGACATATGCAACAGTCGGTAAGGGAAGGAGGGGTTAAACACCACCGCGAACCAGTCTACCGGCACAACCTGGCCGTTGTGGATTTCAAACCCTTGTGGCGTTTGCATCCAGCTATTAGAGGCCAGAATCCAGAATGTTGAGATAAGTGTGCCGAGTGCCACCATACAAGTGGCAAAGAAATGCAGCCCAGGCCCGACACGCTTCCAGCCAAACAGCATCACGCCCAGGAATCCAGCTTCCAGGAAAAATGCCGTCAGTACTTCATAGGTCAAAAGCGGCCCGGTTATGCTACCCGCGAATTGCGAAAAGCCGCTCCAGTTAGTGCCGAACTGATAGGCCATCACCAGCCCGGACACCACGCCCATGCCGAAGTTAACAGCGAAGATCTTTGACCAGAAATCGTATAGCGAACGATAAGTCGGATTTTTAGATTTCAGCCATAGCCCTTCAAGCACAGCCAGATAGCTGGCAAGCCCGATGGTGATGGCAGGGAAAATAATGTGGAAAGAAACAGTAAAAGCAAACTGAATCCTTGCCAGATGAAACGCATCTAAACCAAACATGCAGGACTCCGCATAATAATTATTTCGATACGATTGTAAGCCGCGCCACATCTGGCTTGTAGAAACAGACTGCTGACATAAAGCTATAACAGTTTAGACCCTCTGCGGGCTCTTCCCCAAAATCCCCCCAAAACGGCACAAGATTTATACATCAATAAACATCCGCTTTTCGTTTCGTTCAGCCTGGTACAAATGAAGTATTACCGCAGTCGATGGCTTATTTAAATGCAGACATTATCGATGCTTAAGCTTCTTCAATATTCGGCTGAGTCTGTAACCCTGCTACTTGCTGCTGCCAAATTGGCTGACATCCCAGCCCTGATGGATGTGAGCGTTAACAATAAAAAAATCCCGGCCATGCGACTCCGCAATTACCGGGATGAATTCAAACACAGCAGTAAATATCTTTTTTATGTACACACCATTTATGTGTAATTCAGAAACAGAAAATCCACAATTGAATACTCTTTCATTGTTAAGTTTATTTTAAGTTTTTGCGCGCCGTAGCATTGTGAATGGTACGGTTTGGTTTTGTGCTTAGCGCCAACAATCAGCAATCACTGATTTTCCATAGATAGTTTGTAGTGACATGGCTGGTGCGAAGGAAAAGCCTTATTTGTCTATAACAGTTGATTAAATTGGCGTATTTTTAGTTAACTGATATAGAAACGGTACGGTCGCAAAATGAAAAAATACCAGCAACTTGCACAGCAGATTATCGATCAAATTGCCCTCGGTGCCTGGCTGGCAGGGGATAAGTTGCCATCGTTGCGCGAGCAAGTCGCGCTAAGCGGCATGAGTTTTATGACTGTCAGCCATGCCTATCAGATGCTCGAAAGTCAGGGGGTGATTGTCGCCCGGCCTCAATCTGGCTATTACGTGGCTTCTCGCCCAGCAACGCGCAGTGCGATAGCTCCTGTAAAAGTGACGCGTGATGAAGCGGTAGACATTAATACCTATATTTTTGATGTGTTGCAGGCCAGTGGTGACTCAACTGTGGTGCCATTCGGATCCGCTTTCCCCGACCCGCGTTTATTCCCGCTGCAGCAACTCAACCGCTCACTTGCCACCGTCAGTAAAACGGCAACAGCAATGAGCGTGATTGAAAACCTGCCGCCGGGTAACGAAGCGCTACGCCATGCCATTGCTCGACGTTACGCCCAACATGGAATGCAAGTTTCGCCGGATGAAATTGTCATCACCGCCGGTGCGCTGGAAGCGTTAAATCTCAGCCTGCAAGCGGTGACTGAGCCGGGCGATTGGGTGATTGTGGAAAACCCCTGTTTTTACGGTGCGTTACAGGCTCTGGAACGCTTGCGATTAAAGGCGCTTTCAGTGGCGACCGATCCACAAAATGGCATCGATCTGGTGGCGCTGAAACAGGCGCTTAACGATTATCCAGTCAAAGCCTGTTGGTTAATGACCAATGCTCAGAATCCACTTGGCGTGACGTTGTCACAACAAAAGAAGCAACAACTTGTTGAATTACTACAACAACATAATGTGACGCTCATCGAAGATGACGTGTATAGCGAGTTGTATTACGGCCGCGAACGTCCGCTACCAGCACGGGCATATGATGCACAGGGTATTACGCTGCATTGCTCGTCATTTTCGAAATGCCTGGTAGCTGGGTTTCGTATTGGCTGGGTGGCGGCAGGGAAACATGCACGTCGTATTCAGCAGCTTCAGTTAATGAGCACACTTTCCGCCAGTTCGCCAATGCAGCTGGCGCTGGTGGATTATCTGGCGACCAAACGTTACGACACTCACTTACGTAAGCTGCGGCGCATTCTGGCTGAGCGCAAACAGCAAACCTTGCAAGCGCTACATCAACTTTTCCCCGCAGAAGTAAAAATCCATCACAGTGAAAGCGGCTATTTCGTCTGGGTTGAACTGCCGGAATATATGGATGCCAGCGTGCTAAGTGAACAGGCTATTGCTCATAAAATCAGTATCGCTCCGGGTAAAATGTTCACCACCGGGGGCGCCTGGCATAACTATTTTCGTCTGAATGCCTCATGGGCTTTAGGCGAGCGGGAACAGCACGCGGTGGAGACATTAGCGAATCTCATCAAAAATCAAATGAAGGAGTAGCCATGGAATATCACACCGAACGCCTGATCCTACGACAATGGAAACAGAGCGACCTCGAACCGTTTGCTGCGTTAAACGCGAATCCTGAAGTGATGCGCTACTTTCCGAAGATACGTACGCGTGAAGAAAGTGACGAAATGGTCAAGACTATCGAACAACGAATAGCGGAAAACGGCTGGGGTTTTTGGGCCGTGGAGGAGAAACGTAGCGGGGCATTTATCGGTTTTGTTGGGCTAAATATTCCTGGCTATAAATTGCCTTTTTCACCAGTTATTGAAATTGGCTGGCGGCTTGATAACGCGTTCTGGGGCAAAGGTTATGCGCCAGAAGCAGCGCATAAAGCATTGGAAATCGGCTTTGAGCAGTTTGCAATGAAAGAAATTGTGGCCTTTACCGCGCTGGAAAATATCCCTTCGCAGCGCGTGATGGAAAAAATCGGTATGCAGCGCGGTGAGGAGTTTGATCATCCTCTTCTGGATGAAGGGCACCCCTTACGGCGGCATATTGTTTACCGGATTGCCAACCTAAAGTGACATCGATAACTCTGCGGCAGCACGACGCAACGGCGGTAATATCTGCGCACGAAGATCGGCCACGGTAAGTTCTGCGGCAGGGACACCAACATTCATCGCCGCAACGACTTTCCCACCGCGAGCCAGCATGGGCACCGCCACAGACCGCAGGCCAATTTCAAGTTGCTGATCGTTAATGGCGTACCCCTGGCGGCGCACTAGCGCAATCTCTTCGCGCAATTGTGTAACTGTCGTGATGGAGTATTGGGTGTAGCGGATAAGTTTTACCCGTTCCAGCCATGCTTCAAGTTCAGCCTCCGGCAATGCGCTTAATAACACGCGACCCATGGATGTGGCCCAGGCTGGCAGGCGGCTGCCCCGGCCAATATCGATGCTCACCAGGTTATTGACTGCGGTGCGTGCGATATACAGCACGTCATCCCCATCCAGTGTGGCGACTGAGCATGATTGGCTCAGGCTTTTACTCAGGTTATCGAGCGATATTTGCGCAGCTTTTGCCAACGGTGTACCCGCCAGATAAGCATGGCCAACGGTCAGTACTCGTGGCAGTAATTCATAACTGCGCCCATCAGGGCTATGCACCATACCCAGTGTCGCAAGGGTATACAGGCAACGGCGAACAGCCGCCCGTGAAATATGCGTTTTCTGGCTCAGTTGAGAAATAGTCAAACGCTGGCGCTGAGGGGTAAAAGCATTAAGCACTTCCAGGCCACGAGCCAGAGAGAGCATAAAATTAGGGTCGCGTTTTGCAACAGATTGAATTTCTTCGTTTTCGCTCGCCATAACTTCAATGTTATCAGGATTGCTGCCTGCCATTTAAATGTCCCACGGTCGCGTCAGAATGTTCTTCAGAATGCGCTAACTACTGCGTAGCGACAATCGTGAATCAATCAATATGAAGAATATTCCACTGGGATCACAAATTAACGGTGAATAACCGAAACACGTCGATAATCGCACATAAATTCGATTACCGCCGTTGACGCCAGGTCGAGTGAACTCCTATTGTCAGAAAACACCGCGAAGGTTGCAGGGGCAATTTACCCGCAACGAAGGGTGATAACTATCTGATTATAAAAGTGCCCAAGGGAAGATATATGAGCGCCACTATCGAACAACTCGACACCGTGATTGTCGACCTGCCGACCATCCGGCCACATAAACTCTCCATGACCACTATGGGATGTCAGACTTTGGTTATCCTGCGTCTGACTCGCTCAGACGGTATTGTCGGGATTGGCGAAGCGACAACCATTGGCGGCCTGAGTTACGGTGTGGAAAGCCCGGAAGCTATCAAATCGGCAATTGATACCTATCTTGCGCCACTGCTCATCGGGCAGGCAGCAGATAATGTGAATGCCCTTGTGGCGCTGATGAATAAGTGCGTGCGTGGCAATACCTTCGCTAAATCTGCGATTGAAACCGCACTGCTCGATGCGCAGGGAAAAGCGTTGGGTCTGCCGATAAGTTCGCTGTTGGGTGGTGCTCTGACCACGAAACTTCCGGTTTTATGGACGCTGGCCAGCGGCGACACCAGTAAAGACATTGCAGAAGGTGAAAAGCTGCTGGCAGAAGGGCGGCATAGCGCCTTCAAACTTAAAATTGGTGCGCGGGATTATCACACGGATATGCAACACACCCGTGCCATTGTGGATGCACTGGGAGATCGTGCCAGCACTCGCGTTGATGTGAATCAGGCGTGGGACACCAGCACCGCCGTGCGCGGTTGCGCTGAGCTTGATGCAATGGGTATTGATCTGATTGAACAGCCGGTGGCGGCGCAAAACCGGGAAGCACTGGTGCATCTTAGCCAGCATTGCCGAGCTGCTATCCTTGCCGACGAAGCGGTTGCCAGCAGTGATGACGGTTTTGATATTGCCCGCCGTGGTTTTATTGGCGCATACGCGTTGAAAATTGCTAAATCAGGTGGCCCGTCTAGCGTGTTGAGGCTGGCCCATGTGGCTCAGGCTGCGGGAATCGGTTTGTATGGCGGGACGATGCTGGAAGGCACTGTCGGTACAGTTGCCTCTTTACATGCCTGGTCAACGCTGCCATTGCAGTGGGGGACTGAAATGTTCGGCCCTCTATTATTGAAAGATGACATTGTTGAGAACCCGCTGCATTTTTCCAATAGTTCCGTCGAATTGCCTCAGACTCCAGGGCTTGGCGTAACCATTGATGAAGATAAGCTCAACTATTATCGCCGCAAGGAATGAGGAGAATGAGATGTTATTTAAAGTTGAAATGACGGTAAATATTCCGCCAGATATGCCGGTAACAACGGCGACAGAAATTAAAGCGAAAGAAAAAGCTTATTCACAAGCTTTACAGCAAGAAGGTAAATGGCGGCATATCTGGCGCGTTGCTGGTCTGTATTCAAATGTCAGCATTTTTGATGTTAAAGATGCCGATGAACTGCACGAAATATTAATGGGGCTACCACTTTATCCTTATATGGATATTCAAGTGGATGCTTTGTGTCGCCATCCATCATCAATTCGTAACGATGATAAGTAAATAACAATAATAATCTATCTTAGTCGTGCTCTTTTTCAGGGCATGGCTCCCTACAAATAAGCAATGAGACAATTATTATGACAAAGAACTTCATTAACCAACCAGAAGTGCAAGCATTATTAAGAGAGAGCGCCGGTTTAAATAATTCGGAGGGCGATGAGCGTTTTAAAAACATTATCCATCGCATGTTAGAAAATATCTGTGCGTTGATTGATGATTATAATGTTACCGAAGAAGAGTTCTGGCACGCAGTTAATTACCTGCACGAGTTGGGTGGCAGCAAAGAGGCGGCATTATTAGCCGCAGGCCTTGGCATTGAGCACTACCTGGATTTACGTCAGGATGCTCTGGATGCCGCAGCTGAGATTGAAACCGGCACACCACGTACCATTGAAGGGCCGCTGTATGTTGCTAATGCGCCACTTTCTCAGGGCCATGATCGTATGGATGATGGGAAGGACCAGGGTAAAACCATGTGGCTGTTCGGAACTGTGCGTGACACGAAAGGCAACCCGGTGGCAAATGCTGTGGTTGATATCTGGCACGCCAATACGCTGGGTAACTACTCCTTCTTCGACCAAAGCCAGAGCGAATACAATCTGCGTCGCCGCATTAAAACCGGTAGTGATGGGCGTTACAGTGTGCAAAGTATTGTACCGTCAGGCTACGGTTGCCCACCGAATGGTCCGACACAGCACCTATTGAATGGTTTAGGACGTCACGGAAATCGCCCCGCGCATATTCATTTCTTTGTTTCCGCTCCAGGTCATAAACATCTCACCAGCCAGATCAATCTCAGTGGTGATAAATATCTGTGGGATGATTTTGCCTTTGCAACCCGTAACGGATTAATTGCCGATCCGGTAGAAGTGAACGATGCGCAGACCATTAAAACGCGAGGCTTGAATGGCCCGCATACCGAAGTGAATTTTGACTTCACGCTTTGCGTTTCTCATTCACCAGAAGAAGAGTCCCGCATCACTCGCCTGCGCGCCAAAGAATAATAAGAGTGCCAGCATAAGCTGGCACCGCTTTCACCTCAGGCCATACATTACATCGCGAAATAAAAGATCCCCAACGGGAGATTAAGCTATGCAAAACAAACTGGATTTATTAAAGAAAAAAATCGGCAGTGCGTTAATTGTTGATCGTGAAAATGATATTTATCGCTACAACAGGAATATTTTTATTGATGAGCAGCTTTTTGAGCTCGAAATGAAACATATATTTGAAGGGGGATGGGTCTATCTGGCACACGAAAGCCAAATCCCTGAACCAGGTGATTATTTTACGTTAACGCTTGGCAGGCAACCTGTCATTATTACGCGTGATAAAAAGAGTGAATTACACGGTTTAATTAATAGCTGTGCACACCGTGGTGCCATGTTATGCCGCCGTAAAGCAGGTAATAAAAGCTCATTTACCTGCCCATTCCACGGTTGGACGTTTAGCAATAACGGTAAATTACTAAAAGCCAAAGATGAAAGCGTGGGTGGATATCCTGAAAACTTTAAACAACACGGTTCCCACGACCTTAAAAAGCTCCCGCGCTTTGAGTCATACCGCGGGTTCCTGTTTGGCAGCCTTTCAGAAGATGTGATGCCGCTTAATGATTATCTCGGTGAAACGCTAAAAATCATCGATCTGATAGTCGATCAGGCACCTGATGGACTCGAAGTTCTGCAAGGCGCATCGAGTTACATTTACGAGGGTAACTGGAAACTGGGTGCTGAAAATGGCGCCGATGGCTATCACGTCAGTGTCGTCCACTGGAATTACGCCTCGACCATGTCGCGCCGCAATTATGAAGAAGAGGGGACGCAGGCGGTAGACGCCAATGGCTGGTCGAAAAGCATTGGCGGTGGCTACGGTTTTGAACACGGACACATGCTGCTCTGGACGCGGGCACTTAACCCGCAGGTACGTCCGGTATTTGCCGAGCGTGACCGTCTGACTGCCCAGTTTGGTGAGTTACGAGCCGACCAAATGGTGAATGAAACGCGCAATCTATGCCTGTATCCCAATGTTTACCTGATGGATCAGTTCTCCACGCAGATCCGTGTCATCCGCCCTCTGGCGGTGGATAAAACCGAAGTGACCATCTATTGTTTTGCGCCTAAAGGGGAAGCCCCTGAAACTCGTGCCACACGTATTCGCCAATACGAAGATTTCTTTAATGTCAGTGGGATGGGCACACCGGATGATTTGGAAGAGTTCCGCGCCTGCCAGAACGGTTATCTGGGGCAAAATCTGGAGTGGAGCGATCTGAGCCGTGGGGCGCAACATTGGGTTTATGGACCTGATGAACATGCCCAGAAAGCAGGTTTTATGCCGCAAATGAGCGGCATACGTTCCGAAGACGAAGCGTTGTATATCGCGCACCACCATCACTGGCAACAAACCATGTTGGCCGCAATTGAAAAAGAGCAACGCAGTTACGACGCCTCCATTACCCAACGCGTGGAGGTGATGCCATGAGCCTGGATATCAACGCCATCAGCCAGTTTCTCTATTATGAAGCGAGTCTGTTAGACGACCGTCAGTGGGATGAATGGATAAGCTGCTACAGCCCGAAAGTGGTGTACTGGATGCCAGCCTGGGGTGATGACGATCAACTCACCACCGATCCCTATAGCCAGATTTCACTGATTTTTTACCCAAACCGCCAGGGGCTGGAAGACCGGGTATATCGCATTAAAACGGAGCGCTCCGGTGCCAGTACACCCGAGCCACGGACTACGCATATGCTGTCAAATATCGCCATTGTTAGCCAAAACGGTAACAGCGTAGATGTGCGCTACAACTGGGTGACTCATAGCCACCGCTATCAGCAGAGCGGTTATTTCTTTGGCACCACATATTGCACCCTGGATTTGAGCGAAAGTCGTCCGCAAATCACACGCAAAACCATTCACCTGAATAGCGATTACATTCGCCAGGTGATCGACATCTATCACGTCTGAGAAGAGGTAATGCCATGAGCTTTAACATCGCCCTCAACTTTGAAGATGGGGTCACGCGTTTTATTTCCTGCAATGTGGGCGAAAAGGTGCTGGATGCGGCCTATCGCCAGAAAGTGAATTTACCGATGGATTGCTCTGATGGTGTATGTGGCACCTGTAAATGCCACTGTGCGAGCGGAGAGTACAATCTCGGTGACGATTTTCTTGAAGACGCGCTCTCCGAAGATGAAGCACAACAGCGATTGGTTCTAACCTGTCAGATGGTGCCTGATTCTGATTGTGTGATTGATGTGCCAGTGCCCGCAGCTGCCTGCAAAACAGGTATCGGCAGTTTCGAGGGGACGGTAATACGCAGTGAAGCACTGACGCCCAGCGCGATAGAGCTGGTCATCGCCCTGGATAAGGGAGTCGATTTCCTGCCGGGGCAGTACGTCAATATCCAGATCCCCGGTGGGACGCAGGTGCGCGCCTATTCATTTAGTTCACTACCCGGTGATACGCAGGCCAGTTTTCTCATTCGTAATGTTCCCGGCGGCATGATGAGTACCTGGCTTGGGCAGCATGCGAAAGCCGGAGATGTATTAACGCTCACAGGTCCAATGGGCAGTTTTTATCTGCGCCCGGCGTTACGACCTATTTTGATGTTGGCCGGTGGTACGGGGTTGGCTCCATTTCTCGCCATGCTCAGGCAATTGGCGAAAACGCCCGCTGAACAGCCGATTACACTGCTTTATGGTGTGACGAAAGATACCGACCTGGTGATGGTTGAGGCGCTTAACGAACTGGCCGCTCGTTTGCCAAATTTGACCTGGCTACCGGTAGTGACCGATGAAGCTTCCACCTACCCACAAAAAGGCTATGTCACCGATCACTTCAGTGAGGAGTTGCTTAACCAGGGGGAGGTGGATGTGTATCTGTGCGGCCCACCTCCAATGGTCGATGCGGTTTTACGCAGCTTCCGTGAGCGTCAAATCACTCCGGCGAATTTCCATTACGAAAAATTCACGCCCAGCCAGAATGCACCGGATAACGCGGCAGCCTAAGGAGCCATAATGCGATTTCATAACAAAGTGATGGTGATTACCGGAGCGGCTCAGGGCATTGGCCGCCAGGTTGCTGAACAAGCCGTTAAAGAAGGGGCGCGACTGGTGCTGATTGACCGTGCTCGCTACGTTCACGAACTTGCGCACAACTTGCGTCAACAAGGTGGAGATGTGTTGGCTATTGAGGCCGACCTTGAACAATGGCAAAGCACTGAACAGGCCATGAGTGAGGCTCATTTGTATTTTGGTGTGATTGACGTGCTGGTTAATAACGTCGGCGGGACTATTTGGGCTCGCCCTTTTGCTGAGTATCAGGCGGAGCAAATTGAAGCGGAAATCCGACGCTCGTTATTTCCCACGTTGTGGGGATGCCGCGCCGTTTTGCCTTACATGCTCACCCAACAACGCGGCGCGATTGTGAATGTTTCTTCTGTGGCTACGCGTGGGGTTAACCGTGTGCCATATTCTGCCGCCAAAGGTGGGGTAAATGCGTTAACACAATCGTTGGCGATGGAGTACACGGGAAGTGGCATCCGTATTAATGCCACGGCACCGGGCGGTACCGACGCGCCTGCGCGCCTGACACCTCGTAACCAGGAGCAGCCAGGCCCGCAGGAACAGGAGTGGTATCAGCAGGTGGTCGATCAAACCAAAGAGAGCAGCCTGATGCATCGTTATGGCACGCTCGCTGAGCAGGCTAATGCCATTTTATTTCTGGCAAGTGACGAGGCAAGCTATATCACCGGGACTATTCTTCCGGTAGGCGGTGGGGATTTGGGATAAGAGCATGAAATGCAGGGCCGTTCCCGGCCCAGGGAGACTAATGACAAACCTGTCGTAGGTCGGATAAGCGCAGCGTCATCCGACAAAACGGGCGAAAACGGTGGATGACGCTAACGCTTATCCACCCTACAAAACCCGTTCATCACTCTTTGTCCGCAATCTGGCAGGGCCGGTATCGGCCCTGGTTTATTACTTTTTCACTGCCAGCAGCACGGATGAGGCTTTGACTAAGGCGATCAAACGGCTGCCGTCTTTCAGCGCCATGTCATCGGCGGCTTCGTTGGTCACAATCGCAGTTAATTCAGCGCCGCCATCAGTGGCAATACTTACTGTGGTGTTCACCGCACCGCGCGCAAGGGAGTGTACTTTCCCTGGGAATTGATTGCGGGCCGAAAACTGTAAACCGCAATCTTCGGTGGCCAACATGACCCAAGGAGCTTTAATCAGCGCGATGGCTTCTTTACCCGGTTTTAACCCTAACGCTTCTTTGCTGGAGCGCGTCACAACCGCCACCAGCTTACCGCCACTGTTAAGCGTCAGTTCAACTTCGTCATTCACCGCGCCATCAGCAATATGGCTCACCGTGCCGGTGAGTTGGTTACGTGCGGAAATAGTCATTTTTTCTCCTTTTAATGATTAACAGATGCACTAAGCATAGAGCATCAAGACGTTATCTCAATCAGATTGCCATCCGGGTCGGCTATCACCGCCTCGTAGAAACCATCACCCGTCCATCGAGCTTCGTGAACCAAAGCCCCCAGTGGTTTAAGACTTGCAACCAGCTTATCGACCGCTTCAACAGACCCCAAGCTAATGGCAATATGTGCCCAGCCGGTGCGGTTATCTTCACGTGGCGGTTTCGCCACCAGCCCTGGTAATGTCATCAATTCCAGCGCGGGGCCATTTTCCAGCGTCACAAAATGGGAGATAAACCCTTCGCGGCGCTTCGAATGGTATGCCTCACCAATTTGTGCGTTGAAGTGTTGACGCCAGAATGCGCAAGCATCTTCAAGGTTATTGGTCCACACAGCGATATGAGCAACCTGCATTTTCATCTCCATCCATATGAAATTTCGATAATTGAGAAAAACGGTAGCGCGGAGTCACCGTCTCGCTTACATCTATCTACACTTTAAAAATCATCCAGTTATCTTACCTCGGGGAAAATTTCTGCGGTGCACTTTACTGCGCCCTATATCACATCCTGGTGAAATTTCCCCAAGCCAGCATGCTGGCTATATTGGCGCAGACTATTGTTTTTGTACGGGGATTTTTTTGCTCTTTCGGCACTAAACCCAATCAGGTGCCGCCTTTATCTTTCCGACAGGAGAAGCAGCAATGCGTACAAAACAGGCTATATGGACTTTATCCACCCTCTGTTTGACCGTGCTTTCTGCACAGGCGGCAGGGCTTCCAGACAAAATTGGCCCCGGTGAAGGGCAGCTCGATATTATCGCCTGGCCGGGTTATATCGAACGCGGTGATACCGATAAAGCGTACAACTGGGTGACGGATTTCGAAAAAGAGACCGGTTGTAAGGTGAACGTGAAAACGGCCGCCACCTCAGACGAAATGGTCAGTTTAATGGCGAAGGGCGGTTATGACCTGGTTACCGCGTCAGGCGATGCATCTCTACGCCTGATTATGGGCAAACGCGTACAGCCGATTAACACGGCACTCATCCCAAACTGGAAAAACGTCGATCCGCGTCTGGTGAAAGGATCGTGGTTTAACGTGGACGATAAAGTTTACGGCACGCCGTATCAGTGGGGGCCGAACCTGCTGATGTACAACACCAAAACCTTCCCGACACCACCTGACAGCTGGGGCGTGGTGTTCGTCAAACAAGATTTACCTGACGGCAAAACCAACCAGGGCCGCGTGCAGGCGTACGACGGACCGATTTACATTGCCGATGCCGCGCTGTTTGTCAAAGCCACACAACCGCAACTGGGTATTACCGACCCATACCAGCTGACCGAAGAACAATATGCCGCAGTGCTAAAAGTACTGCGTGATCAACATGGGTTGATTCACCGCTACTGGCACGACACGACCGTGCAGATGAGTGACTTCAAAAATGAAGGTGTGGTTGCTTCAAGCGCCTGGCCGTATCAGGCAAACGCCCTGAAAGGAGAAGGCCAGCCGATTGCTACCGTATTCCCGAAAGAAGGCGTCACCGGGTGGGCGGATACCACCATGCTGCATGCTGATGCAAAACATATGAACTGTGCCTACAAATGGATGAACCACTCGCTGACTCCGAAAGTGCAGGGTGACGTTGCTGCATGGTTTGGTTCACTGCCAGCGGTGGCTGAAGGTTGTAAAGCCAGTACGCTTCTGGGCGACAAAGGCTGCGAAACCAACGGTTATAACTACTTCGATAAAATTGTGTTCTGGAAAACTCCGATCGCTGAAGGCGGTAAATTCGTGCCGTACAGTCGCTGGACCCAGGATTATATCGCCATTATGGGTGGCCGCTAAGCCTGGAGGAGTTATGTCGTACGCTGTGCAGTTCAGAAACGTCTCGCGCCTTTATGGTGATGTGCGAGCAGTCGATAACGTCTCAATTGATATTGATGACGGGGAGTTTTTCTCTATGCTCGGGCCTTCTGGCTCGGGCAAAACCACCTGTTTAAGGCTGATTGCCGGTTTTGAGCAGGTGACTTCAGGCGAGATCGCGATTTTTGGCAAACCGGCACAAGACGTGCCGCCTTATCAACGCGATGTGAATACCGTCTTCCAGGATTACGCATTATTCCCCCATATGACGGTGCTGGAAAACGTCGCTTATGGACTGATGGTGAAAGGTGTTGATAAAAAAACGCGACTTGCCAAAGCACAAGAAGCTCTGGAACGCGTGGCGCTTGGCTTTGTTCACGCTCGTAAACCCTCACAGCTTTCCGGCGGTCAACGTCAGCGTGTGGCACTGGCACGAGCGTTAGTGAATCGTCCGCGAGTGTTGTTACTGGATGAGCCGCTGGGGGCACTGGATCTTAAACTGCGTGAACAGATGCAGGGCGAGCTAAAGAAACTCCAGCGTGAACTGGGCATCACTTTTATTTTTGTCACCCACGACCAAAGTGAAGCGCTGTCGATGTCCGACCGCGTGGCGGTTTTTAACAACGGACGCATTGAACAGGTCGATACACCGCGCCAGTTGTATATGCAGCCGCGCACAGCTTTTGTAGCCAGTTTTGTCGGTACATCAAACGTGTTGCAACCCGCTCTTGCCGGGAAAGTGTGTGGTGAGGAGGGCCTATTTTCCCTGCGCCCTGAGCATATTGTTCTCAACGATCATTCCGGCCAGAGCGGCGGAATCAGTGTTAGCGGTATGATTCAGGAGATCCACTATCAGGGGGCGGCGACGCGCCTCGAACTGCGCCTTGCCGACGGTGAGAAACTGCTGGTCAGTGAAGCGAACCCGCAACGTATCGTCAGCGAAGAGCGCTATCAAATTGGTCAGCAGGTAACCGCTGTCTGGCCTCGAGCGGCGATGGTCCCGCTGCTGGGGGAAGGATGAAATGGATATGAGTCTCCCCACATCGCACCCTGACAACCGCCTGATGCGGCGCATTTCTACTTTTTTGTGGCAGCGCCCAGGATTCTGGTTGGCCTTACTGCTGCTGCCACCGCTGTTATGGTTCGGCGTTGTTTATCTTGGTTCATTACTCACACTGCTATGGCAGGGGTTTTATACCTTTGATGACTTCACCATGTCGGTCACGCCCGATCTGACATTTGCCAACATTGCAGCCCTGTTTAACCCCGCTAATTACGACATTATTCTGCGCACATTGACGATGGCCATTGCGGTGACGCTCGCCAGTGCAGTGCTGGCGTTTCCGATGGCCTACTTTATGGCGCGCTATACCAGCGGCAAACTGAAGGCGTTTTTCTATATTGCCGTGATGCTGCCAATGTGGGCCAGTTACATCGTTAAGGCTTATGCCTGGACACTGTTACTTTCTCGTGATGGCGTAGCGCAATGGTTTCTTGAACACATGGGGCTGGAACCACTATTAAACCTGATGCTGACCATTCCGGCGGTAGGTGGCAATACGCTCTCTACATCCGGTTTTGGGCGTTTCCTGGTATTTCTCTACATCTGGCTGCCATTTATGATCCTGCCGATTCAGGCAGCGCTTGAGCGCTTACCGCCTTCATTGTTACAGGCATCGGCTGATTTGGGCGCACGCCCAACTCAAACCTTCCGCCATGTGATTTTGCCCCTGGCCATTCCTGGTGTAGCGGCCGGTTCGGTATTCACGTTTTCACTGACGCTGGGTGACTTTATTGTGCCGCAGTTGGTGGGGCCACCGGGGTATTTCATCGGCAACATGGTCTATTCCCAGCAGGGCGCGATAGGCAATATGCCGATGGCGGCGGCATTTACGCTGGTGCCGATTGTACTGATCGCCATTTATCTTTCACTGGTGAAACGACTGGGGGCCTTCGATGCACTCTGAACGCGCACCGTTACTGCTAAAAATTGCTGCCTGGGGCGGGGTGATTTTTCTGCATTTCCCGCTGTTGATCATCGCGCTTTATGCGTTTAACACCGAAGAGGCGGCATTTAGCTTTCCACCAAAAGGACTGACGCTCCACTGGTTCAGCGTGGCGGCATCGCGCAGTGACATCCTTGATGCCGTGACGTTGTCACTCAAAATTGCCGCGCTGGCAACTATACTTGCGTTGATCCTGGGCACACTCGCTGCCGCTGCACTCTGGCGGCGAGAGTTTTTTGGCAAAAATGCCATCTCCTTATTGCTGTTGTTGCCAATCGCTTTGCCGGGAATTATCACGGGCCTTGCACTGCTAACCGCCTTCAAAATGATGAATTTTGAACCGGGCTTTTTCACCATTGTGGTGGGGCATGCAACGTTTTGTGTCGTTATTGTGTTTAACAACGTCATCGCTCGTTTCCGACGCACCTCTTATAGCTTGATTGAGGCGTCGATGGATCTGGGTGCCGACGGCTGGCAGACCTTCCGCTATGTCATTTTGCCTAACCTGGGGTCTGCATTGCTCGCCGGAGGCATGCTGGCGTTTGCGCTGTCGTTTGATGAAATTATTGTCACGACCTTTACCGCCGGGCATGAACGCACATTGCCACTGTGGCTGCTCAATCAATTGGGACGCCCGCGCGAAGTGCCGGTCACGAATGTGGTGGCGCTAATGGTGATGTTGATGACAACCATACCGATTTTAGGGGCGTACTGGCTGAGTCGCGGTGGAGATGATGTCGCGGGCAGCGGTAAATAATGTTGAAAAGGGTATCACTATGCAAAGCCAGCTATTAATAAACGGCCAGTTAGTGCAAGGCCTTGGGGAAAAGTTGCCGGTGTACAACCCGGCAACGGGAGAGGTTCTGCTGGAGATCGCGGAAGCCACTGCGAATCAGGTAAACGATGCGGTACTGGCTGCAGATATTGCTTTTGCTACCTGGGGGCAAACCACCCCAAAAGAACGTGCGGAACATCTGCTAAAACTGGCGGATGTTATTGAGCAAAATGGCGAAGTATTTGCCCGTCTGGAATCGCAAAACTGCGGTAAACCTTATCACTGTGTGTTGAACGACGAAATTCCTGCGGTGGTGGATGTGTTCCGCTTCTTTGCTGGTGCAAGTCGCTGTCTGAACGGGCTAGCCGCAGGGGAATATCTCAGTGGTCATACGTCGATGGTTCGCCGTGACCCTGTGGGCGTGGTGGCGTCTATCGCACCATGGAACTACCCACTGATGATGGCAGCATGGAAACTAGGCCCGGCACTCGCTGCGGGTAACTGTGTAGTGATCAAACCCTCCGAAATCACTCCGCTTACCGCGTTTAAACTCGCTGAGCTAGCAAAAGATATTTTCCCGGCAGGCGTACTGAATGTGCTGTTCGGGCGCGGGCAAACAGTAGGTGATGTGCTGACCGGTCATCCGAAAGTGCGCATGGTTTCTTTAACCGGATCGATTGCCACTGGTGAGCATATCATCAGCCATACCGCACCTTCGATTAAGCGTACCCATATGGAACTGGGCGGCAAAGCGCCAGTGATTGTTTTTGATGATGCGGATTTAGATGCGGTCGTCGAAGGTGTGCGCACATTCGGATATTACAACGCCGGGCAAGACTGTACCGCGGCGTGCCGAATTTACGCCCAAAAGGGCATTTACGACAAACTGGTGGAAAAACTGGGGGATGCGGTCAGCAGCCTGAAATATGGTGCGCCAGACGATGAATCCACAGAACTCGGGCCGCTAAGTTCTGCCGCTCATCTTGAGCGGGTAAGCAATGCGGTGAATGCTGCTAAAGCACTCCCACACGTCAAAGTGGTGACGGGCGGGGCGAAAGTAGAAGGGCCGGGATATTACTTCCAGCCAACGCTACTTGCGGGTGCAAAGCAGGAAGATGACATCGTGCAAAAAGAGGTGTTTGGCCCGGTGGTTAGCATCACGACCTTTGATGATGAAGAGCAGGTGCTTGGCTGGGCGAACGACTCCAGCTACGGGCTGGCGTCTTCAGTCTGGACACAAGATGTCGGCCGCGCACATCGCCTGAGTGCTCGTTTGCAGTACGGCTGTACATGGGTGAATACCCATTTCATGCTGGTCAGCGAAATGCCGCACGGTGGACAAAAACTCTCGGGTTATGGCAAAGACATGTCGTTATTCGGGCTTGAGGATTACACCGTCATTCGTCATGTAATGATTAAGCACTAGCGTTATCTCACCACCTCCCAAAGAGGTGGTGAGTTTTTGCAACTTAATGATCCAGATATAAATAGTGCATCCAACTGGTCATCCGCAATAACACCTTACGCATCACAGACACATGGGTAAAGTGGTCAGAATAGACGGCCACCTGGGCAAAGATCCCATCGGGTAAGGCATCCACTTGCGCATCGGGTGCGAGTTCAATCACTGCTAATACACCGTCACTTCCTGGAGTCAAAGTCAGAGATTGCAACGTACCCTGGGCCTGATAAGAACCGCCAGGAACAACGGGCAAAACCGTGGTCAGCTTACCCTGGAAAACCTGCCCTGGTAGCGCATTGAAAACCACTTCGGCTTCGTCACCCGCTTCCAGACGTAACAAAGAGTTCTGCCGGAACTGGGCGATAATCTGGCGTTTTTGTTGCGGAATAAACACCATCACCGGGCGTAACGGCAGTGCAGCGGCATAGGTTCCCGGGCGAATCAGAACTTGCGTGACATAACCATCGCTGGGCGCACGAATAACGGTTTGGTTGAGATTATATTTGGCTTCGGCAAGCTGTGCGCGCAGGCTGACAATCTGTGATTGCTCGCCATTCACCATGCTGTCTAACTGGCTTTTGATCTGTGATTGCTCGGCAACCGACCCTTTTACCAGGGCATCTTGCGCAAGAAAGTTCTGTCGCGCGTTATCAATATCACTTTCAGAGAAGGGGTTTACTCGCGCTTTGCTGCCCTGAAGGTAACGTTGGTAATCTTTATATAGTCTGTCGCGTTCGGCGGTGACGCGAGTTGTGTTGGCCACGGCGGCATCAAGTTGTGATTTGAGTGATTGCGTGCTGTGAATTGCCGTCATTAAATCAGCTTGCAGCCTGTCGACACGAGCCTGGTAGCGCGTAGGGTCTATTTTAAATAGCACTTCACCTTTTTTAATCATCATGTTTTGTTTATCGGTAACTTCACTGACAATTCCCGTTACTTGTGGAGTAAGAGGAATAGAAATAACCGCTTTTTGCGCTAAATAAGTATAAGGATGGTTGTAGTTCATTAATAAAATAAGTGCGCCAATTAAAAATACTCCGCCCAAAGCAGCGGTTGGCACTGTCCATTTATTTACCGGTATTTTAAAAATCTTAAATACGGCCCACGCAAATGCCACATATGTCAGAATAATGAGCAGATCCATGATATTACTCCGATGGAGTTATTTTGTTGTTATCCAGTTTCTGTTCCAGTTCGCTTACGCGTTGCTGTAACGAAGCCAGTGTTGCGTCGGCATTTTGTTGCATACCCCAGCCCCGTTCAGGGCGGTAGAGCGTTGCCCAGATCCATAAGAACGGCCATATAACATGGAGTGTAAACAAGCTGACCCAGCCTGCGACATGAATGGCATCGGCGTGCGGGTGGTTGCGGGCTTTGGCTATCAGGTAGGGGATATCATGGAGAATAATAATCCCGTAGAAAATAATGAGGAAGACAACGATCAGGACGCCGAGAGCGAAGTAGTTGAGGAACATAATGACCTCGATGGGATAACACTGTTTATTAAAGATAGTCGTTATCGGGTTCGAGAGGTCATTACGTATGCAAAATTCACCCATATTGATTAATGATCAATTTTGAGAGCGCAAGAGGAGCATCTTGCGCCTTCCGACCCATAGTGAGCGGTAAAACTTCAAGTTACTACTTTATTGGCTGCGTTCGCTTACCCGAATCACTTACTTATGTAAGCTCATCGGGATGCGCTCTCTTGCCGCTGCGATGCGGCTCGAATTTTTTAAGATATAGGCGGGTAAATACAATTTTTCCCTGACTCTTTTGCCTGGTACAACAATTTATCTGCCGTGGCGACCAATTCATCTATCGAGCTACACTCCATCGAACTGGCAATTCCACAGCTAAACGAAACCAACATGCCTTGTTCACGCCACTTTCTTTTTGTCACGGTATAGCGCCAGCTATCAATAAGTTCATAGCATTCATTGAATGGTAAGTCATAAATTAATGCGACTAATTCTTCACCGCCAAACCGATAAATATCATGTTTCCCACCAAATCTCTCAACGCCTGCTTTACTCACATTTTGCAGGACACAGTCACCGGTTTGATGCCCCCATGTGTCATTAATCTTTTTAAAGTTATCAAGGTCGATCATTGCCAGATGGAACGGAACACGAGAATGAAACAGGTTCAGCACATCTTGGTCAAATTTTCGGCGTGAACCAATTTTCGTCAGCGGATCGGTGGTGGCTGCCTCAACTGCTTCTTTCAGCGTTTCATTTTTTTTGGCTATTCCCTTGCAAAGATTTTCCAAATTACGAGGGGTTTCATTAGGTGTATTTTCATTAATACTGAGATAAAGCACATCGACCCACTGTTTAAAATACATCCTGATAATTATAGCCACAATGAGATAACAAATTAAACAGCCGAGAATAATGTAGATTAAGGCAAGGTAAGCATTGTTTAGTAATTTATTATAATTGTCATAGCTGACAGTGGATAATGCAACCCAGTCGGGATTTTGGTATGTCTGATAAAAAACAATTTGATTATTTTCGTTATCGTTAAATGAGCCTGATGTCTCTTTTATCTCCTTCAACCAAGATTCTGGTATCTTTTGGGCGAAAATTTCTTTGGTGTTCGCGTACATAATGATTGAGCCATCCATTGCTGCAACTTTAAACCGACCATTATAAGGGACGGTAAGGCCTTTCAGAATGTTGCTTAATGCATTCAGATCCAGATCCAGAGCTATATTGCCAACGAAATCCGATTTTCTATCAAAGAGATTCATGCTTACCGTGACATCGAGCACATGCTTATTGGTAGTGGGGCTCTTACTGACACCAACATAAGGATCAGAGTAGTAAATTGTATTTTTAACGCCATCTGTCGGGAACCAGGGACGTTCGGATGGTTTAAATCCTTGATATTCTTTATGCGGGTAAACTCTGTAACGGTCCTGGCTATCAGATAGCAGTATACTGGAAAACATTTCATTAGAGATGATTAATGAAGGTAGCAATGAATTTAGTTCAGAGTGCTCAGGAGAGATGTATTGAGCAATATCTTCTTTGCTAATCATGCCAGCCATAGCATTAAGTTTTGCATTAATTTTTCTTACGGGAGTTTCTATGCTGGCATAAGCAGTATTTTTGGTGAATCTAAACATTGTTTCGTTAAAGTTATTTTCCACTCCTACTTTAATGTAGAAAAATGAATATGTAGAAATTAGAACAAAAGGAGCAATAAGAACAAAAACAGTTAATATCAATGCTTTTCTAGAAGTTAATTTTAACATTATGAATATTCTTATTTATACAAGATAGCGTAGAAGAAATTTTGTACGGATGTATACACTCATTATCATAATATCCTTAACGAATAGCAAGAAAATTAAATTTTACGACAGTTATAGGAAACACTATTGTTTAGATAATCTAACGCTAAGAAAATTCATCATAATGATAAGAGCACAAATACAATAAATATGTTTTTTATTTAATCTAAATACATTAGAGGCACTTAACCATTTAGGGGTATATGGAAATTTCATTTCCAATAGTTGTTTTTATGTTGTGAATATTTGGTAGTGTAATTAGGTTAATATTTTTATCAATCCTTCCGATAATAAAATTGAGACCAGGTATTATAAGCAAGCTATGAAATTTGAGAGCAGTTGTCTTTCCAAATGAGACTGGACCGCATAAATGCTAAAGCGATGGTTAAAAATCACATACACCCATTTGCTCTGTTAATGTGAAAACTTGATCTGCATCATAAAAAAGGGCATATTTTGCGGGAATTTTTTCAAACTCCCCATTATAAAAATGACTCTTTATCAAGATATGCTGATTTTTTACGCTGTAATGTCGTTAATCACTGCTTTGGTCACCTGGTTTTTGGCTCGCGATACCAAACGAATTAAACTATTAAGCTCTGTGCTGGTGGGAGCGACCTGGCCGATGAGCTTTCCAGTCGCATTGATGTTTTCTCTGTTTTAAAACCCTTCATACTTCGAGCAGGAATTCCATGAACGACATAACCTTTTTCCAGCGTTTCGAGAACGATATTGTCGCCGGGCGCAAAACGATTACATTGCGTGATGCCTCTGAATCACACTTTACCCCGGGCCAACAACTGCGCGTCGGGCGTTATGAAGATGATGTTTATTTTTGCACTATTGAAGTGGTCAGTGTGACGCCGGTGGCTCTTGACCAACTGACTGATGAGCATGCACGGCAGGAAAATATGACGCTGCCAGAGCTCAAGGAAGTGATTGCTGAAATATATCCGGGCTTGAATGAACTTTACGCGATTGTTTTTACGCATGTCACCAAAGCCTGATGTACAAAAACAGGAAGGGGGGTTCCCCTTCCTGACAACGAACTTAATGACTGGCTTTCTTCAACATCTGATACAACTCATCTTTTAGCCGCAGCTTCTCTTTTTTCATCTGCACGACCTTTTCATTGTATCCCGTCCCTTGTGGTCCCCCTCTGCGTAAAATCTCATCGTCGAGTTGATTGTGCTTGTCATACAAGCTGAGGAAGCGCGGGTTCGCGGATTTTAGTTCGTTGATCAATTCACGGTACTCAGGAAACATTACAAACCTCCTGGACTTTGGTGGGTGAATGGAGTTTTACCTGGCAGTAGCTGCCAACCTCAGTGTAGGCACCACTTAAAGCAAATGAAAGCCCCGCTTGGTAAGGGTTTGTCAATTTGCGACCCGTGAGACGAGTTAATTAAATTGATTAAATTTTCAGCGAGGCGAGGCTTGTATAATCGCAAAAATTGATAACGACAATCTCACACTCATGTGCTAAAACATATCTATGATATATCTTACACAATGAATAATGAGAACCCGATGACCATACAAACCAAACCTAAACTTCCTGAACGCGTAAAAAATGAACTCAAATTCCGTGAGTTAACCGTTAAAAGTAAACAAACGGTCGCAGGCTGTTTCCACCGTATTATTTTTACCAGCCCTGAACTGGTTGGTTTTTCTTCAGAGGGATTTGATGACCATGTAAAAGTCTTCTTCCCACCTGAAAACGGTGATTTTGTGCGTCCATCCGTTACCGATGATGGCATTGTCTGGGGCGAAGGGCTGCGTCCCGTTTCTCGCGATTACACCCCTTTGTCTTTTGATGCCGCATGTAACGAATTGACGCTGGATTTCTATATTCACGATGGCGGTGTGGCAAGCATGTGGGCTGACAAAGCCGCAGTGGGCGATACGCTGCTTATCGGTGGGCCAAGAGGATCGCTCGTCATTCCAACCGATTACGCGTTCCAACTCTATATTTGCGATGAAAGCGGTTTACCTGCAGTTCGTCGCCGCTTGCTCTCACTACCAGAACATATTTCACCTGTCGTGTTGGTCAATTGCCACCATGCACAAACTCATGAGTATCTCAGCGAGTTTGAACATGTGCGCGTTGAGTGGCTTGATATCGAATCTATCGCACGTAACGTCCGTACCATTGAATTCCCGGAGAATGACTATTTCGTCTGGATTACCGGCGAAGGGCGCGATGTTAAACAACTCAGTGATGAACTGCTGGAAAACCGTGGTCTGGACGCCGATTACGTACGCGCTGTCGCTTACTGGCATAACAAATAAGGAAACGAACATGAGAATCAAACATATTCATCATCGTTTTTGCGCAAAACATGAGCGTCATGAACAGCATGGTTTACACGGTGGCCATCATGGTCATCACGAACACGGGGGAATGGAAGGCAAAGCGCGGATGCGTCGAGAGCGCCTGTTTGATGCCAATGATATTCGTCTGCTGATCTTGCACTTCCTCTCAGCCAATACCGCGCATGGCTATGAATTGATCAAATCTATTGAGGCGACGGCGAAGGGCGAGTATGTCCCAAGCCCTGGAATTATCTATCCGAACCTCTCTTTGCTTGAGGAGATGGGGTTTATCGCCGCAGTGCAAAGCGACAGCAGCAAAAAGGCGTGGATGCTCACCGAAGAAGGGCATGCGGAACTTGCTCAGCAGCAAGAGCATCTTGGCCATATCATCGCTAAGCTCGAGTCGCTGGGCGTGTTAGGCGATAACCGCCGTTTGCCTGAAATACAGCGAGCGATACATAACTTCAAAATGGCGCTCAATACCAAACTTGGGCAAAGCAATTTACCCAAAGAGACGCTCTACAAAATCATCGACACCTTAGATCAGGCCGCTAAAGATATTGAGCGCAGCTGATCTCAGCTTTTCTCAGACAATAAGCATAAAGTTTTAGCGCCAACTGCCGAAACTTTATGCTTCTGTTGCCATGAGAACAAAAAAGCATGTTAAATCGCATAAAAGTTGTAACCAGCCTTCTACTTGTGCTGGGTTTATTTGGTATTTTGCAAATTACTTCCGGTGGATTGTTCTTCAATGCACTGAAAAACGACAAAGAAAACTTCACTGTACTGCAAACGATTCGCCAGCAGCAGTCCACGCTCAACGGTAGCTGGGTTGCATTGCTTCAAACCCGCAACACTCTAAACCGTGCCGGTATCCGTCATATGATGGATACCAACAATATCGGCAGCGGTTCGACAGTAAATGAGTTAATGCTTATTGCCAGCCAGTCGTTAAAGCAGGCCGAAAAAGAGTGGGCCGCGTATGAAGCCTTGCCACGCGACCCGCGTCAGAGCGAAGCATCAATCAACGAAATTAAGCGTAACTACGATATTTACCACGGTGCGCTTGCTGAGCTGATTCAATTGCTGGGAGCCGGTAAAATTAATGAGTTCTTTGACCAGCCGACACAGAAATACCAGGATGGTTTCGAGAAAGAGTACGTCAACTATCTACAACAAAACGATAGTCTGTATCAACAAGCAGTAGACGACAATAACCAGTCATACTCTCAGGCCATCTGGATCCTGGTTGTGATTCTGGCGCTGGTTGTCGCGGCGATTATTGTCGTTTGGCTGGGTATCAAGAAAACCCTTATCGAACCTTTGCACCGCTTGATTGATAACATTCGCCATATTGCGGACGGTGACCTGGTGCACTCCATCGATGTGGATGGGACCAATGAAATGGGCCAACTGGCGGCAAGCCTGCGACATATGCAGTCTGAGCTGGTGAGCACAGTGAACGAAGTTCGTAACGGCGCGCATGCGATTTATAGTGGTGCCAGCGAAATATCTATCGGTAACAACGACCTTTCTTCCCGTACCGAACAACAAGCCGCTTCGCTTGAAGAGACTGCTGCCAGCATGGAACAGTTAACTGCAACCGTGAAACAGAATGCGGAAAATGCCCGCCAGGCAAGCCAGCTGGCATTGAGCGCGTCAGAAACCGCGCAGAAGGGCGGTAAAGTGGTGGATAACGTGGTGCGCACCATGAACGACATTGCCGGTAGCTCGAAGAAAATTGCCGACATCACCAGCGTGATTGACGGTATCGCTTTCCAGACCAATATTCTGGCGCTGAACGCCGCAGTTGAAGCGGCACGTGCCGGTGAGCAAGGGCGAGGATTTGCGGTTGTTGCCGGTGAAGTGCGTAACCTGGCACAGCGTAGTGCACAGGCGGCGAAAGAGATAAAAGGGCTAATTGAAGATTCCGTTAATAAAGTGGATACCGGTTCAACTTTGGTTGAAAGTGCCGGTGAAACCATGGGCGAAATCGTCAATGCGGTAACGCGTGTGACGGATATTATGGGTGAAATTGCCTCGGCGTCTGATGAGCAAAGCCGTGGTATCGACCAGGTTGGGCTGGCGGTTTCTGAAATGGACCGTGTGACCCAGCAAAACGCCGCCCTGGTGGAGGAATCTGCCGCTGCTGCTTCAGCACTTGAAGATCAGGCAAGCCGTCTGACTCAGGCTGTTGCCGTGTTCCGTATTGGTCAGGAAGCCAAAAAGGAGCCTCGTCAGGTTGAGCCAAAACTGACTATCACCCCGGTGATGAATCGTAAAGCCACCGTCAGCGACTCAAACGAAAACTGGGAAACCTTCTGATTTTCTTGATGTAAATGTAATGGGTGGATGACGCTTGCGCTTATCCACCCTACGAATTTGAAATCGTAGGTCGGGTAAGCGTAGCGTTACCCGACTCTTTTTCACACTTCAGTTTCACAACTCCGCTTCATCCAGGCGCATCAACCTGTCCAGCCGCTGATGGTAACAACGCAACGTGGCGGCAATCGCCTCGGGTGGCATAAACGAATCACGATATACCGCTTCCACAATGCGGCTCTCTTTTTGAACATCATTCAATAACTTCACGATAAGTTTGTCGGTCAATCCTATCGCCAGTCCGAGTTCCCGAAAATCCATACCCAGATATTCACCATAGGCGGTTTTAAAACCTGGCGCTAACTCGCGGTCGCCTTCCTCGCAACTCAGTAATGGCAGCGCCATAAATCCTGAACTAAAAATGGTGGGATAGGGGGCAACGGAGACAAAGTCATAAATCGGGGATAGCGTTGGTTCGCCAACTCTTGGATGCATCAACCCGAAATTGCGTAGATGCATATCGTTATTACCCAGTAAATACGCATAGGTGATACGGCGGAACAAGTCGATTTTAAAGGCGAGGTTGCTGTTTACATGCTGGGTCAGAAACTCTGCCAATTGTTGATAGCTAACATACTGCTTACCGTCGCTGCCGGTTTTGCCGTACTTCTCGCCAATATTCATCGCCGCATCTAGCTGTTCCTGGTGAATAGCCGCGCCAGTTATCATATCCCGGTCAAAACGGCGGATAACAAAGGCCAACTCGCGTTCGGTATCATTTCCTTCAGGCGCAAAACTGACTAATCCATGTGGCGGTACGTCAAATCCGAGTCGCGCCATTAGCGTCATTGTCGCGTGTTCATTTTCTGCCAGATGTGGAAATTCAGCCGGAGAGGGTTTGAGTATGTATTCACCCTGATGCTCTACCACCGCAAATTCGCCATCGCGCACCACCATTTGCAGTTTTGGTTGATACCCGGAAATACTCATCCCGCGCTGGGCTTTTGGCAATTCGTGAATAAATTCACTGCGCGTAAAACTCAGCTGCGGGTTGACCTTACCTGAGCTGGTCAGATGCTTGAGGCCTTTGTTTGAATAGCCTGACTCCCGCTCTTTGGCCTGCACCAGTTGAGTCAAAAGAATGTGGCAGCGCATTGTTAATCCTCCTGAATGTTGACCAGCTGAACTGCGCCAATCAGGTTCTTGCCGTTATCAATCAGCATACCGAGTAGATCATGTTCATCGCGTTGTTGCAGTTGGCTGTAACGCCTTTTCAACCAACCTTCAGGTGCTAATGATGCAAAAAAGGGCGGTAGAGTTCGGCTATGAAAGTGGCCAATACGCACCGGTAGGCTTAAGGAGAGCGGCGGGCCGATATAGTCGGCATGGTAGCTAAACGCAAAACCATCATCATCCTGGCGCAATTCACCCACCGCTTCACCGTATAACCACACTTCTACACGGCGGCGCACAGTTTCACTCCTAATGCGTCAGCGACACTCAATACGGTACCAAATTTGACCTGATCGGGATCTTTAAACAGGCGTTTTAACGTTGATACCGACACGCCCGTTTGCAGCTCAAGGGTTGCCAGGTCGATGTCCAGTTCTTTGCGACGTTGGTTTAATTGTTGACCCAACTGTACAGATTTCGTAATGACCTGTTCGGTTAGCGCCAGGTCTGACTCTTGCGCTCTCAGTGCCACCGCTTTTTTAACGTCACTCAATAATTCACTCATGGTATGCAGCTTGGCGACGAGGTCTGCGTTGTTATAGTTCATATATGACCCTTAGATTCATTTTTTGACAATACATAGGTTTTTTATGAACCATTTTTAATCAAAAGGGTCATAAATGGTCTTTTTATTAAATTAATCATTAAAATGGGTCATTTATGGACTAATGTCAATTAAAAGGGTCATAAAAGATCTATTTATAATTAATAAATACTACAATAGGCCATATATGAAACTTTACGTCACAATGTATGGGCTTATCCAGTTTTTGGCTAACTAAATGTAAATTAATTGTTTCACTCACGTTGACGGAAACCTTATTAATTAAGACATGTTAAACAATACGAGTTGGTCGCATGTCTTATCGAATTAGCCTGCTGGATAAAAGTCCGGTCGCAAAGGATGGCACTCCTGGCGACGCTCTCAAGCACACATTACATCTGGCTCAACAGGCCGAAGCCTGGGGTTATCACCGTTTCTGGATTGCCGAGCACCATAACACTTCCCGCCTGGCAAGCCCGTCTCCTGAGTTGCTTATTGCCTGGATTGTTGGGCAAACCCGCCGCATTCGTGTCGGCTCAGGCGGGGTGATGTTGCAACATTACAGCCCTTATAAAGTGGCGGAGAACTTCAATTTATTAGCAAGTCTTGCTCCGGGGCGTGTGGATCTCGGTGTGGGTAAAGCGCCAGGTGGGTTACCGCTTTCCACACAAGCATTGCAACGTGCAGGGCAAGATAAAGAGTCGTTCGCGGAAAAACTCACTCAGCTTGATAACTGGCTCTCATTACCAGCAGCACAGGATGACGAGGAAACCTTACGCGCAACACCGGTTCCTGCACAAAGTGCCGAGCGTTTCTTGTTGGGCGCAAGCCTTGAGAGTGCACAGCTTGCCGCAAATCTTAACTGGAATTTCGTCTACGCCGCCCATCTGAATGGTGATAAAACCCTGATGCGCGATGTTCTTAACGCCTGGCGTAGTAAAAGCCAACGCGACACCCTGGTGGCGGTGCAGGTGATTGTGGCGGCTGATACAGATACCGCCGATGAACTGGCAAACCAGGTGGAAATCTGGAGCGTTGAGCTTGAAAACAGTCAACGCGTTAGTGTCGCCAGTGAAGCGCAGGCTCACGCATTTGCTCGCCAGGCAGGCAGCGCTATCAAAAAAATCGAACGGCGCGAACCCTCGCTGCTTAAAGGTACCGCAGAGCAAGTACATGCCGGACTTGAGGCATTGAGCCAACAGTTTGGCATCGACGAATTTATCATTGATACCCCGATTGCCGACCCGGTAGCACGTTTGCAGTCGCTGCGTTTGTTGGCTGACGTTCAGCCTGCAATATCGCACCTCGATTTTGCTGCACAACATGAAGCCTGGTAAGGGGTTGCCAATGACATTCGCCCCACAGACATTCAAACAACAGCTTATCGACTGGCGACGTGAACTCCACCAGAACCCTGAACTGTCCGGCCAGGAAGTGGCAACTACCGCTCGCATACGTCACTGGCTGGAGTCCGCAGGGCTGCGTCTGTTGCCGTACTCACTTGCAACTGGTGTGGTGGCTGAAGTAGGGCACGGCGATAAGGTGATTGCGCTGCGTGCGGATATTGACGCACTGCCGATTCAGGAAACCAGCGGTGTCTCTTTTAGTTCACAACACGATGGCGTGATGCATGCCTGCGGGCATGATGTTCATAGCAGCGTGATCCTCGGTGCAGCGCTGTTACTTAAGGAGCGTGAAGACCAATTGGCGGGTCGCGTGCGCTTGCTGTTTCAACCGGCGGAAGAAAATTTTACCGGCGCAAAGGCACTGATTAAGGCCGGGGCTCTGGAAAATGTCTCAGCTATTTTTGGGATGCATAACGAACCCGGTTTACCGGTCGGCACCTTTGCCACCAGAGGCGGCGCATTCTATGCCAATGTTGATCGCTTTGTTTTGCGGGTGAAAGGAAAAGGCGCTCATGCCGCCCGCCCACATGAGGGCCACGACCCCATTGTATTGGCAAGCCAGCTGGTTATCGCGCTGCAAACTATCGCCAGTCGCGATATCGATACGCTCGATTCCGTGGTCGTGAGTGTGACTCGCATACAAGGGGGGAATACCTGGAATGTGCTGCCTGAAAGCGTTGAGCTTGAAGGAACAGTGCGCACTCATCGTGGTGATATTCAAAAACAGGTCGAGAAACGCATCCGCGAAATTGCTTCCGGCTTAGCCAGTGCCTTTGGCGCACAGATTGACGTGGAGTGGTTTAACGGGCCAGTGACGTTAATCAACGATGAGAAATGGGCGGCGTTTTCTATGCAGGTTGCAGAAAGTGTGGGTTATAAGACACAAACCTCCGAACTGCATATGGGTGGCGAAGACTTCGCTGTTTATCTGCAAACCATTCCCGGGGCATTTGTCAGTATTGGTAGCGCCAGCCCTTATGGTTTACATCATTCGGCGTTTAATCCGGATGAGGCATTAATTGAAAGTGCGGCGCGATATTTCGCAACGCTTGCTGAAAAAGCACTACTGCAAAACTAACAATAGCTAATACGCAGGGGTCAACTCCCCAGGATGCGTGCGGCCAAAATAAAGAGGTACATATGTCAAATAATCGACAACTGCGTCTTGGAACAATCTTACATGGCGCATCAGGAAATATGTCGGCATGGCGGCACCCGGCAGCTATTGCTGATGCCAGCATTAGTTTTGAATTTGTGAAAGAGACTGCGTTAAAAGCAGAAGCGGGCAAACTGGATTTTTTATTTGTCGCAGACGGTTTATATATTAACGAAAAGTCGATACCTCACTTCCTGAATAGATTTGAGCCATTAACGGTGTTGTCAGCATTAGCCAGCGTCACTACGAATTTGGGGTTGGTTGGCACACTGTCTACCTCATATAGCGAACCCTTTACCGTCGCTCGCCAGTTTGCAAGCCTTGACCATTTGAGTAAAGGACGTGCGGGCTGGAACGTGGTGACATCGCCGCTGGAAGGTTCAGCGAAGAACTTTTCCCGTGAAAAACACCCTGAGCATGCGCTGCGTTATCGCATTGCCGATGAATTTCTGGATGTGGTGAAAGGACTGTGGGACTCCTGGGAAGAAAATGCATTTATTCGTGATAAAGCCAGTGGGCAATTCTTTGATCCTAATAAATTACATACGCTGGATCATCGCGGAGATTTCTTCCAGGTAGCAGGCCCGCTGAATATTTCCCGCACGCCGCAAGGTCGTCCGATTGTATTCCAGGCAGGTGCATCAGACGACGGTAAGAAATTAGCCGCCCACCATGCCGACGCTATTTTCACCCATCATGAAACCCTTGAAGAGGCGCAACATTTCTATCGTGACGTTAAAGGTCAACTGAAAAATCATGGCCGTAATGACGATGACTTAAAAATATTCCAGGGTGTCAGCGTGATCGTTGGGAAAGATGCTGATGATGTGGAGAACCAATATCAAACGACCGCCGCACTGGTCTCAATTAACGATGCCCTGAATTACCTCGGTCGCTACTTTGAGCATCACGATTTTAGCCAGTACCCGCTTGATGAACCCTTCCCGGATATCGGTGACCTGGGGCAGAACAGCTTCCGCAGTACCACAGATGAAATCAAACGTAATGCTCAGACACGCAATCTGACGCTGCGCCAGGTCGCGCTTGAAGCTGCATCACCGCGCCCGCGTTTTTCCGGGACCGCACAGCAAGTGGCTGATGGGTTGCAGCAGTGGTTTGAAAGCTATGGCGCCGACGGTTTTATTATTCAGGGCGGTACGCCTGATACCTTCCCACGCTTTGTCGATGAAGTTGTCCCGGTACTGCAAGCCCGTGGGTTGTTCCGCAAGGAGTATCCCGGCAGCACGCTGCGTGAAAGCCTGGGGCTCGCCAATCCGGTAAATCAATTTTCGTAGGCGCAAAATGGTGGATGGCGCTAAAGCTTATCCCCCCTACAACGGCGCTTTCGTAGGTCGGATAAGCAAAGCGCCATCCGACAAAACACCAAAATAAAAAAGAGAACCTGCTATGCAAAAAATATCGCTAATCCTTGCTATCGCTCTGGCACTTTCGTCGGCACAAACTCTGGCACAAGAAGTCACTATTAACGGTACTGGCGTGAGCCTCGAGGCCAATAAAACGCCGATTAATACGGCCGTGAATCCATCGGCTGTGGCACAGCTGCCAAAAGATCATCATTTTGCGGTGCCCGGTAAATTCACCGTAGCAGTTGCGGCACTCAACTCGCCACCCTTGACGGTGTTTGCTGAAGACAACAAAACGTTGCTCGGCAGCGAAGTCGATATTGCACGTCTGGTGGCTGACAGCTTAGGGCTTGAACTCAACGTCGTACCCACATCCTGGGAAGACTGGCCATTGGGTGTGGCATCGGGGAAATACGATGCGGCAATCAGCAATATTACCGTCACCAAAGATCGCAAACAGAAATTCGACTTCGCCACCTACCGTAAAGATTCACTGGGTTTCTATGTGAAATCTAACAGCCCAATCAAGAAGATTGAGAAAGCACAGGACATTGCAGGGCTGCGCATTATTGTCGGCTCAGGGACCAACCAGGAGTCTATTTTGCTGGCATGGAATGAAGAGAACCTGAAGAAAGGGCTTAAACCCTTCACACCGGTTTATACCAAAGACGATGCGGCACAAACGCTGGCATTGCAGTCCGGTCGCGCTGATGCGTTCTTTGGCCCCAATGTAACGGGTGCCTGGAAAGCCGCACTCACGCAGAAAACCCAGTTAGTTGGCGTGGTGGATGGCGGTTGGCCTAAAGCTGCACATATCGCCGTCACGTTGAAGAAAGGCAGTGGGCTCGTGGAACCGGTACAAACCGCGCTCAATGGTGTCATTAAAAATGGTGATTACCACAAAGTCCTGAATCGCTGGGGAGAAGGCGTAGAGCAAATCCCGGCATCTGAAGTTAACCCAGCCGGACTCGGCGATTAAGGAGCAGAACATGCGTGAACAATTTCGTGATGTTTCACCTGAGGCGCCAGAACTACAGCCGATTATTGCTGGGCTGTTTGGCGAATATGAAGCGCGCTATGGCGACTATTTTTCCCGTGATGCTGAAGTCGAACTAACTGAATGGTATCTGGCACCACAGGGGCTGTTTATTGTTCTGGAGCGTGACGGTGAAATTATCGCCACTGGCGCTTATAAGCCATTCGACGAGCAGACAGCCGAAGTGAAACGTATCTGGACGCATCCTGCACTACGCCAACAAGGGCTTGCTCAGCGTGTGATGCGTGAGCTGGAAAGTCGGGCGCAGATTGCCGGTTATCGCCATATCTATCTGACTACCGGTTTTCGCCAACCAGAAGCGGTGAAGCTTTATCTGAGTCTTGGCTATCAACCGCAGTTTGATATTCACCGTAACCGGGAAGAATACAGTGTGGCTCCGTTCGACGGCCGCCTGCGTTTTACCAAAGAGTTAGCTCGTCTGAGCAAAACGGCCTGAGGAGTACTTATGCATACCCCATCAACGATTAAAGTGGTGCCTGCGCGCTATCCGCTCAGAACACTCGGTGCGATTATCGCTCTGTTTGTACTGGCTGTGGTTATCCAGTCGGTTGCATTTAACCCCCGCTGGGAGTGGAGCGTATTTGCCCGCTGGTTCTTCGATCCGGTAATTCTTGAAGGACTGGCGCAAACTTTACTGCTGACGCTAATAGGGACTGTGCTGAGTGTAGTGATTGGCGGAATGCTGGCGCTGGCACGGCTTTCGTCTTCGTGGCTGCTAAATAGCCTTGCGTGGAGTTATATCTGGCTGTTTCGTTCACTGCCGCTGATTGTCGTGCTGATTATTCTCTATAACTTCTCCTATCTGTACGACACGCTCTCGATTGGCATTCCGTTTACCCAGATTCAGTGGGGAAGTTACCAAACGATAAACGTGCTGGGGCAGTTTTCTACCGCTGTGGTTGGGCTGACGTTAGTGCAAAGCGCCTATACAGCCGAGATCATTCGCGGTGGTTTCCTGGGCGTGGATCACGGGCAATATGAAGCGGCGGCAGCGTTAGGGCTACCCGCATGGCGTCGTACGCTGCGTATTATTCTGCCGCAGGCGCTGCGCACTATTTTGCCTTCAGGTTTTAATGAAATTATCAGTCTCGCTAAAGGCACGGCGATGGTTTATGTGTTGGCGATGCCTGAGCTGTTCTACACCATTCAGATGATCTACAACCGCACCCAGGAAGTGATCCCACTGCTGATGGTGGGGGCGGTCTGGTATCTGGTTATCACAAGCGCATTGTCGCTGATTCAACATCTGGTTGAACGCTGGCTGGCACGTAGTGAACGCCGCTCCGCGATTAATCAACAAACTCCAGCTCGTCATCCGTCACATCAGCCTGTGCTGCATACCCAGGAGGCCGCCCATGTACCACTCCCATAACCAGACTGGCCAAATTTCGATTACCGGCGTGAGTAAATATTTTGGCCGTCATAAAGCGCTGGATAACGTCTCACTGGAACTGGAGCCCGGTTCTGTGACGGTGATCCTTGGGCCTTCAGGCTCCGGTAAATCCACCTTGTTGCGCGCGATTAATCATCTTGAACGTGTAGATGAGGGGTTCATCCAGATAGATGGTGAATACATTGGCTATCGTCAGGCCGGCGACAAGCTGTATGAACTGAAAGAAAAAGAGATCCTGCGTCAGCGCATCAACGTTGGCTATGTATTTCAAAACTTCAATTTGTTCCCGCATCTCACGGTACTGGAAAACCTGATCGAAGCACCGATTGCCCATAAACAGCTGAGCCGAAAAGCGGCTATTGAACAAGCCTATCAATTACTTGATGTGGTGGGGCTGCGTAATAAAGCGGATGCCTGGTCGCGCCATCTTTCCGGCGGTCAGCAGCAACGTATCGCCATAGCCCGTGCGCTGGCATTGCGCCCACGCGTGATGCTGTTTGATGAACCTACGTCCGCACTCGATCCGGAGCTGGTGGGCGAAGTGCTGGATGTGATTAAAAAACTGGCCCGATCTGGTACAACGCTTGTGGTCGTCACCCATGAGATAGGATTTGCCCGTGAAGTGGCGGATAACGTGGTGTTTATGGTCGACGGGAAAATCGTTGAGCAAGGCAGCAGCGACGAAGTGCTTAACCATCCACAACATTCGCGAACGCGTCAGTTTTTATCAAAAGTTCTCTAAGGAGCAGTTATGAAATTTGTCCCACTGGCGCTGCTGATAGTTAGCTCGGCGAGCTTTGCACAGGGAAGTCTTGATCTTAAAGCTAATGAAGTGCCGATACACACGGCTAAAGACCCGGTGGCTATCGGTAAAATTCCACAAGGCTATAAATTTGTTGAGCCGGGCACCCTGACGGTGGCGATTTCAGCGCTAAATTCGCCACCGCTTGCAATGCTTGCAAGTGATAACCGCACAAGGATCGGTAGCGATCCTGATATTGCACGTTTACTGGCCGATAGCTTAGGGCTAAAACTCAAATTGGTGCCTACCGCCTGGGAAGACTGGCCTCTTGGCATTACATCCGGTCGCTACGATGTGGCTTTAGTGAATATTGCGGTAACCGAGCAGCGTAAAACTAAGTTTGATTTTGCGACCTATCGCGTAGATTCGCTGGCATTTTCGGTGAAATCAGACAGCCCGATTCAAAAAATTGAAGGGCCAGCAGATGTTAGCGGGTTACGGATTATTTTAGGTTCCGGTACGAATCAGGAAAAAATTCTGTTGGGCTGGAATGACCAAAATGAACAAGCAGGGCGCAAACCGGCTCAGCCGATTTACCTGACGGATGACGCTTCCGGCAACCTCTATATTCAGGCCGGAAGAGCTGATGCGACCTTCGGCCCGCAGAGTGTTGCGGCCTATAAAGCGGCTCTGACTGAGAAAACGCGTGTTGTAGGGCTTGGGCCTAAGAAAGCCTATGTTGCGACCACTACCAAAAAAGGGAACGGGCTGGTTTATGCATTACAGGCAGCCCTCGATGGTGCAGCGAAACGTGGCGAATACCAGCAAGTTCTCGACAGATGGGGTGAAAAGGGTGAAGAAGTGGCTTCGTCTGAAGTGAATCCCCCGGGGATCACTTACCCGTAATTAAAATCTGACTGATAAATGCCTGGATATCTTCTAAGGCCTGATTGCGGGCAAGTGGCGCGCTATCGATAATCAGTTGATCCGAATACCCGTTAAGCAATGCACCAAGCTGACGGGTTGTTCGCCAGACATCGGTCTGGCGGAAAACACCGCTTTCAATGCCCGACTCAATAATACTCGCCAGCAAAGCATCCCACTTTTCGGTCAACGTTAACGCCAGATCGGCATAAACCTTGTTATGCACGGCCAGGCGCCACAACGATCCATACAGCTCCCACACCGCGTCAGCGCGGTCCGGTAAATAGTCTTCAACGAAAATATTCAAACCTTGCTCCGGCGGCAAGGCACGCGTTTTTTGGCTAAAAGCGTCCAGTTCTGCGTACATAAAGCGCGAAAATGCTGCAATACATAACGTCTGCCAGTCCGGGAAATAGTGGTAAATATGGCTACGGGCTATCCCAACCTGTTCTGTTAATTCGCGAGTGGTGACCTTTTCCACTCCTTTTTCAGTAAACAGGGCGATCGCTGCATCAAGAATATTCTCTTTCAGAACAGACGCTTTCTCTTTCATAACGGCACCTTCGTTGACTTTGAGCAAGTGCTCAAATAGACTTCCTTCACTCTTGAGCAACCGCTCAAGAATAACAATTTAAGAATATAAAGTCATGCATACGATCCAAACCGCGGAGCTTAAACCATCACGCGGCGCAATGAATACATTAAAAAAACTCGCAAAACTCCACAGTAAAAAATTAGTGATTACGCTAATGCTGGTGGTCGCTGAAAACATCATCTATTTGCTTTATCCATTAATGGCCGGATTTGCCATCAACGCCATCATTAAAGGGCAACCGCTACATGCATTGCTGTATGCGCTGGTGGTCTTTGTGATGTGGGCGATAGGCGCTGCACGCCGCAGCATGGATACCCGGACATTTGCCAGAATCTATGCCGGACTTGCCGTGCCGGTGATCCTTGCACAGCGCGAAGATGATCATAGCCATTCGACCATTGCCGCTCGCGTGACGTTGTCACGTGAATTTGTCAATTTCTTTGAAACACACCTGCCGTTACTGATTACCTCCGTGGCATCAATTATCGGCGCAGTCATTATGTTGTTGACGATTGAGTTCTGGGCAGGTGTCGCTTGTCTGGGCGTGTTGATTTTCTTCGCGACGTTCCTGCCGAGCTATACGCGCAAGAATGAAATGTTATATGAGAAGCTCAACGACAGGCTGGAAAAAGAGGTGGGTTTTGTCGGCACTGCCAGTGAAAACACGCTGAACAAGCATTACAACTTTTTGGCGCGTGTCCGTATTCGTTTGTCCGACCGTGAGGCATACGGCTATTTATCTATTGGTATTGCCGCAGCGTTCCTTTTCGCGATGACCATTTGGCTTATGACCGTGAAAGGTGTCGGGAACGCCGGGCATATTTACTCTGTCATGACCTACATGTGGATGTTTGCCATGAGCCTGGATGACGGCCCATCTCTGCTTGAGAAGTACTCGCAGCTTAAAGAGATAGGCAAACGCGTCAACACAGGGCTGGTGTAATTAACCCACTTCCGGCAATGCGCCAGACGCAATCAACGCCTGAATCACAATCACGGCGATACCGCAGGCAAACACCAGAATCAGCAGCGGTTTGCCGCCAGCAACACGGTAGCCAGGCTCTTTTTGAGTCTGGCGACTTTTCCAGACCAAAAGCGACGGGATGATTAACGCCAGTATTGCCAGCGCAACACCGGCATAACCCAGCGCCATCACAAACCCTTGTGGGTAAAACAGAGCGAAAACTAACGGCGGCGCAAATGTCATCAACCCTGTTTGCACACGGCCAGATGCATTACGGGGACGCGAAAAGAGGTCGCTCAGGTAATCAAACAACCCTAACGACACCCCCAGGAATGAAGTCGCCAGCGCCAGATCCGCAAACAGATGCACCGCTAACTCGACGTGCGGCGAGGCCACTACTTCACGAACCGCCTGCAACAAACCATTCAGCCCTGAATGGTTGGCTAACAGCCCACTGAATACACCAGAGTCAATCGCACCCAGCGTGGCAACTTGCCAGAAGATATAGGCAACTAACGGAATTGCGCTGCCGATGATAAACACCCAACGCAGTTTGCGCAGGTTGCCGTCAAGGTAACTGACAATACTCGGCACGCTGCCGTGGAAACCAAACGAGGTGAAGATCACCGGAATAGCTGAAAGAGCCAGGCCTTTCTCCAGAGGCAACGTCAGTAAATTAGTGTGATGGATGTGCGGCATCATCAGCCCAAGCATCACCACCAACATAATCACCTTGGCGCTAAACAGTACGCGGTTAAACATATCCACCATATGAGTGCCGATGCAGACAATGCCACCGGCAACAATCGTGAACAGTAAAACCCCGGTTGTCACGGAGATTGAGGATGCAAACCATTGATTCAGACTTGCGGCCAGCAGTTCACCTGCACCGCTGATGTACGCCGCCGTCAGCGCATACATCAGGAACAACATGCTAAAACCGGTAAGCCATTGTCCCGGACGCCCAAGGTAGCGGCGGGCAAGGGTGCCAAGTCCTGTGTCGGCGGAAACATGCTGATAAACTTCGACCAGAAGCAGTGCTGTGTAACACATCAACCCCCACAGGCCGATGAGCAACAGGAAAGTCACCCCAAACCCAACGCCTGCTGAAGCCAATGGCATTGCCAACATTCCTGCGCCAATTGTGGTGCCGGCGACGATAAAGATACTGCCAAGAGTGCGATTCTTCACGCTTCCCTCTGAATTTACGCTTGTAATAACGAGATTATGCCGCGCAGGGTAAAGGATTGTTGTGACTGCGTCAAATGAGGGTTACATGAAGTGTAATTTTATGTTTACGATAAGCTGTGCTGTCTCAGCACTGACTGAGACAGCCGAAGGTTAATGCTTGCCGAGATACTCTTTTTCCAGCCTGGCCACAGTGCCATCCTGCGTCATTTTTGTGAGTGCATCATTGATAAGTTTCAGCGTCTGCTCATCACCTTTACGCACACCGATGGCGCTATTGGCGGATAACATCGGGTCTTTCACCGGCTCACCCGAGAAGGCGTACTCTTTGCCAATCGGTTGGTCAAGAAAGGCTGATTGCCCGGAGGTGGCAACAACAAAAGTAGCATCCAGTCGGCCATTGGCTAAGTCGCCGTAAATCGACTGTTGATCGGGATATTCCGTGACGTTGGCACCTTGCGAGCGCCATTTCGCATCCGCATATTTTGCCTGTACTGAGCCTTGTAATACGCCGACATTTTTTCCGCTCAGCGATGCGGCATCCGGTTTCAACGGTGCATTTTTGGCAGAGATTAAGCGGCTGTTGTCTTCATACAATGTCTGGCTGAAGTCGATGACTTTCAGGCGCTGCGCATTCGGGGCCATTGAGGAGATAACCGCATCGAATTTTTTGGCATTCAGGCCCGGAATGAGACCATCAAAACCTGATTCAACCCACTGGCAGGTGACGCCTGCGGTTTTGCAAATTTCATTGCCAATCGCAATATCCAGTCCCACCAAACTGCCGTCAGGCTTTTTCGATTCATAAGGTGGATAAGTGGGGTCGGTACCAAAACGTAATGTTTGCGCCTGAACGGTCTGGCAGACCGTCAATGCCAGCAATCCACAAACCCCTGCAACATATTTGTTCATCTTACACTCCGGTGATAGTCAGTTAGCGCTGTTATGCACAAAGGCGGTCGAGGGCGAGGGTAATGAAATAGCGCACGCCCAGCGGCAGTACATCGTCGTTAAAGTCGTATTGTGGGTGATGGCAAAAAACGCCTCCCTGGCCGAGCAGCACATAAGCACCGGGCCTGCGTAATAAAAACTCTGAGAAATCTTCTGAACCGTTCATCGGTGGGAAACTGCGTAACACGTTGTCTTTGCCAAACACTTTTTCGGCACTTTTTGCTGCAGCCTCGGCCTGAGCCGGGTGGTTGACGGTTGCCGGGGAACCATTGGCAAAACGAACGCTAATCGCGCATTCGCAGGTTTTTGCCACCCCTTCGCAAATTGCCTCAATCCGGCGTTTTGCCTGGGCACGCACCGCTTCGTTAAAGGTACGTAACGTGCCTGCAAGTGTGGCATGAGCAGGGATAACGTTTGGCGTACTGCCAGCATGCATGCTACCGATGCTCAGCACCGACATTTCTGAGGGGGAGATGGTACGGCTGACTACCGTTTGTAATGCGCAGACCAGTTGTGCTGCGGCAATCACCGGGTCGCGAGTTAATTCTGGTGCGGAACCATGCCCACCCACGCCATCGATACTTATCAACACATCGTCACATGAGGCCAGCATTGCGCCATCCAGCACGCCAAATGTCCCGGGCGCAAAATGTGGCGCGTTATGCAGTCCGTAAATTTCATCCCAGTCAAACTGTGTTTCAGCACCGGCCTCCAGCATCGCCAGTGCGCCACCGCCGTTTTCTTCGGCAGGCTGGAACAAGAACACCACTTTCCCGGCAAAATCGCGGTTTTGGCTAAACCACTGCGCCGCACCTAACAACATAGCGGTGTGCCCGTCATGCCCGCAGCCGTGAAAAGCGCCCGCATGAGTGGAGCGATATTCCGGAGTACCTTCTTCTTCCATCGGCAGCGCATCCATATCCGCACGCAGAGCGATAGTGCGCCCAAGGCCGCGTTCGCCTTCCACCACACCAACAACACCTGTTCCGCCGATATTGCGCCAATGGGTGACTCCCCATTGTTGCAGGCAATTAGCGACACGTTCACTGGTGCGTGTTTCTTCAAAAGCAATTTCGGGATGAGCATGTAAATCACGGCGTAGTGCCACTAACTCAGCAATATTTACCGTCAAATCAAGGTTATTGTTCACCACTTATAAAGCCCTCTATTATACTGAGTTCGCAAAACGACCGGCTTTATGATGCTAGAAGAGACTGAAATCATTGGTCAATTTCCAGTTTCTTATGCCTATAACAAACAGTTATAGCGGAGGGTTTATCAAAACATCTCAATTGCGGATCTTAGTGGCAGTAGCCCGACATGGAACGCTGATCGGTGCGGCTGGCGAGTTGGGTTTATCTCAACCGGGCGTCACGCGCAGTATCAAAGAACTCGAATCTCGACTAGGTGTGCAGTTACTGGTGCGCAGTGGCGCTGGCGTGCGTTTCACCACTTATGGCAACACGCTGCTGCGTTATGCCCGCACCGTGATAACCGAAATTAGCCGCGCAGAGCATGAAATTGCCGCCATGAAAGCGCAATCCCATGCCAGTTTGAATATTGGTGTCTCTTTGCTTTCAGCAACTGTTCCGGTTTATGAGGCTCTGCGTCGCTTTCGCTTACGCTTCCCACAGGCCCGCGTTAACGTTCATGAAGGCATGCCGGGACAAATCATTGATGGGTTACGCAATGGTGACTTTGACCTGTGCCTGGCATTTGTGGCACAAACCGACCCCATTGCTGAGTTTCGCCTGATTGCTTTGCAGCACTGGCCGCAAACTCTGGCGGTGGCAAAAGGCGATCCGCTGGCCAACGCCGTCAATCTGAACCAACTTTCTGAAGCACAGTGGCTATGCAGCCACACCAGGGAAAGCTGGCAACCATTCTGGCAACAGTTGGCAGGGGAGCAACAGGTGCAGGAGCCCGCGCAGGTGAATATCTGCACTTCATGGGGGCTCTATTCAGCACTGGCACAGGATGCTAACACCGTCAGCATCTGGCCGGATTTTTTGCTGCGTGCCCGCCCTGGGCAAGAGGAATTAGTACCGCTAAACATTCAGACGCAATTACCCGATATCACCTTTGGCTTTATGTTGCGAAAAGACCAGGTACTGACGCCAGTTTGCGAATATTTTATCGACTGCATGGGTCAGGAGCTAAAAGCTTCTGCTTTGGAGCCATCGAGCAAAGTGCAATTCCCAGTGCGATAAGCAACGCGCTGACGAGGTGAAAACCATGTAGCGGCACGTTGAGAAACAGCACGCTAAACACGCCGCCGCTGAGCGGAATCAGGTGCGAATAGACTTCACCGCGCGTGCACGGTGAATATTGGTATCGCCAAAACGCTTTCTGCTTATTTACTGCCAGCGATTATTCTTGAAGTTGAACAGCATTTTCCATTAATGACGATTAATTTTATTGAGTCAGATCCGCAGGAATTAACCGAATCATTAAAGAATCGGGATATTGATTTCTCGTTACTGTTAACCTCAAATATTGCTCACGACAATGCCCTGAAAAAAGAGATATTTATTCGTTCACCGCGCCGACTTTGGGCCGCGCAGGGCCATCCGCTATTGAACCAGTCAGTGATTCATTTGGCTGATCTCGAAAACCAGCCATTTTTGCTGCTGGATACCGACGAATACCCCAACGTGATTAAAGAGCACTGGCGTGCCCGAGGCGGTAGCCCAAATATCAGTTTCATCACCACCTCGTTCGAAACGGTGCGCAGTCTGGTGGCAAAAGGAAAGGGGGTGACGATATTGTCGGATCTGGTTTACCGCCCGTGGTCGCTCGAAGGATTGCGCGTGATGCGCCGCAGCATTACTGACAGCACCACCTACATGGATGTTGGCGCGGTCACGCTTGCTGAATCCTCCCTGAGCGAAACGGCAACAGCAGTGCTGACTTATTTGCGCACAGTGATAACGCGGCTGGGTGAGGAGGCATGATAGTGACCTGGAACCACTGCCGATTATTCGAATGAAGCGGATATAAAGCAGCATAAAAAACAGGGGGAAATATAATAACAATAAATATGTGGATATATATATCGTATGACAGTGAATTGATCTGTCATTATCTGCGTGGCATCATATCGGCACAAAAAATATATAGGGCTTACGATGAAAGACGTTATTGACGGTTTTTTGAGGTTTCAGAAAGAAGCCTTTCCGCAACGCTCCAAACTATTCAAAAAACTCGCATCAAATCAAAATCCTAAAACACTTTTTATTTCCTGTTCCGACAGCCGACTAGTTCCTGAATTAGTTACACAGCGTGAACCGGGTGAACTGTTTGTCATTCGAAACACAGGTAATATTGTGCCACCGTTCGGGCCAGAGCCTGGTGGTGTTTCAGCATCGGTTGAATATGCGGTGATGGCACTTGGCGTTCGTGACATCGTGGTTTGTGGGCATTCAGATTGTGGGGCGATGACCGCGGTCGCCAACTGCCAGTGTCTTGACCATATGCCAGCCGTTGCTCACTGGTTACGTTATGCAGATGCTGCAAAAGCCATTAACGAAGCGGAAGAGCATAGCTCAACCCAATCTCGCGTTGACGGCATGGTGCACCAAAATGTGATCGCACAACTGGGGAATTTACGTACCCACCCTTGTGTTGCATTAGCGCTTGCGAAGGGCAACATTACACTTCACGGCTGGGTTTATGATATTGAATCGGGATGTATTGAAGCATTTGATAGCAAAGGCGGGAAATTCATCTCGTTATCAGACAATCCGGGTGTAACGGCGTCTTAATCAGCCATTTATGAAAACCTCCGCCACGGCTAATAACCTGGCGGAAGTTTTCAATAGGGAAGTGTGGTCACTTCCCTGGCGGTTAAATAAATAGCCTCGGATTATTCCGGGGTTTATTTTTAATTAGCGATAATGGTGATGATGCCAGCCGTGGTGATGACCACCATCTCTGTAAATACAGCCAGACAGACTCATAACAATTACTATACTACTGATAATTAATGCAAATTTTTTCATGGTTGATACCGTTTCTCACTATTAACATTACCAGTGATTATCGGTTGATATAAAACTTGAACAACCAGATAAAACTCAATTTTATCCCCTCCACACTTTCCTCAATATTGTTCAATTAATATTCATCGCATAATTAAAAATAACAAATAATTAATGTGGCTAAATTGATGCACCAATCGAGGAACAGAAAACGACCGTTTCGATTGGTTTTAGGAACCAACGCGGGAAAACAAAAAGAGATAAGCAACTATGACTCATGTCGGGAAGTGATTTGGAAAATGAAACCCAAATTCTCAGATGATTTTACGTGAATTCTGCTGCACTGATGTACTGCCAGAACAACAGAATTCACGTAGCGACGCCATTTTAAAGAAAAATCATTATATTCAATTGGTTATGTGGAAGGTATTAACTCCCCCAGCGATTTTTAAGATAGCTAACGGCTTCTCTGGTTTGCGGCTGGTTGAGATTGTTCTCTCTGAACAAGATCGTACCGCTGATTTGCGGCAATGATTCGTTAAGATCGAGCTGTTTTTTCAACTCGGGCACACCACCGTTTACCGTCCAATCCGGCTCTTTCCGGGACGGTTCACCGACTTTGTAGAGTGCAACGCCAATATACAGACGTGTATTTGTTGGTTTCACCACGTCGGCCCACCATTTTGCGAGTACATCATAACGGGCGGCATCACGCGCGAAAGGCCAGTACAACTGCGGGGCGATGTAATCCAATAAGCCCTGTTGTACCCACTTTCGTGTATCAGCAAAAGATTCATCATAGGCCGCTGCACCTCGGGTATCGGAACCGGCAGGATCAAATGAACGGTTGCGCCATACACCAGCAGGACTCACACCAAATTCAACACCCGGCTTTAACTGCTTGATAGTTCGAGAAACTTGCTCAATAAGTTGCTGCGTGTTGTGCCGACGCCAGTCTGCTTTTGAATCAAATCCCTGACCATATTTTTGGAATGTCGGGTTGTCGTTGATGTGGGATCCTGGAGACTCTGTATAGAAGTAGTCATCAAACTGTATGCCATCGACGTCATAACGCGATACGACTTCAGCAACGACGCTGGTAATCCAGTCTCTAACTTCTGGAATTCCAGGATCTAAGACATAACGATCGCCTGAGATACGAATCCAGTCACGATGGAGCACAAACACGCTCGGTGGTTGGTCCGATAAAGTGTTGTTGAGTTCTGCAACGGTCGACGGTTTGGTATTGGTGGAAACACGGTAAGGGTTAAGCCAGGCGTGAACTTTTATACCGCGCTTGTGTGCTTCGTCGAGCATAAATTGCAGCGGGTCGTAACCTGGGTCTTCACCAATTTTACCCGTCATTACATCTGACCATGGCAAAATTTTTGATTGCCAAAGCGCGGTGCCATCGGGTTTGATCTGGAAAAATACGGTATTAATTCCAAGGCTTTTCAGGTTATCTAATTTGTTTTTTAACGCTTGCTGTTGCTGACTAACGCGAGTGGAAGCGTTGTTCGGATTTACTGATGCAACAGGGGGCCAGTCAAGACGAGATACCGTTGCGAGCCACACGCCTCGCACGGGTTCTTGATTTTGCGAAGGCGATGCCGGATGCGCCGGTTTAGTCACCGGGGTCACGAGCGAGACCGGTGGTTTTGAAGAACAACTGGCAAGTAAAATAGCGGCGATAATAAAGGCGCCTGACGTTTTCACTTTTCTTGTCATAAGCGGAAAGCTACGAGAACGGCTAATGGTAGACTCCAGTTTTGCGGCACATAGTCAGGAACGAATATTCTCTGCTGATTCGCATTTAAGTCAATGATGTAGATTATGTTAATTGGCATCGGGTGACTGAGAGCTGCCAACGCACCTGCCGCTTTAAGTATGACGGGTAGCGAGTGGCACTATGGCCACTCGCCTTAGACAGGATGGCATCAGTACTCCTTAAACGCCAGTTCCAGGCGAGCGATTAATGGCTTGAACAGATAGCTCAAGAATGTTCGCTCTCCGGTTTTAATCGTCACACTCGCCGGCATGCCTGCCTTAATTTTGTAATCCCCCAACAAACGCACACCTTCTGTAGAGACCTGAACTTCTGCCAGGTAATAGGGCTGCTGCGTGGCTTCATCGATTAAGCGGTCAGCCGAAATAGTTAACACGCGCGCAGGAACTGATGGCAATAAAGCATGGTTAAGGGCAGGGAACAGCACATCAACCATCAACCCCGGAACCAGTTTATCAATGGCATGTACCGGTATTTTTGCATCTATTTGCAGAGGTTGCCCTGCGGCAACAATATCCATTAAATGTTCTCCTGGCTGAATAATACCGCCCACAGTACTGACTTTTACGTCCAGAACGATGCCGTCAATAGGTGAACGAATTTCCGTATTATCCAGTTCATGTCGAGTCGAAACTAATTCATCTTCAAGCATTGCGACTTCTTTTTGCTTTTCCGTAAGCTCTGATTCTACTTCCCGCAGATATTGATGACGCACCTGATACGCTTTGATCTTCAGTTCATTTTGTTGTGACTTTAATTTGGCGATATTCAGAATATCTTCTGAAACGTTGCTGGATATTTCAGCGGCTTCGCGTTCAAGCACCAGCAATTGTGCTTTTGGATAGTAGTTTTTTTCGCTAAGCGCTCGAATAGCACCCAGTTCTCGATTGATCAGAGTCGATTGGTGATCCCGATAGCTTTTTATTTTATTCAGGTTTTCGATTTGCCCAACAAGGCCATCCAGTGTTTCCTGAATCATGGACAACTCATCCTGGATGTTTTTTCTACGCGTATCAAATAATTTTCCCTGCAAATTTCTGACTGCTGCCAGGCGTTTATTGTCCGGAAATTGCTGTGTCAGTGTATTGTCGAAGGCAATAACTTCCAGCCCATCTCTTTCTGCCAGTAAACGGTCTTCAATACTTTTTGCTGATATATATTGTGCATTTAACGTGCTGTAACGCATGCCAAGTTGCATTTTATCCAGCCGCACTAACACCTGGTTTTTTTTAACTAAATCGCCTTCTTTAATAAAAATATCGGTGACTCGCCCACCGCTTAAATGCTGAATAGTTTTACGGTGGCTTGAAACCGTCACCGTCCCGTCAGCCACTACACCGGCATCTAAAGGAGCCTGCACAGCCCATAATAAGAAACCACCAACGCCAAGTGTTATAACGATGATTCCACGCAGTATTGGTGGCCAGATATTGGTATCAACGCTGCCGGAAGCGGGGGTTGCAGTGTCTTTATTATTCTTTTTCATTCATCAGGCCTCTCGTTGCTGTTCAGTACTCGATGGAGAGGAGGTCGCTACCGGTTTTAATATATTGGCCTGCCGTAGATTGGCAAAAACCTGGTCGCGGGTTCCGAACTCTTGCATGGCTCCGTCATTAAGTAATAAGACTTTATTGACCACGCCGAGCAGTGTCGGGCGATGCGAGATAATGACGGTTGTTTGGCCTTGTGTGCGCAGCGTATTAATCGCTTTGACGAGAGCAAACTCACCGGCATCATCCAGATTGGCATTTGGCTCATCCAGAACGACGAATGCCGGATTGTTGTAGACCGCGCGCGCAAGCCCAATACGTTGCCGTTGCCCGCCGGACAACTGGTGTCCACCTGCACCCAGAGGCGTGTCGTAGCCCTGGGGGAGACGTAGAATCATGTCATGCACACCGGCCAAAGTTGCGGCTGCGACGATAAGTTCGCTGTCGTTTTCGGCAAAACGGGCAATGTTTTGTGCGATGCTGCCGTCGAATAATTCAACATCTTGTGGAAGATAACCGATGGAGGGGCCAAGCAACTCTTTATCCCACTGGCAAATATCCGCGCCGTCGAGGCGAACCTTACCGGATAAAGGTTTCCAGACGCCGACCAGTAACTTAGCAAGTGAGGTTTTCCCTGATGCCGAAGGGCCGATAATACCCAGTACTTCACCTTTCTCGAGTTGAAATGAGATATTACGTAGCAGTGGTGCATGTTGGCCTGGTGCTGCGGCAAAAATACCTTCAACACTGATATTTCCGTTCGGACGCGGCAGGGTCAGAACTTCTTTTGGTACCGGGTATTCCTTCAGCAAAGTTGATATCTGATGCCATGCGCTACGAAACTGCACAAATTGTTTCCAGCTACCGATGATTTGTTCCACCGGATTCAGTACACGCCCGAGAATGATGGAGGCGGCAATCATCAGCCCTGGGGTAATTTGGCCTCCGATCACCAGTAAGGCCCCAGCACCCAGCGCAATAGATTGCAGCAGTACTCGCACAAAGCGGCTTAAACTGTTTAATCCAGCCGTTTTATCGGCAATTTGTGTTTGTAAAACCAGCACTTTGTCATGCTGCTCCCCCCAGTGATGTTTTAGGGTGGAAAGCATTCCCATCGCTTCTATAGTGTCGGAGTTTTGTAATTGTTTATTGAGTTTGCTGGCATTATTGATAGTTAGCGCATGTGCTTGCTGAATAGGGCGTTTGGTCGAAAATTCAGAAACCAGGGTCAGGATAAATAATATTGTTATCCCTCCTAAAGAGAGGTATCCCAACAGAGGATGGACAAGAAAGGCAATGAATAAATATACCGGTGTCCACGGAATATCCAGCAGCGCAAATAGACTGCTGCCAGAAAGAAACTGACGAATTTGATCGAGCTCGGCTAAAGCCTGGGCAGGGTTACTATCGCCAGTAGCAACTTTTCGTTTAAATGCAGCATTGAAGACTAACTTATTCATTTTGACATCGAGCCGATTACCAAGCCTAATCATGACGCTTGAACGGGCCGATTCAATCATCGCAATTACGATGTATATACCGACAATAAGTAACGTCAACATCAGTAAAGTGGTCGTATTTTTGCTGACCAGAACACGGTCATAGACCTGCAACATATATATTGCCGGCGCCAGCATAAGCATGTTAATTACACAACTAAAAAACAACAGCATTATAAAGGTCGGTTTAGTCCCCTTTAATGCACTCTTCAGTTCTGTTGGCGTATGCTGGCGCGACATAGTCTTCTCCTTACGCAATCAGTGAGTTATTGCCATTATTAGCGGCAAAGGTTGACGGTATTTCGAGAATAAAATCACCGATATTAACGGTGGTTGAGTTCACGCCGACTAAAGTAATAACATCCGCACCAACGGTAACGACGGTATTACCGTTGCTTCCCGTAATCGCGACGTTGCCGTTAAAACTACCCGCAGTAATACCTAACAAACTTAAATCGAGGTAATCCTGCCCACCAACGGCATTACTATCGAAACTCGTGATGCGGTCTTGCCCAAAGCTTGTGCTGAAGGCGAAGATGTCATTACCGGTGCCGCCGTCCATGGTGTCATTACCCGCCTGGCCGTTGAGGATATCGTTACCAGTGCCGCCAGAAAGAATATCGGCACCCGTTCCACCAATCATCACATCGTTGCCAATCCCGCCCTGGAGGTTATCGGCACCATCACCACCATCAAGGAAGTCATTACCGTTCCCACCTATCAGTTGGTCATTGCCTCCCATCCCAAACAGAGAGTCATTCCCATTACCGCCAGTGATGGTGTTAGCAATCGCGTTCCCGGTACCGATGAAACTTCCCTGGCCGGTAAACACAAGTTCTTCGATGTTATCGGTCAAGTCGTAGCTTGCGAGGCCGGTTTGGACAATATCTGTCCCGGCATTGAGACCTTCGATAACGATGTCACCTGCGTTATCAACAATATAGCTATCATTTCCGGCGCCACCGGCCATGCTGTCTGCCCCCAGACCACCATCAAGATCATCGTTGCCAGCATCCCCTTGCAGGGTATCTTGTCCCGCTTCACCTGACAGGCTGTCGTTGCCTGCACCACCTACCAACAAATCGTCACCCGCACGTCCAAGCAGGGTATCGTTACCGCCTTCACCACGCAGGATGTCACTCCATGCTGTACCGATGAGAGTGTTACCGGCGTTAGAGCCCACAATAAGATCGCCAACAGGCTGGGTAGTGGCAGATGTGAGGACAACAGGTGCGTTTCCTTCATCATCTGTGACTGTCACCACCACTTGCAGAGTCCTGCCAACCATCGCCTGAGCCGGAGTGAAGGTAGCCGCAGTGGCGCCAACAATATTCACAAACCCGGTCGCGGTGCTCATTCTCCATTGATAACTAAAGTTACCGCCGGTCAAACCATCCGCATCAGCAATACCGGAGACAACAGCCGTCAGTGTGACGCTTTCGGTCGGTGTGAGGTCATTAATCACCGGGGCACCGGTAGTCGGCTGGTCGCGCACCATAACGGCCTGGGTTTGAGCCGAAACCAGGGTTTCAGCATCTCCCATACGGTCACTGAAACTGGCAACCACACGCAGTGGAGCACCCAAAATAGCGCCAGGTACTCTGAACTCCTCACCGACGGCCTGATCACGCCATTGGCCATTGGTAAATGCCTGCCATGTCAGCGTGATAGCTGCGTTAGCCGCAATACCGTTCCCATCCTGCAAATTCGCCAGGTTGACTCGCAGGAGGTCGCCAACTTCGGGGGTTGGGTTATCAATGGTGAGATTGCCTGTCGCCTGTTGCGCCGTTACCCACAACTGTTCACCGTTGCCAAACTCCAGTTTTTCGATGTTCAGCAGGCGGTCAATACCGTCATCAAAATTCAATGCGGCATCGGGGGTAGCATGGTCAACCCGGAGGCTGCCATCGGGCATACGTGTAAAGGCATAGTTGCTACTGATATCGCGGTACACCGCAACGTCAGTTTCAGAGCCATTACCCTCACTCAAGATCTCACGCACTATAGAGAGTTGGTGCGGTTTTAAGGTGCCAGCCAGCATGTAAGATTTCAGTTCGTTCATGCTGTCCGCACTGGTGATGCCCGGCATCCCACTGACCGCAATTCGCACGTTCAACCACGAGTCGCCATCAATAATGTCGTTGCCCGCTTTACCGGTTATGCGGTCACTTCCACCACCACCGAGCAAAATATCGCTGCCATCATCGGGGTTAAGCAACACTGCATTCGGGTCCGCTGAGTGGGCGACACCGAGTACGGCCTGAAGACCGCTAATCCTGTCAGCTCCTTCCTGGGTAAGATTATTGGAGAGCGGGGTGCCAAGAACCGGTGCGGTCCCAAGAGGCTGTTCGGTGCCCACTAACACATCGTTGTGTTTCCAGCCCGAAAGCCCCTCAACCAGATCGAAGCGATCCCGCAGGATAAACTCTTGCTGGTTAACGAAAATCGGAATGCCGAGGTCGGAATTAGCACCATGTGGGTCGCCTTTATGGATTGCCCAGTCGAAACCGGCCATGCCATTGTTGCGCTGAATGCCGGGGCCCTGAACCATAATGTCGTCGCCTGCTTCGCCATCGTAGTCCGTGTCGTTACCCTGGCCGTTAAGCACATCGTGGCCAACTATCGTACTGTTGAAGAACAGCTCGGAGTTTTCGCCCGTCAACGAGTCAAACCCGTCACCGCCTTCCAGCCAGTCATCGCCTTCGTTACCAAGCAGGGCGTCAGCGCCGGAGCCCCCCAGAACAAAGTCATTGTCCCGGCCAGCAAAGACTTCCTGGGCATCTTCGCCAACAACCACAAAATCACTGCCGCTGCCGCCGAATACCAGATCGTTACCGTTACCGGAGAAGATGACATCGTGACCTGCGTCGCCGTGCAGGAAGTCTGCATCACCAACGGGTGTGCCGGTGTCGGTAATAATGTCATTACCATCGCCACCGTGGACCACATCTGCCTCATCGCCACCATCCAGGCGGTCATCTCCACCATCGCCCCATAGGCTGTCGATGCCTTTACCGCCGATTAACGTATCGTTACCCGCAGAACCGCCGAGCACCACATGCCCATCACCGGTGTACTTAAGATAAGCGCCGTCAGCTGCGCCATCGCCGTTAACGTCCTGTGTGGCCGCGCGCCGGGTCAGCAAAGGCGTTAACAGATCTTTTAGTGGGTTACCCCACGTTGGGTCAGCTTCCGTCTGCAGTGCCCGATTCACTTCGAAAATATGGTCTGGGGTCTGGAAGAGATTAGCGGGCAGGTGAGATGAGCCATTTTCCCCAAGGTCGCTGTTACGCATAACCAGCGCGGAGAATGAGTTGGCTTCCAGCTCATTGAGCATGTTCAGCCCCTGAGCTCGACTCAGATAGTAGAAGCGGTCGCCGTCTTGCAGCATTTCCATTTGCGTTTCAAAGACAAAGTTGAAGGTAGAGCCCAACATCCCCCCAAACTCGTTTTTCCGCTCGGCAAGCCCGCCAATCCAGAAGTCGACCATGTTCAGGCCGGACTCTTTTGTCGCCCATGCGCCAGTACTGTTGAAGAAATCCATCGCATCGGCAGGCGGTTGAGAAGTGCCATCGCCAAACAGCAAGAAGTTCACCGCATCGCGTTTGCCTTGAATGGTGGTAGCGCCAAGAATCAGCTCATGTTGGCCGTAGGCGGCCATAAAGTTGATGATGGAGGCCGGGTTTTTCAGGTAAGTCGTGAAGTCGGCCCAACTGGTATAAGGGCGTAGTTCACTGTTACCGCTAAGTTCAAAGAACTGCTCACGGGCCTGGTTCAGTGTTGGCATTGCCGTATCACGGCCACGAGCAATGTTAAGAGCGCCTAAATCAAGCGGTAAACCGATCAGGTTGTTTCGCAGTGCATCGGTAATAAATTCGTCAATTTCGTTACCCACTTGCCGCGTCATGCCACGAACAATCGCGCCAATTGCTTGTTCGTCGGAAACCGCACCACCGTTAATTTCATTAAAAGCAACCGGATTCAGGAACGCTTCAATCAGGCCAATGTCACCGTTTTGCATATCAATATCAGTACGCGCCACGGTTTCTGTCAGCATCGAGTGGCCAAAACGGTAAACCACATGTGCGAACTCAGCAAAGATCAGCGGGTTAATGTCTGCCGTGTTGGAGAAGACAAACGGGTCGACTGCAGGTTGTACGGTGCGGGCGAACTCTTCGAAGACCAGGTGCTGATACTGCATCTCCGTGGTGAAACGGCCTGCCTGGAATAAATACTCACCGTTCCAGACCAGGGTGCTGGTATCAGCTGGCAGTTCCGTTATCTGGTGCGCTGGCATCAGCCATTGGTTGATAAGGTCAATATCACCGGTTGCCAGCAGGGTGGTTTTATACTCTTCCACCAGGCGGTTATGCTCGCTGTGGAATACGGCATGCACCGCGGTTAAACCGATGTTTTCATTACCGCGCCCATCACCGGTGATGAAGTGCCGATCGAGCAGCTCGTCATCATAAGTTCCGGCTGGCTGAGCGCCGCCAATGACATCATCGTTGTCAGCTACCAGCCCGGCTTTTGGCGCAGCGGTGTGGGCAATGTCGTCAAGGAATGCATGCCCGGTGCGCAGCGTTCCGGCAGGTAAGAAATCACCATTCGCTTCAACTAACCCAGCGGTGGTAACGATCTGCACTTTGCCATTCTCACTTAAGATCAAGTTGCCGTAACGGTCAGTGGCCAGCAGCGGAACATTAAACACATCCTGATCGGTGAGTTTGATACCGAGCAGGGTTTCAGCCTGGTTTTTGACATCAGCCCAGGTTGCCAGCCCACCGTTTGCGCCGCCTAATAAGTTGCCGGTTGGTTCAGGCTTGCCATCAATCATGACGTATTCGCGGATGAATATCTGATGTGACGGGTGGGAGGTGTAAGTTTGGTTTTGATCGATGAATGGAGTGGTGAGGTTTACAGTTTCATGGTTGGCATCAACTTTTGCCCTGGTTAATACCATAAAGTTAGTGGGCGACCCTTCCACATATAAGGGGTCATCGGGTTGCAGCGGAATGAATACAATGCCGTTTCCCTCCTTTGGAATTAAATCCAGACCGTGGTCAAAGAATTGCCCGAATAGTGTCATCCAGCCATTGAAAGCAGGGGACAAGCCCACATCAGGAGACAGGTTAGGAATCGACAGGCTACCATTTGCCGATGTGGTTCCACCTCCAGGGGCATCTTGTAAGTTGTTATGCGCTTCGACTGCTGCCGGGTTTGACGCGGTTTGGTCAGATATCAAGTTACTGATAATACGCGGGTCTGCGTCAATGACCGTCCCACCGAGTTGAGTATAACTGGTCATGGCATCCGCATCTTGCCAGTTCAACGCGGTGAGTCTTGGCATGTTTTGATCGGCTGAACCATATAGCTCCTGACCCGGTAAAAGGTTATTCCAGGAGCCATCTACGGTGCGAATACCGTAGGGTAACAACGGACTGGAAACTAAGTCCCGGAGTGCATCGCCATTAATACTACCGTCTGGGTTTGTCGCTGCTTCAGATATTTTTATCTGCTTGAGAATAAAAGCAAGATCGTGCAGCGTGACAGTAAAGTCATATTGTGAGGCCATAAATAATTACCCCTATCTTTACTTTGAACTAGCTATCATCACTCTTTCCTGCCTTTTTCAAAAAAGGGCAGGCGAATGAACCGTGTGTATTGAAATGAATTATCGAGTTGCAATGACGCAACCAATGTCCATGTTATGTAATTTAAAATATTGGCTACCTTATAAGAGTTATTCTCCCTGTAAAAATACTTAGCTGAATAAGTTTATTCCTTCGTTCGCAAAGATAATTTTATGTAAGTTACAGGCAGCCTTGACCTTTTGAATTTGCAGATGCATTCAAGGCGGAGGGTTTTAAATATTGATTACTCGTATATTGGCTGAGATTTTTACCCTGCATGACACTTTTGTTATATTCATAACTATGGTTTTTCTTTGGGTTACTTCTCTCATACTTTCTTATGAGAAAAAATAAAATTTGAAACAATTCAGTAGAGCAGTAATCACAATGCGTTACTTTTTTAATGTAAGAGTGGAGGGAGGCAAGATTTTTTTCAGCTGAATAAGATGCGAAAATCGACTCAACTTATTGATAAATATAATTGTTAAATTTAACATCTATGCCTTGGGTGTTTAGCATCTTACCAAAAAAAGTCAAATGATAAAAAATCTCATCAGTCATAACGGCAAGTGATATTTTCATTTCTTTACGTTCCGATTTTTAGTCGGCAAAGTATTTATGCTACTACTTTCATATCTCGCTAATATTAGTGTTTCGATGGCAGGTTATTTTCATAACGTAATAATGCTGTGTAAATAGCATGCTAATTAAACATGTTCATTATTCGAATAAAAACCAACAACACCCATACCATTAACGTTGTGTAGGGAAAATAAAAGTAGCAAGAGGGCTGGTACCAACTCATTGCATTTATCGTGACTCATCAAATTGGATTTGTTACGGATTGATTAAAAGATGGGTTATTTTTAGCGTCAGAATGGCGCTGAAACAGTGGTGTTGACTGGTGAGTCTGCGGTTAATCGATTCTCAAGACGAAATTTTTATCTCACTACCACAAGATTTGCTGTCATCCCGGAGCGGGGATGACAGCATACTTTTCTATTTGTCTTAAGCCAATCGTGCAAAAAGTTGAAAATTGATACTATCGCTGCACGATTAAATGTCATCAAAAGTATGGTCAACGACAATCTCGAGGGTTTTACGCACGATGTCGATGGTGACGACATCATCAGTGGATTCAATTGCCTCGATCAAGCGCTGAATTATGGCTTTATTAGTTAAATGTCCATCAGTAGCAAGAATGCTGCGTATTACCGCTCCAAGTAATACGGCCTCATCAGCCAGCATGTCGCCAGCGTTACGAAAATATGCAGTTAAAGCCGTGTTTGGCAGGGTGGCATAAATTTCTGATTTATGAAGCGTCATCTGAGTCATTTACTTTCACCATGAGTAAGTTGAGTGTGTAGGACAGTCAGTGTTTTTTACTGCTGCCAGGATCAGGGCTATCGTCGAATAACGGATATGCCTTGTTTTTTTGTTTAACCGGGCTATCCATGTCCCACTGCTTTTGAGTCGGAACTGGGTTACGTCGCGAGATACCCAGGCGTTGGTGACTGATATCGGCAATCACATCCGCTATCACATTTCGCCGTTGTGCATCTCTTTCTGACGCTTCCATTGTTTGCAGTCTTTCAATCAGGGACCGAGTGCTGATGGGTCCGTTATCGTAAAGGATTGATAGAACTGCCTCTCCAATCAGTTGATCGATTAGTTGCTCTCTTTTACTTCTGCTCATAACTGCGTCTCTTCTTGCCACCGAGTTTCGTTACCGAAATGTGGCTTGAAATCAGCCCTCGCTCAGGAGGTCAGCTGAAGGTTGCCAGGCTTTTCTATATTGCCTGAAATAATGCTCCCGCAAGTGTTGATCTATTAAGCCATGTAATTTGCGCTATCAGGACCGTTTTAAAGTTAACGGTCAAAAAGCAGGCCAATTAAAGTGTGGTAGTGACTCTCTTCTTCAGGACCCGATGCTTCTTCAACCCGACGTAACAATTTTGTGCAGATTGCTTTGCGGTTCAAACTGCGTCCGTCGCTCAGGATCTCCACCACTATTTCCCCGAGTGTTTCCTGCTGGGAAGGCAGGGCTGCTTTAGAGAAATATCGGGTGATAGCATTAGCTGTATCGGGTACGTAGTTGTTCTGTTGCATCAGTCACTCCTGTAAATATGCAGTATTTAATAAGATGTACAAACAAAGTTATACAATGATTAAAAAGTTGTACATAGAAAAGCGTAAGGATTTTTCTTAAAAGCTTAAGCTTTTAATGCTATACATTAATTTTCAACTAGTTAGCGTGATAAGTAATTTGCATTCACGACATTTGGTGTATAGGTTCAGCATTTCTGTGTATAAGGCGTGATCAAAAACCGAGTAAGCGAGGTGTACAAACGTTCATTTATTGTTAATAAGTTATTAATTTTAATGTATTTTAAATGAGGGGTTTGGCAGGTCATCTGCTACTGTAAATGCCTAAACAGCTTTCAATTGGACACAGCATGCTTACTACCATCATTTATCGCAGCCATATCTGTAAAAACGTACCGTTCCACTCGGTTATGGATATGGTTGCAGCTGCAAATGTTAAAAATGATCAGGCCGACGTGACGGGCATTCTGCTGTTCAACGGCACGCATTTCTTTCAGATGATTGAAGGCCCGGAAGAGAGCGTTTTGAGTATTTATCAACATATTTGCCGGGATAATCGCCACTACAACATTGTTGAGTTGCTTTGTGATTACGCTCCTGCGCGGCGGTTTGGAAAAACCGGCATGGAACTCTTTGATTTGAGGGAGTACGACAGGGATGAGGTGCTGCAAGCTGTGCTGGATAAAGGGACCTCAAAGTACCAGCTGTTTTATAACGACCGCGCGCTTAAATTTTTACGTACATTCGTTGAAGCGACTGAAAAAGAAAACTATTTTGAAATTCCGCCAGCGGATTCCTGGCTGTTTATCTCCGACAAAAAAGACGTTCATACGCAAGCCATTATTGCTGATAATACGGCAGATTGTAGCTTTGCATTCCAGCCTATGGTGGACCCGTTCGCGCAGAAAATTTTGTCAACTGAAGCTTTGCTGCGCACAGCTGGCGGGGAGTCAACGGCTACTTATTTTGCAGGGTTTACTGGAAAGGCACTTTACGAAGCGGACCTTAATAGCAAGAAAGTCGCCTTTGCGATGGCCAGTTCGCTCAAACTTGGCGAGCAGTCTGTTTCCGTTAATTTGTTGCCTATGACCCTGGTGGTGATTCCTGGTGCTGTTGATTTCTTGTTAAGAGAGATTCAGATAAACGGCCTTGTTCCAGAGCAAGTAACCGTAGAATTTACTGAGAGTGAAGTGATATCGCGCATCGAGGAGTTCACCGATGGCATCAGACAACTGAAAGCTGCGGGGATAAGCGTAGCGATAGATCATTTTGGTGCCGGATTTGGCGGGCTATTGTTGCTGTCACAGTTTCAGCCAGACAGAATTAAAATTAATCGTGAACTGATTAAAGATGTCCATAAAAGTGGCCCACGGCAGGCAATTATCCAGGCCATTATCAAATGCTGCGCTTCGCTTGAAATATCCATTTCGGCGGTTGGAGTGGAAAAGGCCGAAGAGTGGATGTGGCTGGAATCAGCTGGTATCTCGCATTTTCAGGGCAACTTGTTTGCCCGTGCCCAGTTAAGTGGCATAGCCGCCGTAGCCTGGCCAGAAAGGAAAGCAGATCTCTAATTCAGGTTGTACAATGTAAAAAAGGTTGTACAACCAGCACGGAGTCGTTAGTTTCGACATGGACGTTTTAAGCTCACAACGAGGGATTAATGACCTTATACAGTATCGGCGAAGTTGCCGAACGATGCGCAATCAACCCTGTCACGCTGCGCGCGTGGCAACGCCGTTATGGATTATTCAAGCCGCAGCGCAGTGAGGGCGGACATCGGCAGTTTGATGACGAAGATATCCTGCGTATCGAAGAGATTAAACGTCTGATAAAAAGTGGCGTGTCCGTAGGGAAGGTTAAAGCATTGTTGGAAGCGAGTCAGACAACGACTCATGACCATGAAGCGTGGCGACCGCAGCAGGAAGAAGTGATGACTGTGTTGCGTCTTGTACAACCTGCAAAACTCCGCACAAAAATTGCAGCTTTAGGTCAGGTATTTAGTGTTGACATCCTCATTGACCATGTTTTTATCCCGGTACGTCAATGTCTTAGCCTGGATAAAAATACTTCAAGAGCAATGATTAGCCTTCTTGATGGGTTGCTGATTGAGTACGTTATCCAGTGCCTCGCTGACTCTCGAAGCAAAGAAGGTAAAGACACATTACTGATCGGCTGGGAAAGCGAGGAGAGAACCCGTCTTTGGCTCGAAGCCTGGCGCCTTTCACAACATGGCTGGCGTCCTGATGTGCTGGCAGACCCTCTGGATTCACCTCGACCGGAATTGTTTCCAGGTCAGCATATTTTTGTCTGGACAGGGAAGGTACTAACTTTGCGCCAACAGGAACAACTGGAACACTGGCAGAAGCAAGGTTTTGCCATTAAGTTTCATTCAGGTCAGTAACACGAGTTATAACCAAATCGTGAGCTATAACCCTGTATAAAAATGCGGAACGTGGTTAATAGATAACTTCGGCCAAGTTCAGGCATAGCTAACAGGATGCAATATGGAAAATTACGCGAACATCAGTGGTGATTCACAAGTTGTTAGTTTCCAGATTGATACCAATTCGATCAAAGTCCGTTTTAAAAATAATCACGTGTATCTCTACGATCTCCGCCATCCAGGACCTGAACATCTGGAAAAGATGAAAGAGTTGGCTCGGGCAGGATGGGGCCTGAATACTTACATCGAGAGTGAAGTGAAGTCCGATTATTCTTCCAAGGTATTTTAACGCGTAAAACGAAACTGAAGGTGACTGTGCGTCAGTAGCTTTCACTTCGTTTTGTTGACAGTTTTTTTACAAAAAACAAACGATTCTTTTCCTTTCATTCATTGCTAGGTATAAGCCTTTTACTACTCTTAGTCTCAATTGTAAAAGTATGCTGAGGTCCTGGCCTGTAGGCTGGCGTTGTATCGGTGTCCTAAATTATTCAATTGAGTAAGAGGATAGCTATGCCGACACAATCACCAGCCCTTGCGCGCGCGCCACATACTGATGACCACCAGCTTTGGGATGTCATCTTTGGTATTTTTGGACTGCCAGCGCTTTTCATTGCGCATCGGCTCAATCTCTTCCAGTTCGTCGCGGATAAAAACCCCACGCTCGATGAGCTCTGTGAAGGTCTTAATTTGCACAGGCGTGGCGCCCAAATACTGGTTAGTACCTCAACATCCCTCGGTTTTCTTGACCTCATTGATAATCGCTATTGTTTAACTCCCCTCGCAAAAGATTATCTGCTGGAAAGCAGCGCAAATTATTTCGGTCATTACTGGGATCTCCTGATTGATAACCATGAGGTCTTTTCCTTCGAAGCCCTGATGGCGGCGGTCGTGAGCGATACTCCGCGAGCCTACGGCGTTAAGGACATCTACCAGACTCACCGTGAGGATGCCCAACGGACTCGAACTTTTACTCGTGCTATGCACTCAGTCAGTGTGGCGGCGGCATCCGGATGGATACAAAAACTGGATCTCACCGGCTACCGTAGAATGCTCGATATAGGCGGCGGATCGGGTGCTCATGCTTTAACGGCGGCCTCAGCTGTTTCGCATTTGCAGGTCACTGTCTTCGATCTTGCTACAGTCTGCCCGGTGACTGAGGAATTTATCACCCGTTACGGTCTTGAGACGCGCGTCAAGGCTCAGCCTGGCGATATGTGGAACGATGCTTTTCCGCAGGCCGATCTACATTTCTACTCCCATGTTTATCATGGCTGGAAGCCCGATAAGTGTCAGTTTCTTAGCCAAAAGAGCTTTGAAAGTATGGAAGCAGGCGGACGGATCATCGTCCATGAAATTCTCTATGACGATATTGGCAAAACGGGTCCTTTTCCGGCTGCAGCATTGAGCATGATCATGCTCGGCTGGGGAGAGGGTGAACAGTATTCGGGCCCGCAGATTCAAAGTTTCCTGGAAGAAGCGGGCTTCCGTGACATTCAGATCATCCCGACTTACGGTTATCACAGCATTGTGACGGGGCGAAAGCCATGAACCTCTCGCGAAATGTCCCGACTGCTGCACAAATAGAATGTTTTGCCCAAAGTATTTCAGGCCACGTATCCAGCCAATTGTCACCTGGCTATGAACCGCTCCGATGTGGACTGGTCTGGAATGGTCGGCCCCCGGAGCATTATCCTTTTCTGATCGTCACAGCACGTACCACCACCGATGTGGCGAAGGCCGTTGATTTCGCGAAATGCCATGGTTTGGCCGTCAGTGCTCGAGGCTCAGGCCATAGCTACAGCGCTGTTTTCTTATGCGACGGTGGCCTGCTGCTTGACCTTTCACAGTTAAACGACATTACTGTTGACCGCTCAGCACACCGATTGAGCGTAGGAGCAGGTGCAAGGAGCGGCCTGATCGCTGCGGTGCTGGCACGGGAAGGGCTAGCCTTTCCCGTCGGGCATGACACACAAGTGGGGATCGGCGGATTCCTTTTAGGTGGAGGGCTTGGCATCAACTGCGCCGCATGGGGAGGAATGAGCACTTTCAACATCCTGGCAGCGGATATTGTGACAGCCGATGGCAAAACGCATTACATCAATGCCGAAAACAATCCCGACCTCTTTTGGGCGCTTCGCGGCGGCGGCCCTGGACTGCCATTTATCGTTACCCGCTTTCACCTACGCTGCTACGACCATCCCGGTTTGATCTCCAGTAACACCTGGCTGTTTCACTTCTCCGATTTGCTGCACTTGACACAAGAGCTGGAGGCGGTTGCATCGTCTCTCGATCCGCGCCTTCAGGTGATGGTGGCTATTTTTTCTGCGCCACCAGAACTTGCCGAGCTGTGCAGCGCCGAGGACTGCGGTCGCATCGTTGCCCTTACTGCGATGGCATTCGCTGAGGATGTTGATGATGCCAGTTTGATTCTGGGACCATTGGCTTCGCTGCCTATGCTCTCAAACGCGATAGTTCGGACTGAAAATCCCTCTACAAGGTTTGCCGAAATTCAGGAACAAGGCAAAGCGCTTCTTGTGTCGCAACGCTTTCGTACCGATAACATTCTCTGCGACAACCTCGGCGACGCGGTAAAAATCGTTATGCGGCATTTGCCGATGGCACCATCACCGGCCAGCCTGTCATTGATAGTCTTGGGTGGGCAAAAAACACTGCCGGAAGCTGCTTACTCTGTCTCGGGCAGGTACTTCGTCTCAACTTATGCGCAGTGGGATCTCACCGAGGATGACCAGGTTAACGCCGCCTGGCTGAAGGGCTTTTATGACGACATGGCTGAAGTCGCAACCAGCGCCTACATCAACGAGTTCGATCTGGAAGGCCGGCGGGATGAAGTAAGCCGATGTTATTCGGCAGCAACCTTTGAACGACTGGTAATCTTGCGCCAATCCTATGACCCGATGGGTGTTTTTTATAACCCCTTTGCTCATTCCTGTCCCTGAGAGGTTGCCTGTCGATGCGTATCTACACCTATAACAATATTGACGAGGTGGGAGTGGGGCGTTGGGATGAACTGGTCGCCAGCTGCGGTGCTCCAATCTTCTATCGCTCAACATTCCTGCGTGCTTTTGAGCTTTTTCCGCTACACGACGTGAAGGCTCATTACTACCTTACTGGAGAGGACGAAAACGGCTCGTTAATCTTCGCAACTCCTGTCTACCTCCTGAAAGGGGTAGATCCCATGCGGGTGATTAACGATCATTTCCCTGACTATAATGGCGCCTCCATCCTCGTTAACCATGTCTGGCATTGCTACGACACCTGGATTCTGGCGCGTCATCTCGACGCCGATGTCGTGGGTGTAGTGCTGCAAAATATGAAGATGCTTGCGGAGGAGCTCGGTGTTGCACTATGGGGATTCACCAACGTCGATGGTACCGGTGCGCTAAACCAGGCTCTTACCGCAGCAGGCATGACGGGAGTCCCGGTTGATGAGCGCTTTCTTATCGATCTCACGTCTGTTCCCGATATTGATAGTTATCTCGCGCGACTGAAAAGTGATGTACGCCAGAACCTACGCCGCTACAGACACATTGCGGAACGCGAAGGTATTGTCAACAGTATCAAAGATGTGCAGCAAGCCGACCTCGAAGGTTTCGTCAAACTTGCCCGTGCGGGTGCTGCCAAATACGGTAATGCCGGCTACTACCAACCTGGTATTTTCGAGGCTTTCGTGCGGGCCATGGGCAAACATGCAATCGTGCTCGAGCAGCGACTCGACGGAAAGCTCATCGGCTCGGCGATTTTGCTGGATGAAGAGTCAACTTTGCATTGGTGGGTGGCCGGAAACGACTATACCGCCTTGCCGCAGATCAGCCCTTTCTATCTCGCATTCCTTGGCATTCTCGAAGAGGCTCTGACGTCAGGCAAGTCCGTGCTGGAAGCCGGGCGTCGCAATCCACGTTTTAAAACCCGACATGGCCTGAGTCCCCGGCCAGTTCTGGCATATTTCGAGCCGACCTTGAAACACACCGTTGATATATAGACTCATTTTTGCCGGGAAACTGGCAGATCGAAAGAAAGGAGCATGTCGTGGAATGTGGAGACGCTTTCGAAAGCAATTATCACTATTTTGTCTGGCGTTTTCCGCCCGCCGACCCGCAGACGTGGCTTGCAGCAGCCGTTTCTTTACACCGTATCTTTGACGCGGTTTTTACCAGCAAAATTTGCTTATGCCGCAATCCTGGTGCATTTGTGGCGCTCGATCTGGCACAGCTAGCAGAAGGCCCCATCACCCTCAGCGCTTGCCATAAATGGATTGCCACGGCTAGCCGCAACAGTCAGGGTGAACCAGCTCCTGGCGCACACATCATCGTCTGCGGCGAAACTCCAGACCGGGCGATGGCTACCCGCTGGCAGCCGCGTACCGGGCTACTCCTGGACATGTCGACGAACCAGAATTGCGTGACCGTTACCTTTATGCAGCAGCGGGGCGCTTTCAACGATCCTGGCTTCCCGGACTTGCTGAAACAGGCACTGTATGGGTTAACACAGCAGTGTTTGCCGGTTGTTAACAGTACGGTCGACATCACACAGATAATTCGTTCGCTGCTTTCATATCAAACAGCCACGCCGCAGGCCATTGAGACGACAGGGGATTTGTTCATTAAGCGCTTTTCTATTATTGCCCAAGAGACTCCCGAACGAACTGCAATTATCGCGGGGAATAAGTCCATCAGCTATGGTGAACTCGCCTTGATGACAGACCGTATCGCCAATGAATGGCGGCATCTTCAGCTATCAAAAGGGGCCAGGGTGATGGTGATTGCTCCTCGTGGTCCTGCACTTGTGGCGTCTGTTGTTGCCGCATTTAAGGCAGGTCTTGCCATAAGCCTGGTCGACCCGCGCCAGCCGGATGACTATTTAAAAACTTGCTGTCGTATTGTGTCTCCCGCAATGGTTATCAATCTGACCGGTCGGGAACTGGCGCTTGCGGATATTCCCGTGGTCACGGCCGTCGATCTCTCGCCGAACGCTAAGGCTCCTCCAATACGTGAAGACCATTTTCAAGGAGACGACTGTGCAATCCTTACACTGACATCAGGGACGACGAGCGTGCCGAAAGCAGTTATGGGCCGCTACAGTTCTCTGACCCAATTTTTCGACTGGATGGACGAGCGTTTGGGTCCCATGACCGACGCGGCATTTGGTATGTGCTCGAGCATTGGGCATGACCCGCTGCAGAGGGATATTATGACGCCGCTCTATGTCGGCGGGCACATAGTGATCCCGGCCGAGCGTGATCTGAATGAACCCCAGCGTCTTTCTCGTTGGCTTGCAGATAATAGAATCGAATTTGTCTGCCTTAATGCAGCACTTGTGCCGTGGCTCGGGTCATCAACCCAGCTTCTGCATCTTCGCGCTTTGTTCTGTGTCGGCGGAGCTTTGACGCGTACACAGGCCATCATGCTGCGCAAAATTGCGCCAAATACACAAATCATCAATCTATATGGCGCTACCGAAACCCAGCGCGCGGTTGGCTTTTTTGAATTGCCGCGTGACGCTGATGTTTTGGCAGATCTGCCGGATGTGGTACCCCTCGGGCGTGGCATGAAAAATGTTGAGCTTCTTGTCCGGGACCTCACGCACCCAGGAATGGCGCTCCCGTACCAAATCGGTGAAATCGCTTTGCGAAGTCCTTATGTTGCTCTTGGCTATGTCGGGGACCCGGAATTAACTAAGCGAAAATTCAGAAACGATATCGTGCCCGGGCCGCATAACATCCCGACTTACTTAACTGGCGATCTTGGTTACGTTTCACTGTGTCACGGTGTCATTTTCACTGGACGAATGGATGACCAGTACAAGATCAGCGGATATCGTGTCGAACTCACGGCAATTGATGACATGTGCCGCCAGCATCCTAAAGTCAAAAACACCGCAACACTTGTTGTTGAGGTGGAAGGTCTGCTCACACTCATCGCTTGTATTGTTCCTTGTAATCCGATGACAGAGGATGAACTCGGTGACCTACGTCACTGGCTTTCGCAACGGTTGCCGCATTACATGGTTCCGCACCGGCTTTGCATGCTCAACGAACTTCCATTGACGATCAACCGTAAGATCGATATGCGAGCCCTGACCGAGATGGCGAAATCTGAAACCGGGCTTAAGAACGCGAATACCGCAGGGGCAGGGGAGATGACCGCTAAAACACTTGAGCAGATCTTAGCATTCGTCTCCCGGCATACAGGGCTGAACAATCCTCCCCTCGACGTCGCACTTGTCGCTCTTGGCATTGATTCACTACGCTTTATGGCGCTTGTCAGCCATCTGTCACGTGACAAATATGTTTTGGATGGGCTCCATAATGGGATGTCCATCGCTGAAATAGAGGCAACACTCCCTGATCGCGCTTTACCTGATTTATCCTCACGGCCAGAACGCACCATTTTGCCTGAGGATAACCCACGCGATCTTCTCGGACCGGCGATAGATGTTACCGAGACACACATTTCTTTTGCGCACAGAGAACTCGACCATTGCTGTTCGAACAGTTATCTCGGCCTGGCTGGGCACCCGGAAACCCGCGCACAGATCGCTCGCTTTATCGGTCAGGGCCACGCACTAGGCGCGCATGGTTCGGCGGAACTAAACGGGTTCACTGTCTGGCACGAACAGTTGATCGCTGCCATAAACGAAATTCATGGCAGCGAAGCTGCAGTGCTATATGGCTCCGGTTATCTCGCTAATATTTCAGCGATTGCCGCGGTCGTTTCCGCCGATGACCACTTGTTCGTCGATGAGAGTTGTCATCAATCGCTCATTGATGGTTGTCTTTTGAGCGGCGCGAAAATATCCGTCTATCGGCATAACGACATTGGAGATCTGGAAAGCCAGCTGTCGAGCACACCTTGCTCCCCAAAAGCTATTCGAGCAATCGTGACCGAGGGTGTTTTCAGCATCGAGGGTGATGTTCTGGAACTGCCAGCAATTTATGATGTTGCACGTCGCTTTGACTGCCGCCTGATTGTCGATGAGGCTTGCTCGCTGGGACAACTTGGCATTGATGGCTCTGGGGTGGAATCTCATTTTGGTTTGCCCGGCTCGATCGACATTCGCACCGGCACATTGGCCAAAGCACTCGCATCGACTGGTGGATATGTTACGTGTCGAACCGAGGACTTATTGCGCCTGCGGTTCCAACGGGGCGCAAGTTTCTCAACGAGTCTTTCCCCACTCAATGCATTTATTGCCTTGCAAGGCGCGAAACTTCTGCAAAAGGAAGGAGATGTGTTGAAAGCACAACTTGACCGCAATGCCGACCTTTGGCGCGACAGCCTCAACGCGCTGGGTTTTGACACCGGACGGTCGTCCACAGCAATCATCCCAATCATGTGCGCCGATGCCGGGGCAGTCACTGCTTTGTTCCAGCGAGCCCTTGAGCTCGGTGTTTATACATTGCCGATCTCATCCGCATGGTCGAAGCGGGTATATGCAGTGCGAACCTCTGTAACATCAGCTCATGTACCTGATCGTTTGCGGGATATCATCGCGCGTTTCAGCGCTGACGGGTGAGGGAGATTATTGGTGCCGTGGGACTTAGCGAACACCTTGATTTATCGCAAAGTCAGTTAGAGATGTGAAGTAATGTACCTTTATATGTAATTTAACATAATATACATTATGCGCACCATGATAAGCTAAGGCGAAATCTTCTTCGGCACTACAACCGCATGACCATTCCAGTATTAATAGCGTGAAGGAATGTTATTTATCGCTTTCAGCAGGCCTTTTTCGGTCACAATATAATTCCCCGTTTTAAGCTGGGCCAGTATCTTCATAATCGTGCTGCGGGAAAGAAATGTACGGCTCAAAATGTAAGAAACGATGCTGACGCTATTTCTTACCTCTTCGGTTTCATTCATCAACTCATATAGTTGATAGCAGATAACTTCATAAGAGGATAACGATGAAATTTTCGTACAGTGATCATAAATTCTTGTGGCTGTATAAATTAACAGCGTAGAAAGGTTTTTCCACAAGTTGTCCCTGTCGATAATCCGGTTAGCCTCTTCAATGGTGAGGATGCTGATTTCAGATGCGGCCTGCGCCCGGATATAAAGATAGTCATTTTCCACCAATTGCGTACTTAAACCAAAAACGTAAGGTGCCGCTTCTGAATTTAATATCATACCGTCAGCATAACGATAGAGGGTAACATTGCCGCCATGCAATAAAAAACAATTGTGCTGCCCTCCTGTTTTATAATTCAATGACTGCTTATCAGCAGTCACTATTTTATTTGCATTCGGCGCAAGGCTGTTGATAAGCAAATTAATGTCAGCCAGTGGTTTTTTATGCATCATATTGCAACCAATTAAAATAGAGGTTTTTTTCATAAATCGTCATGCGGTTTACGAACAACCGCAATCCTGTCATTTTTCCAGATGAGTGGATTATGATAATTATTAATAAAATTTAAAAGTTTTCTGACGGTGTAAAATTACACCCCAAAAAAGACTTGTGCGCGTTGTATCAATGATCTGTGCCCTTCCACTGTTCTCTTCAGCATCCTCAGAGACATTTCCATCAATAAGTAAATGCATATAAATTAACAGCTCGCATTAGATGTTACTGATGGAATATTTACATTAAAAGCATCGCGCTGATACCCAGCCAAACTATTGATTAAGAAAGAAATTGGTAAACTACGTAGCAGTGCTATCTTATGCTATATTTTAAACAGCCATTTATTATGGGGCGAGGCATTTATGATCAACATACATCACGATCATAGCAAGGATATTTCCGCGACCGTTGAGCTTGTAGAAAAGCTCACGCCCTTTGTGACCTTCATAACGGCGCCTCCCGATACCCGCTTTTACCTTTATATCAATGGCCATTCGTACTGTTATCTGGTGCGCAGTGGCATCTGTAAAGTTTATCACCGGAATGACGAACTGCTTCTCGGCACGCTCCTTGTCCCTGGGATCATTGGTATTAGCGCAATACTTCCTGTTGAGGCGGGGCTATTTATTCAGACACATAGTACATCCGAGATAGCAACTATCAGCACCGTACAGGTTCGGCAACTTATTGCTGAGAACAATCTCTGGGAGTTACTGGCCAGTCATGTTTCCCGGGTCACCAGCCGACTCTATACCATAAATACCTATTTCAACGTTTCCAGCGCATACGAAATCACCCGCATTCAGTTACTTGAACTAATGAGCGAACCTCCTGAATACAAAAATAATGTTTCTGCTGCCCATTATGTTCAGCAAAAAACATCGCTTTCCCGCAGTAGTATTATGAAGATACTGGCGCAGCTGAAAAAAGGAGGGTATATCAGAATCGAAAACGGCATTCTGATGGAGATTTACCACCTCCCGTTAAAGTACTGACTTATCCTATGGCATAAACTTTATGTTTTTCATTTGTTAATAAATGGATTGGTTTTTATTAAAACCCCGAGCATCCGACAAAGCCACGTTAATAACCTAGCCGCTTAAAATTCCGGTGTAAAATTACACTCAAAAAAATCTTGATGTATTTTTGCTCATCACTGAGAATACCCATAGAAATAAAAAGAAAGATAAAAACACTCAATAGTCATAAAGTGCGCTGATTATCACTTTATTATTTATATTGACCGGCATTTCCTCTATTACTATTAATGCGAAGAGAGGTGAATGTTTATGGATATAGAAGATATTGCCGCGCAACATGCAATATCTTAGTTAAAAACACCAATTAATATACTCAAGGAGATGAATCATGAATAATAAACTATTGCCTATAGCAATGATGTTTTCGTCCGTATTTAGTATTTCTGCGATGGCCGCCGATGGGCAGGTGAATTTTTCGGGTGAAATTATTGACTCTGCCTGTCAGGTCATTAATACCCCCAGCAATCCTCTGCAAGTGACATTGGGCCAGGTCAACAGGAGCGCATTTTCTGGCGCAGGTTCAACGGCTGCGGCAACCAAATTCACGCTCCAGCTTGCCGACTGCCCGGTTAGCGCCACCGCTGCCGCCGTTAAGTTTGATGGCAGTTCCATCTCCGGTAATAACAGCGTTCTGGCGCTGACCCAAGAGCCCGGTGTGGCCTCAGGGGTCGGTATTCAGTTATCCGACGATAGCAATACCGTTGTGCCGTTATATACAGCATCAAAACGCTACAACCTGAATACGGGCACCGGGGTGATGAACAATCTGGATTTTGTCGCACGTTATATTGCGACGGCGGCTTCGGTGACGGCAGGTCTGGCAAATTCAATGGCAAGCTTTACCGTTATCTATAACTGATTTTGGTCAGAATACCGGAATGGTTATTCGAGCCGTTGATAAATAGCCGGCTCTCCCCTTCTCTTTTGTGAATATTGAATATGAAATTGATTCCTTCCACACTGTTGGCAGCGTTATTAATAAGCGCTGGGTTAGCCCAGGCGGGCATGATTGTTGGCGGCACCCGCCTTATTTACAACGGCAGCAAGAAAGAATCTTCGCTGAAGGTCAGTAATCCAGACCGGCAACCGTATCTTATTCAGAGTTGGGTAGAGCCGGCTACGGATGGCGCAGAAAAAGCCCCCTTTGTAATAACGCCGCCGCTGTTTCGCCTCGATGGTGGACAAGAAAATGTGCTGCGCGTCGTCCGGGTAGGCGGCAACCTGCCGCAGGACAGGGAAACGCTGTATTGGATGAGTATTAAGTCCATCCCGTCGGCTGAGAAAGATCAGAGCAAGAACACGCTACAGATCGCGGTGAAAACGCGCATCAAACTAATATATCGCCCCCAGAGCTTAAAAGGCGTGCCGGAAGAACTCACCGAAAAGCTCACCTGGCAGCGCATCGGGAACCGTCTACAAGTCAGTAATCCCACGCCGTTTTATATGAACTTTCAGAGCGTCACCGTCGGTAACAACACACTGTCGGAGGCTACTTACGTGGCACCGATGAGTAATGCCAGCTTTGCGTTACCTGCAGGCGGTGGCAGCGGCGTGGCCTGGAAAATCATTAACGATTACGGCGGTGTGGGCAATCTCCACCACGCCACATTGCAGTAATAACCCGGTAGCCAGGCAACAAGGCATTATTAATTTCCCCTTTACATAAGGGAAGTAACTAAATGAATAACCAGACAGAGCACGATGAATATATACCGCTAAGCATCTGCGGACTATTCTCGCTTGTTTCCGCATCAATATTCTTTTTCAACTGTATTTCCTTCTCGGTACATGCGCGGGAATATTTTAATCCGTTGATGCTCGAGATTGATAATCCGCAGCAGGGAAATACAGATTTAACGATATTTGAAGAGGGAAATGGTCAGGCGTCTGGCGTTTATCGGGTAGATATATATATCAATAACCAGCAGCAGGAAACGCAGGATATTGAATTCAAAACGCAGACCACGCCGCAGGGGAAAGCTCACCTTCAGCCCTGCCTGAGCGTTACCCAATTAAACTCAATGGGAATAAAAACCACGCTCTTTCCTGAATTAGAACAACACGGGGCGCCTTGCGCTAACCTTTCGGCTATCCCGCAGGCCAGCGCCGAATTCCACTTCAGCGCCCAACAACTCCTACTGAGTATCCCGCAGTCGGCCATTGCGCAAAACCCGCGTGGCTATGTACCTGAAACACAATGGGATGACGGGATCCCCGCTCTGTTACTTAACTATAATCTGAGCGGCGCCAGCACGGTTTCCCGTCAGGGTGGCGGCAACGACAGTAGTAGTCAGTACGCCAACTTACGGCCAGGCATCAACGTCGGGCCCTGGCGGTTGCGCAATTACACTACATTCCTGCGGGACTCTCACGGCCAGCCTCAGTGGGATATGGTATACACCTATCTGAACCGCGACATTCGCCCTCTGCACAGTCAGTTAATGCTCGGAGACAGCACTTCGCCGGCAGATGTGTTTGACAGCGTCCCTTTTCGGGGCGTGCAGCTGGCATCGGACGACGACATGATTCCCGATAGCCTGAAAGGCTATGCGCCCGTGGTCAGGGGAATTGCCCGTACTCATGCGCAGGTGATTATCCGTCAGAACGGTTACGTGATTTACCAGAGCTATGTGGCGCCCGGATCCTTTGAAATCAACGATATGTATGCTACCGGTGGCAGTGGCGATCTCTACGTGACGATTAAAGAGGCTGACGGTAGCGAACAGCTTCTCGTGGTCCCCTTTGCTTCTCTGCCGGTATTACAGCGTGAAAGCCGCCTCAAATATTCGCTGACCAGCGGCCAGTATCGCGCTTATGACAGCAGCGTCGACCACACGCCGTTTGGCCAGGGGACGTTGATATACGGTTTACCGCACGGTTTTACCGCCTACGGTGGTGGCCAGTTCGCCAGCAAATATCATTCGCTGGCGCTTGGAATAGGCAAAAATCTTGGCGGCATTGGAGCACTCTCCCTGGACGTGACTCAGGCGTGGTCGCGCATGCAGGAGCAACCACAAGAAACAGGCCAGTCATGGCGCGTTCGTTACAGCAAAAACATTGTACTGACCGGCACGAACTTCGCCATTGCCGGTTATCGCTATTCAACGGACGGTTACTACAGCATGCAGGAAGTTCTGGAAACCTGGCGTGACAGGCAGATCCAACCGTATAACGAGCGTAAGCGTAACCGCACGGAACTCACGATGAGTCAGAACCTGTGGGAAGGCGCAGGCTCGCTGTCGCTAAGCCTGATCAGCGAAGATTACTGGAAAAGCAATCGCACCATGCGTTCGACGGGCATCGGATACAACAACAGTTGGAATGGCATCAGTTATGGCCTGAACTATAACCTCAACGAAAACACCACGACCACTGACGGGCACGGCGACAAGGTATACGGCCGCGACCGAATCCTTTCGCTCAACGTCAGTATCCCGCTGAGCCGTTGGACGGTGAACAGCTGGGCTTCCTGGAACTTGAATCACAGCCAGAAAAGTGGAACCAGCAATACCCTGTCACTTAACGGTACTGCACTTGCCGATAACCGCTTGAGCTGGGGTCTGCAACAGGGCTATGGCAGCCAGGGAACCGGTAATAGCGGTGCTCTGTTGGCCGATTATCGGGCGACATACGGGGAAGTGAACGCAGGCTACGCCTATGATGCGCGCAGCAGACGTCTGAACTATGGCGTTCAGGGGGGAATGGTCATGCATGCCGGAGGGGCTACATTCGGGCAGCCAATGGGGGAGACCGTTACGTTGGTGCAGGCACCGGGGGCATCGGGCATCGGGGTCAGCAATCAGACCGGGGTGAAAACCGACTGGCGTGGATATGCGCTTATCCCGTTCGTTAATCCCTACCGTAAAAATCAGATTCAACTGGATACAGAAACTTTCGATGACAACACCGAAGTGGCATTAACCAGCCAAACGGTAATTCCCACCCGTGGCGCGGTGGTAAAAGCTGACTTTCAGACAAGCGTGGGCAATCGGCTGTTGATGACGCTGCTACAGGCCAACCAACAGCCGGTGCCGTTTGGCGCCATCGTCACGCAAGCCGGTCAGGTGAATAAACAGAGCTTTATTGTTGGGGAGAATGGCCAGGTGTACCTGACCGGGCTCGGGCAGAACGGGCAATTACACGCGAAATGGGGTAAAGATGCACACGAGCAATGCATCGCCCGTTTCAGCCTGCCGGAAAAACACGAAGAGATACTGGTTATTAACGGGAGGTGCCAATGAGCACATTACGCTTATTAGGGATGATTTTCCCGGGGCTATTTTTAATGCTCAGCGCATTTTCCGCCTGCGCCACCTGTAGTTTTTACCGCGGGACAGCCCCTATGATCTGGGACAATATCAACATCGGAACCGTATATGCACAGCGCGACACCCCGGTCGGCTCAATAATTTACAGCACGGTTTTGCCTGCGACTTTCTCAGGCGAGTGGCTAACCTGTGGCAGCGGTGAACTCATCTCTGCAACCATGTTCCGGGATGCTGTCAGCGGCTTTTCGCATATTTATGACACCGGTATTCCGGGAGTGGGAATCAAGGCCTATTATCAGACCAGCGGTACTTTCGATAATCCTCCTCGCACCGGGATAAATAGCTCTTCCGGTGGAACAGTTTCCGCTTTAGGACTCGGCAGTGGCATCAAGATTGAATTGTATAAGACGGGCCCAATTAGCTCCGGAAATATTGAACCAGGCTTATATTTTCAGAAAACCTATGGCGAACTGGAAGTTGTCAGGGGGAGTATTGTCGGCGGGCAGGTTATTCAGGTGGCCTGCTCCCTACGCAATCAGAATATTAACGTCGCACTACCCGATGTCTTAGGTATTGATTTTACTGGCCCAGGTGCAACCCCTGGCGAAACCTCATTTACGGTTGATCTTGACTGTGATGCCGGGGCGCGAATTAACGTTTCATTAAGCGGCAGCAAAAGTGCCGAAACATCTGACACCAGTATTCTGGCTTTATCTGGCGCAGGAACAGCAGGCGTCGCCAGGGGCGTAGGAATTCAACTGCTTTATGGTAATACACCGCTGAAAATTAATAATAATATTGTGCTGAAAACGTCAACAGGTGGCCAGGAGTTTCCTGCTGATGCCTTTACGGCACGCTATTTCCAGACCAGAGACAAAGTAACCGCCGGTAGCGCCAACTCCACGGCAACGTTAAATATCACTTATCAATAACCGCTGAGTATCACACCAGTAATAAAAGAACAGGAGATATCAATGAACAGAACCAGATGGATCATCATGACATTATTTTCTGCGAATTGTTTGATGACGCTGACGAATATTTCACAGGCCGACCCGGTGAATATCAATATTACCGGTAAAATTATTGCATCAGCTTGTACCATTGATGCGGCAAATTCCAACCTTAACGTCGACTTGGGAAGTATTCCGATCAGTACGATGAACCAGGCCGGTAATACAAGCCCCTACAAGATTTTCGATTTGATACTGAAAGATTGCCCGCTTTCAACCACCTCGGTCACGGCGGCTTTTTCCGGCGAACTGGCGCCGGGCGGTAGCACCGATTACAACAATACGGGGACGGCGCAGAATATAAACGTGCAGCTAAAAGAGAGCCAGTCTGGCGGAAACGGCAGGTTTTTAGGGCCAGGAACAACGTTAACCAAAAGCGTAGCAGTCGACCATACCGCAACTTTCCATATGGGCGCCCGTGCGATTGCTTCGTCGTCAGACGTGATGCCTGGTACGGTAGTGAGTTTGTCGCAAGTGACGTTTACTTATCAATAATCCTAAGTGTCAATATATCTGCTGTGGCTCAGGGATAAATGAATATATTAATAACAGACCCGTACGAATTCTATCGTCATGGATTACAGCATTTCTTTATCGATACCTTCTACGGGTATATTTCTGAGAATATCTTCTTTTTAACTGATTACGATCCTCTCTCTTTTTACCAGGCGGATGTGACAGTGCTTACATTATCACCAGGGGAGCATTTTATGTGTATTCCTGAACTACGAGCCAGGCAAAAAGGTATTGTGATTGGACTGGTGGATGAGTCTCTGGAGATCAATTCCATCTTGCCGCTCTGTTTTTCCGATATGATTATTATCCACCGCCGTGAATCACTTGATGAGATTAAAAATAAAATACTCTCCGCATGGCAAAAAGCCCCACAGCAAAAAATACCGTGGTGTAAGGATTTTTGCATGAGTTGCCACAGAAAAGATTTCACCCTACGTCAGGGAATGATCATGTCATTTATTTATCAGGGGATGCTCCAGTCTGAAATTGCCAAAAAATTAACGATCGCTGAGAAAACGGTATCAACACATAAATGTCTTATCATGAAGAAATTTAAGCTGCGTACCGACCGTGATTTAATACATTTCCTCAGAAAACTGGCCGACAAAAATGTATTACCTGTTTTTCCTGCGAATATTTAAGTATCAGAATAGGTTTATTGGCGTGATGAATTGGGCTGAGGGGCAGAAAATAATTGACCTGAACATGTGTTTGCTCAGGCCATATTACCTTTTGCATCGGTTATTGCAGGGCGCGATCAAACCGTGATACCCCATATAAATCCCAACCAGCGCAATTAGCATACTGGAGAAATATAGTGCCGACGCGTCAGTGTATCGAATCTGCTCCAGCGCATGGTTGCCTGGCGTACGCTATATGCTGCAGCCGCACCGACCGTCACCAATCGTGAAGCCAATGGGTTGATGCGGGCATCTGATCGATCACATTGTTCGCGAAGATAGTGAGGCAAAACGTGAGAACGACTGAGACGTAGTGCTGAAAGTTTTAGAGTCTTACATCAAGTAAAGCCGCCGCCCAGCACTCAGCCTGCCGTCAATTTCGGGGCAGCTTCCCTGCCCTTAGATATCATTCACATTGACTATTGTCTGCTTCACCCGGGAGATAGTTGACCTTCCACAATTTAGCGTTTTTTGGATCTCGCTGTAACTCGCGCCAGCAAGTAACATCAGGGAAATGCGGTGATGAAGCCCTTCATTGACCGGCCTCCCGGCGGCACTTCCCGTGATGGTTCTTCTTTTCGCAAATGCGGGGTCTTTCTGAAGATAGGAAATAACATTATCCGCTAATTCCATCAGTGTATCTGTTGATGCTTTGCTCGCCAGTCGTTCCGCCGGGCTTGCAATATGCAGCCCACGAAGCGTTGCCTTTACATTCAGGGCGACGACATTCAAACCGGCATCGGTACTGTTTCTCAGCGTAACCCACTGTTGCTTTGGAAGGCGGGCTAAAAAAACGAATTTAGTGATCAGAAGAACATCGCCGGGGTTGGCCTGCGTCAGCAACTGGCGGAGACGGGTATATTCTTTGTCGTTTTCTTCGAATATATGGTCAATCCGGAAATCGAGCGTCTCGCTGGCAGCGATCAACGCACTTTTTGCCTGTTCATATTCTTCATTTATGGGTAAATAGGCGAAGATTTTCATCGGTTGTCACTGTAGCGTAGTCACAGATAGTCCCCATATTATACATATGGGACCAGACTCGGACAATCAAGGCAACACAAATAGGCCATGGTATAAGTCCTTAAAATAGCAGCTATTAACACCGTTCAACCTTTCCTCTGGGCCATGATTATACTTTTAAAGCACAAATACACAAAAATTAAAGGACCAGTCTCATTATGATTAACGCCATCAGCACTTGATATTAGCGTAATCATTTCCTCTTATAACAAGCGAATATTCAGCCATCTGATAACAATTTTATTACTTCCGGGGTTTATTTAACCAGAACTATTTTGCTGTGTTTAGCTATCAATCATTTTTGGCTGTTCTCAGGAATAATCCGTAGATTATGGATCAATCTTAACTCACCAATTAATGGTATGTTTTACATGGCTTTTTATATTGAGGAAATTATTATATTTACTTCTCAACCCGTAAATTCAGAATGTTCTGGTATTGCGCAGAATTTCTTGGTTGCTAGTTAACTCATATCGAGTAACTATTAAGTCAAGGGAGTACTATTAAGGTTCTCTGTTATGATTATAGTCGTGTCGTCGAATAGGTTCTTTTATGACGGAATAAGTGTTCTTTCTGAGCAAGCCTTGAAAAGGGCTGATAATTTTTCAAGAGTTGTCTATTCGTCGAACATCAGCCATATTGAAGAGTGTGTTTTAAGTGCGGCGAAAGCAATCATTGTTGATTATAGCCTTCCTGATTTTCAATCGCTGGTGAGGTTGATAGAGGTTAAGTATAAGAATACTGATTGCGATGTTATATTAATCGCCAGACAAGAACGCTTCTTAAACACTGCTGAAAATATTCTTATTAACACCGTATCTGATCTTGTTATTGATGTGGTAGCTGATGTAAAAAAACTAAAGTTATATCTTGAATATATCAACGCGGAAAAACACTCAAAAATCATCATTAAAAACATGGTATGGTCTGAAATTGAGAAGAAAATAAATCTTACAAAAAAAGAAGACATGATATTGCCATATATCATTTCCGGGAAAAATAACAAAGAGATATCACGGTTTATTGATATTAGTGACAAGGTCGTTAGTCAACACCGGCGTAGTATATACAGAAAATTCAATGCGCACAATTTAACAGAATTTTACAACGCATTTCAGAAAGCGACACAGATTACGCAAACCAGCGAGGAAAACACCGTTGGGTTTTGTTAAGTGAGGAGGTTATTAATCGTCAAGGAACTGACATTACATCATTTTATGGCCAGCATATTTATGCTGAAGCGCGTTATGTATTCATAATGCTTTATGCTAATCCCGCAAACTCTTATTTATTGCTCATAAACTATTTTGGGCAAAATCAAAACAGATGGAGCTGTCTATGAAAATTAAAACACTTTGTATGGCCATGGCCGTATTCACTGCAACAGCGCACTATGCCAATGCCGCGGATGGAAAACTAACTTTCCAGGGGAATATCACCAATTCATCCTGTACTATTTCTTCTGGTGAAAGCTCGACAATAACCGTACCTATGGGGTCAATTCCAAAATCTGTCTTCGAAGGGGGGAATAAGTCTGGGCCACAGGTTGGTTTCAGAATCTCACTGACGAATTGTGATGCAGGAACTTATTACTTAATCATTGATGGTGCAACCGTTGATGGAGAAGACAACATTCTGGCTCTGGACGATGCCGGCAGCGATACCACTGGTGTAGGTATTAAAATAACCGACACCAACAATAAGGCAGTAACCATTTCCAAGAAATTTGAGAGCACCGATGCTTCAATTACCATTGCTAACCAGGGTGGAGCTGGCGCGTTTCTTTTAAAAGCGAACTATCAAGCAATTGCTGATACAGTTGAACCCGGTGTTGCGAACGCCACCGCCCATTTCACCATCGTCCAGCATTAATATTTACAAGCCATGGATGGCGTAAATTAAAAATGGAATCACTATGAAAAGATATTTATTTATGTCGCTTCTTCTGTGTATGGCGCAGGCCCAAAGTGCTATACAAATTGAAAGTTCGCGTATTATTTATTCCGGCAACTCAAATTCGGCATCGGTTAAAATAAATAACATTTCAACCGAGAACTATATTGTGCAGTCCTGGTTAGATAAAGGCACTGACAAAGGCGGCGAAAAGCCACCGCTGGTAGTTACCCCTCCGCTGGTTAAACTTAAACCCGAGCAGTCAGCAATATTACGTTTTATATACTCGGGTAACGGACTGCCAGTCGACCGAGAAAGTATATTTTGGCTGAATGTACAGGAAGTGCCGCCAAAGTCGAAGCAGGAAAATGTTCTCCAGCTGGCAATTAGAACCAGGCTGAAACTTTTCTATCGCCCACCACAAGTAAAAAATACACTTGTTGATGTGGTGAAAAAAATGTCCTGGCAAATAAAAGACAATCAACTGCTCATCAAAAATGATGGTCCGTTACATATTACGCTCATCTCTGTCGCAGTAGCTGATAAAAATGGGAAAGTATCTCCGGTTAACATTCCGATGGTTTCACCATTTAGTACGCTAGTCGTTCCTGTTGCCGGGAAAACACGCGTGGTCAAAATGAATTACATCAATGATTACGGTGCCGTTGTGGCTATCCAGCCAGCAACTAAATAATTAACTGTGATTTCCAGGGAGAGGAATGATGAAAGCTGCCCATGCTGGTTATTATTTTTGCGCGCTGTTCATTTCTGCATCCTGCGACACCATGGCCGCGGAAAAATACAACACACTTTTTCTTCATGGCATCGACGCCAAATCCATGGCTGATTTTATCAGCCATGATGATGACGTGTTGCCCGGTGTTTACCCGGTCGCGATTTATGTCAATGATGTGCAGGTTGATAGCCAGAATGTAGAATTTTCTCGTTCACCGGATGATGATAAATTACAGCCATGCTTAACGGCAAAGCAATATCAACAATATGGCATAAAACTACCGGAGAGTAGCCTTCCCTGCTATTCACTCAGAAAAAACGTCTCTGGTGCACAGGAAGCTCTGGATATATTTCGCCATCGTCTTGATATTACTATTCCGCAGATATACACCCATCCCGTTCCCCAGGGTTATATCTCCCCTGCCCGTTACGATGACGGTATTAATGCGGCGTTTGTTAATTACAACTTCACCGCTGACAATAACAGAAGCGATATTAGCGATCAGACATATCAGTACCTTTCACTTAATAGCGGGATCAATGTTGGCGCCTGGCGTTTTCGCAATAATTCCTACTGGAACAAATCGAGCAACGGAACTGCGCGCTGGAAAACCGTCTCAAGTTGGGTAGAAACTAATATTGTACCGTGGCAGAGTCATTTGCTTATCGGGCAGGCCAGCACCCCAGGGGAGATATTCGATAGCGTGCCATTTCGCGGTGTGCAATTAAACAGTGATAACAGTATGTTACCCGATAGCCAGAACGGCTATGCCCCTACTATTCGCGGCATTGCCAACAGTAATGCGCGTGTTGAAGTACGGCAAAATACCTATCTTATTTATTCGACTAATGTCTCTCCCGGCCCTTTTGAGATAAATGATATTTATTCGGTTAACCGAAGCGGTGATTTTTATGTCACGATTATTGAAGCCGACGGCACTAAAAGCACCTTCACCGTGGCTTACACGGCCTTACCAAACCTGGTTCGTCGCGGTTTATGGAACTATCAATTAGCTGCCGGGAAATACTATAACGCTAACAACGCTTATGCTCCGGCTTTTATTCAGAGCACGGTATCCCATGGTCTGAACGACACCTTTACCTTGTATGGCGGTGTGCTGAATGCGGAAAACTACACGGCGAGCGCCCTGGGGGTTGGGACAAATCTTGGTGCCATAGGTGCATTTTCGGCGGATTTAACCTGGGCTGATACCGCGCTTGCCAGCGGTGAGCGGAAGCAAGGTAGTAGCGTGCGCTTTTTATATGCGAAATCATTTCGCGGTTCAGGGACCGATTTTCAAATCGCTGGTTATCGCTATTCAACCTCAGGTTATTACGACTTTTCAGAAGCAATTGCCGAGCATCAACGCTGGGACAATGGGTCATACAAAAATTATTACTGGGAGGAACAAGATCCCAATGATCCTGAATGGGCGGTCAGGAAACCCGAAACGTTTTACACCCCGAGTTTTAACACTAAAAAAGAACGTTTTGATTTCTCAGCAAGTCAGCATCTTGGTGAACAAACGGCCTTTTATCTGAATTTTAGTCAGCAAAATTACTGGCAAAACACCGACCATGATATGTCTGTTCAGGGTGGGATTAGCTCCAATATTGGTCGGGCCAGTTATAGTATTTATTATCAAAACAGCCGTAATCATTATTCTACTCACGATGATAGCGTCAATTTTCGCATATCCATTCCGTTCTACTTTAAAAACCAAAACAATATGACGGCATACTTTAGCGTTAATAACAGCCAATCCTCTGGCGCATCCGCGACTGCCGGGGTCAACGGCACGTTGCTTGACGATGGACGCATGAGCTATGCCGTAGAGACGACCTACGATCGGAGTTCCAAATCAACTAACAGTGCCAGTGTCGGTTATCAAGGGCAATTCGCTAATGCTTACGCTGGATACAGTTACAATAATTCCAGTCAGCAGACCAGCATTAACCTCTCTGGCGGCCTGATCGCTCACCAGGGCGGTGTGACGTTGTCACAGCCACTCGGGGAAACATTCTCGCTGATAGAGGCCAAAAATGCCGCGGGTGTCAGTATTGAAAATCAGCCAGGTGTTGCTATCGACCGCTTTGGCTACGCCGTTTTGCCCCACACCATTCCCTGGCGGGTTAATACCGTGGCATTAAACACCGAAGATTTCGGTTCTCGCATTGATGTACCGGCCGCGGTAGCCGATACCGTTCCAACCCGTGGCGCAATTACCCGCATAACATTCGAGACCTACAAAGGTGAAAGCGTGCTTATTCACAGCAAACTTGCGGATAACAGCGTGCCTCCGCTCGGTGCTACCGTTTTCGCGGCTGATGGCCGAAACAGCGGCTTGACCGGCCCCGATGGCGATATCTTTATTTCCGGCGTTTCGGGTGGAGATAAATTGCAGGTTAAATGGGGTGATGCCCCCGAAGAACAATGTCAGTTAACCCTTCCTGGAATGAACGAAGACGCAAGCCTGGCGGTTAGCGGCTATCGCGAACTTACCCTATCTTGTCGCAAGTAATCGAGGAAATGATGAAAGGATACCAACACCTGGGTCGCTGTCTGACGGCCCTGCTAATCATGATGATCATGCCGCAAACGGTTTATGCTTTGACCTGTGAAGCGTCAAATTCAGCGGTCAGCGAAACGGTGAATATTGGCCAGGTGATTAAGGCATCCAGTTCTGAGATTAAGGCGAACCAAAAAATTTGGGTGTCTTCGGTCATCAATGCCACCTTTACCTGTAGGGATACGGATAGCCACCCGCAAGGTGAAATGGCCTATTTCTGGCTTGATCCGAAAAAACAGGCTGGCACTATTCCTTCATTTATTTCAATCGGCGTGACCTACAACGGGATTGATTATCCGCTGGAGAATGGCAAGAAAGTCGAACTTGGGCCGGCGACGATTTGTAACAGGGTTGCTGGCAAATGTGTTTCCCCTGCAACACCCCAGACCTTCAACCTTGATTATCAGGTATATATAAAAGCGACCGGCAAAGCAGTGCCAGCGGGTGGGGTAATTAAAGATAACCTGAATCTATCTTTGTTCCAAGTTGATGGTGAAGGAGGACTACGCGGCGGTGATACCAATTTCAATTTATTTATTACCGGGCTAAGTAAGATAAACCTGATGGCGTGTGTTCCCACCATCGCCATAACACCTGACAAAATCGATTTTGGTTCCATGACCTCTTTTAACGCATCCCCCGGACGAGTTGAGAAAAAGTTAGGCTTTAATATTGCCTATGGACTGCAAATCAAGGGAACGGGAGTAACCTGTACAACTGAAAACTTACTCGCGACTTTCAGCACGACAAATCAGCTACAGGACAAAACTATTATTTTGCCCGCGTCGGACAGCGGGTTTGGCATTATCCTCTCAAACAATGTCACCCTGGAGCCAAGAATTGAGATGAATGCACCACAGGTGGTTACTGTTACCGCGGGCAATACGATCAATAAGGCTTACACTGCGGGGGTACTGTGGCTAAGTGCAAAACCGAAGACGGGGAATTTTTCCGCTACCGCGACGGTTACGGTGACTTTTCAATGAAGCGTGGATGATTGGCCTGATGATATTTCAGCATCCAGGCCACCATTTCGCATCTGTAAAATCACCTCAAATCCTGTTGTTAACAGATTGTAGTGATTAAAAAAGCAAACACCCGGGTTCTCATGCTGCGTGTCATAAACACGTTCAGTTAATAATTCTAAAAAAACTCCTGAAAGGATTGATTTTTAATCAGACAACAGAATAAGACAAAAAATAACGGTTAATTTAAAAATTTAATTTTACCAAATGAACAATAGAATTTATTTAATACTCAAAATGATGGTATAAGCATAATTTAATATTGGTATTAACAACATGACACAAAAAATAACACTATCACTCCCGAAAACGCTGGCGCTTGGGGGGATGACTCTCGCTCTATTTCTTGGGGCTGGGAATATTATTTTCCCGCCACTGGTTGGTATGCAAGCCGGGAGCAACACCTTTACGGCAGGATTTGGTTTTATCATCACGGCAGTATTATTCCCTGCTCTCGCCATCATATCGCTGGCCATCAATAGCGGTGATATTAATGAATTAACTCAACCATTAGGTAAACGCGTTAGTTTTATTTTTATTAGTGTCTGCTTTCTGACTCTTGGTGTTCTATTTGGTACTCCAAGGACGGCAACAATCAGCTATGAACTTATTGCTCACGGCGCAAAAGAGTCATGGGGTCAGAAAATTCTATTTTCAGTGGCATTTTTTGGCCTTGCCGGCGCAGCACTGGCTAAACCCGGAAAACTATTGGAGATAGTCGGATTTGTTCTTTCGCCTGTGAAGATAAGTGCATTAATTTTCATTGGGATTTGCGCATGGATTCATCCAATTGGCGCCATTACTTTTGCAGAAAATGCTTATCAGGAGCATGCCTTTAACACAGGTTTTATAAATGGCTATCAGACCTTAGACGTTATTAGTGCCCTGTGCTTTGGCGCGATTATTACACACACCTTGCAACAACGCGGCATTGCCTATAAAGCAGGAATTTTTAAATACTCCACAATCGCCGCCATTATCGCCGCTGTGGGGTTGATACTGATTTATGTCTGTTACCTTTCAATGGGGGCCCACAGCCCTGCATTACATGCCACAAACGGGCTGCAGATCATCAGTACTTTTGTGGAAACCTTATTTGGTGTTTATGGTCGCATACTGCTGTCGGCGATAATTACCCTCGCCTGTCTGGTGACGGCAATCGGCCTGGTAACCGGTACTGCCCAATATTTCAGCCAAAATACTGGTGTGTCTTATGGTTTGCTGGTCGTCATTTCGCTGATTGCTTCCGCCGGTATTTCCGTGCTTGGCCTAAATTCGCTGACTACTTTTGCTGTGCCAGTACTTTGCGCCATTTATCCAGCGGCATTAACCGTTGTGGCCCTTGGGATTATTCGCAAATGGATTGATATTCCGAGTAATTTATATGGAATCATTTTTTACAGCTCACTGCTGATAGGTATTATGAGTCTGTTTGTCCATAGCTAAGTCATACCCGACTATACGTATTTTGGATAAGCCGTAAATATAAATGGCTGGCCGATATACAGGGCCTTTATCTTCAGATTAGTGGATCTGCAGTCTCAAGGAGACTACGGATCCTTTTCACGATATTTATTCCGGTAATCATCAATTTTCCTTTAAGGCTTTAATTGCTTGCAGACAGGTTTCGGTATTTGAAGGTGCTCATATTTTTTCCTGATTAACCCGAGCGGACAGCGACTGATGGCTTTCCTTCCTTTCGCTATAGCGGTCGGCCAGATACTCAGTATGGCCTTTCAGGATTAACGTTATTTTGAATAGTTCTTCTGCTACATCCACAATCCGGTCATACCAGGCTGAGGGTTTCATACGTCCTTCATCATCAAATTCTTGCCACGCCTTCGGTACCGATGACTGATTTGGAATGGTGAACATTCGCATCCAACGGCCAAGTATTCGCATCTGATTTACCGTATTGAATGACTGCGAACCGCCGCTAACCTGCATTACGGCCAGCGTTTTCCCTTGTGATGGACGAACAGCACCTTCGCTCAGTGGTATCCAGTCAATTTGGGCCTTCATCACTGAACTCATAGCTCCGTGTCTTTCCGGAGAACTCCACACCATTCCATCACACCACCTGACCAGTTCCCGCAATTCGCGCACTTTCTGATGGGTTTCCAGCGCATCATCAGGTAATGGCAGGCCGGAAGGATTAAAGATTTTCACCTCAGCCCCCATTTTGCTAAGTAAACGCCCTGCTTCTTCGGCTGCAAACCGGCTGTACGACCGCTGCCGAACTGAACCGTAGAGGATTAAAATGCGCGGCATCGTTTGGGTATCGTCTTGCAGTTTGCTGGCAATCTCATCATCAAAATATTCCTGTTCGATTGCTGATAAATGCGTCATGAAATTTCCCCATCTTAAAACTAAGCTTTAAAAACCAACACATATGATTTAACATATGTATCATAAGTTCATAGCGAGGTTCAACATGCTACAGCCTGTTCAACTTTTTAAACTGCTTGCCGATGAAACCCGTTCGACCATTGTGATGCTACTCCGAGAGTCCGGTGAGCTGTGTGTCTGCGATATCTGTGCAGTAACAGCTGAATCCCAACCCAAAATATCCCGCCACATGGCTCTGTTACGCGAAGCGGAGCTGGTCACCGATCGCCGGGAAGGAAAATGGGTACATTATCGTCTGTCACCACACATGCCAGCCTGGGCTGCGACCATTATTGAATCCGCATGGAATAGTGAGCGAGATAACATCCAGAAAAAACTCAGTGCGGCTTCATTATCCTCATGTTGATAACGAAGAAACATATTCACTTAATCAAATATGAATGGGGTTTGTAATGTTAGTGGCTAGTGCGATTTTTTTGCTCACTCTCGTTTTGGTCATCTGGCAGCCCAGAGGTCTTGGGATTGGCTGGAGCGCCATACTAGGTGCTGGCCTGGCATTACTAACAGGCGTCGTTCACCCTGGGGATATCCCAATAGTGTGGCAAATAGTCTGGAATGCGACTGCCACCTTTATCGCGGTGATAATTATCAGCCTACTGCTGGATGAATCAGGTTTCTTTGAATGGGCCGCATTGCATGTTGCACGCAGGGGCAATGGCCGGGGCCGACTACTTTTTACCTGGATTGTTTTGCTGGGTGCAATGGTGGCGGCACTGTTTGCCAATGATGGTGCCGCACTTATCCTGACTCCGATTGTCATTGCAATGCTGCTGGCGCTGGGTTTCAGCCGGGGAACAACGTTAGCCTTTGTCATGGCTGCAGGATTTATCGCTGATGCCGCCAGTCTGCCTCTAATTGTCTCGAACCTGGTAAATATCGTTTCGGCCGATTTCTTTAATCTTGGGTTCACGCAATACGCAGCCGTGATGGTGCCGGTTAACCTTGTCGCCATTGCAGCAACGCTGGTTATATTGCACCTGTTTTTCCGTAAGGACATCCCTGCCGTTTATGATGTTTCTCTACTAAAAGAGCCGAAAGAAGCAATCCGGGATGCCCGTACTTTTAAAGCCGGTTGGCTGGTCCTACTCTTGCTATTAGTGGGATTTTTTGGTCTGGAACCACTCGGCGTACCAGTGAGTCTGGTCGCTGCCGTTGGCGCACTGATTCTGTTTGCTGTTGCAAAGATTGGTCATTCTATTAACACCGGCAAAGTACTGCGTGGTGCGCCCTGGCAGATTGTAATTTTCTCATTGGGTATGTACCTGGTGGTCTACGGTTTGCGAAATGCGGGACTGACCCACTACCTTTCCGCCCTACTCAATCAATTTGCACAGCAAGGATTGTGGGTGTCGACATTAGGAACAGGGTTCCTGGCAGCCTTCCTTTCGTCAGTTATGAACAATATGCCGACCGTTCTGATCGGGGCCCTGTCGATTGATGGCAGTGTAGCCTCGGGGGTTATCAAAGAAACAATGGTTTACGCCAACGTTATAGGTAGCGATCTGGGGCCAAAAATCACCCCTATTGGCAGCCTGGCGACATTGTTATGGCTGCATGTTTTGTCGCAGAAAAATATCACAATTACCTGGGGGTATTACTTCCGGGTAGGCATAGTCATGACTATTCCAGTGTTGTTCATCACACTGGCGGCCTTAGCCCTGCGATTGTCAGTGGCCTTATAACTGTTGTTTAAAGTACGGCCCATTTTATGGGCCTCAGCGAGAGATCATCACGATGAGCAATGTAACTATTTATCATAATCCCGCTTGCGGAACGTCCCGCAACACATTGGAATTAATTCGCAACAGTGGCACCGAACCTACGGTTATTCTGTATCTGGAAACACCGCCAGCCCGGGATGAACTGAAAAAGTTAATTACCGATATGGGGATCACGGTCCGTGCGTTATTACGTAAGAATGTCGAACCCTACGAACAATTAGGGTTGGCAAGTGACACCTTCAGTGACGGCCAGTTGATTGATTTCATGTTGCAGCACCCAATCCTGATTAACCGACCAATTGTCGTCACACCATTGGGTACCCTGCTATGTCGGCCTTCAGAGATGGTTCTGGAAATTTTAACTGATGGGCAACGCGGCGCATTCACCAAAGAGGATGGTGAGCAGGTTGTTGATGAACAAGGTAAGAAGATCGATAAATAGCGGGCAAACAACAAACTATTAGCCGCTGCAGGTTTTAATTCTTGCAGCGGCCTTTTGCAGATAATACGAACATACTCATCCCTGGCTTCTTGCTGTATTTGGGCAGAAATATAACTCCCCTGTTCACCATGCTTCTGGTTCGCGAAGCATATGTACAATATTACAAGGGCTCATAACCCATCCTCCTTTAAACCCCTCAGGCAAGGGCTCTACAGCATCACAACGCACAACTCCATACTCCTTAATATGCGCTTCAGCTGATTTAAAATCAGGTGTAAACAGCTCAAGCCAGACCTCCGCCTGACTCAAACCTGGCGCTTCATCAATCCATAAACGGTTTGGGCCAAATACAAACCCGGTAGCCGGTGCTTTGTCTGTGATTTCTATGAGCCCGATAGCATTGCGATAAAAATCAAGCGTCTGCTGGTATTGATGTGAGGGCACTTTAATCGCGATATCAATACCCCCCTTAATTTCTGCATTCATAAAACTTTCTCCTGGCTCGAAGTGGTAAATCAAAACAGTTAAAGACAGATTCTGAGTAAAAACGAGTCATTCGCTCATCTGTCAGGATAGTCGAGAGGGAGAAAATTGGGTGGGCTATAGCTCGATGGACATGTCCATGCAGCGCAAATCTGCCTGGGCAAGAGAAGATGAATACAGGTTTTCTCGTAATAGAATAAAGCCATGTTTTTCATAGAAAGACTGCGCATTAGGCGTCGATGACAATGTTAATTGTTTAAACCCACGTTTACGCGCCTCGTCTTTGATCATTTCAAGAATAAGACCGGCAAATCCTTTACCAATATAATCGGGGGAGGTAAAAATAGCCTCAACACTTCCCGCAGAAAGATCGAGATAGCCTGTTGCAACAGGCCGACTGTTCTGTCCATCAATGACGAAAAATGGGTTGTTAGTGATAACCACTCTGTAATTTTCAGGCATTGCTTCAGGTGTCCATGCCGCAATTACCGCTGCGCTATAGCTACTCTGACATCCATGGCGAATAGACTGGTTTCTAATATTCCAACACTCTTCTGCCTCTTTTGGCGTTGCCAATCTCACTTTCATCGCTCCACTCCCCATTTGCGCGAATTGACCTAAATCACGCTTATTATCCGATCCTTTACTTTTTTCATACCCTATTTAAAATGTCTATCATCATTTCTTCTTTATAGGTATTCGTCCAATGCGCCATTGATGCTGCCGTCTGTCTGACGGCCAATTTACTTGTCCCGGTTTATCGGGTCAGTTGCTGGCATCTATGGAGTAGTTATATGACGAATTTATTCATCACGCTCGAAAGCGTGTCTTTTGTATTATCTGACGGTTCACCGCTGTTCTCACAACTCAATGAATCTTTCGACTCACGCCATACCGGTATTGTGGGGCGAAACGGTGTGGGTAAAAGCGTTCTCTCGCAGATTCTGGCCGGGAAAATCCTTCCTTCGTCCGGTAGATGTAACTGCTTTGGCGTTGCGTATTATCTGGCACAGCAAACCCACTATCAGGCTGAAATGACCGTTGCAGAGCTTGCGAGGGTTCAATCCATTATCAGCGCACTTGAGCGCATCGAAATGGGTAGTATCTCGACGGTAGATTTTGAATTGGTTGGCCAACAATGGGATATACGCCAGCGTTTGCAAATTGAGTTAGAGCGATGCGAACTGGGGCATCTTGCAGCATCAACGCCTGTAAGTCAGTTGAGTGGTGGCGAAGCCATGCGCGTCTCACTCATAGGAGCATTGCTTTCACAGGCCGATTTTTTAATTCTTGATGAGCCCAGCAACCATCTTGATAGAGCAAACCGTCTGGCTTTGATTGCTCAGTTACAACGCTGGCCCGCCGGGCTATTGACGGTAAGTCATGATCGGGAATTACTGGAGTCAATGCAGCGGATTCTTGAACTTTCCTCCATCGGCTTGAACAGTTATGGCGGTAATTACTCGTTTTACGCTCAGCAAAAAGCACAACAAACACAAAACGCCCTTCATCTACTGGAACAGCGAAAACGTGAGCGCCAGCGCGAACAGAAAAACCTTCAGGATCAGAAGGAACGTTTTCAGAAACGGCAGTCACGCGGTCATCGACAGGGCCGAGAAGCCAATCAGGCTAAAATTTTGCTGGGTGGACAAAAGCAACGCAGTGAGACGTCGGCCGGGAAATTAAACCAGCTTCACATTGCCGCTCAGGAATTACTTGATAAGCGTGTGCGTGAAGCGGCAACTCGCGTAGAAGAGAATGCTGAAATCATTGTGCATTCGCTGGCCGTGAACTCTCCTTCAAGGCGGCTGGTTGCAGAGCTCAATCAGCTACAACTGCCCTTCGTGACAGCCTTTTCTTCTCCATTGAACCTGTCGATATACACCCAGCAACACATCGGTATCGTTGGGCGTAACGGCTGTGGAAAATCGACACTATTAAACGTACTGTCAGGCAAACTTCAGCCATTAAGCGGTGTTATCCGTATCCCACATGGGCATACCTTGCTTAATCAACATCTCGACAATCTGGATCCGCAACGTTCAGTTCTCGACCAAATACGTGAAGCCAACCGCAGTGCCGCTGAGGCTGATTTACGTATGCGGCTTGCGCAGTTGGGCCTGGATGCTGACAAAATCCAGATTGCCAGCGGATGTCTGAGTGGTGGTGAGCGCCTGAAAGCAGCGTTAGCCTGTGTGTTATACGCTGACCCCGTGCCACAACTATTGCTGCTCGATGAACCCAGCAACCACCTCGATTTACCTTCTATTCAGGCACTGGAAACAATGCTGCGGACTTATCAGGGGGCTCTGGTCGTTGTTTCGCACGATGAGACGTTCCTAAAGAACCTGAATTTAACGGAGCGCTTATCTATCACCGAGGGGCATTGGCAACTTCAGGCATGCTAAACGTGAAAGAATTTTTCAGGTAAAGTAAAAGGCTATCAGCATGATAGCTCACTTCTAACGCTTGATTCGGCTTCATGATTTAATACGCTCCTGACTGTTACCAAAATGGCTATCGCGCACGCTTGCAAAATAGAAGGTGAATGATCGTTGAATACAAATAAATATGGTCAGCCCGTTGGTTTTCCGCTTTCCGACTGGCAACCTGCGCCCTTTCCAACCCGCACCCCAATCAGTGGCCATCACTGTAACCTTTTACCTCTTGAAATCAGCCATTGTGATGATCTTCTCGAGGCATTTTCACGGGCTCCTGATGATAGAGACTGGACATGGCTTGGCGCTGAGCGGCCTAACTGTTTACAGGAAATGCAGCTTTGGGTTGAGAATAAAATTAATGATCCCGGGCTGGTTGCATGGGCCGTGGCGGAAATTAACAGTGGTCTTGCGGTTGGTGTCGTCTGCTTTAGCAATATTGATGTTGTTAACGGTGCGCTAGAAATAGGACATGTCACCTGGTCTCCCAAAATGCAACGAACCGCCATGGGCACAGAAGCCATATTTTTGTTGCTGAAAAAAGCATTTTCTCTGGGCTATCGGCGCGTGGCATGGCGATGTGACTCACTGAATCTGGCCTCCAGAAATGCCGCGGAAAGATTGGGATTCACATTTGAAGGACGTTTTCGCCAGGCGATGACACGCAAACAACGTAACCGCGATACGGACTGGTTATCTATTATCGATATTGAATGGCCAATAGTGGAAAGCTCACTATCAGGCTGGCTTTCGCCGGGCAATTTCACAACCAGCGGAGAGCAAAAGCGCAAGCTGAAAAGTTTTCGAAGTAACCAGTGACGTTTTCAATGCTGATGAGCAAAGGAGTGCTCAAAGTTAATGTTTTGAAAATCTTGCTCTCTTCAATTCACAGTGAGCTGGAATAACCGTAAAAAAGCAGCTTTGCCCTTTTCTGTGATTGTCACCTCTCTGTAACCAGCAATTTTGGTTATCCACCCCTTTTGTTCAAAGAACAGCATTAGTGCGGCACCGGCACTACCTCCAAGGTGAAATCTTCGCTCGCTCCAGTCAAGGCAAGCACAGGAGCTTTTGCGCCTGCTATTTGGATTGACGAGTACGCCCATATTCTGAAACTGGAGCTTTCCGATCGGCGAAAGCAGATTACCATCAGGAGAAAACCAGCCTTCTTTGAACATGAAGTTATAAATTCCAACAGCAACTTCTCCGGCCATATGGTCGTAGCATGTCCGGGCAACACGTAAATGGGATGGGGTTTTGGTCTCAAGCGTCTTTCCACTCTTTGCTGATACCACCATCAAGGTTTCAAGAAGAGCTGCAATATCGTTTCCAGCGAGGCGGTAATAACGATGCCGCCCTTGGGACAGGCATGTGACTAAGCGACTATTAAGTAGTTTTGCGAGGTGGGCACTTGTTGTTGATGCAGCGATATTGGCAACAGAGCTTAATTCTGTTGCCGTCCATGCCCGTCCATCCATTAGTGCACAAAGAATGCTGACCCTTGAAGGGTCAGCAATGGCAGATGCAACAACTGACATTGATGTTTCAAGAAATTCACTTTCATCAACAACAGCTTTTGAAACTTTTAAATTCATTCAGCAGGCACTTCCCATTGTTTGGTTACTTCTGCGGCAAGTTCATTATTGTCGGTCAGCAGAATCAAACGATTGTTGTGATCGCTATATTGTACATTGATATTAATGCCATTTAGAGCAATGACATTGGCAATTTCCCCGAGCTCTCCGGGTCTTTCTTGTTTTAACTTTCTGATTAATGGCAAAGTAATATTTTTAACATTCAGACCTGCCTCGACAAGCACTTGCCTCGCAAGCTCACCATCTTCAACCAGAAAATGAGCATGGCTTTCATCGCCTAAAGTAAAAACACCGCCACCTTCAAGTCCCACACCGCTTTTGCCGAGTAAAGATCCCAGCAGTGACAGCGATCCTGGAGTATTGGTAAGAATAACGTAAATATCATACATGACCAGAACCTCTATTCTCTGATGAATAATCCCGCAGAACATGTGCAACTCTGATTCTGTAGAACGAAAATATAGATTGTTGCCCTTCAAATTGAGCAGCCTGGTGTTTTAGGTTTTGTTTCCACGCTATGACAGACTCTTCACTTTCCCACCAGGACAGCGACAGAATTTTTCCTGCGGTATGCAGACTCTGAAAACGCTCGATTGAAATAAAGCCTGCAATTTTCTCCAACTCAGGTTTTAATTCTGCGGCCAGTTGTAGATACCGCGCTTGTTGTGTAGGTATGGCATTAGCTTCGAAAAGTACCGCGATCATAATAATCCTCCTGACTGTACGCTTGTGAGGCCTACTATAGGGATTCAATAAGATGATGCTTCGTTGGTAAGCGAAATATGAATGTTCAGGAGATATTACAGCCGTTTTTATCGCCATTGCGTGCGCTGATTTATAGGCTCAGCGCAGGTTCTTGCCACAGAGAATATGAAGATGAGTGGCGTCAGTGGTGATTCTCTGTGGGCAACAGTATTAGCGAGGAACAACAAACAGTGATTTGCATTTTGGGCAGAGCAATGTTTGCCCCTGGCGAATTTTGCTGGCGGGAAAAGAGGCTTTATTTCCGCAGATTGGACATGTCACAGTGCCATTTGTGGCGTTACTAAAGCGCTTCATTGCATAATCGAATATTGACATGATGATTAGCCTTTCAATGATTGAGGTTCATCGTATCACGCCCTGAGCAAATAGCGCACAAGTTATCCGGCAGACAATTGAATCTTAAATTAATATAAATAACTGCAATCGGATAAATGCAAATTTACGATTAAAAACTGCACCTTAATACGTTGAATATCCAACAGTTGGGGTGCAATTCAGGCTGCTTAATTATGGCCATTCAAAATGTCTGCCAGTGACCTTCTGGTGGCTGTTTTTTCTGCTTCGTTGGGACGATGAGCGCAGAGACAGGCATCGTCATTTTGTCTTCATCATTTAAGCGTAAATTATTTGTTCTTTTTTGAAGATCTACGACCTGGTTTTTTAGAACATCGGAAGATTCTGCAAGCTCCACAACGACTGCAGCATTACTCAGAGTGACCTTTTCCAGCTCGGATAACGCAATGGTTATTTGTTGAATACCTTTTTCCTGCTCATTGGTCGATAAAAAAATATGCTCCATCAGCATATTAAGATCGTCTGATCCTGAAACGATGTCGTGCATATTTTTTTCTGCTTCAGAGACAAGTTTTGCACCTTGCATCACATTGGTATTTGTTTTTTCAATCAGTGCTTTTATGTTTTTTGCAGACTCAGAACTTTTTTGAGCTAACACCCGGACTTCACCCGCAACCACGGCAAATCCTTTGCCATGTTCACCTGCTCTCGCAGCTTCAACCGCTGCATTCAGTGCCAGGATATTCGTCTGAAACGCTATCCCATCGATTATGCTAATAATTTCGGTCATTTTCTTTGAACAGTCAGTAATTGATACCATGTTCTCAGTGAGTTTATGCATCAACTGGCTCCCATGACCTGCAGATTTATGGGCTTCATTGGTTATGTCATTTAACTGCCGGGTGTTTTCTGCATTGCTCTTTGTCCCCGCCGAAATCTCTTCCATACTTGATGCTGTTTGCATCAGCATGGCCGATTGCTGTTCAGTTTTAACTGAGAGTTCCGCACTTTGGTTAGCCAGAGTGCCAGATAGAATGCTTGCCGAATTGGATGATTTTCTTATATCCATGACCAGACTGGATATTTCTTTTGCGAGGCTATTTATCCCTGGAATCAATTTTCCCGCACAGTTATTGCCAAACTCGCGAATAGAAATTGATAAATTCCCTGCGTTGATTTCATCGATATTTCTTTTAACCTCGTTAATCGGCCTCACAAGATATTTAGTCATGTAGAACCATAAGGTTGAGATCAATACGACTCCAACGACGTTCAACATCAGGATGACATTTACGTTTGCTACCAAAAGGAAGGCCATCAGATCAATGAAGACAAAAGAGGCAGATATAAAAACAAGGATAACGGTTCTTACGCTGTAGTTGTTAAGCATACCTAACCCTATAACATGTTTTGCTGGTTCTTTATTTATTGTCGTTATTGATGAAAAAGCCAGTGCATAATAGAAATTGAAGCTATGTATTGCCATAAGCAAATGAAAGAGTTTTTTACACTTCTTTACCCTTCTGCTTTTCACCCTGGAAAATTACCCGATAAAAAAACGGCACCATCGTGCCGTTAGTTTCTCTGCATTATTTACTGTTCAGAGCATCATCTGGCCAGTATTTGTAACCATTAACCATGGCTTGTGCGGCAAGGCCTTTTTCGGTCAGTTCGTATACACCCACGGGTTTAGGCACTGCAACATTGGTCGGAGCAACAGCACTTGCCGAAGCCCCCAATGCAGGCAACCCTTTGTCATCATATTTAGCCGCGGCATTTGCATCAGCACCAACAATATAGCCATTCTTAATAAAATCGCTCAGCGCTTTGCGGTCCTTAAACACCAGTACGGTTCGCTGTTGCTTCACCCCCATCCCCAATCCTGCCCCGGCCTGTGCCATCTTCATATAGGTGTCTTTCCCTGACTTAAGGTCTTTCACGACACCATAGCCACTGCCAAATCCAAATAACAAAATTTTGCTGCTGTTATTGGAGAACACCGCATACCCTTTTGACTTCAGAATCTCACTGCGGGCTTCAGGATGGACCTTATAGAGTTTTATCAGCGTATCAATTCGCATCTGCTGAATGGCACTCCGTTGCTGGCTAGCCGTATCGCCCTTTGCACTACAGCCTGCCATGGCCAAAGCGGCAATGAGAATAATTTTTTTGTACTTCATATATATCCTGATTCAAAAAAAATAGCCGGCAAACTGAACAATATCTGTTGCCAAATACTAAAAATATGAATGAGGATTTTATGTTTCAGCCGTGTTGCATGTTATTTAATTTGTGCTGATTTTTATTTTCTTTGTTTAATTTTAAACAAGATTTAACTGGAAATGATTTCGATATTAAGATCAAAGCAATGTGCGCAATAATTAGCCACATAGTGTGGCTGTCAATTTTAATCTAATAAATTCCACACAATATGGATATTCGTTTCAGCGGAATATAAAAACCAGTATAAATATAGCAAGAGGGAATAATGCCAGAAAAAGATAACTTCCAGAAAATTGGCTCAACGAATCAAGACTTTCCCGCGAGTTTTCGTTAAGCTTTTTGATAGCCTCTTGCTTACTATTTGCATCAAATTCCAGTTGGTACTTCTTATACCCTTCTTGTTTTAGCTGCTGGACACTACTCTTAGAAAGCTCACTTTTAACAAACACTTTGGTTGCGCTACCCTTGACATAAAAAACGTATTTTTCCATTTCAGACTCCCCTGAGAAGTTGAATACGAACTCATCATTATTATTAACTAAATAGCAAGTCATACTATGCTAGTTTTAGTTTGAAAAAGGTTAACCATGTCAAAGTAGTGGTTAAATTCTAGCATGGGAATTAATAACATTATGGTGCCCACGATCTACCCATATGATTGGCTACAACCTTCAGTTAGGAATTAATAAACAGTATTATTAGCCGGTGTATTCTCCATGACTCTTAAGGTTCAAAATCAACCAATGAGATCTCCTTTACCTTTGCTTGCTGCGGGCAGTTTACGACTGGCTTTAACCCCGCTACTTAACCATTTTACCCAACTCACAGGAATTGAGGTTGCAGCACAATATGGCCCGGCAGGATTGTTGAGAGAGCGTATTGAGGCGGGTGAGCCCTGCGCCCTTTTCGCTTCCGCCAACCGGGAGCATCCTCAGCATTTACTGACGGCAGGGAAAGCGACTGAAACCCATACTTTTACCTGCAATCAACTGGTATTAACTACGCAAAAAAGTGGTGAATGGCTGGATTTGCTCGCTGATCCCACGCTACGGATTGGCACTTCCACACCGGGATGCGACCCGTCTGGCGATTACACCTGGGCACTGTTTGATAAACTCGAGCTACTTCAGCCGGGTCTTGGGCAACAACTGCGTCAGCGCGCAATTCCGCTGGTTGGTGGACGTGATACGCTCAGCATCCCGCCGGGAGAACTGGCTAGCGCCTGGATTTTGCACCAGGGCTTCGCCGATGTGTTTATCGGCTACGCGCATTATGGTAAAGCACTGGCCAGGCACACGGATATCCGTTGCGTAGCGATTGCGCCTGAACACAATATTCAGTGCGAATATCAGTTGGCTGTGCTTGAGAATTCCGCAGAAGTAATGGCGCTGGTTGAATTTATTCTTAGCCCTGACGGACAAAGGTTTCTGACTAGCGCGGGTTTTTTACCGCTTACTTCTCAATCGTAAAGAGTGGCGCAACAAACGGGGTGGCATAGTTGTCCATCCTGATTTTCCTCAACGTTAAACCGTAGGCTTGATACATATTCTCTTCAGTAACGATGGTGTCTGTTGTGCCAGCCAACCATTTTCCACCAGGCAAAAGTAACAACGTATGCGTTGCAACCTGTAATGCATGAACCGGATCATGGGTGGTAAAAACGATGCCGCGATGCTGCCGGTGAGCCAGATCGCTAATCAGTTGCAACACCACCTGTTGGTTGGCTAAATCCAGTGCTGAACAAGGTTCATCCAGCAATAAGATTTGGCTGGCAGTTACTAGCGCACGGGCAATCATCACTAATTGCTGTTGCCCGCCAGAAAGTGAAGTAAAAGGCGTTGAAACTAACTGAGCTATATTTAACTGCTCCAGCGCCTCGATAACTTTCTGCTTGTCCTCACTGCCCGGTTGTGAAAATAGTTTCACATGCTGCGCCCTTCCCATCAGCACCACATCGCTTACTGAGTACGGAAAGGGCAAGTGCGAATGTTGCGCCACAATGCCAATTCCCCCCTCATTCTCTATATTCCCTGCGAGGGGTTTTAATGTACCGGTCAAAGTGTCAAGCAACGTGCTTTTCCCCAAACCGTTGCGTCCGAGAACAGCCCAGACTTCCCCTTGCTGGCAATGGAAACTGAGTGGTTCAAACAATGGCGTTTTGTGTCCATACAATAGTTGCTGAACACGTAATTCACCCGTTTTCATCGACGGCCTCTGCGGCTTGAGTGTATTAGCAAAAAGGTAAACAGCGGTGCACCCAATAAAGCGGTGATGATTCCCAGTGGAATTTCGGCTTGCATTAACGTGCGGGCAATATCATCGACGACAATCATAAAACCGCCCCCCATCCAGAATGCGGTAGGGAGCAAGCGGCGATGGTCAACTCCCACGAGAAGACGCGCCAGATGAGGAATGACTAATCCTACCCACGCGATACTGCCACTGACAGCAACCTGTGCTGCGACTAAAAATGCACAGCAAACCAATACGCTGCGTCGCAGAGGCACCACGGAAACACCCAATGCCTGCGCCTCTTTATCGTTAAGTGACAATAAGTTAATGCGCCAACGCAGTTGGAACAAAATCGCACCAGAAATTATGACCGGAACAGCCAGCATCAAAACTTTATGCCAGTTGGCGGTTGCGAAACTCCCCAATAACCAGAAGACAATGTTAGGTAACACTTCTTCTGTATCAGCCTGGTATTGAATAAGGCTTACCAGGGCGGCAAAAAAACCGCTCAGGATGATGCCGGAGAGAATCAGCACCAACGCGTTTTCTCGCCCCTGCAAAGCGGCAATCGCATAAACCAGAATCAATGCGCTCAGGCCGAAGAAAAATGTCGACCCCATCATCAATAATGGGTCAAGCCCCAGCAGTATCGCCAGTGTGCCGCCAAAAGCAGAGCCGGAAGTCACGCCGATGATATGTGGATCAACCAGCGGATTATGGAAAACCCCTTGCAGGGTTGCGCCGCATAACCCCAATGCACCACCGGCAAGCAAGGCCATCAGAATACGCGGTAGCCTTACCGTCCAGATGACCTGGTTGGCAATGCCTTGCGTGTCGGAGAAATGAGTTAGCTGATGGAGAACTTCACTTAGCGTAAGTGAATATTGACCTAAGCAAAGTGAAGCAACTCCCAGCAACAGCACTGAGAGAATCAGTACCAGTTGCTGGGGAATAAATGACTCACTACTTAGCATCGGGCTGCCAGTTCACACGATAAAATTTCTGGTAGTAATCTTGTGCCTGGGCATCAACATCGATGTTTTTATAAGCATCCGGGTAGAGTTTTTTCGCCATCCACAGCTCACCAATTGCCAAAGCTTCCGGCATTGGGTAACCCCAGGCTTTAGCATATTCAGGCATTAACCAGACACGGTGGTTTTTCACAGCATCGATCCCCTGCCAGTTCGGGTCGTTCAGGATTTCAGACACCACCTGCGGATAGCGGTCCTGCACGAAGATAACTTGTGGGTTCCACTGTAACACCTGCTCCAATGAAACCTGGCGCGCACCTTTGACACTGGCAGCAGCGACGTTCAGCGCACCTGCGTGCTTCATCATAAGCCCGGTGTATTTGCCTGAGCCATAAGTCATCAAATCAGGGTTCGCCATGTAGACACGCACTTTCTGTGCATCCGGGATATTCGCAACCGGTGCGTTAAATTTCTCACGTGCCGCAAAGGTATACTTGATGAGTGCTTCACCCTGAGGTTTGCGCCCTACCACATCAGCAATTAAGCGGATGCCTTGTTTTAGCCCTTCGTTGTAGGCCAGCTCTTCATCCGCCATCGTCGGATTCATTTTATCCTGCTGCCCATCAGCATCCTTTCTCAAAGAGACTGCCACGACAGGGATTCCAGCATTCTGAATCTGCTGAATCATCTCAGCGGGTGCATAGTTGGCGACGAATACCACCTGCGGGTGAATGGCCAGCAAGCTTTCGATATTTACCGCGGTGAGATCACCTGGAGTAGGCAGTGAGTTAATCTCAGGCATAAAGCGTGAAAACTCAGGGCCAAGCTGTTTTTTCCAGCTGGTCATCACACCGGCTATTTCATTTTGTGCATTGAGCTGAACCAATAGATTCAAGGTCTGATGCTGTAACACCACCACTTTTTCAACATGGTCAGGAATAGTGACCTGGCGACCAAGTTGGTCAGTGATGATTCTGTCTGCCTGAGCGTTTAATGCGAAAAATGCACTGGCGAGAACCAGCGCGATATTACGAAGGATTAACATAATTGCCATCTGGAAAGGAGTAAATTCGATGTGTATTTAATTATATAACGTAGTCGATGGCAACTGATTATCGATCCTTACTGCTTGCCTGGCAAAACATGGCTGCTATCCTAAGCGCCATTTTCAGCTAATGACATTGCCGATGAACGCGCCTGAAAGCCTGCTATCTGTTCGTAACCTCACCCACTTCTTTGCCGGTAAAACACCACAGGTGAATGCGGTGTCATTTGATATTTATCCCGGTGAGTTTGTTTCGATAATAGGTCCAAATGGTAGCGGGAAATCGACTGTTTTACGGCTTATCATCAGTGAACTGTTACCCGCCAGCGGTGAGGTTGTGATTCAGGGTAAAGCGTTACGCACCATGAAACCCATTGAACGCGCTCGCTCCGTCGCGCTACTGACCCAACATGACAATGCCGATTTACGTCTGACAGTGCGTGAATATGTGGCATTGGGGCGCATCCCATGGCAGGCCGAATACCCAAACGTTGAACATGAAAAAGCCATCACTGAGGCGATTAACGATGTTGGCATCACACACCTGCAACAGGTCTCTTTGGGAAAATTATCCGGCGGTGAGCGCCAGCGTGCAGGCTTAGCCCGTGTTCTGGCACAACAACCAGCTTTGCTGTTGTTGGATGAACCAACAAATCATCTCGATCCACTCGCCCGCCATCAGCTGCTCAGTCTCGTCAGGCACAAGAACATCACCACCATTGCGGTATTGCATGATCTTGAATTGATTCAACCTTTCTCAGACCAGGTTCTGATGATGAACCAGGGGCAACTGGTTTGCCGTGGCACGCCGGCGCAGGTTCTGGACTCGCCCTGGCTTGCCAGGATATTCGGTATGCGAAGCCTGCACGTCACACATCCAAACAGTGGCAAAACACTGCGCATCTTCGAAGCCCTGCCATCACAATTTGATTGAAATACAAATAACTAAGTATTGTTTGATCTGACCAGACCTATTCACCCCATCAATTCCTGTATGGTGCGGCGGTTTATCAGGAAGCGAGATTTTCGCTTTCGGTTCTGCCGTTTTAGCGCACGTCGCTATCCGGGAAGTGAGGTGAAATTCCTCCGCAGCCCCCGCTGCTGTAATGCTGACGACACCACACATGCCACTGTCTGTTGACGGGAAGGCGTGGTGAAGAATGATGCTAAGCCAGAAGACCGACGGCACAACCTCAAGAACGACCCTTCGGTGGGAAGGCGTTGTGTCACAGGTCGCGGTTTACTACCGTCATTTGCCACACCTGTACACAACTCAGTGTCGGGAAGTGTGCACAGGTGAGGTTTCATTCTGGACACCCTGTCCCGCTATTCATGTCCACAGAGCCAATCATGTGTGGCAGTAGTGAATCAGGAGTATGTGTGAAAAAATCAATTCTGGCGGCGTTACTGGCCGTGGTTTCCAACGGCGCGGCTGCCTCTGGTTTCCCGGTAACCGTCGATAACTGCGGGCAACCTTTAACGTTCACGCAAGCCCCTAAACGCATGGTCGTTCATGATATCAATATGTCCGAAATGGCGTTTTCCCTACATTTACAACCGGAAATTGTTGGCGTTAGCGGCATTTCCGGCTGGTACAAAAATATCCCGGCATTTACTCGTTTGCAGGGTTCTATTCCGGAGATTGCGCCCAAATACCCTTCGATGGAAACGTTATTGGCGGCAAAGCCCGACCTGTTCTTCGCAGGCTGGAACTACGGTTTACGCGGCGACGTCACGCCGCAGGCGCTGGCAAAATTTGATATCAAGACGCTGATCCTGAGCGAAAGCTGTATTCACGTTAATAGCCATCGTCCACGCGCCAGTATGGATTTGCTGTATGGCGATATGCTGCGTCTGGGCAAAGTCTTTGGCAAAGAAGAAGATGCCGTGAAGTTGGTCGATAGCTGGAAAAAGCAGGTTGCGAACTTAACCAAAAAGACGGCCGGGCATAAACCCGTTCGCGTTTTCCTCTACGATTCTGGCGAAGATAAGCCGTTCACCAGCGGTGCGTATGCCATGCCAACGGCAATTATCGAAGCTGCTGGCGGTAAAAATGTCATGGATACGATGGATAAAAGCTGGGCCGCAACCAACTGGGAAAGTGTTGCCGCCGCGGAGCCTGAGTTTATTATTCTGATGGACTATCAGTCTGACTATAACGGTGGCGCTGATGGATTACGGCGTTTCCTGGAACAACATCCGCTGATGAAAAACACGCCAGCGGTGCTTCACCATCGCTATCTGAAACTTAAGTATCAGGAACTGACACCAGGGCCTGCCAATATCACCGCGATAACTAAACTTGCCCGTGCATTTTATCCGGCAGCGTTTAACTAATGTTCGCTAACAAGCGTTTTTTGCTGATATGGATAGCGGCCCCGCTGTTGCTTGCGGGGCTTGCTCTGGCAAGTGTTGCGAATGGCAGCGTACCCCTCTCTTTTTCACAAGTGTTGACCGCCCTCGGCCTGATGCATGGGGAAGTCGCACCGATGATAAAGAGCATCGTGCTCGAATTACGGCTACCGCGCACGATACTTGGCATGATTGCCGGTGCCGGGTTGGCCCTGGTCGGTTCATTGCTGCAAACCACCACACGCAACGATTTAGCCGATCCCTTTTTATTCGGCCTGTCTTCTGGTGCTTCTGCAGGCGTGGTACTGGTGATAACCCGTCTTGGTGACAGTCTGGGATCGTGGACATTACCCATCGCCGCATTTGTCGGTGGGATGCTATCTGCCGCTGCCGTGATGATTATTTTTATGTCGCAGTCACATAAAGGAACTGAAAAGCTGATTATATGCGGGCTGGCAGTGTCATTTTTATTTGGGGCGTTGACCAACTTCCTGATTTTTTCCGGCGATCAGCGCGCAGCCAGCAATGCACTGTTCTGGGCTCTCGGCGGTTTAGGTTTTGCGCGCTGGGAAAATCTCGGGTTTGCCGCTATCGCGCTGGTGATTCTCGTTGTGCTTATATCCCGGCGCTGGCAAGCCCTGGATGCGCTATTGGCTGGGGAACAAACCGCCTGGTCGCTGGGTATTAACGTCAATCGCTTACGAACCGAGGTTTTTCTCTGCTGTTCTATGGCCACCGCAATCCTGGTTTCGCTAACCGGGGTGATTGGTTTTGTGGGATTAATGGTGCCTCATCTGGCGCGCCCCTTTGCCGGAGTGCGCCACCGGAGATTACTGCCACTGGTGGGGATCATGGGGGCAATTATTCTCTCTGCGGGTGACATTCTGAGTCGAACACTCGCCGCCCCGCAGGAACTGCCAATTGGGATTATTACCGCCGGTGTGGGCGGAGTGTTTGTTCTGGTGATTTTGCTACGCCGCGTCAGTTAAGTACTAAGCATCACTACGGCGACGGCCTATCCACTCTTCAATCTGGATAGGCAACGCTTCCGGCGCTTTTCTAAACATTCTGCGCGCCAAATCCAGCACGGTGTGCTGAGCAAGCGCTTCTTCCATACGTTGCTGCGCAACCTGCATCACATGGCGCACACCGCACACACCTTCGCATGCCCATGCGGGAGCTGGCTCATCAAAGATAGCCATGCGCTGGCGAATCTCTTTACAGTCAAAAATCGATTTTTCACCATCGATGGCCGCGACTATATCCAGCACAGTTATCTGATCGGCAGGTTTCGCAAGGCGAAATCCCCCTCCTTTTCCTTCGGTGCTTTCAACCAACTGAGCTTTGGACAGCTTGGTAAAAATCTTCGCCAGATAGTCGTACGGAACGTTTTGTAGCTCAGCAATTTCCCGCACGCTCATCTCGCGTCCATCGCCTTTGCTATCAACCAGACACATCAGGCTATGGATGCCGTACTCCACGCCAGAACTGTAAAATGCCATAAATTCTCCGCTCCATTTATTCTGAGTTAAATGATAAATCCTTCCTTGTTTTGAAGCAATTTCTGTCAGTTTTAATTATTGGCTTGTTTTTAAATATCAATTAATTTCAAATAATTAAGATTAAATCCGTTTCCAGGAACCCTAAAGCTCTTGAAAATCTTAACTACGACAAATATTATCGTAGTTAAGATTTTCAATGACCGTCGAAAAACCAGGGATAAAACATGAAACAACAAATTCTTATTTTAGGCGCAGGGTTTGCAGGAATGTGGGCAGCATTGAGCGCTGCACGTTTAACCGATCTTCACGATCGTAACGATATTGAGATTACAGTCCTCGCACCGCAGCCAGAGCTCCGTATTCGCCCACGCTTTTATGAAGCAGGAGTTGAAAATTTTGCAGCGCCCCTATTACCGCTGTTTGCAGCCACAGGAGTGAAGTTTATTGCCGGGTCCGCCAAAGAGATTGATGTTGCGAACAAACAAGTGTGGTATCACACCGCGCAAGAGCAACTGGCAGCGCTTCACTATGACCGCCTGGTATTGGCCACCGGCAGTCAAATCAATCCAATTGTCCCTGGCGCACATGAGCATGCTTTTGATGTCGATACGCTAGAAAGCGCGGCTCATCTTGAAAAACACCTTCACCAGTTAGTGGAGCAACCCGATAGCCATGCACGTAATACCGTGGTGGTTTGTGGCGGTGGTTTCACTGGTATTGAACTGGCAACCGAACTCCCTACCCGTTTACGCGCTATTTTGGGAAATGAAACTCCGGTGCGTGTGATTATTGCAGACCGAAGCCCAGTGGTTGGTGGCCGGTACAGCGAAGATTTGTGTGCGGTTATCAAACAGGCAAGCGACGAGCTTGGTGTTGAATGGCAGCTTGAAGCAGATATTGCTTCTATCAATGAACATGGCGTTAAGTTTAAGAACGGCGATTTTATTGCTTCAACCACGGTGATTATGACCATGGGCGTACAGGCCAGTCCCCTTACCGCGCAAATTCCAGCCATGCGCGATGTACAAGGCCGCCTGCATGTTGATCAAAATCTGAAAGTAGTTGGCCATGAAGACATTTATGCGACCGGTGATGTGGCCCATGCCCGTACCGATGACAAAGGCAACACTGCCCTGATGACCTGCCAGCACGCAATCATGCTCGGACGTTTCGTGGGCAACAACGTTGCTGCTGACGTAATTGGTGCCAACCCATTGCCATACAGCCAGGTAAACTATGTGACTTGCCTGGATTTAGGTGCATGGGGTGCGGTTTACACAGAAGGATGGGATCAGGTCGTGAAATCTACCCGCGCGGAGGGTAAGAAAATTAAAATCGCTATTACTAACGAACTGATTTATCCACCTAAACCGGAGAAGGATATTGCCTTTGCGGCAGCCGATCCGTTAGCAGCGTTTGTTTAAGGTAAAAATTGCCGTAGCTGTATTAACCAGTCTGGCAAATATCTGCGATACCAGTCGATATACTTGCTGAGATCGGCCTTATGGTTTCGAGAAAGAATATCGAGGACTTCGGTGACTATCCATAATTTGCAGATAGCAATCTCCTGGGCCAGTGCTGCGGCATCAGCGGAAGGTGAAACTTCCTGATATCGTTTTGCGATATGAATGTAATCACAGATGTTTCCCATCCCTTTAATTAAGGGGGCGAGGTCAATTGCCGGGCTGCCGGTACTGAATCGCTCCCAGTCATATAACACCACTTCTCCCTTTTCTCTTATTCCCCAATTCCCTGCATTAGTATCGCCAGAGATAAGCGTTTGGGCGCTAAACAGGCATGAGCCATATTTTTCAAGATCGAGAAAAATCGCAACAGACTCATTTGGTAACTTCAGCAGCTCAAGCGCTTTTGTAGTTTTGTCCCGTAGCCAATGGTGGTGCTTAAAAGTCCAATGCTTATCGAAGGGATATTGGTGAATACGCGTAATTGTCGTTAACACATCGCGGTGTTCTGCTAACGCGTGTTGACTCAGAGCGTGGGGAATATATTCCAGGGTTAATGTCTGGGTTTGGGCATCGCAAGCTAACAGCTCGGGGATGGCGATACCTGCGGAGCGAAATGCGGGAGCAACATCCTGGTAAAACTGAAACTCAACTGCGCTTGCCGAGCTTTTTTCAATGCATTCGATACCATGGAATGACGTTCGACGAACACGGGCAGCCCCCATTTTTGCCAGACAGTCACTCATCAATTCGCCCCGCTATTGGTTACTATTCCCGATCTTTCTTACTTTGCCAGTTGGCCCAAGGGCTATCAGCAGGAAGGTCTGGTGAAGCCTCGTGTGTGGTCTCTACCATATCGATATACAGATCTTCGACTTCTTTGCGTGCCCATGGCGTGCGGCGCAAAAATTTGAGACTGGATTTCACGCTTGGGTCACTTTTGAAACAGTTGATATTGATAAGTTTTCCCAGTTTTTCCCAGCCAAAATGAGCAACTAACGCATTCACAATAGCTTCAAGCGTCATGCCGTGCAGAGGGTCTTTTGATGAGTTGGTCATAATGCGTCCGGTAGTTCTAAATAATTGCGCATAAGATAACAAAATAACGCGGCCTCATCTTTCTAAACGAGAACTTTCATTACAAGCGTACGACATGTAGCCTAACACGGCATACATTCATCAAGAGAATGAGAAGGATTACGTAATGAAACATGCAGTATGGACTCTGTCGCTTGCCCTGCTAACCAGCGCTTCTGCGCTGGCTACTGAGGCTAAACTCCCTGCCCCAATTACCGCCTTACAGCAGCAAGGTTTTGAACTGAAAGGTGAATTTAAAGGTCCAGGTAACCTGCCAGGTTACGTGATGCAATTCCAGGGGCAAGGCACAACAGTGTTCCTGACCCCGGATAAACAGCATGCAATTATGGGGAATCTGGTTGATGCCACTGGGAAAAACCTCAGCGATGCGCAAGTCGAAAAATGGGTTTATGCGCCTATGGCCAAAGAGATGTGGCAGAAACTTGAAAAAAATCACTGGATAGCCGCAGGGAAAGCGGATGCTCCGCAAATTGTCTACGCCTTTGCCGATCCTTACTGCCCGTACTGCACTCAATTTTGGCAGAATGCGCAGCCGTGGCTGAGTTCAGGAAAGGTACAACTGCGTGTCTTAATGGTTGGGATGTTACGCCCGGACAGTGGACAAAAAGCCGCCGCGATCATGATGGCTGAAGACCCCGCTAAAACACTGGCGGAATATGAGAATAGCAAAGGGAAATTGGCACTGAAAATCCCGGCAGCCATCAAGCCAGAAATCACGAAAGCGCTGGAAGATAACCTGGCGTTAATGGATGAGCTCGGCGGGACAGCCACTCCTTCTATTTATTACCTCAATAAAGATGGGCGTCTGCAACAACATCAGGGCCTGCCAGATGAAGAAACCATGAAAACGATCATGGGCGGCGATAAGTAATCATTTATGGGTGACGTTGTCACGTTACATCGCCAAAACTGGCTTATAACGTCGCCCTGAAACAGCAAAAGCCTGTAGTGCTGCAAGGGCGTTGTTCAAGTTCTGAGTGTTCATGAGTGATGACCTGTTCAGGCTCACCAAATCGCCGGAACCAAAGTGCGGAATTGCGCATAAAAAAAGTGCCTCTAAGCTAAGCCTGGAGGCACTATATCAAGGTTTTCTACCGGTTTGGCACTTAGCAGTAACGAGCTACCGCAGCACGCATACCCTGAGTCAGAATAACCTGCAAATCTTCGCTAACTTTAGCAACCAGACCTGGAACCTGAGTCAAATCCTGGCCCCAATGATCGCTGTCGCACAGTACCGCTTCAACCAACTGCTGCTCGGTGATCTGTTTGTCGCCAAGTGAAGTCCACAGTTGCTGATAACGCACCAACCAATGCTCGTCATCCTGTAACGGATAGCTTTCGTTGTTACGCTCGCCTTTATAGAAGGCGATCAGTGCCGCCAGTGCGAAAGTCAGACGCGCAGGTAAAGTACCGTTCGCCTGCTGGCCTGCCAGCAATTGCGGCAGAATACGGGTACGGAACTTGGTCATACCGTTCAGCGCGATAGACAGCAGTTGGTGCTGAATATACGGGTTCTGGAAACGGCTGGTTACGGCTTGTGCGAATGACAGTAATTCGTCACGCGGCAGATCCAGTACTGGAATGATTTCTTCAGCGATAGTTTTTTCCACGAAGCCACAAACTTCAGCATCGTTCATAGACTCGCCAACAGTGTTCAAGCCAGCCAGATAAGCAACCGGAACTAACGCCGTGTGAGCACCGTTCAGGATCGCAACCTTACGTTCTTTATAAGGTTTGATGTCATCTACGATCAGCACGTTCAGCGGATATTTATCCAAACGCAGCTCTTGCGCCAGTGACGCAGGCCCCTGAATAACAAACAGGTAGAAGTGTTCAGCAGCAGCCAGGAAGCTATCTTTGTAGCCCAAAGATTTTTCAATATCGGCAGCTTCGTCACGTGGATAACCCGTCACGATACGGTCCACCAGCGTAGAACAGAATGTGTTAGCGTCGTTCAGCCACTGGGTGAATGCTGCAGGCAGCTCCCACTCTTGTGCATAACGCAGAACCAACTCTTGCAATGCGTCACCGTTGTAGTCGATCAATTCGCAAGGAATGATAACCCAGCCTTTATCCGCAGCACCGTTGAAGTGGTTGAAGCGTTCGAACAGCAAACGAGTCAGTTTAGCCGGGTAGCTTACTGCTGGCGCATCTTCAAACTTATCGCCTGCATGGTAGCTGATGCCAGCTTCAGTGGTGTTGGAGAACACGAAACGCATGTCTGGGTTATGAGCCAGTTTCAGGTATGTTTCATATTCTTGATAGACGTTGATTTCACGGGTAACGGAGCGAATCAGGCGCGAGTCACTGACCGCTTCGCCCTGCTCGTTCAGACCACGGATAACCGTAGTGTAAAGCCCATCCTGGGTAGATAACGACGGCGGGAATGCGCTGTCGATCGGACGTACGATAACAACGCCCGCATTTAAGTCCGTGTGTTCATTAAGAAGATCGACTTGCCAGTCGATGAAAGCACGCAGGAAGTTGCCTTCACCAAACTGAATAATACGTTCAGGATATTGGGCGCCAGGGAAGTCTTGACGATTAAGTGTTTTCACTATGTTGTTCCTTGGTGTGTACAGGATGAGCGACCATAAAAATCCTGTCCAAATTACCAGAACTCAACAAAGTGAAACCCCGTTTTGATCAAACTAAAGTTATTATACCAATTATCTTGCTTGCCATGTGCGAGGGGTGCGACATCCGTCACGTTTGTTTTGCTGTCGCACCCTCAATTGAAAAACCACACGCTCATTTGGTATAACATCTCTAAGCAAAGGCGGTTAACTCAGTTCTGCGAACTGGGTTTGTAGCTCATTAAGCAATGAATAGCGCTTACGGTATTCCGAGCGTTTTTTACTGGCAATTTCACTCAGATCTTTTTGCGGTAATGACAATGGTAAGCGGTAAAGATGCTTATCATATTTTTCACCGCTAATTGATTCCCAGAATTCATTATAACTGGCGTGAAAATGCTTGCCCTTACTGAGCCGATAACGCAGTCCACGGAATACATGCCCATCGTTACTCACCCCATAAATGGCTTTTATTCCCTTTTGTGCGGCTAATAACCACAAAATTTCCATGAGCAGACGTTTAGGAAATAAACCGTGACATGCTTTAGTTGCCGTTTTGATTGTGTCATGAGGTACACTGCGATGAGCACCCTGCAGTCCGCCAATAAAAATCGCATCCCCAGTAATACAGAATGTTAACGCGGCAAGTCTTATCCCGTTCATGTTAAACCAAAGAGTACTCTCACCTTCACGTTCTGCACCCAGTGCGGTACTGGCATTAATCTCTATTTTTTCACCGATTTTACCGCTCAGCTCCAGAAGGCGTGTTTGTTCGGGTGACATCAAGCCACGGGCCAGTGTTTTGCAGCCCAGTTTTTCAATAAATTGGTAATGGTTGAGAATGGCATCTACACGGTCGGCAGCACGCATGCCCAAATATAAATAATGACGATGGATTTTACTCGGTAGCGTTTTTTGTGCTTTTAGCAGCGTTGAAAAATAACTCTGTCGCGCCATTGAATTAAAGAAACGCAATGTCTGGCGGGGAGCCAGCAGCGTGCGCAAAAGGAATTTCGCCCGGTATGACTTTTCATGCCAGATATCGCAAGGCGTGAGATCCCCGCTAACCAGAGCCATGATAGTGGAAACCCCTGCATTATTTTTTTGCAGTGACGGATGCTGATCCAGAATAGTCATTTTGCCTCCAGGCGATATACTTTGCTTCACTCAAGGTGAATTCCTCTTGCAAAGTTTATTCGCTGGAACCTATACGCTTTTACAACGGCCTAATAAAAACTCTGGATTGGGCATTTCTCAGAATATGTATATAAATCTGAATAACAAGGCGCTATCTAAACAGACGCCGCCATATCTTCCTGATTTATGAGCGAAGTACTGATCTGGTTGCGACCGTTGCGCTTTGACAGATAGAGATACTTATCGGCTTCGGCCAGCAGTGTGTTAAACGTATCAAGCAATGTCTCTTTTCCCGGTGTGGTGGCAGCAAGGCCAATACTGACGGTGATAAACAGTGTTTGTTGCTGATAACGAAACGCCGTGAGTTCTATACTCTGGCGAATCTTCTCCGCAATCTTATATCCTTCATCTTCGGAATTGGTGCTACAAGCCACCACAAACTCCTCCCCGCCCAGACGTGCCACCAGCCCCTCTTCACCCACCGCTTTTCTGAGTTGCGCAGCAAAAGCACGCAACACGACATCTCCGCATTCATGGCCATAGTTGTCGTTAATGCGTTTGAAATAATCGATATCCAGCAGCATCACACACAACTTTTGTCCTGGTTTATGCATTAACGGAGCGGTAATTTTCAGCGCTTCATAAAGACCTGAACGAGAATGCACACCGGTAAGATAGTCATAATCGGCACGCAGTGAAGTCTGTTTAATCAGGCGGTTAATGGCATCTACACTCACCGACACTATCAGCGGGCAAATCGCCATAGTGGCAATACCCAGGCGTGCAGAGAACATCTCATTCACCACCAGCGGCTGGCTATGGTGAATCACCACTATTGAATTGGCGACCAGAACAATCTCCATACCGCCAGTTAAAAGTGTAATCAACGCGGTAATCGGCAATGGGTAGCGAATTGCGCACCAGATAAGGGCTGGCAGCGGGAACGCCAGGCTCCCTGCACCACCAATTACCACCGAGGCAATCACCGAAATGATAACCCCCAGCAACGGGTACAGTTTTGAAAAATGAAAAGCAGGCATCTTGCCCCACTGTGGCCATTTAGCCATCAGCAGAAATGGCATCATCAGGACCCCGGTAGAAAATTGCTCACTAAACCAATCGGCAAACAAAGGAAGAAACTGACGATAGTCTGATGAAGGGCCAAGGGAACCTAAAGATCCTAATAAAGAACTGAGCACCGCACCGATAAGACAAAAATAGAAAATTTTAAAGGCATTAATTGCCCAATTATTTTCATTTTCATCCCGGGAATAACGGAGTAATAGCAGGGCTACAATGATAATAAACACCATATTGGAGAGATTTATTATTGCTGATTGCCAACCCCAATGCGTGGTAAAGGCGTCATAAATCACCATCGCGCTATAACAGAGGAAATAATATACAGGGCGATTCAGGAACGGGTTGCGTACAAACACCGCAGCCAGCACGGCATTCAGCGGCCAGAACAGAGACAGCTCATCAATCAGGCGAAGTGAGGCCCCAAAAAAGTAAAACAATGTAGTGATGACAAATATATTTATCGCGTTAGCCAGCCGTTTTTCAGGCGAAAAACACACAAACTCAATTTGATTAGACATGCTATTTTAACTCATATTTATGCATGCACTGCTTAATAAAATCATACTGCGAGATGAGTGCAAAAAATAAATTTTAGCTTAGCAGATTTTATCTGGTACAACCTGCGGACAACGAGATAAAGCTCATATGCCTGAACTATCAGGCTCTAATATGCCTTGCTTACGAAAATCTTAGAAGATTGAGCGGCCTATTCGCTGCGCCAGAATCTCAAGTGCTGCCGTTCCCGCAAGCGAGTTCCCCGAAGCATCCAATTCCGGGCACCAGACAGCAATCGACATCTCGTGGGGCACAACGGCAATGATTCCACCGCCAACGCCCGATTTACCCGGCATCCCGACACGATAGGCAAATTCACCGGCGCCATCATACATTCCGCTGGTGACCATCAATGCATTAATCTGCCGGGCTTGTTGAGCCGTAATAACGGGATCAGCAAGATGCAATGCGCGCCCCTGGTTTGCCAAAAACAGGAAAGTTTTCGCCAACTCAGTACAACTCATCTTCAACGCGCAGTAGTGGAAGTAATTTTGCAGGACGGTAATAACGTCATTATCGAAATTGCCGAATGATTTCATAAGCCAGGCAATAGCCGCATTACGTGCCGAGTGTTCAAACTCAGATTTCGCCACGCGGGCGTCATAAGCAAGGTCCGGTTGTTCCGCAAGCACACGCACCACTTCCAGCATACGTTGCCTCGGTGCGCTAAGGCGAGTTTGCAGCATATCGCACACCACTAACGCGCCAGCATTAATAAACGGGTTACGGGGTTTACCTTGTTCAAGCTCCAACTGGAGTAAAGAATTGAACGGCTGCCCTGATGGTTCTTTACCCACGCGTTGCCAGATTTCATGCTCGTCATAACGCGCCATTGCCAACGCCAGACTCAGTACTTTAGAGATCGACTGAATGGAGAAACGCTCAGTCGCATCGCCTGCACTAAATACCTCACCTTCGACGGTGCAAACTGCAATCCCCAGCTTGTCACCTGGAATTTCCGCCAGAGCAGGAATGTAATCCGCTACTTTACCGCGACCAATTAATGGCCGTACCTGAGTAAGAATATCTTCCAGTAATTGATTATCTAACGGACCTGGCACTGCAAACTCCTGATTGGCGGGTATTTTACGCCCGCCATTATATCAGACCACCGCCACAGCCGTTACCTCCCGCCAGATGATTAATGTTCATCACTATCGTCACTGAGGCATCCCGCACATACTTAACTAACAGCTCTAACCCTCATATATCGCTTTATGGGGAAACAACTCAGCTACGCAGGAATACCTTACCAATCAAATAGGTTGCGGCTTTACCCGCAATCAGCACTCTATTGCCGACAAGTTGGCAACGCAAATCACCACCACGACTGGAAACCTGGCGAGCAAGCATTTGCGTTTTACCTAAGCGGTCCGCCCAGTAAGGAATCAGCATGCTATGTGTTGACCCGGTAACAGGATCTTCGGGTACAGATTCTCCCGGGCAGAAAAAACGACTGACAAAATCATACTCGCCGTCGCCCGGTGCGGTAATACAGACCATTTTTCCAAGCGGTATCATCGCATTGATATTTGGGCAAACAGCTTCTACCTGTTGCTGAGTTTCCAGCACAACCATGTAATCCCGCGCAACACGCACTTCTTTGCATTGCGTAATACCTAACGTTTCCAGAAGCAATGGAAGCGGCATAACGGGTTCTGATTCCCAGGCAGGGAAATCAAGCGTCAACCAATCCCCGTTACGTGTCACCGACAATGGACCAACAAAGCGCGTATCGAAGTGAATCGTGGTTTCCGGGTAATTGAGATATTCGAAAATCACATGTGCTGCTGCAAGGGTTGCATGGCCACAGAGATTAATTTCCCCCTGCGTAGTGAACCAACGTAATTCGTAACCGCTATCGGTGGTAATAAAAAAGGCCGTTTCGGATTGATTATGTTGGCGAGCCATAGCCAGCAGAGTTTCGTCAGGCATCCATTCCGTAAGCGGGCATACTGCTGCCGCATTGCCGCCAAAAGTGGTATCGCTAAACGCATCTACCATATAAAAATCAATTTGTTGCATAGCCTTTTCTCCCGGGTAACTCAATGGCACTTACCATTTCATAAAAACAATGACGACCTATACAGTTAAAAGCGAGTTAAATCACACGTTGGGCTGTGCGGCCGGGCGACGCAATAATACTTTGCCAACCAGGTAAGTTACCGCCTGGCCCGACATCAGCACCCTATCACCGACCAGTTGGCAGCGAATATCGCCTCCACGACTGGAAACCTGGCGAGCCAACATCTGTGTTTTGCCTAACCGTTGCGCCCAGTAAGGAATCAACATGGTGTGAGTTGAACCGGTAACCGGATCTTCGGTAATTGCCGCAGCAGGTGAGAAGAAACGGCTGACAAAATCGTAACCTTCAATTTCGGCAGGAGTCGTGATGCAGACCTTTTGGTTAAGCTTGAGCATCAGTTGAATATCCGGCCTTACCGCTTCAACCTGCTGCTGATTCTTGAGCACCACGGTATATGTGCGCCCAAGTCTGACTTCCTGATAGTCGCTAATCCCCAGACAATCAAGAAGTAATTGTGGCGGCTCAACAGGCTCGCTGCTGGTTGCCGGGAAATCCAGCGTCAACCAGTCGCCATTCCGCGTGACTGTCAGTGGACCAACAAAGCGTGTAGCAAAGTGGATGGTGGCCTCCGGGTAACTCAGAGACTCAAAAATCACATGCGCTGTTGCAAGCGTTGCGTGGCCACACAGATTAATTTCCCCCTGCGTGGTGAACCAGCGCAATTCGAAACCATCATCAGTGTGAATAAAAAATGCTGTTTCTGACTGGTTATGCTGACGAGCCATAGCCAGCAGCGTTTCGTCAGGCAGCCACTCCGTAAGCGGACACACCGCTGCCGCATTGCCGCCAAAAGTGGTTTCAGTAAAGGCATCTACCATATAAAAATCAATTTGCTGCATCGCTTTTCTCCACCACATGTTCCACTTACATACCATGCCATGAGAGCCAGAATTATCAGCACAATTAAATGAGACTTAAATCACAAAATGGGTTGTATGGCTGGATCGATGGTTTTATGATCACCTCCTCACCTAACAGTTCATTTATCAGCGCGAAACCAATCTATGACAATAAGTAATGTCTCACGCAAAACGGCATGGTTACGCGTCGTAACACTCGCGGTTGCAGCCTTCATTTTTAATACCACCGAATTTGTTCCCGTTGGTTTGCTTTCCGATATCGCCAGTAGTTTTGGTATGCAAACTGCGGAAGTTGGGATCATGCTGACTATCTACGCATGGGTCGTTGCGCTGATGTCTCTGCCATTTATGTTATTGACCAGTCAGGTTGAGCGTAAACGGCTGTTGATTGGCATCTTTACCTTGTTTATCGCAAGCCATGTGCTGTCATTCCTGTCCTGGAACTTTACTGTGCTGGTAATAAGCCGCATTGGTATCGCGTTCGCTCACGCAATTTTCTGGTCGATAACGGCATCATTGGCCATACGTATGGCACCTGCGGGTAAAAAAGCCCAGGCATTGAGTTTGATTGCAACTGGCACTGCGCTGGCGATGGTTTTAGGTTTGCCGCTTGGGCGTGTCGTCGGCCAGTATTTCGGTTGGCGCACAACCTTCTTCGCCATCGGCGTAATAGCCGCCCTGACACTCTTTTGCGTCATCAAGCTGCTGCCTAAATTACCAAGTGAGCATTCCGGGTCACTGAAAAGTTTGCCGCTGCTATTCAAACGCCCGGCGTTAGTGAGTCTGTATGTGCTGGTAGCCGTAGTCGTAACCGCTCATTACACCGCTTATAGCTACATTGAGCCGTTTGTACAAACCGTGGCAGGACTAAGCGCCAACGTGGCCACCTTCCTGTTACTGGTTCTTGGCGGCGCAGGGATTATTGGTAGCGTGTTGTTTGGCAAGTTGGGCAACCGCCATTCATCAATGCTGGTTAGTGGCTCAATCGGCTTGTTAGTTCTCTGCCTCGCATTGCTCTTGCCTGCCGCACAAAGCACAGTCAACCTGACGATATTAAGCCTGTTCTGGGGCATCGCAATTATGATTCTTACGTTGGGTATGCAGGTAAAAGTACTGGCTCTGGCTCCAGATGCGACCGACGTCTCAATGGCGCTGTTCTCAGGAATTTTTAACCTTGGGATTGGTGCAGGCGCTTTGGTCGGAAATCAGGTTAGCCTGCATTTTGATATGTCGAGTATCGGGTTGGTAGGTGCGGTTCCGGCCCTGGCGGCGCTTATCTGGTCGGTGTTGATATTCCGTCGCTGGCCCGTGTCGCTTGAAGAGCAGCAAAGCCAATAAGCAAGTTAAGGGCTACGGTCTGAAACCGTGGCCCTTATTAAACTTACTGCGCCGGGAAGTGGGTAATAATTTCCAGTACGCCGTTAATAATAAATTGCACGCCCATACAAACCAGCAAGAAGCCCATCAGACGGGAAATTGCCTCAATACCGCTCTTGCCAACCAGACGCATAATCGCACCAGAACTGCGCAAACTACCCCATAAAATTACGCCTACCAGCGCAAAAATAAGCGGCGGAGCCACCAGAACAACCCAGTTGGAGAAATTGACACCGTGTTCGATTGTTGATGATGAACTGATAATCATCGCAATCGTACCAGGACCTGCAGTGCTGGGCATCGCAAGCGGCACAAACGCGATATTAGTATCCGGTTCTTGTTCCAGTTCCTCAGCTTTCGTGTGCGCCTCGGGGGACTCATGTGCCTTTTGTTGGGGGAATAGCATCCTGAAGCCAATAAACGCAACAATCAAACCACCCGCAATACGTAGACCGGGTATCGAAATACCGAACGTATTCATCACAACTTGCCCAGCGTAATACGCAACCATCATGATGATGAAGACGTTGACAGACGCCATCAACGCGGTTTTATCACGCGCTTTTTTGTTCATATCTCCGGCAAGGCCGAGGAACAATGCCACAGTAGTCAATGGGTTAGCCAGCGGCAGTAGCACCACTAACCCAAACCCTATGGCCTTAACCAATTCCATCATCTTTTACCCTTCATTCAGTGGCTTTATGCGCGGCTGAGTATAGCAGCCAACCGTCAGCGTTTACGTTATCGGATTTGTATCAATGTTTCTTCACCGTTGCTCGTTGGTAAATATTGACAACAATCCAGATGAGAACAGCATTGACCATTGCAGAACCAATGAATATTACGTAACCCATGAAGTTATCCCAGCTTTCACCACTAATATCACCGGTATATTTTGTGATAAGTTCCAGCAGAATACCTTCTGGTAAGAAACCATAACTTGAAAAAACAATGAGTAGATAAGAGGCAAAGGCCGCAAACCAGTAAAATACGAATTGATGAGGTTTCACTAATTTACCTGTATCGTTCCAAAAGCAGTTAATGATGCCGTAACTTTAAAAGCGGCTGTTTTGAGCAGACTTTCACGCAGGAGCATAAAATCAGGTTTTCGCGGCAATGTGATGCAACCGTTACTCCGACCTTCATAGCCAGCAGGATGTAGCCGAAAATTCCCCCGCTGAACTTCTTCAATGAACGTGTGATCATCAATTTGGCTATCATTACGATATAAAGTAAACCATACGCCACGATCCGACCCGGTATATTCAGAAGCAATAAGATCGTTAACCATTGTGCCTATTCCACCACGGCCACGGCTAACAATATAGTATTGCCCAGGTGGAAGCGGCCCAACATCTTTAACCTTTATTGAATCTGGATTATTCCTCATCGGCCCTGCATTGCCAGAATACGCAGGAAAGAAACCGACACCTGGGCAACTCAACGTTGAAAGTGCTGCGCCGTTTAAATGAAAAGTGCATCGGATCATCGGTCATTCCATGAATCAGTAAAGATGATATTGCCATCGCAATGTTTCCATGTGATTTTTTCATAACGCAAGGAAACACCTTCGAGGTGATTATGCTTTTCAGTAGCAGGATTTTTAATATCGTGCATCATCGGACATATGGAAACTATTTTTACGTTTTCAAGAAGCATGTTGAAGTATTCAACTTCTTGACCCGCAGCGTTGATTTTGTACCACTTAAATTCAGCTGATTTTAAAGTTTGCCCCTTCGCTACAGCCTTATATAAATATGGGCTCGATGAATCAAATTCTTTTTCGAAGGTCAACGCAGAGTGAACCCGAGTGCCTGTTATTTTACCCGTGTTGTTGTCGGTAGGAAGATGTAAACCATGTGCGAAGCCTAAAATTTCTATACTGTATTCACGGTCTTTAACGTCAACAGATCCTTTGATATCTGCACCACCATCATCTTTGAGCCATAGATAAGCTGGTATTGCCATTTTTTAATTCCCTTTATGGTGTTTGAGATGATTAAAATTAACACTATAAATCGTAATGTGTAACCGTTAAAAACTTATTTAACCAACATTCATGCCACTGATAATTAAATAAAAAATATATTCCGCATGAATTCCTTCCAATTATACAGGGAACAGCACATGGATATGTGCGCTTATTTTTAGAGAAACATTACAACTTAAATTCAATATCAGGATCGCTTCCTATATTACGTTTAGTACCAGCCCCTAACTTGTTATTTAGTCCCCTTTAACAGTCGCACTCATGCATGACTGTTTATTTATACAGTACTCCGTAAAACCTAAAGAATTGATTGTGGAACGAGCATGTATGCCGGAGCCGAGAGATTCATTTATTCAGGTCAAGTAATCCCAAAGCCATCGCAGATCGGATAAGTGGCAGCTTCATCCGTCAACACTGGCGCAAACCGCTTGTTCCCGTATAAATATGTTTATCAACCTTTGCCAGCTATCTGTGTTCAATATGGGTTAACTGATTTGTATCAATGTTAAAATCTGAACCGTTTTAGCTATTCGTGTCATCACAGAACCATCACATTGACTTATGGTTGCCTAAGCAATAATATCCACCGTGATTAAATATACTTGCCTGGGCAATCATAGTGAAAAGCACTAACGATCTGTTTAACGAAGTCATTCCTTTGGGGCGCCTTATCCATATGGTTAACCAGCATAAGGATCGCCTGCTAAACGATCACCTTTCCCCTCTCGATATCACCGCTACGCAATTTAAGGTGCTTTGCAGCATTTATTGCGAAGGGTGTTTGCAGCCAGTGGAACTGAAAAAAGCGTTGTCGGTAGATCTCGGTGCACTCACGCGCATGTTAGATCGCCTGCTATCCAAAGGATGGATTGAACGCCTGCCCAACCCAAACGACAAACGCGGTGTGTTGGTACGGCTGACGCCTGAAGGGAAAACGTTGTGCGAAAAATGCCACCAGCTTGTGGGGCAAAACCTGCATCAAGAGTTAACTAAAAACCTGACTGATGACGAAGTGGACACACTTTATCAACTGCTGACAAAAGTATTACCGTAAAACCTGAAAAGAGGTGAAACGATGTCCAGACGGAACAATGATGCCATAACCATTCAAAGCATTTTGGACTGGATAGAAGAGAATCTGGAGAACCCTTTGTCACTTGAGAAGGTTTCACAGCGTTCTGGCTACTCGAAGTGGCACCTGCAAAGGATGTTTAAAAAAGAGACCGGCCACTCATTAGGCCAATACATCCGCAATCGCAAATTGACCGAGATCGCCCTCAAGCTTAAAGAAAGCAACGAGCCGATTCTCTATTTAGCAGAGCGTTATGGGTTTGAGTCACAACAGACACTCACCCGCACGTTCAAGAATTACTTCTCTGTGCCTCCTCACAGATACCGCGTTGCGTGTTCAGGTGGCGAAGGAAAGTTTATTCACGCGCTAAATCATTAAAAACTAAATGCTATGCAACCGTCTGGTTAAAACAGACACCGAGGATTTATGAAACGTTTTATCGGCGCTGTAAGCCTGGTACTGATTCTGGCTTCCGCTAACGCTCTGGCGGAACAGCCCGGCAGTTTTAACGCCACCCAAAGCAATCACGGCGGGATGATTCTCCCTCCTTCTGACAACAATACCAATTGCAGCTCCCGCGATACAATTGGTGATAAGTCAGAGTTGTTGGGCACGCCTTACTACCACGAAAGTACGCGCTAATTTCCGCATCTGGCGGGCGCACTTATATGAGCCCGCCAGAAGAAATTAACTGACTATCGCCCGCCTAATCCGCAAACCAAAGACGTTAATATACAAGCCGCCCATGATCAGTAGCGCCCCGGCCAATTGCGTTAACGACAGTGTTTCATCCAGTAACCACGCGGCACTCGCCATCCCCACAACGGGTACCAGCAACGACAATGGCGCAACTCGCCAGGTTTCATAGCGCCCCAGCAAACTTCCCCAGATACCGTAACCAACAATCGTCGCCACAAAGGCCAGATAAATCAGCGATAAAATCGTCGTCATATCAATGACAATCAGGCTTTGCCACATCACGTCTGGGCCATCAAGCAGGTAACTGGCGGCAAAGAATGGCAGCACCGGGATTAATGCGCTCCACACCACCAAAGACATAATGGGTGGACGAGACTCAAGCTGCATGATTTTCTTATTAAAGATATTCCCACATGCCCAGCTAAGCGCCGCCGCCAGCGTCAACATAAAACCAGGCAATGCAACATGCTGCCCACCGAGACTGCCCTCAATCAACACCAGTACCCCGATCACCGCAAGCGTTATTCCCGCCAGTTGTTTGCCTTGCAGGCGTTCCTGGAACACAACCGCGCCGAGGATAATGGTGAAAAATGCCTGCGCCTGAAGTACGAGTGAAGCAAGCCCTGCGGGCATACCAAACTTAATCGCGCTAAACAGAAACGCAAACTGCCCGAAACTGATAGTCAGCCCGTAAGCCGCAAGCAGGCGAAAGGGAATTTTAGGTCGCGCGACAAACAGCAACGCGGGAAAAGCAACCAGCAGGAAGCGCAGACCCGCCAGTAACAGCGGCGGCATATTGTGTAGTCCCATTTTAATGACCACAAAATTAAGCCCCCACACCACAACCACCAGCATCGCCAGTAGCCCATCTTTACGCGTCATACCCTGCCCTCATTTTGTTTCGATTTTGTTAAAATCTAAGGCTATATCCAATTTGAAAACAGATACAGATCGCACTTTTAACCATAAGCACAGAAAGCATTCCATGATAAACGCCTCCTATACTTTGGCGATTCTTCATGCTAAATCTGAAATACATCTTCGTGAACATACTAAAAACACACAACAAAATGGTTTTTTTAGCAGCTCGTTTTTCTGGTAAGCAACTTTCCATCAGCGTTTTACTGCTCTCTTCGCTACTACTCACCGTTGGGCGCGGTCTGACACTGCCATTTATGACCATTTATCTTTCCCGGCAGTACGGTATGCCGTTAAGCGAAATTGGTATGGCGCTGACCATCGCGCTAACGGCGGGTGTGGTGTTTAGCCTGTGGTTTGGCATCCTCGCGGATAAATTCGACAAGAAAATATACATGCTATTGTCGATAGTGATTTTCCTCGGCGGATTTGTCGCAATTCCGTTGGTGGATAGCGCCGTTCTGGTGGTGGTGTTCTATTCGCTCATAAACTGCGCATATTCAGTATTTGCCACGGTACTGAAAGGGTATTTTTCTGACACGCTGGAAATTCATCAAAAACCTAAAATCTTCTCGCTTAACTACACCTTCGCCAATATCGGCTGGACGGTCGGCCCACCTATTGGCACGCTGGCTGTTCTCTACAGCACCAACCTGCCATTCTGGCTTTCGGGCCTGACCGCAATCATCCCGTTTATCATGATTAGCCGCTATGTGCATAGTGTTCCGGTTACCCCTTCGCGTTCTAACGATGGGGTCGTACTTTCCCCGCGCCAGATGCTTAAAGACAAGGCATTGATGTATTTCACCTTGTCAGCATTTCTTGGTTCGCTGGTGTTTGGCTCTTTTGCTGCCTGTTTATCGCAATACGCGATTGCCATCTCCGATTCAGATTTGGCACAAAAAGTGGTGGGTGTCGTGCTGCCGGTGAACGCATTTGTGGTGGTGGTTTTCCAGTATATGGTCGGCAAACGCATTCGCCCGGACAACATCAAAAAACTGATGGGCTACGGTACGCTGTTTTTCATGGCGGGTCTGGGAGGGTTTATGATCTCGGGCGATAACCTGCTGTTATGGGGAGTATCTGCGGCAGTGTTTACGCTTGGCGAACTTATATTTGCACCAGGGGAATATATGTTGGTTGATAACATTGCCCCTGAAGGGCTTAAAGCAAGTTACTTTTCTGCACAGCAGTTGGGTTGGTTAGGCGGTGCATGTACCCCGCTGTTCACCGGCTTGATGCTAACCTGGTTGCCGCCATCGATGTTATTTGTAGCGCTGATGGTGGCGATTGCACTGGCCTATCTGATGATTGTGAAAGGAATGGCGGTGAAACCGCAACGGGCTTTGAACTAAGTGGTGGATGACGCTTCGTTTATTCATACTACAAACCTAATCGTAGGTCGGATAAGCAAAGCGTCATCCGACGAAACTACTTAAGATCTTTACGGTACTGAATAAAACCAGGCTTATCCGCCAACTTGTCGTATAACGCCTGGCCTGCCGCATTGGTTTCATGGGTATGCCAGTACACCCGCCCGCAACCTTTCGATTGCGCATGCTGATAAACACCTTCAATCAGCGCCCGGCCAACCCCCTTGCCACGCGAATCAGATGCGGTAAACAGATCCTCAAGATAGCAATGATCCTCAGCCGACCAGGTGCCACGGTGATAAACCATATGCACAATACCGACCATTTTATCCTGCTCATCAAACGCGCCCAGCGCATACATCGGCTCGGCTGCATCCAGCATACGCTGCCACGTCAGTTGCGTGACAACGTCACCAATCTGCGAGTTATAAAACGTCAGATACCCCTGCCACAACGCAGCCCACTGCGCATAGTCACTTTCAACAAGAGCTCTTACCTGCACCACATTCCTGTTCAGGTTTGGACGATGACTCCTCAAACTCGCACGAATCTTGGCCAGTCCCTGCTTTTGTACGCCATCAGCCATATTTTCAATGCTGAGCCAAGCTTCAAATGCCTGCTGAATTTGCGGCCATTCGCTATCGAGAATAGAAAACCACGCAGTATCCCGAGTGCGTTGTTTATACACCACCGCCTGGCGGAACAAACCTTCGTAACGGAACCCCAGACGAATTGCCGCATGGCGCGATGGGCCATTCAGGCTGTCGCATTTCCACTCATAACGGCGATAACCCAGCCCAAAGGCATACTTCATTAACAGGTAATGGGCCTCGGTTGCCTGAACGGTGCGCTGTAACAGCGGGGTGTACATAACGAAACCGACTTCCACCACGCCATTTGCCGGGTCGATGCGCATTAGAGACAGTGTGCCCAGCGCGTCGCCGCTTTGGGTATCGACAACCGCGTAATGCAATGGATCGTGGCTTTGCGCCGCAGTCTCTATGAAATCGGCAAATTGCTGAAGGCTCGCAAACGGCCCAACACTCAGATACGTCCAGCCGCTGTTGTCTTTTGCCGTATTCCAGGCAGCCCAAAGTGAGGCGGTATGAGAAGGTGCCAGCGGCTCAAGGCGGCAATAGTGCCCTTCCAGCACTACACGCTGTGGGTGCGGGCAAGGCTGCCAATCCGGAAGTGCATGGCCAACCGGTTGTTGATGTTCATTTATGGTCAATTCAGGCCTCGGCAAACTTAGAGGGATAAGTGTTACGAATATAAGCAACAAATGGCATAACAAAAAGAACCATAATGTGGCAGGTTTTGTAGACCATATGCAGGGCTAAATCGCCACCAGCCCCCTGACCCCATCGGTTTCCATATCCGGGCCCTTTCCACGCTGGATAATCGAGCCACGTGACATCACCAAATAGTTATCGGCAAGCTGCGCGGCAAAATCATAAAACTGCTCCACCAGCAAAATTGCCATATCTCCTTTGGCAGCAAGGCTACCAATAACCTGACCGATCTCCTTAATAACTGATGGCTGAATCCCTTCTGTTGGTTCGTCCAGAATCAGTAACTGTGGTTTGCAGGCCAGCGCACGACCTATTGCCAACTGTTGCTGTTGGCCCCCAGAGAGATCGCCTCCGCGCCGTTGCTTCATCTCTTTAAGCACCGGGAAAAGCTGGTAAATGTCTTCCGGCACCTGCTTTGCATCTCGCCCTGCAAAGCGTGAAAGCCCCATCAGCAGGTTTTCCTCCACCGTTAAGCGCGGGAATATTTCGCGCCCTTGCGGCACATAGGCAATACCTGCCTGTACACGCTGATGGGGTTTACGGCTGGTGATGTTGTTCTGCTGCCAGTTAACGCTGCCGGATTTTGCCGGGATCAGCCCCATCAGGCATTTAAGCAAGGTACTTTTACCAACGCCATTACGCCCCAGCAAGCAGGTGACTTCACCAATTTTTGCTTCAAACGAGACTCCGCGCAGAATATGGCTACCGCCGTAGTATTGGTTAAGATCGTTGACTATGAGCATAGTTAACCCCTTTGGTGTCGGATGGCGTGCCGCTTATCCGATCTACGAATTGCCGTTGTAGGATGGAAAAGCGTGGCGTCTTCCATCATGAATTTATCGCCCCAAATACACTTCAATCACCTGCTCGTTGGCCTGCACTTCGCGCAGTGAACCTTCCGCCAGCACCTGGCCCTGATGAAGTACCGTAACGTGGTCGGCAATGGTTTCCACAAAGCCCATATCATGTTCCACCACCATCAAGGAGTGCTTACCCGCCAACCCACGAAACAGCTCGGCGGTATACTCAGTTTCGGCATCCGTCATGCCTGCTGCGGGTTCATCGAGCAACAATAAATGTGGCTCCTGCACCAACAGCATTCCGATTTCCAGAAACTGCTTTTGCCCATGAGAAAGTAGCCCGGCTTTACGATGGCGCTCAGCACCCAGGCGTAAGATAGTGAACATTTCGTCAATGCGATCGCGCTGTTCAGAGTTGAGTTTCGCCCGCAGGCTCGCCCAGACCGATTTATCGGTTTTCTGCGCAATCTCGAGGTTTTCAAATACTGTCAAAGCCTCGAAAACCGTTGGCTTCTGGAATTTACGCCCGATACCGCGTTGAGCAATATCAGCCGGTTCTAAACGCAGCAAATCGGTCGATTGATCGTAAAATGCCCTGCCGCTTTGCGGTTTGGTTTTGCCGGTAATCACATCCATTAACGTGGTTTTGCCGGCACCATTTGGGCCAATCACGCAACGTAATTCACCGACGCCGATATTGAGTGACAGATCGGTCAGAGCTTTAAACCCATCAAAACTGACATTGATGTTTTCCAGCATCAGAACCGGATCGGTTTGATCACGAAATCTGTCTGCTTCGTACTGCCGAGTAAAAAGCGGTTCACCTGGTTGCATTATTTTTCTCCCTTACGCAGCAAGCCAATCACACCGCGCGGTAAAAACAGGGTAACGACGATAAAAATCAGCCCAAGGAACAGTTGCCAGTATTCCGGCACCGCCATGGTGAAGTAGCTTTTCGCGCCGTTCACCAGCCCTGCGCCAAGGATTGGACCGATCAAGGTGCCTCGCCCGCCAAGCGCCACCCAAATAGCCGCTTCGATAGAGTTGGTCGGTGACATTTCACCTGGATTAATAATGCCGACCTGTGGCACATACAACGCCCCCGCCAGCCCGCAAAGCACAGCGGATAATGTCCACACCAGCAGTTTGAAACCACGCGGATCGTACCCGCAGAACACCAGGCGGTTTTCGGCATCGCGCACCGCGGTTAATACCCGGCCAAACTTGCTGCGCGCTAAGGCAAAACCTATTCCCAGACTTGCCAGCAGTAACAAAACCGTGGCAATAAACAGACCAATTCGCGTACTGGTCGCCGTAATTGGCATCCCCAGCAACGTGGTAAACCCGGTAAACCCGTTATTGCCGCCAAATCCGGTTTCATTACGAAAGAACAGTAGCATTCCGGCATAAGTCAGCGCCTGAGTCATAATCGAAAAATAGACACCTTTGATTTTTGAGCGAAACGCAAAGAAACCAAACACTAAGGCAAGCAACCCTGGCACCAGCACAATCAGCGCCAGCGCCCAGGCAAAATGTTGCGTGCCCCACCAGAACCACGGCAGTTGATCCCAGGAAAGGAAAGACATAAACGCGGGTAGCCCGTCACCTGCGGCCTGACGCATCAGGTACATCCCCATTGCGTAGCCGCCGAGGGCAAAGAAAATACCGTGTCCAAGCGAAAGCAGCCCGGCGTAGCCCCATACTAGATCCAGCGCGATGGCGACCACCGCATAGCAAAGGATTTTGCCGACTAGCGTCAGCGTGTAGGTGGAGAGACTCAGTGGATGGCTTGCTGGCAGAAGCGTTAAAAACGGCAGTGTCAGCATCAGCACCACAATCAGTGCCCCCAATGCGACAGACAAACGTGGCGCTTTGCGGGTCATGGTTAACGTAAGCGGCTGGCTCATCAGTCAATAACCCTCCCTTTCAGGGCGAACAGGCCTTGCGGGCGTTTCTGGATAAACAAAATGATCAGCACAAGGATGAGGATTTTGCCCAGCACCGCGCCAATTTGCGGTTCGAGGATTTTATTGAAGATACCCAGCCCGAATGCGGCAACAACCGTTCCTGCCAGTTGGCCCACACCGCCGAGCACCACCACCAGGAAGGAGTCGATAATGTAGCCTTGTCCCAGTTCCGGACCGACGTTGCCAAGCTGCGAAAGCGCTACGCCGCCAAGACCTGCAATACCTGAACCGAGGCCAAACGCCAGCATATCCACACGTCCGGTTGGCACACCGCAGCAGGCTGCCATGGCGCGGTTTTGCGTAACGGCTCGCACATTCATGCCAAGACGGGTTTTGTTCAGCAGCAGCCAGGTAAACAGCAACACCAGCATCACGAACCCCATCACCACCAGGCGGTTCCACGGCAAAATCAGGTTCGGCAACACCTGCACGCCACCAGACAACCAGGAAGGGTTAGCGACCTCCATGTTTTGCGCACCAAACACCATGCGTACTATCTGGATAAGCATCAGGCTGATACCCCATGTTGCCAGCAGGGTTTCCAGCGGCCGTCCGTACAAATGGCGAATCACCGTGCGCTCCAGCGCCATACCGATTCCGGCGGTAACAGCAAACGCCACCGGTAACGCCACGATCGGGTAAAATGTCAGCCATGTTGGCGCGTAGTGCTGAAAAACGCTTTGCACCAGCCATGCGGAGTAAGCTCCCAACATCAGCATTTCGCCGTGCGCCATATTAATCACGCCCAGCAAACCGTAGGTAATCGCAAGCCCGAGTGCTGCCAATAGCAAAATAGAACCTAACGAAATCCCCATAAATGCCTGACCGAGAATGTCGCCCAGCATTAAACGGTGTTGAATTTTTTGCAGCCCTTCGCTGGCCGCTTTGCGCACCTGCGCATCGGGTTCGGTTTGCGCGTCAGTCAGCGGTTTAAGCAATGCTTGCGTATCGGGATCGGCAGAATGGCTAAGTAATTCAACCGCATTGAGGCGCACTTTTGCGTCAGGGCTGACAAGCTGGAGTTGGGCAACGACGCCTTCGAGCGCACTGCGAACATCTTCGTTTGTTTCAGCTCTAAGTCTTTGTTGTAACAGTGGCAGCAAATCAGGCTGTACATCGCGTTGCAGCGCTTTTGCCGCTTGCAAACGCTCGGTGACGTTGTCACTCACTAATTGATGGCTGGCGAGGGCACTGCCAGCCAGAATGCGTAAACGGTTAGTCAGCCGGACTTTTTTATTGTTAATCACCAGATTTTCTTGCGTCAGAGCGTTGAGCAACGGTAAACGTTTTGCATCCGGTGCCGCCGCCCACGTTTGCAGCAATTTTGCCTGCTGAGCGCGGTTTGCTGCGGCAAAATCTTCAGCGTCTCCGGCATGAGCGAAACACGGCAGCAGCCAGGCTGCGATTAACAGGCAGCGAAATAGTTTCATGAAGGCTCCTGGATTTATGGTGGATGACGCAGCGCTTATCCACCCGACAAAGGCATTTGTAGGTCGGGTAAACGTTAGCGTTACCCGACACTGGTTTTGCTTTAATTACTCGCCATTTTCACCGGCTCGTCAGACTTCTTATCATTGCCTGCAATGAACGGGCTCCAGGGCTGTGCGCGTACTGGCTGGTCGGTTTGCCACACCACGTTGAACTGGCCGTTACCTTCGATTTCACCAATCATCACCGGCTTATGCAGGTGGTGGTTGGTGGCATCCATGGTGAGCGTAAAGCCAGATGGCGCTTTGTAGGTTTGCCCCGCCATTGCCGCGCGTACTTTGTCGACGTCCGTGGTTCCGGCTTTTTCCACCGCTTGCGCCCACATATGAATACCCACATATGTCGCTTCCATTGGATCATTGGTCACAACCGTGTCGGCATTCGGCAGCTTGTGGGCTTTGGCGTAGGCTTTCCATTCGGCGACAAACGCTTTGTTAGTTGGGTTATCCACTGATTCAAAGTAGTTCCACGCAGCCAGGTTGCCGACCAACGGTTTGGTATCGATACCGCGCAGTTCTTCTTCACCCACCGAGAACGCCACTACCGGCACATCGGTCGCTTTCAGGCCCTGGTTGGCGAGTTCTTTATAGAACGGGACGTTGGAATCGCCGTTAATGGTGGAGATCACCGCCGTTTTGCCGCCGGCGGAGAATTTCTTAATATTGGCAACAATGGTCTGGTAATCGCTGTAACCAAACGGGGTATACACTTCTTCAATATCTTTATCCTGCACGCCTTTGGAATGCAGGAAAGCACGCAGAATCTTGTTGGTGGTACGCGGATAAACATAATCCGTGCCCAGCAGGAAGTAGCGTTTCGCCGCCCCACCGTCCTCGCTCATCAGGTATTCCACCGCCGGAATGGCCTGCTGGTTCGGTGCCGCACCGGTATAGAACACGTTTGGCGACATCTCTTCACCTTCGTATTGCACCGGGTAGAACAGCAGTCCATTCAGTTCTTCAAATACCGGCAAAACCGATTTACGCGATACCGATGTCCAGCAGCCAAACACCACCGCTGCTTTATCCTGGCTCAGTAACTGCCGTGCTTTTTCAGCAAACAGCGGCCAGTTAGATGCCGGGTCAACCACCACCGGTTCGAGCTGTTTCCCCAGCACACCGCCTTTGGCGTTGATGTCCGCGATGGTCATCAGCGCCACATCTTTGAGCGGCGTTTCAGAAATTGCCATGGTGCCGGAAAGCGAGTGCATGATGCCCACTTTAATGGTGTCAGCAGCGTATGCGCTGAAGGCCAGCCCCATGCTGACAACGGAGGCCGAGAGTGCAAAAGCTTTGATAAAAGTACGACGTTGCATAAGTCTCACTCCAAAAATTAGCTGTGTGTACTAGCGAATAGCTCCACGCTTCGCCTGATGAAGCATGTGGAGGGTAATCTGACGAACCTCTTTCTGACTTGCGGCTATGTGGTCGTGTAAACGGCTTTGCGCCTCCTGAAGCTGTCGGTTCAAAATGGCGAGCAAAATCAGCCCATGCTCGTGGTAAGTGGCACTCACGCGCGGCCGCTGGGTGAAGTCCAGCCGCCGCACAATACGAATTTTTTCTGTAATATCCCGATGCACCCGCGCCATTTCCGGGTTTCCTGTCGCTTCCACCAGCGTCATATGGAACACCTCATCATGGCTGGCGACTTCCGCACCATCAGCCAGTTGCGGTGCATCAATCCAGAATTGCTTGAGAGACTGAAGGGGTAGCGGCAGCACTTCTGCGGGCAGCGCACATAGCCGTTTTACGGCTTCCAGCTCCAGCACAATGCGCAGATCGTAGAGCGATTCCAGATGGTCGAAATCCACCGCATTGATCTGCCAGCCACTGCGAGGCTGCACCTCGACATAGCCTTCCTGCTCCAGCGCGTACAGCGCCTGACGCACCGGCGTACGGCTCGCCGCCATACGCACCGCGATGTCGTTTTCACTGAATCTGTCACCGGGCAGTAACTGAAAATCAAAGATTTCCTGCTTGAGCTGGCGATAGATGCGTTCGGCGATACCCGCTGGTTTTTTCGTGTTATGCATGTTTACCTCGCGGCGGATGGCTCCGTTCGTAGGGTGGATAAGCAACGCGCCATCCGCCATAAAATCACACCGCATCCAGCCAAAGCAGCGCATCCCCTGGCCCCACGGGGCGGCCCTGCTGGCAGCTGACGCGCAGCACAGTGCCATCGCACGGTGCTGCGACCATCAACTCCATTTTCATCGCTTCCACCACAATCAGCGGCTCGCCCTGCTTCACAACCTGCCCTGGCTCCACGAGGATCTTCCAGATATTGCCGTTAAGATCCGCACTCACCAGTTGTCCTGGCTGATCTTCAACAACCTCGAGTTGCGCTGACATCGCGCTCTCGACGGCGGCACTTTCTTGCTCTTTCCAATTGGCTACCTCAAGCGCAAACGCCTGTTGCTGGCGAGTGCGGAAATCAGCTATGTCGTCGGCGTTATCGGCGAGGAATAGTGTGTAAGCGGCAAAATCGAACTCAACCTCTTCAACACGCACCTGGGCACGTCCTTCACGGAACGCAGCGCGAAACTCAGTCAGTTCGTCTTCGCTAACCGGATAGAAACGTACCTGGTCAAAGAACTTCAGCAACCATGGCTCATCACCAAACTGTTCGTTCTTAAGGAATTTGTTCCAGATAGGTAGCGTACGCCCGACAAGCTGATATCCACCGGGTGAATCCATGCCGTAGATGCACATATACATGCCGCCGATTCCAACGGTGCCTTCGGCAGTCCATGTACGGGCGGGATTGTATTTCGAGCTAAGCAGGCGGTGACGTGGGTCGAGCGGCACAGCGCATGGTGCACCGAGGTACACATCCCCAAGGCCGAGAATCAGGTAGCTGGCGTCGAAGATGATCTGTTTCACTTCGTCGCGGTGTGCGAGGCCATTTGTGCGCTGAATAAAATCAACGTTGTTCGGCAGCCATGGCGCATCGGCGCGCACGGTTTCTTTATAACGTTCAACCGCAGCAAGTGTCGCACTGTCTTCAAAAGCCATTGGCAGATGCACAATGCGTGAAGGAATTTTGAGTTTGCTGACATCGCCAAGCTGTTTTTCCAGGCCAAGCAGCAAAGTGAGTAATTGCGACTGGGAAATATGCTGGCTATCGTAACGCACCTGTAGCGAACGTACGCCCGGTGAAAGCTCCTCTATTCCCGACATCCCACTTTGTTTGATGGCTTTCATCAGCAGATAAATACGCAGGCGCAAAGCCAGATCCAATACGTTGTCGCCGTATTCAATCAGCACATAGTTGTCGCCCGCCTGGCGGTAAACCACGGCGGGTAAATCCCCTTGCGCCGCCAGTTCTGCGAGGATCGCCGCACTTGAGGTGGTCGTCGGCGTAATCGACGGATGTAAGTCCGGCAGCGTTAATACATGCAGCAAATTAGTTACCGCCACATCCTGGGCAATTTCCAGCGACTGAGCGTGTTCAAAGGTAATCGCATGGAAACGAATGCGGTCGCCTGGTTTCACCTGCCCGACCTTCCACAGTTCCGCTTTGGCAATGGTCACCGGGCAGACAAAACCGCCCAGACTTGGGCCATCACGTGTCAGGATGACCGGGAAGTCACCGGTAAAGTTCACCGCGCCAATAGCATATTCGCAATCGTGCACGTTGGAAGGGTGCAAACCCGCTTCACCGCCGTCAGCCCGCGTCCACTCGGGCTTAGGGCCGACCAAACGCACCCCGAGGCGGTTCGAGTTGTAGTGAACCTGCCACTCGCTTTCAAAGAATGTCTGCATGGACTCAGGCGTGAAGAAATCAGGTGCGCCATGTGGCCCGTACAACACACCGATTTCCCACACATCGCTGTATTGTGGAATCACTGCCGGTTCCGGGGTTTGTGGCAACGAAATCGGTGCAGGTGTGGTACAGGCCGGTAAACACGGTTGGGAAATCGCCAGCACATCCGCTACGCGTAAGGTGCGCCCGGCATGGCCGCCAAACTGCCCAAGGGCAAAGGTCGAACGGCTACCGAGATAGACCGGAACGTCAAAACCATTACGTACTGCCAGATAAGTGCGGCAACCGGAAGTGGCGCGACCCAGTTTTAGCGTCTGCCCGGCTTTAACGATCACCGGCTGCCAGTATGGGATCTCTTGATCATCAAGCGTTGCCGGGCAATCAGCACCCGTTAACGCGATGGTCGCCTCACTGTGGAAGCGCAGCGTCGGCCCCTGCAGGGTAAATTCAAGACCTGCGGCAGACGGATGGTTGCCCACAATGCGGTTGGCTAGTCGAAAAGCAAAATCATCCATCGGGCCGGACGGGGGCACACCAATGTCCCAGTAACCGAGGCGGCCGGGGCTGTCCTGCACGCTGCTCCAGGTGCCTGGCTCCAGCACTTCAATGGCATGAGCCTGGTAAACCACGTCATCCAGCAGGCGCGTCCACATCACCCCAGCTTTAAATTCCGCCAGTTGTACAATTTGACGCAGGTAATCGAGATTGGTCGCAATACCATGCAAACGCGTAGCTGCCAGCGCCGTGTTCAGTTTACTTAACGCCTGCTGACGATCGTCACCGTGGACGATCACTTTGGCGATCATCGGATCGTAGAACGCGCTGACTTCACTGCCGGTACTGACCCAACCATCGACGCGCACACCCTGCGGGAAGAAAACGTCAGTCAACACGCCAGGGCTTGGCTGGAAGTTTTTCAGCGCATCTTCGGCATAAATGCGTACTTCAATGGATGCACCTTTTGGCGGCTGCGCCATACGTTGCCAGTCAAGCGTGACACCTGCGGCGACGTTAATCATGCATTCAACCAGATCAAGTCCGGTGACCATCTCTGTTACCGGGTGCTCTACCTGCAAACGGGTATTCACTTCGAGAAAATAGAACGCATCGCGTGCCGCATCGTAAATAAATTCCACGGTGCCAGCGCTGCGGTAATTCACTGATTCACCGAGTGCGACCGCTGCCGCATGAATAGCTTCACGGGTTGCTTGCGGCAAGTTTGGTGCCGGGGTTTCTTCCACCACTTTCTGATTACGGCGTTGCAGTGAGCAATCACGCTCGCCGAGAGCCACGACTTTGCCTTTGCCATCGCCAAAAATCTGCACTTCAAGGTGACGTGCACGGTCAACAAAACGCTCAATAAACACACCATCGTCGCTGAAAAACTGCTGACCCAAACGTTTTACGCTCGACCAGGCTTCAACCAGGCTTGCGTCATCTTCACATCGCGTCAGCCCAATCCCTCCGCCACCGGCGGTGGTTTTCAGCATTACCGGATAGCCAATTTCAGCCGCCGCCAGTTGTGCCTCTTTCAGTGTCAGCAGCAGGCCCGTTCCCGGCGTCATCGGCACATCAGCTTTAAACGCCAGTTCACGCGCGCGGTGTTTCAGGCCAAAGTCACGAATTTGCTCAGGTGTAGGGCCAATAAATATCAACCCGTTATCAGCACAGGCTTGAGCAAATTCCGCGCGTTCCGACAAAAAACCGTAGCCAGGAAATATCGCCTGAGCCCCGCTCGCTTTAGCAGCGGCAACGATCTTCTCAATATCGAGGTAACTGTCCGTTGCTTTTTCGCCACCCAACGCAATCGCCACATCGGCATCAATCACATGCTGCGCGTTAGCATCAGGATCGGAATAAACCGCAACACTGCCGATGCCCATTTTTTTAAGCGTTTTAATTGCGCGAACGGCAATTTCACCGCGGTTGGCTATCAATACAGAGCTAAACATTGTCGTCTCCTTAGGCGCTGTGGTGACGGGTAAGCCAGGCCTTCCAGCCGCCCCACTCGGTGATATCCGTGGCATCAGAGAGTGCTACGGGTTCGCAGATAAACCCTTTAACGCTCCGGCCATCTTCCAGCGTCAATGTGCCGATCCCAAGCGGGGCCGGGATTTCTGCCACAAACTCACCAAAGCGCGCCAGCGGGATGTCCCACAGTTCAACAACAATCGGCTGCCCTTTGGAACTGCGTGCAAGCCCCGGTTTCGGCGGCTGAGTATTTGCAAGTGCGTAGAGGCGGTAATTGGCGGCAGTAAAGGATTCTTCGATAAATACCGCATTGCGGGTGGTGAGCTGGTGGTTAAGCGGCATACCGCGCAGATGTGCGCCAACGACCGCAACACGAACGTGGTTTGTAGACGTTTTTGCGGCGTTGCTCGCAGGAAGACATTTATCGGTAGCCCCCAGTGGTAAGTTCAGCGCCTGCTGCCAGCTTTCCCCAAAATGACTCAGTGCCTGGTCATGCCATGCAGGGGCGATAAGTGTTATCCCGGCGGGGATTCCGTCTGTGCGGAAATCACCCGGCAGAGCTAAAGCACAAAGGTCGGCAAGGTTAGTGAAGTTGGTATAAGTGCCAAACTGCGAGTTGTATCGCACCGGCTCTTGCGCCATTTCGGCAAGGGTATGAATGGTCGGTGAGGTTGGCACCACCAGTGCGTCAAACTCGCTCAGCTGCGCATTGATTTGCTGTGCCAGTTCGGCGCGGGTGTATTCCGCCTGCCAGGCATCACAAGCCGTGTAATTGAGGCCATTTGCCACAATACCGCGCACTGTCGGGTCCATCGCTTCAGGCTGGTTTTTGAAGATTTCACCTACGGCAACGGTGCGTTCTGCCACCCACGCGCCGTAATACAGCTGTTCGGCAAGTTGGTTAAATGCGCTGAAATCAATCGGCACCAGTTCTGCGCCCTGCTGTTGCAGTCGGGTCAATGTTTTCATGAAGGCCGCTTCACTCACACTGTCGCCAAAAAATTCCAACGAATCAGGAATGGCAAATCGCATTTTTTCGCTAAAACGTGCAGGAGCCGTTTGTGGGTTCTTTCGGGAGTACGGATCTTGTGGATCGTAGCCACCCGCAACAGCGGCAACGATTTGTGCATCTTCAACGGTTAACGCAAACACCGAAACACAGTCATTCAGCCGACATGCAGGGACAACGCCTGCGGTGGAAATCCAGCCTTTGGTCGGTTTCAAGCCAACAATGTTGTTAAACCCGGCCGGGACGCGCCCGGAACCTGCGGTGTCGGTACCCAGAGAGAAACACACCAGGCCGCGAGCCACCACGGAGGCGGAACCAGAACTTGAGCCACCGCTGACATATTCTGGGTTAAAAGTATTTTTCACCGCGCCAAACGGTGAGCGTGTGCCGACAAGCCCGGTCGCAAACTGGTCGAGGTTTGTTTTGCCTACCACAATTGCTCCCGCCGCTTTCAGGCGAGCAATCACCGTCGCATCTTTTTCTGGTGTGTAGGTAAAAGCTGGACATGCGGCGCTGGTGGGCATTCCGGCGACATCGATATTATCTTTCGCCGCAAAAGGAACGCCTAATAGAGGAAAATCGAGTGCTTGTTTTTCACCAGAATTAATCGCATGAAAAATTGTGGTTAATTGCCCATAGATTTCATCATGCGTCGCAATATATATCCAGGCGTTATCATCACGGGATAAATCTGCATCTAATTGCTGATATGCCGCTACAAGTTGTTGCGGATGCTGGTGATAACTGGCTACCCATTCAGACAAAGTCGCTACTGACATAAACTGGAATCCCATCTGGTATACAAGATGGAATAAATAAAGCATTTAGCGTGCCAAAGTTTTAATTATCATTATATTCAGATAATTAGATTCTTTCAGAGATGGAGTAAGATATTTCTCCGCACTCTTTTAGAGCGTGTAATAAAATTATTTGTTCAGGACGGTGCAAATATTATCCGTCATAATATTTACTTATATTCTGATATACCCAAAATAATTCGAGCTGGGGAAAGACGATAAGGCGGGAAATTCCCGCCCAGGATTAAATAATTGTGCCGCCTTTCGTTAAATCTTCACGGCGTTGTTCTGCTTCTGCTTTGTGGTGATGCCCTTTCTGCGCAATGGCGACGCGCAAGCGCTGTTGTTGCGCATAACGTTCCTCACGGCTTAATTCTGCATCGTCGCTCAACGCGATCAGCAGTTCGTTCATATGTTCGATCACATTTTCAGCAATCGCTGCGTCTACTCGGGCAATAACATCTTCTAAATGCGCCATCTTTTTCTCCTTACAATTCGTACCGACACCCTAGCGTTTTTAGGTCAGGAATCAATGATTTTATGGCTGGTATTAACCGGGGAGTACTGCCGCTGTTCACCATTCACTCATAGCATTGGCAAAATGCATCTAAAGCTTTGGCTAACGCTGAAGGATTTTCCCATGACATCGAATGCCCACAAGCGGGCAATACTACAGTCGAAATATTCATGGTTCGGATTTGCTCGAAATCGCTGTCAGGTAACGACCTTTCGCCAAATATGAGCGCCTTCGGTTTGTTTAGCTCAGCAAATGCGCCAATCCAGTCATTTCCGTTTATCAGGCTTTCAGCGCCTCGCCAGACGGCCCAGGGCGCCGCAACAGATAAACTCCCCGCCCATGGCCCACTTTCATCGCTAACCATTGAATGGTGAATTGTTGAGACATAATCCGCTTCACTGTTGCTACAAATCTGTTGGCTAAAGAACCCGCCACCAGGGTGAAAATTGGGTTCCGATACCACCAGCCCGCACAAACTCTCGCCGAGCAATTGCGCCGCCTCGATACTGATGCTTCCCCCCATACTGTGGCCATAGATAAAAAACTTCTCTAATTTCAAATGAGAGATAAGCTCGGCAACCACCTGCGCCTGTTCGGTTATCGAATAGCGATAATCCTTTGGTTTTTCACTGTATCCGTAACCAGGAAGATCGATAAGAATCGCCCTTCTTCCGGAAAAATTTTTATCGGTAACCACGCGTGGGTATTCATAAGAAGCCGCACATCCAAGGCCATGAACAAACACCAGTGGTGTTCCCGTTCCGGGCAGATCCATCCAGCGAACGCGGCAATGTGCTATAGAGGAGATAAACGATTCCACAGCATTAATCCTCAGAAAGAGTATCGGGTGTTGAGCCCAATATTTTATTCATATTGATACCGGTGACACCAAAACCATTAGATTCATAGACCTGTCTGGCTTTGCGATTATCAGCAGCCACCCGAAGTTTGATCTGCTTATAGCCTTCCTGAATTAGCCGCCCTTCCAGGCATTTCATCGCCTCACTCCCCAGTCCCAAGCCACGAAACTTTGGAAAGAGATAAAAGTCATTGATGTAAATAGATTTTAGTTGCGCGTCCGGCTTATACCATAGATAGCCAATATGCTGCTCTTCACCCTGGCGGGTTTGTGTTATGCATAACACAACCTGACCGGCACTTTTTTCACCGTCAGGGAAACTTGACTCTGTCTCACGGCGGGCCTGTAACAAAGCATCCGCTGGCGAAAGTCGATAATTACTGGCTATCTCATTTGCATAATCCGCAATGAAATATTCAACAAAAGCCAAAAACTCATGGCTTAACATAGGCCTGAACATTACCATTTTTCATCCTTGTTTATGTAGCTGCCGAGTCCAGAATATGGCGCTTCCCAACTCGGGAAGCGTCAGTCGAGATTAATTCAATTTTGCTTTCGAGAAATCGCTGCCGTTTGTGCTTACGGTATAACCGGTCACATTGCTGCGTGTCGCATAGAAAGTTTTACCGTTTGCCAGTGGGATCCATGGGGCTTGTTGGTAGAACACTTCTTGCGCCTGCTCGTAGAGTTTGGCACGTGCAGCTGGATCGCTTATCAGTTTCGCTTTCTGCGTAAATGCATCGTACTGTTTGTCACACCAGCGCGCGGCGTTAGAGCCACTTTTAATACTGCCGCAACCAAGCAGAGTGTCTGCAAAGTTATCCGGGTCGCCGTTATCGCTCATCCAACCAAACAACGCAGATGAGTGCTCGCCTTTACGCATGCCAGAAAGGTATTCGCCCCATTCAAAGGTGACGATTTTCGCGTTCACACCGACTTTAGCCCAGTCATGCTGAATCATCTCAGCAATACGGCGCGAGTTCGGGTTGTATGGGCGTTGCACTGGCATCGACCACAAATCGGTATCAAAACCTTTCTCTAACCCCGCCTGCTTCAACAACGCTTTTGCTTTTTCAGGGTCGTACGAGCGATCTTTGAGATCTTTATCAAAACCCAGCATGCCCGGTGGGATCGGTGATTTTGCAATCGTGCCTGACCCCATAAACACCGCATTGATGATGGCTTGTTTATCCACGGCGTAGTTCAACGCCTGGCGTACCAGAACATTATCAAAAGGTTTTTTGGTGGTGTTAAACGCCAGATAACCGACATTCAGGCCATCTACCGTGTGCAAAGTCAGGTCCTTGTCGGCTTTAATGGCGTCAAACTGCACCGGAGCCGGGGCTGGAATTATCTGGCATTCGTTCTTCTGCAATTTCGCCATACGCGTCTGGACGTTTGGCGTAATGGAGAAGATCAAATGTTTGGTCGGCACTTCACCGTTCCAGTAGTTTGGGTTCGCCACATAGCGAATCAACGAATCTACTTTATATTCCTGTAGCGCATACGGCCCTGTACCGATTGGCGCAGTATCCACCTTTTCAGGGGTGCCCGCTTTTAGCATCGCATCCGCGTATTCTGCTGAAAGAATGGAAGCGAAATCCATACCCCAGTCTGCGAGGAATGCCGCATTGGGTTCACTCAGGGTGAACTGAACATGGTTATCATCGATCTTTTTAACTTCGGTTATCAGCTTATCAAGCCCAACATCATTGAAGTATTCGTAAGTCGCCTGCGACACGTTGTGGTACGGGTTTTTCGGGTCTTTCTGGCGCATGACTGAGAAAACAACATCATCAGCATTGAAATCGCGGGTCGGCTTAAACTCTTTATTGCTATTGAATTTCACGCCTTTACGCAGGGTAAAGGTATACGTTTTACCATCCGGGCTGATTTCCCACGCGGTAGCCAGTGACGGAACCGGTAAGTTGTCGCTTGGGCGAAATTCAACCAGACGGTTATAGAGTGTCTGTGAACTGGCAACAAACGTAGGGCCGGAGCTGGCAATTTGTGGGTTAAAGGATTCTGGTGAGGCCTCGGAGCAATAAACTAACGTGTTATTTGCTGCAGCAAATGCAGCCGTGGCGGGTAAGATGCTGCTGAGCAACAGTGCGAGAAGTGTTTTCCCTGTCGACATAGTTTTGCCTTTTGTATGCTTGCCAAATGAAAAGTGAACTTATAATTTTGAGCGTCAATAACACCATAGCTCTTATATTCTGACAAATAACAAAAGGCTCTCAGGTTATTCAATAATAGTGATATTCGTGCATTTTTACGCCAGACGCAGCACAATATCCCATCATTTTCATTTAGGGGGGCTACGCCGGAACCGCCGAAATTCCGATCCATTTCTTTTAGTGATCTTTCGGCATCTCAATGACTCCATTAGCAATGCCCTGAGCCACCCTTTCCATCCATTTTGCAAAGCGAAAATATCCAGGGCATGCAGGCAAATGCAGTCCATCTAGATTTTTGAAGCGCTGTCCATCATCCGTTTAAAGACCTCCTTAGTTGTCAGGCACAGCAGCGATCGTTCCATGAATCACGATAAATAATATTACCTTCCGTATACTTCCAGGTGATCGCCTCATAACGCAATTCGAGCGTTTCAAGGTGAGTGCTACTCATACCGTTAGGAGCCAGATATGGCGCAACTGTTGTGAACTTGACGTTTTCCAGAATAATATTGAAATATTCGGCCTCGATGCCGGATTCCAGAATACGGTACATCTTGATTGTCGCCTTTTTCATAGTTCGGCCTTCGCAGACAGCGCGGTACAGGAGTGGTGTTGTCTGATCAAATTCTTTCACTATCGTGATCGGGCTATGAACGCGCGTTCCTGTAAGCTTGCCCCAACTGGGATCTACTGGAATGGTTACACCGTGCGAAAATGATTTTAATTCGATGGAACCCAAACGCAGTGGCATTAAACAACTGCCAACAACCGGCTCTCCATTTTCATCTTCAAGCCATAAATGAGCGGGAGTAGACATGTAATTTCCTTATCAGTGATGATTTAAATAACTGTGATATTAATGCTGTCACCATTTACAGTAACGCGTGAAAATAACAATCATAACTATGGCGAATACGCCTATAGGCCAGACTGGGCTATCAGGGAAAAAATATCCCTGGAGCAATGCGAAAATAATCGTAAAAATTACAGCTCCATACAGCGATGATAAAAACCTGAGCTGCCACAGTAAAAATTTCTTTAGTGATCGAATCATGGTTATCTGATCATCCAGGTTATGATATTTGCTATACATGAATCAGACGACGATTGCGCTTCAAGTGCGCCCGCGCGCTCGAATACTGGTTCTATCAGGAAATACATCATTTCCAGTTGATGCATGTAAAGTGCAGAGTAATAAGCTGGATATTGGACATGTAGACGACGAGCACTCTCCGCTGCTTTCTGAACCAGGCCATACGTGGCCACAACCCCGGCAGCCGTACCCGCTGCACGTCCCGTAAGGGCACTGAGTTGCATACTAAGATTTAATCCGATACGGACGCTGGTAGCGACCGCTAAAGCGTACCCCGCACCGCTAAGGGTGCTTGCCGCGATATGAACATTTACGGCCATAAGCGCTTTTTTAATATGCTCTAATTGGGCATTCGTTTTGTATTTGAATATTTCTTCAAAGTAAACCCGAAGCATTTCATAGACAACGTCGCCATGCTGAATAATTCGAATAACAGCATTCCTGAAGCGTAGATCCTCCGTCTTTTGCTGCTGGCAAACATCATTATATTCATCGGTAAAACAGGACGTGTAATACAGCAGGCGGGTAGCACCCTTTCCTAAGGTTTCAACTTGATTTGTAACCTGCTGACCGACGGCAGAAACTGCATGATCGAGTTTTAATGCGAGAATCCTGTTAGCTTGTAGGTAACTGATGACTTCATTGTTGGTATACATAGCCACTCCATGCTAATTTTCATTAAATCCATTTTTTTATTATTTCCCCTCGGGAAAGCGTCCGGTAAACAGTTGGACGAGAAACGGAAAACAATTTAGCCAAATCGCTATCCATCACTCCCCGAACCGCGTTGAATATTATCACCAGTTGCGTGCCGTAGTCGCCAATATCAGCGGTAAGAAAGAGTTAACCGGGAAAAATGATATTGAAACGGACATCAGCAATCAGTGCTGGAGGTTAATCTCCAACACGATAATTTATTACATCACGTTTACTGAAACGACCGGAAGCCGAAGATAACGACAGGGGCATTAAGGCTCTGACCCGAATATCGTCGGTAGCATGGCAGCACATTTTGCTGAACGGACAATATACATTCCAGGGCAGCGATGAAATTATTGACCAGGATACGCTGGTTACTGCACTGAAACTGGGATAACGAAATTCGGCGGTTCAGCGTAGAACCCCATTTACAATGACGCAACAAACCGTTGTAGGATGGCACGCGAAAATGGCGTGTCACTCACTGCTGCTAATAACGCATCACGGTCTTTGCCTTTCATCGCCACTCTTTCACTGCGGCTGGTAATGATTTTATTCATCACCGACGCACTAAATTCCGGGTGGAATTGCACCGAAAGCGCTGTAGATGAATAGCGGATAATCTGGTGTGGATCGTGACTGGATGCAGCAAGCACCACGGCACCAGACGGTAGCGTGAGCACACTTTGCTCATGACTTAAAAACGTATCAAAGGCGTTTGGCAACCCTTCGAGTAACGGGTCATAAAGAGCGGCATCATTCAAGGTAACGGTAATTTGCCCCACTTCGCTGCCTTGCGGATGGTAATCCACCGCACCGCCTAGCGCGTAGGCCATCAGTTGATGCCCATAACAGACACCTAATACCGGAACCCCTGCGCTGATAATCTCGCGCAACCAGTTAGCCGTACGCTCACTCCACTCTTCACAGTCGGTGACCATCGCCCATGAACCAGAAATCACCGCGCCGCTAAACGTACCTGCTGGTGGCAATGGCTCACCTTCAAACGGGCATACAACTTTAATTGGGCCAACATCACCTAACGCGGCTTTAAACCAGTCGGGTTGTTCGCCAACGGCTGCACGAATATCAATGGGAGGATGGCCCATTTGAACCAGTAATAAAGGTAGTGTTTCTGACATTGATCGAACGCCTTTTTGGTTTTGGGATGACTTTAATCAGTAGCACAAAACCTGCGAACGCCCCAAAGACTTAAGTGCAATCCGCCGATAATTAGAAAAAAGACCCGTCTCTTCCGCCGTTTAGTTGCGCAAAGTTTCAGTAAAGTGGAAAGCGTGAAGATGGCTCATGCGGAGCCGAAAACAGCAGGATTGATGACGTGGCAAAAACATTATTACGCAGCGGATGCTTAGATGATTTCCTTTCGCTCGGGGAAAACGGGCAGACGGTATTCGACTCAGCGCTACAAATTCGCGAAACACTCCGTTTACGCAAACAGCAAGCGGTGGTCGATAGCCTGGCGATACCTCAACCAAACGATGAAGGCGATCGTGTTGACTGGTACGCCCCCTTTGAAGGCAGCGTTGTTAGTTGGGCTGCGGCCAGTGATGAACAACGCAAAAAAGCGCTGCGCTACCTCGATAACTGCCAGGCCAACGTCGCCTCGCTGATTCAGCGTTGCCAACAGGCGGAAAAAACCTCCATCCAGCTTTTTGGCTCGTTACTCGCCAATACAATGCAGTTTCCGGGTAGCCAACATATTTATCTGGTGGACGGTAAACCGGTCATCACCTTTTGGGGCTTTGTGGCGCTAAATAGCAGTGCTCGTCCTGATCCACTGGATTGCTTGCGCATGACTGAAGAACACGAGCCGGTTATTGAATTCCTGCCAGAACCGCCAACTGCTGCTGTAGTGGTGTTAAGCGAACCCGATGAACCGCTTTACTCCGTGGCAGCACTCACGCCTGCGGTACCTCAAATTGACGAACCATTGGTATCAGTACCGGAGCCTGAGGTTACGCGTGAAACACCCATCGCGAAAAAACCGAAACGCTGGTTGCTCCCTGTTGCAGCCGCCATCATCGCCTGCATCGCCGCCCCGCTCTCTTATTATCTGGTATCGGCGCCACATGCCGAACCTTTAGCTCAGAAACCAGCGGAAGTTAAACCTCAGACCATCGCTCCAGCAGTCATTCAGGCAGAACCCGTGGCCCATGTTTCTACTTTGCCTGTCGCTCAAGCTGCAGTCGTTGAACCACCAGCACCGGAACCAGAAGCTGCTGCCGTTGCAACAACTCCAGCCGCTGAGATACCTAAAGGCGCGCTTGTTTTACCGGCTGATTCGCTAAAAATTGGCTCGACTAAATTCCTCAACGGCAACTGGCGTGTGGCCATCAACGTTAAAGATTCCATCACTGGCAAACCGCCTACGCTGCGTTATCAAATTGCCAACAACAAAGGCAATGTCCGGCTGGTGCATGGCGACAATATCGTCTGCAAAGCAGAAGTGTTCTCAGGGCTGATGCAGTCCGGTACGTTGATGATCAAAACCCGTGGCAACGCACGTTGTAGCGATGGCTCACGCTACCCGCTGCCGGAAATATCCTGCAAACCAGGCGAGAACGATGTCGCTCAGTGCAGTGGGCGCTACGAGGAGGACACTGTGGTTCCTGTGACATTTAAAAAAGTGGGTGATTAATCAATGTTTGCCACTCTGTACCCTTACAAGTCGAGCGTGACGCTCATTAAAGACAGCGGCATTCAGTTCCTGGATTTCGGCCTTGCTCCACAGCCTAATGCTCCGCATACCGGGCGCTTTGTGCGTAAAACGGCGAACGGCCCGCTGTTACGCCTGGATTACGATGTCGTGCCAGGAAAGTTTACTCTGCCAGGCACACAGGGTTCGGCTCCTGAGGTCGTGAAACCAGAAAGCACTATTACACTTGGCCATTCCCTAAAACTGCTGGATAAAACGTGGCTGCCGCTGCCGTTCCTGCGTTTTAACCCGCCACGTACTTTTGTTGGCGGCCCGGATAACTGGGCACGCGTGCAGATTCGTTGCCTTGAAACACCTGATTCAGCTGGTAACACCGTACGCATTACTATCGCACTGGATACAAAAATCCTGGCCGATGATAACCCTGCGGCCCATTTGGCTCCCACGCAAAATGATGTCCGTAACGGAGCCCGTTTTGCCCTTGCGTGGCACAACGAAGAAATTAACGATTTTATCGATCAAACATGGGTCGATGGCTGGCTGCGTGAAGTGTTCACGCAATTTGCCACACGCCAAGAATCCAGAACAGAGCGTGAAATTAGCAACTCGCTGAAAACCTTCGAGTACCAGGCGCACTATCTCAATATTATCGAAATGCTTGGCTCGCAGCTTTGCGTGCCAGAAGTGAAAATCGTCACTGCCACTCTGCAGGCCCCCGCGATCCCTGTCGATCTGGTGCTGGATGTTGGCAATACCCACACCTGCGGCGTGTTGATTGAAGACCACGCTGAAGCTAACGACGGCCTGCGCCAGACCGCCGAGTTGCAGATTCGCTCGCTCAGCGAACCGCAAACCATCAATGACGCGATGTTTACCAGCCGCCTCGAATTCTCTGAAGCCAAATTTGGCAAACAGCATTTCTCAGTAGAAAGTGGCCGTGATGATGCGTTTGTCTGGCCGTCGATTGCCCGCGTTGGCGATGAAGCTCGCAGCATGGCTTCTGCCCGTTTGGGGACCGATGGCGCAAGTGGTATCTCCAGCCCGCGCCGTTATCTATGGGATGAAACTCCGGCCACCCAGGATTGGCGTTTTAGCCAAATGGGGGTGAAAACTCAGCGTGAACCGCTGGCAACCGCTTATCCCTTAATGAACCTGATGAATGACGACGGGCAACCGCTCTACTCATTACCTTTAGAAGAACGCCTGCCGGTGTTTTCGCCACAGTACAGCCGCAGTTCGTTAATGACGCTGATGCTCTGCGAACTGCTGGCTCAGGCGCTGATGCAGATTAACAGCGTCGGTTCGCGTCAGAGTATGGGGCATCTCAATGCACCACGTCAGTTACGCCATCTGATTCTGACACTGCCTTCGGCAATGCCAAAGCAGGAGCGTGAGATCTTCCGCCAGCGGATGCAAGAAGCAGTAGGTCTGGTGTGGAAAGCGATGGAATGGCACCCGACAGACGATGGTTTCACCAGCGATCGTGATTTCCAGAAAAGTGTTGTCCCGGTACCTGATGTGCAGATGGAATGGGACGAAGCCACCTGCGGGCAACTGGTGTGGCTCTATAATGAAGCGCTGGTCAACTATGCCGGGCAAACAGGTAACTTCTTTAAAAGCCTCGCACGCCCTGACCGCGAATTAGCCGCCGATGAACTGCCGGGCAAAACGCTGCGCGTCGCATCCATTGATATCGGTGGGGGCACTACCGATATGGCTATCACCCAGTATCATCTTGATGATGGTGTTGGCAGCAATGTGAAAATTGCTCCGCGTCTCCTGTTCCGCGAAGGTTTTAAAGTCGCCGGTGATGACATTTTGCTGGATGTTATCCAGCGCTGTGTGCTCCCCGCATTACAGGCGCAAATTCACCAGGCCGGAGTGGTGGATACCACCGGTCTGATGACCACGTTGTTTGGCGAGTCCGGGCGCATGGATACACGAGGCACGCTGCGCCAGCAAACCGCGCTGCAACTGTTTATCCCTCTTGGGCACGCAGTGCTCTCTTATTGGGAAAACAGCGATCCCGACGATCGCCACGCAACACTCGAAGCGACATTTGGCGAACTGTTAGCCCAACGCCCAACAGACAACGTGATTAATTATGTTCAGCAGGCCGTGCAGCACGCGCTGCCTGCCGATGCCCCGGCATTTGATCTGTTCAGTGTGCCATTACATGTTGAACTGGCATCGTTACAAGAGGCGTTACTTGCAGGGCAATTCACTCTGACCGCCCCGCTTCAGGCGCTGTGTGAAGTGATAAGCCACTATTGTTGCGATGTGCTGCTGGTCACCGGGCGTCCGGCCTGCTTACCAGGCGTGCAGGCATTATTGCGTTACCAACAACCGGTACCCGTGAACCGCATCGTCTGGTTAGATAACTATCAGACTCATGAATGGTATCCATTTAGCCAACAAGGCCGTATTGGCAACCCGAAATCAACCGCCGCTGTTGGTGCCATGCTGTGCAGCCTGGCGATGGACTTGCGCTTGCCTGGCTTTAACTTCAAAGCCTCTGACATTCAGGCGTATTCCACAGTGCGTTATCTGGGCATGCTCGATGGCAATAACACCCTGGTGGATAAAAACGTCTGGTATCGCGATATAGATCTTGACGATCCGAAATCCACGCTAGATACGCGTCTGCATTTCCCGCTACGCGGCAATGCCTGTCTCGGTTTCCGCCAGCTTGACGATGCTCGCTGGCCTGCCACACCGCTGTATACACTGGCGATTAACTCACCTCAGTTGGCAAAAGAGATAGCCGGTGAAGGGGTGCTAAATGTGCGCCTGCAACAAACACGCGAAGCCGATGCTTTTGTGCTGGCAGAAGCCTGGTTGCAGGATGGCAGTAAAGTGCCACTTAACCAGCTCAGTTTTAAATTGAATACTCTGGCAGGAAGCTATAGCGGAGCCAGCCATTACTGGATTGACAGCGGGAGCGTGTATCAAAAATGAATCCAAAAACCTCAACGCTGCACCCTTTAGTGAACTGGGTACAACAGACTCGCCAGAGTGTGCCACTGGTGGAAAATGAAGCCGATGGACTGCTGCATAAACTGGCAATATTCGAACAGCGCCAGCATCAGCTAGACCTCCAGGCGGAGCAACCACTAACCATTGGCTTATATGGCCACTCGGTCGCAGGCAAGCATCATCTATTGACCACGCTATTGGGCGATAATCATCAACGTATCGAGATTATGCTCGGCGGAAAAGTGCTGGATTATCTGACGCACATTAACCCAGGACATGCGCCGGGCATTGCCGTGCGTTTTACTCGCCGCGAACTGCCGGTGGTGGAACATTATCCGTTGCTCATCACGCTGTGCAGCACCAGTACGCTTGCGCAACGTATGATTCGCCAGTACCACTCTACCAGGGCTACCCGTTTTGCGCAGCCTGAGGTGATCGCATTAAAGCTCAAAGAGTTACAGTCTCGCCGCCAGGCACAACCGATGCCGGGGCTGACGCAACTGCAATTTTCTGATATTGCACAAACTTATCAGCAAGTGGTACGCCGCCAACATCATTTGGATAACACACTGTGGCAGCAAATGGCCGAGCTTCTGCCGTGGTTAAGCTGCACCGATCAAGCCACGTTGCTGGCACCACTCTGGGGTGATAACGCCACCATTACCGCTCACTGGCAACATCTCGCACAGACGTTGAATCATTTAGGTTATGCCCACCAGGTTTTAGCTCCCGCCAGTTTGCTGGTGGATACATTCTTGCTTCCGGTAGAAGGCTTCTTGATCCCCACCACGCCTGATGAACCAGAAATGAGTGCAGACGTATTGGTTTGCCCTTTGCTCAACCAACAAGCCGGGACACAGACCAGCCTTGCGCAGCAGGATTTACAGCAGTTGAGCGCTGAAATCACGCTTTCCCTTAACTACCAGCCGCGCCTGGCGCAGGTTGACGTGGTCGATATTCCCCTCGCACAACTTGATGATTACGCACAATATCTACAGCCCGATAAATTAGTGGTCTGCAATGCGGCAGCCGAGCGTCGGGAAGTGAATGCAGCGGGTAAAATGCTGGCGCGTTGGGTCGATAAAACCCAGGCCGGTAATGCCACAACACCGGGTCTGATTTGGGCGATTACCCCGCGCGATGCCCGTTTTAGCGGCGCTAACCTGGATGAAGGTGTGCAACGTGTTATAGGTCTGCCGGGTAAACGTTGGGGAACGCTACAAGCACTGGATAGCCGTAATATGCACCGATTGCTGGAGTGGCTGGCCGACGCGCTGGTTCCTGCACAGCGTAGACTGCGTATTGAAATGTTGCAGGCCGCGCTAAATACAGAAATCAACGCCCTGTTCACGCATATTATTGAAGACGAAGACCTCACACCTGTACGCGCGCGTTCTCAGGCTGAAGGTTTAGTGCGCGTACTGCAATCCCACGCGGCTCTTCATGGCGAACTACTGGCAAGCCTGCTGCCAGAACGCCACGTGTTACAACAACGCTGGGTAAGCCACCAGCAATTACGTCGCCAGCAGCCAGCTGGTTTCAATCTGGATATCGATCTGTTCGCAGAAGTAGACAGCAGCGAAACACTAACGCGCAGCCCCGACAGCTTTGCAGACGCCGTACATCTGTTATGGATTAATCATCTGCGTCAGTTGGCAACGCGCCGCGAAGTCGCCCATCTGTCCGGGCTGGATAACACCCAACTACAGGCACTTTGCCAGTTGTTGATTGTCGCCAGTTATCGCCTGAAATTACCTGAACAGCTGGAGTCGGCATTACGCCACGGTGATGGCAGCATGGCGCAGGAAATCACCTGTTTAACCGCCGTATTGGGCGATTTTGTTAGCTGGTTGGGTTATGCCCATGTTGACCCAGCTTTGCGTCCGGCAAGTCGGGTGAATAAAGGCTCACCCGTGTTTGCACCACAAAAACAGGCGACCGCCAGCACCCGCCTGGTGCGTTTAGGTGAGCAACCTACATGTGGTAACACGCTCTATGTCTATGACTGGCTGGTGGCGCTCTATACCCGCGCGGTGGAAAACATCGGTTATCGCCATCCGTTGGATGTGAGTGAGCAACAGCGCCAGCAGCTACGGACATTATTAGTTTAGGGTGATAAAAGCGGTAGATATTGCTGCCGCTAATCCGACATATTCACTCAAAGCCCGAAAGTCTGACCATCACCCTGCCAGCCGGTAGTTTTTAGAAATTGCTCCCACGTCAGCGCGTGCGGGTTAATCTGCCGGCTCCATAGCAGATCGCGATCCGGGCGGTAATAACCCTGTTCAATGGCATATTCGGCCATCCCGATCACTTCTTCCACTAACCCACCCATTTGCGCAAATGCCGGGAAATGGTTCAGCAATTCCTCACGTGTTACCGCTGAGCTATACACCGCCTTTTTGCCCGTTACACGGTTAAAGGTTTCGATCATCTCAGCAGGGGTGAGCATTTCGCCAATCACCGGTAAAGTGCAGCCAGCGTATTTGTCCTGGTTATTAAAAATCTCCAGCACCGCCGGGCCTGTTGCCGTCAACGGGTCGACAAAAGGAGCGCGAAAATTCTCAGGCAAATAGATCGGGAAAATTAGCGTGTCATCGGCCTTACGCGGTTGGTAGTACTCAAGCAAGTTGGTATAGAAAAACGCCATCATAATAAATGAACTGGTGATAGGCAGCGTGCGGATGTACTCATCTACCCGGCCTTTATCGGTAAAGTGCGGCACCCATTTTTTACCTTCGGTAATTTGCCCGACGTTTTCCAGGCTGCTAAAAACAAGATGCTTCACACCCGCTTCAACTGCGGCATCGGCAATTTCTTTGCCTAGTGCTGTTTCATGCGTCTGGGCGTTTACCGCGTCGGGAGTGATCCCAGGCGTCATCATAAACACGCCATACGCTCCTCGAAAAGCCTGAATAAACTCATCTTTGTGCCCCAAATCCAGCGGCACGTTGATTAACTCGGCCCCCAAACGGGCAAGCTCCTGCGCTTGCGGTGATTTTACCTGGCGGGTTAATGCCCGCACCTGATAGCGCTGGCTTTCCAGCAGAGAGCGCGCCACGCTGCGCCCTTGTTTACTGAGTGCACCCACTACTGTGATGATGGGTTTGTTGTTCGATACCATGATTTTCTCCTGACTATTCTGGACTGGCTTGAATTATCAGGACAACTAAGGGATAACTGAAATCGATTGTTTTATATTGAGGAATCCACCAGATGGATACCATGCGCTTGGATTTAAACTTGCTATTGACGCTGGAAGCCTTGCTTGCCGAGCAAAATGTCACTAAAGCCGCAGCAAGACTGCACCTCAGCCAACCTGCCGTCAGCGCGCAGTTAAACCGCCTGCGGGACATGTTTGACGATCCATTACTGATCCCTGCGCGGCGAGGAATGACACCGACGGCAAAGGCGCTGGAGTTGATTGTTCCGGTGCGCGAGTCTCTTGATAAACTGCGGCATACGCTGCTATCCCACAAAGATTTTTACCCTGAACAAGCGAACCTCACCGTCACGATTAGCTGTACCGACTACACCCAGGCCGCCATTGTTATGCCGCTGATGCTCGCTCTGCGGCAACAGGCTCCGGGCGTGCGTATTGCCGCGCGCCCCTACAATCCTCTTCAATTTGAGCAGCAACTGGCGAGTGGTGAAGTTGATATCGCCATTGCGTCACCCGATGCGACGAAAGCACATCTGCGCTCCTGCCACTTGTTTGATGAAACTTATGTGTTGATCGGGCGACACGGTCATCCGGCGCTTAAAGAAAACCTGACCATAGAGGAATTTGTTGAACTGGAGCATGTGATTGTTTCACCCTCCGGAGGCAGCTTTACCACGCCAATAGACGATGCACTCGCAACTTTCGGGCATAAGCGAAATGTGGTGATGTCGGCGGCAACCTTTATGTTTGTACCGCAAATCGTCTCGGTGAGTGATTTAGTGGCATTGGTTCCGCGTCGCTTATTGCTGGCACAACCGCAACAGCTGGCGGTGACTGAATTACCGTGGCTTGCCGAGCAATTTAACGTAAGCCTGGTCTGGCACGAACGCAGCCATGGGCACGCCGGGCACCTATGGGTTAGAGAGTTGATTACGCAGATTATGTCGCATTCGTAAGCATATTAAATTGCTGGGAAAACGATTTAATCCTCACTACACTCGATGACACCTTAACATTTAAATAACAAAAGAGGTGTCATATGCAGAACACATCCCCTGTCTCTATTTCTATGCTTATCAATGGAGTGCCCGTCGCGGCACACAATCAGGCCATCTTTGAACGTCGTAATCCGCTAGATGAACAGGTTGCCACAATAGCGCCTGCTGCCAGTGTCAATGACGCTCGTGCAGCCGTAGAAGCCGCAGGAAAGGCATTTGCCGCCTGGTCACAAACCGGGCCAAACCAGCGACGAGCATTGCTTTTAAAAGCCGCTGACGCGCTGGAAGCTAAACAAGCCGCCTTTGTTGCCGCGATGGCCGCCGAAACCGGGGCAACAGCACAGTGGGCTGAATTTAACGTGCATCTGGGGGCCGGAATTTTGCGTGAAGCAGCGGCTCTCACCACACAAATTAATGGTGAAGTTATTCCATCAGATGTGCCAGGAAACCTGGCAATGGCAATCCGCCAACCTGCGGGTGTAGTACTGGGAATGGCCCCCTGGAATGCGCCAGTGATTCTCGGCGTGCGGGCTATCGCCACCCCTCTGGCCTGCGGTAATTGTGTGGTGCTGAAAGGATCGGAAATCTCCCCAGCAACGCACGGTTTGATCATCGATGCGCTCAATGAGGCCGGTTTCCCGGCGGGTGTGGTCAATTTCATCACCAATGCGCCGCAAGATGCTGCAAGCGTAGTAGAAGCTATGATCGCCCACCCGGCTGTACGCCGTGTCAATTTCACCGGTTCGACACACGTCGGACGAATTATCGCGCAAACTTGTGCTCGCTATCTCAAACCTGTGGTTTTGGAGCTGGGTGGCAAAGCACCGTTACTGGTTTTACATGATGCTGATATTGATTTAGCGGTGAATTGCGCGGCGTTCGGAGCTTTCGCCAACTCCGGGCAAATCTGCATGTCTACCGAGCGTATTATCGTTGATGAACAGATCGCCGATGAGTTTGTAGCAAAATTTGCCGCCAAAGCGATGAGTTTGCCGTGCAGCGATCCACGCCTCGGCCCTACCGTGTTGGGTTCAGTGGTGGATGTGCAGACGGTTTCCCGTTGCAATGATTTGATTGATGATGCATTGGCGAAAGGGGCAAAACTGGTTGCCGGTGGCAAAGCGGACTCCACATTAATGCCCGCTACAGTGCTGGATTTTGTCACTAATGAAATGCGCATTTACCACGAAGAATCCTTCGGCCCGGTAAAAGGGATTATCCGTGCGAAAAGCGATGATGAAGCTCTGGCGATCGCCAACGACAACGATCTGGGGCTTTCTGCAGCGGTGTTCTCTCGCGATAACGCACGCGCATGGAATATCGCCAGCCGTATTCAAAGCGGGATTTGCCATATCAATAGCCCAACGGTACATGACGAAGCACAGATGCCATTCGGTGGCGTTAAGGATTCCGGCTACGGGCGTTTTGGCGGACTTGCTGGGGTGCACGAGTTTACCGAATTACGCTGGATAACCATGCAAACACAGCCACGTCCATTGCCATTCTGAGTGGGTAAAACGTCCGCTAGCCTATGGTTGCTAACGGACGTTTTTCGGCAGGCAACCATAGTGCTGCCGGAAACGGGCGGTAAAGCGCGAACTGGATAGATAACCGCTTCGGGAGGCAATTTCCCCGATCGGCAGCGCCGTCGTCTGGAGTTGCCCTAATGCATACGACATGCGCACCTCTTCAATAATTTGCCGGTAACTCAAGGACTCCTGTTGCAGCCTTCTGCGTAACGTTGAGGTTCCCAAAGAGAGATGGCGAGCAATATCTTGCGCCGTCCAGGGTTTTGCTGGTGACAGCATAATAATTTGCCGCACTTGCTCCGCGAGATTAAAACGGCGCTCAATCAACAGCGGCCCCGCCAGGCCGTCATGATGGAGCGCCAGCAACAGCCCCATCGCCTGGTGTTCCTGGAGTTGCGCGGGTAAATCATGGCGTACGGCACTCAACAAATTCTGCCACATAAAAGAGAGCCCGCTGCTCATCGGCGCGCACAAAGAAGTGTGCCTGGCCTGTGGGAAATCCTGAATATACTGGGCTTTAAACGCGGTGACTAATTCCGCACAGAGCAGCAATAAGTCGGAGCGAAATACCCCTTGCGCGGGCTGGTTAACAATCTCAAGCTCCGTATTTGCCGGAATGATAATCAGCTCATCAGGCGTGGCAACCAGCCGGTTACCATCCTGAATGATGATTTTGCTTCCCTGGGTAATGCGACAAATAGCCGGCGAGAAAAGCTTAACACGGTGCAAGTGGTGCAACCGGCTGGAATAAACTTCCGCCGTCGTCAGATTCTTATGTTGAAAATGTAATTCCTGCACCGTGTTATCCCGCCTGTTATCTTCCGTATGATGCTGTTAATTCAGCTTTCGCAATGACGTTACTGTTTAGCATAAAACCGACCAACGCACCGCTCGCATTGCTATCGATTGGCAATTTATCGGTACTCAGTGCCCAGACGGTAAACTGATAACGGTGAGGCTTTGCGCCTGCCGGTGGGCACGCGCCGCCAAAGCCGGAATAACCAAAATCATTACGCCCTTGAACAGCACCAGCGGGCAGCTCTGTTTTTGCACTATCTCCGGCACCGGTCGGGATGGCGTGGATATCTGCAGGAATATTTACCACCGTCCAGTGCCACCACCCGCTACCGGTTGGCGCATCGGGATCATAAACCGTAATCGCATAGCTTTTTGTACCCACTGGCGGATTCTTCCAGGCCAGTTGTGGGGAAATATTGCTGCCACTACAGCCAAAACCCTGGAAAACCTGGTTTTCGGTTAAGCGGTGATCCTTTGGAATGTCGGTGCTGCTGAGGCTGAATGCAGGCGCGGCTGAAACACTAAAACTGATTGCGACCAAAACACCTGCGGCCAGAGTTGCGATTCTTTTCATTGTTTGTCCTCGTTTGAGTGAGAAGCCTCAATGTAAAGCGAACCGCAAAACTGCATTGTGCCCTTACGACTTTATTTTGTGCCGAAACGCTCAATCAGCTTTTTCGCTGAAAACCCCTTCTTCTTTGCCGTCCTGCAACGGAATGCCAAAGTGGTGAAACTCGTACTTTACGGTATCTTTCATCGCGAACATTCACTCATTTAAATTTTGATCTCTGCGCTAATAATACGATAACGGTTGCAGGTCAAAAATCAGTAGCTGGAAATTATTCATGCTTTCTGCCAGGATTTGCTTATTCATCAACCAACTGAATATATAAGGAGGAACCCATGCTGCTGTTTCGTGAAATTTTGTTTATTTCACATACCTTTGGTGATCGTCATAGCTCAAGCGTTATCGATATCGCACTGCGATAATCCGGCTTGAGCGAAGCAACCAACTGCAACCCCTTTCCTCGGGCTTACCGGGTTATCGTCAGCCATATTTGACGAGGCGTTTTCGCGCCTGTAACTCTTGAGTAAGCAACAATGAGCACATTATTAACCGCGCAATCCCTGAGTCTTGATACCGCTTTTGGCCCCCTGCTGGCTGACATCACCTTTACGCTTAAAAAAGGCGATCGCCTGGGCTTAATTGGTCACAACGGCTGTGGTAAAAGCACCCTACTTAAATTGCTTGATGGCACCATCGCCCCCAACAGTGGCACTGTGACGCGCGCGCATCACTGCTTGTTGGCGCGTGTCGAACAGCATTTGCCTGAAGATTTACATTCACTCACCTTACTTGAAGCCGTCATAGCGCGACTGAGTGATGCACAACAACATACCGACGGCTGGCGAGCACAGGCTCTATTAGCCAGCATGGGTTTTGATGAAAGTGCATGGCAACTCACCGCCGGAACACTAAGCGGCGGGCAACACACACGCTTATTATTGGCGCGCGCGTTGATATCCGAGCCGGACCTCTTGCTGCTTGATGAACCAAGCAACCACCTCGATTTGCCCACACTACTGTGGCTGGAGCAGTTCTTACGTCACTGGAACGGCAGCTTTGTATTGGTTTCTCATGACCAACATCTGTTGGATAACGTCACCAACGGCACATGGATCCTGCGCGACCACGGGCTCAGTTTCTTCCAGCTACCCTGCTCTGCGGCCCGCGCTGCTCTTGAAGAGCGGGACCGTACCGATGCACACCGCTATCAGGCCGAGCAAAAGGAAATTGACCGCATTGCGGCCAGTGCGAAACGTCTGGCTATTTGGGGAAAAGTCTACGACAACGAAGACCTTGCTCGTAAAGCAAAGCAAATGGAAAAACGCATGGACAAACTAAAGGATAGCCAAACCGAGCTAAGTGCCACGAACCTGTGGCAGTTGATACTCAAAGGCGAAGCGTTACCGGCAGACAGATTGCTGGAAATGGAAAACCTGGCGGTCAGCCCTGCACCCGATTGCCCACAACTGTTCAAGCTGCCAATGCAACGCCTGAAAAGTGGTGATCGGGTGGCAATAATCGGCAAGAACGGATGCGGAAAATCATCTTTATTGCGCCTGCTGTGGCAGCATTATCAGCAGTCGCAAGATGAGTCCTCAATTCGTCTGCATCCACGAGTAGAAATGGGTTATTACGACCAGACACTCCATCAGTTACGTGACGGTGACACCTTGCTCGAAGCGCTTGAGCCTTTCGCACCGTTAACCGAGCGCGATCGTAAAATGGCGTTAATCAGCGCCGGTTTTGCCTGGTTACGCCATGGGCAAACGGTCAGCACTTTGAGCGGTGGCGAACGTTCCCGATTGCTCTTTGTTGGGCTGACTCTTGCGCGCTATTCACTGTTACTTCTTGATGAGCCAACCAACCACCTGGATATGGAAGGCAAAGAGGCGTTGGCCCAAACGCTGCAAAGTTTTGAAGGTGGCGTGTTGCTGGTCACACACGATCGGACATTAATCGCTAAAAGCTGTAACCGCTTCTGGTTGATTGATAATGGCGAATTAAGTGAATGGCACTCCCTGGAGGGACTGTATGCGCAGCTGACGAATGAAAATGCCGAAATCGTGACAACGTCACAGAAAGGTGAGTCACCAACGACGGTTCAGGTTCATTCGGAAACAGAAACCTGGCTTGAACGCTTGGTTGAGCTGGAGGAGAAACTTGCGCAGGATTTAGCGCGTAAGCAAAGCCACCAGAAACCAGCGCTTCAGCAGCAATGGCGGAAAGAAATAGCCGCACTTAATCTGCGGCTGGAACTTGAGTAAGCATTAGTAACGGATGTCGCTTGCGCTAATCCGACGCGTTATACGGTGGATTAGCGCAAGCGACATCCACCGATTCGCATTAACTAAAATGTTGCCCAGTTATCGTCTTCATCTATAACGGTTTTAGTCGTCTTAGAGAGGGTTTTTGGCTTTTCAGGCTCTGTTTTTACCCTATCGGATTGATGGCTTAAACGAAATGTTCCTACAGCGGCGGTCAGGCGCGCAGCCTGTTCCTCAAGAGAATTTGCCGCAGCCGTTGCTTCTTCAACCAATGCTGCATTCTGTTGTGTCACATTATCCATTTCGTTTATCGCGATCCCGACTTGCTCGATACCACGGCTTTGTTCATCCGACGCCGCCGCAATTTCCTGCATGATATCGGTGACACGTCGCACCGCGCCGACAATATCCGTCATGGTTTCACCGGCCTGGGCGACCTGGCTTGAGCCACTATCAATGAGCGATACCGATTCGCTGATAAGCCCCTCAATTTCTTTAGCGGCTTGCGCACTGCGCTGCGCCAGGGTGCGTACTTCAGTTGCCACCACAGCAAAGCCGCGCCCTTGTTCACCGGCTCGCGCCGCTTCAACCGCCGCATTGAGTGCCAGAATATTGGTCTGGAACGCAATACTGTTGATGACTGCGGTTATCTCGGAAATTTTCTTCGAACTGGTCGAGATATTGTTCATAGTTTTCACTACACCTGAAACAATGCGCCCACCGTCACCGGCTTTATGGGAGGCTTCTTCGGCAAGTCTGGTCGCGTGGTGGGCGTTATCTGCATTCTGTTTCACCGTGGCCGTTAACTGCTCCATACTGGCTGCCGTTTCTTCAAGTGCCGCCACTTGCTGTTCAGTACGCGCCGACAAGTCGGTGTTACCGGCAGAGATTTCACTGGTGCCCTGATAAATCGCCTCAGCCCCCATACGCACTTCACCCACCGTATTCACCAATGAAACCTGCATATCTTGCAAATTATGATTAAGTTTGCCGATTTCACTGTTGCCGAACGATTGCAATGCCTGGGTTAAATCGCCCTGAGAGATATGTTCGATACGCGTTGCTGCCTGTTGCAGAGGGTGAATGACCACGCGGCGTAATACGACAAAGGTAAATATCGTCAGAAGCAATGCGATTGCGAATGCGCAAGCCATCACCATCACACTCAAATGTGACCGGGCCTGGGCTTGCTCATGAAGCGCAACTGCACGCTCGGTACGGATCTTCGCCGCTTGCTCTAACACCATGTTGTAGTCGGCATCCAGCTTACGGGCTTCTTCATTTTCATGATTGATGATGGCCTCAAACATGCCGTTTTTGGCATATTTCATCATCGGCGCCATACCTTTATTCAGGTAGTCATCAAAGCGGGTGCGCAATTGGCTGTCCAACGCTTCGCCCGCTGCGACTTTATCTGTACGCGCCATATAAATATCAAAACTGGCCTGCGCTTGTTTAATCAGCTTTTCCGCCTCAGCGATATTAAATTTCATATCATCCATGTCGGCCACACGCCCGGCAGCCCCCGCATGAATGATATTTAGTCGTGCGCTACGCAAATTAGTCGAGCTTTCCGAAAGCCCAATCCGCACCTGAATTTCGTTTGTCACGTCTTGCAGCGCTTTGTCACTTTGAATCAAAAAATAGCTCGCAAGCCCAACACATAAGGCGAACAGAACTAAAATCCCACCCAGAATCGAGGTAAACAGCGGCACTAATCGGATGTTGTGCCAGAAACGAACAGCCCCTTGTGGGGTGATTTTTGTAGTTGCCATGTCCTTGGTTTCTCTTTTTGTAAAAAGGTGTTTCTGTAAAAGAGTCATCGGCCATGAAAAACAAAAGATTGAATAAAAAGTTGTCGTTTTGTGGAAGGGTTAACAAATAATCGATGAATAGTTATACAGATCACAGTTTAACCATGTAACCAGTAAGGCTTACATTCAGGTTAAACCGGAGTAAACTGACTGTAACAGTAAATGGCGTAACCGCGTGCGGTCGCTCAAAGGACAACAATTAAGCGTTATGAAATTTAAATCGGCAATCAAGCCCTATCACGCAGCAGCCGGTGGCTGGGGCTCTCTTGAAGCAACTACCCGCTTTGTTATCGACAGCAAACACGCCATAAAAAACCTGCGCAATCTTATGCGTATGAATAAAGCCAAGGGGTTTGACTGCCCGGGTTGTGCATGGGGCGATGACAATAAAAGTACCTTTAGCTTCTGTGAAAACGGCGCGAAAGCGGTGACATGGGAAGCCACTCGCCGCTTTATCGATAATGCGTTTTTTGCTAAACACAGTGTCAGTAATCTGTATCAACAAAGCGACTATTTCCTTGAATATCAAGGGCGACTTACTGAACCGTTGCGTTACAACCCCCAGACTGACCACTACGAAGCGATAAGTTGGGATGATGCACTGGCGCTTATCGGTCGGCATATTAAGGCTCTCGATAACCCCAATGAGATGGAACTGTACACCTCGGGGCGCGCCAGCAACGAAGCGTCTTATCTGTACCAGCTATTCGGCCGCATGGTGGGAACCAACAACTTCCCGGACTGCTCCAACATGTGCCACGAAGCCAGCGGTAGCGGACTTAAACGCAGCATTGGCGTCGGTAAAGGCACCATTCATTTAGATGATTTCGATAAGGCCAACGCCATTTTTGTGTTTGGCCAAAACCCGGGTACTAACCACCCGCGCATGTTGCATAGCCTGCGCCACGCAGCTGAAAATGGCGCACAAATTGTGACCTTCAATACCCTGCGTGAACGCGGTCTTGAGCGTTTTGCCGATCCGCAGAAACCGTTAGAAGTGGTGACACCACTGGCCGGTAAAATCAGTAGCTACTATTACCAACCGAATCTGGGCGGTGATATGGCCGCGATTCGCGGTATGGCAAAAGCGCTGCTGGAAACCCATCGTCAGAAACTTGAGAACGGCGACACGGGTATTTTCGATGAAACCTTTATTGCTGAGCACACTCATGGCGTGGACGCGTGGTTCGCTGAAATAGACAACACCTCATGGGAGCAGATTACCCATCAATCTGGATTGAGCGAGCAGCAATTACGCGATACCGCAACTGTCTGGCAGCAGGCCGAACGTGTGATTTGCACCTGGGCGATGGGCGTTACCCAGCATAAACACTCCCTGAACACCGTTCGTGAAATCGTTAACCTGCAACTTCTGGGCGGTCATCTCGGAAAGCCTGGCGCGGGCCTTTGCCCGGTACGTGGTCACAGTAACGTACAGGGCAACCGGACGATGGGTATTGATGAGAAACCTTCAGCAGCATTACTCGATAGCCTTGCAGCACATTTTGGATTTGAACCGCCACGCACACATGGCCATAACACCGTTGAAGCTATCGCGGCAATGCTACGCGATGAAGTCAAAGTCCTGATTACACTTGGTGGTAACCTTGCGGCAGCAGCACCAGACAGCCCTCGTACTGAGGAAGCGCTGCAACGTTGCGGCTTGACGGTGCATATCAGCACCAAACTTAACCGTAGCCATGTTGTGCCCGGCAAAGAGTCACTGATTTTGCCAACGCTTGGTCGTACTGAAGAAGATATGCAAGACAGCGGGCGGCAGTTCATCACCGTTGAAGACTCATTCAGCATGGTGCACGCATCTGAAGGTATCGGTAAGCCAATCGCGAATACGCAACGTTCGGAAACGGCGATTGTCGCCGGAATTGCCAATGCCGTTCTGGGAAGCGGTAAGCTCGATTGGCTGGCATTGTCAGGGGATTACAATCTGATTCGCGATCATATTGCGGCCACCCTCCCAGGCTTTAAAGATTTTAACCAGCAGTGCGAAAAACCAGGTGGTTTCTACCTTGGTAACGCGGCTGCGGAATTGCGTTTTAATACCCCAACGGGGAAAGCAGAATTCAGTGCGGCCCCTCTTCCAGAATCACTATTTGGTGATTTGAAAGCCCCGTTTGCTCTGCAAACTTTACGCTCGCACGATCAGTACAACACCACAATTTACGGGTTAGACGACCGTTACCGTGGCGTTTACGGGCAGCGCGAAGTGCTATTTATTAACCCAGACGATCTTGCAGCACTTGAGTTGCGCGAGGGTGACCTGGTCGATATCGAAACCATATGGAACGATGGCATTACGCGCAAAGTCAGCGGTTTTAAAATCGTGCCTTACAACATTCCGCGCGGCAATCTGGCCGCCTATTACCCTGAAACGAACCCATTGGTTCCTCTGACCAGCATCGGCGACGGCACCGGGACACCAACGTCGAAATCAGTACCGGTAAAAATTTGCCGTACTGCTCCCGTTGAAAGCCTGCGCATAGCTTAAAACCCTCTTTCCTCTCAGTATTTGTCGGGTAGCCTAACCTACCCGACCAGCCAACCCATCACGCTACCAATTCGCAATAAATGCGAGATTTCTCATTAACAACTTTGCAATACCATAACGGAAGATTATGATACCTCGACATTAACCATTTGGTTCGTTGCGCGTAATTCCCTCTTGAGATAACGCTAAATACAGCCACCACGTGCGTTTATGTTTATACCAAAAGGTACAAATCAGACGATCTCCTGCAACAAGGAGACGTTGTTGCATATGAAGCTGAAGGAACAGGCTTCTACAGGAGAAAGTTATGGCAAATTATACTCCCCCGCGCGGCCTGGCACTTGGGCTGCTGTGGGTTCTTGGCGGGCTAATGGCACTTATTGGCCTGGCAATCGGTATTGGCGGGGCTTATTTAGTTGCCCTGGGCGGCAGCTGGTATTTCTTGCTGATGGGCATTGTGATGTTCATTTCTGCCATTTTGATTATGAAAAAGAAAACTGCCGGGCTGGTGCTTTATGGTCTGGCATTCATCTGCTCAATATTTTGGGCGATTAGCGATGCAGGTTGGGACTTCTGGCCGCTGTTCTCGCGCCTGTTTACCTTTGCAGTGCTCGCCTTCCTTGCTGCCATTGCGTGGCCCATTTTACGTGCAACCAAAAGTACGGTTCCGGTAAAAAAAGGGCCGGCATATGGCATCGCCGCCCTGCTCGCCATTTGCATGTTGGTGAGCGCAGGCTGGATGTTTGTTCCGCAGGTTCAAGTTGCCGCCAATGAAGATGTACCGGTAAAACCCGTTACTCCTGATGAAGTCCAAAAAGACTGGAAGCACTGGGGCAATACCACCCACGGCGACCGTTTTGCCGCCCTTGATCAAATCAACAAGGGTAATGTCTCCGATTTGCAAGTAGCCTGGACGGCGCATACGGGTGATATCCCGCAAAGCAACGGCTCGGGTGCTGAAGACCAGAACACACCATTGCAGGTTGGCGACACACTTTTTGTCTGCACACCGTACAGCAAGGTACTGGCGTTGGATGTCGACTCCGGTAAAGAAAAATGGCGCTATGACAGCAAAGCCACAGCACCAAACTGGCAGCGCTGCCGTGGTTTAGGCTATTTCGAAGAAACGACTCAACAGGCTGCCGCTACTCTTGCCGAACCGGCGCAACCCGCTGCATGCCCTCGTCGCCTGTTCCTGCCCACTACCGATGCGCGCTTAATTGCCATCAACGCAGATAACGGCAAGCTGTGCGATGACTTTGGTGACCACGGTACGGTCGACCTGAAAGCGGGCATGGGTGAAGTTAAACCGGGCTATTACCAACAAACCTCTACACCTCTTGTTGCAGGTAACGTGGTAGTCGTGGGTGGCCGCGTAGCAGATAACTTCTCCACCGGTGAGCCTCCGGGTGTGGTACGCGCTTATGATGTTCACACCGGTAAACTGGCATGGGCATGGGATCCGGGTAATCCGGCTATCACAGGATTACCGCCGGAAGGCCAGACTTATACGCGCGGTACACCAAACGTCTGGTCGGCCATGTCTTATGATGCAAAACTGGGTCTGATTTACCTGCCAACCGGTAACGCCACCCCTGATTTCTTTGGCGGCACGCGTACTGCACAGGACGATAAATACAGCTCATCTATTGTTGCAGTTGAAGCTACAACGGGCAAAGTACGCTGGCATTTCCAGACCACCCACCACGATTTGTGGGACTTCGACTTACCCTCACAGCCGCTGCTTTATGATTTACCCGATGGTAAAGGCAGCACTACGCCTGTGATTGTTCAGACCTCCAAACAGGGCATGATTTTCATGCTCAACCGCGAGACTGGCGAGCCGGTAGCTAAGGTAGAAGAACGTCCAGTGCCGCAGGGTAATGTTGAAGGTGAACGTTATTCGAAAACCCAGCCGTATTCTGTCGGGATGCCCATGATTGGCAACGAAACCCTTAAAGAATCGGACATGTGGGGCGCAACCCCAATCGATCTGTTGATTTGCCGCATCGAGTTTAAAGGGATGCGCCACGAAGGGGTTTACACACCACCGGGCCTTGATCGCTCTTTGCAATATCCAGGCTCGCTAGGCGGGATGAACTGGGGCAGCGTTTCTGTTGACCCGAATAACAGCCTGATGTTCGTCAACGATATGCGTCTGGGGCTTGCAAACTACATGGTGCCTCGCGCCAATGTGGCGAAGAACGCCAGCGGTATCGAGATGGGGATTGTCCCAATGGACGGTACTCCATATGGCGCGATGCGCGAGCGTTTCCTCTCGCCGCTGGGCATTCCGTGCCAGAAACCACCGTTTGGTACCATGTCGGCCATTGACCTGAAATCCGGGAAAGTCGTCTGGCAGGTTCCGGTAGGCACCGTTCAGGACACAGGGCCGCTCGGGATTCGTATGCATTTACCGATTCCAATTGGTATGCCTACGCTGGGTGCGTCACTGTCGACTCAGTCTGGCCTGTTGTTCTTCGCGGGTACACAGGATTTCTATCTGCGCGCGTTTGATACAGCAAACGGCAAGGAAATCTGGAAATCACGTCTGCCGGTTGGCAGCCAATCAGGGCCAATGACCTATGTGTCACCAAAAACCGGTAAACAGTACATCGTGATTAACGCAGGCGGCGCACGTCAGTCTCCTGACCGTGGTGATTACATCATTGCTTATGCGTTACCGGACGAAAAATAAGCAAAAACGATATTATAACAAAGACCTACGTAGGGTGGATAAGCGTACCGCCATCCGACAACACAGGCGAAAATGGTGGATGACGCTTTCGCTTATCCACCCTACAACACTTGTCAGCAATCTGAAGCGGGGGCTTATCGCCCCCGTTTTCAGTTACTTCACATCCACCTGATAGAAAATGTGTTTACCAAACGGATCGACTTCATAGCCGGTCACTTCTTTGCGCACCGGTTCGAAAATCGTTGAGTGAGCAATCATCACCGCAGGCATTTGGTCATGCATCATCTGCTGCGCTTCTTTATACAGTGCCACGCGCTTTTCATGATCGCTTGAAGTACGCGCTTCAAGAATCAACTTATCAAACGGCTGATAACACCATTTTGCCGAGTTAGAGCCGCCATCCGCTGAGCGACAGGTAAACAGTGGGCCAAAGAAATTGTCCGGGTCCCCTGTGGCCGTGGTCCACCCCATCAATGCCGCCTGGTGCTCACCACTTTTCACACGTTTTAGATACTCGCCCCACTCAAAGGTCACCACTTTTGCCGTTACGCCAATTTTCGCCCAGTCGGCCTGAATCATCTCCGCCATACGCTTAGCGTTAGGGTTATACGGACGCTGTACCGGCATTGCCCACAGATCGATAGCCAGGCCATTAGCAAAACCCGCCTCTTTAAGTAACGCTTTGGCTTTTTCCGGGTCGTATTCGTAATCTTTGAGCGAATCATCAGCACTCCATACGCCTGGTGGCAGCAAATTTTTCGCAGCCGTACCGGTGCCACGGAATACCGCGTCAATAATTGCAGGCTTGTTGATCGCCATTGCCAACGCCTGGCGCACTTTCACATTATCCGTTGGTGCTTTTTGGGTATTGAATGCGAGGAAGCCGGTATTCAGACCCGCTTTTTGCATCAGGTTAATGTCAGTATTTTCCTTCATGCGCGGCAAATCGGCCGGATTTGGGAATGGCATCACCTGGCACTCATTTTTCTCAAGCTTAGCTAAACGCACTGAGGCGTCCGGGGTTATGGAAAATACCAGCTTGTCGATTTTTGCCTTGCCCTGCCAGTACTCAGGGAATGCGGTGAATAGAATGCGTGAATCTTTTTGGTACTGCGCAAGACGGAAAGGCCCGGTGCCGATAGGGTCCATATCCACACGTTCTGGCGTACCTGCTTTTAGCATCGAATCAGCATATTCAGCGGAAAGTATCGAGGCAAAATACCAGCCAAGGTCGGCAATAAATGGTGCTTCCGGATGAGTCAGCGTAAAGCGAACGGTATTATCGTCAACTTTATCAATCGAGGTAATTAATTTGCCAAACTCGAGACTTTCAAAATTGGAATAGTTTCCGTTAGAAACATTGTGATAAGGATGCTTTGGATCTTTCTGACGCATAAACGAGAAAATAACATCGTCAGCGTTAAAATCACGGCTCGGTTTGAAGTATTTGTTGCTCTGGAACTTCACCCCTTTGCGCAAATGGAAGGTATAAACTTTACCATCATCACTGATATCCCAACTTTCAGCGAGGCTTGGCGAAAGCTCGGTGGTGCCTACTTTAAAATCTACCAGTCGGTTATAAACCGGTACAGCGCTCGCATCAACACTGGTTCCCGATGTATATAACTGCGGGTTAAAGTTTTCCGGAGAACCCTCGGAGCAATAAACTAATGTTTTAGCTGCAACAGTAGAACTGACTGTCAGCGCGGCTATTATCAATGCAAGTTTTGTGGTTTTTGTTGTGATGGAATTTTTCATGCCTGCCCTATTATTTATAATTTTCACCCAGGATAGTGCTTGTACAAAGCGACTTAATAAATAACATTAAAAGTCGATTTCAAACAAATGAATATATCCAGTAAAGAGGAAGTCATGGCATCACAACTCTCAGAACAATTAACGCAACGTTTCTTCCGTTATCTGGCGATCACCAGCCAAAGTCAGGCGGGTGCCAGCACCCTACCAAGCACGCCAGGCCAACATGAAATGGCACAATTGCTGGCAACTGAGCTACGGGAATTAGGCCTGGATAATGTAGTTATCGATGAGCATGCCACCGTCACGGCGGTTAAAAAGGGAAATGTTGCAGGTGCGCCACGCGTTGGGTTTATTACACACATTGATACGGTAGATGTCGGGTTATCACCGGATATTCATCCGCAATTGCTCCGTTTTACCGGTGAGGATTTATGCCTTAACCAAGAAAAGGATATCTGGTTACGCACCACTGAACACCCGGAAATTCTCGCTTACCCAAATGAAGAGATTATTTTTAGCGATGGCACCAGCGTACTCGGTGCCGATAATAAAGCCGCAGTAACTGTGGTGATGGCGCTGCTTGAAAACCTGACACCTGAGATGAAGCATGGCGATATTGTCGTGGCTTTTGTACCTGATGAAGAAATTGGCCTGTGTGGCGCAAAAGCGTTGGATCTCGCCCGTTTTGACGTTGATTTTGCCTGGACTATCGACTGCTGCGAATTAGGTGAAGTGGTATATGAAAACTTTAATGCCGCGCACGCCGAAATTCGTTTTACAGGCGTGACTGCGCACCCGATGTCTGCAAAAGGTGTCTTAGTGAACCCGCTGTTAATGGCACATGATTTCATCAGCCATTTCGACAGAAATCAGACACCAGAAAATACCGAAGGCCGGGAAGGTTATATTTGGTTTAACGGCATGCACACCACACAAAATGAAGCGATATTGAAAGCCAATATTCGCGATTTTGATACGCAAATGTTTGAACAACGTAAACAACAACTTCGTGATGTTGCAGCTAAAATAGCCGCACAGCATCCGACAGCAAAAGTGGAAATTTCAATCAGCGATACCTACAGCAATATCAGTAATGCCATCAAAGACGATCGTCGGGCCATTGATTTAATTTTTGACGCGATGAAAGAGTTAAATATTGAACCAAAGATCATTCCAATGCGTGGCGGTACAGACGGTGCAGCACTTTCGGCAAAAGGCTTATTAACACCAAACTTCTTTACTGGTGCGCATAATTTCCATTCTAAATTCGAGTTTTTACCGCTACGCGCATTTGAAGCCTCTTATAACGTGGCATTAAAACTGTGCGTATTAGCCGCTAAATAATAAATATCACCTCAAAAACGGGCTAACCCGTTCGTTTATCGAGTTGACAGGTAGCAACCCACGCCTGACTGCCACGGCCTTACAAACCGTGGGCAGCAAAGGTTGGGATGGTTTTTCGATTGCGCGCGTAAAAGACTAAACCCCGTTGATTGACGCACCGCCATCCACCAGTGAAGCGGTGCCCGTCACAAATGATGATTCATCTGAAGCAAGCCAAAGCACCGCTTGGGCGATTTCTTCCGGTTGAGCAACGCGTTTTAGCGCATGAAGCCCGGTAATAAATGCCTGTGATTCGGCAGTGTTATTCATATCGCGATACATATCGGTGTCCACCGCGCCCGGCAATACGGAATTGACGCGAATATTTTGCGGGCCAAACTCCGATGCTAACGCCTGCGTCAGTCCAATCAGCCCTGCTTTACTGGCTGCGTAAGAGGCAACCTGTGGAAACGCGAAACTGTATCCTACAAAAGTTGAAGTGAAGATAACCGAGCCACCGCCATGTTTGAGCATTTCGGCAATCTGGTGTTTAGCTCCGAGGAAACATCCGGTCAAATTGATGGCCACCGCATTAGCAAAACCTTCTGCTGAGACTTCGGTACTTGGGCCGTTTTCACCTAACGTTCCGGCATTGTTAAAGGCGATATCAAGCCGCCCCCACGTTTCCACCGCTTTAGCTACCAACGCTTTGGCGTACTCTTCTTCGCGTACATCACCCGTTACAGCGACAGCGTCGCCTCCGGCAGCTTTGATTTCATCAACCAGTTGAGCAAGTTCGGTTTCACGCCTGGCACCAACCACCACTTTTGCGCCTTCGGCGGCGAACAGTTTGGCGGTGACATACCCGATGCCTGAGCTGGCTCCGGTCACAATGGCAACTTTATCGACTAATCGTTTCATATGAGAACCCCGGTGAAGCGGTCATAATTTGACCGCTCAAGGAGTATGGTATCGGAAGGGAATTATTGCATTGTTGATGATATAGACGCATTCGCCTCAGTAATTTGAACTAACGTATCTTTGCTTTGCTGAGGGTACAACGAAGAGTGAGTTTAATGAGCTGGATATGATAGCGAGTGGTTTTAGTCCGGCTTAAATCGCTGACATTTTGGCGCCTGGTGGATGGGTCCAGCCGCAGGGAAGCGGCTGGAGGTTGTGAGCGTCGGGAACGCGTCACAACCGACCCTGACACGGAGACAAAATGGAGGTTTACCGCTTGCGGCGATTTGTGTGCCGGGAGTCGGGGTTCGCAGGGGGGCGACGGCGGCCCCCCTGCGACGTTCACCAGTTCAGTCACAACATAAATCGCTTATCGTTTAGTGAACGGAACCTTCTCCGAACTGGCATAAACAGTCCATTGCTCAGGCCAAAAGTGCGAAGTAAAGACTGCTCTGAATAAACTAAAACTACCCCGTAATCGCTTCCATCGCCTGCAAAATACGCTTATCAGAAATCGGATATGGCGTGCCTAATTGCTGAGCGAAGAAACTCACACGCAACTCCTCAATCATCCAGCGGATCTCCTGCACATCGTCGTCAACGCGGCGTGCAGGAGGCAATTTGTTCAGCCACTGCTGCCAGGTTTGCTGCACATGCTCAACTTTCAGCATTTGCACACGATCACGATGTGGGTCGACCGCCATTTTTTCGAGGCGTTTCTCAATAGCATTCAGGTAACGCAGCGTATCGCCCAGGCGTTTGTAGCCGTTTCCGGTGACAAAACCGCGATAAACCAGCCCGCTCATCTGTGCTTTCACATCCGACAGACCGAGTGCCATCGTCATATCCACGCGCCCTTTCAGGCGTTTGTTGATGTTGAACACCGCCGTCAGGATCTGTTCGACCTGTTTAGCAATTTCCACTACGGTTTCGTTGAGTTCTGCACGAACTTTTTCATGCAGCGCGGCAAAGCCCTCTTCGCTCCAGACTGGCCCACCGGCCTGCGCAATGAGCTTATCAACGCCGCAAGAAATGCAGTCATCAATCAAATCCATGACTTTGCCGTACGGGTTAAAGTACAGGCCAAGTTTGGCTTTGTTCGGCAGCTTTTCATGCAGGTATTTAATCGGCGATGGAATGTTCAGCAGCAATAAACGGCGCAAACCACGCCACATTGCCTGTTGCTGTTCAAGCGGGTTATCAAACAGCTTGATCGCCACGCTCTCTTTTTCATCCACCAGCGCCGGGAAGGCCTTCATGCGATAGTTGCCGCGTTTCTGCTCATAGCTTTCCGGAAGCGAGCCAAAGCTCCAGATATGCAAACCACTTTGTTCGATACCGTCATCGGCTACAGCCGAAAGTGTTTGCTGGACTTTCTCTTTCAAGCCACCTTTCAACTCAGTGAGGTTTTTCCCCTCTTTGAGTTTTTTGTTGTGCTCATCCACCACGCGGAAAGTCATTTTCAGGTGATCGGGCACCTGATCCCAATGCCAGTCTTCACGGTCGATGGTGATGCCCGACATGCGGCGGAATTCACGCTCTAAACTTTCCAGCAGCGGCAGTTCCAGCGGCGTGGCGCGGCCCAAGAATGCTTCTGCGTAGTTTGGCGCAGGCACAAAGTTACGACGCACCGGTTTTGGCAGCGACTTAATAAGTGCAATCACCAGCTCACGGCGCACGCCCGGAATCTGCCATTCAAAACCGGCCTCTTCCACCTGGTTTAACAGCGGCAGCGGGATGTGCACCGTTACGCCATCGGCGTCTGCGCCCGGTTCAAATTGATACGTCAGGCGCAGCTTGAGATTGCCCTGATGCCAGAAGTTCGGGTAGTCGAGCTTGCTGACTTGCTCCGCGCCCTCTTTGATCAGCATGCTCTTTTCGAAATTGAGCAGGTCCGGTGTCTCTTTGCTGGCCTGTTTCCACCAGTTATCAAAGTGGCGCGCAGAAATTACATCGTGGGCAATACGCTGGTCGTAAAAATCAAACAGCGTATCGTCGTCCACCAGAATGTCGCGGCGGCGAGATTTGTGCTCAAGTTCTTCAATTTCATTGCGCAGTTTGAGGTTGTCGCGGAAGAATGCATGGCGCGTCTGCCAGTCACCTTCTACCAGCGCGTGACGGATAAACAGCTCACGGCATAAAGCCGGGTCAATCTGGCTGTAGTTGACGCTGCGGGCGGCAACAATCGGCAAACCATAGAGCGTAACTTTTTCTGTCGCCATGACCGCGCCCTGCGATTTCTCCCAGTGCGGTTCGCTATATGAGCGTTTCAGCAAATGTTGCGCCAGCGGCTCTACCCATTCAGGGTCGATACGGGCAGCAATGCGCCCCCACAGACGGCTGGTTTCTACCAGTTCGGCAACCATCGTCCACTTTGGCGGTTTTTTAAATAAACCAGAGCCTGGGAAGATGGAGAAACGGGCGTTGCGCGCACCGGTGTATTCCTGTTTATCGGCATCTTTCTGGCCGATATGGGAAAGCAGGCCAGTCAGTAATGCGCAGTGAACGGAGCGGAAATCGGCCGGTTCGCTGTTAATCGGCAGGCCGAGTTCTTTCACCACCTGGCGCAATTGGGTGTAGATGTCTTGCCATTCGCGTACACGCAGGTAGTTGAGATAATCGAGTTTGCACTGACGGCGGAACTGGTTCGAGGACAGCTCTTTTTGCTGTTCGCCGAGGTAGTTCCACAGATTCACGTAGGCCAGGAAATCAGATTCTTTATCGTGGAAACGACGATGTTTCTCATCAGATGCCTGCTGTTTGTCCATTGGGCGTTCACGCGGGTCCTGAATCGACAAACCGGCGGTGATGATCATCACCTCGCGCACACAGCCAAATTTCTGCGCTTCGAGCACCATACGCGCAAGCCGCGGGTCGACCGGCAGTTGTGATAGCTGCCGACCTAGCGGTGTGAGTTTATAAACGCTTAGATCGGCTTCGCTGGTAATCGCACCGAGCTCTTCAAGCAGGCGCACGCCATCCTGAATATTGCGTTTATCCGGTGCTTCCACAAACGGAAACGCGGCGATATCGCCAAGCCCAAGCGAAGTCATCTGCAAGATAACGGACGCCAGGTTGGTGCGCAGAATTTCCGGGTCGGTAAATTCCGGGCGTGACAGGAAATCATCCTCAGAGTAGAGGCGAATACAGATCCCATCGGAAACACGGCCACAACGACCTTTACGCTGGTTTGCCGAAGCCTGAGAAACCGGCTCAATCGGCAAACGCTGCACTTTGGTACGGTAGCTATAGCGGCTGATACGCGCCGTACCAGGATCAATGACGTATTTAATGCCCGGCACGGTGAGCGATGTCTCAGCCACGTTTGTTGCCAGCACAATGCGCCGCCCAATGTGGGACTGGAAGACGCGGTTTTGCTCGCTATTCGATAAGCGCGCATACAGCGGAAGCACTTCGGTGTGCGGCAGATTCAGCTTGTTTAGCGCATCAGCGGTGTCGCGAATTTCACGCTCGCCGCTCATGAAAATCAGAATGTCCCCGGCACCTTCATGGCCGAGTTCATCTACCGCATCGAAAATCGCCTGTAGCTGGTCGCGATCGGTATCATCTGCGTCTTCAACAATTGGGCGATAGCGCACTTCCACCGGGTAAGTACGGCCAGAAACTTCGATAATCGGCGCATTGTTGAAGTGTCGCGAGAAGCGTTGCGGGTCAATGGTTGCAGACGTGATGATGATTTTCAGATCCGGGCGACGCGGCAATAACTCACGCAAATAGCCCAGCAGGAAATCGATGTTCAGACTACGTTCGTGCGCTTCATCGATGATGATCGTGTCGTACTGCATCAGCAGGCGGTCTTGCTGAATTTCCGCCAGCAAAATGCCGTCGGTCATCAGTTTAACCATTGTGTTTTCACTGACATGATCAGTAAAACGCACCTTATAACCAACACAGCCGCCCGGCTCTGTTTGCAGCTCTTCGGCAATACGATTGGCAACGGTTCGCGCAGCCAGTCGACGAGGCTGCGTATGGCCTATCAAGCCTTTAACACCGCGCCCAAGTTCCATGCAGATTTTTGGTAGCTGCGTGGTCTTACCTGAGCCAGTTTCCCCCGCCACGATAACCACCTGGTGGTCACGAATGGCATCGAAAATGTCCTGTTTTTTCTGGCTGACAGGCAGATTTTCTGGGTAGGTGATTTTTGGACGTGAAGCTTCACGCAGCAGGACTTTACCGGCGGCAGAGTCAATCTCTTGCGCCAGTGAATCAAGAACCGCCTGTTGCGATTCAGGATTTTTCACCTTCTTCGCACCATGTAAACGGCGCGAGAAGCGTTGCCTGTCGCGTAGCATTAAGCCATCAAGGCGAGAGAATAATGAAGACAGTGAGGGTTTTATGTTTTCCATTGCGTAGTCGTCATGGCAGCGCACTGCCTGGTAAGTCTGTTTCATGAATTGGCGCTAGATTAGCACATCACACCTTTCGACGCCTTGTTCAATAAAATCGAACATTGAGTTCGATATATTGCGCTATCACTGTAATCGGATTGTGAATAAAGTACTTCACAGCGAACGGGCAATCTGTCCCGAATGAACACAACAAAGGAATCACCCATGAGCAAAGTATTAGTTCTGAAGTCCAGCATCCTGGCAGGTTACTCTCAGTCAAATCAGCTGTCCGACTATTTTGTTGAACAATGGCGTGAAGAGCATAGCGCAGATGAGATTACCGTGCGTGATCTGGCTGCTAACCCAATTCCAGTTCTGGATGGCGAGTTGGTCGGTGCGCTGCGCCCAAGTGATGCGCCACTGTCACCACGTCAGCAAGAAGCTTTGGCGCTGTCTGACGAGCTGATCGCCGAGCTGAAAGCTCACGATGTGATTGTTATCAACGCACCAATGTACAACTTCAACATTCCAACACAGTTGAAGAACTATTTCGACCTGGTTGCCCGTGCTGGCGTGACTTTCCGTTACACCGAGAAAGGCCCGGAAGGCCTGGTAACCGGCAAACGTGCTGTGGTTCTGACCAGCCGTGGCGGTATCCATAAAGACACCCCTACCGATCTGCTGGTTCCGTATCTGAATATTTTCCTGGGCTTTATCGGGATTACCGATGTGAACTATGTGTTCGCTGAAGGTATTGCATACGGACCGGAAGTAGCGACTAAAGCGCAAACTGATGCGAAAGCGGCAATTGATAGCATCGTTACTGCGTAATATCTGACTTATCGTGTTTCTGAAACGGCAAACCCTGGTTTGCCGTTTTTTTCAGGTGTAACAAAGCTATCTCGCAAACTTACGCGAACCCACAACACAAGCAATCACACCAAGTGTCACGATCACCATCAGCACACTCACCTTTTCATGAAGTAATGTAGCAGCCAGTGCCAGACCAAAAAATGGTTGCAGCAGTTGTAATTGCCCCACTGCGGCAATACCGCCCACCGCTAACCCTTTGTACCAGAATATAAAACCTATCAGCATGCTAAACACGGAGACATAGCCGAGCGCAAACCAGCACTCAGGGCTAATGCTGCCAGGAGTTACGGGCAAAGTAGTAAACGAGGCCAGCAACATAAAGGGAAGTGAAATCAGCAGCGCCCAACAGATAACCTGCCAACCACCCAGTTCCCTTGAGAGTTTCGCCCCTTCGGCATAGCCAAGTCCGCACACCACAATTGCTGCCAACATAAGTAAATCACCGGTTTGCGAAATCGAAACGTTCTGGGAAAAGGCGAAACCCACCACCAGCAAACTACCGATAATAGAGAATATCCAGAACGCAGACTGTGGGCGTTCGCCGCCGCGAATAACACCAAAGATGGCAGTAGCCAGCGGTAAAAGCCCCAGAAAAACAATTGAATGAGCGGAGGTGACAGATTGTAAGGCCATCGCTGTCAATAATGGGAAACCAATCACCACGCCCAATGCGACAATCACTAATGAGCCAATTTGAGACCTCTTCGGACATTGTTCCCTGAAACTCAGCACCAATATCAGCGCTAACATGCCGGCAATTGATGCACGGATAAAGGTGAGGAACAAAGGATCTATTTCCTGCACTGCCACCCGTGTTGCCGGGAGCGAGCCACTAAAGATAACCACGCCAATCAATCCGTTTAACCATCCAGATAATGAACCTGCACTTTTTTTATCAACCACATTCACCTCAATCTCAGCAGTACGCGAAGGGAACGCCATGGCAACTCTTTCATGGACAGATCGCATGATAATCGCCACAATCCATGACAATCAAAATATTGTCATGGATACAATCAGTGAAAGCGCGATATAAAACGATTGTTGATGAACTTGCCGCGTCCATTCGTTGCGGCGATCTACCCGCTGGAACCCGGCTACCAACACACCGGGCACTATCTGGCGAAAAGCATGTGTCCCTGGCTACGGCGACACGCGTTTATGCTGAACTTGAATCCATGGGATTGGTGAGCGGGGAAACCGGCCGCGGCACTTTTGTCCGGGAAATCTCTATTCCCGCTGGATTGGGAATCGATCAGCACATTGTGGCGAGCGATGTGCTGGATTTAAACTTTAACTACCCCGCACTACCCGAACAGACGGATCTGTTGCGCGATGCACTCCGCCAACTCACGACTTCCGGTGACCTGGCAGCATTACTGCGCTACCAGCCTCATGCCGGTCGCCTGAACGATCGAGAGACAATCGCATCGCATCTTGCCCATGCCGGGATAACAGCGAGTGCCGATGATGTACTTATTGTTAACGGCGCCCAGCATGGTCTGGCCATCACCGTGATGGGGCTTTTTAAGCCTGGGGATGTTATCGCCGTGGATGCGCTAACCTATTCCGGTTTTAAGACACTAGCGGCGGCATTTAATCTCGAGCTGGAGGCGATTCCCGTATCTGAGGTGGGGCCTGACCTTAACGCGTTGCGGGCATTGTGCCAGCGCAGACGAGTACGTGCCGTCTACACGATGCCCACGCTGCATAATCCACTGGGATGGGTACTCAACTCCGATCAGCGTAAAGAAATTGCCGCTATCGCCAGAGAACATGATCTGCTGGTAATTGAAGATGCGGCCTACGCTTTTCTGGCCAGCAATCCGCCCCCGCCGTTAGCCTTTTTTGCACCAGAACGGACTATTTATGTCACAGGTTTTTCGAAGAATATTGCGACCGGTTTACGTGTAGGAGCGGTTGTCTGCCCTGCTCCATACAGAACGCTACTGGAGCGCGCGATTAGGGTAACCACCTGGAATACGCCTTCCCTTATGACATCATTAGTTTGTGGCTGGATACGTGATGGAACGGTCAACAGACTTGAATCACTTAAGCGAGAAGATGCCCAAAGGCGCCAAAATATTGCGCGCGAAGTGTTGAAGCCACTGCCCTATATCAGTCATCCAGCCTCTTATTTTTTATGGTTGCCGCTGGCTGAAGAAGTGCGGGCAGAAAGTGTGGTACGTAGCTTGCTGGAAAAAAATATTTCGACCTCAACCGCGGAGCCTTTCACTACTTCGCAAAATGTTCCCCACGCCATTCGTATTGCACTCGGATCAGTCAGTGAAGACCTTCTTTATCAGGCGTTGAACACGGTGCGTGAAACCATTGAATATGAGCAATATCGTAGCTAATAAAAAGAAGTGGGAGACAGGAGATAAATGTAATGCGGGGGAAAAATAAATGGGCGGTATTCACCGCCCATTGACTTTATTTAGCCAACCAGCAACGGTTGTGCTGTTTTCTCAACCAACGCCAGCAGGACTTTAATATCCTCAAGCGTAACGGTCGGATTTAACAGCGTCAGCTTCAGGCAAGTTACGCCGTTATGCTCGGTCACACCGACGTTTGCACGACCAGAGTCCAGCAATGCATCACCAATTTTTTGGTTCAGCAGTGCAATGTCCGCGTCGCTAGCAGAAGCCATTTGCTCAGGACGGAAACGGAACAGAACGCTCGCCAGTTGCGGTTTCATCACCAGTTCCAGAGACGGCTCTTCAGTAACGTACTGTGCAACTTCTTGTGCAAGCGTCACACCATGATCGATGATCGCGGCATATTGCTTCTGACCTAACGCTTCCAGACCCATCCACAGTTTCAGTGCGTCGAAACGGCGAGTTGTCTGCAAAGATTTAGACACCAGGTTTGGCACGCCAGCAGCTTCATCGAACTCAGAGTTCAGATAAGCCGCCTGATAGCGCATCAACTCATAGTGGCGCGCTTCTTTCAGCAAGAAAGCACCGCAACTGATGGTCTGGAAGTATTGTTTGTGGAAGTCCAGGGTGATGGAGTCCACTAATTCAATGCCATCCAGATAGTCGCGATATTTCTCAGACATTAACAACGCACCGCCCCACGCTGCATCAACATGCACCCAAATCTGGTGCTCTGCTGCAAGCGTTGCGATTTCACGCAGCGGATCAATTGCGCCAGCATCGGTAGTACCCGCTGTTGCAACAATCGCCAGGATCTGCTCGCCGTTTGCCTGAGCCTGTGCCAGTTTCTCGCGCAGGTCGTTAATATCCATACGTGCGAATTCATCGGTTTTCACCAACGTCACTGACTGGTAACCGAGGCCCATTAAAGCCATGTTCTTCTGCACTGAGAAGTGCGCGTTTTCAGAACACAGAACTTTAATCTTCTTCAGGTTGCCGACCAGACCATCTTGCTGGATGGAGTGGCCCTGGCGCGCGAAGAACGCATCACGAGCCAGCATCAGGCCCATCAGGTTGCTCTGAGTACCACCGCTGGTGAACACCCCTGCATCGCCTGCCTGATAACCCACTTGAGCACGCAGCCATTCAATCAGCTTCATCTCGATGATGGTCGCTGACGGGCTTTGGTCCCATGAGTCCATGCTCTGGTTAGTGGCGTTGATCAACACTTCCGCAGCCTGGCTGATAACCAGACTTGGGCAATGCAAATGCGCGACACACTGTGGGTGATGCACCGACAAGCTGTCTTTTAAGAAGTATTCGATCGCACGTTCAATAGCGACCTGGTTGCCCAGGCCCTGAGGATTAAAATCCAGTTGAATACGTTCACGCAGTTCAGCAACAGATTTACCCTGATACATCTCAGGTTGCTGCAACCACTGCACAACAGCGGCGCTGGTCTGTGCAATGGCCTGCTGGTAGGCTTCAGTGCTTTGCGCTGAGCCTGCCAGGATAGGATTTAATTCAGACATCGAGGTCATTAACTCCACTCAGACAGGCTTGATGCCAGCCGCTAACAGCGCCTGCTCAAACTTATCGAGGAAAATAGCCAGCTCATCATTAGTGATAAGCAAAGATGGTAGCAGACGCAGCACGACGCCATTACGGCCACCACGCTCCAGAATCAGCCCTGCTTTGAAGCAGTTTTTCTGCAGCAATGCGGACAACTCAGCATCAGCCGGGTAGCAACCCATATGATCTTTGGCTTCGTTTGGTTTAACGATCTCAATACCGATCATTAAGCCCAGACCACGAACCTGGCCAATAACCGGGTAACGTTTTTGCAGTTCAGCCAGTTTGCCTTTCAGCCACTCGCCCTGCGCTGCAACTTTGTCAGCAATCTTGTTTTCAGTCAGATGCTTAAGCGTAGTCAGACCGGTTGCCATCGCCAGCTGGTTACCACGGAAAGTACCGGTGTGGTGGCCAGGTGACCATGCATCAAACTCTTTCTTAATGCCCAGAACAGCCAGTGGCAAGCCACCGCCAACCGCTTTAGACATAACAATGATGTCAGGCTCAATACCCGCATGTTCGAAGGCGAACAATTTACCGGTACGGCAGAAGCCAGCCTGAACTTCATCGATGATCAGCAGAATGCCGTGTTCTTTGGTGACTTTACGAATGCGCTGCAGCCACTCTTTTGGTGCTGGGTTCACACCACCTTCACCCTGAACCGCTTCCAGAATGACCGCTGCAGGTTTGCGCACGCCACTCTCAACGTCGTTGATCAGGTTTTCGAAGTAGTAAGTTAATGCTTTCACGCCAGCTTCGCCGCCAATACCCAGCGGGCAGCGGTACAGGTGCGGATAAGGCATAAACTGAACTTCCGGCATCATGCCATCAACCGCTTCTTTCGGTGACAGGTTACCTGTTACGGAAAGTGCGCCATGAGTCATGCCGTGATAGCCGCCGGAGAAGCTGATGATGCCTGAACGACCGGTTACTTTCTTAGCCAGTTTCAGCGCAGCTTCAACTGCATCCGCACCAGATGGGCCGGTGAATTGCAGGCAATACTCTTTACCCTGACCTGGCAATAAAGAGAGAAGATATTCAGAGAACTGATCTTTCAACGGAGTTGTAAGATCCAGTGTATGTAACGGCAAGCCGCTGGTAATGACATTTTGGATGCTTTGCAGCACGTCAGGATGGTTATGCCCAAGAGCAAGCGTACCCGCACCGGCCAGGCAATCAAGATATTGATTATTCTCAACATCAGTGATCCAAACACCGTTGGCCTGCGCAATTGCTAAAGGCAATTTACGTGGATAACTTCTGACATTCGATTCAAATTCAGCTTGACGCGCCAAATAGGTTTCATTGTTACCATTGAATGAATTAGCACCTAAACTATCAATACGGACTTTATCCGTCATCATATCTCTCCCACAGCTGCCGGTTCGTTAATAAGGCAGTTGAATTAATGAATGTCGAAAAACTGACCAGTGTGTAAAAAACGCCGTCAATATAGGTTCTTTTTACTTTCTACTCAATATTTTATTTTGTGAAAATCTGTATGTTGTCCTAATGTTTTTATCTTGTATTTATTTTATGAAAATCAGTGCGTTATTCACAATGCAGCAATTTATGCTGAATATTTGCATTTGCGTGGTTTTTGACTTCACTTATTTGCATTTTTTAGCCGAATAATTCAAAAACCCTACTCCTGCTCTAAGATGCAAACAGGCACTGTTACGTAAATCATACCTGATGGATTTGACACTTTATGAGGGGGATGTTTTCTTAATCGAGAATGTACTTAAAAAATATAAGGTGAATATTTTAAATAGAATAAAAACCAATCACTGGTTTTAAATTAACCTGCTGAGAAAATAAGCTTTTATTCCAGATGTTATATAAATATACGTAAATTTCGCCAAAACGAGAGCAGCATTGAAATGCATGACGGTTACAACCTTACGTTTATATCCAGCATTCACACTTTCTCGTAAGACTCTGGTCGGTAACCGTTTGATGCTATGCAGCAGCTGCTCTACTTATTGCTTAATGGCGAATTGAACCAGGTTGCCTGAGGTTGCCCGTATGCCCAAAAGCCGGCATTGGCGAGGATGAAGATGTTGGGTTGATAGTCTGCGAATCGGTCCCACTAAGACCAGCCACGGTATCGCTAGTCCCAAAACCTGCAACCGTATCACTGCCGATCAAGTCAACGGTGCCTGTTTGCTGGCTGCTGCTTGATGAACTGCCTGAGCTCGTATTACTTGATCCAGAATTCATCGTTAATTGCGCGAACGCCGCTGTGGTAACCAGAGATAGCACCACGGTCAAAATGATCTTTTTCATCAGTTGTTCCTCATCCAGTACCCATAGTTGTATCCATAGTACGGAATAAAAAGTGGTTTTTTGTCCTTATACTATTTCACGCACAGGTAAATGAGCGGGCTTCAGAACAACGGTATGGCTAATACATGCGTGTACAATCCATGTCATTAAAGCAACTTCAGTGTAGCCCAGCGCCTTGCGCACCGGGTTATTTTTTCATCCATTGGCCGTTAATGCCGCGCACGTACTCACCCGGTTGTGCTCGAGCCACCAGCTTCTGTCCAGCCAATTCTGCGACCTGGTTTGCTGAGATGTTGTTGCTATCTGCCAGTTTCTGATAATTTTCCGCACGTGCTTCGTTAATGCTTTTCACCAATGCCAGTGTCTCTTTATCTTGTTTGATTGGCGCAACATAACCGCTTAATGTCTCTCCCACTCGCCCTTGCTGGCGTGCTTCAGACAGGGTTAATGCCAATGCCTGGTGGCTAAATAAGATGGATGCCAGAAAAACACTCTTAACGATTTTGTTCATGAGCTTCACTCCTGGCCAAACAAGTCGCTGCGGTTTTTAAGCAACGTTTCAACGTCTTTATCTACTTTAATATGAATTTCATGCTCGATTTTCACGTTCATATTAATGGTGATAGGTTCTTTTGGCGCCGCGACTTCAATACGCGGCGTGCATCCCGTTAACCCTGCAATCCCTGTCACCAGGAGCATAGCGATGACGATTTTCATTGTGTTTCCTCACAAGCTTTATCGCGAGCCTGGCAACGCACATCCGGCAATTCGGTATGTTGCTCAAGCCAGGTTTGCAAATTGTCCCCAAAACGCAGGCTGCGCCAAAGCGTAAAGAGGTTTTCCTGATGGCTGTAATTCAGCCGCACCGCATTCCTTTTCCCTTCAACCTGGCTTGTGCCCTGTACATTCGCACGCAAAGTTAGCACGCCAAGGTTATCTAAATTGATATCTGTCCAGGAATGAGAAATCTCCATATAACGCAGCCAGTTAACCGCAACACCTGCAGCAATATTGTTCTCAACAATGGCATCAGCCATATCTTTATCCAACCGCAATGTAAGTGGCCCAGGGTTTGTCAGCCAGCCATCTTTAATGATCCACTGTGGATGGTTAAGCCACAGCGGTAACGCTCCATTCACTCGCCCGGACATAGTGAACTGTTTGGGATTGACCGCAGAAATCAATTCGCTCGACGAGATATTCTCTAAGCGTAGCAAGGCCGCATCGCGTTGTGGCATGCGCAATTGCTGCATACGTAATTTTCCACCCAGAAGATCCACATTAACGTTACTGAGCATCAGCGGCTGCTTTTCACTCCATGGATACCAGCCTTCAAGATCGGCCGTCACATTTGTCGCCGCGAACTGATTTTTCACTTCGGCAATCCGCAATGTGACCGGGCCATCTGTCCCTAATCGCCACGTACTGTGGCTAAAGCGGAAGGGCAATACAAAATCAACACCATTAATTTGGTTATCCGGCAACCAGACGCTGCCATTTTTCACCACGCCATGGCCACCGGCCTCAAATCCCTGCCCTGCAGCTGCGGAAAAGGCCACCTGCGAATAGAGCGAGCCATCTTTTAACGTCATTTTCCAGTCAGCGGGGATAAGGGACTGGAATACCGTCAAACCTTGCTGTGGCCACCATGCATTACCACGCAGGCGCACACCGTCCCAGCGACCATTCACACGTACCGGGCCAATACTCCCGGCATGCAGGTCACCTTTATACTGGAAGGAAGAAGGGTCTTCGCCCGTCACACTAAACGTTAATGTTGACGGCGGTAATGTACTGCCACCGCTGAACGTCGTTTCCCCCGCATTGAGGATAAACGCGCCATCAAAAACAGGAGCTGTTTGCGCACGCTGCCAGTGAAGAGGTCTCTCAAGTTTCAAACGCGGTTCAGTGACCAACATTGAGCCGTACTCAAGCTTGTCAAAGCCGGTAGAAAGCGAGCTAAGCTCAATCACGCTGTCGCGCCACTCTCCTTGCCCGCGGACATCCCACTTCGCCTGCATCGGGGTAAACTCACCCTTGCCCCAATACTTCCACCGCCACAAACCCGCATCGGGCAAAAAGTCATCCGCTTTACCATCAAGATGCAGCACGAAATTACCCATCTGGTTTTCATGTGCGCGAACTATTGCCTGCAACCGTCCATCAACACCGCGTTGCGTGACGCTGACTCCAGCCAGAGGCCAGCGAATTTCATCGACATCGATAGAGTCAATGGCACGCCCTCGAGAACGCAACAGTGCACCTGGTCGGAACATTAATTGTGGGTCGGCAATCGCGCCGCTAATTTCACCCGGCAGTACGGCGTATAACACCATGCCATCTTGTTTTGCTTCACCGGTTAATTGCACCGGTAAGGCGCTGTTGATCATGCTGAGCTTACCGGGGCCAATATTTAACACCGCGTTGGCTTTCCCGGCACTCCCCTGCGTGATGACGTTCATACGCCCGCTGATTAAGGCTTTTTCCAACCCCTGCTTCCAGTCATCAATCCGTAAAGCGATGCCGCCACGCAGCGGGAACCCCGCATAGGGCCAGAACCACTGCCCACCATTGACTTCAAAAATGTTCTCACTAATGGTCCAGGGAAGTGTCATCAATGGTTCAGGCGCAGCTGGGTTCTTCAGTGAAAATGAACCCTGATCATCGTGCCAGTTCAGAACGACATCGATCAGATCAGACTCTTGTGGAATGCGTAATTTTGTCGCCAGATGGCCCTGTTCAGGCAGTTTATCGGTAAGCGGAGGTAAGGTAATGGTGCCGACAAGTTCCAGCGGGTCCATACCAGCAAAAGCCTGAATTTTTAACTTTTGCAGATTGAGTATTTGACCGTTTAGCTGCGCATCAACGCTGAGCGATGGGCCTTTGTAGTGAACCGTTTGCTGTTGCGGCGTTAGCGTCAAACGTAAACCACCGGAGAACTGTTGAAAGGGTGTTACATTGACCTTATCTATAGTAAGCAGGCTTTCAGGCAACAGTGATTGCCATTCAGCCAAAGTACGCGGTGCGGCTGGGCCTGATTTGTCGAGAGGGATTTTGCTCAGGCAATCAACGTTAAGATTGAGCGTATCAAGATGAATGCGCCAGCGTTTGGGGTGGCTAAGAGTGGCATCTTTTATCGTCGCCAGTTCGCAATTCCCGGCAAGATAATGCAAATCAGGAACGATTATCGCACCGCGCGTAAAGCGTGGGCTGGCTTCCATAGCGATGCGTGTCCCTTGCGGCAGCCAGATACCGGCAAGCGTTGGCAGCCAATGGGCTATAGTCATCAGAAGCGTTAACGGTAGCAGAATGAGTATCAGCACCAACGCAATAATGGCTTTATATTTACCCTTCATGGGTGGTTAATATCCTGATTCTGCGACAATTATGTGCCCATTTACATAACATATGCGATTATTCTTGCATTATTTGGACCGGGCGTGAAGGTCGTACCTGGTATAAGCGTAGCCAACCTTGAGTTAGCGGCAGAATTTCATGCTTAAAAATAAATTTTAATATTTGTAAGAATATTTTAAGCGTGATAATTTTACACCAATATCATTCTGGAGATAAGTCTCATGAAACTGGCAGTGTACAGCACAAAACAGTACGACAAAAAGTATCTGGAGCAGGTTAATAATGAATATGGCTTTGATCTTGAATTTTTCGACTTCCTGCTAACCGAAAAAACAGCCAAAACGGCTCATGGTTGCGATGGTGTTTGTATCTTCGTTAATGACGACGGTAGCCGCCCTGTTCTCGAAGAGCTCAAAAAGCACGGTGTGAAGTTCATCGCATTGCGCTGCGCAGGTTTTAACAACGTCGATCTTGACGCTGCTAAAGAGTTAGGCCTGCCAGTAGTACGAGTTCCAGCTTATTCACCAGAAGCCGTAGCAGAACATGCCCTCGGCATGATGATGTGCCTGAACCGTCGTATTCACCGCGCTTATCAGCGTACCCGTGATGCGAACTTCTCTCTTGAAGGGCTGACGGGCTTCACCATGTATGGCAAAACCGCCGGTGTGATTGGTACTGGTAAGATTGGTATCGCCGCATTGAGAATTTTGAAAGGCTTCGGCATGCGCTTGCTGGCGTTCGATCCGTACCCAAGTGCTGCAGCACTTGAACTGGGTGTGGAATATGTCGATTTGCCAACGCTGTTTGCACAATCAGACGTTATTTCACTGCACTGCCCGCTGACGCCTGAGAACTATCATTTACTTAACCGGGCCGCATTTGAACAGATGAAAGATGGTGTGATGATTATCAACACCAGCCGTGGCGCTTTGATTGATTCACAAGCCGCGATTGATGCGCTGAAAAATCAAAAAATCGGTGCGTTAGGTATGGATGTGTATGAGAACGAACGTGATCTGTTCTTTGAAGATAAATCTAACGATGTCATTCAGGATGATGTATTCCGTCGCCTGTCAGCCTGCCATAACGTACTGTTTACCGGCCACCAGGCATTCCTGACTGCGGAAGCGTTAACCAGCATTTCCGAAACGACGCTGGAAAACTTACGTCAATTAGAGAACGGCGAGCCTTGTGTTAATCAGGTGAGTTAATCTTTGTGGCGGATGTCGCTGCGCTAATACGCCCTACACCTGGAGTTATGTCGATTGGGTTAGCGTTAGCGACATCTATAACGAAATAGATTCAACTCTCGTTTTAAGATTATCCTTAAAGAATCACGCCCCGCTTTTTGCCAAAGTTGGCACCAACTCATTGATGAAACGAATAACTTAAGGACAAGAAATGAAAAAATTAGCTTCTTTAGCTCTGGCTGCAATGGTACTGGCCGGTTGCGCGCAATCAGGCGATAAATCGACAGTGACCACACAAGATCTGCAACACCACCGCTATGTTCTGCAAAGTGTTGATGGCAAGCCGTTAACCGGGATTGATCGCATGCCGGAACTGAGTTTCGGTGAGAACATGCACATTGCGGGCAGCATGTGTAACCGCTTTATGGGTCAGGCAACACTTGAAGGTGATACCCTGAAAGCCAAAGGTCTGGGAATGACCATGATGATGTGTGCGGAACCGCAGCTTAATGGGCTGGATCACATGATTAACGATATGCTGACCACGGGTGCAAAAGTTGACTTAGCTGCGCAACAGCTGACGCTCAAAACCAGCCAGCATACTTTAGTTTATAAACTGGCCGATCTGGTCAACTGATTAAGCTAGTACGCTCCACACGTTCCGGCGGCAAGCGCATTTTCACTACAGCGTTTGCCGTTTGGCATCGCGCACATACCGATTGCCGAACCATCAAGCTGACGAGCAACACTTAACGTCCCACCAATCATTGCACAACTCGCCTGCCCTTGATTTGACATTGCTGCACGCATACCAGGCGGTACGTGAGCTGCAGTGGCTTGTTGAGGTGGTTCACTACTACATGCCGACAATAACAGTGCGGCAAATCCCGCTAAAAACGCAGCGCGCATTACTCTTCTCCCCCTGAACGTTGCAAAACCTAAGAATCATAAGCGCAGGCGTTGCGTTGCGTCGAGGCCGTAAAGCCATAAAATGTGTGTGATTTTGCAATGCGGATCACTTTATTGCGCAAAACATAACCACCCAACCCTTTTCACGACCTCAATCAAGGTTCAACGCAGGACACAAAAGCGAAAATCACCTTCTGTGGGCTTTGCTAGAATTAAAAGATTATTCTTCGGCTCGCCGTTGTCATGTGGGCCTTTTCGTATTCATATTATTGCGCAATGTAAGGGTGTCTCCATGATCACAATCGACGGCAATGGTGCGGTCGCGTCAGTGGCGTTTCGCGCCAGTGAAGTCATCGCCATTTACCCGATAACCCCTAGCTCAACCATGGCTGAATTGGCTGATGCCTGGTCCGGGGATGGCCGTAAAAATATCTGGGGCGATACGCCACGCGTTGTAGAAATGCAGTCAGAAGCGGGTGCGATTGCTGCGGTTCACGGCGCGCTGCAAACCGGTGCCCTTTCCACTTCGTTTACTTCATCGCAGGGTTTGCTGCTGATGATCCCAACGCTCTACAAACTGGCGGGGCAATTAACGCCGTTTGTGCTGCATGTTGCGGCACGCACTGTCGCCACCCACGCGCTCTCAATTTTTGGTGACCACTCGGATGTGATGGCAATTCGTCAGACCGGTTGCGCCATGCTGTGCGCCAGCAGCGTTCAGGAAGCACAAGACTTCGCGCTGATTTCGCATATCGCAACCCTAAAGAGTCGCGTGCCGTTTATTCATTTCTTCGACGGTTTCCGCACATCACATGAAATCAATAAAATCGCCCCACTGGCAGACAGCACCATTCTGGAACTGTTGCCGCAAAAAGAGATAGATGATCACCGCGCCCGCGCACTGAATCCAGAGCACCCGGTAATTCGCGGCACATCCGCTAACCCGGACACCTATTTCCAGTCTCGCGAAGCCAGCAACCTGTGGTACGACGCAGTGTATGAACACGTTGAACAGGCGATGAACAGCTTTGCGGCAACAACTGGCCGCCAGTATCGCCCGTTTGAGTACTACGGCCATCCGCAAGCTGAGCGCGTGATTATCCTGATGGGCTCCGCTATCGGAACGTGTGAAGAAGTTGTCGACGAATTACTGACACGCGGCGAGAAAGTCGGCGTGCTGAAAGTTCGCCTGTTCCGTCCTTTCTCCGCCGACCATTTATTAGAAGTGTTGCCAGTAAGTGCCCGCCACATTGCTGTGCTTGACCGTACCAAAGAACCCGGTTCGCTGGCAGAACCGCTCTATCTCGATGTCATGACCTCCCTTGCCGAAGCGTTTAACCGTGGCGAACGTGAAACGTTGCCACGCGTAATTGGCGGGCGTTATGGCCTTTCGTCCAAAGAGTTTGGCCCGGATTGTGTGCTGGCGGTATTTAACGAACTCTCGCAGGCCAAACCGCGCCCCCGCTTTACCGTTGGCATCTACGATGACGTAACCAACCTGTCTCTGCCATTGCCGGAAAATACCCTGCCGAACCGCGCCAAACTTGAAGCGCTATTCTATGGTCTTGGCAGTGACGGCAGCGTGTCCGCCACCAAAAACAACATCAAAATCATCGGTAACTCGACACCGTTCTTCACTCAGGGTTATTTCGTTTATGACTCCAAAAAAGCAGGCGGTCTGACGGTTTCCCACCTGCGTGTCAGTGAACAGCCGATTAACTCAACCTACCTTATTGACCGCGCTGATTTTGTCGGCTGCCACCAGTTGCAGTTTATCGACAAATATCAAATGGCCGAACGCCTCAAACCAGGCGGTATTCTCCTGCTCAACACGCCTTACGGCGCGGACGAAGTATGGCATCGCCTGCCACAAGAAGTTCAGGCGGTACTGAACCAGAAAAAAGCGCGCTTCTTTGTGGTTAATGCAGCGAAAATCGCCCGTGAATGCCAGCTTGGTGCACGTATCAACACCGTGATGCAGATGGCATTTTTCCATCTCACTAATATTCTGCCGGGCGATAGCGCACTGACAGAACTGCAAGGTGCGATTGCAAAAAGCTACAGCAGCAAAGGTCAGGAGTTGGTGGAGCGCAACTGGCAGGCGTTGGCATTATCCCGCGAATTGCTGGCGGAAGTAGCGCTGCAAGAAGTCAACGAAACTAGCCCAATGCGCCCACCGGTGGTGTCCGACGCCGCACCTGATTTCGTTAAAACCGTAACTGCCGCGATGCTCGCAGGCCTTGGAGATGCACTCCCCGTTTCTGCGCTCCCGCCGGACGGTACCTGGCCGATGGGCACCACGCAGTGGGAAAAACGCAACATCGCCGAAGAAATTCCTATCTGGAAACCGGATATTTGTACCCAGTGTAACCACTGCGTAGCCGCCTGCCCGCACTCGGCGATTCGTGCCAAAGTCGTGCAGCCGGAAGCGATGGAAAACGCCCCTGCCGCGTTGCAGTCGCTGGATGTGAAATCCCGCGATATGCGTGGGCAGAAATATGTGTTGCAAGTGGCACCGGAAGATTGCACCGGTTGCAACTTGTGTGTGGAAGTTTGCCCGGCTAAAGATCGCCAGAACCCGGAAATCAAGGCCATCAATATGATGTCGCGCCTTGAGCACGTTGAAGAAGAAAAAGAGAATTACGATTTCTTCCTCAAACTGCCGGAAATGGACCGCACCAGCCTTGAGCGCATTGATATTCGTACTTCGCAGTTGCTGACACCGCTGTTCGAATACTCCGGCGCCTGTTCCGGCTGCGGCGAAACACCGTATATCAAACTGCTGACCCAGCTGTATGGCGACCGCATGCTGATAGCTAACGCCACCGGCTGTTCGTCAATTTATGGCGGTAATTTGCCTTCCACGCCGTACACCACTGATGCTAATGGGCGCGGACCAGCCTGGGCAAACTCGCTGTTCGAAGATAACGCCGAATTTGGCCTCGGCTTCCGTCTAACGGTCGACCAGCACCGCGCCCGTGTGATGCGCCTGGTCGGAAAATTTGCCGATAAACTACCTGCGGAGCTGAACGAACAACTCCATGCCGAAGCCACACCTGAAGTGCGCCGCGAGCAAGTTATCGAACTGCGCAAACATCTGGCGGATATCGACGACCCGGACGCGCGCCAGCTCATCACCGACGCTGACGCGATGGTCGAGAAATCTATCTGGCTGATTGGCGGCGACGGCTGGGCGTATGACATTGGTTTTGGCGGGCTGGATCATGTGTTAAGCCTGACCGAGAACGTCAATATTCTGGTTCTCGACACGCAGTGTTACTCCAACACCGGCGGCCAGGCGTCAAAAGCGACACCGCTGGGTGCAGTGACTAAGTTTGGCGAACACGGCAAGCGCAAAGCACGTAAAGATCTCGGTGTCAGCATGATGATGTACGGGCATGTTTATGTGGCGCAAATTTCACTTGGCGCACAGCTCAACCAGACGGTGAAAGCGATTCAGGAAGCGGAAGCTTATCCGGGCCCATCGCTGATTATCGCCTACAGCCCATGTGAAGAGCATGGTTATGATCTGGCGCTCAGCCACGATCAGATGCGCCAGCTCACGGCGACTGGCTTCTGGCCGCTGTATCGCTTCGACCCGCGTCGTGCCGATGAAGGCAAACTGCCGCTGGCGCTGGATTCCCGTCCGCCGTCCGACGCGCTGGCCGATACGCTGATGAAAGAGCAGCGCTTCCGCCGTCTGAACGCGCAACAGCCAGAAGTTGCAGAGCAGTTGTGGAAAGATGCCGCCGTAGATTTGCAAAAACGCTACGACTTCCTGGCCCAGATGGCAGGTAAAGCGGAAAAAGCAGATAGCGAGTAACTTCCCAGATTAGCCTCAAGGACTACGCTCATCTTCGCTATAACTGGCAAGATGGGCGCAGCTCTATTTTCAAAACATTATTTCAATAAAATTACCAATCTGATTCATAATTGAGCACCACCTCGCCTTTTTGACATTAACAACATGTTATATCTGCGTTAATTATTCAAAAAAGGAAAGGCTATGTTAGGTCGCTCTCTGCTTGCTACTTCAATCCTGCTGTCTATGAGTAGTGCCGCTCTGGCACTACCTGAATTTCCTGTCTGGTCACAGGGCGAAGCGCCAGGTGCTAAAACGAGCCCTGTGCAGCAAGAAACTGTCGACAGGCGTAAGGACGGCGGGCTTTCGGACCGCGCGGTAACAGGTATTCGCACACCAACCATCACCGCATATTTACCGGAAAAACCCAATGGGGTTGCGATATTAGTCACCCCTGGCGGCTCTTATCAGCGCGTAGTGCTGGATAAAGAAGGTAGCGACCTTGCTCCCATTTTCAACGCTAAAGGATATACCCTGTTTGTGATGACCTACCGCATGCCAGCAAATGGGCATGTGGAAGGTTCAGATGCACCGTTGGCTGATGCTCAGCGGGCCATTCGAACTCTAAGAACCGATGCCAACAAGTGGAAAATCGATCCGCATCGTATTGGTATTCTGGGTTTCTCGGCAGGAGGCCATGTCGCAGCAAGCCTTGCTACGCGCTATGAAGAATCTGTTTATCCAGCAAGCGATGAGGTAGATAAAACCAGTGCGCGCCCCGACTTTTTGGCACTTATGTATCCGGTGATTAGCATGCAGGAAAGTATCGCGCATCCGGGCTCGCGCAAAGCCTTGATTGGCGAGAAATCCACTCCTGAGCAGATAAAGAAATACTCACCGGAGCAGAATGTAACGGACCAGACGCCGCCTACGTTTATCGTTCATGCGGTGGATGACCCTTCCGTCCCGGTAGATAACAGTCTTGCCATGTTCTCGGCCTTGCGCGCCCAGCACGTGCCGGTGGAAATACATCTTTTCCAGGAGGGTAAACATGGTTTTGGGATTCGTGGCGCAGTCGGTTTGCCCGCTGCCAGCTGGCCAGAGTTGCTGATAAACTGGATTGAAGCTTTGCCCGCTTCTCCTAAATAAAGCGTTCTGGTGTTTTGCTAAACAAACGACAAAACACCACGCGTAATGACTCTAAATACTTCGAGTTGCAGCCAGGCGGCAACTCGAAGTATGACGATTACTTAAAGCTGATACGCACAACATCGTCCGGGCTGGTCGGCTCTTTTTCACGAGTTCCCGGTTGTTTCACGCTGACAAACAGCTGTTGCCCGTCTGGTGAAAGCGCCAGGCTATTTGGCAGTGCTGGCGTATCGATAGTCTCCAGCACTTTGTAGCTTTTCGCATCAACTACGCTAACTTTCCCGGCTTTGCGATGAGTCACATAGACTTCGTTGCGCGTCGGGTTAAACAACACATCCAGACCCAGCGGCACATCCACTTTGTTCAGCACTTTGCTGGTATTGGTATCAACAACCAACAGTTGCGGTGACTTCGAATCGCTGACAAATGCACGGTTGTTTGCGCTATCCAGCGCGATATTCAGATAGAAATGCTCGCCTTCTGTCTCCAATTTTGTGCGCGAGATAACCTTGTTGGTTTTGCTGTCGATAACAATAAATTCGTTGTCAGCATTGGTCATATAAATACGCGAGGATTTCTCATCAATCGCCAGGCCCGTCGCCATTTTACCGAGATCTTTAATGGTATCCCGAAGCGTCAATGTTGCTCCATCAATCACCCACAGCACGCTGGACTCACCCAATCCGCCCATATACAGCGTGTTGGTGGCTTCGTTAACCACTAACTGGCGCGGCATTAACGGACGAGCAGTTTCAGTGCGCTTTGTCTCATCCACCACCAGTGACTTAATCACATCACCCGTCTTGCTGTTGATGGCCGTCACCGCGCTGCTGGTGGTATTGCCCAGGAACAATGTGCCCGTGGTTTTGTTAAAGGCCACACCGAAAGGTTTCAGGTTGTTGTGAATCGCCTGAGTCACCTCGAGGGTTGCCGGGTCAAGACGATAAACCACCCCGCCTTTATCCGTTTTTCGGCTTTGGGAAGTGGCAACATAGAGTGCGGATTGGTCCGCGCTATAGGCCATTTCATACACCCCTTTGCCAACCGGTTTTCTTTCAACCGTAAACGAGGTGTCGGCAAACAGTGAACTGGAAAACAGCAAGCTGGTAAGCACTAAAGCAGGCAAAGCACGCAGGCGGGTTTGTGGTAAAGCAGACATAAATATCCTTATCAACAGCAGGTGAATACCTTTAGCTAACAGGACGTTAGCTAAAGGTTTAAATAACTGTTGATAATTATTATCATTTATAAATGAGAAAGTAAATCATTACACTTGCAAATAGACCACCTGGGTTTGCAGATATTCATTCAAACCATGGCGACCATCGGCACCGCCAATACCCGATTTACGCCAGCCGGCATGGAAGCCCTGCATCGCTTCAAAGTTTTCACGGTTGATGTAGGTTTCGCCAAACTTTAGGCCCTTAATTGCCTTCATCGCGACATTTAAATCACGTGTGTAAACTGAAGATGTCAGGCCGTAATCGCTGTCGTTGGCCATCTCAAGCGCTTGCTCAAGCGTGTCAAACGTGGTGACTGGCAGCACCGGGCCAAAGGTTTCATCATGCATAATCGCCATATCCTGGCGCACATCCACCAGCAGCGTTGGCGGGTAGAAGTACCCTTTTCCTTCAGGCGCTTTGCCACCCAGCACAACACGCGCACCGTCACTCACAGCACGCGCCACTTTCTGTTCGACGCGTTCAAGCGCTGCCGCATTAATTAGTGGCCCCATTGACACATCATTGCGTTCGCCGGTATTACCAAAACTCACCTGCTTAAACGCTTCGCTCAGACGGGTGATAAATTCGTCGTAAATACCTTTTTGCACATACACGCGCTCCGCGCAGTTGCACACCTGCCCGGTGTTGATCATGCGTGAATCAACGATCGCTTTCACCGCGATATCAAGGTCAGCATCGTCCATCACAATGGCAGGCGCTTTACCGCCCAGTTCGAGGCAAACTTTGGTGATGTTTTTAGACGCCGCTGCCATGATTTTCTCGCCCGCGCCCACGCTTCCGGTCATGCTGACCATCGCCACTTTCGGGTTGCTCGCCAACTCCTGCCCAACAGTCTCGCCACGACCCAGCACCAGGTTGAACACGCCTTTTGGTAGCCCGATATCATGGACAATTTGTGCAAAAGCGATGGCATTGTTTGGCGTAAATTCGCTGGGTTTGATAACAATGGTATTACCGGTAATCAGCGCTGGCGCGAGTTTGCGGGCAATCAGGAAGAACGGGAAATTCCACGGTAAAATCCCGGTGGTGACGCCAAGCGCACGTTTGAACACCAGAATGTTTTCGCCAGGTCGGTCACTTTGCAGAATTTCATCTTCATAACGACGCGCCCACTCCGACATGTAATCGAGATAATCCGCAGTGAAAGCCACTTCCACTTCAGCCAATTGCTGAGTTTTCCCACCTTCGGCAACAATCAATGCGCTGATGGCTTTTGCTCGTTCACGAATCCCGGCAGAAATTTTGCGCAACCAGCCAGCACGCTCAATCGCGGGCAAGGCTTCCCAACCGGCCTGCGCATTTGCCGCAGCATTAATCGCATCACAGGCGTGCTTTGCATCCCCGTCAGGAATGCGCGAAATCAACTCTTCAGTAGCCGGATTGATCACATCAATCCACTGTTCGCCCTGCCATTGAACAAATTGACCATCAATATACATCGGGTGTTGTACAGGTGCTGTCATGATCGGCTCCTCTGCGCTTGCTGTTTTTATGTTTCGTTTATGTAAAAACAATGTAAACACTTTAGATATCAAAAACAGCCATTCGGGCAAAAAGGTCATGAACTGTGATGGCTCTCAATAAAAACAATGGGAAAGAAGCCGTTTAGTTGTCACGGAGAAAGGGAAAAATGACCGTTTTAGACATCTTCATCAGAAAACGGTCATTATGGGAGAATTACAGCAGTTGGCAGGCCGTAGGGTAGTCGGTGATCAGCACATCAATGTAGCCACCATGAAGCGCACCGCGAATCGCATTAGCCTTGTCACTTCCGCCTGCAAGCGCCACCACATGCGGGCAGTCGCGGACCTGACTTAGTTCCATGCCAATAACCGGGTCTTCTTCTTTGCTTAATACTGGCTCGCCCTGGGCATTGAAATAATGCAGGCAGATATCCCCCACAGCTCCACGCTCGGCGAGGGTTTTGAGCATCGCTTCGCCATAATAGTTGCCCGAATTTTTCAGTAGTTGGGACGGTTCAAGCTCTCCAATACCGAGAATCGCCACGTCAACTTCGGCGAACTTTTTCACCACTTCAGCCACATCGTCACTGGCGACCAGTTTGGCGCGCTCTTCAACGGAGTGCTCAATACTTTGCGACGGCAGCAGCCAGGCTGGGCAGTCGAGTTGCGCCGCCAGGTTTTGCGTCAGAATTGTCGCCTGCACGTTGCCGTTTGGACCCACGCCACCGAGCAGTTGAATCACGCCGCGCGCTTTAATGCTCTGCGGATGCAGTTCGTCGACCATTGCGCGAATGGTCGAACTCCAGGAAGAGATCCCCACCAGGTCGTTTGGCCGCAAACGCGTTTCAACATAGTGTGCTGCCGCACTGCCAATCGCATGTTTGATTTGCGCGGCGGGTGCAGACTCATCGACATCCACCACAATTGCCTGGCGAATACCGTATTTTTTCTCCAGCGCTTGCTCGAGTGACAGGAAAATATTGGCAGGCTGGATAACACTGATTTTTACCACGCCCTCTTTCTGGCAGCGTGTAATAGCGCGTGAGACAAATGATTGCGACAGGTGCAATAACCCGGCGATTTCTGACTGCTTCATCCCTTCGACAAAGTAGAGCGTCGCAATCTTGACCAACAAACGTTGTTCATCCTGCTTTGACATTAGCACCTCCTGATTCTCTGCTTTGTATTTTTATTCAAGCTTGCATAAATAACAAGACAGCATTCCTTTTGATGCTTAATCGTACAATTTGTGATCGCTTTCGCCTTTTTATCATTTTACTCAATTCCGCATGGACAGATTCTAATCACAGGCCTATCGTTACATTGAATAATAAATCATGCTTGAATATATATTCAATGTGGAGATAAAAATGAAAGTTACCTTACTTAAGACCTCACTCGTTGCCGCTCTTCTTGCTTCCTCTGTCAACCTGTATGCCGCCGATAATGGGCTGATTGCCATCATTACCCCATCTCATGACAACCCATTCTTCAAAGCCGAAGCCGATGGCGCGATGGCCAAGGCCAAAGAGTTGGGTTACACCACGCTGGTCGCGTCGCACGATGATGATGTGAATAAACAAAACCAGCTGATTGAAACCGCTATTGCCCGCAAAGCAAAAGCCATCATCCTGGATAACGCAGGAGCAGATGCCACCGTCGGCCCATTAGAAAAAGCCAAAGCCGCTGGAGTTCCTACATTCCTTATTGACCGTGAAATCAACAAAACCGGTGTCGCCGTGGCGCAGATTGTTTCCAATAACTATCAAGGCGCGCAGTTGGGTGCCGAGAAATTTGCCAAATTGCTTAACGGTAAAGGCAAGTATGTTGAATTGCTGGGCCGCCAGTCAGACACCAACGCCCACGTGCGTTCGCAGGGCTATCACGACATTCTCGACGACTACCCGGATATGAAAATGGTGGCACAGCAAACCGCAAACTGGAGCCAGACCGAAGCCTTCACCCGCATGGAATCCATCTTACAAACCCAGCCTGACATCGTCGGTGTGATTTCTGGTAACGACACCATGGCGCTTGGTGCAGAAGCTGCGTTAAAAGCCGCAGGCAAGACCAATGTCATCGTGGTCGGGTTTGACGGCAGCGACTACGTACGCGACTCGATTATCGCCAGGAGCAATATCAAAGCCACCGTGCTGCAACCTGGTTGGGAGCAAGCGCAAATGGCGGTGGTACAAGCGGATTATTTCCTGAAAAACGGCAAACCACAGCTACAGGAAAAACAGTTAATGGACTGCGTATTAATTGACGATAGCAATGCTAATCAGCTGAAAACCTTCAAGCTGGCTAAGTAGTCCGGGAGGCTATATGTCGCTTAAACAATGGGGTATTGGCTGGTTATGTTGCAGTACCCTGTTGCTCACTGCCTGCCGGGTGGTGGATCTGGATGAAAACGGGCAACCGATTATTCCGCCCGATCCGAATGCGAAAGCGAGTTTCGCAAACCAGACACCCGCGCAGATAGCGCAACAAACCTGGAACAGCAAAGTACTGACTCCCGCGCAGAGCCATGCACTGGATAGTACTGCTCTGAAAACCCGCGCCGCCAATGCCAACAACGAAAGCGTATTCGTCAAAGTACAAGGCAAAGTCGACAGCGTTTCCCTGGATAACGAACGCGAGCGCACGTTGACCGTGACCGTCAATGACCAACCGCTGCAGGTGCAAGTTGGGCCGATGATTCGCGGCAACGCAATCCGCGATGCGACAGGTTACAAATTCGAAGATTTCACCAACCAGGTGCAGTTCGCACAGCTTTCAAAAGCTTATAACCGTGAAGCGGCAAAGCATCTGCCAAAAGTCGATGAAAGCTGGCAACAGCAACCTGTCACCGTGGTGATGGCAGTCACGATGCGTAACGGTGCATTAAGTGATGCGGCGGCAATTTCACTGGAACGGGGGAAACCATAATGTCGCAAGATCCAATCATTCTGCGCACCCGTGGCATTTCAATGCTGTTCCCCGGCACCGTGGCGCTGGACAACATTGATTACAACGTCTGGCGCGGAAAAGTGAATGTGATCATCGGAGAAAACGGTGCCGGTAAATCGACGCTGATGAAAATTCTGGCTGGCGTTCAGCAGCCAGGTAGCGGCGAAATCCGCCTCAATGGTGAAGTCGTACAATTTAATAGCACGCGCCAGGCCGCCGCGCACGGCATCGGTATGGTTCACCAGGAACTGAACCTGTTTGAAAACCTGACAGTCGCCGAGAACATTTTTCTTGGGCGTGAATTGCAACACGGTCTATCGCCCATTGATGAAACGACGCAGCAGGCTCGCAGCGCGGAATTGCTCAAACGCCTGGATCAGCCTATTTCCCCGAAGGAGATAGTGGCAAATCTGAAAGTTGGCCAACAGCAACTGATAGAAATCGCCAAAGCTTTAGCTGAGAACGCGGACATATTAATTCTTGATGAACCCACTTCAGCGCTGAGTAAAACCGAAGTGGAGATCCTGTTCCGGGTGATTCGCGAACTTACCCGCCAGGGCGTCACCATTATTTATATCTCCCACCGCCTCGAAGAGTTAATGGCGATTGGCGATGTGATAACCATTTTGCGCGATGGCAAATTCCAGGCCGAAGCGCAGGTGTGTGATATCGACGTGCCGTGGATTGTATGTGAAATGTTGGGCAGCGAACCGGTATCGAGCTTCCTGAAACCGGGGCGTGAATTTGGTGCTGCGATTCTTGAAGCCGAACACATCACCTGCGTCAATTCTGCGGGAAATACAGTGGTAAATGATGTCAGTTTTCAGGTACGCGCAGGTGAAATCGTTGGCATTTATGGGTTGATGGGCGCTGGCCGCACAGAGTTGTTTGAATGCCTGCTGGGTACACAACGCAACTATTTGGGCAAATTATGGCTCGACAGTAAACCGGTGCCGCCGCGCCTTGCCACAGCCGAACGCATTCGTATGGGCATGAGTCTGGTGCCTGAGGATCGCAAGCGCACCGGGATTTTTCCTGGTTCATCGGTGGCGAGCAACTTAACGATTGCCAGTTTATGGCGGCGCTTACAACGCGGTTTTGCCATCTCCCAAGTGGATGAAACAGCGGTAGTTGCCAGCACGATTGGCAATCTATCAATCAAGGTCTCCTCTCCTGACGTAGAAATTCAGGCGTTAAGCGGTGGGAACCAGCAAAAAGTGGTGATTGGCCGCTCGCTGCTAACCAACCCTAAACTCTTGCTGCTCGATGAACCGACGCGCGGTATCGACGTAGGCGCGAAAGCCGATGTGTTCCGCATGATGGTTCAGCTTTCCGAACAAGGAATTGCAGTGGTGTTTTCTACCTCCGATCTGAAAGAGATTATGGCGGTTTCTGACCGCATTCTGGTGATGTCAGGTGGCAAAATCACCGCCGATATTCTCCGCGAACACGCCGAAGAATCGGCATTGGTTTCCGCTAGTGCACAAGGGTTCTGATATGAAAACGAATGATACTGTCGCGCTCAACGCCAGACCAGATTCGCCGTTTAGCTCGCGGGAAAATCTGCTGCTCTTACTGCTTAAACTTCGCACCTTTATTGCGCTGTTTTTGATAGTGGGCTTCTTCGCCATCATGGTGCCGGATTTCCTTGCCATGGGCAGCATGGTGATCATGATTAAACACATTGCTATCAATGCATTCCTGGCACTCGGCATCACCTTTGTCATCATCACGGCGGGTATTGATTTATCGATTGGTGCAACACTCGGGCTGTGCGGCATGATTGCCGGTTGGCTGATTACCAAAGGCATTGTGCTGCCGATGTTTGGCATCGCGATTTTCCCAAGTGTGTGGGTAATTGTGCCTTTGGTACTGCTTGTTGGTGGGTTAATTGGTGCAGCAAACGGTTGGATTATTACCCGCTATAACGTCGCACCATTTATCTGCACGCTCGGCACCATGTATGTGCTGCGCGGAGCAGCCATGTTGACCTCGGGTGGGGAAACCTTCCCCGGACTCTCCGGCAACCCACAACTTGGCAATACCGGTTTCGACTTTATTGGCTCTGGGACGCTGTTCGGCATTCCGTGGGCTATCTGGATGATGATTGTGCTCGCCATCGCGATTGCTTATGTGGCTCGCCGCCTGCCCTTTGGCCGCCATGTTTACGCGATTGGTGATAACGAACGCGCAGCTGAACTGTCAGGCGTTAAAGTCCGCCAGGTAAAAATTTGGGTCTACACGCTGTCAGGTTTTTGCGCCGCCATCGCCGGAATTGTGGTCTCAGCACAACTGGTTGCCAGTCACCCGGCAAACGGCACAGCATTTGAGATGAACGCCATCGCTGCAGTTGTACTCGGCGGAACGTCGCTTGCAGGCGGACGCGGCACCATCCTTGGCACACTTATCGGCGCATTCGTCATTGGTTTCCTGGCTGACGGCCTGGTGATGATGGGTGTGAGTGAATTCTGGCAAATGGTCATCAAAGGCATCGTGATTATTGTGGCGGTCATCATCGACCAGATGCAAAACCGCATGCAGCAGAAAGCCGCTGTCGTGGCGCAGAAAACCATCATGGAAAGTAGCGGGAAGGTATAACGCACCACAGATCCTGAACGGCGGGTATTTTTTTACCCACTCAGAATAATTATTCACATATGATTTTAAATGCAAGAGGTAACACTATGAATCCGTTCGCACTGTCAGTTACGGATCTGGAAAAAAGAGCACGCGCCGTCCGTCGCCGCATCGTCCTACTCAATGCTAACAGCCCGGCTGGTGGCCATACCGGGGCCGACTTATCACAGGTGGAAATCTTAACCGCCCTGTACTTCCGGATACTGAATTGTTCGCCACAGCTGATTAACAGCGACGAACGTGACATCTACATTCAGTCCAAAGGCCATGCCGTTGGCGGCTACTACTGTGTGCTGGCAGAGGCCGGTTTTATTCCCGTGGAGTGGCTGCCGACCTATCAGCATGCCGACTCTCATCTGCCCGGCCACCCGGTGAAGCACAAAACACCAGGGGTGGAGCTTAACACTGGCGCTCTCGGCCACGGCCTGCCCGTCGCCGTTGGTATCGCACTTGCAGCTAAACGCAACAACAGCCAGCGCCGTGTTTTTGTCGTGACAGGCGATGGTGAACTGGCCGAAGGCAGCAACTGGGAGGCAGCTCTCGTCGCGGCGCATTACCAGCTCGATAACCTGATCATTATTAACGACAAAAACAATCTGCAACTCGCGGGCTCGACCAAAGACATTCTCAATACTGACCCACTGGATGAGAAATGGCGCGCGTTCGGCATGGAAGTGACCGAGTGCCGTGGCAACGACATGGCTGATGTGGTCGCAACACTTGAAGGGTTGCAGCCGCATGGAAAACCGCACGTCGTGATTGCCAACACCACCAAAGGCGCGGGCATCTCCTTTATTCAGGGGCGCGCGGAGTGGCACCACCGGATACCGAAAGGTGACGAAATCGAACTGGCGCTGGAGGAACTGAAAGATGAGTAATAGCGAACACCTGGCAACCGTAATGGTGAATGCCTTTATTGACGCCGTCGAGCGCGGCGTAGACCTGGTTCCGGTGGTAGCCGACTCAACCTCGACGGCAAAAATATCCCCGTTTATGAAACAGTTTCCGGACCGGCTGGTGAACGTCGGGATTGCAGAACAGACACTGGTGGGCACGGCGGTCGGCTTATCGATGGGCGGCAAAATTGCTGTGACCTGCAATGCGGCACCATTTTTAATCTCGCGCGCTAACGAACAGATCAAAGTCGACGTTTGCTACAACAACAGCAACGTAAAATTATTTGGCCTCAATGCCGGAGCCAGTTACGGCCCCCTCGCCAGCACCCACCACAGTATTGACGACATCGCCGTGCTGCGCGGTTTTGGCAACATCGAAATCTATGCGCCGTCTTGCCCGATTGAATGCCGCCAGATTATTGACTACGCGCTGGAACACGTTGGTCCGGTCTATATTCGCCTTGATGGTAAAGCGCTGCCGGAGCTGCACGATGCTAATTATCAGTTCAAACCAGGGGCGGTTGAGCAACTGCGCGAAGGCGACGATGTGGCATTAGTCGCCATGGGCTCAACGGTGCATGAAATCGTCACTGCTGCGGCACAACTCGCAGATTTGGGTATTAATGCGGCGGTGATCAACGTTCCGTCTATTCGACCTTGCGATACCGCGCACCTTCTCACCATGCTTAAAAATTCTCGACACGTAATAACCGTTGAAGAGCACAACGTGAATGGCGGTGTCGGCAGCCTGGTCGCGGAAGTGTTAGCGGAAGCGGGATGCGGCATACCATTGTTGCGGCTCGGAATTGCAGACGGTAGCTATGCTATTGCGGCGGATCGCAAGGAGATGCGTGCCCATCATGGAATTGATGCCGCAGGAGTCACTCGTTCCGCCACGGCGCTTTGCAAAGGAGCATAGCCATGTCCAGCCCGGTAATTCTGGCTATTGATGAGGGCACCACCAACGCCAAAGTGTTGGCGGTGAATGGCAGCGGGGAAATTTGCGCCCGTTGCAGTGTCGGCGTGGCAATGACGCACCCGGCACCAGGGCTTGCAGAACAAGACCCTGTTGCGCTGTGGCATGCCGTTTGCGAAGCACTGAGCGGCTGCCTGCAACAACTCGGCTCCGTCAACATCGCAGGGATAGCGATTAGCAACCAGCGTGAGTCGGTGTTGGTGTGGCAGCGCCATGACGGCCAACCATTGACGCCAGTAGTAAGCTGGCAGGACCGCCGTTCAGAACAAATCTGTGAGCAACTTTTGCTACAGGGCCATGGCGAACTAATCACTCGCCTGACTGGACTGCCCGTCGATCCGTTATTCCCGGCGGCGAAAATCCGCGCCCTGCTCGATGCCATTCCGGATGGTATGAAACGTGCCGAAGCGGGCGAACTGTGTATCGGGACAATCGATTCCTGGCTGAACTGGCAACTGACCGCCGGGCATTCGTTCACTACCGACTACTCGAATGCCGCCCGCACGCAGCTGTTTAATATTTACCGGAGCGAATGGGATGACGAATTACTCAAATTATTCGGCATTCCCCGTGCAGCACTTGCTGAAGTGCGCCCTTCTGCTGGCCACCACGGCGAAGTGCAAATCAACTCAATTGCAGGCTTGCCCATCGGCACGCCAGTACTGGCGCTAATCGGTGATTCACACGCTGCGCTCTACGCACAGCGCAGCGTCTGCGGCCACGTAGTGAAAGCCACTTATGGTACCGGTTCATCATTAATGCTTTCGCTTCCGGAACCGGTTAACCGTAGCAATCGCCTGAGCACCACGCTTGCCTGGCACGACGGTGAATTGAATTATGCACTGGAAGGCAACATTACCCATACCGGCTCGGGTGCCGCCTGGCTGGGGAAAATGTTGGGTATCAATGACCCGGCAAAACTCACCGATCTTGCCCAATCTACCGACAGCAACCAGGGCGTCTATTACGTGCCAGCGCTTTCAGGGCTGGGCGCGCCGTGGTGGGATCTCCACGCCCGCGGCATGATTTGCGGCCTGACGGATGCCGCTACCCCTGCAGTGCTGGCGCGAGCCGCGCTGGAGTCGCTGGTCTATCAAATTGCCGATGTCTTTTTTGCCATGGAACAGGCCACTGGCGAGCGCCTTGAATCGCTGTGTGTGGATGGCACCGCCACCCAAAACCGCTGGTTGATGCAGTTACAGGCAGATGTGCTGCAACGCCCGTTAATCATTCAACCCGCGGCTGAAATCTCCGCACTCGGCGCAACGCTGTTAGCCGGAAAAACTCTCGGCTGGTGGCAAGACGGAACACCGCTTGCCGCATTAGCCCACTGTGGCGAGCGTTTGCAGCCACACGCAGAACAACAACAAAAAATGCAAGAAAACTATAAACAATGGCTTGAAGCCGTGGCCCGTTGCCGCTTTGTGCCAAATTAACTTTTTACTGGAGTGAAGCCATGTCTCGTATCCCAACACAATTAACTTTCGGCGTTATCATCGGAAACCGCGGGTTCTTCCCAAGCTATTTAGTGGCGCAGGCACATGAACAAGCCGAAACACTGTTTGGCAAACTGGGTATCAAAACCGTGATGTTAAAAGATGGACAAACGCATCTTGGCGGTGTCGAAACTCGTCAGGATGCCAAAGTCTGCGCCGAACTTTTCCGCCAGCATCGCGATGATATTCATGGTGTGGTGGTCCTACTGCCTAACTTTGGCGATGAAAAAGCGGTGGCAGAAGCGATTCGCCTTTCCGGTTTGAAAGTGCCGGTGTTAATCCAGGCCGAAGAGGACAATCTCGACAAAATGGGCCTGGCGACACGTCGCGATAGCTTCTGCGGGAAAATTTCTCTGTGCAACAACCTGCGTCAGTACAACATCCCCTTCACGCTCACCACGCAGCATGTTTGCGCATTAAGCGGTGAAGTGTTCGAACAAGATTTACAGCGCTTTGCGCAAATCTGCCGGGTAGTGAAATCAATGCAGGGCGTGCGCATCGGTGCAATTGGTGCGCGTCCGGCCAGTTTTAACACCGTGCGTTACAGCGAAAAGCTGCTCGAAAAAATGGGTGTGGCGGTGGAAACCCTCGACCTTTCTGAAATTTTCACCCGCATCAAACACATCAGCGACGACGATCTGCGGGTGCATGAGAAACGTGGCATCTTGATTGAAAACGCCGACGCCAGTGGGATCCCGGCCGATAAGTTAACCCAGATGGCGAAATTGTTTGTGGTGATCAGCGAATGGGTCGTGGCAAACGACATCGACACCACGGCAATCCAGTGCTGGACCTCGCTTCAGGAAAATCTCGGTATTAACGTCTGCTCCATTATGAGCGTGATGTCCGGGCAGCTGATGCCAAGCGCCTGTGAAGTCGACGTGATGGGCGCATTATCGATGTACGCACTCGCCAGCGCGTCGCTTAACCCGGCCTCAATTGCCGACTGGAACAACAACTTTGGCGACGATCGCAACAAATGCGTGTTGTTCCACTGCGGGAACTTTGCCAGCAGTAGCCTGGAATCGCCGTCGATGGGCACCGCCGATATTATCGGCACCACGGTCGGCAAAGAGAACACCTGCGGCGCAGTACATGGTCGTCTGAAAAGTGGCCCACTGACTTACTTCCGCCTCTCTTCTGATGATTTTACCGGTGAGGTGAAAGCCTATGTTGGTGAAGGGCAATCGGTTGACGATGCGTTAGATACCGTCGGCTGCCGCGCGGTGATTGAAGTGCCGCATCTGGAGAATTTACTGGCATGGATTTGTAACAATGGCTTTGAGCACCACGTCGCCATGAACCACTCAGCGACGGGTGCAGTATTGCAGGAGGCGTTCAGTAAGTATTTAGGCGTTAACTGTTACCTGCATCGTTAATCATTTACAAGCCGCGCTCGTGCATTAATTGCGCCAGCGCGGCATCATTCGCCAGAATTTCCCAGGCATGTGTAACGTCAGCAGGAATATCTACATGAGTAATAAAGTCGCGGCCTCGCGGCCCGTAACCCTGCGCATCATCCCGGATACGCGGGATCTCCCCCAACGCCAGTGAAATATAACGCTCTACCGGCCATAAGCCCTTTTCATTCAGGCTAAATGCGGTATGGGTTTCGTTACTGACTACATGTGGAACAAAACCCGGCCAACTACGCCATTGCGGGCAGCGTTCTTGCCCCTGCCAAACGCGTTCGAAGGTCGCGACGGTTCGGCGCTGCATGGTGGGGTCCTGAATGATAATCGCGCGTGCGGGCTCGATTTGCCGCGTTTGCATTAAGTCATAAGTGAAGCGCGCGTTCTCACCACAGTTGGTAGACTTCTCTTCGGTCAGCACTTTTTCTGCCGGGACTTTCCAGAACTCGGTCGCAATGTCTTTAATAATGGCGGCTTCCGCACGCCCTGTGGTGGGAATGGTGTTGTAGCGCGGGTGCTTCGCAATCGCCGCATACAAAAAAGTCGTGGAATGGCCAATCCCACCGGTAATCAGCAGCGGCAATTCAGTATTGGCGGCAAGCGCACAGGCTGCATCAATGGTGGGGATAACGGCATTACCCGCGAGGATAATCAGTTCGCCATCGCAAACCGCAGGCGGGGCGGCAAACTCATTGTGAGAAAGCCACTCGCCAAGCGTATTAATGGCATCAATGGTCGTCGGCTGCAAAGCTGGAAATGTTGTCGTCAACATAACCCCTCCTTGTTAAAAACCAGCGCCCATCATACCGCAGGCCATGCCGTTACTACATAAGGTTGCTCTTAGACTTCGATTAGCCTTGCGCAACAGGTGGATGACGCTGCGCTTATCCACCCTACAAAATCGTTTTTCGAAGGTCGGACAAGCGCAGCGTCATCCGACAAAATGGTTTACGCAAGCTTGTAAACCCGCGCCTCCCACGGATGCAGCCGATAGAGCTCATCCACCTGCGGGTAGTTCCCCAGCACGCATTGCGCCCATTCAAGCGGCAACTCATCGCTCGTCCAGCGGGCGGATTTCGACGACATATTGCACAGCACCACGAACTCCGCGCCGTCGAGCACGCGCCGGTAAGCGTAAATTTGCGGGTTGTCTGCCAGTTCCAGCTCGTAGCGCCCATAAATCAGCGTGCGCTCTTGTTTGCGTAGTTTGATTAATGCACGGTAGAAATTCAGCACTGAATCCGGGTCTTGTTGCTGGCTGGCGACGTTTATCATTTCAAAGTTGGCATTGACGTGATACCACGGTTTCACTTCGCTGAAACCGGCGTTGGGCCAGGTGTTCCACTGCATCGGCGTGCGGGAGTTATCACGCCCGGTGTTGGTGAGAAACGCGATAATTTCCTCTTCACTTTTGCCCTGAGCTTCCATTTCACGCCACATGTTTTTCGCAGACACGTCATCAAAATCATCAAGGCTGTTGAATCGGGTATTGGTCATGCCGATTTCCTGGCCCTGGTAGATAAACGGCGTGCCCTGCATCAGGAAATAGAGTGCGGCGATGCAGGTCGCACTTTCTCGCCAGTGGTGTTCGGTGTCGCCCCAGCGCGAGGTAATGCGCGTCAGGTCGTGGTTTTCCACATACAGCGCGTTCCAGCCTTTGCCTTCCAGCGCTTCCTGCCAGGCGGTGAAAATTTTCTTTAACACCGCAGGTTCCGGGCGCAAACCGGCTTCTGGTTCCCACAACCGCACATGCTCAAACTGGAACACCATACTCAGACGGTTACGATGTTCCCCTACCCATTCTTCGGCGTGGTCGGCAAACAGACCGTTCATCTCACCAACGGTGACAATGTCGTAGTGCTGCAAGACGTTACGACTCATGTCATCGACATAATCGAGCAGTCCGTCATAGTTCAGATGGCTTTTCATCGACGGCGCATAACGCAGTTTGTCAGGGTTAGGCACATCAGCCAGCAGCGGCTCTTTTTTCAGGTGGGCGATGGCGTCAATACGGAATCCGTCGATGCCTTTATCCAGCCACCAGCGCATCATGTCGTACACAGCGCGGCGAACATCGTGGTTTTCCCAGTTAAGATCCGGCTGGCGGCGGGTAAACAGATGCAGAAAATATTGTTCGGTTACCGGGTCAAACTCCCAGGTCGAACCTTTAAAGATCCCTTCCCAGTTGTTAGGCTCTGCACCATTTTTACCGTCGCGCCAGGTATACCAGTCGCGTTTTGGGTTATCACGCGAGGATCGAGATTCCAAAAACCACGGGTGTTCATCGGATGTGTGGTTTACCACTAAGTCGATAATCAACCGCATTCCGCGAGCGTGAACTTCGCTTAGAAGGCGGTCAAAATCAGCCATCGTGCCAAATTCTGCCATGATCTGCTGATAATCACTGATATCGTAACCATTATCATCATTCGGCGATTTGTACATCGGGCAGATCCAAATCAGATCGATGCCGAGGTCTTTGAGGTAATCGAGTTTTTCGGTGATGCCGTTCAGGTCACCAATACCATCGCCGTTGCTGTCCTTAAAACTGCGCGGATAAATCTGGTAGGCCACCGCCTCTTTCCACCAGTTCGCCATCGTTTACCTCCCGATTAATAACGCAAAAGATTCATAAGGTTGTAGTTCCAGACTCACCGCCAACTGGTCGCGCGGCGCGTAGTTACTGATCAAACATTCACCGTGCCAGTTCTGCATCTCATGCGGAATGTCGAGCGTCAGGTGCTCAGCGGTGAAGTTGTTGACGACCAGCAACCGCTCATCATCAAGTGCTCTCAGCCAGGCAAACACCTGCGGATGCTCGCACAACACAGGTTGGAAATCGCCGTACACTAAAATCGGATACTGCTTACGCAGCGCCACCAGTTTCTGGTAATGCCAGAGAATCGAATCCGGCTCAGCAAGGGCAGCGGCGACGTTGATTTCACGGTAGTTGGGGTTAACCGCAATCCACGGCGTACCAGTGGTGAAACCTGCATTTGGACTAGCGTCCCACTGCATCGGGGTGCGGGCGTTATCGCGCCCGTTAGCGTGAATGCCGAGCATCATCTCTTCGTGGCTGACGCCTTGCGCCAGTCGCTCGTGATAAAGATTCAGGCTTTCAATATCGCGGTACTCATCGATATTCCCGAACCGCACATTAGTCATGCCGATCTCTTCGCCCTGATAGATATACGGCGTGCCCTTCAGGCAGTGCAGCGCGGTGGCGAGCATTTTTGCCGACGGCTCACGAAACGCCCCTTCGTCACCAAATTTCGACACCGCACGCGGTAAATCGTGGTTGCTCCAGAACAACGAATTCCAGCCCTGATGCGCCAGTGCCGTTTGCCACTTCTCAATCACCGCTTTGAAACTCGCCAGTTCAAACGGTTTGCTGCGCCATTTCCCGGCGTGCTCATCCCAGAATTGTTTGATGTGGTCGAACTGGAAAACCATCGAAAGCTCTTCGCGCTCGGCCCCGCTATACAGCAGCGCGTCATCTGGCGTAGCGCTCCAGGCTTCACCGACCGTCACATAATCGCCTTTGCCGAAGGTGGCGCGGTTCATCTGGCGAATAAGCGCATGCAGGTTTTTACCGTTCGCCATAATCTGCGCATCGACCTCTTTGCCGATGAGATCGATAACGTCCATGCGAAAGCCGCCGATGCCCTTAGCAAGCCAGCGGTTCATCATGGCGTGGACTTCATCGTGAACACGCGGATTGTCCCAATTCAGATCAGGCTGGCGCTTAGAAAATTGGTGCAGATAATACTCACCGCTGGCCTCGTCAAACGCCCAGCCGCTGCCGCCAAAGTATGAGCGGAAATCATTTGGTGGGCCACCATCCGCCGCAGGTTTACGCCAGATATAAAAGTCACGATACGGATTGTCTTTCGATTTCAACGCGTCGATAAACCACGGGTGTTCATCGGAGGTGTGATTAACCACCAGATCCATCAGAATGTGGATATCACGCTGTTTCGCTTGTGCAATAAGGGTTTCCATTTCCGCCATGGTGCCAAATTCGGTGGCAATATCTTCGTAGTCAGATATGTCGTAGCCGTTATCGTCCATTGGCGAGCGGTAAACGGGAGAGAGCCAAATCAGGTTGATGCCAAGTTGTTGCAGGTAGTCGAGTTTGCTGATGATGCCGTTGATGTCGCCGATACCATCACCGAAGCTGTCCATAAAACTGCGCGGATAGATTTGGTACACCACCGCATTGTGCCACCATTTTTTTTCCACTTATTTCTCCTTGTTTTGTCGGATGACGCAGTACTTATCCGACCTACGCACGAAAAATCCAGCTTTCTAAATTCGCACAAACGCCCGCCCGTCACTGTTAAACAAGTAGCAATTCTCCGGCGGCAACCGCAGGCCGATGCGTCGGTCAGCTTTGATCTCAAGCCTGAAAGTATGGCGCATAACTAACGGTTCGCTACCGTAACCGCTATTTACGTAGAGCAAAGTCTCGTTGCCCATCTGCTCGACAAATAAAATTTCCCCTTCGATATCTGCCTGCGCCAGTTCGGTTATCTGGATATGTTCCGGGCGAATCCCAAGCTGCACCTTTTGCCCTTCAGGCACGCCAGCGCCGTTAACCGGCAGCGAAATCAGCTGGCGATTTTCCAGCATCACATCGGTACGCTGGGCGTTACCAGAAACCAAAACACCGGGGATCAGGTTCATTTTTGGCGAGCCGATAAACTGCGCGACAAACACGTTTGCCGGGCTGTCGTACAACTCAAGCGGTGTGCCCACCTGCTCGATTTGCCCTTGATTAAGCACCACGATGCGGTCGGCAAGCGTCATCGCTTCAACCTGGTCGTGGGTGACATACAAAATGGTGGCGTTGATGCGTTTATGCAGTGCGGCAATTTCCATGCGCATCTGCACGCGCAATGAAGCATCAAGGTTAGAAAGCGGTTCATCGAACAAAAACAGGCTCGGCTCGCGTACAATGGCCCGCCCGATGGCCACGCGCTGACGCTGCCCGCCAGAAAGATCTTTAGGACGCCTGTCGAGCAAATGCTCCAGTTGCAAAATTCGCGCGCTTTCGCGCACTTTTTCGTCGATCTCTTTAACCGGCAGTTTCGCCATTTCCAGCGCAAACGCCATATTCTGGTACACCGTCATATGCGGATAGAGCGCGTAAGACTGGAACACCATACCTATGCCACGCTCTGACGGGGAATCATCGTTGACGCAAACCCCGTCAATGCGCATCTCGCCGCCGCTAATTTCCTCAAGCCCCGCCACCATACGCAGCAAGGTGGATTTCCCACAGCCGGACGGCCCGACTACCACCACAAATTCCCCGCTGTTCACTTCCAGGTCGAGCGGTTTAATCACCTCAGATGCCGCGCCGTAGCGTTTTTGAATTTTATCGAGTACGAGTTGCGCCATGGTTATCCCTTAATCGCTCCACTGGTAAGCCCGCTGACAATGCGTTTCTGGAAGATAAGCACCAGCACGATAATCGGCAGTGTCACCACCACCGACGCTGCCATAATGCTGCCCCACGGCAGCTCAAACGTAGACGCACCGCTGAACATGCTGATGGCAACAGGCACCGTGCGTTTGTCGCCAGAAATAATAAATGTCAGCGCAAACATGAACTCATTCCACGCGCCTATAAACGCCAGCAGCCCGGTGGTAACTAAAGCGGGGGCGAGAATCGGGGCAAACACCCGGCGGATAATGGTCCAGGTTTTGGCGCCATCAACAATCGCCGCCTCTTCCAATTCAACGGGTATCGACTTCATAAAAGTGGTGAGCACCCAAACGGTAAACGGCAGCGAGAAGGTGGTGTATGAAAGCACCAGCGCACCGAGCGAGTCATAAAGCCCGAGGAAACGCACCAGCTCGAACATGCCGGTCAGCACCGCCACCTGCGGGAACATCGACACACACAGAATGGTAAACAGTAGAAATTTACGTCCACGAAACGGCACGCGTGCCAGCGCAAAGGAAGCAGTAATGGACACCAGCAGACAGATACCGACGGTTATCGTCGCCACCAGTACAGAATTAAGCAGGCTGCGGGCGATGCCATTATCCACCAGTGCAGTAACGTAGTTGCTCCAGTGGTAGCCGCTCGGTAAATAGGAGGGTAAAAACAGCTCCTGCCCGGTGCGCAGTGACGTGATAATCGCGTAATAAAACGGGAAAACGCAAAACAGCACGGCACAGGTCGCACCAATGAAGATAACCAGGCTATGACCGAATTTGCGTTGCCGACGAGTCATTTTCATCACCGCTTCTCCTTCTCGTTTAAACGTGAGACGCGGATAAAACAGGCAGCAATACCCGCCACCATCATAAACACCAGCACCGATGCTGCCGAGCCCATGCCCATATCCTGATAGGAAATAATCTGCTCACGGGCATAACCGGAAACGGACATCGTGGCCTCACTGTTTGAGGTCAGCACGAAGATCAGATCGAAAATGCGCATCGCGTCCATCACGCGGAAAATCAGCGCCACAATCATCGCCGGCATAATCAGCGGCAGCGTAATGCGCTTAAAGCGCTGCCATGGGCTGGCACCATCAACGCGCGCCGCCTCGTAAAGATCGCTGGGAATCAGTTGCAGTGCAGCAAGCAACATCAGCGCCATAAAAGGCGTGGTTTTCCAGACATCGGCAATTACTACCGCCCACATCGACAGCGACGGCTCGGCAATCCACGCCAGATGTGCCTGATAACCAAATATTTTCGCCAGCAAATCGTTTACCACGCCGTACTGGTCGTGGAACATCCAGCCCCACATTTTGGCGCTCACAATGGTCGGAATCGCCCACGGCACCAGAATCGCGGTACGCACTAAGCCCTGGCCGCGAAATTTCTGGTTCATTAGCAGCGCGAGCAACATCCCCAGAAATAGCTCGATGCCAACCGATACCACGGTAAACCACAAGGTGTTGCCGACAGCCTGCCACCAGAGAGGGTCAACCAATACCCCACTGGTGTCGCCGTCATGCGTAGCGTAGTAGTTTGCCAGCCCCACCATTTGGTACTCGGACGGGTTATCGAGCATCGCGTTAGTGAAACTGAAAAAGAAGGTACGCACCAGCGGCCATCCCGCCGCCAGTGCCAGAAGTAATAGCGCTGGCGCCACCAGTATCCATGCGATACGGCGACGCCGTTGTTGATAGCCTGTATGCGCCAATTAATGCCAGTCCTTACCTTTCACGCGCTCAAGACGTTTTTGCAGATCGGCGACCGCCGTTTTGCCGTCGCTGCTGCCGTTGAGCACTTTAAAGGTCACGTTAAAGATGGCGTTTGAAACGCGCGGATACTGACTTTTGGTCGCCGTTGCCGGGCGCGGTACTGCATTGGCGAAGATGTCCTTAAACATCGTCAGATGCGGTGCGGTTTCCAGTACCGCTTTGTCTTCATACAGGGCCGAACGTGTAGGTGCGAATCCGAGATATTTCAGCTGCATTTTCTGCGAATCGGCATCAGTGAGGATTTTCAGCAGCGCAATCGCTGCATCTTTGTTTTTGGTATTGGCGTTAACCGACCATTGCCAGCCACCCAGGGCGTTGGCTGATTTCCCGTCTGGCCCGGCAGGAAGCGGTGCTACGCCGACTTTGCCTTTCAGCGGGCTATCAGCGCCTTGCGAGAGCAGATAGGCATAAGGCCAGTTGCGCATAAATAGTGCGTCGCCATTCTGGAACACCGCTCGCGACTCTTCTTCTTTGTAACCTAACGCCCCTTTCGGCGTGATTTTACCAATCCAGCCTGCGACCATATCCAACGCTGCCGCAGCCTTAGGATTATTAACGGTCACGTTCCCTTTTTCGTCGATAAAGGTGCCGCCACCATAGGAGTCAATCCACTCCAGCGCGTTACAGGTCAGCCCTTCATACGATTTGCCCTGGAAGATCATTCCCCAGAAGTTTTTGTGCCCCGCTTTGCGCTCTTCTTCCTGAATTTTGGTAGCGATACGCGTCAGGTCTTCCCAGGTTTTTGGCGGTTGTTCGTTGTATTTTTCCAGCAGGTCTTTACGGTAATAGAGCACGCCGGTGTCGAGATAAGCCGGAACCGCTTTCACTTTGCCGTTCACCGTGTCGTTCGCCCACGGACCGGGGAAGAAATCGCCTTTCATATCCCCAACTGCGTCGGTTAAATCGAGCGTTTGTTTATCAAGCAGCCCCACCCAGATGGTGTCTGACTGGAACAAATCCACGGCTTTTTCATCTTTGGCAGCAAAAAGTTGCTGGAGCAGCGCCAGCTTTTCATCCGACGCCGCAGGGAACTCGATAAACTCAAGCTTGTTACTGGTCTGCTTTTCAAAACGGTCTTTGACGTATTTGCAGTATTCCTTACCGCCGGGGGAGATCGGGCATTCCATACGCAGGGTATCGGCAAGCGCGGCGTTTGAAACACCCGCGAGCGCTAAGGTAATAAGACTTAACGTCAGCTTTTTCATTGTTTCCTCTTTTATTCAGATAGCTTCGGAGGGGGTGAAAAAACAGCACACCATTTGAAAAGTTAGTTAACAACCGTCTACATCAGCAACTTAGCGCCCTAACCTTTGTGCAAATTCTCGACGCGGTGCACGTATCGCTATTTTTTATTTCACTTTTGAGTAGGACGCGCTACGGGGGTGTGAGCCAGAAGCAACCGAAAAACCACTTTTTGAAACAACGATGAAATACAGCCTGGATTACGTCCCGAACTGGCAATTATCCCTGATGCCCAATACACTATTGTAAGATTTAAACTTACATCGGACGCATAATGGCCAGAACAATGACGGTCGATCTTGGTGATGAACTGCGGGAATTTATAGAATCCCTTATTGAATCAGGTGATTACCGGACACAAAGTGAAGTTATCCGCGAATCCCTTCGGCTTCTACGGGAAAAACAGGCTGAGTCGCGCCTTCAGGCATTGCGAGACATGCTGGCAGAAGGATTAAGCAGCGGGGAGCCGCAGGCATGGGAAAAGGACGCTTTCCTGCTGAACGTGAAATCAGGGACGAGGAAAACGGGTGAGAATAGTTAAACTTACGCCAAAAGCGAATGATGATCTGACTGCCATCTGGGATTATGGACTGTTGCATTTCGGGAAGGCGCAGGCAGAAATTATCATCATCCGTATTCTTGGTCAGAGCCAGGATGTGAACCGGCATCTACACTGGCAGTGAGCCGAAGATGCCGATCAGCATTTACTGAGTCGCTTTTTTGAAGCAATGCTACGCCTTTGAATCAAGACACTCACCATTCCAGCCATTCACCGCCACGGTTGCTACTCTCTCGCACTGTCTCGATAAACTTCATACCAGCAAGTCCTTCGGCAATGCCCGGTAGCCAGGGCGCGTCGCCACCGCGAATTTTAACCGCTGCTTCCCGGTAAATTTGCGCGAACCCTTCCAGATAACCTTCCGGATGCCCGGCAGGTGTGCGGCACTGGTGGCGCACGGAATCGTGATTATTCACACCGTTTCGCGTGACAACGTAACTGTTTCCATGATGCGGATGGATTTCCAGGATTTCAGGCTGTTGCTGGCGAAAACTGATCGTCGCCCTGCTTCCCACGATGCGCAGCCGCAGATCGTTTTCAAAACCGGGTGCCACCTGGCTTGCCCATAAACGCCCGCGCGCACCGTTGGCGTAACGCATTTCGGCGTACACTTCATCGTCCAGCACGCGGCCCGGAATACGTGTTAGCAGTTCGCCGCGTAAAGCTTCTGGCTCCATACCGCTGACAAACGCCGCAAGTTGCCAGGCATGAGTGCCAATATCACCAATCGCACCTGCACCCGCCATGGCCGGGTTTCCACGCCAGCTCGCCTGCTTGTTGTCGGTTAACTCCAGTCTGTCGTTCAGCCAGTCCTGCAAATACTCTACTTCAATGGCACGAATATCACCGATTTCGCTATTGGCGATACGTGCACGGGCTTCGCGCACCATCGGCAGCGCGCTGTAGTTGTGGGTCAGAATAAATTGCAGGCCGGTTGCGTCGATAATCTGCGCCAGCTCCTGCGCCTCGCCGAGCGTTACCCCGAGCGGTTTATCGCAGATCACATGAATACCGTGTTGCAAAAATACTTTTGCTACCGGAACGTGAAGATGGTTCGGGGTGACAATCGAGACAACTTCAATGCCATCCGGGCGTGATGCCTCTCTTTCAGCCATCTCCTGCCAACTGGCATAGCAGCGTTCGGCTTCGATAAACAGCGCTTCACCGCTGCGTTTTGCCACTTCCGGCGAGGACGAAAACGCCCCGGCAACCAGTTCAAACTGGTCATCAAGACGTGCTGCAATGCGGTGCACGCCGCCGATAAACGAACCTTCACCACCACCAACCATACCTAAACGAAGTCGTTTCATGGGTTATTCCTCCAGCCCGAGCATGCGACGTACAGCCGTTCTATCGCTGTCGCGCAGCGCAAAGTCGTCAAAGGCATAATCGGCAACCGGAATAATATGGTCGGAGATGAATTTGGCTCCTTCACGCGCACCCGCTTCGCCTGATTTCAGGCAACACTCCCATTCAAGCGTAGCCCATCCGTCGTAATCGTATTGCGCCAGCTTGCTAAAGATCCCATTGAAATTAACCTGTCCGTCGCCGAGCGAACGAAAACGCCCTGGGCGATCAATCCATGACTGATAACCGGCGTAGACTCCGCTTTTTGCCGACGGCAAATATTCGGCGTCTTTAACGTGGAAAGCTTTAATACGCTGATGGTAGTGGTCGATAAAACTCAGGTAATCCATGTGTTGCAGCAACATGTGGCTTGGATCGTAGAGAATATTGCAGCGCGGGTGGTTATCAACCAGTGCCAGAAAACGCTCGAAAGTAACACCATCATGCAAATCTTCACCAGGATGAAGCTCGAAACATACGTCGACGCCCGCCTCATCAAAACAGTCCAGAATCGGTTTCCAGCGGGAGGCGAGTTCTTGAAATGCTTCATCAAGCAGTTGTTCATTCCGCGGCGGCCAGGGGTAAAAATAGGGCCAGGCCAGCGCACCTGAAAACGTCGCGTGAGCGTTCAGCCCTAAATTTTGCGAAGCACGCGCCGCCTGTTTCAGGCTGTTCACCGCCCATTGCTGGCGGCCTGCGGCATCGTGCGCTAATTCCGGCGGAGCAAATCCGGCAAACGCCGCATCGTAAGCGGGATGCACAGCAACTAATTGCCCTTGCAGATGGGTTGAGAGCTCGCTGATTTCCAGCCCGACATTCGCCAGCACGCCACGAATTTCTGCACAGTACTCCTGGCTTTGCGCCGCTTTGGCGAGGTCAAAAATATGCGGCAAATGCGTAGGGATTTGTACCGCTTTGTAGCCCAGCCCCGCAGCCCAGGCCACTAACGTGTCGAGAGCGTTAAACGGCGGCTGGTCGGAAATAAACTGTGAGAGAAATATGGACGGCCCTTTCAGGGTTTTCATTACAACATCTCCTTGATCAATACCGTGCGCTGTTCGCGCACAGCCAGGTCTGCGGCCAACACCACAGCCAGGCTATCAATGGCCTGCTGTTGATGCTGCGCTAAGTCGCTATCCTCAAAAATGGCGCGGGCAAAAAACTGTTGTTCGAGTTGGCACAAAGCAAAGTGGTCGGGTTCATTGCTTGCCGTCACCCATTCATCCTGGTGAACAAACTCGCCCTGTGCGTTTAGTTGAGAGTGATGAACGCGCAGTGATTCAGTACGGGTGTGTGCTTCCACATTGGCTGACTGCCCTTCGCCAGCGGCTTCACGAGGGATAATCGACACCGAGCCTTGCGGGCCAATCACATCTTTAATAAAGAATGCAGTCTGGCTCATCATCGGCCCCCATCCCGCCTCGTACCAGCCCACAGAACCGTCTTCAAAACGCACCTGAAGCTGCCCGTAGTTAAACTGCTCTGGCGCGATTTCGTCAGTTAAACGCACGCCAATGGCGCTCACCGACTGCGGGGTGGATTGCGTCATCTGGCACATCACATCCAGATAATGCACACCGCAATCGACAATCGGTGAAAGCGACTGCATCAGCATTTTGTGGGTGTGCCAGGCGCTGCCGCTGCTTTGCTGATTGAGGTTCATGCGCATCACCAGCGGTTTACCCAGTCCGTGTGATAACTCGATAAACTGCTGCCACGCCGGGTGGTGTCGCAGAATGTAGCCAACCACCAGTTTTTTACCTGCCAACCGCGCGGTGGCTACAACGCGTTTCGCCCCACTTACCGTGGTGGCAAGCGGCTTTTCAAGGAATACATGGCAGCCTGCGGCAAGTGCCGTTAATGCCAGCACTTCGTGGGTGTCGGGCCAGGTGGCGATGCATACTGCATCAGCCTGAGTTTCGGCAATCGCCAGTTTTAAATCATCGAATAGTGGAATTTCCGCTGCAAGTTGAGTTTTCAAACGGGCTTTAGAATCCCCACGGGCCACCAGCCCGCAGAGAGTAAATTCGTCCAGATGCTGATACGCAAGGCTGTGGGCAGCCCCCATATTCCCGCAGCCCACAACCAACACGCGCAGCGGCTTATTTGCCATGCTGCTCGCCCTCTTTATAGTTGAAGCTAAAGAAGAAGATCGCCGCAATCACCACGGCTGCAATAGCTGGCATCCACCAGAACTGTTGCCATTGCAACAAGCCCTCAGCGCCTTGTGCAGTAACCGAACGGTTAAATACCGCGCCGCTAATTTGCGAGCCAATCAGCATCCCTAAACCGTAAGTGAACAGCACCAGCAGGCTTTGCGCTTGCCCCTTCACTTTGTTGCCTGCCACTTTGTCGGTGTAGATAAAACCGATGACAAAGAAGAAGTCGTAGCAAACCCCATGCAGAATGATGCCGATGTAGATCATCCAGCGTGTCTCTTCGGTGATGCCAAGGGCAAACATCGCGTAACGAGCAAACCATGCCAGCATACCGATAAGCAGCATCATTTTGATGCCCAGACGGCGGAAGAAGAACGGAATCAATAGCATAAACAGCAGCTCAGACATCTGACCTAATGCCATCACGCCGCTGACGTTCTCAAACCCAACTGCGGAAATAAACGGCGCGGCGTAGGCGTAATAAGCAGCAAGAGGAATGGAAATTAACGTCGCGCAAATGATAAACACCATAAAATGGCGCTGTTTAAGCAGAGCGAACGCATCGGCACAAACCAGATCACGCATCGAAAGCGGTTTGCCACGATCTGGTGCGGGCGTATTAGGCAGTGTAAAGCTATAAATCCCCAACACCACAGAGGCTACCGCCGCCAGGGTGAAGATACCCGTGCTGTCAGAAAGCCCGCTGGTGCCAACAATTAACCCCGCGACAATCCAGCCGATGGTGCCGAACGCACGCACAATCGGGAACCCTTTTTCACTGTTCGCAAGACTGTGGAACGCTACGTTGTTGCTCAGCGCAATTGTTGGCATGTAGCAAAGCATGTAGGCAAATACTATCCACAACAGGCCGCTCTGCCCGCTTTCAAACATGCCCGGCAGCCACCACAGTAATGCCGCGCCAATCAGGTGCAACACGCCGAGGACTTTTTGCGAGGCAAAGAAACGGTCCACCAGCATGCCGAGAACAAACGGCGACAAAATGGAAGCAATCGGCCCAGTGGAATACGCATCACCAATCAACGCACTCAGGCCATATTTACCCATCACCACCCCGAGGGTGACATACCAGGCCCCCCAGACGAAAAACTCGAGAAACATCATTAACGACAGGCGTGGAATAACCCATTTATGAGTAGCCACTTGTGCCCCAACGGCCGACTGAGAAGACATAAATCCTCCGGTACAGAGTATTGATTTAAGGGTAAGAGTTTTTGTTATGAAATCGATTACATTCGCACTTCACTAAAAATGTAATCGATTTCATCAGGGTTACCATCATGCTGATGAATTATTTGTTACTATCAATTCAAATCTGGAATGTGGTTCACAAATCAACCGATCGTCCAAAGGATCAACATGTCGATAGATAAAGTGGCGAGAATTGCTGGTGTTTCTACCGCGACCGTTTCCAGGGTTTTAAACGGCAATCCCGCCGTTAAACCGGACACGCGCGACAAAGTGCTGGCGGCGATCGAGGCGTGCGAATACCAACCTAACCTGCTGGCGCGCCAGTTACGCACTTCACGCAGTCGCATGCTATTAGTGTTGGTTTCAAACATCACCAACCCCTTCTGCGCCCGCGTGGTGCGCGGTATCGAAGAGGAAGCGGAAAAGCATGGCTACCACATTCTGCTATGCAATTCTGAATCACGCCTGACGCGTGAATCGGCCTATTTGCGTCTGTTAAGCGGCAAAGTAGTCGATGGCGTTATCACCATGGATGCCATCAGTTGCTTGCCGGGGTTAACCACGCTGATTGGGGATTCACCCTGGGTACAATGTGGTGAAGGCGATCCGGGTTATAACGCATCATCGGTAACCATTGATAACTTCAAAGCGGCTTCTGCCGCAGTCGATCACCTGATGACATCAGGATATAAGCGCATCGCATTAATCAACGGCGATCTGCGTTATCTCTATTCTCAACAGCGTGAAGCGGGATATCGCGCTGCTTCTGGTAAAAACTGGCAAGCGGTGGTGTATGCCGACAGCCTGGAATATCAGGCTGGCATACAAGCGATGGCTGAACTGTTTACCCTACCCGAACCGCCAGACGCGGTATTCGCCATTTCCGATGCACTGGCCGGTGGCGCGATGCATTACGCTCATGAGCAAGGTTTGCGTGTTCCGGAAGATGTCGCGGTAATGGGCTTTGATGGCGTGCCGTTTGGTTCCGTGACTTTTCCGCCGCTTACGACTATCGAGCAGCCGATGCACCAGCTCGGCGTTCGCAGCGTGCAGTTGCTGCTTGAGCGCATTAATAACCCGGAAGTTGAAACGGTGAATGAGATTCTGGACTGGAAATTACTGGTGCGGGGATCGGTATAGTTAATTTCGTGAAATTAAATTTATGGGGCGGGAAAGTACACTATTTCCCGCAATAATTCGGGTGCTATATGGATAACGTTATCGTTTATTTAAGCCTGATTTATTTATAATCAATAATCCCAACCTGCTTTGCCATAAATAACTCATTTCTTTCGACAATCTCTTCAACGACTTTTCCTTCGGAATTAAATCGGAAATAAGTCAACGCGGTCCATGTAACATCTTTGCCATGAACATCAAAACCATGCCAGGTGTTAGAACCTCGCGCAACATGTTTTAAATGAACCACCACTACATCTTCAGTGACCACTTCTTTGCTGAATGTCGTGACAATGGATTCATAGCGGTCTAATACGTGTTCGGTTAACGCTTGCTTGAAATTCTCAATACCATGTATTGGTGCATCGCAATCAGGGCGATGAATAATGACATCTTTGGCAAAATACTCATCAACGCGCTGTGCATCTTTTCCATCGACACAATATTTGAAGTATTTTTTTACTGTTTCAAGGTTATTTTCTTTCATGGGAAAACTCCGGTTGGATAATATAAAAAACGAGTATATGAAGGTTTGTGATATTCGTAAATACCGGATATATTGCATGTGATATTCAAAAAGTGGATAGCACATGAGAACAGACAGATTAGAACGTTGGGCGACGGTAAGACATTTTCGTCTGGCGATAGCGCTCTTTGAGTACGGAAGTGTTCTTCACGCCGCACGTTCACTAAAGGTTTCACAACCAACCGCCAGTAAACTGCTTCAGGATCTTGAAGATGCAGTCGAGGCAAAGCTGTTTTTGCGCAATCGTCGTGGTGTGACGCCCACGGAACTGGGCCGGGACTTTGTCGAGAGAAGCAAAATGGTGCTGGCGCAGCTTGACCAAGTCTCTCAGGCGATCGATGCCATGGGACGCGGGCAAACAGGCAGGGTTGCGATTGGCAGTATTTTGACCGGATCGAGTTACCTGATCCCTGCGGCAATTGCCCGGCTAAGTGTTTCCCGGCCCGATATTCGTATAAAAATTGTTGAAGGCGTTAGTGGAGAGCTCCTACCTCGACTGATTTCTGGAGAGCTGGATTTCCTGGTGGGCCGTCTATCCGATATTCGTTCCAGTGCAGTCATCGCACAGGAAGCGCTATTTAGCGAAAATGCCATCATTGTTGCGCGGCGCGGGCACCCACTGGAACAAAATCCTAATGCAACACTTGAGACACTAAAGCGCGAGGCATGGATTTTGCCTCCGGTTGAGACCACGTTGCGTAAGCAATTTGATAATATTTTTTATCATGAAAATATGGATCCTCCCCATGCCACTATTGAAGCGGTTTCGTTTTTTAATATCTTGTGGTTATTAAAAAAGACAGACCTATTGGGGATCTTGCCGCAGTCTATTGTGACTGATTTGACTTACCGTAACGATCTTGTGAGGCTCCCGTCATTCGAGCCGCTGATTCTGGAGCAAATTGGTATTTCCCGACTTGCCGACTCCGAATTATCACCCGCAGCAGTTGCACTCGTAGACTCAATTCGCAGCGTAATGGAAAGTAATACTGAAAAATAAAATAAGGGCAACCATCTGGCTGCCCGGTATTATATCAAATCGTCTTATTTCAACGCCTCAGGCAATTTAATAACCCAAAGCTCGTTTTGTGATTCCGGTATTTCCAACGGTTTTAAAGCGATTTTAGTCGCGACTTCTATACCGTCGCGCAGCAGATGCCCTTTGCCATCCACCTCATAGTCATCTGCTTTCTTATCGTCAGCATCCGGGTTTTCCAGTACCGGCTGCAGACCAAAATCGTTGTCGTTAATCACGGCGATGGTCTGGTTATCAATCAGCGTCATGCCTTCCGCTTTCTCTTGCTGCCAGCCCAGTTTACGCAGATCAACAATCTCTTTTTTCTCCGCCAGTTTGATACCACGTGCTTTCAGTTGTTCGGCGTCGTCAAACTCGGGTGCTTTTTCTTTATCGAATGAACTCAGATCGCTGGCATGGCTGAGGTCAACGACATAAATCAGATTACGCATGGCTTTGTTTTTGTCACCGCCCTGCTCAATCAGCAGCAGGCGGTTGTTATCCAGTGCAACGATATCGCCAATTTTAGCGTCTTTGGCTTTCTTGTAGACATCTACATCAATGGGGTAGCCGTACATCTCGGTTTTGCCGGTTTCCGGGTTAAAGCTCACCAGGCGGGTAAACTGCGCGCTGTTTTTGGTTTTGCCGTCGATATCCAATGTGCTTTGCACGGCGGCGATAATACGTCCGTCTGGCATGCGTGTAATCCCTTCAAAACCACGGTTGGCCTGGCGCCATTTGATAATGTTCGGCAAGCCCCCCGCCACGCCCTGCTCGCCTTGCTCTGCCTGCGGGCCATATTTTTTAAGGATTTTGCCGTTAGCGTCGATATTGATGATGAATGGGCCATATTCGTCACACAACCAGTAACCGCCTTTGCCATCCGGGGTGACCCCCTCAGTATCCAGGCCACGTTTATCACTCGATAACTGCTGCAAGGTGTCACTCAAGGCGATTTCATTGGTGGCACCGATTAACCCTTCCGGTAACGGTAGGCCGCTAATTGGGCCGTTTTCATCATGTAGTGCGTGCGCATCAGTTGCCTGCGCTTTGCCATCAGCAACGCGGATGGTCATCAGCAATGGGGTAAACTTCGGGTTAGCAAAAATCTTTGAATCTTTTTTACCGGCTTTTGGTGAGTCAGCATTTGGGCCGCGATCGGTTACCGTGGCAAATACCAGGGCATCACCCTCTTTACGAATAAATTGCAGCCCCGACCCCACGCCAACCGGTAAACCATCCGGGAAATGACTGGCATATGCCCCTTTATATTCGACATGGTCACCTTGTGGGAATGTGACAACGTAACGATCAACCTGCGGTTCTGCTGCCTGGCTTGCCAGAGGGAGTAAAGAGGTCAATAACAGCGCAAAAGGTTTTAATTTCATGGTGTTTGCTACCTTTGGTTTTGGTCACCCGTTTTGGTCAACAAGATATAAAGCAGTCATATGACACAAATATGACTATTTTCTTACGTGATGACTTTGTGCAACTAAATATCCTGCAATTCTTGCCGATATACCCAGGTGTGCTGGCTGAAACGAGTCAGGTTATTTTATAAACAAAAGGGTATCGCATGTCCGTCAGGCGTTTTTCGATTCTAGTTTTCAGTACGTTACTGATTATTTTTCTGGTTAGCACTGCATCCAACATCTGGTCATTAACGCGAAGCAACCAATCTCTGGATAATGTAAATCGCGAAATCCGTGTGGTGTTATCGGTAATCGACCCAATCAACCACAGCCGCACCATGCGCGTTCGTGCCATGGAAGCGTTAGAAGAGCGTGAGCAAGGATTAAACGATCAGGGGCTACAGGCACTTAACGGCGCACAATCGGTACTAGAGAAGGCAAACACCGCATTTCAGGCTTATCTTGAGGCACCCAAACAGCCTGGTGAACAGGTCTTGACTGATTCCTATCAGAACGCATTTGTGAATTATCGTGAGCAAGGCTTACAACCCTTACTGGATGCTGTCCGCGCCAACGACATTCCACGTGCTCGTGCGCTGGTGACATCCACCCTGCCGCAGCTGGATAAGCAATTTGAAGTCGCACTGGATAAATTACTGGCATTCCGCCAGCAGTATGCGCAGCAGCTCAACAAAGATGCTCAATCTGGTTTCAAACAGAGTCTCCTGAGTATCGCGATTTTTGCACTAATCTTCGCCGTTATCCTCGGTGCCGTATTCTGGCTTCTAAAAAAACGGGTACTCAACGAACTGGATAAAGCCAAAGAGCATTGCACTGAAATCGCCAGCGGTGTGTTGCATACGCCGATTGTTGCCAGTGCCAATGACGAGATTGGTGCAATGATGCGCGAGCTTGAGCAAATGCGTGTATCACTGGCAAGTATTATCGGCCAGGTGCGCGAGTCGAGCCAGACCGTGGCTTACGCCTCTGAAGAGATTGCCGCCGGTAACACCGACCTTTCTGCCAGAACCGAAGAGCAGGCATCATCGCTGGGTCAAACGGCTGCCAGCATGGAGCAGTTGACCGTGACGGTAAAATCGACTTCCGACAACTCTCGCCAGGCCAACAAACTGGCAAATGGCATGCTAACTGCTGCCAATGATGGCAATGAGATTGTCAGTGAAGTAATTGATTCAATGCGTAATATTGAGTCCAGCTCCAGCAAAATCGACAATATTATTAGCATTATCGAAGATATTGCTTTCCAGACCAATATTCTGGCGCTGAATGCCGCGGTTGAAGCCGCACGCGCAGGTGAGCAAGGCCGCGGATTTGCAGTTGTAGCAACAGAGGTACGCAACCTGGCCCAACGTTCATCGGTGGCAGCGAAAGAGATCAAAGAGCTAATTGAGCTTTCTGGCGAGCAAGTCAATATCGGCAGCAATCTGGTGAACCGTGCGGGCGAAAGTATGCAGCGCATTTCCAACGCCATCAAAGAAGTCACCGGGCTGATGGAAGAGATTGCAGTGTCTACAGGTGAGCAAAGCCGCGGTATCGAGCAGATTAACCAGGCTGTAGTGCAAATGGATGTGGTGACACAGCAAAATGCCGCGTTGGTAGAGCAGGCTTCAGCGGCGGCAATGTCGCTTAAAGAGCAGTCGCAAGCGTTAAATGAAACGGTAGCGGTATTCAAGTTGGCGTAAGCGGGATCGGGTGACGTCAGTCACCCGACAAACCGATGACCAAACTTTTCGGCAAGCGTCGTCACCAGGCGGACGTTATCCCACTGCTGCTCGGGCGTAAGGCTATTACCCTCCTTTGATGCCAGATAAATGGGAGCGTCCATTTCATTAGCGCCAGGCTTATTTATAAATCTCCGCAGAACCGCACAAACGGTTGTTGCCGTAAGCCCCGACGATACGGTAAGAACTGGCACCCACTCTGGTGGCTTTGACATTCATTTCATGTTGCAGACTTGAAATGCTATTACTGCTTGTGCATGCGGTAATGACACCGACTTTCTCCTGAGTCACTGGCGCTGAGTCAACCAGGTTTGCAGCTATAGAAGAGAAAGAAAGCGTAGCCAGAGTAAGAGCGGCGAGGGTCATTGTTACGTTTTTCATCATCTGTTTTCCTTTTCTGTATTCGTATATGAGCTCCGTTTAATCAACGGAGCTCATTATTTAGAATGTTTCCTCAGTACTGAGTGACGCGGTTAACCTCTTGAAGTAGGTTGTCGCTATGCGTCGGGATATCAGGTATTTCGCACCGGGAAGCCCACCTTGCTAAGTGCTGCGATGAAATCGCTCTCCTCCATGGTGCTATCAACCCAAACTTCACCTAAAGCCGTGTTAGTCTCGATGGGTGCATGCGGATCGACACTCAGCAGCGCTTGGGTGACGGACTTAGCGCAGCCGCCGCAGGTCATTTTTGGAATGTAGAAATGAAGCATTTTGATCTCCTGTTTGTTTACTGTTTCAAACTCACTATCGAGCTTGACAGCGTGGTAAGGTCAAATGCTTTTCAACAAAATTTTCCAGTAAAGTGGCGACTTTTTTTAATCTTCAATCAGCGTGACGATGAACGTGATGAAGCGCGAGTGTCCACACCAAACCGCGGCGTCCTGCGTGAAGTGAGTGGCGGTTGTTCCGCCGCGGCGATGGACTCAGCCAGGTCTGCAAGGATCGGGCAATTTGGACGGTCATTACCGCGGCAGTGATCGGCAAGATGCTCGAGCGTTTGCGCCATCGCTTGCAGCTCGTCAATTTTCGCCTTTAGTCTGGCAACATGGGAGAGCGCCATCATCTTGACATCGGCGCTCGCACGGTCACGGTCGTGCCACAAAGCCAACAATACCCCGATCTGTTCGACCGAAAAACCAAGGTCGCGGGCGCGACGAATGAAGCAAAGACTATGCACGTCCGGCTGGCTGTAATGTCGATAACCGGCATCAGAACGAAGGGCTTTGGGGATCAAACCAATCTGTTCGTAATAGCGAATCATCTTTGCTGACACACCGGAAAACTTGGCTGCTTGACCGATATTCATCATTCACTCCTTCTGGGGGAATCCCCTCAAGCAAGCGAGGGATTATCTGTTTAACCGACTCAGCGTCGGTCGTTGTGGGTTTCAACCATCATCGGTGCCTGGAAACGTTTGAGTCGTAGAGCGTTGCCAAGCACAAAGACGCTGGAAAGCGCCATCGCAGCGGCGGCGAAAATTGGCGAAAGCAATGTGCCATTCACCGGGTAGAGAGCCCCTGCTGCAACAGGAATAAGTACTGCGTTGTAGGCAAAAGCCCAGAACAGGTTCTGTTTGATGTTGCGGATCGTCGCCTTGCTAAGCGCAATGGCATTCGGCACGCCACGCAAGTCGCCCGACATCAGCACGACATCAGCCGCCTCGATCGCCACATCCGTTCCCGTGCCGATGGCGAGTCCAACGTCCGCTTCAGCCAGCGCTGGCGCATCGTTGATTCCGTCACCCACAAAGGCAACCCGCGCGCCATTGATCCGGAACGTCTTCAACGCTGCGACTTTACCGTCGGGTAAGACCTCGGCTGCGACTTCATCTATGCCGAGCTGTTTAGCGATCGCCGCAGCCGTCGCGGCATTGTCGCCAGTGATCATCGCCACCTTGAGTCCAAGTGCGTGTAGCGCCTTGATAGCCTCAGGCGTCGACTCTCTGATCGGATCGGCGACGGCAATTACCGCCGCCAGGTGACCGTCTATTGCCGCATAAAGTGGACTTTTTCCTTGCTCGCCCAGACGCTGAGCGGTCGCCAGGAAGCTCGTCACATCAAGGCCGAGTTGTGTCATGAACCGGTCAGCGCCAACGGCGACGGTCCGGCCTGCGACCCTGGCCGATACACCGAAGCCCGGTGTTGCATCAAAGTGTTCAATGGCTGCAAGCGGGATACCCCGCTGCTTCGCGGCTAAGACAATCGCTTCTGCTATTGGGTGCTCGGAGCGGGTTTCAACTGACGCCACCAACGCGAGAACGTCGTCATATTCGAAACCTTCGGCGGGAACGAGGTCGGTCAGTTCAGGGCGTCCTTTGGTCAGCGTGCCGGTCTTGTCGAGTGCGATGACGCTAACATCGCGCAGTGCCTGTAAAGCTTCACCTTTGCGAAAGAGAACGCCGACCTCAGCCGCTCGCCCCGTACCGACCATAATTGATGTCGGCGTGGCGAGCCCCATAGCACACGGGCAGGCGATAATGAGCACTGCAACCGCATTGACGAGTGCGAAGGTCAGCGCCGGAGCCGGGCCTAAGACCAGCCAGACCAGGAAGGTCAGCGTGGCAGCAGCCATCACCGCGGGGACAAACCACATTGTCACCTTATCGACAAGTGCCTGGATAGGAAGCTTGGAACCCTGTGCCTCCTCGACCAGACGGATGATTTGCGCAAGCACCGTATTCGCACCAACTTTGGTGACACGGAAGCTGAAAGCCCCTGTCTTGTTTATTGTGCCCCCGACGACTTCAGCGCCTACCCCTTTGGACACGGGCACCGGCTCGCCGGAGATCATGCTTTCGTCAACATAAGAAGACCCCTCGACGACCTCACCATCGACCGGAATCTTCTCGCCCGGACGAACGAGCACGATGTCTCCCATCTTCACCTGATCGAGCGGGATCTCAACAGACTCGCCGTTGCGCTCAACGCGCGCGGTCTTGGCCTGCAGCCCTACGAGCCGTTTGATTGCTTGCGAGGTTCGCCCTTTGGCGCGCGCCTCCAACGTGCGCCCAAGCAGGATCAAGGTCACGATAACGGCGGCGGCTTCGAAGTAAATATTGGCGGTACCCTCAGGTAGCACTTCAGGGGCGAAGGTCGCGACGACCGAATAGCCGTAAGCTGCCGCGGTGCCGACCGATACCAACGAGTTCATGTCGGGAGCACCGCGTAGCAACGCCGGTATGCCCTTACGAAAGAAGCGCAGACCGGGACCAAACAAGACAAGACTTGCGAGAACAAACTGCATGTACCAGCTCGTCTGCTGACCAATAACCGCCATTACCCAATGATGCATGGAGGGAATAAGGTGCGAACCCATCTCAAGGATGAAAACTGGCAAGGTAAGGATGCCTGCAATAAAGAAAGATCGTCGCAGCGCACGTGCCTCACTTTCGCGACGTTCAGCATCTTGATCGCCGGTATTCACCGCCTCGGCGGATAAACGACGGGATTTGTAGCCCGCCTGTTCAACCGCTGCTTCAAGATCACTCGTTGTGACTACCCCGGCAAGGTGACGCACTCTTGCGCGCTCGGTCGCCAGATTGACTGTGGCTTCTAATACACCGGGGATTTTCGCGAGCGCTTTCTCAACGCGACCCACACATGACGCACAGGTCATATCTTCGATCGCAAGCTCAGTGGTCTCTTCGCGGACATTGTAACCAGCTTTCTCGATGGCGCTGACTGCCCCCTGGGGATTTGCCCAATCGGTGAAGGTGATATCGGCACGTTCAGTAGCAAGGTTGACCGCTGCCGACTGCACTCCAGGGACCTCTTTCAGTGCACGCTCGACCCTACCAACGCACGATGCGCAGGTCATACCTTCGACCGGTAAGCTCAGACGAGTGACTGAGGACGTTGATGGATTGGAAACTTGTTGGAAAGCCATTGCTTTACCCCTTTAATGTTACTGTTTAAAAAAACTTAAACCTTCCCCTCAGGGGAAGGTCAAGCTTCGTGGGTAATTTGTTTCGCGAAGCGTTAATCCGCTCGACCACCCGCTCCGTTACAATCGTTATCCGACTGGGCACATATCTCCCAGCCACCGCCTAACGCCTTATAAATGCTGACAACTGCAAGGCGCTGGTTGGTGCGAGCAACGACCAGCGCACGGCGGCTTGCAAAGTCGGTACGTTCAGCGTCGAGCACATCCAGGTATTGACCTTCACCTTCTGAAAATTGCAGCTGAACAAGCCGTGCCGCTTCGCGATTTGCCTCTGACTCAAGCAGACGTAACCCAAGCGTGTTGCCCGCGGCTCCGTAGGCTCTAAAGGCGTCATCTGTTTCCTGCAGTGCGCGCAAAATAGTCTGGTCGTAGATGTTCAACGCCTCTTTGGTTCGTGCCTCGCTGGCGGCTATCCGGGCCCGCACTCGCCCAATATCGAGAAGTGACCAGCGAATAATCGGGCCAATGAAGCTGGACTGCGCCCCGGCACCACTCATCGCATCAAGGCTCCCTGCAACCAGCCCTATCGAACCTTGCACCTGGATCTCAGGGTAAAGACCGGCTGTCTCTACCCCGATTCGGGCGGTTGCCGCAGCGAGAGTCCTTTCGGCGGCCGCAATATCGGCGCGCCGTGCGAGGAGTGCCGTAGGATCGCCCACGGAAATCGTCCGAATCGCTAATGTTTCACGCCCAGGTGTGGGCGTGGGTGGTTTGAATGTCTGGGGCACTTCCCCAAGGAGAATGGCCAGTGCGTTGACGGAAGCTGCACTGCGACGTTCCAGTTCGGGTGCGGCCGCTTCAACATTGCGCAACAACGCCTCAGCACGGAATCGGTCAAACTCACTGGCCGAACCCGCACTCACGAGACGTTCGACCTGCTCCAGGCTTTCGCGCTGGCTTTGGCTGATGTCGGTAACAACAGCCAGTTCGGCTTCGATTCCTTGTAATTCAAACCAGGTAGCGGCCACCTCGGCAACGACACTCGCCTGAGTGCTTCGCAGTAGCGCTTCGCGGGAACCCGCCTGAGCCCTGGCCTCCTCCACCGATCGCCGCACGCGGCCAAAGAGATCAATTTCCCAGGACGCATCCACTGCGCTGCGATAGGATTCGGTATGACGCGGCTGGTCAGGTGGCGTATCAACTTCATTGCGTTGGCGCTTCTCATAACTCAGCACCGGGCCCCCCACCGGCAGGAATCCCTGACGGTTCTCACGCACTATGGCCCTTGCCTCTTCGAGTCGCGCGGCAGCGATTCCAATATCGTGGTTCTCCGCAAGCGCCCGTTGGATCAAGATGTCCAGAGCAGGATCGTCGAAGGTGCGCCACCATTGCACCTCGACGGCCCCCGAGCTAAGACCTGCGGCTGGCGTGCCGAAGGTCGCGGGTAACGGGGACGAAGGTATTGAGTAATCGGGGCCAACCGCCACGCATCCGGTCAGCAGGCTGAGCGTACTTAGAGAAAGCAGAACGGCTTTAGAAAGACTTCTCATGACTTAGCCTCCTTAATGCGCGACTTCGACTTTGATCTGTACTGCTCGAAACGGGTTTCCAGAGCACGCATAACCACATAGAAAACCGGTGTCATGAACAATCCAAACAGGGTCACGCCGAGCATGCCCGCGAATACCGCGATGCCCATAGCCTGACGCATCTCAGCCCCAGCACCATTAGCCAATACCAGCGGAACGACACCGGCGATGAAGGCGAGTGACGTCATCAGGATCGGCCGCAGTCGTAGTCGACAAGCCTCAATGACAGCATCGAGCGTCGTTGCCCCTTCGCCTTCAAGACTGCGCGCAAACTCAACAATAAGAATGGCGTTTTTGGCCGCCAAACCGACGAGCACGATGAGCCCAATCTGGACGAATACGTTGTTGTCACCGCCTGCCAACCAGACGCCAACAATCGCGCTCAACAGGCACATCGGTACGATCAGCAGAACCGATAAAGGCAACAGCCAACTGTTGTATTGCGCAGCGAGGATCAGATAAGCCAGCAGTACACAGAGCAGGAAAATGTACAGCGCCGAACCTCCGGCCAGCTTTTGCTGATAGGTAAGGTCAGTCCATTCAAAGGTCATGCCCTCAGGGAGAACGTCCTTCGCTATACGTTCCATAGCCGCAACTGCCTGTCCCGAACTGACGCCCATCATCGCGCCGCCCGAAATGTCGGCCGAAGGATAGCCGTTATAGTGAATCACACGGTCTGGACCGGAACCCGGCGTGACGGTGACAAACGAGGACAAAGGCAACATGTTTCCGGCCGCGTTACGCACTTGCAAACGGCCGATGGCTTCGGCCTGCATGCGGTAGTCTGCATCGGCTTGAGCCGTGACTTTATAGGTGCGACCGAATCGGTTGAAATCGTTGACATAAAGGGATCCGAGATAGACCTGGAGCGACTCGAAAATATCCGACAGACTCACTCCCTGACTCATGGCCTGGGTACGATCAATAACCACGTCGAGTTGTGGTGCATTGACATCAAAGCTGGTAAGCAATCCAGCAACCTGCCCTGATTCGGTGGCTTTCGTCATCAGAAGCTGAGTTTGCTGGACCAGGGCATCAAACCCGGCGCCACTGCGATCCTCAACTTGCATTTTGAAGCCGCCGGTAGCACCAAGGCCAGGCACAGGTGGCGGTGGGAATACCCCGAGGAAACCATCAGGGATGCTGGCGAATTTCGCTTGTAGTCGCCCGGCTATCGCGTTAGCGGTAAGATTGGGTGTCGTGCGCGCTTCAAATGGGTCGAGCATTACGAACATGACCGCAGCGTTTGGGACGTTGACGAAACCGTTAATCGACAGCCCAGGGAATGCCACGACGCTCTCCACACCCGGTTCATCAAGCGCAAGCTTCGACATCTGCTTGACGACTGCGTCGGTGCGATCCAACGATGCAGAGTTAGGGAGCTGTGCGATGCCAACCAGATAATATTTATCCTGCATCGGCACAAAGCCTGGTGGGACAGCCTTGAACCCGAAGAAGGTCAGCACGAGCAGCCCACCGTAAACCAAAAGCGCGAGACCACTGACTCGTACAACTTTGCGAACCGTGTTGCCATAGGCATTCGGTGCATGCTGGAACGGCCGACCAAGCAACTTAAACAACCGATCAATGCGGCCCCTCAGGCTACCAGGGTCATGTGTGACCCCTTCCTTGCGGTGCCGTAACAAAAGTGCCGCAAGCGCCGGGCTAAGGGTGAGTGAATTGATCGCCGACAAAATGGTCGAGATGGCAATAGTGAGCGCGAACTGGCGATAGAACTCTCCCTGCAGACCGCTGAGAAACGCCGTCGGTATGAAAACGGCGGCGAGCACCGATGTGATCGCGATGATAGGACCGGTGACCTCATCCATGGCGCGCTTTGCGGCCTGGGGAGGAGGCTCGCCATTTTCGATATGACGTTCGACGTTCTCGACCACGACAATTGCATCGTCTACAACGATCCCGATTGAAAGCACCAGGCCAAATAACGATAAGGTGTTGAGCGAGAAGCCCATCAGATGCATGACGGCGAAAGTGCCGATAAGCGATACCGGCACGGCCAAAAGGGGGATGAGCGAAGCCCGCCAGTTGCGCAGAAACACGACTACCACGATGACGACGAGTAGGATTGCCTCCAACAGGGTGATGACTACTGACTCAAGTGAGGCACTGACAAAGACCGTGGGGTCATAGGCGATGCGTGAACTGAGCCCTTCCGGGAAGTTAGCTTCCAACCGCTGCATGGTTGTCCGCACCGCTTGCGAAACATCCAGCGCATTGGCTCCCGGGCTCTGAATGATTTGCAAAGCCACAGCGGGTTCACCGTCACCTGAAATGCGGCATTGGAATTGGGAGTTTGCCCGACCGAACCGGCCGCCACCTGTACGTTCTGCTCGCGTACTGCGGCGATAACATCACCCGCCGTCAATCCTCTGGCGGCGATCAGGTCTGGATCGAGCCAAAGCCGCATACTGTATTCACCCGCCCCCCAAACCAGGACGTCACTGATCCCCGGAATGCGGGACAGCTCATCGCGCACCTGGAGGTAAGCGTAATTCGAAATATAGAGAGGATCGTAACGTTTATCAGGCGACAGCAGGTGAACCACCATCAAGATGTCCGGGGAGGTTTTTTGTGTGACGACGCCCTGGCGCTGTACCTCCTCAGGCAGGCGCGGCAGCGCGCGCGAGACTCGGTTTTGTACCTGGATCTGTGCCATATCGGCATCAGTCCCCTGCTTAAACGTGACCGTCAGGATCATTCGACCATCGGTTGCCGATTGTGACGACATATACAGCATGCCCTCGACCCCGGTGATTGCCTGCTCAAGTGGTGCTGCCACTGTTTCAGCGATCACCTTAGGATTCGCACCAGGATAAGAAGCCGTCACTTGCACGGTCGGCGGCGTCACCGCTGGATACTCGCTAAGTGGCAATTGGAAGAAGGCAACGGTTCCGGCGATCACCATTAGAATCGACAGGACGATGGCAAAGATCGGGCGATCGATGAAAAAACGAGGGAAAGTCATTGTGCGCCTCCTGATGCTGGTGGGACCACAACAGGCGTGCCATCAATTGCTGCTGTCTGTGGCGTGACTTGCATACCCGGACGTACCAGCCCTTTAACGACGATGCGCTCGCCTGGCTGCAAACCTTGCTCTATCACTCGTAAACCCTCGACCATCGGCCCAGTCTCGACGGGGCGGTATTCCGTCTTGTCATCTTTGCCAACAACAAGTACGTAGCGGCGGCCCTGGTCGGTGCCAATCGATTGATCTGAGATCAGCACCCTGGATTGCGATACGCCGGTCTCCAGTTTGACCCTGGCAAAAAGACCGGGCATCAAATGCCCATCAGGGTTGTCGACAACCGCACGGATACGCACCGTTCCCGTGCCACGATCGGCGGCGTTGGAGAGAAAATCGACACGGCCTTGCCGCGAATAGGTCTTATCGGTGGGCAGAGCTACCATGACTTTTGCCGCCTGCGATCCGTCCGAGCTAGCGTTGACTCGCCCTGCGGCGAGCGATTGCAAATACGTACGCTCGTCGACATCGAAATAGACATGAAGTGGGTTAATCGAGACGATCGTTGTGAGTGGCGTTACGCCACTGGCGACATAGTTACCCTCGGTAACGAGAACCTGGCCAACACGCCCGCCAATTGGCGCAGTGACGCGCGTGAAACTCATGTCCAGTAGCGCTGCATCCAATGCTGCTTTTGCGGCATCAACCTGGGCTTTACCCATATTCAGCGAAGCAGTTGCATTGTCGAGACGCTCGCGAGCAACCACTTTTTGGGTGAACAGTCGTTGGGTTCGGGTATATTCTGTCTGCGCAAGCATTGATGCCGCTTCAGCCTCTCGTAAGCGCGCCCTCTCAGCATTCACTCGGGCCTGAAATACTCGAGGGTCAATACGAAACAGTTCACTGCCCGCTTCAACAACACTTCCTTCGGGTACGCTCACGGCCTGAAGATAGCCTGCAACTCGTGGGCGAAGTTCTACTCGCTTAACGGCGGTCAGCGAGCCGGTGAGTTCGACAAAGGGCGTCACTGGGCGAACTATCACCTCAGCCACCGGAACACCAGGCGGCTTTACGGCAGCGGCAACGGTTGCCGTCTCATTACATCCAGCGATAGCGAGCACGACGCTTATCGTCGCAGTCATTAAGATTACGGATTTGGCTTTCATCATTTTGCCCTTTAAGACGGGAATCGACGGTTAATTTTGCTGAGCCGAAACAGCTCTTCAGCCATTTAGCCGACTTACCACTGTTGGAAGGTCAAGGGTTTTTTTGAGGATTGGAGCGATCTTTTGCAAAGTACGGTTGGCGGCAAAGTACGATCCAGGGGGATGGTCAGGAAAGTGGATATCAGTGGGAAACTCAGTATTAGGGACGTGTAGCTAAAGGCGTTTATCCGCGAGCATATCGGCAGAATGAAGCTGGATGGGGACAAGATGAAGTGTGTTAGTACAGCGCAAGAGTGAGCATGAACGACCTGAAAAACAGGCCGATCATAATGGGTAAAGGATGTTAAAAATTGTTCACCATGTGTCCGAACACTTCTCTACCATGGCATGGACTATCCACCCTGGATGTCTATGGGTCCGTGAACAATCGGCTTGCTCGTTACCAAACCTTTTCAGCAAGCTCCGTCACCAGGCGGACTTTATCCCACTGCTGCTCGGGCGTAAGGCTATTGCCCTCCTCTGTTGAGGCAAAGCCACACTGCGGGCTGAGGCAGATTTGGTTGATATCAACATATTGCGCGGCTTCGTTAATTCGCTGTTCAATCAACTCAGGGTTTTCCAGCTCACCATTTTTTGTGGTGATAAGCCCTAAAACTACCTGCTGATGACCCGGGCGCACAAAGCGCAGCGGCGAAAAATCACCGGAACGGTCGTTATCGTATTCAAGGAAGAAGGCATCCACATTGACACTGCCGAACAACACTTCAGCAACTGGCTCGTAACCCCCCTCAGAAATCCAGGTTGAACGGAAGTTACCGCGGCAAACATGCAGGCCGATAACCAAATCGTCCGGCTTGCCTTCCAGCGCTTTATTCAGCACCTGAGCATAGATTTTCGCCAGTTGGTCTGGATCATCACCACGCTCGCGGATCTCTTTACGTTGTGCATCGGAGCACAGATAAGCCCAAACGGTGTCATCAAGTTGCAGATAACGGCAACCTGCTGCATAAAACGCCTGAATGGCATCGCGCCAGGTCGTTGCAAGATCGTCAAAATACTCTTTTAAATCAGGGTACACATTACTGTCGATAGCATTGCGGCCACCACGGAAATGCAACACGCTTGGGCTTGGAATGGTCATTTTTGGCACCGCGTTGCCGCTGATGCTTTTCAGATAGCGGAAATCTTCCAGCATTGGGTGCGAACCAAACCCAAGTTTACCCACCACACGCACACTGTGCGCTTTGGTCTGTACCCCATTAAACTGAATGCCCTGTTCTGATTCGTAGCGTTCCACACCTTGCAGGCCGTCGAAGAAATCAAAATGCCACCACGCCCGACGGAACTCACCATCAGTCACCACGTGCAGACCGCAAGCGCACTGCTGCTCGACCGAAGCACGAATCGCATCATCTTCAACTTTGCGCAACTGGCTGGCGTCGATTTCACCTTCAGCAAACGCCTGACGGGCATTTTTGATAGTGGCTGGACGTAAGAAACTACCGACAATATCGGCACGGAATGGAGCGCGATGTGGTGTGGTCTGAGGCATGTGTTTTCTCCGCTGACCCGGCTAATTAATTTAGCAAGGTGATAATTCATTATTTGAATATTTAGCCATCTGGACGGCTATTTGTGTAATTGAGAATGGCAGATGACGAACATGAGGACAAACGAAGATCTTTCATGGTTATTGAAAATAATTCATGTTGTTAAAGCCCTGTAAATTGCAAGTTGATCTACATCACAGTTTGCCGTTAAATATGACGTCCTGTTTTAGAGCCTCCCAATATGATTGTTCGCCCGCAGCAACACTGGTTTATCCGCTTATTCGTCTGGCACGGTTCGGTTCTACAAAAAATCTACTCACGCCTGTTGTTGAATGTTGCGCTCTCGATAAGCGTTATCTTCTTCCTGCCATGGTATGAAACGCTGGGTATAAAACTCACCATCGCACCCTTTAGTATTCTTGGTGTGGCGATAGCGATTTTTCTCGGATTCAGAAACAGCGTCTGTTACGCCCGCTTTAACGAAGCTCGCACGCTGTGGGGGCAACTGGCGATTACTCAGCGTTCGTTTTTGCGCGAGACTAAAAGTCTGCTGGGTGAAAACCGCAGTCAGATTAGGTCTTTTGTGAATTTGCAGATTGCCTTTTGCCACGCGCTCAGGCTCACATTGCGTAAGCGCCCGGTAGAAGAGACCCTGAAAAAATTCTTAACTGCCGAAGAATTACAGTGGGTGATGAAAAGCCACGCGCCCTGTAACCGCATACTATTGCTGATGGGCGAATGGCTCGCCGATAAACGCAAACAGGGTCTGATTTCTGATGTGGTGTGGAGCAGTCTGAATCATCATCTGAACGATCTTTCAGCGGTTTCCGGGGGCTGTGAGCGCATTGCCAACACACCGTTGCCATTCGCCTATACGCTGATTTTGCATCGTACCGTGTACCTGTTTTGCATTATGCTGCCGTTCGCATTGGTCACCGACCTACACTACATGACACCGTTCTTGTCGGTATTTGTTTCCTATACCTTTATTTCGCTTGATACGCTGGCTGAAGAGCTGGAAGAGCCGTTTGGCACAGAAGACAACGACCTGCCGCTGGATGCCATTTGCAACACTATTGAGCGGGATTTACAGGATATGGATGAGCGTGAGGAACTGCCTGAGAAGTTGCGCCCGAACCGCCATTATCAGCTAAGTTAGCAGGCGCACAATTATTTAGAAGATCGGGCCAACGAAATCACGTTTGCCCAATGGCACACCCGCCTGGCGCAAGATGTCGTAAGCGGTGGTGAAATGGAAGTAGAAGTTCGGGGTGGCGAATTTATACACATAGCCGCGAGCGGTGAAACGCAGTTCGTGTTCACGTGCCATCACGACAATTGGGCGCTCGTCGTCACCAGCAAGTTGCTCATCGCTAATGCCTTTCATGAAAGCAATCGTCGCTTTAATACGCGCCTGAAGCTGTTCAATAGTGGTTTCGTTATCTTCCATCACCGGAGCATCAACACCTGCCAGACGTGCAACAGCACGTTTGGCCATATCGGTTGTAATCTGCACCTGGCGCACCAGCGGATACATATCTTCTGCAAGCGCCGCCGTAAGCAGGCTCTCTTCCGTTTTACCGTTCTCTTTCGCCCAATCAGCCGCTTTCTCAAGGATTGCAGACAGGTTACTTAAACCCAGGATGAACTGTGCATTGGTTTCACTGTAAATCGACATTGTGACTTCCTTTAGATATGACAAATTTGAGCCAAAGATTACACCCTGTTAGCGCCCTGCGGGTAGCAAATTCACAGCTCAGGCAAAGCTAAATCCTTCATCCGCCCACCGGTTAATCCTCCAATCATAATTTTCACCGGACGGCCAAGACGAGCCAGTTTTAATGCGGCACGGTCAGCGCCGTTACAATGCGGCCCCGCGCAATAAACCACAAATAGCGTGTCCGCAGGCCATTCTGCCATGCGCTCGGCCGTCATATCCCGATGGCGCAAATGCAATGCTCCTGGAATATGGCGACGCGCAAAGGCTTCTGGCGAGCCAACAACATGCAGCAGAACAAAATCTAGGTCCCCTTCTTTCATGGCACTGTGAACATCATCGCAGTCTGTTTCAAGGTTCAAACGCTGTAGAAAATGAGCGGCGGCGATTTCTGGGGCAGCGGCTGGATAATCAGTAACGTAACTCATAAACACTCCTCATGGTGGTGAGATCTCACTATAGAGCGCAGCGTATGGCTTGACGTATGGCAGAAATGACAGATAACGTGAAGATCATGACAATCGTCTGGAATACTCATGCAAAATCCTCTTGTTGTCGCTTTGGCGTATGACGGCCTGTGCACCTTTGAATTCGGTGTCGTGGTTGAAGTGTTTGGTCTGCCGCGCCCGGAAATGGGCGATAACTGGTATCGATTTGCGGTCGCAGGAATCGAACCTGGCGAGCTTAGAGCGACCGGCGGTATCCGGCTGGCGGTTGATGGTGGTCTTTCTTTGTTGGAGGACGCAGGGACGATTATTGTGCCCGGCTGGAGGGGTGCTGACGAACCGGTTCCGCCACAGTTGTGTGAAGCTTTACGTGCTGCACATGCACGCGGAGCGCGGATCATGTCGATATGCTCTGGTGTATTCGTGCTGGCAGCCAGCGGCCTGCTCGATGGGTTACAAGCTTCAACCCACTGGCGTTACACCGAAAAGTTGCAGCAACGGTATCCGGCTATTCAGGTGATGCCAGATGTGTTGTATATCGATAACGGATCGGTTCTGACCTCAGCCGGAAGTGCCGCCGGTATCGATTTGAGTTTGCACCTGGTGCGGCGTGATTACGGCCAGGCTGCCGCAAACAGCGTGGCGCGCCGCCTGGTTGTGCCCCCTCATCGCGTTGGCGGTCAGGCACAGTTTATCGAACAACCTATTCCGGTTGCCTATGAAAGCAAGCGTCTAAGCCCACTGTTCGATTATTTGCAAATCCATCTGGCTGATGAACACTCGGTAGAATCGCTGGCGGCGTTCACAGGTATGAGTCCGAGAACATTTTTACGCCGTTTTGCCGCAACAACCGGCACCACGCCCGCACGCTGGCTGCTGAATATGCGCCTGACGCACTGTCGGGATTTACTGGAAAGCAGCACACTCTCCATTGATGAAATTGCCGAGCGAGTCGGGTTTGGCAGTGCGGCGACTCTGCGCCACCATTTCCGCGCTAAGTTTTCCACCACACCCGCCACATACCGCAAGTCATTTACTTCAAGTAACGAAAAATTGATTATCACCAGTGAAACAACGTGATAGAGATAACGGCATTATTTGAAAGTTAGCAGATGAAGGTATCTGGAGAAGATATGCGTAAATTGAATGTATTTGTTTTTTCTGCGGCCCTGATGGCCGGTTCTTTGCCATTGGCGATGACTGCTCAGGCAGCTGATGCACCGGTTGCCGCACCGGCCCCCGCCGCGCCACAGCCAACGTCCTCGTTTGAAATTCAGGAATTTCATGCCGATTACAAGCCATTTAAAATTGGCGACATCGTGCCTGATTTATACCGTACTAAGCCTTATCAGATTGATGCCTGGCAAATCAGGCATCTGCCAGCACCAGTAGCAGGAAGCCACTGGACGTACATGGGCGGGAATTACGTGCTGATTACCGATGCTGAAGGGAAGATTTTACGCGCTATGAAAGGCGAGATTTTTTACGGTCATTAATAGAACAACCCCCGGTCATCGCACCGGGGTTTAGTTTTCAAACAGGCGTTAATTAAGCGCGGAGCATAGCTTTAATCTTCGAGTAACCGTACTCAAAAATCATATCCGTCGTACACATAAAGACAATCACATCACCTGACTGGCACTCTTCAAGTGCGATATTTAATTCGCCATCGAACTCTTTAGACAGTTGCGGCATCAACATCTGCATATCACCAGGGTAATCCTCATCTTCATCGGGTGGCATATCGTCAATTTTTGAGCCACGCACCACGTAAATCAGCAGATTTTTATCGTTGGATGTAATTGGGGCGCGCAAATATTTACCCGTTGGATGCTTAGCCATATCGTTACCTTTTGTTGATAGCTGTAAATTCCGCGCTATCCTCGCAAAAGATGACGCGAAAAGACAGCCTGAGCGTAATGACAAGCCTCAGTTAACCACTAAACTCAGGAGGATTAAAAATCTGGATTGAGGTGGCTATGCAACAAAAAGTTTCTGCCCAATGTCATTGTGGTGCTGTCGCTTTTACCGTCGAACTGAGTGATGGTTTTAACACTATCCGCCGCTGTAACTGTTCATTTTGCCGAATGCGCGGCGCGGTTGCTGTTTCTGCTCCGTTGTCGGGGATTAAGATGACTAAAGGCCAGGATAAACTCACCGAATATCGTTTTAACACCGGAGCGGCGGTGCATTTCTTCTGTTCCGTGTGCGGGATTTATACTTTTCACCAGCGCCGCTCAAACCCTGAGCAATATGGCGTGAATGTCGCCTGCATTGAAGGCGTGTCACCTTTCGACTTCCCGAAAGTCACGGTAATGGACGGCGTCCATCATCCCAAAGATGGCGGCGGTGGCGTGGCCGGGTATCTGACTTTTACATCTGAGTAATCTTTGCCATTCGCTGGCGGGTTTTCAGCATTGACCCGCCCGGCGAATGTCATTTCTCCCCGAGCCGCCAAATTTTCTCGGCGTAGCGCCCGACAAGAGCCAGCGAAATGGCGAGCAGCAGGAAGAAAATCACTTTATTGGTGTCGTCCCAGAACATCTCGAAATAGCGGGTGTAGAGGTTAATACCGAGGAACGTCAGGCCGAATCCGCGCAGCATGCCATCGTCAGTTTTCAGGCTAATCCAGATACATGCGCCTGCCGCGAGGGCGAAGAGCAATGACCAGTGCAGCAGCTCAATCTGGCGCACACTTTGCCAGATATCCAAATCGTAATTCCCAAAGATCGACAAAATCCACAAAGCGATAAACAGATACAGCAGCCCCATCGCTTTACTGACCGCAAACAGGTTACGTTGCAGCAAAGGTTTTTTAAGCAGATAACATGCCGCAAGTAACAACCCACCGAATAATACAAAGCGAATGGGATAGTTCATACCGAGCCAATAAGCGCCCCAGCCGGAATAATAGCCTGTCGAAGTGCCGAAATAACTCCCCAACGCCAGCAGGCAAAACAGCCAGATAAGCCCCGAACGGCCCAGGTAGCCAATAGCGCCATATATAGCGCAGCCGAGCAAACATAGCGGGGCCACATTCCCGCTGCCGTTATCCAGCGCCATGCCGAGCTGCCACAAAAATAACGAGGTAAATAATGCACCTAAGAAAAGAATAGCTTCATTGCTGTAGCGTTTATCCGGTGTCCTCTTTTGCCGATAAAATCCCCAGACATAAAACGCTATAGCGATAAGCAGCAGAATCACAGCACGCGTGAGGTTGCCAAAATTAAACAGCAACGCCATCAAATATTCATCAGCAACCAGGCTGCCAATCGCAATAATGAAACAGGCCAGCGCTACCCAGAATGCATAGCGGCTCATTCGTTGCCAGTCGAACAGTTGAACCGAGAGGTTTTGTTGCAGACGCTGTTGCTCTGCGGCATCAATCACCCCTTCCTGACGCCAGCCCTCCAGTGTGCGCTTGACGACCTTTTCCTGTTTGCGAGTCACTTTCATTGCGGTTTTCCTTACCTGAGTTTAGCCACTACGTTACAGTAATTAATCAGATTCTAAACCATGCACAATTTCTTAATTCATCACTACGCTTAATGCAATTAAGCCACAGGAGAAAACTATGCAGGACTGGAACCCCGCGCTTTACTTGCAGTTTGCAGCAGAACGTACGCGCCCGGCAGCAGAACTCGCCGCACGTATTCAACACCCCGGTGCAAAACATATTGCAGATTTAGGATGCGGCCCGGGAAACAGTACTGCTTTACTGCACCAGGCCTTCCCGAATGCCGCAGTGACCGGTATTGATAGCTCTCCGGCGATGCTGGAAAAAGCGCGCGCTGCCCTGCCGAATTGCCAGTTTGAACAGGCTGATGTGACATCCTGGACGCCTGCGGTAAAACAAGATGTTATCTATGCAAATGCGTCATTGCAGTGGGTAAGTAACCACCCGGAGCTGTTTCCCCACCTGGCTGCGCAACTTGCCGAAAATGGAGTGTTAGCGGTGCAAATGCCGGATAACTGGCAAGAGCCCACGCATACATTAATGCGCCAGGTCGCCGCCCAATTGGGGAGCCCTGACTCCGGGCGCGAAGCGTTGCTCCCAGCACAAGAGTATTACGATTTGCTGGCGCAATCGGGTTGCACGGTGGATATCTGGCGTACCACCTATTTCCACGTGATGCCGTCAGCACAGGCGATTATTGAATGGCTAAGTTCTACCGGTTTAAGGCCTTATCTCGCAAACCTGGATAACATTCAACAACAGGCGTTTCTGGAGCGTTACCACACGCTTTTGCAGCAGGCGTACCCGCCGCGACACGATGGTAATGTGTTAATGCTGTTCCCACGCCTGTTTATTGTGGCAAGAAAAACTAAAGCGTAACGCCCATCTGACGTAGCGTTTCGACATCCTGCAACGGCGCTGCGCCAAACGAACGACGGTACTCACGGTTAAACTGCGATGGGGATTCATAGCCTACTTGCCAGGCGATGTTCGCTACATCCTGGCCTCCACTGAGTAATAACCGCCGTGCTTCGAGCAGACGGATCTGCTTTTGATATTGCAACGGGCTCATCACAGTCAGGGCTTTAAAGCGATGATGCAGGCTTGAAGTGCTCATACCGACACGTTTTGCCAGCTCATCAATTTTTAGCGGCTCGGCGAAATGGCGCTTAATCCACGCCAGAGCCTCACCCACACCTTTCCCCTGATTCCAGGAGAGCGTCTGTTTCCAGAACGTCGCACCTGATGGCGACGTCACCAGACGATAAAGAATTTCCTGTTTAATAAGTTTGGACATCACCGGTAAATCATCGGGGGTATCCAGCACTTTCACCAGCCGTAAAAAAGCATCCTGCAACGCGTCATCAGCACTGGAGATCCAGGCGCCCGGCTTGACACTTTCACCTTGTTTTTCGGGCAGTGTAATTTGCAATGAGACAATTAAATCGGCAATTTCCCGGCTATTGAGGTCAATGCGCACGCCATAATAAGGCTCAGACACAGTGGCCTGGGTCACCTGGCCGGAAACGGGCATGTCTACCGCCGCCATTGAGTAATTCCCGGGGCCATATTCCGTGACGTTGTCACCAATAAGCATTTTTTTACGCCCCTGAAGAAGCATACACATCGACGGTTCCAGCATGCCTCGATTAAACAGCGTCGGTTCAGATACGCGGATAAATCGAAGCCAGGGCACTGCGGTTTGCAGCTCCATCTCAGACGTTTCCGCACATTGGTAATGCCGATCCACGCTTTGACAAAGCTCAGCTAAAATGCGGCCATCAGACCGCAAAATGTTTTCTCTTTCCGGCATTTCACTGCCCCATTATGGCTTTTGGTTCAAGATACCCTTCCAACCCGAAAGAACCAAATTCACGTCCAATCCCCGACTGTTTAAAACCACCAAATGGTACTTGTGGTTCATTATAAACTCCGTTGACGAACACTCGTCCGGCGATAAGTTGGCTTGCGATCGCCTGTGTACGTTGCACATCTTTACCACTCACATATGCCTGTAATCCGTACACAGTATCGTTGGCGATCGCGATAGCTTCTGCGTCATCTTTATAGGTAATCACCGACAGCACCGGGCCAAAAATTTCTTGTTGGGCAATAGTCATATCGTTACGAACATTCACAAAAACAGTCGGCTTCACATAGTAACCACGCTCAAAACCTTCCGGGCGGCCTTCACCCCCACAGAGTAATTCAGCACCCTCTTCAATTCCTTTACGGATGTATGCTTGCACACGCTCATATTGCTGTGCCGTCACCGCTGTTCCAACATTCTTACCAGGTTCCAGTAAAGAAATGTCCTGGCGTAACTGTGCTTTCACTTCCTCGAGGCGGTTTTCATGGACTAACAAACGTGTACCGGCAATACACGCCTGGCCGCTGTTCCAGGACATCACCTGCAACGCCAGTGGAATGGCTTCTTCAAGAGAGACATCATCAAGCAGCACGTTGGCAGACTTCCCGCCCAGTTCGAGCGTCACGCGCTTGAGCGTATCCACCGCACCACGGGCAATGGTTTTTCCCACGGCGGTAGAACCCGTAAACGAGATTTTTGCGATATCAGGATGGCGTGTAATTTCTGCCCCAACAACATCCCCACGCCCGGTAACAATATTAATCACCCCATTCGGCAGACCTGCAGCATGCAGACACTCAGTAATTAATGCCGTCTGGCGGGCACTTAGCTCACTGGGTTTAATCACCGCCGTTGAGCCAGAAGCAACTACCGTCGCAAGCTTAGAGGCAATAAAACCATAATTACCATTCCACGGTGTAATCAGCCCCACCACACCCAAAGGCTCCATGATCACACGAGCATTACCAACGCGGGTTTCAAAGGGGAATCTAGCCAGCACATCGCGCATTTGCATAAAGCTATCGATGGCATGATTCACGGTACCCTGAGCAAATGCAGGCATACAGCCGTACTCTTCCACCATGGTATCAATCAGCTCAACTTCGCGGGATTTTACGGCGTCATGCAGTTGTTGCAGCCAGTTCATACGCTGTTCGCGGGAAGAGCTGCGCATCATTGGGAATGCCGCTTTTGCAGCAGCAATCGCCAGGCGAGTATCTTCAACATCTGCCAGTTGCACTTGCGCGACGGTTTCTTCGGTAGTTGGGTTGATAAGATCGAACAGCTCATTGCCATGAGGGATAACAAACTGGCCATTGATATAGATGTGATTGATAGTTTTCATGATGCGCTCCAGGTATGTTTGACCGGTTCAGTGTCATCTGAGACGGTGTATTTCCTGTAGCGCAATGCTGTTAGATGATTGCACAATCCTGCAAAAATCCCCTGAACCATTTAAGCCGCCGGGAGGCAACTCAAATGACTCAGGGGATGTGTTCTAAATGTAAGCGGAAAATATGCAAGGGTGGTTAAGCGCAAACGCCCCCACCATTTGGACTATTTTGTGGAAGAAGCCGGGCACTGAATCCAGCGAGCACGAAGCGTGTCGTACATCCAGTTATAAATCACGGTATACGGCAGGAAGAACAGGAAGAACCCGATCTCGACCATAAACGCCTGCAATAGAGAAATATCCAGCATCCAGGCCGCCAATGGCAAGCCAATCAGGATAAAGCCCCCTTCAAAGCCCAGCGCATGAGCGACGCGTAGTGGCAAGCGGCGTTTTTGCCCCATCGGGAAAATTTTATCGAACCCAGCGTTATAAATAATGTTCCATACCATCGCAACGGTCGACAGCATAATAGCCAGCGCACCCATCTGAAACAGTGGCTTATCCATAATCCACGCGGCTAAAGGCGCACAAATCGCAATCGCGATAACTTCAAAACCCACCGCATGCAGGATGCGTTCGGCAAATGTTCTATTTTGAGACTGCATAACTCACTCCAGACGATATAAAAGCAATATGGCTCTGCGGCGTATTATTATCGCTATTACTGATAGAATTAAGTTAATAGCCATCGATAAAAGCGATAGAAGATGAAGTATTCTCCCGAATCTCTTGAGGCCTTTCTGCAAGCGGTTGAAACCGGCTCGTTTTCTGCGGCTGCGAGGAAACTAAAGAAAAGTCAGTCAACCATAAGCAGCGCGATTGCAAATTTAGAAGCCGACCTGGGCGTGACCTTGTTTGACCGCCAGAGCCGCCAACCCGTATTGACTGACCAGGGCAAACACGTTTTGCCCTATATTCAGTCGATACTTGCGGCAAGCGAAAGGCTGGATGAAGTTTCGGTACGCCTTGCCGGCAACGTTGAGCCACGCCTGAGTTTTGTGCTCTCTGATGTCTGGCAAACTTCACATCACGAATCGATTCTCCAGCGTTTTTCACAACGCTTTCCCGATATCGAATTCGAGTGTCTGATTGCTGAGGATGAAGATGTCATCGACCTGATACAAATTGGCCGTGCGCATGTGGGTGTTTTGCGTGTGCAGCCTCGCTACCCGGTGGATGTTACGGTGGCGCGTTTGCAGGTCGGTGCGGAGATGGCGATTTTTATTCACCGCAAGCATGAGTTGGCTCGTCTGCCTGCGATTGAAATGGATATGCTACAGACTGAACGCCAGCTTTGTTTAAGCACCTTTACCGATCCGACCCGCAATAAAAGCGGTGGCCCGATGTGGTCATCGCCATCGTTATTGATGCTATTGGAAATGGCAGAGCAAGGGTTTGGCTGGGGGATTTTGCCACGCTGGTTGGTGGAGCAATTTGGTCACGGTGTCTTGCAGGAGTTACCCATTGCTGGTTGGCCGCAGCGCATTGACGTGGATGTTCTGTGGTCAAATAAAACGCCGCCAGGTCCTGCGGGAAGATGGATGATTGATCAGTTGCGGGCGCAGAATCCTTAAACACTGGTCTGGCGGCGCTTACCAGACCTACAAAACCATTTTCAAATCAGTCTCGTAGGTCAATAAGCGCAGCGTCATCTAATTACCAAAGATTATTTCCGCTTCGGCATCGTCTTCAACAATTCGTCCGGGCTGATGGACGCCACAACATCGCTACCCGGTAATGGCATCTTGAGGATGTGGTTTTTCATCTTGCCGATAACATGCATTTCGCACGGTTTGCAGTCAAATTTCAGCGTCAGTACTTCATCCTGATGCACCAGCTGCATAGGCGAGGCTTTCCAGCTTTTTACTGAACCCTTCGCCTGTTTCGGGCACAGGTTAAAGGCAAAACGCAGACAGTGTTTGGTGATCATCACCGGAACTTCACCCTTTTCTTCATGGGCTTCATAAGCGGCATCAATCAGTTTCACGCCATAACGCTGATAAAACTCACGCGCTTTATGGTTGTAAACATTGGCGAGAAACGTCAGATGCTCTTCCGGATAAACCGGAGGCGGGACGCTAACAGGTTTGCGGGTGCCACGTTGATATTGCTGTAAACGCGCTTCGGTTAGCTCGTCGATAGCTTCACGGCGCAGTTGATTCAACTGGCTGTTTGGCACGAATAAAGGTGCTGGAAGCTTCAAATCCACTTTTCGCGCCTGATACATGGTTTGACCCAGTTTCGTCAGGCCATCACGCAGGTTTGAGTAAGCTTTTTCCGGGTTGTTCGCCACTTCGAACTGCCCTTCCAGTGTTTTAGTTACACTGACACCCTCTTCGCTGGTGAGGGTCAAAATCAGCTGTTCTTCCCAACCACCCAGTTCCAAATCCACTGCTATACGGCGTTCGCTGGAGGTTTTCGTTAAAGCCTGCTGCCAGTTATGATCAAGATTACGGTTTAGTGGGTGGTTCGGGCGCACATTTTTCAGTGTTTCCGGCATCTCATTTGGCCAGACGCGATACTGATTTTTACCCGTTTTTTCCACCGTATTAGCACGGAAACCAACGATATCACGCTTGATCAACACATTCAGACCGTCACCATTGGTCAGCGTATCGGTAACACTGACATCCAGGAAGTCTTTGCCCACCTTCAGGACTTCACCTACCGGTAAGCCGATGTATTTTGGTGAATCAAACGCGCCGATATCGATTTTGCGCTCATTAACGAAGTAGTCAGTGTTACCACGGTGGAAGGTTTTATCCGGTGAAGGGATAAAGAAATGCGAAGTCTTGCCAGAGGAAGCACGAACCAAATCAGTGCGCTGCTCCATTAATTCATCCAGCAACTGGCGATAATAAGCGGTGATATTTTTCACATAGCTCATATCTTTGTAGCGCCCTTCAATTTTGAAGGAACGCACACCCGCATCTACCAGTGCTGCAAGGTTGGCGCTTTGATCGTTATCTTTCATCGATAACAGATGTTTTTCATAAGCCACTACACGGCCCTGATCATCTTTCAGGGTGTACGGCAAACGGCAAGCCTGGGAGCAATCACCGCGGTTTGCACTACGCCCGGTCTGGGCGTGGGAAATATTACATTGCCCCGAATAGGCCACGCATAACGCACCGTGAATAAAGAACTCAATTGTGGCATCAACATTTTCATGAATTGCACGAATTTGATTGAGGTTCAGTTCACGAGCCAGAACAATTTGCGAGAAGCCTGCATCGGAGAGGAATTTCGCTTTTTCTACGCTGCGAATATCACACTGAGTACTGGCATGAATCTCAATCGGCGGCAGATCCATTTCCAGCACGCCCATATCCTGCACAATCAGCGCATCCACACCCACCTGATACAGGTCGTGGATCATACGACGTGCAGGTTCCAGTTCATTGTCATGCAAAATGGTGTTCAGCGTAACAAAAATCTTCGCCCCATAACGGTGAGCAAACGGCACCAGTTCAGCAAGGTCTTGCAGGCTGTTGCCGGCATTATGGCGAGCGCCAAAGCCAGGCCCACCAATGTAGACCGCATCCGCGCCATGCAGAATGGCTTCGCGGGCGATGGAGGTGTCACGAGCTGGGCTGAGTAATTCAAGATGATTGGCGTGCAGGCGCATAGTGGGTCTGTTTCTATGTTATGGGCGAAAGGCGGGTATTGTAGTCAGATTGGTCGCGTAAGCATAGATCTGCAAAGGTAAGAGCAAATTAAACCTCCAGCAACCTTCAATTTATTAATTTCCAACACATATGAAACGGCGTAACAACATAGGCCGATAGTAATGCTGGCGGTAGCTAAAGACGGTGTATTACGAAATGTTTTAATTTATACTTCCACCGGGAATAATTACAAAGAGTGATCATATTAGACCTATTAAAGTGGGAGCTAGTTAAATGACTCAGTTAAGATGATGGGAAATGACCATAAACATAGAACATTCAAGACTTTATAAGTCAGAAGGCGTTAAGCTGTTATACAACAACTCATTACCTGGCATTCTGATTACTTTTATTGCGTCTACCACTCTTGCCTTCACTTTTATCGACAATAATAATTTCTACGCCAAAATGACCTGGTGGCTGTTCATGACTCTGGTTCTGGCCATTCGACTCATTGATACCCATATGTGGATAAAAAGTGACGCCAAATCTAAAGACCGAAAGGACTGGGTGGTGCGCTTTTCAATCGGCTGTTTAATAACTGCCATGTTGTGGAGCGTCTATGCAGTCACTTTCTACCCGCAATTTACCGTTGAAGAACTTAGCTCTACAAATGTGATACTTGCCGCCATGGCGGGGGGAGCGACAAGTATTCTCTCTGCAAGTTTTCTGCTATCCGCGCTCTATAACATTATTATTTTAATGCCGATGTCTGTATTGCTAATGCTGCAGCCAGAACAATATAAAAATAATCTCGGCGGGCTGGGCATCTGTTTTACTTTAATCATGATTATCTCTTCTGCACGCTCAGCCAATTATATTAAAGAAGCAATCTTGTTACGTTACCGAAACAAAAAACTTGTTTCCAGCATGGAAGAGACGATCCGAGAAAGAACACAGGAAGTTTATGTTATATCAAATATAGACTCCCTCACGGGTCTCTATAACCGCACTGCTTTTTTATCGGCAGTAGAAGGGATTGAGCGCGAATTTGAGCAAAACCATATAACAGGTTTCTCCATCTTCTTTATCGACCTCGATGGTTTTAAAAATATTAATGATACGCTCGGTCACAATGTCGGCGACAAAGTACTGATTGCATTAAGTACCAGACTTAAGAGCTTTATCGGTGACGTTAACTTTATGTGCCGTTGGGGTGGTGATGAATTTATTCTGTTGGTTAAGGAAAGTTCGCATGCTATTACCAGTGAACTTGCTGAAAATATCATCGCCAGCCTCTCCCTACCGATCCGTCTTGATGACCAAACCATTGCCCTGAATGCAACCATCGGTATTTCAGTTTGTCCTGAGCATGACTTCTCAATTACGCGACTGATTCAGCTTGCAGATATCGCCATGTATTCGCAAAAAGGCAAATATCCTGAACGTTATGCTTTCTATAACCTCGAACTCGAACACAATCTGCGCCGCAAGATGACGCTCAATGAAGCACTAAAAGGTGCTCTGGAGCGCGATGAGTTCCGTCTTGTATATCAACCAATTGTCGACGCCACCGGCCAGATAGTTAGTTTTGAAGCCTTGATGCGCTGGCGTTATCAGGAGCAGGAGATCTCGCCAGTTGAATTTATCCCATTAATGGAACAAAGCGGCCGTATTGTTCAAGTGGGAAGTTGGGTACTGGAAGAGGCCTGTAAAACACTGGCGAAAATGCATAAAACAAATGCGGAAATCTGCATGTGCGTGAATATCTCGTTGATTCAGTTTTACGACAAAGGGTTCGTCAATAACGTCAATCGGGTTATTGAGCGCTATGCAATACCGGGGCATTTACTGCATCTGGAAGTCACTGAATCACTCTTCCAGTCTGAACAAATGATGATTAATGAGAAGGTGAGTCAGCTACAACAATGTGGCGTGAAATTCTCAGTAGATGATTTTGGGACGGGCTACTCTAGTTTGTCAGTTATCCAGAATATGAATATTGACTACATCAAAATTGACCGTTCGTTTATTCAGCATATCGAACAAAAAGGCCTGTCTATTGTTCAGGCGATGATGAATATGTCTAACAGCCTCAACTTCAGTGTGATCGCGGAAGGCGTGGAAACGGAAAAACAACGTCAGTTACTTGAGAAATGTGGCATCCCTTATATGCAGGGTTACTACTTCTCGCGCCCTCTGGAGCGCGCAAACGCGTTTGCTTATCTCAGCACCGCCGTTGAAGAAGAATCCAGTAGCGAATTCGCATAAGGTTTTTATTGCTCTTCGCACGGAGAGCAATCCCCTGTTCTGGCCCTCACCTAACATTTCATGAAAGTGAACTTGCAGAGTTTTCAACATCATCACGCCTGTTGTTAATGATTTGTGATGTTATAGTTCGACGACGCTATAACCATGAAGGGAAAAAATGCGCACAATATCCATTCCATTGCCCACGATTCTGGCCGGGTTCGTTGCTGTTTTAGTTGGTTATGCCAGTTCGGCGGCTATTATCTGGCAAGCTGCGGAATCAGCCGGTGCTAACACGCTGCAAATCGCGGGTTGGCTGACAATGCTTGGGATAGGCATGGGGATTAGTACTCTCGTGCTAACCATTTGGTATCGCACACCGATTCTCACCGCCTGGTCTACTCCCGGTGCGGCGCTGCTTGCGACCAGTTTGCCAGGCCATTCGCTCAATGAAGCTATCGGCGTGTTTATTTTCGCCTCATTTTTAATTCTGCTGTGCGGTGTGACCGGCCTCTTCGCCCGTTTGATGCGTCTTATCCCCCCAACACTTTCCGCTGCAATGCTGGCAGGTATTCTGCTGCGCTTTGGCCTGGATGCATTTACTTCTTTGCAGGAGAATTTCTTACTCTGTGCCAGTATGTTGCTCGGCTGGTTACTGGCAAAAACCTGGGCTCCACGTTATGCCGTTGTGGTAGCAATGATTGTCGGCCTGTTGGTTTGCGTCATGAGTGGAAACCTGCAAAACGGCAGCGTACCGGTCGCAATGGTTATGCCAGAATTTACCACGCCACACTTTTCACTATCGAGCCTGTTAGGGATCGGTATCCCTTTCTTCCTGGTGACCATGGCGTCACAAAACGCACCTGGCGTTGCCACACTCAAAGCCTCGGGCTATGAGATTCCGGTATCGCCATTGATTGTCGTCACCGCTGCGATTGCTCTGCTATTGGCACCTTTTGGTGTGTTTTCTATTTGTATTGCGGCGATCACTGCCGCTATTTGCCAGAGTTCTGAAGCGCATCCGGATCCGTCGAAGCGCTGGCTTGCTGCCGCTGCGGCTGGCGTGTTTTATTTGCTTGCCGGTATTTTTGGCGGCTCAATTACCACGTTACTCACCGCTCTGCCTGTCGCCTATATCCATACGCTGGCAGGTCTGGCGTTGCTGAGTACCATTGCAGGAAGTTTGTATCAGGCATTAAACCACGAGCGTGAGCGTGATGCGGCTATCGTCACGTTTCTGGTCACCGCATCTGGCGTCAGTTTGCTGGGGATTGGTTCTGCTTTTTGGGGGCTGGTGGCTGGCGGGATATGTTACGCGTTGTTCTCATTTACCCGCCGCGCGAAGCTGTGACGGTGTCACGCCTGTTGTCGCTTTAAAACGGTTACTGAAATGGCTTGCGGAGCTAAACCCGCAGGCCATCGCAATATCCGTCAGCGATAGCGCGCTGTTTTTTACTAATACTTCGGCGCGTAACATGCGCCTTTGCATCACAAATTGATGAGGTGCGAGCTGAGTTGATTGCTTAAACATCCGCGCAAAATGAAACTCGCTGAGCCCTGCTTCCTGTGCCAGTTCAGTCAGTGTTAGTGGCTCACTAAGGTGCTGTTCAATATATGCCTGAATATTTCGCAACACCGCGGGTGCAAGGCCTCCACGCACATTGGGTAAACGCCACTGTACGTTGCTGTAGGTCTGCACCAGGTGGGTCAACAGCAATGTAGATGCTGTGCTCAACATCAAATGGTTCGCCTGCTGTTGCCAGTCACTGCTGAGTAGAAAGTGGCGATACAACTGAGTAATACGCGGATCCTCGCTGAAGATTTTCTCATCAAGCTGAAGTGCTGCCGGGCTGCGATCCCAGATCTGCTCCGCAATATGACGCAAATGTTCATCTGTGCAATACAGATGCACAAATGAAAAATGGTTGCGAATATCCCAGGTGGTTTCTCCATCTTTCGGCATCAGACAGAATCGGTCTGGTCCACCGCCATTTTTCCAACCTGAATGGGTTTTTTGGTAGGTTTCATAACCTTCATTCACATACATGCTTAACGTATGGTGATCGCTACATTGCGTCACACGGTCGAGACTATTTGACCAGGCCGACAATTGAATCCCGGAACCCAGCTGCACGTTATCTTCCAGCACGGCATTATGCTGGCGAAGATTTTCGAATGCGTGATACGGCAGGGTCATAACTTATTACCATCAAAGTTCGGGACTGACAGTGTATGTAGTGCCAGCACTCGTTACCAGCCATTAACAATCTACTCTGCAAATAAAACCGCAAGAATATGCAAGCCACGCAAGCTGGTGAAAGCAACGAGCGGTAAATTTCCGGATACTCCCGTTAACCAGTTGGGGAGATAACAAAATGAATGCATTGCTTTATATTTCGGTGGTAGTGATTTGGGGGACAACCTGGCTTGCAATTTACATGCAGCAAGGTGTGGTGTCGGTGCCAGTATCTATTTTCTGGCGTTTTGCCGTAGCAGCTATCGTGATGTTGGTGGTGCTGTTGGCGTTGGGACGTTTACGCCGTATCAGCTTACGTGACCATCTGTTCTGCATGCTACAAGGCGGATGTGTTTTTGGTTTTAACTTCTTCTGTTTTTATCATGCCGCGGCATATATCAGCTCGGGGTTGGAGTCGGTGATATTCTCTATGGCCGTGTTGTTTAATGCGGTTAACAGCATGGTTTTCTTCCGTCAGCGCCCACACAAAAATTTGCTACCGGCCGCAGTACTTGGCATTGCCGGGGTTGTTGCGCTGTTCTGGCATGATTTGGTCGCGACACAACTTGCCCCTTCTCTACTGTTGGGAATCGGCTTGAGCGCACTGGGCACTTACGGGTTCTCACTCGGCAATATGATCAGTACCCGCCACCAGCGTCGTGGACTAGAGACGCTTTCCACCAACACTTATGCCATGTTTTACGGCACCATCATTATGGGTGTACTGGCATTGGTGCGCGGCGATTCGTTTATGCCAGAATTTACACTGCGCTATCTCGGATCGCTGTTCTATCTGGCAATCTTCGGTTCGGTTATCGCCTTTGGTGCATATTTCACCCTGGTTGGGCGTATCGGTGCAAGCCAGGCAGCTTATAGCACGTTGCTTTTCCCTCTGGTGGCGCTCAGTCTCTCAACGATTTATGAAGGGTATGTCTGGCATAGCAATGCCATTATCGGGCTTATCATGATCTTGCTGGGCAATCTGGTGATGTTTTCAAAACCGGGGATGTTTACTGCACTACCCTGGCGCAAGCGGGCAGCATAAGAGGTAAAAAAGGGAGCATAGCTCCCTTTTTCTGTGTAATAGCGTGTTATTTGACTTCAAACATGGATGCGTCTGTCGCCATGTCATCAATCACTGATTTCAACGAATCTACGGTAATCGGTGTATTTTCATTACTTACCGTTTTACCTTCACCTTTACGAACGACTTTCATCACGACTTTATTAGTTGAGGAGTCAACAAGCTCCCCTTCAAAATAAAGATTTGTTTCCATTGTACGGTGGCCTGTTGCGGCTTCAGTACCCGCAACAATCATTGCCACTGGAATCACTTCATAGAACTGCAAACCTTGTTTGCTGCTGTCTACGCCCGTAATTGCACCATGGAAAATCAAAGTACGCGGACCAGGCTTGCTGACCAGTTGGATGCGCTTCTCGGCACTCGCTTTCAACTGTTGATTAGCGTACACAAGAATTTTATCCAGTGTCTGAGCACCCAGTTGGGTAGTCGGTTTCGGCACCGGATAGTACGTCAACGGATTGTATATAAGCTTGTCGTAGTTGCTGCTTTTAAAGCCTGGATCAACCCAACGTAAAATGGTTTTTCCAGATGGGGATTTTGTTTCCTGAAGACCGGAATAATCTTTTAAAAAACCGGAATATTTCTCTGGAGCGGTTACAGACGAGGAACAGCCGGCCAAGGCTAATAAGCCTGTTAGGCAGGCGGCTTTAACACATAAAGAAGTGCGCATATTTTATCCCTGTAAATTGCATGTAAGCCTTTCAGTTATAGCAAAAAAATTGGAATGCGCATGAAGTTATAAATGCTATTTTTCAAAACTCAGATAACATGCGCGAAATTTCTTCTTAACATGCTTATTATTTCGCTCAAATCATATGGTTTTTCGTATATAAGATAACCTTGCATACATAAAAAATATGGAGTGATTATGATTCCGCATCTGCGTATTGCTCGTCCGGTGACCGATCTTGTTCAAAGCAAAGAGATGTATTGCCAGGGATTAGATTTGCAGGAACTCGGTAATTTTAGCGAACACGACGGTTTTAGCGGAGTGATGCTGGGGCGTGATGATTTAAGCTGGCATCTGGAGTTTACTATTTGCCACCGCCACCCGGTAGAACCTGCCGCAACGGTTGATGACCTGTTAGTATTGTACTATCCAGATAACATTCAATGGCAAAAAACCTGCCAGCAAATGCTGAATGCAGGCTTTTTAACCATTAACAGTTTTAATCCGTACTGGGATATCGCCGGGCGCACGTTTGTCGATAACGATGGTTACCGCGTGGTGTTGCAAAACCGCGCCTGGCCTGCTGCTTAAATTTTACGTGCCAGTATAGTCGCGAAGCGCAATTTAATACGGTTACCTTCAGCGTCGGTTTTATGTAACTGGCCGATGTCTTCATTGTATTTAATCAATTCCCAACCGGCGTAATAATTACGCAACTCACCTTCTGTAAAGGCAAATGGGAAACCGACGGTGCAAGGGAAATCTTCGGTATCCATCGCTGCAACAATCAGGTTATAGCCGCCCACATTGGTGCAGCGCTGCATGTTAGCGATAAGACCGGGGATCATGTTGCGTTCTAAAAACATCATCACCACTGTCGAAAGAATAAAATCGTATTCGCCATCAAAGGTTAATGTGTTGAGGTCAACAACATCGGTGGTGATATTTTTTAGCCCTTCCGCCTCAATAATTCTGTTCACATTACTGATGCTCATCTGGTTTTTATCCCAGGCGGTAACATCAAAACCTTTTTGATTCAGATACAGGCTGTTGCGCCCACTACCGCAGCCAAGATCCAACGTTTTACCCGGCGGTACTATCGTCGCCGCATTCACCACATCAGAATGGGTTGCCGTTAAGCCATATTTCTCGGTGTAATGATTTTCAGAAAGCATTTAGTTTTTCCTTGTTGCAGGCCGTTCGGCACGCAGCAGTAATTTACCCTGATAAAGCAGGATTACTGTGCGCACCAGCAGCAGGCCAATAATGAAATTAGTGAAGATAAAAAGCGGTACCGCGAGCGCAGTAAACAGCCCGTCGTTACTCCCCATGCCCAGATGAAGTGCCGTGGCAGCAAGTGCTGAAATACCGAACGAGAAGCTCCAGAACGAGGCATTGAAGGGCTGCATCAAATACCAGGGCATCAGGCGCAACATAAACAGTAATTGCAGCAGCCCGTAGCCAAACAGCATTTTGGCAAAGAAATCAGGTTGCCCACCGTTAACACTTAAATAAGCATTACAAGCAACCAGCGCAGGTGCGAGTTGGATACCAAGTGAAGTTCTTGTGGATTCCGGGAGCTCACCAGCGCTGCGTAACCGATACAAAATCGCCGGTTCCAGGCTTAACCAGGAAAATACGCCCGCACCGAAAAACAAAATACCGAGGTCGTGGAAGCCAAGTGCGCCGCAGGCCATCGCGCTAATAAAATTATTGGCAACAGTCGGCAAATATAGCCCTGGTGTGGTATCGGTATGCGGGTGGCTGCCACGCCACAACCCGGCACTCTGCCAGGCGGCATACGCTAACTGCACTGTCGCACCAAAAACAAACATACCCACGGCAAGCGGTCGAATAAACGGGACTATGGCGATGGAAACTAACATCGTTGTCGCAGGGAAAAGGCTCACAAAACTGCCCTTTAACGGATGTCGAACCTCGTCGATAACCGTTTGCGGGAATTTCACCAGGCGCACGATAAAAGCCAGCGCCAGAGTGAGCCAGATAACAATCGCCAGGCTCTCAAACGCTTCACCAATCACCGGTGATACTGGCCAAATCGTGGCAGCATAGCGCCAGGCAAAACCCATTCCGATGGTCCCGAGTACCATACCGAAGTACCCAGCTGGCAGATTAAGCATGGTTCGCGTTACTGATTTATTCATTTCGTTTAAAACTTAAAATGTATTTGAGATGCATTTTATGTGATTGCACCGAAGAACGCCATCTGAGGATTTACCTGCTAAGTTTTAAACAGAAAGAACACTAAGGCGAAAATGATGAACAAGTATCAGTTAACGGGCGATTGGCAGCTTCATGATTATCTGGTCGATGGAAAAAAACAGCAGGTAAAACTCTGGCAAGTCATAGCCCTATGCGATTTCAGTAACATCAAAACCGGGCAACTGGGCGGCTGGATTGAAAACGAAGATAACCTTAGCCAACATGGGAACTGCTGGATTTATGGCAGCGAGTGCAAGGTATACGGTGGTTCAAGTGTTAATGATGATGCACAAATTCATGGTAATTCTACCCTCTGCCACATGGCACATATCAGCGGAAGAAGCATCGTTAAAGAATCACTGGTTAGCGGTGAATGCCGTATTTACGATGCCGCGCGCATTGTTAACGGCAGCCAGGTGATTGCGGTTCGTGGACTGACCGCCGACAACGATAAAGTGCTGCAAATTTATGGCAACGCTACGGTAAACGCATCCCGCGTGGTTCATCAGGCACAGATCTTTGGGAACGCGGTGGTGAATAATGCCTTTATTGAACACCGCGCTGAAGTATTCGGGCAGGCAATTCTTGAAGGCAATGACGAGAACAATATCTGGGTCTGCGACTGCGCTCGAGTTTTTGATAATGCGCGGATTATAGCAGGGCGCGGTGAGGACCAAATCCCAACCATCCGCTACTCCTCGCAGGTCTATGGCAATGCGCTTATTGAGGGCGATTGTTTGCTAAAACACAATGTGCATATCTTCGATGATGCAACACTCATTGGCGGCCCTATCCAATTAGATAACCAGGTGCAGATTTACGGCCAGGCGCGCGTCACCGGCAATGTTCTGATAGAGAATAATGTGCAGATCTACGATAAAGCGGCGGTTGATGGCCTGGACGGAGAGCTCATTCATATTCGTGGCATTAAGGATATTAACGGCGAGCAGCGTGTGACTCGCTCACCGTTTTATGGCGTGTTTTAAGAAGTGTTGGGTTAACCAATAATCCGCGCATAAATGTTCTGATCGTGAAACTCGCCATTTAAAAACTCAGCTTGTTTCAGGCGCCCTTCAAGCATGAAACCATTACGCAAGGCCACCTGATTACTGGCGACATTACTGACAATACACTTGATCACAAAGCGGCGGGCCAACCCTTCACGAGCGTACTTATGAATGACCGCGTCTAACGCTCGCGAAATAATCCCCGCCCCGAGAGCATCCTTATCCAGCCAGTAACCGATATAGGCAGTTTTATTGGTCGGCTCTATCTGGTTAAACGAGAATACCCCCACCATTTTTTTATCCCGGAAAATCAGGAACATTTTCGCGTAACCACGATGATGGAGGATATAGTTGCCCTGCGCCATTTTGCGCGAGTCCTCAACTGACAACACGAACCGCGGCCAGTCCATCGCTGTTTGTAACCAGGCTTTGTTCTTTTGCACCAAAGCAAAAATCTCATCCACATAACGTTCATTGATTGAATGAAGCGTTATGTGGTCATCAATATTAATCACGTCGTCTTGCCAGTTATCAGAATCGCGCACGCACCCTCTCCTTCTTTTTATCTGTGGAAAATAATGGTGCAGAAAAATAGATTGCACCACAGACGATCCCCACCAATGCACAAATCAGTTTCACGCTCGCCTCGAACCGCTGCCGGGCTGCTTCACATGCTGGTATAGATATTGCTTAACATCTTTGTAACCCAAAGGAGACTCAGATGAAAGCGATCATAATTGGCGGCGGCATTGGTGGACTCTCGGCGGCAATTGCCCTGAAAAGATGTGGCATTACAACGGAAGTCTATGAAGCGGTCAAAGAAATCAAACCGGTTGGTGCGGCGATTTCGATTTGGCCAAATGGCGTGAAGTGCCTAAACTGGCTCGGCATGAAAGAACAGCTCCAGCAATTGGGTGGGCCGATGGAATTTATGGCCTACAAAGAATTTGTCCACGGCCAAACCATGACGCGCTTTAGTCTCGATCCTTTAATTCAAAGTGTTGGCGAGCGCCCCTATCCGGTCGCGCGCGCTGAACTGCAAGAGATGCTGATTGATAATTATGGGCGCGCCGATATTCAGTTTGGTAAGCGCGTGGCGCGTATCGAAGAGTTTGACGGTGGCGTGCGGGCATATTTTGACGATGGCCACGTCGCCGTTGGTGATGTGTTAATCGCCGCTGATGGCACCCATTCAGTGATTCGCCCCTATGTGCTCGGCCACCAGACAGAGCGCCGTTATGCCGGTTACGTTAACTGGAATGGTCTGGTCGAAATTGATGAAACTATTGCACCAGCCAACCAGTGGACGACTTTCGTCGGAGAAGGCAAACGCGTGTCGCTGATGCCTGTTGCGGGAAATCGTTTTTACTTCTTCTTTGATGTGCCATTAGAAAAAGGACTGCCGGAGGATCGCAGCACAGTAAAAGCCGATTTAACCCGTTACTTTGCTGGCTGGGCAGAACCGGTGCAAAAACTGATTTCCACCATTAATCCTGACACTACAAATCGCATAGAAATTCATGATATAGAGCCATTTATGCAACTAGTTCGTGGTCGTGTTGCACTGCTTGGTGACGCCGGCCACAGCACAACGCCGGACATCGGCCAGGGTGGGTGCGCTGCCATGGAAGACGCCGTTGTATTGGCTGTTGCACTGCAAACTAACTCTCTTGGCGTGGAGGATGCATTGCTGCGCTATCAGGGGAAACGCGCGTACCGCGTAAAAGATCTGGTGCTCAAGGCGCGCAAACGCTGCGATGTGACCCATGGCAAAGATATGACCATCACGCATAGCTGGTATGAAGAACTGAAAGTTGAAACTGGCGAACGGGTACTTTCCGGAATGCGCGAAACCATTCTCGGTGGGCCGCTCGAGTAACGTTGCACAATCTTTCATTCAAATCCTGAAGGATGTTCCAGAAATGACGTCAGAAATTGACGTCATTTTTTTATATGCTAGCATGACTTCATAATTTGATATCACGGAAGGATTCATGGGATATGGCAAGGACACTCTGCGAAATAAACACCAGGGCACGTTAAAGCAAGTTTTTAGTAAACCCACGGCGAGCAATATCAAATGGCAGGATGTGGAAATGCTGATAGTAGCGTTAGGTGGCGAGGTCAGTAGTGGCAACGGATCGCGAGTACGCTTTTTATTGAACGGTAGTATTGCGCGCTTTCACCGTCCCCACCCGTCCCCTGATACAGACAAAGGTGCCATCGTCAATTTACGAGAATGGTTTGAAAGTATTGGAGTAACACCATGACGGATTCACACTCAATTCCAAACACTATGGTAATTTGCGGCCAACCAGCGCTGATCACCTGGATTCCTGAAATTAACCTGTTTCGCGGTAAATTTTTAGGCCTTTCAGGTTACTGTGATTTTGTTGCAGACAGTGCCAAAGGGCTAATGCAGGAAGGTGAGATTTCGCTAAATGAGTATCTTGCTGATTGCAGATCACGAGGGATTGAACCCTATGAGCGCGAAGAGAAGATAAAAACTTTTACTCTGCGCTACCCGGAGTCTTTCGGTGAGCGTTTAGCGATTGCCGCCGCCGAAAAACGCATGTCGGTAAATAGCTATATTGTTGAAATGCTCAGCAAGCAGATGAAGTTGAAGTAGCCGACAGAACGGCTTTTGTCGGATGGGGTAGAACTAACCCACCGTTTATAGCGCAAAAAAACCCCGCATTTGCGGGGCCTTCAGGTCTATTTCATTACGCGGTCATCAACGTATTTGCGTTTATCCGGTGCTGGCGGGAAGTAATGATACAGCCAGGTTTCACTGATGGCATCGCCCTGGCAGCGCAGGAACATTCGCATATCTACCGGATCGGTAGAGTCGTCTGTTGGATACCAGTCAAACAGGATACGGTAGCCATCGAATGGCTCGACATACAAAATCTCAATCTGTCTGGCTTCACCGTTAGAAAGCGTGATAACCGGTTCGATACCTTTCGGTGCCGCAGCCTTCAAATCTCCACCGATAAAATCAATGGCGAAACGGCGTGACCATTTTTCAGGGAAATGCTCGCCAGGAGCCCAACCTTCCGGGAAGCTGCCCATACCGGTACGGGTTGCGTAAACACGCGCCAGTGGCGACTGAATCGGCGGCAATCCACTCCAGTACAAACGGTATTTAAACTCCAGCTCATCACCAGCTTTCACCGGTTTTTCCGGCTGCCAGAAGCAGACGATGTTATCGAGCGTTTCACCCGTAGTCGGGATCTCCATCAGCCCAATAGTGCCTTTGCCCCATTTGTTCAGTGGCTCAACCCACAGGCTTGGGCGCTTGTTATACCAACCCATGATGTCCTGATAGTTAGCAAACTCGTGGTCGAGTTGCAGCAGACCAAAGCCTTTTGGGTTGTTATCGGTATAGGCGTTGAACTGTAATTTCTGTGGGTTATTAAGCGGACGCGTAACCCACTCACCGTTTCCACGCCACATCGCCAGGCGGTCGGAGTCATGAATTTGTGGGTGAATGGTGTCGCACATACGGCGTTCGTTAGTGCCGCAGGCAAACATACTGGTCATCGGTGCGATGCCCAATTGCTTAATATCTTCACGAGCATACAGGTGGTTATCGACATCCATCACCACACGCTCAGCTTCACAACTGATTGTAAATTTGTATGCCCCGGTGACGCTTGCGCTATCTAACAATGCGTAGACCACAAACTTCGTGTCACCCGCTTTCGCGGTTTCAAACCAGAAAGAGGTAAAGTCCGGGAACTCTTCCAACTGATCGGTATAGGTGTTAACCGCCAGACCACGGGCAGAAAGCCCGTATTGGTAGGTGTTATCTACTGCACGGAAATAGCTGGCGCCCAGGAACGAAACCACGTCGCGGCGTGCCAGTTCGGGGGCTTTAAAGGCTTTAAACCCGGCAAAGCCAAGATCAATCTGACCTTCGAGTTGTTTGGTATCAACACCGGCATCGTTGTAGTTAAACAGCTCAGGGCGGAAGTGGATTTCACGTGCCTGATGGCTGGCTGAATCAACGGAGAACATGCGTACACGACGGCGGAAACCCATACCAACGTGGAAGAACTGCACGTCAAGTTGGCGGTTTTCAATGTTATTCCACAGCGAGTGTTCAGCATCATACTGAATCGCGTTGTAAGCCTGTGGAGTTAAGTTTGCCAGTGTGTCCGGCAACGGACGCGGTTTGCCAACCCATGGTTTCTTCGACAAATCATGGGCCATTGACTGGAGCACAGAAAAATCGAATGCGGTGGTGCGACCATCGGCAATTTCAGACTCTGCTGCGTAAGCCGCACGTGAGAAGAGCGTGGCAATTGAAGTTGTGCCGCTGACTGCGGCGAGAGCCATTGAGGCTTTGATAAAACGTCTGCGGTTCATGCCTGAAAAATTGTCCTTCATTGTCGATGTGTTTCGTCCCACGAGAGGCAGAACAACGGCAAAATCTAGACCGCACACTCTAGACAAAAATCACTGAAAAACCAATCAGAGACACAGACCTTTACGCAAAATTTGTAGGATGGAGTTTGTAGGGTGGATAAGCGAATGCGCCATCCACCATTTACACAGGCAGGGTCGGATGTCGCTACGCTAATCCGACCTGGAGAACAGTTATTTGACGGCTACATCGATACCAGGGAAATACTTTCTGGCAAGTGCAGTAATCGTGCCATCAGCACGCACTTTATCAATAGCGGCATCAAGCTGTTTTTTGGTTGCTTCATCGCCTTTACGCAACCCATAGCCAATCCCACTACCCAGAATTGTATCGTCGCTCACCGGCTTGCCGATAAAGCCAAAACCTTTACCCTGCGGCTTGCTCAGGAAGCCTGCCTGGCCTGCTGCTGACATCACCAAAGACGCATCGATACGGCCATTGAGCAAATCGCCCCACGCCATATTTTGGTCTTTATAAGAAACCACTGTTACGCCTTCTTTTTCCCAGTGCTCTTTCGCATAAGTTTCCTGAATGGAACCTTGCAACACGCCGATAGTTTTGCCTTTCAACCCGGCAGGCGTTGCTTCCATTCCGCTGTCGGCTTTGCCGACCAGTTGTGATGGAATACGGTAAATTGGCTGGGTAAAGTCGATGCTTTTGCGGCGCTGCTCGGTGATATTCATTGCGGAGTTAATCGCATCGAATTTCTTCGCCATCAGCCCTGGAATCAGCGCATCAAATGACGTTTCTACCCATGAACATTTCAGGCTTGCCGCTTTACAAATCGCGTTGCCTAAATCGATATCAAACCCTTCCAGTTCGCCCGCTGAGTTACGGCTTTCAAACGGCGGATACTCAGCTTCCACGCCGTAGCGCAGTTCGGTTGCTGCGAATGCCGAGAATGACGCACACATCCCAACCAACAAACTTAACGCATAAACTTTTTTCATTATGACCTCGTATCAGCGTGGCTTAACCTGGCAAAGTGCCTGAGCACCCGCACGTAACGTAGCTTCATCTTTAGCAAATGACAAACGAATCAATTTGTTGTCTGTCCCGTCGGTATAAAACGCGGAGAGCGGAATGGTCGCCACACCGTATTGCGTAATTAAACGTTTTACTAATTCGCTGTCTGATTCATCGGTGAAATGATCGAACTTCGCCAGCAGGAAGAAAGACCCTGCACTTGGCAGCAATTTAAACGGAGACTCAGCCAACAAGGTCTGCATTAAATCGCGTTTGCGTTGGTAAAACGCCGCCAGTGAAAGATAAGTATCTGGGTTCGCCATATATTCAGCAAAGGCATATTGCATAGGGGTATCGGCTGAGAACATTAAAAACTGATGCACTTTGCAGATTTCAGTCATCAATTCTGCCGGAGCCAGGCAGTAGCCTACCCGCCAACCGGTAACGTGGAAGGTTTTACCGAATGACGAAACGATAACGCTGCGTTCAGCCAGCGCCGGATGTGTTGCCATACCGTGATGACGCTCGCCATCAAACACGATGTGTTCGTAGACTTCATCGGACAAAATAATGATGTCGGTATTACGCGTCAGCTCGGCCAGCAGTTCCAGATCATGCGCGCTAAACACTTGCCCACTTGGGTTGTGAGGTGTGTTAACGATGATCATACGGGTACGAGGGGTAATTGCCGCGCGCACTTCATCCCAATTGACGGTGAAATCTGGCAACGCCAGTTTCAACGCTACTGGTGTTGCACCTTGCAGGCGAACAATAGGCGCGTAGCTATCAAAAGAAGGTTCGAAGTAAATCACTTCATCGCCAGGATGCACTAACCCACTGATGGCAGAGTAAAGCCCTTCGCTGGCACTGGCAGTTATTAAAATTTCGTCATCAACGTCATACGTTGAGCCGTACAGCGTGGCAACTTTTTCTGCAATCAGGGTTTTTAACGGCCTGAAACCCGTCATCGATGCGTATTGGTTATGGTTATCCTGCATCGCTTTGGTGACACCGGCAATCAGCTTGGGGTCAGGTGAAAAGTTTGGTGCGCCCTGAGAAAGGTTAATGGCGTTATGTTGCGCCGAGAGTTGACCAATAACGGTAAAAATAGTGGTTCCAACATCCGGTAATTTTGAACGAAATTGCACCGGGGTTCGCATAGTCATGGCCTCTCCTGTTAAAACGCGATTTGCATAACTATTCAATATGCAACAGGTTGCTACTACAACCGAATTGTTGTCATAATAGCCATGCAAAAAACTCATAGCTCAGCGGAGAGCAATCGAATGCGGCGCAACTTCCCCCTTAATACTGTTGATGCTTTCCTGGTAACGGCCAAACATCTGAATCTGACTCGCGCGGCAAAAGAACTCTGTCTGACACAAGGTGCTGTCAGTCGTAAAATCTCGACGCTCGAAGAGTGGCTTGGCTATGCGTTGTTTGACCGCCATGCCCGTGGCTTGCATCTCACCCCGCAAGGTTCTGCCCTGCTCCCGGAGTTACAACATGCTTTTGAACACTTACTCAATGTGGCAAGCAATGCCTGCCATAAGTCCAGCGTTATCCGCCTGAAAGCCCCGACCTGCGCCATGCGCTGGCTGGTGCCGAAACTTGTACAACTGGAAAGTGTATCGCCCGAGATTCAGGTTGCATTAACCACGACCGTGGAACACGGCGTGAATTTCAAAAACGAACCTTTTGATGCCGCGATTATTTTTGGTCAACAAGGTAGTAGTGGCGTGTTGCTATTTGAGGAGCGACTTACGCCGGTCTTGAGCCAGCACCTGTTGCCGGAAGGTGTATTAACCACACAAGATCTAAGTCGTTTTACCTTTTTGCATCCAACGCCCGACCGCACCGACTGGACACTCTGGCTTGCGCAAAATACCGCCATCGCGCCTGCCATGAATAAAAATCAACACTTCGATACCATGGATTTAGCGATCAGTGCCGCGATTCAGGGGTTTGGCATTGCGATTGCCGATGCCACGCTGGTGGCCGAAGATTTACGCCGCGGGCGCCTGGTTCAGCCGTTTACCAACGAGGTAAAAACGGGAGCCAGTTACCATCTGGCTTTGCGATCTGGCAGCGAGGAAAGTCCTGCACTTGAGGCTTTTAAGGAGAGTTTGCTGACTTTACGCGAGTAAGATCACATTCTTCCCCACCCCCAAATGTAACCGTCAAATAAGAGATACAGATCACGAAATATTTTATAATGGGTAAAAAAAAGCCTGGATAAATCCAGGCTAAAGGCATTTCTAATGATAAAAAAAGACAGATTAAATTAAATGATTAACAGTATTGGCATATAACGGACGCTATTGGCATATAACGCACCTCTTCACGCTATCAATTAATTAAGGTGAGTTAAAATGCAAATTAAGAATGATTGAAGCGAATATATTCATGAAGCGAATGCTCATTTCTATTGTATCGTTTTGAATTATAACATCCATTTTGGTTACATTTATCCTGTGAGCATAACTGAACTTAATGAGTAGGATTGACTCACTTGTCGTCTCGTACGATTAGTGAACAATTAATGGATAATAATATACTCATCAGAGGGTGTTCTCATGTTTAGAAAAACATTGGCAATTCTAATCCCGGCATTATTGGCTGCGGGTTCTCTTCATGCGGCAGAAGTTTATAACAAGGATGGCAACAAGCTTGACCTGTACGGTAAAGTTGATGGCCTGCACTATTTCTCTGACGATGCCAATAAAGATGGCGATCAAACTTATGTGCGTCTGGGTTTCAAAGGTGAAACTCAGATCAACGATATGCTGACCGGTTATGGACAGTGGGAATATAACGTTCAGGCAAATAACACGGAAAGCAGCGGTGACCAGTCATGGACTCGTCTTGCTTTCGCTGGTCTGAAATTCGGTGACTACGGTTCATTTGATTACGGCCGCAATTACGGTGTGCTGTATGACGTTGAAGGCTGGACAGATATGCTGCCAGAATTCGGCGGTGACTCCTACAGCCAGGCTGATAACTTCATGACCAACCGTGCCAACGGCGTGGCAACTTACCGTAATACCGATTTCTTCGGCCTGGTTGACGGCCTGAATATCGCCGCTCAGTACCAGGGGGCGAATGAAAATTCCACCAATACCCAGGAAGGAACCGCAAATCGTAACGATGATAACGACGTTCGCAACGAAAATGGCGACGGCTGGGGTTTATCAACCACTTACGATCTGGGCATGGGCTTCAGCGCAGGCGCAGCTTACGCCTCATCTGACCGTAGTAATGATCAACAAACACAGACTAATGCGCAGGGAGACAAAGCGGACGCCTGGACTGCGGGCCTGAAATACGATGCTAATAACATCTATCTGGCGACCATGTATTCTGAAACCCGTAATATGACGTCATATGGCGATAGCAACGGTGTGGCAAATAAAACTCAGAACTTTGAAGTCACTGCACAATATCAGTTCGACTTCGGTCTTCGTCCTGCTGTTTCTTTCCTGATGTCTAAAGGCAAAGACCTTACCGCAACAAATAATAGCTCCGTGACCGGTGATAAAGACCTGGTCAAATATGCAGATATTGGCGCGACCTATTACTTCAATAAAAATATGTCCACCTATGTTGATTATAAAATCAACCTGCTGGACGAAAATGACAGCTTCTATAAAGACAACGGCATCTCTACCGATGATATCGTTGCTTTAGGTCTGGTTTACCAGTTCTGATTAGAATCTGAATTAACAGGCCCGCATTTAATTTGCGGGCCTGTTATTAACTATCCAAATTATTTAAATAGTTTTACAACAATCCGCAACGCCGTTTACTGCGGTCAGATGCCTGTTGGTACAACTCAAACTCATTTGCTACCGGCGCGCCGAGTGCTTGTTCAAATTCCTGGCGGCTAGAGTGGCCATGGCTTCGTGCCCCGCTTTCACTCCCCAGATTCGACTGGAAAATTCCCGCAGCACTTACTGGAAGAAAATCTTCATAAATAATCGGCTGCGCCACCAGCCAACCTCGTTCGATCAATGACTGCGGGTCATCACCGGGTTTAATCGCCTGACGGTGCATTTCACCCACAGGTGTTAAACGATAGCGGAAATAAGCCAGATCCTGGCAGCGCATAAGCGTTTCACTGTCAGGCAAGCGGCTGAATACTTCCTGTAAATGCTGCTGATGGCTGAAATTATCCTGCCCATTACCAGCTTCATTTAGCAACTCATCGTATAGCGCACGCCCTTTTGGCGTTAACGCCACACCGCGCTGCTCGATTTCCCCGAAGCGGGCAGTATGCGTACCGTGATGGACGCCGGCAAAAATAATTGGTTCTTCCAATGCTTTAAAGCTGGTCTGACGCAAAAGAATAGGGAAATTACGGCGTGGCGGGCCTTCGATTATCGCTTTTGGCGCGATGCCATATTCAGGCATCAACGCCTGAACCCGGTCGATATCCAGCGTCCGTGGTGTCAGGTGGTTGATATGGCAACCACGGAAGCAGACCACATCGGCAATCAGACGATGCTGCTGGTGAAACGCCTGGTAAGTTTGCGCATCGACCGTAGCATGACTATGCCAACGGAACGTTTCCAGCGCCTGACTCACAAACTCGTCGGCCTGCTCTTCGTTAAAAGCTCCCTGCTGATCGTAAATATCCAGCAACGCTCGACAACGAGGGGTGAAAATATCGCGTTCTGCGAGAATAGCTGCCGCAGTTTTACGCAGTTGCACATCGTCGATTAACTCAAGGCGCAGCAACGAGGTAAAAATACGGAACGGATTACGCGCCAGCGCCGCATCATCAATCGGACGAAACGCGGTGGAATGTACCGGGACGCCCGCTTGCGAAAGGTCATAATAGCCGACTGGATACATCCCCATTACCGCAAAAACGCGACGTAAGGTCGCCAACTCCTCCGCTTTACCCACTCGTATTGCGCCATGGCGCTCTACATTCAGGCGCGCCAGTTCATCGGCATTTTCTAATTGCTGTTGCAGATCGGGGTTATTTTCCAACACCGCCAGATTTACATCGGCGACTAACTCTAACAAGGTTCCGTACTGAGGCACCTCTTGCTGGTACATCGCCGACATTGCGTGCGAAAATTTTTCCCGAATATCATCAGCCGTGATGTTGTTCGCCATGATGTCGTATCTCCAGTGAATATTGCTGAAAGCGTAGAATGTTGCGCGGGAGTTTTGGGCGAAGAATTTTCGTTTTGTGATCGACTATACAGCCATACATCATAAGTAATGTTTACTGATTATTTCATAGCTTAAGGTTATATAAACCAGCCTTTAAATTCACTTTAATTTAACATGCCATTAACCGAGACTGTGGCTGGCGATAGTTAAAATTAAAATACATCGTCTCCTGTATCCCACAACTGGAGCTGGCTATGTCACAAATTTGGCAACCTCGTGAGCTTGTACATCGCGACTACGATTCCCATCCTCCGGCTTTCGCGCCGGGGTATAAAACCAGCGTGTTACGCTCACCACGCAATGCGCTGATCTCTTTGCAGAACTCATTGTCTGAGATTACCGGGCCTATCTTTGGTGCAAAAGATCTCGACCCCCTTGATAACGATCTGATCATGAATTACGCCAAAGACGGCTTGCCTATTGGTGAACGCATTATTGTGCATGGTTATGTTCGCGACGGATTCGGCCGTCCAATGAAAAATACGCTGGTTGAAGTGTGGCAGGCCAATGCGGGCGGGCGTTACCGCCACAAGAAAGACAAATATCTGGCCCCTATCGACCCAAATTTTGGTGGCTGCGGGCGCGTCTTGACCGATGAAAATGGCTATTACTTTTTCCGCACCATCAAGCCAGGCCCCTATCCATGGCGTAACCAGGCCAGTGACTGGCGCCCTTCCCACATCCACTTTTCGCTTTCCGGTGACTCATTCGCGCAACGCTTAATCACGCAGATGTATTTCGAGGGCGATCCACTGATTAAACAGTGCCCGATTGTGAAAACCATTAATAACGACGACGCCATTCGTACACTGATTGCCGAACTGGACACGCACGCAGCTGTGCCGCTCGATTGCCTGGCCTACCGCTTTGATTTGGTGTTACGCGGCCAACGCGCCACGCTGTTTGAAAACCGCACTCAAGGAGCCGTGTAATGAAAGATTATTTAGCGGAAACCGCATCGCAAACAGCCGGCCCGTATGTGCACATCGGCCTGGCTCCGCAAGCTGCCGGTTTTAACATTTTCGAGAAAAACTTTAGCCATGTGCTGACTAACTCCCATACTTATGGCGAGCGCATTATCGTTGAAGGACGCGTGTTTGATGGCTCTGGTACTCTGGTGCGCGATGTGTTGCTTGAAGTGTGGCAAGCCAACGCCGCCGGGCGTTATAACCATCCTGCGGATCAGCAAACAGAGAAACAACTGGATGAGGATTTCCGGGGCTGGGGACGTACTTGTTCAGATTTTGACAGCGGCGTATGGCGTTTTGAAACCATCAAACCCGGTGCTGTCACTGGACGAGATGGGCGCGTGATGGCCCCGCATCTGAATCTGTGGATTGTGGCGCGCGGAATTAATATCGGCCTGAATACGCGGATGTATTTTTCCGATGAGCAGGCAGCAAATGAAGCCGACCCGGTACTCAATCTCATCGAGTGGGAAGTTCGACGTAATACGCTAATTGGCAAGCGCGAGAAGCGTGGCAATGATGTGGTGTATACGTTTGATATTTATCTTCAGGGTGAGAAGGAAACAGTGTTTTTTGATGTTTAGTTGTTCGCCTGGGGCGGGCCTGACATTTTCCATTCACTGAACGTTCAGTGATCCCTGTAATCACCGAAACGGTGAACGAAACAAGGGGGGCTACCGTAATCCCCCGACACGTTCACCGTTAACAAGTGTTTCCACGAACGCAGAAATTAGGTGTGAACGGAAAACCTACAATTGCTCTATATTTATTGGAACCCCACCCACTTCCAATAAAATCTCGCCTAACCCGAATCATCAATTTAAATTAACCTTCCCTCACCAATTGTTATCAATTATCGATTTATGTTAATGAAATTTTGCTAGCAAGTTATCAAAATCAAACAACTTATCTTGTCAGCGCTACGGGTCTGTTTTTAACATCAGGTTATGGAAAAAAACGGTTTGTTTAGTCAGCGCATTCGCTTGCGCCATCTTCATACTTTCGTGGCTGTCGCTCAACAGGGAACTCTGGGGCGCGCAGCTGAAACACTTAATCTTAGCCAGCCTGCATTATCGAAAACACTTAATGAATTAGAGCAGCTAACCGGCACGCGTTTATTTGAGCGTGGGCGTCTTGGCGCACAAATGACGCTGATGGGTGAGCAGTTTCTGACGCACGCGGTAAAGGTGCTCGATGCGCTCAATCACGCAGGGCAATCGCTTAATCAAAAAGATGGGCAAAACACGACGGTTATCCGTGTTGGTGCGTTACCGACGGCAGCTCTTGGCATATTACCAAAGGTTATCGGCCAGTTTCACAAGCAGCAAAGTGACGTTACGCTGCAAGTCGCCACCATGAATAACACCATGCTGCTATCAGGTTTAAAATCTGGTGAGCTGGATTTAGGCATTGGCCGAATGTCCGATCCTGAATTGATGACCGGGCTTAACTATGAACTGTTATTTCTGGAATCGTTAAAACTGGTGGTTCGTCCAGGGCACCCACTACTGCATGAAAACATCACGCTAAGCCGCGTGATGGAGTGGCCGGTGGTGGTGTCGCCAAAAGGGACGATTCCACGCCAGAATGCTGAATCGCTGCTTTCAAGCCAGGGCTGTAAAATGCCTGCAGGCTGCGTCGAAACGCTTTCCGCCTCTCTTTCTCGCCAGTTGACCGTGGATTATAACTACGTGTGGTTTGTGCCATCTGGCGCAGTGAAAGAAGATTTACGCCAGGGAACGTTGACCTCGTTGCCGGTGGCAACACAAGGTGCTGGTGAGCCGATTGGTATTTTGACTCGCGTTGATACGCCGCTTTCGGCGAGTGCACAAATTCTGCTGGCTTCGATTCGGAAGTCGATTCCGGGTTGAATAATGGTGGATAACGCCCGCGGCGTATCCACCCTACAACACCGTTTTCGTAGGTCGGATACGCGTCAGCGTCATCCGACATTAATTAACCCGCTGCATCCATCTCATCAAACACCTGTTGTGCAAGATGCATAGTGGCGTTGGCGGCGGGTAAACCGCAGTACAGCGCCGAATGCATGATCAACTCTTTTAATTCATCACGCGTCACGCCGTTGTTAAACGCCGCTCGCAGGTGCATTTTCAGCTCAGCCTCACGGTTAAGCGCAATCAACATGGCGATGGTTATCATGCTACGCGTGTGGCGCTCAAGTCCTGGGCGTGTCCAGATGTCCCCCCATGCATAGCGCGTAATGAAGTTCTGGAACTCCTCATTAAGCGGCGTAAGTTGCGACAATGTACGATCGACATGTTTATCACCCAGCACTGCCCGGCGCACGTCCATCCCTTGCTGGTAATGTTCTTCGTCCTTCATCTCAGTCGCCCTGTTGAATAAAGTTAAGCAGCGCGACGTTGAAACCGTGCGCATCTTCAATGCTGGAGAGGTGTGAAGCCTTGAGCGTAACGAGATGCGAACCGCGCACCTGCTGATGCATAAACTCACTGTCAGCTATGGTACAAACCGGGTCGTTAGCTCCGGCGATAAACTGCATCGGTAATGTGATGCTGCCAATTTCCGCACGTAAATCTGCCGCTGCCAGTGCTTCACAACAGGCGGCATAACCTTCGGCACTGGTCTGCGCCAGGGTTGCACATAACGCATCGACTTGCTCATGATGGTGCTTAACAAAATCATCAGTAAACCAGCGTGACGGTGCGCTTTTGGCAATCGCCGACATCCCTTCGTGGCGAACAGTGCGAGCGCGATCCAGCCAACCGCTTTGTTCGCCAATTTTCGCGGCACTGTTGGCGACGGTAACCGAAAGAAAACGCTCTGGTGCAAAACGCGCCAGCCAAAGGCCTGTTAACCCTCCCATTGAAATCCCGCAGAAATGCGCCTGCTTAACGCCCGCATCGTCCATCACGCTGATAACATCTTCCGCCAGTTGTGGCAGTGTTGTTTTCTCGTTTTTCGTTGTACGCCCGTGACCATGCGTGTCGTAACACAACACGCGAAAGTTTTCGCGCAATGCCGCCATTTGCGGCTGCCACATCTCAAACGTGGTACCCAATGAATTAGATAGCACTACCACTGGCGCGCCAGCTGGCCCTTCCAGTTGATAATAAAGGCTCATTTTACCCTCCTGGTTTGTTGTGTCGCCCGCGCCAGAACCTGGTTGATGAAATGATCATTACTGCCAATGGCGTGTTGCGGGTCGAGCAAATGTTCGATTTGTGTCGTTGAAAGATGGGCACTGACATCAGGATGTTGTGCAAGTAGCGTCGCAAGCGGTTGGTTTTCATCGAGTGCGCGATGACAAAGTTGCTCCACCAGATGGTGAGCAGCCTGTTTTCCGATGAACTTCGCCAGCGCCAGCGTGACCGACTCCGCCATAATCAAGCCGTGAGTGATATCCAGGTTCGTACGCATTTTCGCGGTATGAACCTGCATACCGGTCAGCAATTCGAGCGTGGTTTGCATCACCCCCCCCGTCAGCATCACAAGCTGTGGCAGGGTTTCCCATTCCGCCTGCCAGCCGCCGAGCGCCCTTTCATGTTGCTGATTCTGGCTGGCGTACAGCGTTGCCATCATCCCCGGAATACGCATGGTGGCAGTCAGAATAGCGGCACAACTCACCGGATTTCGTTTATGGGGCATGGTGGATGAGCTACCACGCCCTTCAGCAACCGGTTCACCCACTTCTGCAACTTCGGTTTGCATCAGTAATGAAAAATCGTTGGCGAATTTGCCGAGTGTGCTGCTGACGCCGGAAAACCATGTGGCAGCCTCAAGTAATCTGTCGCGCTGGCTATGCCACGGAGTATCGGACGGATTTAGCGCCAGGATGTTTGCCAACACTTGCGCCACAGGAATGCCCTGATCTTTAAGCGATGCCAACGTGCCCGCAGCTCCGCCGAATTGCAGCACCAAAACACGCGGTTTTAATTCATACAAACGCTGCTGCCAGCGCAACAGTGCATCAAGCGTTCCTGCCAGTTTAAGACCAAAAGTAATCGGCAATGCGTGCTGCATCCAGGTGCGGCCTGGCATCACGCTATGCTGGTGTTGTTGGACTTGCGCGGCTAAAACATCGATCAACTGGCCGAGCAGCAATTCAGAGGCTTCAAATGCAGTGCGCAGTTGCAGCACCAGACCCGTGTCAATCACATCCTGACTGGTTGCTCCCCAGTGAACGTAACGCGCGGCCTGTTCATCTTGCTGTTTTACGTTGGCGGTGAGCTGTTTCACCAATGGGATCGCCAGATTTCCAGCGCCTGCCGCCGCTTGTGCTAAGGCTTCACTATTGAGTTTTGTGGCCTGACACTGCCCGGAAATAATGTTCACCGCGGACGCCGGGATCACGCCGCATTGCGCACAGGCCTGTGCCAGTGCTGCTTCAAAATCCAACATCCCTTGTAACGTGTTTTCATCGCTGAAAATTTCAGTTAGCGGTGATGCACGCAACATTGGGGTAAACAGTGTCATGCCAGCTCCTTAAACGCGTTCAATAATCAGTGCAATCCCCTGACCAACACCAATACACATGGTACAAAGCGCGTAACGCCCGCCGCTGCGCTTGAGTTGATACGCGGCAGTCATAGCCAGACGCCCACCGGATGCTCCAAGCGGATGCCCAAGCGCAATGGCGCCGCCGTTAGGATTCACATGCTCTGCGTCATCCGGCAGGCCAAGGTCGCGCATCACCGCCAGTGCCTGTGCGGCAAAGGCTTCATTTAATTCAATCACATCCATCTGTGCGAGCGTTAACCCAGTTTGCGCCAGCACTTTGCGCACTGCCGGAGCCGGGCCAAAGCCCATAATCCGTGGCGCAACGCCTGCGGTTGCCACGCCGACGACACGCGCCAGCGGCTGCAAACCGTGAGTGTTGAGTGCCTGTTCGCTGGCGAGCAGCAAAGCGCATGCACCGTCATTAACACCCGATGCGTTCCCGGCTGTAACGGTGCCCTCTGCACGCACCACGCCTTTAAGCTTTGCCAACGACTCAATGGACGTAGAACGCGGATGTTCGTCGCGGGTAAACAGGAGCGCTTCGCCTTTGCGCTGGGCGATGGAAACGGGAATGAGTTCATCATCAAAAATACCCATTTCCTGGGCTCGAGCGGTGCGTAACTGACTACGTAAGGCAAAGCCGTCCTGATCCTCACGGTTAATATTAAAGTCAGTCGCCACGTTTTCTGCCGTTTCTGGCATTGCATCCACGCCATACTGCGCTTTCATTAGCGGGTTGATAAAACGCCAGCCAATGGTGGTGTCTTCCATTTTCATATTGCGGCTAAAGGCACTTTCCGCTTTGCCCATCACAAACGGTGCACGCGACATGCTTTCTACGCCACCGGCAATCATCAGCTGCGTTTCACCGCTTTTGATAGCCCTTGCCGCAACACCCAGCGCATCAAGGCTTGAACCACACAAACGGTTGATGGTGCTGCCCGGAACAGTTTCCGGCATTCCTGCCAGCAACAGCGCCATACGCGCTACGTTGCGGTTATCTTCCCCCGCCTGGTTTGCACAGCCGTAAATCACATCATCAATCGCCGACCAGTCGAGATTTGGGTGGCGTGCGATGAGGGCTTTCAGCGGCAGTGCGGCTAAATCATCGCTACGAACAGTGGACAGTGTGCCACCAAAACGACCGAACGGAGTACGCACTCCATCACAGATAAATGCTTGATTCATCATAGTTCCTTACGCGCTTTCTGCCAGTTGTTCGAAGCCAAGTGTGACCGGGGTAATACGTTGTAGTTCTTCAAAAGAGAGGCCATTAAAGATTTCGCGCACTACCGGGCCTTTTTCAGTGATATCAATCACCGCGAGGTCGGTGTAGATGCGGCTGACGCAGCCGATTCCAGTTAGCGGATAGGTACAGGTTTCCACCAGCTTGCATTCGCCGTCACGCGTCAGGTGGTCCATCATCACAAAGACCTGCCGAGCGCCGATGGCTAAGTCCATTGCTCCACCCACAGCCGGGATGGAGTCCGGTGCGCCAGTGCTCCAGTTAGCGAGATCACCCATTGCGGAAACCTGATAAGCACCCAAAACGCAGATATCAAGATGGCCGCCACGCATCATGGCAAAAGAGTCGCCGTGGTGGAAAAAGCAGCCACCGGTCAGCAAGGTGACAAACTCTTTTCCGGCATTTATTAGCTCAGGGTCTTCTTCGCCTTCTGCGGGTTTTGGCCCCATGCCCAACAAGCCGTTTTCGCTATGCAGGAAGATCTCTTTATCCACCGGAAGGTAGTTAGCGATGCGCGTTGGCAAACCGATGCCAAGATTGACGTAAGCGCCTTCGGGGATATCACGAGCGACACGTTGTGCCATTTCATCACGGGTTAATTTTTTCACTTTGGGCTCCTTATGCACTTTGCGCCAGTGAGTTTTCGACTGCGACCAGACGCTGAACAAAAATGCCCGGCGTGACGATATTCTCTGGGTCGAGCTCACCTAATGGCACCACGCGGCTGACTTCGGCGATGGTTACGGTCGCGGCGGTCGCCATGATTGGCCCAAAGTTACGTGCCGCTTTGCGGTACACCAGGTTTCCCCAGCGGTCACCTTCATACGCTTTGATTAATGCAAAATCAGCTTTTAGCGGATATTCCAGCACGTACTGGCGGCCATCGATTTCGCGTGTTTCTTTGCCGTCTGCCAGTGGCGTACCGAAACCGGTGGGCGTGAATACCGCCCCTAAACCTGAACCCGCAGCCTGAATGCGGGCTGCAAGGTTGCCTTGTGGCACCAGTTCCAGCTCGACTTTACCGCGGCGATACAGGTCATCAAAAATTTGTGAATCCACCTGGCGTGGGAATGAGCAGACCATTTTGCGCACGCGTCCGGCTTTCAAAAGTGCCGCTAGCCCCACTTCCCCGTTTCCTGCGTTGTTATTGATAATGGTCAGGTCACAAGCGCCCTGTTCAATCAAGGCATCAATAAGATGGGTGGGTTGCCCTGCGGTTCCGAAGCCACCAATCATAATGGTGGCTCCGTCGAAAATTCCGGCAACCGCTTCTTCAAGCGAAGCCACACTTTTGTTGATCATCACTCTGCTCCTTGGTGTGCGTCATTCGCACAAGTTTGCGTTGTTCGAACAAAATGTGACCCCGTTAACGAAGCTGGTCAAGGGCGATAATCGAAATATGGTGCGATTATCGAACATCATGTATCTTTGTTTTCAGAGTGTGATCAGCGGCGAAATTTGAGGAGAACAGAATGGAAATTGAACGTGATGAAGTAACGACGGGGGAAGTCGATCCCTTTAAAGGCGACCCGAATTTTATGGCATCTCTGGCTCGCGGATTAGAAGTGATTCAGGCATTCACCCCACAGCGGCGACAAATGTCTATTTCACAAATTAGCCAGAAGACCGGGATTCCCCGCGCGGCGGTGCGACGCTGTTTGTACACTCTGGGCAAGCTTGGTTTTGTCTACGCCGAAGATGGTAAATACTACCAATTGCGCCCGCGGATTTTATCGCTGGGCCATGCTTATCTGGCCTCTACGCCACTGGCGAAATCCACGCAACCGGTGCTCAAGCATCTGAGTGAAATGCTCAACGAGTCCTGTTCAATCGCCACGTTAGATGGCGACGATATTCTGTATATCGCCCGCGCTTCCAGCTCGCGCATCATGACCATTGATTTGGATATCGGCAGCCGCCTGCCCGCGTGGTCAACATCCATGGGCCGCGTATTACTGAGTTATTTGCCAGAAGAACAGCTCAACGATTTCTTAGGTCGCATCACTATGATTCGTTACACACCGCAGACTGTGGATTCGGTGAGCAAACTACGCGAAGAGTTAAAACGTGTGCGCCAGCAAGGTTACGCGCTTAACGATCAGGAACTGGAGATGGGGTTGCGTTCGATAGCCGTTCCCCTGGTCAACCCAGAAGGAACGGTGGTTGCAGCACTTAACGTTGGTGTTCATGCCGGGCAGGTTTCCGCACAAGAATTGCTTAACCGTGTACTGCCTAAGTTGCAGGAAGCGGCGCAGGAGTTGTCGCTGTTGTTGAAATAGGCAGGTCGGAAACGTCGGATGGCGCTGCGCTTATCCGACCTACGCGGCTGACGTGTGGGTTAGCGGCTGTGTTTTGCGTGGCGTTCCCAGTTTTCCACTTTCGCCTGGTCGGATTTTTTGAGCGCCACGTAGCAAGCCCCACTGCCGCCGTGGTGCGGCATCGCGCTGCAAAACGCCTGTACCTCGTCAAATTCCGCCAGCCAACGAGCGACATAACTGCGCACAACATTGGCATGTGATTTATCTTCACGCCCTTTGCCATGAACGATCAGCAAATTACGCAGGCCATCTTTTTTGGCTTCCGGGATGTAGGCGAAAAGCATCTGGCGGCATTGTTCAACGGGTTGGCGGATGAGGTTAAGACTTGCTTCCTGTTTGTATTTCCCTTGTCGCAGCTTATCGAGCACCCCGGTTTGCAGCCCCTCACGCTTAAATTCAAGCAACGTGTCGAGCGGAATAATTTCCAGAAAACCGGTGGTCAGAAAGTTATCTAACTGAACAGTATCGAGCTTTTGCACCACCTTCTCCTTCACCGGTTTCAACCACTGGCTGCTGTTACAGTTTTTCAGCGGCTTGACGTCATCCATGGCGTCCAGAAACAGCGATTTTTCGTCAAGGTTCATGTGCAAATCCTCCAGTCTTAATTCTGAAGTCACTATAGCCGCCGATGAACCGAGGCTCAATGCCCTATTATCGGCATTCGCGACGAAATTGGTTGATAAGCGCAGTAGTGAGTGGCGCCTGGGTCACATCTCGCCGTTGAATCAGATAATAGGTGGCATTAGGCAGTGTTTCGATGATGTTAATTTGCTTCAACCTATGGGCTAACAGCGGGTCGTGTCCTAATTCAGCAGGTAAAATACTCAGAAAATCACTCTGCGCTACCAGGCTAATACAGGCTGAAAAGGTTTCGCAGAACACACTGATATTAGGAATTTCTGAACGCTTTTGAAATAGCTCTTCCAGTTGTTTGTAGTAGCTGCCGCGTGGCGTTGGCAACGTCCAGTTGTAGTGCAGTAACTCTTTTAAGGTTGTGGCATTGGTTGCTGGATGGTCCTCTCGGGCAAATACCGCAAACGGTTTTTCAAACAACCGTTCAAAGGTAAATTCCTGATCATAAGGCCCCTGATAATAAGTATTGATAGTGAAATCCAGCTCCCCTTGCCGCAGCGAGTTAATCATCGACACCAGCTGTCCTTCCATAATACGGACTTTAACTTGTGGGTGTTTTTGATGAAACGCGGTGATGACGGGCGGCATTAAGGTGCGCGAAACACTGGCCCCAAGACCAATATTAATTTGCCCAGCCAGTTGCCCCTGGCGTTGCAAGATATCTTCCTGGGCAGCTCTTAACTCTTCCAGAATCAAACGCGCGTGCTGGTAAAAACTTTCACCGCATTCGGTTAACGCCACGCCCTGGCTACGTCGGATAAACAAACGTGCGGACATTCCCTCTTCTAATTCTTTAATCGATTTTGTGAGCGCGGGCTGCGAAAGATTTAACGCCCGACTGGCTCCGCGAATACTGCCATTTTGCGTGACAGCCACGAATGCGCGGATCTGATGGAGCTTAACCTGAAAAGTCACATGGCCTCCTGATAACCAATAGCTATCAGCTGAAAGATTTTGTCATCTACTGTAATTCAATCTCTTATGCCAGGGTAATCCAGGTACGGCGAAAACTTCCAAAAATCGCTGGGTGATAAGTAAAAACTATCACAGCGTGAACTTGATCACAGAAGATGCTTATGACGGGATGGGATATGAAGCAACCAGAACTGGCAGTACATGAACTGGCTCCACGCATGCAGCACTGGCGGCGCGATTTTCACCACTTTGCCGAGTCCGGCTGGCTGGAATTTCGTACTGCCACTCACGTTGCCGAAACACTTCATCAATTAGGTTATCAGCTGGCTTTAGGCCGCGATGTGGTTGATGACGCCGCCCGTATGGGGTTGCCATCGGCTGAAGTACTGGCACGAGAAGAACAACGAGCGCTGGAACAAGGGGCTTTGCCGCAGTGGATAGAGCATTTTTCCGGCGGCTTCACAGGGATTGTCGCCACGCTTGAAACTGGCCGCCCAGGCCCAACTATCGCTTTTCGCGTAGATATGGATGCCCTGGACTTGGGCGAGATGCAACAGCCTTCGCATCGCCCTTTTGCGGAAGGTTTTGCATCCTGTAATGCTGGAATGATGCATGCCTGCGGACACGATGGGCATACGGCTATTGGACTTGGACTCGCCACCGTTTTGCAACAGTTTTCAGACCAGCTAAACGGCACCATTAAACTGATTTTCCAGCCTGCTGAAGAAGGGACACGCGGTGCGCGTGCCATGGTCGCAGCCGGTGCGCTCGACAATATCGATTACTTTACGGCGATTCACATCGGTACCGGCATCCCTTCCGGCACCGTGGTGTGTGGCAGCGATAATTTTATGGCGACCACTAAGTTTGATGTGCAATTTACCGGGGTTGCAGCGCATGCGGGCGGCAAACCAGAAGAAGGCCGTAATGCCCTGCTTGCCGCGGCTCAAACTGCATTAGCCCTGCACAGCATTGCCCCTCATAGCGCTGGCGCATCTCGCGTCAATGTGGGTGTTCTTCAAGCCGGTAGCGGTCGCAATGTGGTGCCAGCTCAGGCGTTATTGAAAGTAGAAACCCGCGGTGAAACCAACGTTATCAACGACTACGTTTTTGAACGTGCTCAAGAGATTATTCGTGGTATTGCCACGATGTATGGCATTGAAGCAGAAGTGAAATTGATGGGCGCTGCGACCAACAGTGAACCATCACCAGAATGGGTGGCGTTTATTCGCCAACAGGCCGGTGAAGTCAGCGGTGTTACGCAAGTTGTCGATACCGTGAAAGGTGCCACCGGCTCTGAGGATGCTACCTTGATGATGGCTCGCGTTCAGGAACAAGGTGGCAAAGCCTCTTATATGGTTTTCGGTACGCAATTGAGTGCCGGCCACCATAACGAGAAATTTGATTTCGATGAGAAGGTGATGGAAGTTGCCGTGAATACCATGGCCCGCCTCGCCCTTAATTTCCCCTGGCAGCGAGGTGTGTGATGAGTTCGATTTATCAGTTTGTTGATGATGCAATTGAAGCCAAACGTGGCGAGTTTACCGCCATTGCCGATGATATCTGGGATCACCCGGAAACTCGTTTTGAAGAACGCTGGTCTGCTGAACGCCTGGCTTGCGCTTTAGAGGTGGAGGGTTTCAGCGTTACACGCAATGCCGGGAATATCGAAACGGCTTTTGTAGCAAGTTTTGGCTCGGGCCATCCTGTTATCGCTCTGCTGGGTGAATATGATGCGCTGGCGGGACTAAGCCAATGTTCAGCGGAGGTTTCACCCAATCCATTGGTTGAGGGTGCGAACGGCCACGGATGTGGTCACAATTTACTCGGCACGGCAGCATTTGCCGGTGCGGTGGCGGTAAAAAACTGGCTTGAGCAATACGGTGGCAAAGGAACGGTGCGCTTTTACGGCTGCCCCGGTGAAGAAGGCGGCTCTGGCAAAACCTTTATGGTGCGCGAAGGCTTATTTGACGACGTTGATGCTGCGGTGACATGGCATCCGGAAGCGTATGCCGGAATCTTCAGCACCAGTTCATTGGCAAATATCCAGGTGGCATATCGCTTCAATGGTATTGCGGCGCACGCGGCAAACTCGCCGCATCTTGGGCGCAGTGCACTCGATGCCGTTACGCTGATGACGACTGGCACGAACTTCCTTAACGAACACATTATCGAAAAAGCGCGCGTACATTACGCCATCACCAATGCCGGAGGTATTTCTCCAAACGTCGTACAAGCGCAGGCCGAAGTACTCTATTTGATTCGCGCTCCTGAAATGGCTCAGGCACAGCATATTTATGAGCGCATCAATAAAGTTGCCGAAGGGGCTGCGCTTATGACTGAAACCACTGTGAATGTGCGTTTTGATAAAGCCTGTTCTAATTACCTGCCTAACCGCGAGCTTGAAGGTGTGATGTATCAGGCTTTGCAGGCAATTGGTCTGCCGCAATGGAGCGATGAGGAACTGGCTTTTGCCAAACAGATTCGGGCAACATTGACCGACAATGATCTGCAAAACAGCTTAAATAACATCGCTAATACCTCTAATGATGAGGGCAAAGCGTTTGCTCGTCGCCATCGTGAGACCTTGTTAATTAACGAAATTGCGCCGTATGCCGTAAATGACAAAATTCTTCCTGGCTCAACGGATGTCGGTGATGTCAGCTGGAAAGTGCCGGTTGCCCAATGTTTTAGCCCGTGCTTTACCGTCGGCACTCCGTTGCACACTTGGCAACTGGTGAGCCAGGGGCGTACCTCCATCGCCCATAAAGGTATGCTGCATGCGGGTAAAGTTATGGCGGCAACCGCGCTGGAACTCTTCACCAACCCAAAAACACTGGAAGTTTGCCAAAGTGAGTTGCACGCACAACTCGCCGAGCGCCCTTATCAGTGTCCGATTCCAAAAAATGTTACACCGTCACCTTTAAAATAATCACAAACCATAGATTGATCGTTTTTTAGGGCGGATATGTGCAGCGCCACCCGCTTTAATCGGGGTAAATGGTGGATGGCGTTTTGCTTATCCACCTGACACACAACAAAACCATAAATAAAAACATCGCAATCGATAGAGGCCCATCTATGAGTCTTTCCTCCATACCCACGCACTCCGGCTCTGGCAAGCTGTACGGCCTGGTAGAAAAAATTGGCAACAAAGTGCCCCATCCTTTTTTGCTGTTCGTTTATTTGATTGTCATTTTGTCAGTGAGTACAGCCGTACTTTCAGTGTTGAACGTGAGTGTTCGTAACCCCGCTGACGGGAGTCTTGTTCATGTGAATAACCTGCTGAGTGCTGAAGGCGTTCACTGGTTTTTGCCGAACGTGATTAAGAATTTCAGTGGATTTGGGCCGCTTGGGTCAATTCTGGCGCTGGTACTGGGTGCAGGCCTGGCAGAACGCGTTGGGCTGTTACCGAGTCTGATGGTGAAAATGGCATCACACGTCAGCGCGCGTTATGCCAGCTACATGGTTTTGTTTATCGCCTTCTTTAGCCATGTTGCTTCTGATGCAGCAGTTGTCATTATGCCGCCGATGGGCGCGTTGATTTTTCTTGCCGTAGGTCGCCACCCGGTAGCGGGGCTATTGGCTGCGATTGCTGGCGTCGGCTGTGGGTTTACAGCGAATTTGTTGATTGTCACCACCGATGTGTTGCTATCGGGTATCAGTACAGAAGCGGCTCATATTATTGACCCATTAATGCACGTCAGCGTGATTGATAACTGGTATTTTATGGCAACGTCAGTGCTTGTGTTGTCGATTACCGGCGGGCTGATTACCGATAAAATCGTGGAGCCACGTTTAGGTGCCTGGCAAGGCAAACATACCGAGAAACTTCAACAACTCGATGATGTCCAGCGCTTTGGTTTACGTGTCACGGGTATTGTTGCGCTGTTATTTATCGCGATTGTCGCCCTGCTGCTGGTGCCAGAGCATAGTTTGTTGCGCGACCCGGTGAAAGGCACCATCATCCCTTCGCCTTTTATTAGTGGCATTGTGCCATTGATTATCATGTTCTTTTTCGTCGTTTCACTGGCGTATGGCATCGCGACTAAAAAAATAAGTAAGCAAGCAGATTTACCGCAGCTAATGATTGAACCCATGAAGGAGATGGCCGGTTTTATCGTGATGGTGTTCCCGTTGGCGCAATTTGTTGCCATGTTCAACTGGAGCAACATGGGCAAATTTATGGCGATCGGCTTGACTGATGTGCTGGAAGGTTCAGGGCTCAATGGTATTCCGGCATTTCTTGGCCTTGCTGTGCTCTCTTCATTCCTGTGTCTGTTTATTGCCAGCGGTTCGGCTATCTGGTCTATTCTGGCACCTATCTTCGTCCCAATGTTTATGTTGCTGGGCTTCCATCCCGCTTTTGCGCAAATTCTGTTCCGCGTGGCAGATTCATCAGTTATCCCATTAGCTCCCGTTTCGCCGTTTATTCCATTATTCCTGGGGTTCCTGCAACGTTATAAGCCAGAGGCTAAATTGGGGACTTATTACTCTTTAGTATTACCTTACCCCATCATCTTTTTGGGTGTCTGGTTGCTACTACTGGTGGCGTGGTATCTTGTCTGCTTGCCTATTGGGCCTGGGATTTATCCGCATCTCAAGTAACCGGAGAATGAAATGCTGACACTGTTAGAAGACAAGATTGAAACACCGCTAGGACCTTTATGGGTCATTTGCGACGAGCAATACCACCTGCGTGCAGTGGAATGGGAAGAACATAGCGACAGAATGGTGCAATTGCTCGGTATTCATTATGGTGTCAGCGGCTATCAGCGCGTGGCGTGCAAAAATCCAGACGGGTTGAGCGATAAAATGCGCGACTATTTCGAAGGTGATTTGGCGGTAATTGAAACGCTACCTACCGCTACTGCGGGAACCGCCTTTCAACGTGAGGTCTGGCAAACATTACGCACCATTCCTTGCGGGCAAATCATGCATTACGGGCAGCTAGCAGACCAACTAGGCAGACCCGGTGCTGCACGAGCGGTGGGCGCTGCAAATGGTTCAAACCCAGTAAGCGTAGTGGTGCCATGTCATCGTGTGATTGGCCGTAATGGCACAATGACGGGCTATGCCGGAGGTGTGAGTCGAAAAGAGTGGTTGTTGCGACATGAAGGATATTTGTTGCTCTAACGTATCATGTACAGAGGAATGTTCTTTATTCACATAATAATAATGCGGATAAATGTACAGTTCCATTAATTTCAATAGGATAGCTCTATAACCACAGGGTTATTGGCTGATATATTCTGAATGCGCTTTCATCATACTTACGTGCTCAAGAAAAAGATGTTAAAATTGACCAATATCAATAACGGCCCGAGCATATCTATGATCCCTGAAAAGCGAATTATTCGACGCATTCAGTCTGGCGGTTGTGCTATCCATTGCCAGGATTGCAGCATCAGCCAATTATGCATCCCCTTCACGCTCAATGAACATGAGCTTGATCAGCTTGATAATATCATCGAGCGTAAGAAGCCTATTCAGAAGGGACAAACCCTGTTTAAGGCCGGTGATGAGCTGAAGTCGCTGTACGCAATTCGTTCAGGGACCATCAAGAGCTACACCATCACTGAACAAGGTGACGAGCAAATTACCGGCTTCCATTTAGCAGGCGATCTTGTGGGCTTTGACGCTATTGGCACGGGTATGCATCCAAGCTTTGCACAAGCACTGGAAACCTCAATGGTTTGCGAAATTCCATTCGAAACCCTTGATGATTTGTCGGGTAAAATGCCCAATCTGCGCCAGCAGATGATGCGTTTGATGAGCGGCGAAATTAAGGGTGACCAGGATATGATTCTGCTGCTTTCCAAAAAGAATGCAGAAGAGCGTCTGGCCGCATTTATCTACAATCTTTCACGTCGCTTTGCCCAGCGCGGTTTCTCCCCTCGGGAATTCCGTTTGACCATGACGCGTGGCGATATCGGTAACTACCTTGGATTGACGGTGGAAACCATCAGTCGCCTGTTAGGCCGTTTCCAGAAAAGTGGCATGCTGGCCGTGAAAGGAAAGTACATTACCATCGAAAATACCGATCTTCTTGCGCAACTCGCTGGTCAATCGCGTAACGTCGCGTAGTATCTCCTTTCCTATGTGGGATAAGTAAATTTTCCTGATTTATTGATCCCACATAGACTTATCACCTGTTTCATTCATCGCATATGGGTTAATCTTAATTTACAGACTGTGGTTAAGCAGTTGTAAGGAGACCTGTATGGCAAAGTATCAAAACATGCTAGTCGCTATAGATCCTAATCAGGACGATCAACCCGCCCTGCGGCGTGCGGTTTATTTGCATCAACGGATTGGTGGCAGGATCAAAGCATTTCTGCCTATCTATGATTTTTCCTACGAAATGACCACCCTTCTGTCACCGGATGAACGCACAGCTATGCGCAAAGGCGTCATTAGCCAACGTGCGGCCTGGATAAAAGAACAAGCCCAGTACTACATCGATTCGGGTGTACCAATTGAGATTAAAGTGGTTTGGCATAATCGTCCCTTCGAGGCAATTATTCAGGAAGTGATCAGCGGTGGTCATGATCTGGTGCTCAAAATGACGCATCAGCACGATAAACTGGAAGCGGTAATTTTCACACCAACCGACTGGCATTTGTTGCGTAAGTGCCCAAGCCCGGTATGGATGGTTAATGAAAAACCGTGGCCTGAAGGTGGCCGAGCTGTCGTTGCGGTAAACCTCGCCAGTGAAGAGCAGTACCACAATGCACTCAATGAAAAGCTGGTTAAAGAAACCATTCGCTTAGCCGAGGATGTTAACCACACTGAAGTTCACCTTGTGGGTGCCTACCCAATAACCCCAATTAATATTGCCATCGAACTCCCTGATTTTGACCCCAGCGTTTATAACGATGCCATTCGCGGCCAGCATTTAGTTGCGATGAAAGCGTTACGCCAAAAATTCGGAATCGATGAAAAAATGACTCACGTTGAGAAAGGATTGCCGGAAGAAGTGATTCCTGATCTCGCGGAACATTTGCAAGCTGGTATCGTAGTGCTCGGTACGGTAGGCCGCACCGGGCTTTCTGCAGCATTCCTTGGCAATACTGCGGAACAAGTTATCGACCATTTGCGTTGCGATTTACTGGTCATCAAACCTGATGATTACCAAACGCCGGTAGAAATGGATGACGACGAAGATGATTAGCCGCCAGAGTTTAACTGTACAGTAAAAGCAAAATGCCGCTCAACAGCGGCATTTTTAATATCCTGATCTATTTAAAATAATTAGAACAAGAAAAACAATAAATTTAACAAATAATAATTATTAATATTACAACCTTCGCTAGATTAATTCTGAACGTCTATTTGCGACCACCCTTTCTGATACATGCAATCTTTTTCAAGAATTCCACGTTTAATTTCATTGGCATCTATAGACGAGTAGTTTGTACTGCTTGAATTGTGTTTTTTATCTTTTGTTGTGGTTTTGCTGTTAACCACATAGTCGGGAGGCAGGCCCCTCAACGCTTCCGCTTTACAGGCCGTTTCTGCCATATTCTTGTCCTGTTCGGTTGCACCCTCTTTTACCCAACGGTGGGTAACGCAGCCTGAGAGAATTAATGCGGCACTAAAAATGATAACTCTTTTCATAAACAACAACCGTGATAACTGTATTTTTATTAATTGTATCGTGCGGCTTGCATCATCACAATATTACTACTCCCATCTGAATTGATCTTCCTTCGTATTGATAGTGTTGTTTTTAAATAATACAAAAAAACCGCCCCGAAAGGCGGTTTAAGAAATAACTGATGTTCTAATAAAATTAAAGCGCTTTCAGAATCGCTTCGACGCTGGCTTTGGCATCGCCAAATAGCATTTGAGTGTTTTCTTTAAAGAACAGCGGGTTCTGCACACCTGCATAACCGGTGTTCATCGAACGCTTAAACACGATAACATTCTGCGCTTTCCACACTTCCAGCACAGGCATACCTGCGATTGGGCTGCGTGGATCTTCAAGTGCCGCAGGGTTAACTGTATCGTTTGCGCCGATAACCAGAACGGTGTCGGTATCACTGAAATCATCGTTGATTTCATCCATTTCCAGAACCACATCATACGGAACGCGGGCTTCCGCCAGGAGAACGTTCATGTGGCCGGGCAAACGTCCAGCGACCGGGTGAATACCAAAGCGTACTTTGATGCCACGCGCACGCAGTTTCTCAGTAATCTCCGCGACCGGATATTGCGCCTGCGCAACAGCCATGCCGTACCCTGGAGTGATGATCACAGACGTAGAGTTTTTCAGCATATCTGCTGTCTCTTCCGCCGTGATTTCACGGTGCTCACCGACTTCGTCATCTTCACCAGTAGAAGAACCGTCAGTACCAAAACCACCGGCGATGACGCTGATAAAGGAACGGTTCATTGCCTTACACATAATGTAAGACAGAATCGCACCGGAAGAACCAACCAAGGCGCCGGTAACAATCAGCAAGTCATTGCTGAGCATGAAGCCCGCTGCCGCTGCCGCCCAACCAGAGTAGGAGTTCAGCATTGAGACGACAACTGGCATATCCGCGCCACCAATTGACGCAACCAGGTGCCAGCCAACAATCAATGCAATGATTGTCATCACCAGCAATGCTAATACTTGCAAGCCAACGCTTTCAGTACGCACAAAGATGATTAGCATGGCAAAGGAAACAACCAGCGCCGCGAGGTTCAGTTTGTGACGATGTGGCAACATTAGCGGTTTAGAAGAAATTTTGCCGCGCAGTTTTCCAAACGCCACAATAGAACCCGTGAAGGTCACCGCACCAATAAAGATACCGAGGAAGACTTCCGTCAAATGGATGTTTTCCATAATCGGCTCAAGACCTGGCGCGTGATCCAGATAGCTGTTGAAGCCCACCAGAACCGCTGCCAGACCCACGAAGCTGTGCAAAATTGCCACCAACTCCGGCATCTCAGTCATTTCTACTTTCTTAGCAAGATGGATACCGATGGCACCACCAATAACCATTGCTACGATAATCCACACTACGTTGCCGGTTTCAGGCCCAAAGATGGTTGCCACCAGGGCGATACCCATACCGGCCATACCGAACAAATTACCTTGCTTGGACGTTTCGTGTTTTGACAGCCCCGCCAGGCTGAAAATAAACAGAATAGCGGCAACAATGTATGCTGCTGTAACTAATCCACCAGACATGTGTTACCCCTTAGTTCTTCCGGAACATTTTCAGCATGCGCTGAGTGACGGTGAAACCACCAAAAATATTGATACTGGCAATCAGTACGGCAACAAAGCTCAGGAAGCTAACCCAGCCGCCATGACCAATTTGCAGCAATGCACCAACTACGATAATCCCTGAAATGGCGTTAGTGACCGACATCAATGGGGTATGAAGTGCATGAGAAACATTCCAGACGACGTAGTAACCGACGACACAAGCCAGTGCGAATACGGTGAAGTGGCCGAGGAACTCTTTTGGTGCCACATCAGCAAGCCAGCCGAACAGAATGATCGCCAACGCCATAAACGCATATTTGCGCCACGGTGAAGACGGCTTTTTATCTTCGACAGGAACAGCAGCTTTCTTCGCCGCAGCCTGGGGCTGTGCAGAAACCTGAATTGGCGGTGCCGGCCAGGTGACTTCACCATCACGAATAACCGTCACACCACGAATAACCACATCTTCAAAATCAATCACGGTATTGCCATCTTTCTCTTTGCAGAGCAGTTTCAGCAAATTAACGAGGTTAGTACCGTAAAGTTGAGAGGATTGTGTTGGAAGGCGACCAGGCAAATCGGTGTAACCAATAACTTTCACACCGTTTGGCGTTACAGTGACCTGGTCTGCAACAGTATATTCACAGTTGCCACCGTTTTGTGCTGCAAGATCGACAATCACACTGCCCGCTTGCATGGAATCAACCATTTCACGGGTGATAAGTTTTGGAGCAGGTTTGCCTGGAATCAACGCCGTAGTCACGATGATGTCGACTTCTTTGGCCTGGGCTGCAAACAGTTCCATTTCAGCTTTGATGAAGGCTTCGGACATTACTTTGGCGTAACCATCACCACTGCCAGCTTCTTCTTTAAAGTCCAGCTCAAGGAACTCAGCGCCCATACTTTGCACTTGTTCTTTCACTTCAGGACGGGTATCGAAGGCTCGCACAATAGCGCCAAGGCTATTTGCCGCACCAATCGCTGCAAGGCCTGCAACACCCGCGCCGATGACCATCACTTTCGCCGGAGGCACTTTACCCGCAGCGGTAATTTGCCCGGTAAAGAAGCGACCAAATTCATGAGCGGCTTCAACAATTGCGCGATAACCCGCAATGTTAGCCATTGAACTTAGGGCATCGAGCGATTGCGCACGTGAAATACGTGGCACGGAATCCATCGCCATTACGGTGACATTTTTAGCGGCGAGCTTTTCGAGCAACTCAGGATTCTGAGCAGGCCAGATGAAGCTCACTAATGTGGAACCTTCACGCAAAAGCTCAATTTCGCTATCCTGCGGTGCATTCACTTTCAGAATGATGTCAGATTGCCAGACTTCAGCGGTATCTGAAATGGTCGCGCCAGCGTGTACAAATGCTTCGTCATCAAAGCTCGCCAGTTTGCCCGCGCCGCTTTCGACTGTGACGGTGAAGCCCAGTTTCAGCAATTGCTCCACTGTTTTAGGCGTGGCTGCCACGCGGGATTCGCCCGCCCACCGCTCTTTTGGTACCCCAATACGCATAGTATTCCCTTCCATCTGATTTTTTGTTGATGGTTTGTCAGACATTGCCATGGCAATCGTCAGTTCCGTTACCAGTTCAATTAAAAATACATCTGTAACAAACTATTTATAACCTACTGAAAATAACGCCTGTGATCTAGATCAGGATCTCAGTATTTGTATCATTATCGTAAAAATTTAGCTCAAGGGCTTTAAGACAGCTCTTTTCGACTAATTTTCATCTACAACACCTGATAATACGCTTCATCATCGCGGCAATTCACGATTCTGCGCCGCTGCAAACTGCATATTTAACATTACATTAACCAATTAAGTTGTAAGCTTTACCACTTTTACTGGTCAAAGTGCTCTTTTACGAAAGTATAAATTTTAGTTATGCAAAATATCTGCAACCAACAACTGCTGAGTGAAAAATGCCGCAGACAGTTTCAGGTTTCAATGTAATAATCGGCGGCTAACAGGTAACCCTCAGAGAATGCGGTATTTGTATTCATTTTGCGCAAGGCGAAGGATTATTTTTATGAAGCTCAAGAACACCCTTCTGGCGTCAGCACTGATTTCCTTAACGACGCTGTCTGCTCAGGCAGCAACGGAACTGACACCGGATCAAGCTGCGGCTCTTAAACCGTTCGAACGCATTACTATCACCGGGCGTTTTAACGCCATTGGTGATGCGGTCGATGCCGTTTCGCGTCGTGCCGATAAAATGGGCGCTGCCTCTTTTTATGTTCTGGACACCAACGATGCCAGCGGCAGCGGTAACTGGCGCGTAGTTGCTGATGTATATCGTGCTGATGCCCCTAAAGCTGATAAAGTGTCTAATCGAGTGATCAATGGCGTCACTGAGTTACCGAAAGATCAAGCATATGCTCTTGAACCATACGATACCGTGACCATCCAGGGCTTTTATCGCAGCCAACCTGAAGTTAACGATGCGATCACCCGTGCCGCTAAACAAAAAGGTGCGGATTCGTTCTTTATTGTGCGCCAGGTTGATGCGAACTCCGGTGGTAACCAACGTATTACCGCTTTCATTTATAAAAAAGATGCGAAAAAACGTGTTCTGCAAAGCGCGGACGCGATTCCTGCTGACTCAGAAGCAGGTAAAGCAGCGCTGGCTGCTGGTGGTACTGCCGCTGCAAAAGTTGAGATTCCAGGTGTAGCAAGCTCCAGTACGCCAAGTTCTGATGTTGGTCGCTTCTTTGAAACACAAACAACCCAAGGCGGGCGTTACACCGTAACGCTGCCAGATGGCACTAAAATTCAGGAACTGAATAAAGTGACTGCCGCTCAAATGGTTCCATTTGATAGCGTGAAATTCACTGGCCACTATGGCAGCGGTACTGAAATTTCTTACCAGGTTGCCAAACGTGCGGCCAAGAAAGGTGCTAAGTACTACCACATCACCCGTCAATGGGACGAACGTGGCGGCAACATGACAATTAGCGCTGATTTGTATAAATAAGCGCAGCTTTTGTAGCAAAAGGGTGGATCTGCCACCCTTTTTTTATTTCCCGAGCATTTTATGGCTCATGTCATTGCAAGCAGCGTCTACACTCCGTAAAATTCCGCGCCTTAGTGTTACCCACCATTTTTATGCATAAAAGCATGATAATTATTCTGGGTCTTATTTGATTATCACGGGACTGCTATGGAAAAGAAGCTTGGCCTCGCCGCATTAACTGCATTGGTATTGAGTTCGATGCTCGGTGCTGGTGTATTTAGCCTGCCGCAAAACATGGCGAGTGTGGCCAGTCCCTCAGCATTACTGATTGGCTGGGCTATTACAGGTGCAGGGATTTTATTGCTGGCGCTGGCAATGTTGGTGCTAACCCGCCTACGGCCCGATCTGGACGGTGGAATATTCACTTATGCACGAGAAGGTTTTGGCGAACTGATCGGATTTTTCTCCGCATGGGGCTACTGGCTTTGCGCCGTGATCGCTAATGTCTCCTACCTGGTCATTGTTTTCTCCGCACTGAGTTTCTTCACTGATACACCAGAACTACGCCTGTTTGGTGATGGGAATACCTGGCAATCAATTATTGGGGCTTCGGTACTACTGTGGATGGTCCACTTCCTGGTACTTCGTGGAGTACAGACAGCGGCAAGTATCAATCTGGTTGCCACACTTGCGAAGTTATTACCGTTAGGTCTGTTTATCGTTCTCGCCGCTTTGGCCTTTAAACTTCATACCTTCACCCTTGATTTTAGCGGTATTGCGCTGGGTGTTCCCGTTTGGGAGCAGGTGAAGAACACCATGCTGATTACCCTGTGGGTATTTATTGGTGTTGAGGGTGCGGTGGTGGTTTCTGCTCGTGCGCGTAATAAAAATGATGTCGGGCGAGCAACACTTCTTGCTGTTATTGCGGCATTAGGCGTGTATCTGCTCGTAACATTGCTTTCGCTGGGGGTGATTGCCCGCCCGGAACTCGCCGGAATGCGCAATCCTTCAATGGCTGGATTGATGGTCGAAATGATAGGCCCTTGGGGTGAAGTCATTATTGCTGCTGGACTCATTGTTTCAGTGTGTGGTGCCTATCTGAGCTGGACTATCATGGCTGCAGAAGTACCCTATCTTGCAGCCACCCATAAGGCCTTCCCGAAAATTTTTGCTCGTCAAAACAAGAATAACGCACCGTCTGCTTCTTTGTGGCTTACTAATATTAGTGTGCAGATTTGCCTTGTGCTGATTTGGTTGACGGGTTCAGATTACAACACGCTGCTGACAATCGCTTCAGAGATGATTCTGGTTCCCTACTTCCTGGTTGGTGCCTTTTTACTAAAAGTCTCGACGCGGCCTGTACATAAAGCAATTGGCCTTGGTGCATGCATTTATGGCTTATGGTTGCTATATGCATCAGGTCCCATGCATTTATTGCTTTCGGTGGTACTGTATGCGCCAGGATTATTAGTCTTTATGTATACGCGCAGTACGCATACGCATGACATCAAACTTAACTTCAAGGAAAGATCAGTCATTTTCCTGATGCTAGTGGCTGCGTTTCCTGCAACATGGGTACTGGTAAAGTAAATCTCCAGAGAACAATAGCAAGGAGTCGTTGATGGATCGTCCCATTTTGATTACTGGTGCAGGTAAACGAATTGGCCTGGCACTGGCACGGCACTTTCTGGCCCAGGAGCAATCCGTCATCATCAGTTACCGTACCCGTTATCCAGCGGTTGATGAACTGGAACAGGCTGGGGCAACTTGCCTGTTCGCAGATTTTTCAACTAATCAGGGCATTGAGCAATTTGCCTTGAACGTAACACAGCATTGCAAAGGCCTGCGTGCCATTTTGCACAATGCCAGTGCCTGGCTTGCGGAATCTCCTCACTCATCACCGGCGCAAACGCTGGCTGAAATGCTACAAATCCACGTTAATACCCCCTACCTTCTCAATCATCTTCTTGAGCCGTTATTGCGTGGAGGTGGGCATTCCGGTGCCGATATTATTCATTTCACAGATTACGTTGTAGAACGTGGAAGCGATAAGCATATTGCCTATGCCGCCAGTAAAGCTGCACTTGATAATATGACTCGTTCGTTTGCCCGCAAACTGGCACCTGAAATCAAAGTGAATGCTATTGCTCCGGCAATGATCATGTTCAATGAGCACGATGATATCGAGTATCGGAAAGAAGCATTGAATAAATCATTGATGAAAATAGTGCCGGGCGAACAAGAAATAGTTGGGTTAGTCACTTACCTGTTAAACAGCAGTTACGTCACAGGGCGCACCCATTGCGTCGATGGCGGCAGGCCGCTTAGATAATTTTGTTTACCCTCGATTTATGGCATTAAAACCTTTTGCAGTGTATGTTTTCTTTTTGATCCAAAGTATCGGGCTATGAACAAAATCGTATATGTAGAAGACGATCCTGAAGTAGGAGCGTTAATTGCAGCTTACCTCGGTAAACATGACATTGACGTTATTGTTGAAAGCCGTGGTGATTGTGCTGAAGCAACCATTCATCAGCAGCGCCCTGACCTTGTCTTGCTCGATGTCATGCTCCCTGGCAAAGATGGTATGACATTGTGCCGTGACTTGCGCCCTCAGTGGGATGGCCCGATTGTGCTACTTACCTCCCTGGATAGCGATATGAACCACATATTGTCACTGGAGATGGGCGCTAACGACTATATCCTCAAAACTACGCCTCCAGCTGTTCTTCTGGCACGCTTACGCTTGCATTTACGCCAACGCGTTTCTGCACAACATACTGTTGAAAGCAGCCCTACAGCGCTTAAACCACACAAAGCTATGCGCTTTGGTGCGCTGTGCATTGACCCTGTCAACCGTCAGGTCACGCTAGGTTCAGAGAACATCACACTTTCCACTGCTGATTTCGATCTGCTTTGGGAACTGGCAACTCACGCAGGGCAAATTATGGATCGCGATGCGTTGCTTAAAAACTTGCGTGGGGTGACTTACGACGGCCTGGATCGTAGCGTCGACGTCGCTATTTCACGCCTGAGAAAGAAACTCTACGACAGTGCTACTGAACCGTTTCGTATCAAAACAGTGCGTAATAAAGGCTATTTGTTCGCCCCACATGCCTGGGAAAGCGAAGTTTAGATGCCGAGTATTTAACTTACTTAACGCTATAAATAACCGTTCATCGCATGAACGGTTATGCTGATTAAAGTACTTCCCTGCAAAATCCCTCCGAATATATTTCATTGCCTCACTGCGTTCGTTTTAACTCTGTACACTTATGTATAGAAATGTACATAACTAATATGGTAGATTTCTTTCTATACTTCTCTTTCAGTAATAAATCAGATTAATATTTCGCAAAAGCACTATTTTTATTATCACCATGTATTCGTTTTGTTACTTATGTGAATTCACAAAAATAATATTTCAACATGACTTGTGGGGAACAACCCCATAAATGTAGAAAAATAGCTATTTCACCTTACCCTTAACACCGGATAACTCAATTTGAAATTTAGTTATCTGTTTAAAAACACCATTATGAGCGTAATTGCTTCAGGTAATTTTGTGATAAAAGCGTGGCTACAAAACAATATTTTGCACCGTTTGAATAACAGTCAAATCAAGTTATTAAACAATCGCTATGCCCATGCCGTTATTGCCAGCACCATGGCTATAGTTCCCTTATCGATTGTTCGTGGCCTGGTTATCACCGCATCGGTACTTTGTGAAACCGCAGGTTTTAACCATGCAGCACTGTGGTTTATGCAGTTACAGATTGGTTTTTTAGCGCTCGCACCGCTGGTGATGAATATCTATGTTGCGGTTCACTGGGCCGTCAGAAACCGTCTGTCGCAAATATACTGTATTGCGTTAAGCATCAGTACATTAATGATTTTCCGGCGAATACTGGACGACAACGCACAATTTTTCCTGGATATCAGTATTCCTATGGCTTTGGCCTCTGGAATAATTGGTAATGTGTTGCAGGAAATCGTCAGTAAGAACATGTTAAAAGTTCGCCAATGGAAAGATAGCAATAACGTTACGATTGTATCATTTTTTGTTACGTTAATGATAATCGCCATATTCAGTAGCATTATAAAATTAGTGGCTGAAGCTGGCTTACATCATGCAATGAGTTTCTTTGAGCAACTGTCTCTTTATTTTTACCCCACTAATTTCCTGAATGGCATTTCATACGTCCTATTGCGCAGTGTTCCATGGTTCTTTGGTCTACACGGCTATTATCTATTTATGGACATTGATGTTGCCTTTACTGCTGCAGCAAAATTAAATATTAACGATTGGTATTCAGGACGCGGCGCACTCAACATTCTCAGCCCTGTCTTCTATGACATGTGGTGTAATTCCGGTGGCACAGGAAATACACTGAGTTTGGTAATCTGTATTTTAATGCAGAAAAATAGCCCACACCGCCGCCTGCTGACCATTGCCGGGCCAATGGCATTGTTTAACATCAACGAACCGCTAATTTTTGGTTTTCCGATTGTTCTCAACCCGGTAATGATTATTCCGTTCGTTCTGACGCCGTTAGTCTCTTATGTCGTGGCGTACGGCGCGACTTACTATAGTTTTATTCCGCGGATTACCGCAATCGTCAGTTGGTCTACACCAGGGCCTATCAAGGTGTGGTTGGCCAGCGGGGAATCCAGCGCCGCCGTAATGTTATACATTGCTCTTGTTGCTTTGGGCGTGGCCATTTATTACCCGTTTGTCAAAAGTACATTAAAACAAAAAAACACTGTAAATAATGACATGGACTTACTCACTGGTGAGGTGAAAATCAGCCAACCGACTAACATTGAGATGGTGCCTAACTACAATCATGTTGTAGAAGAATACAGCCACCTTGAAGCGCAGAGACAAATAGAGAAACTGCAAACCAGCGGCCAATTCATCCTATTTTTCCAGCCGCAGGTACGGTTATCTGACAATAAAATCTTCGCCGTCGAGGTTTTAATTCGCCATCAGGACGACAACGGAAAGATCACGCCGCCAACATTCCTGAAATATTATGAGCGAGCCGGTCTGATGCCGGAGGTAGATTTTTGGGTAATGGAAAACGCACTGGACTACGTCAGAGAAAATATGTCTGAAACAGAGGGGATGACTCTTTCGGTCAATATTTCTCCACAGACATTAGTCGACTATCGACTCCTGCATATTGTGAACAAGGTGCTGGCCAAACCATTACCTGCTGGCTGGAGTCTTGAGTTTGAGATAACAGAATCACAGAAGGTTCAGGAACCCGTACGTGTCGCAGAAGTGATGGAAAAGTTGCGCAACCTCGGTATCAAAATCGCCCTTGATGATTTTGGTTCGGGATATTCGACGCTGCATTATTTGACACGCTATCCACTGGATAAGATAAAGCTCGATAGATCGATGGTTCTCGGCCTGGCCAAGCCGGATGGGTTTAGCTTCTTGCAACAGGTAGTTAAATTATGCATGGTTGTTCAGTGTGAAATCCTCATCGAAGGTGTTGAAACCGAGCAGGAACTAGAATTAGTGAAGATGGCTGGCATTGAGTTGTGCCAGGGTTTCTTGTTCCACCGCCCTTTACCGGGAAAAGTTGTGTGCCAACTTCTGGCGGAGCAGCACAAGATGGAAATGCAGCCAGGTCATTTTCTGCCTGAGGTTGAAGCGATAGTTTAAGCCACCATTATCATTAAATACCGCACTTATACACGCCAGATATTGTCAGCAGGGGCAAACCCTGCTTTCATACCCTGCCAGATGGGGTATGAAAATTCTGAAATGACATCACTCATATCCCCATAGCGCTCCTGTACAGCAGGAGCCAGTATCCAGATACGCAATAATCCGGTGATCTTCATTGAAAAAGTTATTTATTCAATTCTATCTTTTGCTGTTCGTCTGCTTTTTGGTGATGACCATGCTGGTTGGCCTGGTGTACAAATTCACCGCCGAACGAGCAGGCCGCCAGTCGCTGGATGATTTGATGAAAAGCTCGCTGTATTTAATGCGTAGCGAGTTGCGAGAAATTCCTCCCCGCGACTGGAACCGCACCATTAAAGATCTCGACCTGAATTTATCTTTTAAGCTGCACATTGAGCCAATGGATAAATTCAAGCTTGATGAGATGAACATGCATCACCTACGCGCAGGTGAAATTGTCGCCCTCGATGATGAATACACGTTTATCCAACGCATTCCTCGCAGCCACTATGTTCTGGCAGTCGGGCCAATCCCCTATCTCTTTTTCTTACACCAAATGCGCTTACTGGACGTCGCACTGATGGCGTTTATTGCGATTTCCCTCGCCTTCCCGGTATTTATCTGGATGCGACCGCACTGGAAGGACATGCTCAAACTGGAAACGGCGGCGCAAAGATTAGGGCAAGGTCATCTTGATGAGCGTATTCATTTCGACAGTGCCTCAAGTTTTGAGCGTCTGGGCGTCGCGTTTAACCAGATGGCCGATAGCATTAATGCGCAAATTGCGAGTAAGAAGCTCCTGATTGACGGAATTGCTCATGAACTGCGTACACCATTAGTCCGCTTACGTTATCGTCTTGAGATGAGTGATAATCTTACGGAAGCGGAATCACTGGCGCTAAACCGCGACATTGGGCAACTGGAAGCATTAATTGAGGAGTTGTTAACCTACGCGCGTCTGGATCGCCCGCAAACTGAGTTACAACTGGCGAGTGTGAACGTTCCTCGCTGGCTTGATGAGCACATTGCTGACGTCCGAATTATTCACTCGCATCTCGATATCTTGTTGGATACCCCACCTGGCGGCAATTTTGGATTGATTGACCTGCGCCTGATGGAACGTGTGACAGATAACCTGGTCAACAACGCACTGCGTTACAGCAAAGAGAACTTACGTATTAGCCTGTGGCTTGATGGACAAACCGCGATTTTGCAGGTGGAAGACGACGGCCCCGGTATACCAGCAGAAGAACGTGAGCGGGTATTTGAACCATTTGTTCGCCTGGACCCGAGTCGCGACCGCGCTACCGGTGGCTGTGGTCTTGGGCTGGCGATTGTGCATTCTGTCGCAACCGCCATGGAAGGTTCTGTGGTCGTTGATAGCGGTGCCCTGGGCGGTGCTCGTTTTCGATTTAGCTGGCCAATTAAAACTGAATCCGCAATGTCGCTAGCCTCTATCAGGCCAAGCCGCTAAAAACCACATTGTCTCCTGCCTGACTATGACAGCACTGGTGGTCAGGCTCATCTCCTTGTGTTATAAACACATAATAGTATGTTGTAACTAAAGTGATGGCGAAATGACAAAATATGATTTGATTGAGCGCCTTAACAGTACATTTCGTGAGCTCGAGCGAGATCTGCATCTGTTCAGTGAACAACTCGACAGCTACAGATTATTAGTTGGCCGTGTCTTTCAATTGCCTACGGTTTATAAAGGTAATGAACATGATGCGATAAGCAAAATCGAGGTGACACAGCGACTTGGTAGAGAAGCACATCAGTACACCCTCTCCCACTTCACTCATTTGTTTATCCAGCAGCAATCCGAGAAAACCAGTAGCAAAGCCGCGGTGCGCCTGCCTGGTGCCGTTTGCTATCAGGTTGACGAAACCGCCCGTCACCAGACTCAAATCCTGGTTGAACGCATTAACCAACGTAAGCAGGAGCTTGAAAACATTATCAGCGTGGAGTCGGGACTGCCCAGTGTGCAGCGCTTTGAGTGGGTTCACCGCCAGCTTCCAGGGCTTATCACCCTAAATGCTTACCGCTCTATTACACTGTTGGAAAACCCTACTACGTTGAATTTTGGTTGGGCAAATAAACAAATCATCAAGAATTATTCACGTAGAGAAGTTATTGAAATACTTGAAAAGAGCCTCAAAGCGAACCGTGCTGTACCGCCCTATACCCGTGAACAATGGGCAGAGCAAATTACCCGCGAGCTCAATTCCATTTCAAGCCTTTCAGATAACGTACGCCTGAAGATTAAACGCCCGGTAAAAGTACAACCAGTCGCCCGCGCCTGGTATCAGGAGCATAAAAAACAGGTACAACATGCCTGCCCGTCCCCTCTGGTGGTGCTGTGTAATCGTGACAATGGCGAAATACCACCGGAGATGGGTGAGTTATTAAATTATGATGCGGAGAATATTCGCCATCGCTATAAGCCGGATGCGCAACCGCTACGGCTGGTCATTCCGCGCCTGCATTTGTACTGCGAGGAGTAAATGCAGGCGCGTCGAACTTACTGTTTCATACTACCAACCATCTCTTCTGGCCGCACCCAGGCATCAAACTCGTCTTCGCTTAGATAGCCGAGTTTCAGCGCCGAAGCCTTCAAAGTCAGCCCTTCTTTATGGGCTTTCTTGGCAATTTCTGCTGCTTTGTCATAACCAATATGCGTATTGAGTGCCGTAACCAGCATCAGTGATTCATTCAGTAATTGCGTAATGCGGTCGCGATTCGGCTCAATACCCACGGCACAATGTTCGTTGAAACTTTCCATGCCATCGGCCAGCAAACGCACTGATTGCAGGAAGTTATGAATCACCATCGGACGATATACGTTCAGCTCAAAGTTGCCGGATGCGCCCCCCATATTCACCGCGACATCATTGCCCATCACCTGACAGCACAGCATCGTCATGGCTTCGCACTGGGTTGGATTGACCTTTCCAGGCATGATTGAGCTACCGGGTTCGTTCTCAGGAATGGCTATTTCACCAATCCCGCAGCGCGGGCCGGAAGATAACCAGCGCACATCATTGGCGATTTTCATTAACGACGCCGCAAGCCCTTTTAGGGCACCATGCGAATGAACCAGCGCATCACAGGTCGCCAGCGCTTCGAATTTATTCGGCGCAGTGATAAACGGCTGCCCGGTAATTTCAGCCAGTTCTTTAGCGACGCGCACTGCGTATTCCGGGTGGGTATTCAGCCCGGTTCCAACAGCCGTACCGCCTAATGCCAGTTCCGCAATATGTTGCAGGCTGTTTTCAACATGCCTGAGATTATGTTCCAGCATTGCCACCCAACCGGAAATCTCCTGGCCCAGGGTAAGTGGGGTTGCGTCTTGTAAGTGGGTACGGCCAATTTTAACGATGTCACGGAAGGCTTCCGCTTTACCCTGCAATGTCTCTCTTAATACGTTTAGCTGCGGGATAAGTTGTTCGCGAACCGCAATGACAGCAGCAACGTGCATCGCCGTTGGGAAAACGTCATTCGAACTTTGGCTCTTATTTACATCGTCGTTTGGATGAACTTTTCGTTCCATGCCGCGCACGCCGCCGAGGATTTCACTCGCCCGGTTTGCCAACACTTCGTTCATATTCATATTGCTCTGTGTACCTGAGCCGGTTTGCCAGATAGCCAGCGGGAACTCGTCGGGATGTTTGCCTTCCAGCACTTCATCAGCCGCCTGAATAATAGCCGTTCCGCGCTCTGATGCCAGCAAACCCAAATCCATATTGACCTTTGCGGCAGCTCGCTTAGTTAATGCCAGCGCGTGAATCAGCGCCGTGGGCATTTTTTCGGTGGAAATACGGAAGTGCTCAAGTGAACGCTGAGTTTGCGCGCCCCACAGTTTATCTGCCGGGACGTCGATCGGGCCCATTGAGTCTTTTTCACTACGACTGGATGCCATTTCATTCTCCTTTGAGCTAAAAAAACCGCCCAGGTGGGCGGCTTGAGTGTCTTACTTCACGCATCGTGTACATTGTGAGGCGTGTATTTTCTGGAAGAAGTCGTTGCCCTTATCATCCACCAGAATAAAGGCCGGGAAGTCTTCAACTTCGATCTTCCAGATGGCTTCCATACCTAATTCCGCATATTCGACGCAATCAAGGCTCTTGATGCTCTGCTGCGCCAGAACCGCCGCTGGGCCGCCGATACTACCAAGATAGAAACCGCCATGTTTATGGCAGGCATCCGTCACTTGCTGGCTACGGTTGCCTTTTGCCAACATCACCATGCTGCCCCCGTTGGCTTGTAATAAGTCAACATAGGAGTCCATACGCCCGGCAGTCGTTGGCCCAAGCGAACCTGATGCATAACCATCTGGCGTTTTAGCTGGCCCCGCGTAATATACCGGGTGATCTTTGATGTATTGCGGCAAACCTTCACCGTTATCGATACGTTCTTTGAGTTTAGCGTGGGCGATGTCACGCGCCACAATTATCGTGCCGCTTAAAGAAAGGCGAGTTGAAACAGGGTACTGCGACAGTTGTTTCAGGATCTCACTCATCGGGCGATTCAGATCGACTTTAACTGCCTCACCTTCACCCGCCTGACGCAACTCTTGCGGGATAAATTTCCCAGGGTTGTGTTCGAGCTTTTCGATCCAGATGCCGTCACGGTTGATCTTCGCTTTGATATTGCGATCCGCAGAACATGAAACACCCATGCCAATCGGGCATGAAGCACCGTGACGCGGCAAGCGCACAACGCGAATATCGTGAGCGAAGTACTTACCGCCAAACTGTGCGCCAAGGCCAAGATTCTGAGCCTCTTTCAACAACTCTTCTTCAAGTTGTACATCGCGGAATGCCTGGCCATGTTCGTTACCTTCGGTTGGCAGCCCGTCGTAATATTTGGTTGAAGCGAGTTTTACGGTTTTAAGCGTCGCTTCAGCCGATGTACCGCCAATCACAAACGCCACATGATACGGTGGGCACGCGGCAGTACCGAGGCTACGCATTTTATCGACAAGGTAATCTTTAAGACGGCCCGGACTCAGCAGTGCCTTCGTTTCCTGATACAGATAGGTTTTGTTCGCTGAACCGCCACCTTTGGCGATACAGAGGAATTTGTATTCAGCGCCATCAACACTGTAAAGGTCGATTTGCGCAGGCAGGTTAGTGCCGGTATTGACCTCTTTGTACATATCCAGCGCTGCGTTTTGCGAGTAGCGCAGGTTATCTTCAATAAAGGTGTTATAGACGCCTCGTGACAGCGCTTCTTCATCACCACCGCCGGTCCAGACGCGCTGGCCTTTTTTACCCATGATAATTGCCGTGCCGGTATCCTGGCAGGTTGGCAAAATACCTTTTGCAGCGATTTCAGAGTTACGCAGGAATTGCAGCGCGACATACTTATCATTTTCGCTGGCTTCAGGATCATTGAGGATATCGGCGACTTGTTGCTGGTGCGCCGGGCGTAACATAAACGAGGCATCGTGGAAGGCGTGTTTGGCAAGTAACGTGAGGGCTTTAGGATCTACTTTCAGGACTTCCTGCCCTTCGAACTCGGATACTGAAACATAATCGCTGCTTAGCAGGTAATACTCAGTTTCATCTTTTTTTAACGGGAACGGCTCTTGATAATGAAAGGCTTTATTCGACATTGTTCTCTCACTTACGACATCAGCTACGTTAGTTTTATCTTTTAGCGCAAGACCAGTTGCTGCGTTAACAATACAGACCACAATATGCTACACAATTTTTTAACAAAAACTGAGACTAGTACGACTTTTTACTCCCCTGGTTACTTCATCTCAGATAATTGGTTTAATAGTCTCAACTTTGTCTAGATTACAACAGGGTCTAATAATGCAAAAACTCATTAACTCAGTACAAAACTATGCTTGGGGAAGTAAGACTGCGTTAACAGAACTTTACGGCGTGAAAAATCCAGATAACTTGCCAATGGCAGAGTTATGGATGGGTGCTCACCCTAAAAGCAGTTCGAAAATTCTTGATAATGGCCAGCAGCATTCATTGCGTGACGTGATTGATGCAAACAAGCCTGCGTTGTTGGGTAAGGCCGTTGCAGAGCGTTTTGGTGAGCTACCTTTTCTCTTCAAAGTGCTGTGTGCCGATCAACCTCTTTCCATTCAGGTCCATCCAAATAAAAAAGCTTCTGAATTGGGGTTCGCTAAAGAGAACGCAGCAGGCATTCCATTAGATGCCGCCGAACGTAACTACAAAGATCCAAACCACAAACCAGAACTGGTGTTCGCACTTACCCCCTTCCTGGCAATGAACGCGTTCCGTGAATTTAGCGATATCGTCTCTTTGCTCCAGCCAGTTTCTGGCGCACACCCTGCCATTGCTCATTTCTTACAAGAGCCAAATGCCGAACGTTTATCACAGCTTTTCGCAAGCCTCCTGAATATGAAAGGCGATGAGAAATCTCTGGCCCTCGGCGTGTTGAAAGCGGCTTTGAATAATCAACAAGGCGAGCCGTGGGAAACCATTCGCGTGATTTCTGAGTTTTACCCCGACGACAGTGGCTTATTCTCGCCACTGCTGTTGAACGTGGTGAAATTACAACCGGGCGAAGCAATGTTCCTGTTTGCAGAAACCCCGCACGCTTACCTTAAAGGTGTGGCTCTTGAGGTGATGGCGAACTCGGATAACGTTCTGCGCGCAGGACTCACGCCAAAATACATCGACATTCCTGAACTGGTCGCAAACGTTAAGTTTGAGCCAAAACCTGCAGCTCAATTGCTGACTCAGCCTGAGAAGAATGGCAATGAACTGGACTTCCCTATTCCGGTTGATGACTTCGCCTTCTCGTTGCACGATCTCAGCACTCAGCAGGTTGAGCTTGCCCAGCCAAGTGCGGCCATTGTGTTCTGCACTGAAGGTGAAGCGATTTTAAGCAAAGACCAGCAGCAACTGACTCTTAAACCCGGTGAATCTGCATTTATTTCTGCGGCTGAGTCGCCGGTATCAATCAGCGGTGTAGGTCGTGTTGCACGCGTGTTCTCTAAAATCTGAGTTTAAAGCAACTTACTGATCTTTTTGGGTAGGATTGCTAAGCTGTGTAGAATCAGTTTCTTCAATGCCCATGGGCATTTCAATCATCTGCCGGAGGACTACCGGCAGATGCACTTAATATGGACTACGACAGAATGAAAAAATCACTGGTTGCAGTAGGTGTTATTGTTGCTTTGGGTGTGGTGTGGACGGGTGCAGCCTGGTACACCGGTAAACAGCTCGAAGGCCGTATGGCGGAGATGATCAGCAATGCTAATACCGAGTTGAATAAAGCCTCGCCCGAAGCTGGCTTGACGCTGGGCTACCAGGATTATCATCGTGGTCTGTTCAGCAGCACCATGCAGTTAGTCATCAAACCAACCGCAGGAATGACAAGCGCGATCCTTAAGCCTGACCAAACTATCGTATTTAACGAAACCATTGATCATGGCCCATTCCCGTTCGCACAACTGAAAAAATTCAATCTGTTGCCTTCCATGGCGTCAGTTCATACCACTTTGATGAATAATCCAACCACTAAGCCATTGTTTGATATTGCTAAAGGTCAGTCCTTTATTGATGCCCAAACGCGTATTGGCTATAGCGGTGACACCTCTTCTGATATCAACTTGCAGCCACTGAATTATGAAAATGGCGAGCAAAAAGTTGCCTTTAGCGGTGGTGAGTTCAAGGCTGATGTCGATGGTCAGGGTGATAAAATCGCCGTGAGTGGTGAAGCACAAAGCGGCCTGGTCAATACCGTCAATGAATACGGTCAGCACGTACAGATAACTTTCAACGGTATCAAAACCGAAGGTAACAGTACTCGTAGTGAATTTATCGAGCGTATTGGTAGCCAGAAAGCCTCTATCGACAAGTTAGCTATTTCCATCGAAGGCAAAGAAATGGCCGTTGTGGAAGGTTTTAACATCAACGCCAAATCTGAACTTCAGGAAGATAAAAAACATCTTTCTGGCCAAATCGATTACGCACTTAATTCTCTGAAAGTACAGAATAAAGATATGGGTAGCGGCAAGCTAACGCTCAAAGTCGGTAATCTTGACGGGGCAGCAGTACGCGAGTTTAGCCAGAAATATAATGCTGAGTCGCAAAAACTGCTGGCAGATCCTGCATTTTCACAGAATCCAGAAGCTTATCAGCAGCAAATTGTTGAGCTCTTTGCCGCCAACCTGCCGTTGCTGTTAAAAGGTGATCCAGTGATTACCGTTGCACCGTTAAGCTGGAAAAATGCCAAAGGCGAAAGCAGCTTTAATCTCTCTTTGTTCCTGAAAGACCCGGCGCAATCAACGGGTGAACCAAAAACTCCGGAAGAACAGCTCAACCGCGTGGTGAAATCTCTCGATAGCAAACTGGTTATCCCGGTAGATATGGCGACCGAATTGATGACGCAAGTTGCACAGCTTGAAGGCTACCAGCCTGCCGAAGCAGCTAAACTTGCCGAGCAGCAAATCAAAGGCCTGGCCGCAATGGGCCAAATGTTCCGCGTGACCACTATGGAAGACAATAATGTGGTTTCCAGCCTGCAGTACTCCAACGGTCAGGTCACGCTGAACGGCCAGAAAATGGCACTGGGCGATCTGTTAGGAATGTTTGGTATGCCAACTATTGGTGAGCCAGAAGCAGCCCCGGTACCAGAACCAGAAACACCTGCTGTGCCAGAAGCGCCTGCGGTTCCTCAACAGTAATTGTGAGCGCATGAAGTTTGTCATCCGTCTGAAGCCTCCCTTTAGGGAGGCTTTTTAACTTTTTCTCACCACTAATCGTGCCGGCATAATCTGACTGAGTGCACTGATATCACCTTGTTGCGTACGTTGCAGGATACGCTGCCCGGCCATACGGCCTATCTCACGAGCAGGTGTTGAAACCCAGGTTAATGGCAAGTCATCGAGTTCATCGTCCATCACTTCAGCGAAAGCTGCCAGTGCCACATGGCGATCATAGTAGCTGTCAATACTCCCCTCACCGCTTTGTCGTCCTGCGCGCAGTAAACCAAACCATGCCCCCATCGCCACAGTGCTGTTATGGCAGAGCACAGCTGTAATTGTTGGGTTGTGCTGTAGAAGTGTGGTGATAGCATCCGCCGCTTTTTTCTGACTCGGCTCGCATTCGATTATCCACTCACTGTGGAATGGCAAGCCGTATTGCAGAAGCGTGGAACAATAACCACCGACGCGCTCGGCGCGAGTCAAAGAGGCACCATCGCCACCGAGCCAGGCAATGCGTTGGTGCCCCCGCTTGATCAAATGTTCGGTGACAAGCTGAGCGGCCTGCATATTATCAGGCCTGATAATATCGGCCTCATCGAGATAGCTCGCGCGAGAGGCAAATACCAGGGGTAAATTTTTCTGTTGCGCAATGGTACGCATATCCGCCCCCTGTCCCGCCGCACCGGCGACAATAATGCCATCCACTCCTTGTGCAACTAACATGTCAAAGCAACGCTGCATATGCTGCCCCTGCGCGCCACTTTGGGTCAGGAAGAGTAGCTTGCTCTGCTTTTCAAGTTCATCCGTTAAACCTGCAGTGAGCTCGGCATAAAAAGGATTGCATAGATCACGCACGATCAACCCAATAACCCCGCTCTGGCCACCACGTAATGAAACGGCTTGACGATTACGCACGAATCCTAATTTTTCTATGGCTTCATTCACGCGCAATCCGGTCGCTGGTGAAATGCGCCCTTTGCCACTGAGAACCAGAGAAACTGTCGTAACAGAAACCCCAGCTGCTTCAGCGACTTCATTAATTGTTATTTTCTTTTCCTGAGTCGTCATTAGGCCGACGGACCCTCCATGAAACAAAATTTAGGGATAAAACGTTTAACCTGATATGAAGTATTAAGCACTCTGGTGAGCTTTAGATCTGTGAACTACAGCGCAATAAAGGTTGGTAAAACGTTTTATCATCCGCTTCGTTCTGTACCACCACTCATCTATCAACCAGGGTTTAAGGAGTCGTTATGGCGGCTAATACACCACAAAAAATTACGCTTTGGGAGTTTTTTCAAAACCTTGGCAAAACCTTTATGTTGCCCGTGGCGCTTTTGTCGTTCTGCGGCATCATGCTCGGCATCGGGAGTTCGCTCAGTAGCCACGATGTCGTAACTCTGCTTCCAGCATTAGGTAATCCTGTTTTACAGCTAATTTTCACCTGGATGGGGAAAGTTGGCTCATTTGCTTTTAGCTTCCTGCCAATTATGTTCTGTATCGCAATCCCGCTTGGGCTTGCGCGTGAAAACAAAGGTGTAGCGGCATTTTCCGGTTTTGTCGGTTACGCGGTAATGAACCTTGCAGTGAATTTCTGGCTGACGGCTAAAGGCATTTTACCGACAACAGATGCCGCCATCCTGAAAGCAAACAACATCCAAAATATTCTTGGTATTCAATCTATTGATACCGGTATTTTGGGTGCAGTGATTGTCGGTGTGATTGTATTCCTGCTGCATGAGCGTTTCCATAATGTACGCTTGCCTGATGCGCTGGCATTCTTCGGAGGTACGCGCTTTGTACCGATTATAACGACGCTGGTCATGGGTATTGTTGGCCTGGTGATCCCGCTGATTTGGCCTGTATTTGCCGCAGGGATCAACGCGCTGGGCAATATGATCAACAGCGCGGGTATATTTGGGCCAATGATCTTCGGTACCGGCGAACGTCTGTTACTGCCATTTGGGTTGCACCACATTCTGGTTGCTCTGATCCGCTTTACTGAAGCTGGCGGCACTATGGATGTTTGCGGCCACAGTGTCAGCGGTGCATTAACCATCTTCCAGGCTCAGCTAAGCTGCCCGAGCGTTCATGGTTTCTCCGAAAGTGCTACTCGCTTCTTGTCACAAGGTAAGATGCCTGCCTTTCTGGGCGGTTTACCGGGTGCCGCTTTAGCCATGTACCACTGTGCTCGTCCTGAAAACCGCCACAAAATTAAAGGCCTGTTGATTTCCGGCGTTATTGCTTGTGTCATCGGTGGCACGACTGAACCACTGGAATTCCTGTTCCTGTTTGTGGCTCCTGTTCTGTATCTCATTCATGCCCTGTTAACCGGCCTTGGTTTTACCATCATGGCGGTATTAGGTGTCACTATCGGGAACCCTACAGTAAATTACCCCTCATTGAACGGGAGGTAAGAAAACAACCTCCTGAATCTGAATAGAATCAAGGGGTTAAAAATGGCTACTAACGCAATCATCCGCAAAAACGAACTCTCCTCCCTTCTCGAAGTTGCACAGCACGCACTGAACGAAGTTTCTAAGGGAAAACCGATGAAACAGTTCAAAGCGGTACTGGGTATCGTGTGCCGTCTGCGTACTGACTTCATCGCCGCTGTTTCTCAGATCATCGAGAAAATCAAAACCGAACTGACCGACGTTATGCACGATGTGAACGCGGTAAACGGTGAAGTAGTCACCCCCGAAGTAAAAGTTACGCGCTCCCCTGTTTCCGTTCTGGTTCACTGGTCTGAATCGTCAGTGTTCAAAGATGAGGAACAGGTTTACACCTTCGCCGATTTTGAACGCCTCGCGAAAGATGCCGCGATTTGTAACGGCAACGTAATCGACAACGGTTATTCAAAAACGAAAGTTACCGTTGCTTTGGTGAACGATATCACCGGATGTACTGAAAGCTACGGTTGCCGCCTGGATCTGGCTTTGGGTGATGTTGTTGGATTCCGCGACCACGCACAGCAAATGATCCGCTACCACGAAACCGCAGAGGGGGCGGCGTATCACAAAGCTATCGGGTTGGTATCACACGTCGAGTTCCTCAAAACGATTAACTGGGGGGTGTGATGCAAGCTAAACGCCGTGCGGGGTTGATGCCCCGCTACCACTGGTTGATTTTTATCTTGTTGGTGCTTGTGTGCTGTATTGAGATTATTTAATCACCAAACTGGTTGTACCAGTGATAATTAGCTGAAATTAATACTCGAAATATCAGATCAATATCATCGGAAAAACGTGATCTAAAACACTATTTCAATAATATTGATATATATAATTCCCGACCTCTTAGCGATGCTATGAAATATAGTAACCATTTATTTAAAGGTTAAGGGATTGCCGTTTTTAAACCATGTTAAACCTAACCAAAAAGGAAATTAAGTTATGAATAAATTTACACTAGCTGTATTGGTTTCTGTGTTGTCATTAACTGGTTGTGTATCACCAGAACAACAGAAAGCCGCTAATGATGCGCGTAATTACATTGTGGCTAACAGTCCAATTAAAGCAACATCAAAAGAGCAATGTGATTTAATGTGGCAACGTACCCAATATTTCATTACCCGTAATGCAGGAATGAAACTACAAATCGTTACTGATACAGCGATTGAAACTTATAACGCTGACCCTAATAAAATGGGTGTTGCAACTGGTTCCGCTATTCGTCTATTTTCATCGAAAGAATCGTGTGAAATTGAACCAACCATTTCATACAACCTATACGGGCCACAACTGGACGTAATTAAAACCGCCGAAATGATTAAATTTATCAAACAGGCGTAAAGAAATGCGCAAATACCCAATGTCTGATTTTTATATTGTCGTGATATCTGGTGTTATCTTTGGAGTTATCGCAGCAATAATTGGTTAACTGATTCACCCTGATTTATTGATTTAACCATGTAGCAATTTTAAGCCCCTGGCATGGGGGCTACACCAAACACATTTAAATTTTGTCAAATAGGATATTTGAAATGAAAGCTGTTAAGTCTCTGGTTACTGTTGCTGTTCTTTCTTCTTTATCTGTTAACGCTTTTGCGAATGATTATTTTATTTCTGCCGCTGATGTTGCTGAAAAAAACATGAATAACGAATCGTTCGTGGTTGTTAATGGTAGCGAATGTTACAACGGTAATTGCATGGGGGCACAGACTAATAACCGTGTTGATATGACTAAGGTCACTAATGATCTTACTGATGCCTTAGCAGGAGTAACGGCAGCACAGGACACCGCGAACTCAGCTAAAGCGGATGCTTCAAGTGCTGTTGATATGGCTCAAGAAGCTAAGAACGCAGCCGCCGCAGCAGCCGCAGACATTGAAGCAGCAAAAACCAGCGCGATTAACGCCGCTTCTGAAGCAAAAACAGCAAACGAGTTAGCTGGTATCGCAGCAGCCGCAGCGACTACAGCAGGTAATAAAGCTGATGCAATAGATTCGAAAGTGAATGAAATTGCATCAAATGCTGATTTAGCTTTGAGTACAGCGGATCAAGGGTTGTCTCTTGCACAGGAAAACGTAACAAAGATTGCTGATGTTGATAGCAAGGCTGATGCAGCGTTGGAAGCATCACAGACCGCCGTTAACCAAGCGACCGAAGCAGGTAATAAAGCTGATGCAGCCGTAGCCGCAGCAGAGGCGGCAGATACCAAAGCAGATAACGCATTGAATCAGGCCAGTACAGCGAGTGAAACCGCTACAGCAGCAGATACAAAAGCAGATCAAGCGCTTCATCAATCTGGGTTGTTAGGCGACCGTGTGAACGCTACCGAATCTAGCATTACGGATATCAAAAACCGCTTAGATAGTATTTCCACAGCAGGTGTTGATCTGACCGATGTTAACGAAGGGATTGCAGCTAATACCGCAGCAGTAGCAGACGCAACAATCAAAGCAGATGCCGCAGGTACTAAAGCTGATGTTGCAGCCAACAAAGCTCAAAGCGCTTTAGACGTGGCAAACTCAACAGCGGGTAAAGTAGATGCAGCACAAACGACAGCAACAGAGGCGCACGACCTGGCGACTACTGCAAACCAAACAGCTACAGCCGCAGCAGGTGAAGCAGCCGCAGCAACCGCAGCCATTAGCACAATTTCGAACGCTGTAGCGAATAAAGCGGATAAAGCGGATGTTGATACCGCTCACTCAAAAGCAGATCAGATCAATCAGATTCTTCATGGTTCACCGTCTACCCTCGCAACGGATTCCACTGGCGATATCGGGCTGATTGCGAAGGTTGATCAGAACAGCACAGATATTGCTGTTGTTTCTAACCAAGTTTCAAACATTGTGACTTCTGTTAACGAAGCCGCAAATCAGGCAGCAACCGCAGTAACTAAGGTGGATGCAGTAGACGTTAAAGCAACTGTTGCAGATTCCAAAGCGACTACAGCACATGCCACAGCAACCGCAGCACAGATTAAGGCACAGGACGCAAGCCATAAAGCTGATGCAGCACACAGCACAGCACAAACGGCGCATGGTGTAGCGTTGACGGCTTCAAGCATTGCTTATTCAGCACATGACCGCATTGATCAAACCAATCAGGTTGTAAGCGGGTTCGACGGTCGAATCACAAGTGTTGAATCTGATGTTAAAAGCATGAATCAGAACTTCACCGACCTGAAAGCGAAAGTTGAACGCGACAACAAGAAACTGAAAGGCGGCGTTGCAGGTGTTGCGGCAATGGCATCAATCCCAACAATTGCAGGTGAAAAATTCTCTTTAGGTGCTGGCGTTGGCGGTTTCGCTGGTGCTCAAGCAATCGCAGTAGGCGCACAGTTCAACGTTAACAGCCGTGTAGCTCTCAAAATGAATGTAGCAACTACCACTAGTACAGAAGTTACTTACGGTGCTGGTGTGGCACTCGGATTTTAATTAATAACCACTCATTTTAATTCACGCCCCCAATAACGGGGGCAACACAACAAGGTATATAAAATGCACTATATGAAACCAGAACACGTTTTAAATTTCTTCACTATGTTTACGCGCCCTACTTCTACCGTTGAATTTAACGTTAATGATACAAACGCTGTATTAATGATGGTTGAAGATGATAACGAAGTATCCGCAGCTACTTTAATTTCAATCCACGAAAACGCAGAAGATGCAAACACCGCTAAAGGTGTATATGAATCAGCGTTTAAAATCTATCGCGAAGGTATCGCAACAATGAGCAATGAAGATTCACACCAGTATATTTTAACCACCCAGGAAAAAGACATGAACGAAAAAATCAAAATTCAAATGACTCTTGAAGATGCTATTGTATTTTCTAATTCAACCGCCTCTGTAAATGATAGTAATGAACTGTTAATTACTGTTGAACGCAACGGCGTTACTGAAACAAAAATTATTTCAAGCCACGCAACCGCAGAAGAAGCACTTGCAGAAAAAGCAGCACATGAAAAAATAATTGCTGATTTCAAAAATCAAGTTGTGAATCAATAAAACTTATCAGAGGGGGTTAGAAATAGCCCCCTTTTAGATAAGTTGAATTGAAAAGGAAATTTCAAGTGATAGTTAGAGTTCAATCAAAACCTGATAACTTTCCGTTAATTTTAGATGAGTCCCGTTTTTTATTACGTCACCTGAAACAAATGCATAATAAAGGTATTGAAGGGTTTCAACACCGGATTGAATTTGTTTTGGTTAAGGGCAACACGTATCACAAAATCATAAAACAATTCCGCAACAAGCAAACGCTGGAACTCGCATCGTTAACTAAGTTGCATGGGTATATTGACAATAAAGGAAATTTATATAACGACCGCAAAATGATTCGAGGTAATATTCATCTACCAGAGCGCGGGATCAATTGTTTGTCGCACGATGGTTACTTGCTATGAGGTAAAATTATGAAAGAAAAGCCGCGCTTGTATTCGTATGTACGTTTTTCAAGCGAGCGCCAAGCGACAGGAAACAGCCTGGAACGTCAGAAAGATTCTATTGCAAACATGGTTAAGCAGGTTGCAATAGATCACGACCTCGAAATTTTCGAAGAATACGAAGATTTCGGGGTTTCTGCATTCAAGGGTAAAAACATTTCCGAAGGTGGAGCACTTGCAGAGTTTATAAAGCATGTGGATTCAGGGAAGGTTCCGAAAGGTTCTTTTCTCCTGATTGAATCGTTAGACCGATTCAGCCGCGCTAACGCTATGTTAGCTGTGAACCTGTTCACTAGCCTGTTGCTAAAGGGGATCGTAGTCGTCACTGGTATTGATAAGCAGGTGTACCAGCAAACGGAAGTTAACAACGACACTATGCAACAGCTTATGTTTAGTGTGATGTTGTTCAGTCGTGCTAACGAGGAATCATCCACCAAATCTAAGCGAACCATATCGAGCGCCCTTGCAAAGATTAAGCGCCACCAGAAACGCAAGCCAGGCGATCCGGTTGTAGCAATCACCGAATTGGGTACTGATAAATTTTGGACTGATTCAAGTTCTGGTTATGTTGAACCTCATCCGGTGTTTTATCCCATTGCTCAACACATGATCCAAATGAAACGCGATGGTTGGTCAAACCGCATGATGTTGCGCTATCTGAAAGACAACTACCCCGCCCCGAAGAAGCTCACAAAGCTATCAAAAGGCGAATGGAATATTCAGCATTGTTCACGGATTTTAAGCCCTGCCATCTACGGGCAAAAAATAATCAGTGTGAACGAGCAAGAATTTGTACTTGATGATTATTATCCCGCGATTATTACCAAGGCTGAGTATGAAGATCTTTCAGTTCAGGTTGGTAATCGTGGGTTCACTAAAGATAAAAATCCTGATATCCCGTTGTTGTCTGGTATCGGCATTTTGTACTGTGGGCATTGCGGCACACATATGTACAAAATGAAATCATCGATTGCAAAACAACCCAACGCATACCGTTACGTTTGCGGATCGCGTGATTACCACCTGAACTGTTCAAAGTGGGGCTTTAGGGCTGATACGTTGGAAAGCGCCCTTTTACAGCTAATAGCGGATCGGGTATTCGTGCAGAATGATAAGCCCAAGCACTCAGGGGTTGAAAATCAGATATCCGAATTGGACGAACAGATCGCTAACTACCTAGTTGCTATCGGTACAGCAAAATCACCAGCGATGATCAATAACCTGACCGCGCTGATTGATAAGTTGGAAAACGAAAAAGCAGAACTGGTTAAGCAAAAACGGCTTCATGATGAATCTATCGTAAGAATGAATCTTGAAGGTTGGGACAAATTCCGCGATTTCGACGTATCAGACATTTACAACATCGAGCGGTTAAAGATTCGCGCCAGTATCAAAACCGTTGTTCAGCGTATCGAGTGCAAGCGTTTACCAGATCCGAAACATACTCTGTTTAACGTCCTGTATCGCGACCAGAGAACACAACGGATCGTGATTAAGGCCAACACTAGTTACAAATCGGGTTGTGTCTATGTGGATGCAACGACGATTAACGACCGCCAGTTTATGGAGTCGTGGGGGCTGATTATGCACAGTTTCATTGATGTGCTGATCGATCCCGAAGGTTTCGCCCGTAAGTGCGAGGAACTGCAAGAGCGTGTACGCAATACGCGAACGATCATTTCTGAACTTGAGGACGAGGACGGCGAACCAGAGCCACGCCCCGCTTTCACCGGAATTGTTAAACCCGTTAGCGTTGGTGAGTCATTCGCAACTATTGACGGTATTCAGTACAAAGTTGATTCAATGGAACATCTTGAAGAATTGCTGAAAGAAAAAGGTGTGTTAAGTTAAAATCAAAGCCTCTGGGAAAAAACTTAGAGGCTTTTTTATTGGATATTATAAGGAGTTTAAGTGTCTCAAACACGTTTCTATTTTAATTTGAGTTTATTTGGAGCCACTTCTTCAATAGCAGCGATGAGGATGCTTTCTGAACAAACTGAATGCTCTATACTCAGAGCAATTACAGATCCCCAAATACAAGAAAGTGAATTTGAAAATGAACGTGAGACTGAACAAGGTGAGGTATACTCCTATACCGAGAAAGTATATTCATGTGGTTCATGTGTGGGTTATGATCAGAATGATGTCAAAGATGAGTATGTAATATTAATTGCACAACTAATGCGCAGATCTGCATTCTTAACAATATTTGGGCTTTTTGAATATCATATGTCGAATTGTCTGAGCATTATGATTACAGAATCAAATTATATAAAAAAGCTATCAGAAGGCGTTATCGAAAACACCCACGAGGTACTTAAAAAAGGTATTGGGCGTAAAGATATATCAGATTTAAATCATTTAACTGTTATTCGCAACATTCTAGCCCATAATGATGGGAGATATTATGAATATGTTAGCGTTGCCAATAAGCCAGATATTGACAGAAAAAGAAAAGAAAGGCGAAAATTCTTAGCCGTAGAACGAGCACTTAAAGGAGGCACGGGAGTTTCAATTAACGATCTTAGTGAATTAATATTAGATGCTGGTTTTTTAACTCAAGCAGTAAATGAGATAGAAGAATACACAAGAAAACTATCAGACGCAGTAACTCACTATGCTAACAACAAAACATTAACAACACCCTAACCGCTTTCCAAATATAACATTGAATAAAAATTCAGGTTGTTTTAAATTTAAAAAAAAACAACCTTTTTTATTAATACCCATACTCTTTACGATGTAACTGTATGTGTGGTGAGTCGGGGAAACTTGACCAATCGTGACCGCATTCAATCAGGATTCCCAAATGGTTAGCCGCACGTCGAAACGCCGCTACCACGGGTTCAAAATCCTTACGGTTCCAGCTAACAGGCGAACAAGGAACCATATCAAGCGCGTGGCCTGATAAGTGGGCGCTGTTCATTGTCTTGCTCTTACCTTCTTTGATTAGCTGACGTTGGCGCTCGATAGTGCGTAGACCTTCGGTAATGACGAAATCACGTTCGGTTAATTCAAGTGCTAATTCCGCAACTCGAATTAAATCAGGATGAATACCGGAAAGATTGTTTTTACTGCGTGTACTGAATTTGAAATTATTCATGGTAATACCTATAAGTTTTATTTTCTTACAGGTATTTACTGACTAGATATACTGGAACAAAAAACCGCGCATTCTGAACCCTTTGTGAATATACTCAAGTTGACCGCAACAGATAGCGCGTGTGTTGAAATCATACGGGCTATTAATATCTACTTCCTGCCCTACCTTGAATTTAAACACTGGTTTTTTAACCTGAGTTGACGCAAAGAAAACATCGTTATCATTGACAAGATAACTTTTAAAGTGTTTTTGTTTAATGTGCTTGCGCTCGAATGCATAATTAATAGACTCGGGCGAAATACCATTAAGTTTAATTTCATGTAACTGATCGTGCGGGTAAGTCGGAAAGTTATGCATTGTCATAGTATGTCTTTTATTTTCTGGTTGAATTGTTTTACCGCGCTTTCTTCGAGTTTATCCCACGAAATTTTATGCGGCCTTTTGGATAATTTACGAATTGCAATTAATCGATCTTCTCGCTTCTTTGCTTTCGTATTTATCAATATTGTTTCGGTTGCCTGAACAACTTTAACGTATGCCCCATTTTTTAAATTACGGGAAAGCCCTTTGATATTTCCGTTTTTATCGGTGTACTTAGGGTTTACAGGTATCAGCTTATCGGTTGGCTTTTTCCGGTCGATGATTGCAGACAAATACAAATCTTGCGCGTCTTTAATGCCGATCCGGTATTCCCTTGCGTAGATACCTTTTTTCTCTTTGATGTAGTACAGCGCATTTTTCGCGGTAAAATTGATTGGCCCATCAACCTTACGCGCGATTTCTTTTTGCATGTTGATGGATACCAGTTTACCCGCTTTGAACATGGCATCTTCGACGGTATCGCTAGTCTCAATCCTCCAGCGCTCCATCTGTTTCATTGTCCTTGCAAGGTTTGCGGCGTTCCTGTCCTTCATTGACGGTTTAGCCATATCAACCCCCGATCAGAGTTAATACGGAAAGAACAGAACCAAAAACAGAATCAACCGGGATTGGTGGAAGCCCAAACGGAACGGCGCACAAATTATAGATAACCGCGAGGATCAGCAGGACTAGTAATAACTTCCTGGATTTACCGATCCACGTTTTTAGTTGCTTTGCCATATAAGCCACCTTTTAAAATTTGTAGGATTTCGGCATTTTGTATTTTTAGCTCAACTACAGTTGATTCAATATTTGCCATTCGTTGATCTAACGAGCCGTGATTCTTTTCGATATTGGTAATCTTTATTTCTTGAATATCGTTCGTGTGTTCGATATTCGCTAATCGTTGTTCATGCTCCGTAGTTTTCTTTACAACACCGGAATGAACTTTCCATAGTGTTCCAATTAATGCAGCGCCAGCGGTTGCCGCACCTATAGTGATTTCGAGAATAGGCATAAAAAGCCCCTTAATTAAATGTTGATAACACTTATATTTAAGGGGTTTATTTTAGTTATATAATGCGTAAGCGCCGCGAACGTTTGACGCTCTCACGTAGCCCCTTAAAAGAGAGCTACCACCTTCTTGATTATCTTCTTCTGGATATGGAACAAATACAGCCGCAGCGATAGAACCACCGTAAGCACCTACTTCCACCAGAGCGAAACCATTCGATGTTTCGGCTACTAACTGCCACCCTGAATCAGTATATTTGTACGTTCTGTAAACGGCAGGTCTTACGGGGCGACCTTCTGACGGTTCAATAACATTCATACGTGCATTGATAAGGCCACACATATTCATTTTACCGTTGGTAGAAGGAATAACGAACGGTGATGATTGCGGAACAATCCAGACTAATTCCCCGCCTGATACCGTTTTGTTAACATCAGCTCCAGCCACTCGAAAAGACGGTAGACCGTTAATCTGATTCGCGTCCAGGTTCCCCAGAATACGACAGTTACCATTAATCGTTACATCGTTCAGAACACCAGTGTTAGCGTAAATGTTACCTGAGAAACTACCGGATACCGCTTCGATATGCCCTCTTACAGTCACACCTGAAAACTCAGAAGAACCAGATTTATCAATCTTCCAACCACTTGATCCAGCAACATAATTATTGGACTGAATAGCGCCAGCAATTTTTGCATTGGTAATGCTCGCGTTCTGAATATGCGCTTCCGTGATGGAACCAGTTACGATATGCGCCGAACCAATAGCAGCATTAGCAATCATCGCTGATCCGATACTTGCGTTAGCGATAACCGCAGTATTCAGGAAAACTTTATTGTTCTGAATCGCAAAAGGGATCGTAGGATTCGAAACATTACCCGCCGTTTTTGCTGTGATGAATTTCAGTTCATCAGCGACAAAATAAATCGCGCTGGATTTCGTCACATCATCAGCGTAAAGCCCCATCCCTGCGATCACACCATTAGCATTCACTTTGATTTCGTGATGTGCGTTGATAGCATTTTTCAGGTTATCCACTTGAGTTTGTGAATTAATTGTTACCTGAGCAATGTTATCCCGCATTTCAGATTTTACGGTTTGGATTGCTTGCGCGTTTGCCGTGTCCTGATTTGCGTTAGTGGTATCGAGTCTGGTGATCGCTGCCTGGATATCCTTTTCAATAGTCGTTTTAACCTGGTTCAGTTGTTCGGTGATTAGCTTATCGCCGTCCTGAACAATCTGTTTCAAGTTAGTAACTGTACCCGCAATTTTTGTATCCGTTTCGTTCGTTACGTTCGTATGCAGGTTTGAGATCTCAATCTGCAATGCATCTTTTGAACGCTCGAAAGCCGCTTCAATCGTGCTATCTAAGGCTTGCTCCAGATCGAGAAAATCTTTTAACGCCTGTTCATCCTGGTTCGTCCAGTTCACTTGTGACTGAATATCAACATAAACCGCAGCGGTATACGTTAGGCTATCTGTTCCGAACACGTCGAAAGCAGCCGCTTTTACGTAATACTTACCGTTTGGAATCGCAATATTCATCACTGAACCAAGTGACGTATCTTGATGAGTAATCACGTTCTGTGTGAATTGCGCATCAGTAGCAATCTGAACAACAACACCCGCCAGATCTTCATCTGTTGGCTTAACCCATGTACAAAAGATGGTATCGAATCCAGCGTTTGCGGTGAAACCTGTTATCGCCCCACACTGCGCGTTGAATACCTGAATTAACGTTTCCGTTGACTTCCTGCCACCGTAACCAATCGCGGTAACACCTACAGTGAGATCACGCGCTGCCCCATTCTGCAAATTCTGAGAAAGCGTATATATCCAATGAAGGTTTGTTGTCTCGTAGAAGTAATCGCGGTTCTTCGTGTTTATCCTGATTTCATAGTGTTGAAGCAAGTCTACAAACTTTGATACCTGTCCGTTGATGGTTACATCTAACGTGCTTTGATCATCCCACTCGATGTGAAAATCTTCGTGTTTAGTCTCGAACTTACCGTTCACGATTCCAGAGGTGTTACGTAAACGGACAACAGGCGCTGGCAAAGCGTACACAATTGCGGTTGTTTGGTTCAGCAGTTCCACCCATGCAGAGCGATACACCAAGCCCGTTGAACAAACACGGAAATCGTAATTAACACCATTTTTCAAGCCGTGGATCTGGTACATCAACTGAGAAGTTGCCCCGATATCGATCCAATCTGTCGCCCCAGCTTCTTTGTACTGAACGAAGAACCGATAACGGTTGAAATCTTCCGCACAATCCCACGTCAATAGCACGTTACGGCCATAAACGGTTTCACCCGTACCTTGAGCCTGTAAATTCGTCGGAGTCGCCAGATCGCCACTGATAAGGCTAGGCGTGTAATCTGGTTTCGCAGCAAAATCCATATCGGTATAAACGGCACTGTTGTACTCGACGCATTGCACCGACATAGTGCCAGCCATACCACCATCGAGACTAGGAACGATGGATATCACGCGCCATAACGTGTCTTTCAGTTTCAACTCGTTAAAGCTGATCTTAATAACATCCCACACTGACAGTGTGTAAGCGTCCATCGTCACAAAGGACATTTGCTTGTACAGCTTGCATTTGTTGCGCTCAACAGAACCCAACTTATCAAGCTGGCTTGTGCTCTTAACGAAACGGTACGTAAGGTCTTTGGCAATAACCCGCTTGTCTTTAACGATTACCGGATCATTCGTGATATCCGATGGATAACGTAAAACATTGCTTGCGTAGTCCATATCTGGATCGTTATAGGAAATATTAAGCGTGTTGTAATACTCTGCCGATTCACCTGATTTCAGGGTGATATTGCCAGCGGAAATATTAGTTTCATCAAACGTGTACTTCACAACATCGGGGGCATCAAGTGCCATCGTGACCACACCAAATTGATCAAACACAACACCACCGAAGGACGCGCACAAGTCGGTAAGGTTCTTTTTGAAAGTGCCGTTCGGATCTACTGAACCATCACTAAAATAGCTAATTGTGCGGGTTGCAGCCGCTTTAAACGAGTCAACGTCTATACGTTCAACAGGAACACCCATTCCGTATTTGGTATTGGTCAGATAGTCCAAAACCTGTGACGGGCCATTGCTTGAAGCTGTTACCTGTCCAGTGGTCAGATCGGTAATCAAGCGCCCTTTCAGGTCACACGCAAATTGTGAACTAGGCTGTAAAATATCGATGCCGTCAGTAAGTGCCTTGTTAGTCTTGCGCATGACAACGCAGACCGATGCAACACCGTTACCCGTTGCGGTAGTATCCCAACCCTTACCCAAGTATTGATGAGCTAACCCGAGGTGATGCCCTGGATTTTTGCCCGTTGAAACTTCAATCTGGATGATATCGCCGTAGTTGCCACGAATACGCGATTTAGGGATCACGCCGTCCCGATGTTCATTCCCATCAATCAACAGTTTTTTATTATCAAAATAGATTTGGGTGAAACATTCAATTGGGCCTTCTGACACTGCAAATACCTGAACAAGATATGTTGTATCTTGCGCATATATATCTTTTTTGGCAATGATGCCACCAACGCGAGTATTACCATACACAACAGGCAATACAGTTTTTGGATCTGTTACGGTTCCAAGCGCGGAACCTGAATCGGGCGAATTAAAACGGGGAACCCCTGTTTCCATTGATAGAGCCATTAAACACATTGCCGCAGCCACGGCAACGCCAGCAACAACAGCAATGGTAAGAGCTACACCCGCAGCGTATAACGCCGCAGCCATAGAAGCAGCCGCAATAATCGCCATAGGGACGACAATCGGCATTTAATTATTCCTTAATTTTATATAATTTATTAAAGGGAACAGAGCAAACAGGTACTGTTTTATATTTGTTATCATCACCTACGGTTAATGCATAACCGGAAATAACAACCGAGCAATGAAACACTTTTCGTTTTCCATCCTCGCGTACCATTACAACAAAACAACCATCCTCAACGATATCAGTTACAGTATAATGTTCAGCAAATAATTGCTCACCGGAACTATATTTGATGATTTTTTTGGATTGGGTAAAGCCTGTTTTAACATCATTGTATTTTTGATGCATCTTATTGTAATAATCTGTACCCTTGATAATATCGGTGATTTTCAAACAAACCATATTACAATCGTTTTCACCGTAAATCATTTCTTGACCAACAAGCGAATTAATGTAGTCGGTCATTTCAGCGCGTTTATTCATTTTGTGTTTCTCCAGTTATATCCTTATTTACGGGAAGTCCAAATAGCCTCACTGTTCCACTTGCCAACATGATCAAAGAAAGTATCTGTTTCATTTCCTGGGTAGGATTTATGAACCCCTGGGGTACAGTGGGCGCGGGCTGACTTATCCAATACCGCCCAAAATGAATTTATTTTAAATTCACTTTCGTTTGTGCATTCTTCTTGTGATGAATTATCAATAGTGATGATCGATGCATCAAATTCACCGTTAAACACACCGAAATCGTTAACTACTGTGCCTTTAAGCGGGTTGATGAATACCAGCCTGATATCCAGGTTTGCACGTTCAAACTTGCCCTGTTGAATCAAGGTGATGTAATCAGATCGGACGTTTGAAACCTTGATACTCATACCCGTATTGTTGATCTCTTTTGACCGTTGTGGATTCTGGATATCGATAAAATCACCCGTAGCGAGATATACCTGATTGTTGAATGTGATATCTCGACCACAATCGGTGAGCCTGAGTTCACCCGTATTATCTGCAAACGTAATTTTTACGCAGTGATACATAGAGCCAGTAGAAAATAATTGCTCTTGTGTTAATTTCGCTACAGTTCGCCCTGTTTGTAATTCATACATCTTTTTGAAATCGTCATTCGTCAATAATTGTTCAAATGCCTGAATCGGTGTCATTATTGCAAATCCTCCGTAAACTCAAGTTCTACACCTGTGATTTGCTGTAAAGTCTGTTCAACCCTAGGGGTATTAAGACTGAGCATAACAACAGGGTTTGAATATCTGAGAATCTCGCCAAGCTGAACAGGTTCACGTAATGCAGGAAAGAAGATCATCTGTTTGTTATTCGGGTTATATTCACGCACTTCATATACTTTGGTATGATTCGCAAAAGTAAATTTCGTACCAGGTTCTAGAAAATCATTAATTGAAATTTGTGCAGCACCAGCGATAGCAGCCGTACCACTTGTTATTGTTGCGGTTTGTTTACCGCGATATTTTGTATTCGCTGATTTAGCAAGAGGAAAAGCGCAAGGTTTGCCGTATTTGTAAACAGCTAACCATTCATCAAGTAAGTATTGATTTTCTGCCTGGTATTGTACGGTAATACTTGCTTCATAGTATTGCAGCCCGTTAAAACGCTTGATGGTTTTACCAGATTGAGTTTTATTTGTATAAAATGGGGCTACTGTGTTGAGAGTAACCCCAATTTTAAGTTCAGGAGTATTGAAAAGATCAACAGCCATTGTAAAAGCCTCTTATTGAAATATATCAATATTTAGCTGTTACATTTTACGGCGTCGTGCATCTTCTAATTTACGTTCGATATTTTGAGCGTGGCGGTTAATCGCATCCATTACCATTTTATCAGCAGAATTAACGCTACCGTTGATATTCAGTGGTGCATTTACCGTGATTGGCTGTTCTGTTGCATCACCTTTCAGGTAAGTTTTTAAATCATCGTTCAGACGTTTATCTACTACCCTTTCCCCTTTTTCCAACAGATATGTACCCGTTGAAGGAACGTTGTCGATACCATCATGAAACTGGCCTTTCGTGCTTTTGATACTGGCAATATTTGCCGCCACTTGACCATAAGCAGAAGCCGCCATAGCAATAGACCAAGGGTAAGGGTTGTTTGCCAGAGCGTTACTAGCCGCTTTCTGTGCGTCGATCATACCTTGAGCCAGTGCCAACCCTTTAGAAACAGCAAACGCCGCCTGAGCCGCTTTGGAGTTCTTACCGCCAAAAGCACTCAGTAAGTTACCCATACCATCCATAGTTGTTTGAAATGAGCTTAACCGTACCTTATCCGCTTGTTCATCAAGCATCTGTTTCCGGTCACGGTTTTCATCTTCAAGCATGGATAATTTATCCTGGTACTCTTGCTGTGTGATGAGTTTCGCATCGAGCTGTGATTGAAGGTTTAACAACTCCTGTTGGTACACAACTTGTGTTGCTTCCATCGCTTTGTATAGCTGTTCTGGATCGGTGATACCGTTCAGGCTATCCCCAAAGTTTTCCTTGTACGCAGCGTAAAGATCAACTTTGCGGCGTTCAAACTCATCAGCATTGATCACACCCTGATTGTAGAGGTCTTTCACTTTGTCCAGATTGGTTTGCATCTGGTTACGTTGTGACGCCATGCTTGCCGCTTCACTGCTTAAAGCCGAAAGATTAAGCGCATCCAAAGAAGTAATGTTGTTCAGCCTGGTTTGTTCAGCTTCTTTTGCTAATCGTTCCTGTTCTTTACGTGTCGCTTCTGCAATTCGTGCCAGTTCTTTAGCGTTACGTTCGGCATTACGTGCAGCTTCTTTATCAGCTTTTTCTTTTGCTGCCAGAGCTTCAGCAGCTAACCGATCATTGATTTTCTTATCAGCAGCTTGCTTAACCTCAAACGCCTTTTGTTGGTCAATAGAGGTTTTAATGTCTGTTTGGGTTAACTTTGCCTGTTCTTCAATGAACTTTTTACGCTCCTTGATTCGGCGCTCGTTTTCTTCCGCTTCCAGTTGTGCAGGTGATTTTCTTGCGGTGTTTTTCTTTTGCGAACTGTCTACTGAATCCCCGCCGGACATAACTGAATCAATGGATTTACCCATGTTTTCAAAAACTGTACCGAGGGTTGTTTTGTGCCAATCCTTTTCAAACCAGTCATACAATTCAATGGTTTTATTAACCAGTGGTGTTAATCCGTTAGCCAATGCACCTTGCATTTTTACGGTAAAATCACCCATACGGCTTGAAAACTGGCGATATGATTCGATTGCATCACTGTTAACGTCAACGTTCTGACTGTTGATCATGTTCCAGGCTTCACCTTCATCATTCAGCTTTTGTAGTTCGGAGATCATGTTAGAAGAACCACCCGCGAGTTTTTCCATTGAAGCTGTGATTTCAGGGATACTAGCCCCTGCATCACGCATCTGGTAAAACAGGCCGATAGACGCTTTCACGCCCCCGTTTGAATCGCCTATGTACTGAGTGAAGTTTTTCAGGTCTAAGCCGTACTTTTTAAGATCCTCACCAACACCACCACCAGTTGCGACGGCCTCACCAAGATTCTTAACCGCATCTTTATTCATCGCGGCAAAGTCTGCCATTTGGATACCAGCATTACCGAAACCATGCGCAAGCTGTTGAATAGTGTCAGACGCTAAACCGGATTTTAAAGCAAGCTGATCAATCTCATTTGCCTGACCTGCCGCAGACGTAAACAAGGCCAACGCAGCCGTTGCTACACCGATAGCACCACCCAACGCCATGAAAGCCGGTGATATCCCGCCAGCCCCTTTTAAACCGTTTCCAAGCGTTCCCATGATGCCGTTTAAAGACATTGCTTGCTTTGAAACACCATCAAGTAACTTTTCTGCCTGTTTAGTCGCGGTCGATAGCCCCGCTGTGCTGCCTGTGATCGCTACTTCATGATTATTCTTTTTAGCCATTAGTAGCCCCTTTATTCATTAATTTTTGAAGCCGTTCTTGCTCTTGCTTTGGTAATCCAGCTATAGCACCAGCAATAACTGTTTTTTCCCGCTTCTTATTCTTTTCTGCTTTTTCTTCTTCTGATAAGAAAATGGTTTCATCATTCAGAAGTTTGAAATCTTTTAATTTCATCTTCTGCAATCCAATTTTAGAAACGTTACCCGATGATCGGTATATTGCATCTTGTAATAATGCAAAATGCGTATCCATTGTTTGCGGGCTTTGTGGTTCTAAAAATTCCTCCATTATGTACAGTTCGAAAAACGTCGGCATTGGCAAATCATACATATCTGATTCACTCATACCCTTACGTAATAGCATTCGATGTTTAAATTTTAAGAAGGGGTTGTTTCGGACTTTTTTTCAAGTTCAGGCAACTCCATTACAATAGATACCTGAGAAACCAAACCGATTAATTCAGAACGCGACACGGTATAAAGTTGTTTAACTTGCTCGATATCAGAAAAAATGGGTTTACCCTGTTCATCCTGGATACAGCGTAAAATAGTGAGTTCATCACGATCTGATTTTTCAGGATTCATGATGTGGTCAATATATTCTTTTACTGTCATTGGTCGAGCATAAAAAACGTGCTTACCAATAGTTACTGATTTGCGCGGGGAAATCAGATCTTTAAACATCTCATCGAAATTCATTTTTATTCGCCTGTAGGAAAGTTAACGCCCCCAACAAGGGGGCAAGTTATTACGGATTTGAACCATCACTAATAGTATTATCCAGAATGGTATTCAGAATAGTTTTATTCACTGAAATAACAAAAGTCAGTTGGGTAGCGGTATCATCCCCGCCAGTTTGTGAAATACTCGCGATAAAGCCATTATAGATTTTTACAACACCAATAGTTTTAGCCTGATCCATCCAGTAGATGATTTTAAACTGAGCACGTTCACCAGATTCAAACAAGGCTTTCAACGCTTCATGTTGTGGATCACCAATAATATAGTTTAACTGCAAGGTAACATCAGGAACTGATTTTTTACCAACTAGCTTTGCTGTTTCTGGATTTGAGTAGTTCACCACTTCAATTACATTACGTGAACCGCCAGTTTCTGGATATACACTAACTTGATCAACCAAAGCAAAATCGACACCTTGAATAGAAGTGTTATCCGTTTTCTTACTGAAATATACATCGACGTTAGAGCCGATAAAAACTTCATTAGCCATTTTATAAACCTTATATATGAGAATTACAGGCTATGGAATCACAGCCTATATTGTTTATTTAGAGAGTGGTTAAAGTCGTGAACCTTGAATAGTACCGAGAGCCGCCCATGTAGGGGCTGAACCATTCAAAGCAGCGCCAGCACCAGCACCTGCCGATGTTTTATGCGATCCCCCACTAGCGGAACCAGCAGCACCAGCAGCACCAAACCCGCCTCCGTTACCACCACGCGCGCCCCCTTGAGATCCACCCGCACCAGCACCCGTTGCAGTTCCAGCAGCACCAGAAACACCACCGTTGTTTGTCGCACCACGAACGCCAGCAGCGCCCAGAGGACAACCACCACCACCAGCCGCACCATCGTCCGATTCGTCATATACGCAAGCACCACCACCACCACCACCGCCACCACCTGAAATGATTCCGTTGTTGGTGATCCGTAATTTCGTACCGATTGAGTTTGTAATTGCAGCACCGCCAGCAGTAGCAGCAACAAACGCTTTCCATATGCCGCTTGTCATTGTCAAACTTGCCCCGTTACCACCGCGCCCACTGACCCGAACACCTGAGTTAATTATCAGATGTACCGATTTAAATTCGTTGAATGGTGCCGCGCTAAAATTAAGGCAAGGCGCACCAGTTGTATTTGAAATAATGGTTCCGGTAATAGTAATCGTTAGATTTGTAATCGAGCGATTTGTTAAACCATTTGCATAACTAATTAATGTTGCATTTGTATACGCAGTGTTTGCACCAATTGAATATGCAACGTTTTGCTCAACTGATTTTCCAGCTTGCCCCGACATATAGCCGGGGTTAGTTAATCTAAGGGATGTTCTTGCAGCACTCATCCACCGTTGACCCGTTTCAGTAACAGAAGATGATCCGATCCAACCAGGACTAGTTGTAACAGCCATTATTTAGCCTCCAACTCTTTAACTCGCTCAGTCAATTCTTTTACTGCCTGAACCAGCAAAGCATTTACAGCAGAATTAGAGATTGTTAACAACCCGTTTGAATCTTTAACAACTGCCTCTGGCAATACTTCTTTTAAATCTTGCGCGATAATACCGACCTCTTTACTGTCATAAATTTCAGATTGTAAATTAGCTTTTTTATCGTAATGATATGCTGTGAGCTTTTGAACTTTATCCGTTGCATTTTTAACTTCAACAAAATTTGTTTTTAATCGTTTATCAGAACGAATATAAACATCAGCAAAATTACCATTGCCATTACCATATACAAGGCCAGCAAATGTATGTTGCCCTGTATTCGTATATGATAAACAGTTTAATGATGCAGCCGATACAGCACCACTAAACGCTCCTGTAGTCGCACCAGTTAACGCACCACCGACCGCAACACCACCACCGGAAGAAATAGCCCCAGAACTATTAAAAGCACCGTTGGTATTCATAGACCAAGTACCACCGTTTGCGCCGTTATTGAACTGCCATGCACCGTTAGAATCTTTGTAGATATAACCGTCATATTGTGTTCCATTGTGCATAGCAATATGACGACGCTGATTTGATTGCATCATAATGGTATTGCCACTTGATGTTATATTACCAGCAGTGACAGCACCACTAAACGCGCCCGTTGTGGCACCAGTTAACGCACCGTTCACAAGAATACCAGCAGAAGAAGAAAATACACCGCTACTATTAAATCCAAAGTTGCGTTGTGTTCCCGCTGAGTTAATAAAATGAACAATAAAGTTATTTGAGTTAATTAAAGTACCCATTGACCATGTGGAGTTTCCCGGAGTATATCGCTGTTTAACTATAGGCCAGTATTCCGAAGTTCCAGTAGATGTAATATTTTGGAATAACCCCGCACCTACTGTATGTTGAGATGCATAAGAGCCTCCACCAACATTATTAACACCCGCCGTAATTTGCCCGGTTGTGCTTAAAGTAGATACCGAAGCATGACCTGAGATACTCGCACTGTTAGATTGCAAACTGGTGGATTGCAGAGCACCATTTACAGAAAACTCAACATTTCCCGCAGTTAATCGTTGAGCATAAAACAACCATCCGCTGTTATCAGTTAATTCCAAAACTTGCGCACGGGTTCCACTCCCCCAATTATATATTCTGAATCTACTTGCAGAACCACCAGCGGGGGAAAAGACCATAGCCGAAACATTATTAGCGCCACCAATTGTTAAACTACCAGAAGTAGAAATATCCCCGGTTGTAATTGTTCCACCGTTAACATAAAAACTACCGTTAACTTCAAGACCATTACCAACATTTACCAAACCAGTTGAATTATTCCAACGCAACGGACGAATACCACTCCACCCACCATTAGGATCATTTAAAGCGGTACTCATAAAATACGTGCTAACACCATCGTTACGCATAAATGAGCCATAACCACCCTGTGTTATGCGGAAACCGTTACCATTACCCGAAATAAATTCACCTGTACTAGATGTGATATTACCCGTTGTGGTCAATGTACCGTTTAAACTCGCAGCCCCAGAGCTAGGCAACACCCCCAATTCACCCGCAGTGGGTTTATCAGCAGCGGTATATATTTTCATCGAGCCTATAAACTGACCATTAGCATCATAGCGATATGTATTCAGAGCATAACTATTAGAGCCATATGTAAACGAAATACCGCGAGCATGTGCAGCACCATAAAGAGGATGTGCAACATGAATATTCATTCCACCCAACTGGTTTTGATCCTGATTCATTCGATAGAAACCGGAATAAGCCATTGAAGTATTATTTGTTGTTTGTGTACCGTCTACCGCTTTAGTCAACAGGTAGCTATCCATTTCGATGTTACCCGCTTGCTTGCCAAAGTAACGACCATCAGCGGTTGTTTTGTCGTAGTACCTTGCATCTGATTCAGTCTTTGAATAGTTACGGGCAGCATCTGCCGCGATGGTCTGATATGTCGCCGCAATCTGCGTTTTACTCAAGTACCCATCAAGCAAAATGGTATCCAGAGCAGATTTCGAATAAACGTTATTCGTGAGCGTGGTTAACTCTGTTTTGGTAGCCAGCAATGCCAGCTTAGTATCTGTTTCAGTCTTTGAGTAATTACGGGTAGCATCTGCCGCGATAGTCTGAAATTTGGCATCAGCAGCAGTTGCAGTGTAATAATCTGCCATTCCTGCAATCGTCTGAAAAAGACCGTTTGCGCCTGTTTTGGTGTAATAGTCGTTTAGTACCGTTGCGATCTGAGTTCGGTTATAAAAATTCGCCGTGGTGTTAGCAATCGTCTGATATTTTGCGTCTGTTTCACCCTTGTTGTAATAGTTTCCCGCTACATCATTAGGAGTTGAGAAAACAGTATCGAGCATTGCAGTACGTATTTTACCCGTTGTGCTGTTGATAAGAACATCACCCGCGCTGTTAACAAGATCAGAACTAAGTTTAACGGCCTGTGTGTTATGCCCTTGTGTTTTCCCGCCTAAGATAAGAAAACCCGGTGTAGTACCATCTCGCGAGCCTGACAGCGTTACATTACCCTGACCATCATCAGACAAAATTTTGTTCGAGGCTTTCCCCTGGATTTCACCAGCACCAAGCGGATTAAGTGAGAGTTTCCCGCTTTTGATATCGACGCGATCAGCCGTTATTTCAAGGTTTTGATCTGTTGCCTTGATAGTGTGTGTTTTCGTTGGGCTAACTTTAAAGTTCACGCCAGGGGTTGCAACGGTGCCAGAGCCAATATTGATAACCGCATCAGTTCCGGTAACGTCAACCGCTTTAGCTACTACAGCACCATTATTCAGCGTGGATACACCACCAACGGTTAAAGCAGTTGAAATTTCTAATTTATCAGCTTGTTCAGGGTTAGCGATTTGAATTACCGCGCCCGAGTCATTCTTTGTGTATAGTTTCTTATCCGCTAGGTTAACAATTAATTCACCTTCGAGGATTTGCGCGGGGGTTGGTTTCACCCCCGCTGTTTTAGTTCTTCGTACCTGTAATTTTGCCATTTGCTTTATCCGTATACGTTAAAAGGCTATACGGTTATTTATGAAGCTGTCACAGGTAGCCCAAATCGATTACATCATGAATATCTATCGCGCCAATATCTGCCGCACTAGGTTTATTACCTGTGTGATATACCTCGCCAGATTTCCCAGAATCGATTGTTACCACGCCGTCAGTTTTTCCCGAGGCATTTCGATATGTAAATGAAACGCGCCCGTTGTTATCTTGCTCGATAACAGCAACATTGGTGTTAGCAAGCGTACTTGTACCCGTTCGCCTTAACGTAATACCAGGTAGACTATCAGCGGTAATATTCAGATGAGGTAACGACAATTCCCCCGTTAGGATTCCCCCCGACAATCTAAGGTATGTACTGTTCAAATATTCCTGATAGTTACGAGTATTCAGAATAAAAGCGGTACTCATCCCCTCATCATTTGACACGGTTAATCCATTCCAGCCGCTAAAACTGGTCGTTCTGATCTGAACATCATGTATAGAGTCAGAGTAAACAACCGTTTCACTGTCGATACGTGCGGCATGAGCAGAACCCAAATTGAACGTTGCACCCGTAACCCGCAGATCATTACCGATAAAGGCATCATGCAGAATGTAGGCGTTACCGTTGGTGCATAATTTCAGCGTTGGCGTTAGCCCGTTGTTACCGATGAACCCAAGTTCATCCCGCTTAACGTGGGTTTCTTTGGTGTTACCTGCGATTACCTGCCAATTGTTCGTATTAATCGCATCATCAGATCCGTGAAGCAATAAAGATGCAGACTGATCACGCGCACCAGGAACACCAATTTCGATTTTCTCATCAGCTTGTACACGCTTCGTTAAAACGTCCTGAACTTGTACCGTAGGCGCTGTGAGCTTTCCGGTCATAGGTAGAGAACCATCGAGAGCAACAACGCCTAACGCTTTTGCCGTTGGTTTCTCTGCCGATGTATATACCGTTACCCAATCACCCAACGTACCATCACCACGAACAGTACGAACACGGATGTAAAGCAACCCGCTAGAGTTAACGACCAGTTGATATCCTGAGTTTTCGGAGCCTTGAAGGGCAATACCCGCAGTATCAGCACCGCCAAAGGGGTTTGAACTGTCAGACGCTGGAAACTGCAAGAATCGGTTTCCTGTTAACCGGGTTGTGTCGTGTACCCCTGGAAAATCAACCGTACCAGCACCAATACCAAAATCACCAGTAAGCACCGGGCTACCAACACGCATCACACCAGCAAGCCCACGATCAGTTACTGCGATTCGATAGGTCATTAAGGTAGGCGCATCGTCACCACCTGTTTGCATTTCCTCAACGGGAATACCTTCAAAAACCTGATAGTACGCGACTGAACTTGTATTACCCTGAACATGGTCAAGGTGATACATGTTACGGAAACGTAAGGTTTGTTTGTGCTCGATAGCATCAGCTAAAATTTGCTGTTGAGCATCGCCAATCACCTTATAAACAAGCAATTCGATATCATCTACCGAGATTTCACCGATCAGTTTGTCAGTCTCATCAGAATCATAAGTTTCTACCTCAGTGACCGAGCGAGAAACGCCCAAAGTTGGAGGTGCAACAACGTTGTTTAAGGTGTGGAACGTTGGATCATTTACTCTTAATTCACCCGTAAGGTTTGTGGAAATGGCAAATGATCCCGTATCAGCAACAAAAATATCTGTGTATAAGCCATTTTCTAACGGGGTTTCGATTGGTAGCATTACGCACCCCTTGTGAATAGATAATTAAATTCAAGTGTGATTGTCCCGATGATATGCCCATCAGAAGAATCGGTGTTGTATGTTGTATCGGTGTTAAGTGGGTTGATTTTGTTGATTCTTACAATATCCGCAAACATATCAGGTGTTAGATCTATCAAGTCGTACATCAGATTATTAACGCCTGATTCATTCGTTTCTGTGAAAATAGCCAGTTCAACAGTTAGTGTGGTATTTAAAGTCTTATTGTTCAGTGGTAGCGGTTCATAATCTTCGTTGAAATTTGTTATCCACACCTGAATATTATCTTGAACACCTGCCGTGAACTGATCCACTACCTTAAAACCCCAACCATCAATAATATCCTCAAGTTTTCGTTTTACTTTTAATCCCGGCATCATTCTAGACGTATTTACCACGGCGATCCCCTTTCCCACTTGCGGACAAATAACAATCAACCATCCCGCTATTATCATCAGCGATATATGCAATTTTATAATTCGAACCGTTAACGATAACTTCATCATCCTGATTTAAATCACCCTGCGAACAGGTTAACTTCATCATTAATGATATCTGGCCTTGTACCTCTGTTACCGATTGGTCATAAATTGCGGTAAACGTTGAACCGTCTACACGTTGATATTTTTCACCGAGTTTTAAAAACTTTTCTCTTTGACTACGTGAAAATTTAAGCATGTTTAATACTCCTTATCTGAGTATTTACCGCGCATATTTTCAGGCACAAAAAAGCCCCGACTAAAAAGCCGGGGCAATTCCATCAGAGAGAATCTGTATTATTTCGTCACAGTGCCACGTTTCAGGTGTACCAAGCTGTTTTCTTGACCGACGAAAGTCCAATCCAGATCGGTGAACAGACGCAGACAAACACCACCGTTACGGGCTTCTGTCCAAGGGTCAACGTCCAGAGTCAGACCGTCCCATTCACCCATCATGATCCCGGAGAAATCACCGAACAGCATTTCATCACTGCCAAAGATACCGCTTGAAGCGATTGGACGACCTGCCAGTTTGCCATCATCACCCACGATGTAAGAAGAAATGGCGTTCTGATCATCTTTGAGGATTGATTTCAGTTCTGCCAGAGTAGCGCCACGCATTGCGAACATGATCGCTTCTTCACTTACGCCACGGTCAGTCATAGCCGCGATAGAAGCCAGGAAGTTTTTATAATCCCAATCAGCAGTACCAGTTTTCAGCGCGGTAATGATATTAAGCAGAGATTTAGGCGCGTTAGCCAGATCAGTAGTACCAAACATAGCCGCTTCCAGTTTTTCGCGTGAACGGTCGATAATCTGTTTGGACAGAATCGCCTGAATACCTGGAGTAGTCAGCAGAGTACGACGGTTCATAACGACTTCACCCGCGAAGGTTTTCGGAGTCAAAGAAACGTTATCAAACGCAGATTTACCAATCGGTGCGTCCTGACCTTCTGTGATGAATCCGAACGCATCAACAGCAGAGCTGGTAGCGCGAGGAATCAGGTATTTTGCTTCGGTCAGACCGTTAAGACGCTGTACGTTCATTTTACCGATGATGGAATCTTTCAGCAGCAGATCCACGAAGGAATCACGCAACAGAATATCATCCTGAACAGCGGTTACAGTGCTTGAAGCCTGAGCACCAGCAGGAGCCGCACGAAGTACAGAAGTTGGAATGTGAACGGTATTACCGGAACGTGCAGCAGCGCGGGAACCTAATTTACGTTCAGCTTCTTGATGATATTCCAGGTTAGCACCTTTCAGATCACGACCTTCGGTTTTTGCTTTAATTGCGCCAATCAGATCGAAAGAACGTTCCAGATTTTGCAGGGTATCTTTTTTAGTGGTCATTACATTACGTACCTTTTTATTTTTTAAAGAACGTTTTTCGCGTTCATCGAGAATTTTGATTACTTCTTCCGCAACGCTGGCGGCGGTTACTTCAACTGCTTCTGCTTCTGCTTCTTCTTCCTCTGCGGAAATATCGCGGCCTTCTTCGTCAGCAATTTCTTCTTCAACTTCCGCTTCTTCTTCGGAAATAATTTCTTCTTGCTGTTCGATTACTTCTTCTTGTTCCAGAATTTCTTCTTCGGTTGCACGTTTAGGCATGGTCTTAATCTCTTTTTTGTTTATTTCGGCGTTGTCGCCTTTCCTGATAATATTTAGGGAGCCATTTTCAGAACGAATAAGGCCCACGGTCGGATCTGCCGGAACTGTTACGAAAGAAATTTCATTAACAGACCACCGATCAACCAGAATTTGTTTGTTTTCGTCGTCGAATGAATAGTTATCTAAGCTGTATCCGAAACTGATATTCGAAATAGTTCCTTCACGAACTTTTTCAGCAATTTCATTAGCCAGATTGCCTACTTTAGAAAAACGGATTTTTGCGTAGCCCGCTTTATCGTTAACATCGATATAAGCCGAACCAGGAATGATTATTCCCAAGTGTTGGTTATGGTCGTGATTAAACAATAAAGACGCTACACCATCGTTTAGGCGCGTTAAATCAGCGTTATCAGAACCATGAAGTAATACCTCACCATATACAGCGAGATCGCCATATTGGTCGTATACTTCACGGTTAACCGGATATTCAGAACTGAAACGAATATTGAAATAATCGCCTTGTTCGTCTGTTTCTACTGATAAATCTCGCGCCGCAACGGTTAAATTACGGCGTAAAATCATTTTGAACCTCTTAGGTTTCCATTACAGGTGTATTTATGGATACGTTTTCAGAGGTTTTCTTGAATGAATCTTCCTTAATCTTTAATGCGACTTTATCGGGATCACGGCCTAAAGACTCGATAACTTCACGGCGTGAAACCAGACCGTTATCAATTTCTAATACTTTGGCTTTGATATCTTTTTCAGGGTCTACAGATCGCGCCTGTGGTTTAATCCAGTCGGTTTCATACATAGCGCGAATAATATTTACTTCAATCAAGTCCTCATCGACCAGATTTTGTAAAAACTCACGATAGACACGAATCAGTACCGTATTAATCAGGTGGCGTTGTAGTGCCTGGTAGCGGTTTTGTTGCATCAAGTCATCGAAACGGCTTGATGAATAGTTCACGCCTGAAATATCACCTGTTAACGCCTGTTTAAAGCAACCCAAGCCCATAGCGATTGTGGTTTCGATTTTGTCCATCCATGACGCAAATTCATTCGCCTGTGTGTTTGACTGAATGGATTTAATATCCTGTCCTGGGTTCAGCATGTTAATTGTGCCAGGGCTAAACTCTGCCATGACTTCCGGTTGATCTTCGTCGTCATCATCATCCAGACCGCTTGATTTATCAGCCTGAGTAATAAAGCCCATTGATGAAGCTGTTACGCGAGCCTGTACCAGTGATATCTGAACATAGGAATCGAGTTGCGCTACTGTCTGAATTACCGGAACAAAGTCTGAGAACCCACGGCGTTGATCACACTGTTTCGTGTCGAAATAGTGAATAACTTCTTCTGCGTCGTATTCTTCTAAATCGCCTGTATCCGAATCACTGAACAAATCCATTTTCTTAAACCAGTAAGACAATGGCTTCATTGTGCGTTCATCGTAGGTAATACCATTTTTAATTACGGTATTTTCATCAATCCGCATTTCATGACTGATATCGCAACGGTCAGCAGTGACCATTTCTAATTTAACGTCACCATCTTCTTTATGGATGATAACGAATACTTCCCCGTCAGTTTCACGTTGACGCTCTACCATTTGGCAGAACTGATAAAAATCAAATTGCCCGTTCATACTGAATCGAGATTTATTTTCAGCCCAACGATAAAACATCTTATCGATTATAAGATTAGTGCGTTTATCAAGATCACCATTTGGCAACGTCATTTGTGTACGAGGATATAAACCAGTACCAATAATGTTATCCACCGACATTTGAACGTAACGCGCCCCATACGGGCTATTGAGTGCCAGATCACGACAGATATCTAATAACCGCGAATGTTGAGTTCTGATTTGTCGGTTAATACTGCCCTGGAATTTTGGTTTATGCGTTGCGTCTAGCCGATCATTCATATCAACCAGACCTAACGAACGTTCATGAATTTCATAAACAAGTTTGGCCTGTACTGGTTGTGGTTTACGAAATCGGTGTGTTTGTTTTCTGTATGTATTTACTGCCGCTGTTTTGCTTCGGGTAAACACGTTTTTAATACTGCGTAAGATTTTCATGTTAACCCCTGAGAATTAATTTAACTTGTCTGAATGGAGCACGGCCTTTTTTGCGGTTTGCCTTCTCAATTTCATTACTGAGTTGTGCGCGTAATGAATCCACCAGCGCGATCAAGTCGGCAAGCGTGGAATAAACAAGAGTCTTATTGTTGATTGAGAGTTGTTGCAGTACGCCTTGATCGTCGGATAATTTCGCGGTAATTACTTTATCGAGCAAACTGATTTGTTCGCGTAAAGTTTCAGCACGATTTTCTTTCTCGAATAAACCGCGTATTTTCACTGGCTGAACTGCCAGCAATACACCGTTTGCATCTTCTACGGTTACAACATATTTACCAGACTTAATTTCATCACTTGCGGTTGGAAGTTCAATTAGTCCGTTAGTTACCCCATGAACTTGAAGAATATACTTTTCGTCTGAATCTAATAAATTAGCTGTGTTTGCGTTTTCAGGAGCATCAAAAATAATTGACTGCCCCTTAATAACGGTAATAGATGGATTTTCCATTTGTTAGCCTATAATGTTTATACATGTATAGGCTTATTTATGGCGTCAGAATTTCATCCAACTTGAGCGCAGTTTCTGCCTTGCCCTGTTCCCTTTCTTCGGTTTTTCCGGTTCCGGTTCTTTATCGTGGTTTGTCATTGCTTCAATTTCGGGATGTACGGCCTTTGGTGGCGTTATATCTTCAACTGGTGCAATTACATTCCTTTTGGCTTTAATCTTGCGTAGGGATTGCCAGTTAACCAATTTAAGCACTTGTTGCATTGCTGCCAGTGCATACACGAAAGTGTCCAGCGCTTCATTTCGGGTTGAGCCTTTTTTCAGTGTCCACCGAACGGTATTACCTGACCGTTTCAATTCTTCTGATAATATTTGTTCTGACCAATCATCAGGCACTTCTTTAGTTATTTGTAGCGTTGTCGGTGCATCACCTTTTAAATTTCGGTTGATGAGTTCCCGCACTATCGATTTACCCGAGTTAACGCCCAACACAAACAACTCCTGACCGCCCGTTTTAGTGGGCTGTACAGGGATTACAGGCGCGTTAAAACTGGATGAACCTTTGATCGCCTTGAGCTTTCCGAGGCGGTTACAGTTGGCGTACACGGTCTGTGTGGCCTTACCGTTGCCGCTATCCAAAAACGCCATGTGCATAGGAATCTTGTCACCGCTTACCGTCCTGAAATCAGACTTCAAGTATTCGATCAGGTTGGTGTACGCTTTTGAATCGCGCTTTTCGCAATCCATATCGTAAAACATGCGGTAATCCACCAGGTAAAGCGCGTTCGGTGCAACTGCCAACGTGCAACACTCGAGGCGGTCTTTTTGTTGGTCGATACCGGCAACCAGGAAAACAGCATCATCAGGGATTGATTCAAGGCTGATATCCGCTTTCAGCTTCTCTAGTTCGTCGGTTCCGCAGTCGTCGTTTAAGTCGTCGTATGTGACACCCAGGCAGGTGTTAAACCACGTCCCGAGGCTGAACGATTGAAAGGCGTCTGCATAATCCTGAACACAACTAACGATGGTTGACAACGGGCTGTACAGTCTCGATACGTGAAAGCCAATAGAAGCCGCGCCGGGGTTGTGCGCAATGAATCGCCCTTTCGCAACTGCCCGTAAACGGTCGCCCTCTGTCCATGCCTTTTCACAATGGGGGCAAACATAACGAGCAGTATCGGGTATCGGGATTTGTTTTCCCTGCCTGATCCCCTTGTCGAACTTCACGTTTTCCCATTTCATGATCTGTTCGTGTTGGCAATGCATACACGGCACATAGAAGTAACGTTGATCCGATTGGTCGAACTGTTTGTTTATCGCCCCTTCCTTTACTGTCGGCGTGGAACTGATCAACACCAGGGCTTCATCCTGAAACGTGGTTACACGTTGTTCAGCCAGCAGCACCGGATCACCTTCTGGTGATTCCTGCGCGGCATCCACCTCATCTAAAATTGCCGTTGCTAATGTCTTACCTCGAAGATGTGAAGGACTTGTTAAACTCATACAGTAGATAAACGTTCCATCACGTAGCTGGATTTGCGCCTGGTTGTTTACGGCGTCTTTGTCGGATTTGCTTGTGATGAGTTCTGCTAGTGCGGGGGTTTGCTGGATCGCTGGCTTTATCTTTCCTGATAACCATTGGCCTAGCTCTTTGGTCGTCGCCTGTAGTACCCCGAGGTTATGCCCGCTGTGCTTCATCTGATAAAACAGAATGCCGTTCAGCAGTTGGGTTTTGCCTACCTGTGCGCTTGTCTTGAATACGATCTTCTTTTTGCCCTCATGAATCGCGTCCATCATTTCCCGTTGGAAGGAGAACAGGCGCATTTTCTCGCCAGCCCGTGGCCCATCGACGATAGTTAAATTTTGCTCGCACCATTCCGAGCAGTTGAGCAATGGCGGCGGGATCATCTGCCCCGATGCCGCTTTGAATATATTTGATAGTTTCCGTAAATTTTTCATGAATACCCTCTCTGTGAGGGTATTTATCCAGGCCAAAAAAAAGCGGCCCAATGGCCGCTAAATAAATTTTATTAGTTAATAATTAACCTGTCTTTATAGTTCTGAAATCACCATACTTTTGGAGTGCTTCTTCTATACCCATACCAATAAATGAAGCCATAAGGTTAATATCTAATCTTGTAGTTCTTTTAACCAATCGATCGTGTGAAGGTGAGACAAACGTACAACCACCAATAACTTTATAGTTTGAGAGAAATTTTTCATTCACTTTTTTAGATATCTCACCAGGATAATTCAAAAGAAAATCATTTATATTTATAATCATATTATCCATTTGGAGAATAAAAAACTCTGAAATATCAAAATATTTAACAAACAAAGATCTACTTAAACCGTTTCGCAACTGTATTTCTGACATTTGTTTAGAGTAGTCCGGCCCATATTTCTTAGTTAATTCTTCTTTTACCTGCTGATCTATTTCATTACGCATTTTTAATAATTTTAGCGTGTAATTATAATTAGATACGGTAGTTATTATGTACGAAGCATTAAGCCAAGGAGTTCCTTTATTTTCTACTTTTTTCTTTATCAATCGGTGAATTATATTTTTTTTACTATCAGCCAAGCCAATTTGCACAATTTTCTCTGCCTCCAGAACCATTACAGTTTCATCATAAATAATATTTTGCAAGCAGCCAACACGCTGTAGTGGGTGATGGGAAAGCCAATCATAATAATTTGTTTTAATTGCAATTAAATTATTTTGCATATCCTGAAACATCAATATGGTTTTATTGATTGCATCAACCTTCATGCGTTCATTCTGTACACTCTCCTGCCATTTATATCCACGAATTGCAATTATATAACCAAACAATCCGCTAACAATCAAACTTGCAATAGGTAAAACATAATCTTTAAAATAGTTGGTTTCTTTTAACGTATCATTAAGATTATTAACTGCAACTACCATATTATAGGGATCTAACTCTATTGCCATTTCTTTATCACCACTGCATTGAGGAGGTGACAATTTAACACTATCTATTTGAGAGGTGTAGTTGATTTAGCAATGCTCGGTATTCGATTTTATATATGCTGATCAGGTCGTCTTTGCTGTAGGACTTGTCAACGTCTACACCTTCTTTCACCAGCACCTTGATCATTCTCTCTTTGGTCAGCTTGCCGAACTTCTTCGATTCATCGCGTACAAAATTTGGGTGTATCGGGTTCGCTGAGTAGTCGGCTTCCCAATAGTCAGCCAGGGATCGAAGCACATCAGACCAATTTTTGTTTTTATGTCCTGCCCGGTAAAACAACCCCTGAATCTTTCCTTCTATGTAAGTGTTACACCCACGACAGAGCAACCCGCGCATGTTCCCTTTTGCATGATGGTGATCGCCGTGTGCAGCGTTCCAGGATTCGAGGTTGTCGCCGCAGATCTGACACTTGCCGCCCTGCTTCTGAAATTGGATTTGCTTCCACGCTTCTAGCGTGTTCTTTGTGAGAATCGTCATATCGTGTACCTGTATTGATATGACTGTATTTATCGCGGTAGGATTAGGGCGCGTTGCCCCGCTTCGTTATGGGTTGGCTTGCTCGTGAAGTGGGGATAACGCAACTGGTGAACGCTGATTAGTAGAAGGATGAACTCTGATCTGAACTCTGATGAGTAGAGATATGAACGCTGTATGAGCGCTGTATGAACTCTGATTACTAAAATCTTGAACTCTGAATGAACGCTGTAGTGAACTCTCTATTGAGCGCTGTATGAACTCTCATTGAACTCTGTATGATGCCGCTAGGCCAGAGCTGGCGCGGGTTTCAGCCTGCTATAATATATGCATACTCACTTCGTTTCGTGATAAAAAAACAAAAAAAATAAAACAAAAAAAGAAAAATAGAGAGTGCACTTCGTTTACCCTCTCTTTATAACCCGCTTTGCGGGATTCCTGAACGCTGATTAAATCCTACCGATCTGGTTAGATTTCTTCGCTTACGCTCGAAATCCCGTCGGGGCTGTCGCCCCTCGGTGATCTTGTAGTTAATGATATCTGGTAGGATTAATTCATTACGATCATTACACAAAAACACTGCTTGCATTACAGTGTTGAAAAGTTATTGAGTAATACCCATACAGTTACTACAGGATTGGTTAAGTTTTACAGTATAGTGATTGACATTACAAAATCCTTTACTAAGTCACTGAATCCCTGGGTGTTGACAACGTTTATCAGATACGGCATACTGTAATTCAAGTTGGTTTGGGTAGCCCAGATTAACGTTACTACATAAAGTTGTACCGTTTTACTGTGGAGCACAGTTTTACGAAGAGTGATCAGGAATCCCCTTTCTGTAGCTGAAAATTTTAGTACCAGTTTGATCTTGAGTACCGGATCTTACTGAACGGTTAATGATAGACCGTTACCAATGCACTTTCTTTGCATAATCATTCTAAACTATGATCCGTTTTTTGAGATTTTTCACTCTTGAAAATGTTGTGATTTTTCATAACGTTATCGAATGTAAACTTCAAAATAACGCCTGTAGTGTTTTTTCGATTTTTCCCATGAATGATTATTCAAAACCCCCTTTTTCGTGCCTGAGAACTAACCACGTCTAATCTGTGGTGTGATATCTCTGTGCCTGAAAAACAATGCTCTAAATAGATGTATAGCGATTCACTGAATCGTTTTTAAAATCCCATAAACGCACAAAAGATGCAGGTTAACTATGAACGTAAAAGTAAGCGAAAAACAAATTCTTGAAATTGCCAAACAATATGTGAACGCAACGGCAGCAGAGAAAAAAGAGTTATTGAAAGAAGCAGGGATTCACCGAACTACATTAACCCGCGCAATGATCCGATACGGTATAGAGTTTCGCAGGGTGTTAGTAGCATGATTTTTAATAAAGGTTATTCAGGAAAGCAGCCGTTATCATATATTGATTCGACTACAGGGAAGCGCAGACACTTTAAGGAGTATGCTATCTGGAAAGATATGTTCCGTAGATGTCACTCAGACTCGGTACATAAAGTTTTCCCATCATACATAGGTTGTAAGGTTTGTGAACGATGGGAGGATTATGAAATTTTCTGTGAAGATATCAAATTATTACCTAATTATGATCTGTGGTTACAAGGTGGCTATCATCTTGATAAAGACTTCATAATTAACGGATGTAAATTATATTCACCAGAAACGTGTATGTTTGTTGATTGTGGTTCTAACGGGAAATTAAGCAACTTACAGCGATCCCCTGTTGTAAACCATCATAGAATAATTAGCTTGCGAAGAAATATAATTCTTAATGCTATGTGCGAACGAGTCAGCGAGCCAAAAGTAACCCTTGAAAGTTTGTTTGATCTCTAAAACAGCACAGTAAAAAAAGCCCCCTGTTATCAGCAGGGGGGCGATTTGAATCTGAGGAAAATATTATGTTCGTTACAACACTAAAACCCTTAACACTATTATTTATGGACTCCAAAAATGGAAAAAACCTTAACTTTCACCCTGTATCATAACAACAACGCAGAAGGCAAATACGGCGCAAAGATTCATAACCACGGAACAGAATTTCGTGATACGGTTTCATGCATAGGCGATTTTATTTCATTACCTGCAATCGCTGACCTGAATCAACGATCAGATCGCGCACTATATGAAAAGTTTGCAAAATTCAGAAAGAATGTAAATTCATCCCTTGAAGCTAATGAACAAGTTGAATGTGTTGTAATGAATGATGATAGCGAAAAATACTTTGTTGCTATCATATCTAAACAATTACCTGACGGCGTTTCTATGCGCGGTATGTTGTTTAGACAAGGCAAATCAAAACGTATGAAACTTATTCAAGTAAAAGCATCCATGACGAAAGATGGTAAATACGGAAAATATACTCCGTTCAATTTCTATACCGCTTCGAGTAAAGAAGATCATCTAATTACTGTTGAGCAACAGAAAACCCCGCAGCAGACGCAGCCAGAAGCACAAGAGCAAGCGCCAGCGGTCGCACCATCTTTCACCCTTGAAGATGTTCAGCGCCTTATTGATGCCGCTACAGCGCCGTTAATCGCACGTATCAAAGTATTAGAAGCACAACCAAAAGAGCAGCAGAAACCAGCGGTAGAAATCCCGCAGGAAACGCAGCCAGAAGCACCAGAAGCGATTGAGGAAATTATCATAGATGAGATTAAACCAGTGGAAATAAAGCAGCCAGAACCCGCACACGTCGTTACTGATACATATACACAAGATGAGTTCGATTTAATCTTTTACGGTTCAACGGAATCGATTAGCAAGCCAGCAAAGAAATATATTGATGGATTCAAAGATGGTGTTGAGATTCACACCGATTACGTAACGATGATCCGCTACCAGGCTTTTAAACTGAATGGAACCAATGAAACGTATCACGTTCGTGAACACTGGCGATATGATGGAGTAAAATATGTTTTCGTGAAATCGAATGAGCGCTTCATGAATATCTATACCAAACGTGAACATAACGAAGAATCTAACAACCGCGAATTAGCAGCAAGGGCAGAATTAACAGAGTATTACGCACAATACAACGCACCACAAGAAACTAAACGCCCTTCGATTGCTCATTCGATTAATTTTTAAGGCCGGAACATGGGTAATGAAAATATCAAACAGGAACGCGCCAGATCAATCGTGGGCGCGTTTTATGAAGTTAATGACGGATTGATTGAGGTAATCAGCTACAACGGAAACAAGCGGGTTCTGGTGCGTTTTGTTGCGTCTGGTTATTCCACCGTAACGACGATGGTTAATATTAGGAATCGCCAGGTAAAGGACAAATACAAACCGACCGTGTGCGGTGTTGGCTATGTTGGTGAAGGGATATTGGTCAGAGGTGAGGAACGCCGAAAACTGTATATGGTTTGGCGCAATATGATTATCAGGCTAACCGATAAAGTGAACTTTCCCACTTATGCAGCGGTAACGGTTGATCCCCGCTGGTACTGTTTCGCGGAATTTGTTCATGATGTTATCACCCTGCCCGGCTATGAGAGATTCATGACCGAACGTGATTTGAGTCTTGATAAGGATATACGCAACCCCACCAGCCCTAAGCGGTACTGTAAGGAAAATTGCCAGTGGATCAGCAAGGCCGAGAACACTATACAGATGGTAAGAGAGCGGGAACAAAGAAAAGCCCCACCACTTAACGCACAGAGGCCAACACAAGCGGCGATTCTGTCCATTCGATGGTGAGGCTTCAAGGAAAGTTTAAACGGTTAGCAAATCCGTTAATGGCGTGATTGCCGTCAGTATTTAGGGTTCATAAATAATAGCGTTAAGGGGAAACGCCCCGCTATTAAAGAGAATCCGTAAATGAACGAACAGAACCAGATCCAGCAGATGCAACAAGCTATCGTAAACCTCGAAAACAATAACGACCAGTTGGTACGAATGCTTGCAGAATCAACCAACTCTAAGCAGATGTTGAAAAACTACTGTGAACAGTACATTGCCAAAATCCAGGAACTGGAAAAGCAACTCCAGCCAGTACTACCTGAAGTAGTACCCTCTGAATAAAGAAACCCCGATCTCATGATCGGGGTTTTATTTTATTTTTAAAAAATCAAATTTTTCCAATTTCAAAATAATCAGGTATTCTTTTGTGCATTATCATTAGTTTTTTGTAAAGAATATCAAATTCTTTTTCGTGACGTTGGAATTTTTCAAAATTTTCAATCGATATTTTAGCAAACTTTTCTTTAACAACCTTATCTTTTGATGCTAATATTTTTTTAACACCTACAAACGCGACATTATTATACTCCTGGAGTTTATAATAGAGAACATTAATCTCACTGTTTAATTTTGAAAACTCCGAGCTCATATCCCAACCAAGTTTCGCAAGATTTCTCAGGCTGTTGGTTATTGTTGACGGTGTTTGTTTTATCTCACGAAAAACAGATAGGCTTGTATTGCAATCATCAAGACTGATAAAAGAATCAAGTTCATCACTTATAAACTCAACTTGCAATACGTAATGGTCAATCAAAGCACCCGCTATATCAATTTTTTCTTTAAGTGCAGGGTAATCATCAAACATGATTTTTTTTGCCATTGAAAATGCATCTTCGTGCATTCTTTGATTTATCCATTCCGGTGCCTTCTTAAACGCCATACATGCGATAATAAATGTACCTAATGCACTCATAGAGCTAATGCAATCAGAAATACTTCCAAATTCAAAAACACTATCTTTGCTGTGCAATGCGTAAGCAATAATTAGGCAGCAGAAAATTAATAACACAATGGAAAGGGATAACAAAACACGATTGTAAAATTTCATTTCCAATTTATTAACCCTTATCTTTTTGCATTAAAAAATTGTCACAATAAATTATCATTATTGTTAATTTATTTAACTAAAAAATGGCGTGAGTGATAATATTATCATTTACTATTGCTTATTGTAATATACTTTCATTGCTTTGGAGTTTGTGTGCCTCATTAACATTAATTTTCTCAATCGTCAAAATCGTAATCATCTTCGTTGCTGCCGTCTGAATCAGATCCAGAATCAGCACCGCTACCATCATCACCGTTATCAGCTTGAACAGAAATACCAGGATCAGTATCGTTTCCATTGTCGTTATCCTCTGAGAGTTCGATAAGTTCGGCATCATGTAGATATTCATCGGATTGCATAGCGTTACCGCATTCGGTCAAACGTTCGCTGATGATTGCGGTCAACACCTTCTTTAGCTCTTTGATACTGGTGGCGGCTTCTAACACGCGCTGTGTATCCACGTTGGCAATTTGAAGCATTGATGACCGTACCGCCGATGAATGCTTGCTGATCGCTGCCTGTACCAATCCGACCGGAATCAACTCACCCGCTTGTGTCGCTTCGTCCATTTCTGCCATTGACGCTAAAGCATTTTCACGCCGTAGTTTGGCTTGCTTCAATTCCTCGCTGGTGTCCATCGTCTTGAGGTTGTTCAGGATATTTTTGATGATCCAATCTGTACCCTCTGTTTCAGGAATTTTTCTTTGGTTGGTGTTGTAAGGTAGACCGCGCTGAATCCATTTCTTGACGGCTTGCGGGGTGTAGTCATATCGCCGCCCGATCTCCGACACGGTGATAAAATTTTCTGGTTTCATGCGTAATATTCTCTCTGGTTATAACGCTGCATATTTTTATGTATTTATGGTGAGAGAAACGCTGGCGAAATCACGAACAATTGTAAAGAAATCAGTAACATGAACACTACATGATTGAAAAAATCTGATGGGAATTTTGTAGGATTGATAGGCGTAGACTTTTGAACTGAACCAACTTTAAAAATTCATATATGACGCAAAGAACGCGCTTTCGAAACTTCCCAAAAATACAGGTGTTGGGAAGTACCTTTATTTGTATAATAAAACTCTATCGATAATTGTTAACCTCATGTAAATTACATAGCGAAACAAAGGTTCTGAGTTATGAACAATGAAAAGCCAACAACCCTTTACAAGTATAAAAAATTCGATACTTTCACTCTCGACGCTTTAGTTAATGACAAAGTCTTTTTAGCAAACCCAGATACTTTTAATGACCCACTTGATTGTAAGCCACATATACTTGATGACATTTTCAATACTGATGAACTTCTCGAAATCTTGGAAAAGATGGTCTATAGAAAAGCACTCATTAATAATTATGCTAATCACCTACCATTAATCAAACTGTATGGCTCTATTGACCGTTTTTATAAAATGATAGACTCATTAACACTTGATTATGTTGAAAATTACACTAAATCTATTAAAGGTTTGTACTCATCTGATCCAAATGATTATAAATTAATCTTGCTTAATAACATTGAAGACCATTTATCTCAAAAAGGCACAGGTATATTATCGTTAGCTAGTGATTATAAATGTCCTCTGATGTGGTCACATTACGGTGACCAACATAATGGTTTATGTATCGGCTATAAACCTAATGGTGAGATTAACGAGTTTTTTTCAAAGAAAAGGATTCTAGAAGTAGATTATGATAGTCCACGAACAGTAGAAACTAGCTTAACAAAAAAGGCATTTCTTGAAGGATCACAAGATGCAGAGGATAAAATAGATGAAATAATATACTCTAGAAAAGCTAACCAATGGAAATATGAAAAAGAATATCGCATGATTGGTCAAATTGGTTTGACTCGTTCCCCTTTTATCTTGTCCGATATTACTTTCGGATTAAGATGTAATAACTCCGTAATTTATAGCGTAATGATGGCTTTATCTCATCGACCTTCAACACGTGATAAAAGCAGTGATGCAGTTAATTTTTATAAAATTAGAGAAACAAAGGGAAGCTTTGATTTAGAAAGAGAAAAAATATCTCTTGATGATTTATGGTCGTTACCTAAAGAGCATCAATACAACAAAAATGTGCTTTAAACTATACATAGTAAAGTTTTAAAAACCTAATTGCCGGATTTGCCCTACCCCCCCAATACTGTACATTTATACAGTACACCATAAAAACCGCACTAAGGGGAACATATGGAGCGGATGCCGTGGGATATCGTGCAGTTCAACAAAGGCGAGTTCATCGACGTTTCGAGAATCAAGCCTAACGACATTGTTTTTATCAAGCGTAATGATGGTTTGTGGTACGTGGGGAAAATCTACCCTGATTGCTTTTGGTTACTGCTGGAACGTGCAGTGACTTACAAAGAGGCGTTTAGCTTTGTTGTTGCGTACCGAACAGCCGATTCAAACGCGCAGGATTTCGAGGAATTTACGCTCGAACCGTAAAAAATTGATAAGGGGCTTGACACATAGGTCAATACTGATGGCAACATTATTGATTTCGTTGTGTTCGGCATTCTGCACGGCCTTGCAACGAAATGGTATTTAGTACCTGTTGTGGCCGCTATCTGGTTCTGTGCTTACTACGTAATTTTCCGTTTCGCGATTACCCGTTTCAACATCAAAACCCCGGGGCGTGATATTGAAAGCGGCATCGAAAAAGCAATTGTTGGACAAGTGGGCAAGTCTGGTTATAACGTCCCCGCAATTCTTGCCGCATTGGGTGGTAAAGATAATATTGTCTCCCTGGATAACTGCATTACACGTCTGCGTTTATCGGTGAAAGATATGTCTCTGGTCGACAGTGCTGCGCTTAAAAACCTCCGTGCCATCGGTGTGGTGCAACTCAACCAGCACAATCTGCAAGTGGTGATTGGGCCGCAGGTCCAGTCGGTGAAAGATGAAATGGCGCATCTGATGCAAACAGCTCAGGCGTAAACCATAACGGGCGCCGAGGCGCCCGTTTGTTGCGAGGTAATATGTTCGATTTTTCCACAGTCGTTGACCGCCACGGAACCTGGTGTACTCAGTGGGATTATGTCGCTGACCGTTTCGGTGCCGCCGACCTCCTGCCCTTTACCATCTCCGATATGGATTTCCCTACCGCCCCAGTCATTCTTGAAGCTCTGCAACAGCGTTTATCTCACGGTGTATTAGGTTATAGCCGCTGGAAAAATGATGAGTTTCTTGGCTCGATCGCACATTGGTATCACACACGTTTTAACAGTGTGATTGATAAAGAGTCAGTCGTGTACGGCCCGTCTGTTATCTACATGGTGTCGCAACTCATTCGCCAGTGGTCTGAACCTGGCGATGCAGTGCTTATCCATACCCCTGCGTATGACGCATTTTATAAAGCCATTGAGGGCAACCAACGCCAGGTGTTTAGTGCTGCGTTGCATAAAACCGAAAGCAGCTGGATGTGCGATATGGTTGCTCTCGAAGCGCAACTGGCGAAGCCTGAATGCAAAATCATGCTGCTTTGCAGCCCGCAAAATCCTACCGGCAAAGTCTGGACACGCACTGAACTTGAAACCATGGCAATGCTTTGCGAACGTCATGGCGTAAGAGTTATCAGTGATGAAATCCATATGGATATGGTATGGGAAGGCCACCAGCACACGCCGTGGAATGAAGTGGGCAAAGGCCAGTGGGCTCTGTTCACATCAGGTTCCAAAAGCTTCAACATTCCTGCATTAACAGGTGCTTATGGCTTGATTAATGAGAGTGATGAGCGCCAGAAATACTTAAATGTGCTGAAAGGTCAGGATGGATTATCATCCCCCGCTATTCTTGCCGTTGTCGCACATATCGCGGCGTATCAAGAAGGTTCCGCCTGGCTTGATGAGCTCCGGGTATACCTGCAAAGTAATCTCCGCTTTGTCGCCGATGCGCTGAACGGAGAGTTTGCGCAACTGAACTGGCATCCACCGGAATCCACTTATCTTGCATGGATAGATTTGCGCCCATTGGGTATAGACGACAATGCGCTGCAAAAAGTGCTTATCGAGCAGCAAAAAGTCGCCATCATGCCGGGATATACCTACGGTGAAGAAGGGAAAGGATTTGTGCGACTGAACACCGGCTGCCCACGCGTTAAGCTTGAAGAAGGTGTGAAGCGCCTAATCGCAGCGATAAAATCTCTCCAGTGAAGTTAAGGGGAGAAAACTCCCCTTTTTGTTTGCGCAACGTAGCTATTTAGGTGCGTTTGTTCTTATACTGTTGCGCACTTAAATCAAAAAAAGAGTGCGACCATGATTGATACCACCCTGCCGTTAACCGATTTGCACCGCCACCTTGATGGCAATATTCGTGCACAAACTATCCTCGATCTCGGCCGCCAGTTTAATTTGCCAATCCCGGCTGACTCCCTTGAAGCACTTCGTCCTCATGTACAAGTCGTGGAAACAGCACCTGACCTGGTGAGTTTCCTGCAAAAACTGGACTGGGGCGTTAAAGTCCTGGCAGATCTCGATGCCTGCCGCCGCGTAGCATGGGAAAACATTGAAGATGCAGCCCTCAATGGCCTGCATTACGTCGAACTACGTTTCTCTCCGGGCTATATGGCCATGAACCATAACCTACCTGTTGCGGGTGTGGTAGAAGCGGTAATTGAAGGCGTACGCCAGGGCTGCCGTGATTTTGGTGTTGAAGCCCGCTTGATTGGGATTATGAGCCGTACTTTTGGCGAGGCCGCATGTCAGGCTGAACTGGAGGCCCTGCTGGCCCATCGCGACAGCATTACAGCCCTTGATCTGGCCGGTGATGAGCTCGGTTTCCCGGGGAGTCTGTTCCTTAATCACTTTAACCGTGCGCGCGATGCAGGCTGGCATATCACTGTTCATGCCGGTGAAGCCGCTGGCCCGGAAAGTATCTGGCAGGCAATTCGTGAGCTGGGCGCCGAGCGCATCGGACATGGCGTTAAGGCAGTTGAAGACCCGGCGCTTATGGATTTCCTTGCGGAACACAGAATTGGCATCGAGTCTTGCCTGACGTCCAATATCCAAACCAGCACTATAGCCTCAATGGATAAGCACCCGTTGATGACCTTCCTGGATAAAGGCGTGCTGGCTACGATCAATACTGATGACCCAGCAGTCCAGGGTATCGATATTATTCATGAATATAATGTGGCGGCACCACAGGCAGGTTTGAGTGCGGCACATATTCGTACCGCACAAGAGAATGGTTTAAGAATTGCCTTCTTAACTGATGCAGAAAAACAGGCGCTGATTGCTAAGGTTCGCGCCGCGTAGCTCTGATAAAAGCTTGAGTCAGAAAGCTGACTCAAGCTCTAAATATCAATAATAATTGATGCTATTTTTAATCGTAAAGCTTTCAACTTTCGGCGGTTTGACACTTTTATCGGTGATGTTCAGCACACATTCCAGTGGGTTGAAATAGCCGTCGTAGTCGCAAGTTTGTTTAACCAAAGCGATAGACTTGCCGTTGAGCGTGCTTTCAGAGGTGTAATCGAGTTTTTTCTTGTTGTCACTACCCGATTTCGCCTTGATAGCCAGGGTGTCATTTTTTGCTTTAGTTACCTTACCTAACGGATATCCATCAGCGTCATAGTTATAAACAATAGATGTCGCTTCACCGTGAGCAGCCACCACAAAACCTTTATCGTCCGTCTCATAGGTAATTGCGACACTCGGCAATTCTGCCAACTGGCATTTCCCCTGAAGCTTTACCCGTTTTTCGCGGGTGATGGCGTCAAGATAGTAATTAGCATCCAACACCAGGGTTGCACCGGTATTGTTTTCCAGATCGTGAAATTCGAGCTCGTTGAAGCACCCTTCTTCCGATATAAGGCCAACAACGCGTTTAACGACTTCACCTTTTTCATTGATTAATGTCTGACTGAAGTCTTTTACCGGCCCACGCAGTGGATCAAAATCAAATTCATTCGAGAAACTCGCCATTTCTGGCGTGTACGAAAGCGTATTTTTCGGATTGTCACACCCGGCAACAGACGCTGCCAGCGCACAGAGGATAATAATTTTCTTCACGTAACTCCTGTCCCCGACTTGAAATGTAACAACAATAATATACCCAAAATAATTCGACCTGGAGTATGAAGGGTATAAGCAAATACAACAATTTACACTGAAGATACTATTCTTAATACAGCCCCTCAACAGAAGGAAGATACGATGAAATGTTCAATTTGGCTTGGTGTATGCCTGTTTGCTGCCGCAACTCCTGTACTGGCCGCACAAACCTCCTGCGATACAGTCAAGGCCGACATTCAGCAAAAGATAATCAATAACGGTGTCCCTGAATCAGGCTTTAGCTTAACCATTGTTCCTAACGATCAAGCTGATAAGCCTGATGCTCAAGTTGTTGGACATTGTGGTAATGATACGCAAAAAATCCTTTATACGCGTACCAGCAGCGGAAACTATCCGGTAAGCGGAGGTAGTACGCAGGATGGGTCACAAAGTGAGCCACAGTAGTTATTAAAACGGATGTAGATCTCTAATGCATAGCAATTGGCAGGCAATCCGTAGAGAATGCGCGGCATAACTCGCGCAACAAGGAAGAGAATGATGTCTGAAACAACGCAACGACTGGCGGCTATCGCCCTGACGGGAAGAGTGCTCGGTGCGCTTTTTTATCAAGAACCCCAAAGTCGGGATGTTGCATCACTGTATGCCTCACTTCAGGACCCATCGTGGACTGAGCAATGGCCAGTGCAGCATGAAGAGCTGGCGAGTATCGCGCAGCGTATGGCGGAAGGTTTTAACTATGAACCAGAATCTTTGAGTGAAGCCTGGCAGCGGCTGTTCATCGGCCCGGATGCTCTACCCGCCTCGCCCTGGGGTTCGGTCTATCTCGATAAAGAACAAGTACTTTTTGGTGATTCGATGCTTGAGTTGCGCCGTTGGATGCGTAAAAACGACATCTCCAACGAGCAAGAAAGCAACGAACCCGAAGATCACTTCGGTTTGCTGCTGATGCTGGCCGCCTGGCTTGCTGAAGAAAGGCTACAGCCGAAAGTTGACGAACTTCTTGCCTGGCACATCCTGCCGTGGAGCGGGCGTTTCCTGGAGTTATTTATCGCCAATGCTGATCATCCGTTCTATCAGGCGTTAGGCGAATTAACTCGCCTGACACTTGCTGACTGGAGTAAGGGTTTGCAGATCCCTGTCGCACAAAAAGAGCTCTATTCCTAAGAATCTGAGTAACGGTGGATAGCGTTTGCGCTTATCCACCAACTATTTTTCCAATATCGAACCCCCGTATTTACCCCACATTATCCGATATTTACTCCCGATAACTTTTCATAAAAGTTACAACGTAACTTTATCCAGACACTTTTAAGACAATTCTTTACAACCATGTTTCAAGCGAGGCGGCACAAGGCTAACTCGTTAATTTACCCGCTAATCTTTGGCCTGGTAATTTCCCTATTTACTGGAATCATTCCCGCAGCGTTGCTATAGGTCAAAACACCCTGCCGACACAAGGCATAACAACAAGCGACCTCGAGGTTGCTATAACGTGCACCCAGGGAGACACACTGCAATGCATAATACATCCATCGTAAAACGCACTTTTTTTGGTGCACTGGCAATAATTGTCGTCCTCGGATTATTGATTTGGGGAATTGGCCCCGAAACCCTAATCGCTCGTAAAGTGGATTTGCTTTATCTCGGGCAACAACACTTAATTTTGGTGTTTAGCTCAATGGCTCTGGCTTTACTAGTGGGGATCCCCAGCGGAATTCTACTTAGTCGCCCTGTTGCTCGCCGTTTCGCTGAATATGCGATGCAAATATTTAACGTCGGAAATACCTTGCCTCCGTTGGCCGTCTTAGCGTTAGCGATGGTGTTTATCGGGATTGGTGACAAACCTGCAATAATCGCGCTATTCCTCGCCTCGCTGCTGCCAATTGTCCGCAATACCTACTCGGGTTTATCCGGCGTCCCTTCTTCGCTTATCGAAGCAGCCAACGGTATTGGTATGACTAAATGGCAACGCTTGCGCCAGATCGAGTTACCCAATGCATGGCCAGTCATGCTTTCAGGCATCCGTATCGCGACAGCAATTAACGTTGGTACTGCGCCGCTGGCGTTTTTGATAGGTGCCAGCAGTTACGGCGAGTTGATATTCCCGGGCATCTACCTCAATGATTTCCCGACGCTGATTTTGGGTGCAGCTGCCACAGCGCTCTTTGCCCTGATCCTTGATGTTGCACTCGCAGGTTTAGGGCGCGTGTTAAGCCCCCACACCGTGAAATAACAACAATAAAAAGGAGCCCGTCATGAAATCGTTTAAACCGCTACTTGCCGCACTCACCGCAACGTTTCTATTCGCAGGATCAGTAAAAGCCGAGCCTATCGTGCTGGCGACAAAAAGCTTTACCGAGCAACATATTTTGTCCGCCATGACCACACAGTACTTGCGTAAGAAAGGCTTCCAGGTAAAGCCACAGACCAACATTGCCACCGTAATTTCACGTAATGCGATGATCAACAAACAGGTGGATATGACCTGGGAATATACCGGCACATCTCTGATTATTTTTAACCATATCAACAAGCGAATGACTCCGCAGGAATCTTACGACACCGTCAAAAAACTGGATGCGAAACTGGGGTTGGTGTGGCTGAAACCGGCAGACATGAACAACACCTACGCCTTCGCGATGCAGCGTAAACGCGCTGAAGAAGAGAACATCAATACCATGTCGGAACTAGTGGCAAAAATTGAACAAGTCCGCAAAACAACCCCTGATAACAACTGGATGCTCGGTCTTGATCTGGAATTTGCCGGGCGAAGCGATGGCATGAAGCCTTTGCAGCAAGCCTACAACATGCCGCTCGACCGTCCACAGATCCGCCAGATGGACCCCGGCCTTGTTTATAACGCGGTGCGCGATGGGTTTGTGGATGCCGGGTTGATTTACACCACAGACGGGCGCGTAAAAGGTTTTGATCTGAAAGTGCTGGAAGACGATAAGGCCTTCTTCCCAAGTTATGCCGTGACGCCTGTTGTGCGTAAAGAGACATTAGCGGCAAACCCTGGGCTTGAAGAAGCTCTCAACACCCTCTCCGCCTCACTGAATAACGACGTGATATCTACTCTGAATGCCAAAGTGGATATCGACCATGAAACCCCACAAAAAGTTGCGCAAGAATTCCTGCAACAAAAAGGCTTGCTCTAAGGAGGCATCATGGAAACGTTACATTATATGATTGATAACGCAGGCTATCTCAGCAGCCTGACGCTACAACACTTGTGGCTAGTTTTGTTAGCTGTGGGGCTGGCGATAGTTATTGGCGTGCCGTTGGGCATTTTGATCGTGCGCCACAAATGGCTCGCCACACCGGTACTGGGTATCGCCACCATCGTGCTGACCATTCCTTCTATCGCACTGTTTGGTCTGATGATTCCGCTGTTTTCGCTGGTTGGACAAGGGATTGGCGTGTTCCCCGCCATTACCGCGGTCTTCCTCTATTCGTTATTGCCGATTGTGCGCAACACGCACACCGCATTAGATAGCCTGCCGCCCGGTTTACGCGAAGCGGGTCGTGGCATCGGCATGACCTTCTGGCAACGCCTGCGTTGGGTGGAAATCCCAATGGCTTTACCGGTGATTTTTGGTGGTATTCGTACCGCAGTGGTCATGAATATTGGCGTGATGGCGATTGCCGCGGTGATCGGTGCTGGGGGTTTAGGTTTGTTATTGCTAAACGGCATCGGCAGCAGCGACATCCGTATGTTGATTGCCGGTGCGGTGATGATTTGTGTTTTGGCTATTGTGCTTGATTGGTTACTGCACCGTTTACAAGTGGTGCTGACTCCTAAGGGGATCCGATAATGATTAAACTGGAAAATCTCACCAAACAGTTCGTTCAGAAGAACGGCCAAACATTTAACGCGGTTGATAACGTCAGCCTGAATGTGCCTGAAGGCGAAATGTGTGTACTGCTCGGCCCATCCGGCTGCGGCAAAACCACCACGCTGAAAATGATTAACCGCCTGATTGCCCCAACCTGCGGTAATATTCTGATTAACGGTAAAAATACTAACGAGCTGGATACCGTCACGCTGCGCCGCAATATTGGCTACGTTATCCAGCAAATCGGCCTGTTCCCGAATATGACGATTGAAGAAAACATTACCGTCGTGCCACGGATGCTGGGTTGGGATAAAGCACGCTGTAAAGCACGCGCCAGTGAATTAATGAGTATGGTGGCGCTCGACCCTAACCGTTTCCTGAATCGCTACCCGCGTGAGATGTCTGGCGGGCAGCAACAACGTATTGGCGTGATCCGAGCACTGGCGGCGGATCCTCCGGTGCTGCTGATGGACGAGCCGTTTGGTGCGGTCGACCCAATCAACCGTGAAGCGATACAGAATGAATTTCTGGAAATGCAACGTCAGTTGAAGAAAACCGTCATGCTGGTCAGCCATGATATTGATGAAGCACTGAAATTGGGTGACCGTATCGCCGTGTTCCGTCAGGGTAAAATTGTGCAATGTGCCAGCCCCGATGAACTATTAGCTAAGCCTGCCAATGAATTTGTGGGGTCGTTTGTGGGTCAGGACCGCACCTTGAAACGCCTCTTGTTGGTTCAGGCTGGTGATGTGACCGACCAACAACCGACAATTACCGCGCGTGAGTCCACACCGTTAGCGGAAGCCTTCTCTACCATGGATGATAACGACATGCGCTCGATAACCGTGGTGGATGGTGAAGGTAAGCCATTAGGCTTTGTGAAGCGCCGCGAAGCGCGTGGTGCCATCGGTTCATGCTCTGAGTTACTGCATCCTTTCCGCGTGACCGGGCGTGCGGAAGATAACTTGCGAATCGTGCTATCGAAACTCTACGAGCACAACATGGTGTGGATGCCGATTACTGACGAAGATGGCCGCTACAGCGGTGAAATTTCGCAAGATTATATCGCCGATTACCTCAGTTCAGGCCGCACCCGCCGGGCGCTGAATATTTCATAGTTCAATGTAGTTTAATAACGCCAGCGCCACTCAACCCATAGGGTCGGATGAGCGCCAGCGACATCCGAAAAAACAGCAACAAACGGTGGATGACGCTAACGCTCATCCACCTTACAATGCTTTGATGCGCCATCTAAACCACTTCCCCGATATGAAAGGCATGCTTCGACGGCTAATATTCGCCGTCTGGATTGGCGTTGCCTCTGCATTGGTAGTCTGGCTGTTTCGCCAGTCAATGTATTTCCTTGAAGGCCTTTTCCTTGGCGATCATAGTGGAAGCCTGGTTGCCGCAGCCGCCGCATTACCGCCGTGGCGTAGATTACTCACACCGGCTATGGGTGGTTTACTTGCGGGGACACTCCTTTGGGGCTGGCAACGCGCCACGCGCCAGCGCCCTTCTGCACCCACAGACTATATGGAAGCCATAGAGACCGGCGACGGGCGTCTTGATGTATCTGCAAGTCTGGTCAAATCAGCCGCGTCACTGATTGTGGTAGCAAGCGGCAGTGCCATTGGCCGTGAAGGGGCTATGGTGCTACTGGCCACCGTTTTTGCTTCGGTATTTGCCCAGCGTTTCTCAAATAAAGATGAATGGAAATTGTGGGTCGCCTGCGGTGCCGCCGCCGGGATGGCAAGTGCCTACCATGCACCGCTGGCAGGTAGTTTGTTTATCGCAGAGATTCTGTTTGGCACGTTGATGCTTGCCTCGCTAGGCCCAGTCGTGATTGCCGCCGTCAGCGCCTTGTTGATGACTCATTTACTCAATGACGAACAAGCGTTGTTGTATACCGTGCGAGCGTTAAGCGCTCCGCAGCCTATACAGTATTTGTTGATGGCCACGTTTGGCCTGCTTGCCGGTCTTGCCGGGCCGCTGTTTCTTTGGCTGATGTCACACAGCAGTAAACTGTTCCAGCGCTTGCATTTAATGCCTCCGTTACAGCTTGCGTTAGGAGGTTTGCTGGTTGGGCTGCTTTCACTTATTACGCCATTGGTTTGGGGAAATGGTTATAGCGTAGTGCAATCGTTCCTCTCGCAGCCCCCGGCACTACTGTTTGTCGCAGGCATTTTGGTCTACAAACTGGCGGCAGTACTGGCAAGCAGCGGTTCTGGTGCACCAGGAGGTGTCTTTACGCCAACGCTATTTGTAGGAGCGGCACTGGGAATGGTGGTGGGTCAATGGTTTGGAATCTGGGCGTGGAGTGGCGATAGTATTGCTATTTTGCTGGCATTAACCGGAATGGCAACGCTTTTAGCGGCGACCACTCATGCACCGATTATGTCCACATTGATGGTTTGTGAAATGACCGGGGAGTTTACATTACTCCCCGGTTTACTGCTGGCGTGCGTAATTGCTTCTGCGCTTTCGCGCTGGTTACGCCCGCAAACGGTCTACAGTCAGAACGCTGCTAAGACGGGATAAATCGATATAGTTTGCCAGTTCACGCTGTTCTGCTCGTGGCAAATATGGCAGTTCGCCCACCAGCGGCGCAGGCAATTTCTTGCTTAATACGTCGATGATTTCTGCGTAGTGCGCAAGGCCGGGATTGATACGGTTTGCTACCCAACCAATCAGCGGCAAGCCATCATTGGCAATCGCCTGAGCGGTCAGCAAGGCATGATTGATACACCCTTCCTGAATCCCGACCACCATTAACACCGGTAACTGTTCCTGAACCACCCACTCCGATAATGGACGTAAGTCGTTCATCAGGCTGCGCCAACCGCCAGTGCCTTCGACAACGACATGATCCACCTGCCCGGCCAAACGCTGTAGCCCATCAGACAGCAGCGAATAGTTAATCTGGCAGTTATGGCTCACGCTGCTTTCTTCTTCGCTAAGAGCGATAGGATTGATGGCTTCATAAGGTAAATTGACAGTGGAAACGCTTTGTAGAACTAACGCGTCTTTGTTGCGTAGGCCCTCTGGCGTCTCTTTACTGCCTTTGGCTACCGGCTTATAGCCGACGACACTTTTGCCACTGGCTGCAAGAGCCTGCAACAAGGCGCGAGAAACCACAGTCTTCCCGACTGCAGTATCGGTACCCGTTATAAAGAAACGCGTAAGCATGACTAACTCCCAATGCAATGCTTTAAATACCCATCAAACTTCAGGTTGCAGGTGCGTTTATCGCCCGCCTGCAACTCGAAATATTTTGGGTATGAGTGATTAAAAATTGAATAGTTCAGGAGTGAAAGTCTAAAAGAATAGTTATTCGACCAGATTGAGATAGCGCAATTTTTAGTGGATCAGGCAATGACATTAGCCTTGCAGCAAGCGAATCAATAACGAACCGTTATACATTGCATCTTTTACCAACGCCGCTCCCGCCATAGTTCCGCGATGATTGTACTGGGTACTTTCAACAATCATATGCTCGCTATACGCCGGTAATGCCTGCTGGCGAATGCAATTAGTGATTGCCGGATGCAGAATATCTGCGGCTCGGTTAAACGGGGAACCAATCAGGATTTTTTGCGGATGGAACAGATTCACCATTATCGCAAGAATACGGCCGACATTGGTGCCAATACCAAGAATGATATCTTTCGCTAATAGATCGCCACTTAATGCAGCGTCACACAGAGATTCGACTGTCAGAGGTTGTTCATGCAGCATGGAACCCATCGACTGGCTCATGCGAAGCTGTGCCAACTCAAGCACGCTGTCGATACTGGCAATCGTTTCCAGGCAACCGTGATTACCGCAATAACAACGTTTGCCGTAAGGATCAACTTGCGTATGGCCAATTTCAACCAGGCTACTACTGCCCGCATGGAGCAGGCGTCCATCGGTAATCACGCCAGCACCGACGTTATTATCAATAACAACCTGAATCACATCACGAGCACCTTTTGAGGCGCCAAACAGCCCTTCAGCCATCGTCCAGGCACTGATGTCGTGCTGAATGTAGACCGGCACACCGGTGTAGTTTTCCAGAATCTCACCGAGCGGCATATCGCAGACTTCATAAAACGGCATCCGATGCACTATGCCACGCTTGGTGTCGATAATTCCGGGCATGGTGATAGCTATCGCCGTCAGGCGTTCAAGCTTTTGCTGATGGCGGATAAAGAACTGGTCAATCTGCGCGATGATGCGTTCAATAAGAGGTTGTGAGTCATTAACAGCAAGGCCAACCGTATCTTCAACTATCAGCTTGCTGCTTAAATCATGTAGGCCAAGGGAGATTTCCCCACGGCTAATACGCACAGACAAGTAGTGCCATGCTTCAGTTTCCAGCATCAAGCCCACAGCTGGACGCCCGCGGCTGCCGGGGTCTTGAATTTCGGTTTCCTGCACCAGATGAGCTTCAATCATTTCACGAACAATTTTCGTGATGCTGGCAGGCGCAAGTTGCGCCAGGCGAGAAAGATCGATGCGCGACACCGGCCCATGGGTATCAATCAAGCGATAAACTACGCCCGCATTGGTTTGCTTGATCTGATCAATATGGCCCGGTTGACTATCAGCAACCACTTGCGACTCCCTTTATTTTCGCGCTTCGAAATAAACTTTGGGCTATGGTGAAACACTTCAAGTGAAGGAGTCAAATATTTAGGTAGGGTTGTGATTTACCGCACATAATCTGCTGTATTAACCGCCTTTTAACGTCGTTATTGACTCAGTGAGCAGCGCGCAGATGCGAAGTGCCGCCGCAGAAAGTTCACGATGTTTTGGCCATACCAGCCACATTTCAGATTGCGCTTCCGGTTCATCAATTGGCAGCCACACCACTTCCGATAGACGGACACGCTTAAATGACGCCGGAAGTATAGAAACCCCTAACCCGGCGGACACCAGCCCTATAATGGTCATGGCCTCGCCCACTTCCTGGGTGATGTAGGGTGAAATACCATGGCGTTGCAGTAGGCCGAGAATATCCTCATACAGCCCCGTCCCAACAAGTGGGTCAAAGAAGACAAAAGGTTCATGTGCCAGCTGTTGCAGAGAAACTTTTGAACATTGAGCCAGCGGGTGGTCACGATGCACCATTGCCAGTAGTGGCTCACGTAGAACCAGACTCCAGGCGAGCGTATCCGGAAGCCGAGTGTTGCGCATTAAACCGAGTTCGAGTTCGCCGTCGTTTAACGGAGCAATTTGCTCGCGTGTGTTAATTTCCCGCATCTGGAGATGAACGTACGGGTAGCTGCGGCGAAAAGTCGAAAGGCTATCAGATACCGTTTTAATAAACGGAGCAGATGAGGTGAAACCAATACGCAACTCGCCGGTTTCGCCTTGATGAAGTCTCGCTGCGCGCCCTGCAGCTATATCAACCTGGTTTAAAATCTGCCTGGCATCTTGCAGAAATTGGCTGCCTGCGGCGGTCAGGTTTACGCTGCGATTGGTTCTCGCCAGTAGACGAGCGCCAATTTGCTGTTCAAGGATTTGAATTTGCTGGCTCAAAGGTGGCTGAGAGATACGTAAACGCGCGGCAGCTCGCCCAAAATGCAGCTCTTCTGCCACTGCAATAAAGTAGCGCAGGTGACGCAATTCAATATTCATACTTTAAAAATATCAATTGAGATTATTAATATATTAGACAGAACATTTACAGTTTTCTACTCTGAAAACAAGATTTCATTTTTGTATTTTTAAGGATCCATTTTGAGCCGTACAACCCTCGTCAACACAGCCCCGGCAGCAGATGTTGACGAAAGACGTTCTCCCCAGCCTGTCATATACATTAAGCGTGGTTCACCTCAGTTTATGCGAGTTACACTCGCGCTCTTTTCCGCAGGACTTGCCACCTTCGCGCTGCTTTATTGTGTACAACCGATACTGCCGGTTCTGTCCCATGAATTTGGGGTTTCACCAGCCAGTAGCAGTATTTCGTTATCTGTTTCTACCGCCATGCTGGCGATTGGGCTGCTCTTTACTGGCCCGCTGTCTGATGCCATTGGTCGTAAGCCCGTGATGGTTACCGCGCTGCTACTCGCGTCATGCTGCACGCTGCTTTCAACCATGATGACAAGTTGGCACGGCATATTAGTGATGCGCGCCTTGATTGGCCTGTCTCTTAGTGGAGTAGCTGCGGTCGGCATGACATATCTGAGTGAAGAAATTCACCCAAGCGTGGTGGCCTTTTCGATGGGGCTATATATCAGCGGAAACTCCATTGGCGGTATGAGTGGACGTCTGTTAAGCGGCGTGATTACCGACTTCTTTAACTGGCGTATCGCTGTCGCAGCCATTGGTTGCTTCGCGCTGGCATCAGCACTTATGTTCTGGAAAATATTACCGGCATCAAAACATTTTCGCCCTTCTTCGCTGCGGCCAAAAACCCTCTTTATTAACTTCCGTCTGCACTGGCGCGATCAGGGTCTGCCGCTCTTATTTGCTCAAGGTTTTTTACTGATGGGCGCGTTCGTCACGCTGTTTAATTATATTGGATATCGTTTGATGCAAGGCCCCTGGTTTTTAAGTCAGGCGGTGGTGGGGTTGCTGTCCGTGGCCTATTTAACCGGCACCTGGAGTTCGCCAAAAGCCGGGGCAATGACAGCCAAATTTGGCCGTGGTCCGGTAATGATATTTTCCACTGCGGTGATGTTATTAGGTCTGGTGCTTACCGTCTTCTCCCCCCTCATCACTATCTTTGCAGGAATGCTGCTCTTTTCTGCAGGATTCTTCGCCGCACACTCAGTCGCCAGCGGCTGGATTGGCCCGCGAGCTAAACGTGCTAAAGGGCAAGCCTCGTCACTCTATTTGTTCAGCTATTATCTCGGTTCAAGTCTTGCCGGGACGCTCGGCGGTGTTTTCTGGCACCAGTTTGGCTGGTCGGGAGTCGCGAGTTTTATCGGCTCACTTTTAGTCATCTCATTACTGGTAGGGACGCGTTTGCATCATCGCGCACAATAACCCCGTTACGGCCTCGTTTTCGGGATGGCTTTTTGCTATTTTCGCAGCGTAAACCATCTCTTATGAGGCCCTATGGAAAAGCAAAACTACAATCATCTCACCCGCACCTTCCAGCGTCTTTCACGTTTTGATCATCTTTCAGCCATCGCTGGCTGGGATATGTTTACCAATATGCCACCGAACGGCAGCACCGCACGCGGCGAAGCCCTGGCTGAACTGAGTGTTTTGCAGCACCAAATTCTGACCGATAAAAAAATCGCCACGCTATTGCAAGCTGCGGTTCAGGAAAATTTGAATGATGTTGAACGTGCAAACCTGCGCGAAATGACACGTCAGTATCAAGAAGCCATTCTATTACCAGCATCACTGGTAGAAGAAAAATCTCTGGTTGGAACGCGCTGTGAACATGGCTGGCGAACGCAACGCCCAGCCAACGATTGGCAGGGTTTTTCCACCAATTTAAAAGAAGTGGTTCGTGTTAGCCGTGAAGAGGCGAAACTGCGCGCCGAAGCAAAGGGGAAATCCCCGTACGACGCGTTGTTAGACATTTATGAACCCGGGATGAGCAGCGCTAAACTCGACGTTCTGTTTGGTGACTTGCGCACCTGGCTGCCAGATCTGTTGCAGAAAGTTGTCGATAAACAAGCAAAAGAGTCGGTGATAACACCTGTCGGCCCCTTCACTACGCAAGACCAGCGCGAGCTTGGCCTGGAAACCATGAAGCTATTGGGCTTTGATTTTAACGGCGGCCGGCTTGATGTTAGCGCACATCCATTTTGTGGTGGCGTCCCGGAAGATGTACGCATTACCACGCGTTACGATGAAAGCGATCTGGTCAGCGCACTGTTTGGTGTTATCCACGAAACAGGCCATGCGCGTTACGAGCAAAACCTGCCACGTGAATGGCTCGGCCAGCCTGTTGCTCTGGCGCGTTCCACGGCGATTCATGAGTCGCAAAGTCTCTTCTTTGAGATGCAATTGGGCAGAAGCAAAGAGTTCCTTAAACTGTTGCTACCGATGGTTACGGCACGCTTTGGCAAACAGCCTGCATTTGAAAGCACAAACTTTACTGCCGTGAACCAGCGTGTTGAGCGTGGTTTTATCCGCGTTGATGCGGATGAAGTCAGCTATCCGGCCCACGTTGTTTTACGCTATGAAATTGAGCGTGCGCTGATTGATGGCGAAATTGAAGTGGAAGACATCCCTGCACTGTGGGATGAAAAAATGCAGCAATGGTTGGGACTTTCTACCAAAGATAACTTCCGCAATGGCTGTATGCAGGATATTCACTGGACTGACGGTGCTTTCGGTTACTTCCCCTCATACACACTGGGTGCAATGTATGCCGCTCAACTGTTCAATGCAGCAAAATGCGCATTGCCACAGCTTGATAGCGATATTGCACAAGGAAACTTCAGCGCATTGTTCGACTGGTTACGTCAGAATATCTGGCAACACGGTAGCAGATTCACAACGTCTGAATTGATTACCAATGCAACGGGGGAAGACCTTAACCCATTGTATTTCCGTAAGCATTTAGAAGCGCGTTACCTTTAATCTCTGCAACTTTTTGCGCCCTGTATAATTCGTATTGTAGAAACGCGGCAAGCGTGTGAATCCCCAGCAGCATAAATAACTATGTGGCTGGGTGAACGCACCTAGCCAACGCATCAACAATTCGAAGTATGACGGGCGCATTGTACAATCCGTTACACGCCGATACTAATCACTCACTGAACGCATTGATCCATAAGTCTATAGTTCATCTCAACGGCCCCGCAGGGCTTCAAACAAACATAAATTCAAACATGAATTGAGGATGTCGAGATGAATAAAGTATTAGCTCTGGTTGTTGCCGCTGCAATGGGTCTGTCTTCTGCTGCTTTCGCTGCTGAAACTACTGCGACCCCAGCTCCTGCTACCACTTCTGCTGCAGCTAAAGCTCCTGCTGCAAAAACCACTCATCATAAAAAACACAAAAAAGCCGCTACCGAGCAGAAAGCACAAGCCGCTAAAAAACACAAAAAAGAAGTGAAGAAAACTGAAGCAGCAAAACCTGCCCAGACCGAACAGAAAGCTCAGGCTGCTAAAAAACACAAAAAAGCAGTAACTAAAACTGAAGCGGCAAAACCAGCTGCACAGAAAGCCCAGGCTGCTAAAAAGCATCACAAAAAACCTGCCGCTAAAACTGAAGCAGCAAAACCTGCAACTCAGCCAGCTGCATAAGGTTATCGGGGCAAACCCGAGAGCATAGCCACACTAAAAACACCCGGTTCGCCGGGTGTTTACTTCCGGAGTCTGGATGATGTTGCGACGCTACAGCTTTGAAATCATCCTCACGCTGCTTATTCTTTGCGGCATTATTACGCTAAGCTTCTGGCTGTAATGACTTTTTACTCCCACTTTTTGTGCGACCCGTCTATAGTTAGTCCATTCGCTGGGTTTATATAACAATCAAAATTAATCGCCCCACAGAGAGTGATATGCGCAAAAAAGTTGTGATGTTGTTAGGTGTACTGTGCTTGTTACCTGCCCTTTCTCATGCCGATGACGAAAGTGCTGCAAATGTCAAAACGCTATTTTTTGGCAAGGATGACCGCACAAGAGTGAATGATCCCGCAACACCGCCGTGGGATGCTATCGGTCAGCTTGAGACGGCCAGCGGTAATCTTTGCACCGCGACCTTAATTTCTCCTCACCTGGCACTTACCGCCGGGCACTGTTTGCTACAACCCCCCCATGGGAAACCCGATAAAGCCATCGCTCTGCGCTTTGTGTCTAATAAGGGCAAATGGCGTTATGAAATTCATGATATTGAAGGCCGGGTTGAATCTACGCTGGGTCGTCGCCTTAAACCTGATGGTGACGGTTGGATTGTTCCCGCCAGTGCAGCACCTCATGATTTTGGCCTGATTATTTTGCACAACCCGCCTTCCGGCATCACGCCGTTGCCATTGTTTGAGGGCGACCGTGACGCACTCACCGAAGCGCTAAAAAATCAGAATCGTAAAGTTACACAGTCAGGTTATCCCGAGGATCATCTTGACGATCTCTATACTCATAACGATTGTTTGATTACCGGTTGGGCACAGAAAACCGTTCTGTCGCATCAGTGCGATACGTTACCCGGTGATAGTGGTTCGCCGTTGATGTTAAAAACGGACAATGGCTGGCAGTTGATTGCGGTACAAAGCTCGGCGCCTGCGGCTAAAGACCGATATCGTGCAGATAATCGCGCAATTTCTGTGACCGGTTTTCGTGACCAGCTACAGAGTTTAGCCAGCCAATAATCTCACCGCCGGGTTTCGCACCCGGCGGTTTTCTTTTAGGCCAGTTTGATAAGCACCATGCCGGCTAGCAATAAAACCAGCCCCACCCAACCTTTGCGGTTAAGACGCTGGCCAAACAAAATCCAGCCAGCCGCCACGGTGGCGATAATGCCGAAGCCACCCCATAGTGCATAAGCTACAGACAGTTCAATTCCTTTTACTGCCTGCCCCAGCGCACTAAAGGCTGCCAGAACCGCACACAGCGACAATATGCCGTAGCCAAAACGGCGAAACCCGTCAGAGTGTTTCAAGAAAATATTCGCGGCAATTTCTAACACGATCGCCAGGAGCAGCCATAGCGCGTGAACCCATTCAAATGATTGCATGTTCGCTCTCCTTTGCTGGTTTTACCGTTCGCGTTTTTTTAGCGCTGGTTCCCGATTTAATCAAAGCGATCCCCACAACCAACGTGGTCAGACCGATGATTTTCATTAGTGAGATTGATTCGTCGAACAACAGAACACTGAAAAGGGTAATAAATAAAATACCAATTCCTTCCCACATGGCATACGCGACGCCAAGAGCGATTTTTTTAACCGAAAATGATAATAAAATATAAGATAAGGTGATCATAAACAGCATAAAAATATAGCCGAGATTATCATCACTGACGCTGGACCATTTCATGGATAAGGTGCCCGTAATTTCGGCAACAATAGCCAATGCTAATAAAATCCAATAGATCATGATTTCTCTCCGATAGAGAAAATAGCCGTTCCACAGCTTGCAAATACGCCATAAATAGCAGGCAAGCCGAATAAAAAATGCGTTTATTTATCCCGGGATAATTCGGGATTCAGGAAGGCAGATCTACAGCGCGTTGCGCCAGTGTTGTTCACCAGAAAGCGAAAATGAAGCACAGAAAGACGGGGCTTGAAGGGTTATTAACGTTCTGAACAGCTTGTTCGTAAGCATAATGTCCATAATTTTCACAACGTATCCGCGGTGTTGCTTCTCATCAGTTGCGGATAGTAAATTGTCCTCAGTAGTCAAACACGCTGAATTTGTACCATATTTTGGAAGGTGTCTAACTTCCCTTTTCAATTCTTTACGCTTGGGTAGCAAAAAAAATAAGTGTATACCCCTCCTTTCCCCACCCGTACTATATACACAATTAAGGAACGGACTATTCTGATGGAGACCGTCAATAATGGCAAAACCCATTATTACGTTAAGTGGATTAAAAGCAGTCATTATGTTGGGGATGCTGGTCATCATCCTTGTGGGTATAAAAGTGGCTGCCGAGATCATCGTGCCATTTATTCTGGCACTGTTTATTGCCATTATCCTCAACCCAATGATTCGTCGTCTGGAGCGCATTCGAGTCCCGCGTGTGCTGGCGATTAGCTTTGTCATTTCAGTGATTATTTTCTTCATGGCCGTGCTACTCGCCTACCTGGGAACCACGCTTAATGAGCTGACGCGTACGCTACCGCAATATCGGTCATTATTAATCTCCCCTCTGCAAACACTGGACCCGTGGCTGCAACGAGTCGGGATATCTGTGTCGGTGGATGAACTGGTTAAATATATCGACCCTAACGCGGCAATGACGCTCGTCACGAGTCTTATCACTCAGCTTTCCAACGCGATGACTTCAATCTTTTTGCTGCTGCTGACCGTAGTATTTATGTTGATTGAAGTACCGCAATTGCCGGTAAAACTTCAACAATTGATGTCCCGACCGGAAGAAGGTATGGGGGCTATCCAGCGAGCTTTGGACAGCGTCAGCCATTATCTGGTGCTAAAAACCGCTATCAGCCTGGTGACGGGGTTGGTGGTGTGGATAATGTTAGCCACGCTGGATGTGCGTTTTGCCTTTGTCTGGGGGCTACTCGCCTTCTCACTCAACTATATTCCCAATATCGGCTCAGTTCTGGCAGCAATCCCGCCGGTTGCACAAGTACTGGTATTTAGTGGGCTGTACGATGCACTGCTTGTCGTCGCCGGTTATCTGGCCATCAATCTTGTGTTTGGCAATATCATCGAACCACGCATGATGGGACGCGGATTGGGTTTATCCACTCTGGTGGTTTTCTTATCTTTGATTTTTTGGGGCTGGCTGCTAGGCCCGGTGGGAATGCTACTGTCGGTTCCACTCACTATCGCGGTGAAAATAGCACTGGAACAAAACGAAGGTGGCAGAAGTATAGCCGTGCTATTGAGTGATGTAACAAAAAACTAAGAGCAAGAGCCGCCTGGCAAACAGAGCGGCCTTGAAACAAACTACATACTGTAGCCGGGTTTTTTGGCCAAAGTATCCAGTGCTGGTGCGATCTCTTTATCGTAGACATCCTCTTTCCAGCGATCTTTCTGGATAGGGGTTAAGGCAACAGAGAGCGACTCGTCAGATGAATTAAAGTGCTTCTTAAGCACGGCACAAATATCCGCAGCAAGCGCCTCTTTTTGTTCTTCAGTCAACTCGCGCGGGAAGTGTTTTACGGTGATGTGCGGCACAAAAAATCTCCTTTAAAATGGCGAATTCTATTCATACGTTAAAACATCAGGTTATAGCAACAGAAAATCATTTGGGGCAAATAGCGGTAAACTCCGCAACGCTCATGCCGTGCTGCCCATGGTCCAGACGCAAGCCAAACTTTTCTTGCAGTAGCTGATACGTTGCTCGCTCGTCCCCTATTTCCTCGCGTTGCTCACCGCTAAACTGTCGGTCACTCAGCGTTAACGTCGTGCCATCGGTTTTATGCAAACACACCATTAAATGATGGCGGAAATACGACTCGGGCCATGTCGAAACATAGTGATTAGCGACCTGAAAGTCACTGAAATATTGTGGTTGCAGATCAAACCGATACAGAGGCATCCAGCCATCTGGTTGTTTGATACTCAACAAGTAATCGCTCTCCAGATGCGTTAAGCGATAGACGCCGTGCGCCGTAGGCTGTTCAACATCAGTTTCCAGCCGCAAAGGGGAAGTCAGCGTTTTCCCACCAAATCCTACATCGGCCAGATAACGCTGTTGATTTATCGACACCAGCAATAGGCGGTGCGTTCTTGGTGGCATCTCAGGCGGTTGCGTTATCAACACTCTCGCCGCCAGGTCTTCCACCTCAAAACCGATATCTTCGAGCGCTGCGCGCAGTAAGGCATTCTGCTCATAGCAATAACCTCCTCGCCCAGCGACGACAAGCTTTTCAAAAACATTATCCAGTTCAAGCCTGATGGTACGTCCCAGTAACACATCTAAATTTTCGAAAGGAATGGAACAGGTATGCAGCAGATGAATACGTTGCAAAGTCTCTAAGGTGGGTACGGCTTTCGCCTGAAAACCAATACGCGCAAAATAGGTTTGTCGCTCAAAAGTCATCATCTCAACCTCTTAAAATCCGATGTCTTCACTATAAAGCGTTTTTTTCAGGGCAAATGATCGATAATGCTCTGGCCACAACAGGCCTGTAGACTATTCCCCTGAAATTGAGTGCCAGAAGGATGCGCTATGAAACCCAAGTCGATGACTCTCTATGATGTGGCGAAACATGCCAATGTTTCCTATCAGACCGTTTCGCGGGTTATCAATCAGGCAGAGCACGTTTCTGATAAAACGCGCCGTAAAGTAGAAGTAGCGATGCAGGCACTGAACTACGTTCCTAACCGGGTGGCGCAGCAACTGGCCGGGAAACTAAGCCACACGATTGGGCTTGTGACCAGCAACTTGTCCCTTCACGCTCCATCGCAAATCGCAGCCGCCATTAAGTCTCAGGCCAGCAAACTCCACTTTAACGTGGTGATATCGATGATTGAGCAGCCTGATTTGAGCGCCTGCAAAGGTGCTGTGAATAGCCTGCTTTCCCAGCGAGTTGATGGGCTAATTGTGAATATTCCTCTGGAAGATGACCAGGTTCGCGCTATCACTGAAATGTGCGGCAATGTGCCGGTATTGTTCCTCGATGTATCCCCGGATCTCAATACCCACAGCATCACATTTGATGCCACCACCGGCACACAGTTGGCCGTGACTCATCTCGTCCAGCGAGGCCACCAGCATATTGCTTTGTTAAGCGGACCTTTGACCTCTGTTTCAGCCCGTCTGCGCCAGGAAGGGTGGCAACAGGCTCTGGCACAGCACCACCTGAAGGCTGTCGCGCAATTGCAGGGAGACTGGAGTTCAATCTCCGGTTATCTTCAGACACTGGCGCTCATTAGTACGGGAGCGAAGTTTACCGCCCTGGTGGTCGCCAACGATCAAATGGCGTTAGGCGCATTACGTGCGCTCAATGAGTCAGGCTTATCCGTTCCAGGGCAAGTCTCAGTGGTGGGTTATGACGATACCGAAGATAGCGCCTGTTTTATCCCGCCGCTCACCACTATCAAACAAGACTTTAAAGCACTGGGGAATACCAGTGTTGACCAACTGATTGCCCAAATCCACGCGCCCGCTTTACCTGGCCATGCCACTATTCTTCCCGTCACGCTGATTGAGCGTAAAACGACAGCAGTACCAAATTCTGATGCCACGTCACCACAAGCCCTGGCCGACGCGCTTGCGGTACTCGCCCGCCAGGTCGCACGCCTGAAGTGATTTTTGTGAATCGCCTCACCTGAAATTGTTTTACTGCTTTACATCTGCGCAGGTAAAAAACATATTAATTAATAATTGTGAGCGCTTCGCAAAAATGTAAAGGAACATCAAATATGACTATCCGTTCGGGTTCTGTCGCTGCCACTTTGGCCGCGATTCTTGGGCGACGCGACTGGGAGAACCCAGCAGTGACGCAATTAAATCGCCTGCCTGCTCACCCGCCATTTTCCAGTTGGCGTGATGCGAGCGCCGCGCGCGACGACTCAGTATCTGATAGTTTGCACAGTCTCAACGGTGACTGGAGATTTAGCTATTTTACTCAGCCCGAAAGTGTTCCCGAAAGTTGGCTTGAGGTTGATTTAGCCGACGCTCAAATCTTACCCGTTCCATCAAACTGGCAAATGCATGGCTTTGACGCCCCGATTTATACCAACGTCACCTATCCTATTCCGGTTACACCGCCATTTGTGCCACATGACAACCCGACTGGATGTTACTCGCTCACATTTAATATCGAACAATCATGGCTTGATGAGGGGCAGACGAGGATTATTTTCGATGGTGTGAATTCGGCATTCCATCTTTGGTGTAATGGTCACTGGATAGGATATGGGCAAGATAGCCGCCTGCCCTCAGAATTCGACCTCAGTGAAGCCCTTCACTCGGGGCAGAACCGTATTACGGTCATGGTGCTGCGTTGGTGCGATGGAACTTATCTGGAAGACCAGGATATGTGGCGGATGAGCGGTATTTTCCGTGACGTCACATTGCTGCATAAACCCGCCATTCATTTGAGCGATGTACGAATCATCTCGCATTTAAACGAAGATTTTAGCCACGCCGTGCTGGAAACAGCTGTTGCGGTAAAAGGCGACATCGACGGCCAGTTACAGGTAAAAGTGCAACTGTGGCATGGTGAAGAATGCGTGAGTGAGCGGCAACAAGCGCTGACCAGCGAGATTATTGATGAACGTGGCGCTTATAGCGACCGGACCACCGTCCGGCTCTCTGCCGCAAACCCGCAATTGTGGAGCGCCGAAATCCCCAATCTATACCGCGCTGTCGTTATTTTGTTGGATAGCACAGGCGCAATAATTGAAGCCGAAGCCTATGACGTCGGTTTTCGTAAAGTCGAAATCCATCAAGGGTTATTGAAGCTCAACGGCAAACCGTTGCTGATTCGCGGCACCAATCGCCACGAGCATCATCCTGAAAATGGTCAGGTGATGGACGAAGAAACTATGCGCCGGGACATTCTGCTGATGAAGCAGCATAACTTTAACGCGGTGCGCTGCTCCCATTACCCTAACCATCCTTTGTGGTACCGCCTGTGCGACCGTTATGGCCTGTATGTGGTGGATGAGGCGAATATTGAAACCCACGGCATGGTGCCGATGAATCGCCTGAGCGACGACCCGACCTGGCTGCCCGCGATGACGGAGCGCGTCACGCGCATGGTACAACGCGACATTAATCATCCTTCCATTATCATCTGGTCGCTGGGGAATGAATCTGGTCACGGTGCGAATCACGACGCGCTTTATCGCTGGATTAAATCCGTCGATCCTTCGCGCCCAGTGCAGTATGAAGGCGGCGGAGCGAACAGCGCGGCAACCGATATTATTTGCCCGATGTATGCGCGAATCGACGAGGATCAGCCCTTCCCGGCGGTGCCAAAGTGGTCGATTAAAAAGTGGATCGGTATGCCGGACGAAACGCGCCCGCTGATTCTGTGTGAATATGCTCACGCCATGGGCAACAGCTTTGGCGGTTTCCACAAATACTGGCAGGCATTCCGCCAGCATCCGCGTCTGCAAGGCGGTTTTGTCTGGGACTGGGTGGATCAATCGCTGATTAAACACGATGAGAACGGCGAGCCGTTTTCTGCTTACGGCGGCGATTTTGGCGACAAACCGAACGATCGCCAGTTCTGCATGAACGGTCTGGTTTTTGCTGACCGCACGCCGCATCCGGCGCTATATGAAGCCCAGCAAGCGCAGCAGTTTTTCCAGTTTGAACTGAAACGCGAAGAGTCTTTGCGCCTGGAAATCACCAGCGAATATCTGTTCCGCCATAGCGATAACGAACGCCTGATTTGGCAGGTTTCGCAAGCGGGTGAACAGCTTGCTGAAGGTGAAGTGCAGCTCGATATAACACCTGAAGGCAAACAGGCGGTTATCTTCGACTCCCTGCCTGATATTACCCGCAGCGGCGATGTATGGCTGACGGTAAAAGTGCAGCAAATTAACGCCACGCCATGGTCAGAAGCCGGGCATATTTGCGCATGGGATCAGTGGCAACTCCCTGGCATTCTCACCGCAACCTCACTGCCTTTTAACGGTGAAAAACCAGAGCTGACCATTAGCCATTGCCATTTTGATGTTCGACTCGGGCTGCATCACTGGCAGTTTAATCGTGAAACGGGATTGATGAACCAGTGGTGGACCGCGCAGCAGCCTGCGTTGCTACAGCCGTTGCAGGATCAATTCACCCGTGCACCGCTGGATAACGATATTGGCGTTAGCGAAGTGACACGAATTGACCCGAACGCCTGGGTCGAGCGTTGGAAAGCAGCGGGAATGTATCAACTTGAATCCCAACTGGAAACCTGCGAAGCCGAGCAGCTTGCAAATGAAGTCCTGATTCGTACCGTTCATAGCTGGAAACATGACGGCAAAACGTTGTTTGTCAGCCACAAGAACTGGCGAATTGATTGCCAGGGTGCGCTCCACATGAGCGTGGATGTTGATGTGGCTTTTGGAACGCCGCCGCCTGCGCGCATCGGGCTGACCTGCCAGTTATCGCAAGTTCATTCCGAAGTCAGCTGGTTGGGATTAGGGCCACATGAAAACTATCCTGATCGCAAACAATCCGCCCTGTTCGATAGCTGGAAACGGCCGCTGGATGAAATGCATACGCCGTATGTTTTCCCGACCGAAAATGGCCTGCGCTGTGATACTCAACAGCTTGAGTACGGTAACAATCTCTGGAAGGGAAATTTCCACTTCAATATCAGCCGCTTTAGCCAGCAACAACTGCGCGAAACCTCGCATCGTCATCTGTTAGTTGAGGAACCTGGTAGTTGGCTAAATCTGGATGGTTTCCATATGGGCGTAGGCGGCGATGATTCCTGGAGCCCAAGCGTTTCTCCAGAATATCTGCTCGACAAACAGCATTACCACTATGAGCTGACCTGGACTCGCGACTAGTTTTTGTTTTCAGCGATGGTCTGATTATTTTTTCAGCCATCGCTTGTTATCCCTCCCTTTTGTGAAAAAGACATTAGCGTCCTTTAACATTTCTGGATAGGATCTGGCACCCGTTTTGTCATGGCGTTGAAATTATAAAAAGCCAGGCACTTGCGGGGACTTTTAACCAGGAGACAGGGGTAACATGAACACAACGCAAAAAACCGAAGCGGAAAAGCACGCGGCTAAACGGCGCTGGCTGAATTCGCACGATTCCGGGTACCACAAGGCAATGGGTAATCGCCAGGTGCAGATGATTGCCATCGGCGGCGCGATTGGTACAGGCCTCTTTTTGGGTGCCGGTGCGCGCCTGCAAATGGCTGGCCCCGCACTGGCGCTGGTGTATCTGGTCTGCGGCATCTTTTCTTTCTTTATTTTACGCGCACTAGGCGAATTGGTTCTTCATCGCCCTTCGAGCGGCAGTTTCGTCTCTTATGCACGCGAGTTCCTCGGTGAAAAAGCCTCCTACGTGGCTGGCTGGATGTACTTTGTTAACTGGGCAATGACGGGCATTGTCGATATCACCGCCGTGGCACTTTATATGCACTATTGGGGCGCTTTTGGCGATGTGCCACAGTGGGTGTTTGCTCTCGGTGCGCTTGGTATTGTCGGCACCATGAATATGATTGGTGTGAAGTGGTTTGCTGAAATGGAGTTCTGGTTCGCGCTGATCAAAGTCCTCGCTATCGTTGCCTTTTTGGTGGTCGGGACTGTGTTCCTCGGCAGCGGAAAAACGCTCGACGGCAACACGACAGGCTTCCATTTAATTACCGATAACGGCGGTTTCTTCCCACATGGCCTGCTGCCTGCGCTGGTACTTATCCAGGGCGTGGTGTTTGCCTTTGCTTCTATCGAACTGGTGGGTACTGCCGCAGGCGAATGCAAAGACCCGCAGACAATGGTGCCAAAAGCGATTAACAGCGTTATCTGGCGTATCGGCCTGTTTTACGTCGGCTCCGTAACATTGCTGGTTTTATTGCTACCCTGGACGGCTTATCAGGCAGGGCAAAGCCCATTTGTGACGTTTTTCTCTAAACTTGGCGTACCGTATATCGGCGACATCATGAATATGGTGGTGCTGACGGCGGCGCTTTCGAGCCTGAACTCTGGCCTCTATTCCACCGGGCGTATTTTACGTTCGATGTCGATGGGCGGTTCAGCGCCTGAGTTCATGTCGAAAATGAGTAAGCAGCAAGTGCCTTATGCCGGCATTCTGGTCACCCTTGGGATTTATGTGATTGGCGTAGTGCTGAACTACCTTGTGCCTTCGCAGGTCTTTGAGATTGTGCTTAACGTCGCCTCGCTGGGCATTATCTCTTCCTGGGCGTTTATCATGGTTTGCCAGATGCGCTTACGCAAAGCGATTAAAGAAGGCAAAGCGGCTGACGTCAGCTTTAAATTACCCGGCGCGCCCTTTACTTCATGGTTGACGCTGTTATTCCTGTTCAGCGTGCTGGTACTGATGGCCTTCGATTATCCCAACGGAACCTACACTATCGCTTCAATTCCGTTGATTGCCGTCGTTCTGGTGTTGGGCTGGTTCGGGACACGTAAGCGTGTGCATGAACTGGCGCATAAAGAAGATGGCTCTATGCAGTAAACTTTAAAACTCCAGGCCGGATTAGCATTAGCGACATCCGGCATTAATTTTACAGCGACCCACTGAATACAACCGGCCCGGTTGGCTGCCCGGTTGGTGAACCACCCTGCGGCTCCAGACTGATAGCAATCGTCGTGCCTGGAGACAAGGCCACGTTGCCCGTAGTGAGTTGAGTAGACTGGCTGGCGTTAACCAGGCCAAGTGAAATCGGTTTTGCCCCCGAAGGTATCGCCCATAGCTGCAAGCTGTTGTTGGCCGCAATCTCGCGCGGTTGCACCGGAACTAACTGCAATGTTTTGCGTTCGCTATCTGCATTAACAATCCATTGCCCTTTTGTTGCATCACTACTGTTTAACACCACCAGCGGTGCGAGTTCTGGCGAACGGCTGGTGAAATACGGCACCAGCACGATAGCGGCAAGCCCGGCAGCGAGCGCCCATCCGAGGTAATTCCAGTTCCATATTGAAGCAGTCGTTTTTTGCGGCGGCAGGCTAAGCTCTAATTTTTTCCATACCCGCTCCGGCGGAATCTGTGGCTGTGTGCTGTTTTCAAATGGTGCCAGCAAGGTTTGCCAACGCCCAAGTTGTTGTGCCAGTTCTTGTTCCTGCGCCAGGCGTTTTTCAAAATGCAGACGCGCATTCCCACGCAGCGTGCCCAGGGCATACTGTGCGCTCAATGCATTGTCGATATCTTGTCTGCTTTTCATAATCCTACGCAGTCCTTAAGGTGATCCAGCGCCCGGCGCACCCAGCTTTTTACCGTGCCAAGCGGCTGATGCAACCAGGTCGCAATTTCACTGTGAGACATGCCCTGATAGTAAGCCAACACCACGCTTTGCCGCTGATCCGCAGGCAGGTGCGCCAGGCACTCCGTGAGCTTGTCGACTTGCTTATCGTCATGCTGATTTTCTTCACTTTGATAACTCGTCCCTGGCGTATAGTCGGTTAGTTCTTCTTCCAGCTCACCGCTGCGCGCAGGGCCACTTCTTAGCCAATCGATACAACGATTGCGCACAATATGCGTAAGCCAGGTCATAGGGGAGCTATAGGCAGGGTCATACGTTGCAGCACGATTCCAGACGGCAAGAAAACTGTCATGCAGGACTTCTTCGGCCCATGAAGAGCGGCGCAACATACGCAACGCTACCGGGAAAAGCATCGGTGACGTCTGGCGATATAGTTGTTCAAAGGCTCCTCGATCGCCACCGGCAATCGCCTTAACCAGCGCTACCTGTTGTTGAACCTGCTTGTTGTCCATATCTGCCCTGATTGAAGTGTGAGTGGACGCAGGCCGCGCGCACTCACACCGAGTATAGACAGGATTTATTTAGGCATCAGGACAGTATCAATAACGTCAATTACACCGTTTTTCTGATTTATGTCATAAGTACTGATATTGGCGATATTTCCCTGGGCATCTTTCAACTGGATGTTGTGCGGGCCGTTGCTCATTATCCACAAAGGCTGCCCATTCACGGTTTTCAATTCCGCATGGCCACCACCCGCTTTAATTTTTTTCTCGAGTTGTTTCATATCGTATTTTCCCGCCACAACGTGATAAGTCAGTATGTTGGTCAGTACCGCTTTGTTTTCCGGCTTCACCAGATTCTCAACCGTCCCGGCGGGCAGTTTGGCAAACGCTGCATTGGTCGGCGCGAACACGGTAAATGGCCCGGTTCCCTGTAGTGTGTCGACCAGACCTGCCGCTTTCACGGCGGCAACCAGCGTCGTGTGGTCTTTAGAGTTGAGCGCATTTTCAACGATATTTTTCGAAGGGTACATTGCCGCGCCGCCAACCATCACGGAGTCTGACATCACGGCAGCCATGCCGGCAGCACTAAACAGTAGCGAGGTAGAGATCGCAGCAGTAAGGATTTTGTTCATGGTTATTTCCTCATCAAGTCAGGAGCACGTTGTTGGCTCACACTCTGATATACGAACGAGGAAACGAACTGGATGCAGGGAAATGAAAATATTTTTTCTGATTAACTAAACCTGACTCCCCGCCGCGCAAATACTCGCGAAACACTTTTAGCGATAAAAACTTGCGTTAACGTTATGTGCCGTTAACACTTTTCAAACATTCATCACAAGTATTAACATACACGCTTGAATGTTCCAGATGGTTCGTCCGGAACGTAAAATGCTCCCACCAGTGAAAATGTCTGATGAAAATTGTGCACCATGGAAAGATTTCTCTCCCGCTGATATTAACTCCTGCCCTGTCGTCTTTTGTCCTTCCCGTTCATGCCGCTGAGGACACGATGGTCGTTACGGCCACACAAGGCACGATTTCCGAGCTGGACACGCCAGCCGCGGTCAGCGTCGTCAATGGCGACGACATGCGCCAGGCGGCACCGCGCGTTAACCTTTCAGAAAGCCTGAGCAGCGTGCCGGGTCTTCAGGTTCAGAATCGCCAGAACTATGCGCAAGATTTACAGCTTTCGGTGCGCGGATTTGGTTCTCGTTCCACCTATGGTGTGCGCGGCATAAGAATGTATGTCGATGGTATTCCTGCCACCATGCCTGACGGCCAGGGGCAAACCTCAAATATCGATATTAACAGCGTTGAAAGCATTGAAGTGTTACGCGGTCCCTTCTCGGCGCTTTACGGCAATGCGTCGGGCGGCGTAATTAACGTTAACACCACCACCGGCACACAACCGCCGACCTTTGAAGCCAGCAGTTATTACGGCAGTTTCGGAAGCTGGCGCAACAGCATTAAAGCAACCGGTGCCACGGGCGATGGCACTCATGCCGGTGATGTCGATTACGCCGTTTCCGCTTCACGCTTTACCACTCATGGTTATCGCGACCACAGCAGCGCCCAGAAAAATCTCGGCAACGCAAAGCTTGGTGTACGTCTCAATGAAGCAAGTAAATTAACGCTGCTGCTTAATAGCGTGGATATTGATGCCAACGATCCGGGCGGGTTAACTGAACAAGAATGGCGCAATGACCCGACTCAGGCTCCTCGCGCCGAACAGTACAATACCCGCAAGACCACCAAACAGACTCAGGCTGGCCTGCGCTACGACAGGCAGTTAACCGCCAATGATGATTTAAGTGTCATGACCTATGCGGGGGTGCGCGAAACTACGCAATATCAGTCTATTCCTGTCGCCCCGGAGTTAAATCCGACCCATCCGGGTGGAGTGATTTCACTTTCACGCCATTACCAAGGGATAGATTCTCGCTGGACGCACCGCGGCAATCTTCTGTCTGTGCCGGTGACGTTAACCTCCGGGCTTGATTACGAAACCATGTCGGAAAAGCGCAAAGGGTTTGAAAACTTTGTGATAGAAAACGGCACCACGGTTTTAGGCGAGAAAGGCGATCTGCGCCGTGATGAACGCAACCTGATGTGGAACGTTGACCCGTATCTACAAACTGCCTGGCAACTCACCGATAAACTGAGTCTTGATGCCGGCGTGCGTTTTAGCTCAGTCTATTTCGACTCGAACGATCAATACATCAAAGGTAAAAATGGTGATGACAGCGGAGACGCGAGCTACCACAAGTGGCTACCTGCCGCCGCGTTGAAATACGCCGTGACCGATGCCTGGAATATTTACACCTCTGCAGGTCGTGGTTTTGAAACGCCGACCATCAACGAACTCTCGTATCGTGATAACGGCCAGTCAGGTTTGAATTTTGGATTAAAACCGTCCACCAGCGATACCGTAGAAATCGGCAGTAAAACGCGCGTTGGCAATAGTTTGCTTACCGCAGCACTGTTCCAGACCGATACCGATGATGAGATTGTTGCAGACCAAAGCAGTGGTGGGCGTACGACCTACAAAAACGCCGGTGAAACACGCCGCCGTGGGGTGGAGCTCTCTGCTGATAGCCAACTTGGCTACGACTGGCGCGTAAAAATGGCATGGACTTATCTCGATGCGACCTATCGCAGCAACGCATGCGGTGATGACAACTGCGAGGGGAATCGTATTCCGGGCATCGCGCGTAACATGGGGTATGCTTCGCTTGAATACACGCCGCCAGAGGGCTTCTATGCAGGAGCTGACGTGCGTTATATGAGTGATATTCAGGCCAATGATGAGAATACTGCGAAAGCACCTGCTTACACTGTCGCCTCTCTTAACAGTGGTTATAAACTGCGGATTCAGGAAAGCTGGTTATTGGATATTTGGGGCCGCGTCGATAACCTGTTTGATCGCGAATATGTGGGTTCCGTTATCGTCAATGAGGGCAACGGCCGCTACTACGAACCCGCACCGGGGCGCAATTATGGTGTGGGTGTGAACCTGAGCTACACATTCCTGTAAGTAAAAAAAACGGAACCACATCAGGTTCCGTTTTTATTTGGTGCAGGAGATGAATTACTCCATCGTCGCGCCGCCGTTAAGCTTGAAGACCACGTTGACAATCATACCCTGCCCTGGCTTGCCGCTTTCGTAGCGCCATTTTTTCATCGCCAGTTTCACTTCGCGTTCGAACATATTGGCAGGTGTCGCGGAAAGAATCGTCACATTGCTCACACTACCATCTGCAGCAACATCAAACTTCACACGTACCCTGCCTTCAATGCGCAGCGCATGTGCGCGGGCAGGATACTGTGGCGAATTACGGCTAAGCGCACGCGGCCCAGTTGCAACAGGTGCTGCTGAGGCAACAGGTGCAGTGTTTGCAACCGGCGCGGGACGTGCTGGTGCGGTGTTAGTTACCGGCGCAGTCGGACGCGGTTCAAACGGTTTTACTTCGCGCTTCGGCTCTTCAACCTTTTTCACCGGCTTCGGTTTTGGCTTAGGTTTTGGTTTCGGTTCTGGCTTATGAATGACAACTGGCGCCTCTTTCGGCGGCTCAGGGATCGGTTCAGGCTCAGGTTCCGGTTCAGCTACCGGCTCTGGCGGTGGCTGAACAACTTCAGGTTGCGGAGGTTCAAGCTCAGCCGGAGTCACCATAGTGATACTGATAGGCTGTGCAGGTGCTGGCAACTCAACAACCTGATGATGTACCGAGGTATAGAGAGCCGCCGCGACAATAGCACCATGAAGTACGACAGAGAGTGCGGTCGGCCATGGAAAGCGGCGGCGAGGTAAATCAAGGGTCATTGACGTCATAATGTCTTAGGTCTCTTAAACAGGCGTCAATTTTAAATGCAAATAGCAATCATATTCAACAACGCATCGAACAAAGTCGCTCATTTTCCTACCAGGCGCTCTATTTTCCCACATTCAACGTAGCGATTTAACATCTTGTTAATACACAACAGATTTCAAGTTGCAGTCTTAGCTCCATTCACTTACCGTGTTTTACATATCTCATATCTATAAGGAGTGCTGCACGTGCTGTATGTCATTTATGCGGAAGATAATGCCGACTCTCTCGAAAAACGCACGGCTGTGCGCCCTGCTCACCTGGCCCGCCTACAACTTTTACGCGACGAAGGTCGCCTGTTAACTGCCGGGCCTATGCCTGCTGTCGACAGTAACGATCCGGGTGCAGCGGGTTTTACCGGTTCAACGGTAATTGCCGAGTTTGCATCTCTTGAAGATGCGCAAGCATGGGCTGAAGCAGATCCTTATATTGCGGCGGGTGTGTATAAACAGGTGGCAATCAAGCCATTCAAAAAGGTATTCTGATTCAACTATTAGTACGGTGAATAAAGTTATCAGGAAATTTTTATGGATTTGTTTGATGAGTCTTATGAGCGCCACAAGCAATCTGTGGGTAATCAGGAAGCACGCTGGAACGCCTGGCTTGCCAAACATCCGTTGGTGATTGTCGCGGCGGCATCGGTTACTGTGCTGATTATTTTACTGGCAATGCATTTCTCGTAAGACCGGGATTCTAGAAGATTTTGATGATACTGGGCACCGCAAGCGGTGCCCTTTTCTTTACGACGCCCATTGATCGTGAATGGCAAACAGCAAGGAGTTACGCTGGCGGTTTGTCTGGCACTTTCTGATGGCGTGAATGCGCATGTTACGGCGTGACTGACCTTCCAGCCAACGCGATCTGCGCCGTTGTGTCTGACGAAGCATACGCCAACGCCCGACCTCAGTTCTACTACGCCTCATTTTTACGACTCAGGTTGCATGTAAGACGCGCCATTATAGTGTCTTCTTCACGCCAGACCAGCCGTTTTACGATTATACCCGTCATACTTAAAGTTGTTGGTGCGCAGCCTTCCTACAACTCAAATGATTTTGGGTATAGTTTTAGTGTCAACCTCTGGCGGTTGTGCGTAAACTCAAAAGCATACGGTTTCTAAAGGATTTTTGAACTATGACAACCTTCTATACAGTCGTTAGTTGGCTGATCATTTTAGGTTATTGGCTTCTAATAGCAGGCGTAACGCTGCGAATTTTAATGAAGCGCCGCGCAGTTCCTTCAGCCATGGCATGGCTGCTGATTATTTATATTCTTCCGCTGGTAGGGATAATCGCCTACCTCTCATTTGGTGAGTTGCATCTGGGCAAACGTCGCGCCGAACGCGCACGAGCTATGTGGCCATCAACCGCAAAATGGCTTAACGATCTTAAAAGCTGCAAACATATTTTTGCTGAAGAAAACAGCGAGGTTGCGACATCGTTATTCCAGTTATGTGAACGCCGCCAGGGAATTGGCGGTGTCAAAGGCAATCAGTTGCAACTACTCACGACCTCTGATGAAACGATGCATGCGTTAATTCGTGATATCCAGTTGGCTCGCCATAATATCGAGATGGTGTTCTACATCTGGCAGCCCGGAGGTTTAGCCGATCAAGTGGCTGAGTCCCTGATGGCCGCGGCTCGCCGTGGCATCCATTGCCGTTTAATGCTCGACTCGGCAGGAAGCGTAGCCTTCTTCCGCAGCCCGTGGGCAAATATGATGCGTAATGCCGGTGTCGAAGTCGTTGAAGCGCTCAAAGTTAATTTGATGCGTGTGTTCTTGCGCCGCATGGATTTACGTCAGCATCGGAAGATGGTGATGATTGATAACTACATCGCCTATACAGGCAGTATGAATCTCGTCGACCCACGCTTCTTTAAACAGGATGCAGGTGTTGGGCAATGGGTTGATTTAATGGCTCGTATGGAAGGACCGGTCGCGACCGCGATGGGCATTGTTTATTCCTGTGACTGGGAAATTGAGACAGGTAAACGGATTTTACCACCGGCCCCAGACGCAAATATTATGCCGTTTGAAGAAGCCAGCGGTCATACAATTCACACGATTGCTTCAGGCCCAGGTTTCCCGGAAGATTTAATTCACCAGGCATTGCTAACATCTGTTTATGCCGCGCGTGAATATTTGATTATGACGACCCCTTACTTCGTGCCGAGCGATGATTTACTTCACGCAATTTGTACCGCTGCGCAACGTGGCGTTGATGTGAGTATTATCGTTCCTCACAAGAATGATTCGTTGCTGGTGGGCTGGGCAAGCCGCGCATTCTTTACCGAACTTCTGGCGGCTGGTGTGAAAATTTATCAGTTCGAAGGTGGCTTGCTGCATACCAAGAGCGTCCTAGTCGATGGACAACTCAGTCTGGTAGGCACGGTGAATCTGGATATGCGTAGCCTTTGGCTCAATTTCGAGATAACTCTGGTTATCGACGACTCCGGTTTTGCCAGCGACCTTGCCGCCGTTCAAGACGATTATATCTCCCGCTCACGGCTGGTTGATCTACGCTTGTGGTTGAAACGCCCAATGTGGCAACGCGTGGTAGAGCGACTGTTTTACTTCTTTAGCCCGTTGCTGTAAAACGTGGCGCATCAGCACTCGATAAGTGGAAAATGAGATGGAAATGGATCTGAACAATCGCCTGACAGAAGATGAAACTCTCGAGCAGGCGTACGATATTTTTCTGGAACTGGCGGTAGATAACCTCGACCCGGCAGATGTGATTTTATTTAACCTGCAATTTGAAGAGCGTGGCGGTGCCGAGCTTTTTGACCCAGCTGAAGACTGGCAGGAACATGTAGATTTCGACCTGAACCCTGACTTTTTCGCCGAAGTCGTGATTGGCCTTGCCGACACGGACGGTGGCGAAATCAACGATATTTTTGCTCGTGTGCTGTTGTGCCGCGAAAAAGATCACAAACTCTGCCATATCCTCTGGCGCGAGTGATGCTTTTAGCGCGGCACTGCTGCCGCGCTACTCTTCTTTGCCTATTAGCGGTAATCGCCCACCACACGACTTACAATACTGCGCGTTAGTCTCATGATCTTGTTGATGGCATAACGGGCATTTTCGCTCCAGCCGTTTGCGCTGTAATTCCGCCGTCATCTGCGCGGTCAAAATCCCGGTTGGGATAGCAATCACCGAGTAGCCAATCAAGATGAGTAATGACGCCACTAACCTTCCTAACGGAGTGTGAGGCGTAATATCGCCGTAACCAACTGTCGCCACCGTCACCACGGCCCAATAAACCGAAACGCCAAGACTCGTGAAGCCGTTAACGGCCCCTTCAATTCCATACATTAATGCACCAGCCGTAACTAATACGATGGCGATAAATGAATAGAATAGAATCAGTTGATGGCGGGCATTGACCACCGCGCGCCATAAGCTATTTAGTGCGGGCATTAAGCGCAGTAATTTTAGAATACGCAAAACGCGAACCGCCCGCATGGCGCGCCAGGCAAAGAAGTAGTGTATTGCCAGCTCCGGCCATAGCCACAAAACGTAGAGCGGCAGAATCGTCGCGAGATCAATAAAACCCCAGAAGCTAAACACATAACGCACTGGCTCAGGCCAGGTGAGTACGCGCAGTATGTATTCAAGGGTGAAAACCAGGGTAAAACCAATTTCGATGGCGATAAACCAGCGCCATTGCTCTGGTGTGAAAGTGACTTGATTGCCGATGCTGGATTCAATAAAAACGGTGATGACACTAAGCAGGGCCAGCAAACCCCATAATACTTCGGAGCGGCGCCCTGAGCGGGTTCGTTGGTCAAATAAAACGTGGTAACAACGTTGTCTTAAAGAACTCTTATTCCCTGTCACGAAAACCTCGCCTGTGAAAAAGGCTGGCAATATGCCAGCCCTCAAAATGATGACAAACCTCATTACGTTTACGATACGAACATATATCACCGGAAATATAACAAGGAAAATCAATTCATTGATTTTCGGCTGCTTAACTAAAAAGAAGGAAAAACCACGCTTTTTCCTTCTTTGTCAGCAATCTAAAGGCTGGCAATATGCCAGCCCTGCGAGATTATAACGGGTCAACCTTCAGACAGGAAACGGCATGCTTGAAACTGCCCTCCAGAACCGGGCGGGTTTTCGCACACTCTGGCCCTGCAATCGGGCAACGCGTACGGAATACGCAGCCTGACGGCGGGTTAATTGGCGATGGCAACTCCCCTTCAAGAAGTTGTATCGTTTTGTTTCTTTCCAGATCCGGGTCAGGAATTGGCACAGCAGACATCAATGCTTTGGTATAAGGGTGCAGCGGATTGTGGTACACCTCATCATAGGTGCCCAACTCAACTGCATGGCCCAGATACATCACCAGAACACGGTCAGAGATGTGTTTTACCACTGCCAAATCGTGCGCGATGAAGATAAGGGAAAGCCCCATTTCACGTTGCAGTTTTTGCAGCAGATTCACAACCTGAGCCTGGATTGACACGTCGAGCGCGGAAACCGGTTCGTCACAGATAATCAGTTTTGGCTCGAGGATCAGCGCTCGAGCAATCCCGATACGCTGACACTGGCCACCTGAAAATTCGTGCGGGTAACGGTTGATGAGGTTTGGCAACAAGCCTACTTTCATCATCATCGCTTTTACACGATCACGAACTTCCTGGCGTGGCATTTTCGGGTGATAAGTGCGCAGCGGCTCAGCGATAATATCGCCGATATTCATACGCGGGTTTAGGGACGCCAACGGGTCCTGGAAAATCATCTGGATGTCGCTACGCACTTCGCGCCACTCGTCCTGATTCATGCCCAGCAAATCTTTACCCAGCCATGCTACGCGGCCTTCTGTCGCTTTCACCAGGCCAATGATCGCGCGGGCAAAAGTCGATTTCCCACAGCCAGATTCCCCTACCACACCCAGCGTTTCGCCTTCGTATAAACGCAGCGTCACGCCATCAACCGCTTTCAGGGTTTTAGAAGGTTGCCAGAACCACTGTTTACCGTCTTTGATATCAAAGTGAACTTTAAGATCGGCGATTTCTAAGAGGACTTTTTTCTCTTCTGTCACGGCGTTCATACTAACTCCTCCACTGGCTTAAAGCAGGCGCGTAAGCGGCCTTCGCCAAATTGTTCCAGCGGCGGTGCCGTGTTACAGATTTCCATCGCATGCGGGCAACGAGGCTGGAACGGGCAACCTTTCGGCAAACGCAACAGGTTTGGTGGATTGCCAGGAATAGTCAGCAGAGATTCACCTTCAGCATCCAGACGCGGTACCGCATTCAGCAGGCCGATAGAATACGGGTGAACCGGGTTGTAAAACACATCTCGAGCCTGACCATACTCCATAGTACGCCCGGCATACATCACCAGTACTTTGTCGCAAATGCCGGCAACAACCCCCAGATCGTGGGTGATCATGATAATCGCAGTGTTGAACTCACGCTTAAGATCGTTCAGCAGCGTCATGATTTGCGCCTGAACGGTAACGTCCAGTGCAGTCGTTGGTTCATCGGCAATCAGCAGTTTTGGACGGCACAGTAAAGCCATGGCAATCATTACGCGCTGGCGCATACCGCCGGAAAACTCATGCGGGAACATACGCATGCGTTTACGTGCTTCAGGCATTTTAACTGCGTCGAGCATACGAACAGATTCTTCAAACGCTTCTGCTTTGCCCAATTTCTTGTGCAACATCAGCACTTCCATCAACTGCTCACCTACACGCATGTAAGGGTTCAGCGAGGTCATTGGGTCCTGGAAGATCATCGAAATCTGTTCTGCACGCAGGCGGTTAAGCTGGTTTTCTGGCAGATTCAGGATCTCTTTGCCATTAAACTTCGCTGAGCCGCCAATACGGCCATTCGCCGCCAGCAACCCCATCAAAGCAAAAGCCGTTTGCGATTTACCGGAACCGGACTCGCCCACAATGCCCAGCGTTTCACCTGCTCGCAGGCTGAAATTCAGATCGTTTACCGCTGTAACATCACCGTCTGGCGTACCGAAGGTGACGCGCAGATCTTTTACGTCTAACAACGTAGAAGCCTGGCTCAGTGGAGTAACCACCGCAGGATTTTCAATTGTGCTCATCGCGGCACTCCTTAACGATCTTTCGGGTCGAGGGCATCACGCAGGCCATCGCCGATAAAGTTGAAACAGAACAAGGTGATAACCAGGAAGCCTGCCGGGAACATCAGCAACCATGGAGAAACTTCCATGGAGTTGGCGCCATCGCTTAGCAATGCGCCCCAGCTACTAAGTGGTTCTTGCGTACCCAGACCCAGGAAGCTCAGGAACGATTCGAACAAGATCATGCTTGGCACCAGCAGCGAGGCATATACCACCACCACACCGAGTACGTTTGGCACAATGTGACGAACCACAATGTTAACGGTAGAAACACCGCCAACCTGGGCTGCTTCAATGAACTCTTTACGTTTCAGGCTCAGCGTCTGGCCACGCACGATACGCGCCATATCCAGCCAGGAAACCATGCCGATTGCGACAAAAATCAGCAGGATGTTTTGCCCGAAGAATGTCACCAGCAAAATAACGAAGAACATAAATGGGAAGGAGTTGAGAATCTCGAGCAGACGCATCATCACGGAGTCGGTTTTGCCACCCAGATAGCCCGCAAGCGAGCCATACAATGTGCCAACCACTACTGCGACCAGTGCTGCTGCAACACCCACCATCAACGAGATACGACCACCGATTGCGACACGAACCAGCAGATCACGTCCCGAGGAGTCCGTCCCGAAATAGTGACCAGAGGCCATATCCGGTGCAGCGGACATCATTCCCCAGTCGGTATCAAAATAACTAAATTGCGACAGCATTGGCGCGAAGGTCACGAACAGTGCGATAAGCGCCAGGACAATCAAACTCGCTACCGCTGCACGGTTATGCATAAAGCGGCGACGGGCGTCTTGCCAAAGGCTACGGCCTTCTACTTCTAGTTTTTCACTGAAGTTTTCCAGCGCCTCGCTGTTTTTATTACTCAACATCATGGCGTACTCCAGCGTCAGTAACGGATTTTCGGATCGATAACGGCATACAGCACATCAACAATCGCGTTAAAGAGAATAGTCAGCGCGCCGACCAGAATGGTCAGGCTCAGAACCAATGAATAGTCACGGTTCAACGCTCCGTTTACGAACAACTGGCCGATACCTGGTAATCCGTAAATGGTTTCAATAACCATCGAGCCTGTGATGATACCGACAAATGCCGGGCCCAAATATGACAGAACGGGTAACAGTGCAGGTTTCAAGGCGTGGCGCAAAATAATGCGGCGCATCGGTAACCCTTTCGCACGTGCGGTACGGATAAAGTTGGAGTGCAGAACTTCAATCATTGAGCCACGAGTGATACGCGCGATACTGGCAATATAAGCCAAAGACAACGCGACCATTGGTAAGATCATGTATTGAATGGCCCCGCCGTTCCACCCGCCTCCGGGCAACCACTTGAGGGTTATCGCAAATATAAGAACCAGTAATGGCGCCACCACGAAGCTCGGGATAACTACCCCCGTCATGGCCACCCCCATTACGGCGTAATCCCATTTGGTATTTTGATTCAGTGCGGCAATAACCCCAGCCAAAACGCCTAACACGACGGCAAAGATAAATGCAGCAGCACCCAATTTGGCCGAGACAGGGAAGCTCGAAGCCACCAGGTCGTTCACTGAATAATCTTTATATTTAAATGACGGGCCAAAATCACCGTGCGCCAGTTGTTTCAGATAGCTGAAATACTGGGTCGAGATCGGATCGTTTAAATGGTATTTGGCTTCAATGTTCGCCATAACTTCCGGCGGCAGTGCGCGTTCACTGGTAAAAGGGCTACCTGGAGCAAGGCGCATCATGAAGAATGAAATTGTTATAAGAATAAAGAGTGTCGGAATTGCTTCCAGACAACGACGCAGAATAAATTTCAACATTGCCCATACCTTCTGGCTGTGCCTTTAGAGTGCGATAAAATAAGACACGATGGGGCAAAAATTACCCTAAATAATTCACGTTCAGCGTGAAGTAGAAAGGCTAAAACTTGCCCCACGAATTGCCATTAATGTTTGATGATATACATATCTTTAGTATAGATATTATCCATCGGGTCTTTACCGGTATAACCGCCAACCCATGGTTTCACCAGACGGGCATTCACGTAATAATAAACCGGAACGATTGCAGAATCTTTGCCCAATTGCTGTTCCGCTTTATCGTATGCAGCAGCACGTTGTGCATCATCCGTCGCTTTCAGCGATTCCGCCATAATGGCATCAAAGGCTGGGCTCTTATAATGCGCGGTGTTCATTGAGCTTGTAGAAAGCATGGTGTTCAGGAAGGAGGTCGGCTCGTTGTAATCCGCACACCAACCAGCACGCGCAACGTTGTAGTTGCCCTGGTGACGAGTATCGAGGAAGGTTTTCCACTCCTGGTTTACCAGCTTAACGTTCACACCGAGGTTTTTCTGCCAGATAGACGCGGCAGCGATTGCCAGTTTCTTGTGCAGATCTGAGGTGTTGTACAGTAGGTCGAAGGTCAGCGGTTTATCTTTGGTGTAACCCGCTTCAGCCAGCAATTTCTTAGCTTCTTCGTTGCGTTTTTCCTGGGTCCATGAGAACCACTCAGGCTTAGTCAGTTTTGCGCCGTCAGCATAAGGAGGGGTGTAGCCATATGCAGGCAGATCGCCCTGCGCCTTCACTTTATTAACGATAATGTCACGATCCAGGCCCAGTTTCAGAGCAGTACGAACGCGCGCATCATTAAATGGAGCTTTCTGGTTGTTGATTTCGTAGTAGTAAGTACACAGATACGGGTCAACGTGTACTTCAGCTGGAATTTCTTTTTTCAGCTTCTGGAACAGTTCGATCGGCAGGTTGTTATACGTCATGTCAATCTCGCCGCTGCGGTAGCGGTTCACATCCGTGACTTCGGAAGAGATTGGCAGATAAGTAATTTGTGAAATAACAGTCTTAGCGTTATCCCAATAATTGGTATTACGCTCCATTACGATGCGTTCGTTAACAACCCAGTCTTTCAGTTTGTAGGCACCGTTGCTGACGATGTTTGCAGGTTGGGTCCACTTCTCACCAAACTTCTCAATGGCGGTTTTATTCACCGGGGACATCGCCGGGTTAACCAAAAGTTTGTAGAAATAAGGAACAGGCTCGCTCAAAGTGACTTCCAGAGTGTGGTCGTCAATGGCTTTTACGCCCAATTCACTTGGTTTCATTTTACCGTCAATGATGGCATCAACGTTTACGATATGGCCGTATTGTGGGTAGCTTGCATATGGGGAAGCGGTATTTGGATCAACCAGACGCTGCCAGCTATAAACAAAATCTTGCGCTGTGACGGGTTCGCCGTTAGACCATTTAGCATCTTTACGCAGATGGAAGGTCCAGACTTTGAAATCTTTGTTATCCCAGGACTCAGCTACACCAGGAATTGGGTGTCCGTCTTTTGGAGAAGTAATCAGTAAGCCTTCAAAAAGATCACGGCTAACGTTTGACTCAGGAACACCTTCAATCTTATTTGGGTCCAGAGACTGTGGTTCAGCACCGTTATTTCGAATCAACGTTTGCTTTTCTGACAGTTGAACACCTGCAGGAACTTCGGCCGCCATGGCCACATTGCCTACGATTAGCGCGGATAAAATACTTGCTGCTACCAGACTTTTTTTTGTGATGATGGACATTGTGTTGATACTCCACTCATTATAATTACCGACCCGAAAGCCAGCCTCTTCCCCTTAGGGTTCCTTAACAGTGCAAGAGCGTTATGCGACTGCCCGGATTAACTTCTGTCTTGCTTGCTATCACCGACTTTATTTTTTGGGATGCTCTTATTGGCACCCTGCTCCGTCGATTCTTAATCAACCTACCCTGTACCCAGGTTGATTTTTATGAGTCATCTGTAAATGAAACATTTCTCAGATAATTGTGTTGCCCGGAAAGTATCAAAAGCCTCTGATGCCCGCCAATACAATTTGCAAATTTGTTAACCATTTCTCTTTTATCTATTCAGAGAGCGGTTCGTAACGATGTTTTTCCCGTGCCAGAGAATCGGTTAACTCTTTAAAAATAAAAGATATACCGCTGAAAAGAAAGATGGATTTCACCTGGGCTTACGGCACTCAATTATCATTCACGAAAATTTAACAATTGGTTATTTTTTAGCACATTCATCTGCTTGATGGCATGATTTACTAATATCATCTCAATAAAGCGGCAGCAAGCATCATTGTGTAGTGTGAGTTAAATAACGAACTGATTGTCAGTTTTATGTACAGCGGGGAAAACTGAAGGGAGTTAATACGCGGTTTCCAAAGCATTTTCTTATGAATAACTTTCTTATGAAAACTAAAAAAATGCTTATGCTTTAATCGCATTGGTAAAAAATTAACAAAAAAAGCAGAATAGTTATTCTGCTTTTTCATTTGCCTCTTTCAGCAGAACTAACTTAATAACCCTGGGAAGATAGTTTTCAGGCCAGTCACTATAAATTCAATACCCAGCGCCATCAACAACAACCCCATTATACGGGTAATAACGTTGATACCAGTTTGCCCCAACAAACGGACTAACCACGGCGCAAGGCGGAAAACCAGCCAGCAACAAAAAGCAAAGAGTGCAATAGCGATTGAAAAACCAACCAAATAATTCCAGCTATGGTAACGCGTGCCCCATACAATAGTCGAACTGATTGCACCGGGGCCTGCCATTAAAGGCAATGCCAATGGCACGACACCCACACTTTCACGGATAGCGCTTTCTGATTTTTCTTGTTTATTCTGTTTATCTTCCCCGAGTTTGCCGCTGATCATCGACATCGCAATAGTGACCACCAGGATACCACCAGCAATACGGAAGGAATCAATTGATATGCCGAATAATTGCAGGATCCCATCACCAAGGAACAATGACGTCCATAAAATAATCGCTACTGAGAGATTCGCAGTGAGGTTTGTTTTATTCCTGGCCAACGCCGTTTGGTAGCTGGTCATACTGATAAATACAGGGATGATTCCCACTGGGTTTACCAGCGCGAACAAGCCAATAAAGAACTTAAAATAGGTAGGCAAATCGAACAAGGATTGAGCCACTCAAAACTCCGCAAATAAAGTAGCAAAGGCCGGCGTAATGTAATGGAAAACAGGTGTTGGCGCCACGCACTTTCGCAGCATATATAACTACTTTTATAAGCAAATGCGATATTAAACGATATTGTTACCCACATGTTGAAAATATGGTAATTTGTTTCGCTATTGCTGTGACGGAAATTTTAAAGACTTATCAGTAACCTAAATCAGTCATGCTGAATGGAGTCAGCCTTAATATAATGTGATGTAAATCACAAAAAACCTACTCAGAAGTGAGTACTCTTGGATACATCCGAAGAGCATTTAATTCACACGATGAATAGGTTTTTCGATAAGGCTCTTTTAGTAAATCAGCAAGATGTTTTGGGAAGTTTTTGGATAGTCGTGGCCCGTCTTTTACGCAAGCTGTTGCCCGCTGACTATACTGTCGTCTCGAGCAGCTCATTTACTAAAAGAGTTTAAACATTATCAGGAGAGCATTATGGCTGTAACTAATGTCGCTGAACTTAACGCACTCGTAGAGCGCGTCAAGAAAGCCCAGCGTGAATATGCCAACTTTACTCAAGAGCAAGTTGATAAAATCTTCCGCGCCGCCGCTCTGGCTGCTGCAGATGCTCGAATCCCTCTCGCGAAACTGGCCGTTGCCGAATCTGGCATGGGTATCGTTGAAGATAAAGTGATCAAAAACCACTTTGCTTCAGAGTATATCTACAACGCCTATAAAGATGAGAAAACCTGCGGTGTGTTGGATGAAGACCACACCTTCGGTACTATCACCATCGCTGAGCCAATCGGTATCATCTGCGGTATCGTGCCAACCACTAACCCAACTTCAACGGCTATCTTTAAATCTCTGATCAGCCTGAAGACGCGTAACGCGATCATCTTCTCTCCACACCCACGTGCAAAAGATGCGACCAATAAAGCAGCAGACATCGTTCTGCAAGCTGCAATCGCTGCCGGTGCACCTAAAGATCTGATTGGTTGGATTGACCAGCCTTCTGTTGAACTGTCTAACGCACTGATGCACCACCCAGATATCAATATGATTCTGGCAACCGGTGGCCCAGGCATGGTTAAAGCCGCTTATAGCTCCGGTAAACCAGCAATCGGCGTAGGCGCAGGTAACACCCCTGTTGTTGTTGACGAAACTGCCGACATCAAACGTGTTGTTGCTTCTATCCTGATGTCTAAAACCTTCGATAACGGCGTAATCTGTGCTTCTGAACAGTCCGTCATTGTTGTTGACTCTGCATATGATGCAGTACGTGCGCGTTTCGCTTCTCACGGCGGCTACATGCTGCAGGGCGAAGAGCTGAAAGCCGTACAGAATATCATTCTGAAAAACGGCGCACTGAACGCAGCTATTGTTGGTCAGCCAGCAACTAAAATTGCTGAACTGGCAGGCTTCACAGTACCGGCTGACACCAAGATCCTGATTGGTGAAGTTAGCGTTGTTGACGAATCTGAGCCGTTTGCTCACGAAAAACTGTCTCCAACTCTGGCTATGTACCGTGCTAAGAGCTTCGAAGATGCGGTTGTTAAAGCTGAGAAACTGGTTGAGATGGGCGGCATCGGCCACACCTCTTGCTTGTACACAGACCAGGACAACCAGCCAGAGCGCGTTAAGCACTTCGGCGACAAAATGAAAACTGCACGTATCCTGATCAACACCCCTGCTTCTCAGGGTGGTATCGGTGACCTGTACAACTTCAAACTCGCGCCTTCCCTGACTCTGGGTTGTGGCTCATGGGGTGGTAACTCCATCTCTGAGAACGTGGGTCCTAAGCACCTGATCAACAAGAAAACCGTTGCTAAGCGAGCTGAGAACATGTTGTGGCATAAACTTCCGAAATCTATCTACTTCCGCCGTGGCTCCCTGCCAATCGCGCTGGACGAAGTGATTACTGATGGTCACAAACGTGCGATGATCGTTACCGACCGTTTCCTGTTCAACAACGGTTACGCAGACCAGATCACCTCTGTTCTGAAAGCAGCTGGCGTTGAAACTGAAGTCTTCTTCGAAGTAGAAGCTGATCCAACTCTGTCCGTAGTACGTAAAGGTGCAGAACTGGCGAACTCCTTCAAACCAGACGTGATTATCGCGCTGGGCGGCGGTTCCCCGATGGATGCTGCGAAAATCATGTGGGTTATGTACGAGCACCCAGAAACTCACTTCGAAGAACTGGCTCTGCGCTTCATGGACATCCGTAAGCGTATCTACAAGTTCCCGAAAATGGGCGTAAAAGCGAAAATGATCGCGGTTACCACCACTTCCGGTACTGGTTCAGAAGTGACTCCGTTTGCCGTTGTAACTGATGATGCAACTGGCCAGAAATACCCACTGGCTGACTACGCTCTGACTCCAGATATGGCGATTGTTGATGCCAACCTGGTCATGGACATGCCTAAGTCTCTGTGTGCATTCGGTGGTCTGGATGCCGTGACTCACGCACTTGAAGCTTATGTTTCTGTTCTGGCGAGCGAGTTCTCTGACGGTCAGGCTCTGCAAGCGCTGAAACTGCTGAAAGAAAACCTGCCAGCATCTTACAACGAAGGCTCTAAAAACCCAGTTGCTCGTGAGCGTGTACACAACGCTGCGACTATCGCAGGTATCGCGTTTGCTAACGCCTTCCTGGGTGTGTGTCACTCAATGGCTCACAAACTGGGTTCACAGTTCCACATTCCTCACGGTCTGGCGAACGCCCTGTTGATCTCCAACGTTATCCGTTATAACGCGAACGACAACCCAACCAAGCAGACTGCATTCAGCCAGTATGACCGCCCACAAGCGCGTCGTCGTTATGCTGAAATCGCAGACCATCTGGGTCTGAGCGCACCGGGCGACCGTACTGCTGCTAAGATCGAGAAACTGCTGGCATGGCTTGACAGCATCAAGGCTGAACTGGGTATTCCTAAGTCCATCCGCGAAGCTGGCGTTCAGGAAGCTGACTTCCTGGCTCACGTTGATAAACTGTCTGAAGATGCGTTCGATGACCAGTGTACCGGTGCCAACCCACGTTACCCACTGATCTCTGAACTGAAACAAATTCTGATGGATACCTTCTACGGTCGTGAATTCACCGAAGATGGCAACGAAGCAGCGCAGGCTAAAGCAGTCGCTCCTGTTGCTAAAGCTGACAAGAAAGCGAAGAAAACCGCTTAATTGTTATTGCTAACAAAAAAACCCGCTTCGGCGGGTTTTTTTGTTTCTGATTTCTAAAAACGTCGTACAAAGCATCTCACGGCGATGAATGAGAAAGGCATCCCTTTGCCTTCCCGTTAAATTTTATTCGCTCTGAATGCCTTCCAGAGAGCCTGTTTGCAACGCTTCTTTATAGTGTTTACGGCAAACTGACACATAGCGCTCGTTCCCACCAATCACAACCTGCTCTCCCTGGTTATACGGGCGCCCCTCCTGGTCGAGACGCAAAACCATGCTGGCTTTACGTCCACAAAAACAGATGGTTTTTAATTCCACGAGCTTGTCTGACCACGCTAATAAATATTGGCTTCCACCAAATAGCTCGCCCTGGAAATCAGTACGAAGCCCATAACATAATACGGGAATATCTAATTCATCTACGACGTCTGATAACGCCAGCACTTGATCGCGTGTCAGGAACTGGCATTCATCAACCAGAACACAATGCACAGCATCACGCTGATGCTCCTCACGTATTTCATTGAATAATTGCGTTGAGCCATTGTAGAGCTTTGCGGGCGACGATAATCCAATACGCGAACTCACCTTTCCAGAACCAAACCGATTGTCAATTTCTGCGGTATACACCAGCGTGCGCATTCCGCGCTCTTGATAGTTGTATGACGATTGCAGTAATGCCGTAGATTTACCCGCGTTCATTGCGGAATAGTAAAAGTAAAGTTGTGCCATTGGTCAGCTAGCCTGAGTTAAAATGTAAATATTATTAACACAGGATTATATCATAAGCTGTTAGGGAGTTGCTTTCACCTTATGACTTCGGGAAGAATTCATAGATTGTTCGAGAGATATATAAACCATAGAGTGGAGTGCCTGAAACCGGTGTATGTTCAATGTTCACCTCGTTGCACTTAACTTACGGAGTTTTCAGTGTTTTTGCTGCTATTCCCTGAAATCCATTGAATCACTAATAATAATTATCTATTAAAAATATCCACCATTACAGGCAATAATACCAAAGGTTGATATTTCACCATTAATGCGTTTATGTCTCAATTTACTACTTCGGCAACCCCGAAACTATCAGGGTTGTTGTAGAAAAAGTGAGTTCCTCACGTTTTCTTAACCTTCGATGCAAGCCAAAATTTAAGTTAATACCCATTTATAAATCGACAAAATATTATGGAATTTTGAATTCCTTACATTACTTCCTATTGCAGAACTTAATTTAAGCCTCTATTATTAGCCCAACAAGCCAACCATCAATATAAGTTTGAGATTACTAAAATGAGCGAAGCACTTAAAATTCTGAACAACATCCGTACTCTTCGTGCACAAGCCAGAGAATGTACCCTGGAAACGCTGGAAGAAATGCTGGAAAAATTAGAAGTTGTTGTTAACGAACGCCGTGAAGAAGATAATGCTGCTGCAGCAGAAATTGAAGAGCGTACTCGTAAACTGCAACAATATCGTGAAATGCTAATTGCTGACGGCATTGATCCTAATGAATTACTGAATAGCATGGCTGCTGTTAAAACTGCAGGCAAAGCAAAACGCGCTGCACGTCCAGCTAAATATCAGTACATCGACGAAAACGGCGAAAGCAAAACCTGGACTGGCCAGGGCCGTACTCCAGCTGTAATCAAAAAAGCAATGGAAGAGCAAGGCAAGAAACTGGAAGACTTCCTGATCGCCTAATTTTCGCTTTTAGTGCTGCTTATTAAATCCCGCTTCGGCGGGATTTTTATTTTGGGGATATGATTAGCAAATCTTTGTTGCTATAAATTGCGCTAATAAAAAAGGAAGCCAGGCTTCCTTTTTCATTTAACTGCCCACCAATCCCAGCATCAGCTGACTTTATAGAATGCCTTGTACCAATCTACAAAGCGCTGTACGCCATCCTGTACCGAGGTCTGTGGTTTAAAGCCAATAACATCATACAACGCTTTCGTGTCCGCACTCGTCTCCAGAACGTCGCCTGGCTGCATTGGCATCATATTCTTCTGAGCAACCTTGCCTAAAGAGGTTTCAAGCGCAGTAATATAATCCATCAACGTAACCGGATTACTGTTCCCAATGTTATAAACTCGATAAGGTGCTGAGCTTGTCGCCGGAGTTCCTTCCTCTACTGTCCACTCGGAATCAGCCTGAGGAATGACATTCTGCAAACGAACGATCGCCTCTGCAATATCATCAATATAAGTGAAGTCACGACGCATTTGCCCATGATTATAAACGTCGATACTCTTTCCTTCGACAATCGCACGGGTAAATTTAAATAACGCCATATCCGGGCGCCCCCATGGACCATAAACAGTGAAAAAGCGTAAACCGGTCGTCGGTAACCCATATAAGTGCGAGTATGTATGCGACATCAACTCGTTAGCTTTTTTGGTTGCCGCATATAATGATATTGGATGATCAACAGAGTCGTCAGTTGAGAACGGAAGTTTGCGATTTAGTCCATATACCGAACTGGACGAAGCATATAACAGATGCCCCACTTTATTATGGCGACAACCCTCAAGAACATTTAAATGCCCTACAAGGTTTGAATCCGCATAAGCGTGAGGGTTATCGATGGAATAACGCACACCTGCTTGTGCAGCAAGATGAATCACACGATCAAATTTCTCTTTGGCAAATAATTCAGCCATGGCATTACGATCGGCAAGGTCAATTTCATCGAAACGGAATGAAGAATGTAGAGCGAGGAGATCAAGGCGAGCTTGCTTAAGATTGACATCATAATAGTCATTCAGGTTATCGATACCGATAACCTGGTGACCGGCTGCCAGCAGTCGTTCACTGACATGAAATCCAATAAAGCCTGCGGCGCCGGTAACCAGAAATTTCATACAACCCTCATTTATTATGCAATATTGATGGACGCTCCGCGGCCGATTGCATAATAAACAAAGCCGCGCTTGTTGAGTCTCTCAGGATCATACAGGTTACGGCCGTCAAAGATAACTGGTTGCTTTAGGGATTTCTTGATTGCATCAAAATCAGGTGCACGGAAACTTTGCCACTCTGTACAAATAACCAGAGCATCTGCATCTTGTAATGCAGCTTCTTTAGTTCCCATCAATTTCAGATCTGGACGATGTCCGTAAATGCGCTGAGCTTCGTCCATTGCTTCCGGGTCATACGCCTGCACCTGAGCACCACGTTCCCAAAGCGCTTCCATCAGGACGCGACTGGAGGCTTCACGCATATCGTCGGTATTCGGTTTGAAAGAAAGCCCCCACAGCGCGAAGGTTTTGCCTTTCAGATCTTCTCCGAAATGACGAGTAATAAACTCAGGGAGTTTTAACTTCTGGTCATGGTTGACCTCTTCTACCGCCTGCAGAATACGTGGCGTATAGCCAATCTGCTGGGCGGTGCGAATCAGAGCCTGCACGTCTTTAGGGAAGCAGGAGCCGCCATAGCCACAGCCTGGGTAGATAAAGCTGTAGCCAATGCGGGAGTCTGAACCAATACCCATACGCACTTTTTCGATATCTGCGCCCAGGCGTTCTGCCAGGTTAGAGATCTCGTTCATAAAGCTGATTTTCGTCGCCAGCATACAGTTTGCCGCGTACTTGGTCAGCTCAGCACTGCGGATATCCATCAGGATCATGCGGTCGTGGTTGCGGTTGAACGGTTCGTACAGCTCACGCAGCAAATCCACAACATCATCGTTATCTGTACCGATAACAATACGCTCAGGGCGCATACAGTCAGAAACTGCCGCCCCTTCCTTCAGGAATTCAGGGTTTGAAACCACATCAAATGGGATATCCACGCCACGGGCTTTCAGCGTTTCTTCCATCACGCTGCGCACTTTGTCTGCGGTTCCGACAGGAACGGTAGATTTATCGAGCACAACTTTGTGGGATGTCATGTGCTGCGCGATAGTACGTGCAACAGCGGTGACATATTTCAGGTCAGCAGACCCGTCTTCATCCGGAGGAGTACCAACGGCAATAAACTGCATTTCACCATGGAGGACGCCCATTTCAGCATCGGTGCTGAACTGTAAACGGCCTTCTTCATAGTTTTTCTTCACCAGCGGCGTTAAGCCGGGTTCAAAAATTGGGATCACGCCGTTTTTCAGATTTTCGACTTTCTTCGCATCGACATCTATGCACATTACATCGTGACCAACTTCCGCAAGCACGGCGGCCTGCACAAGTCCAACATAGCCGATACCAAATACAGTAACTTTCATCTTTCTATCCTGCGTTGAAATGAATTACTTTTTCGCGCCAACTGTCTCTTCTAGCCAGGCTTTAAAATCTGCGCCCAAAGTGCTGTGACGGATACCGTACTCCACAAACGCCTGCATATAACCGAGTTTGTTACCACAATCATGGCTCACGCCTTTCATGTGATAGGCTTCAACAGTCTGTTTTTCCATCAACATAGCAATAGAGTCAGTCAGCTGAATTTCATCACCAGCACCTGGAGGTGTTTTGGACAGCAGCGGCCAGATGTCGGCGGTCAGAACATAACGGCCTACAACTGCAAGATTAGATGGAGCAACATCGGCTTTAGGTTTCTCAACAATACCGACCATTGGCACGCTATCGCCTTCGTTTAACTCAACACCTTTGCAGTCAACAACACCGTAAGCGGTAACATCTTCTACCGGCTCAACCATAATCTGGCTGTGGCCTGTTGTATCAAAACGTTTGATCATTTCAGCCAGGTTGTCCTGGGAAAGATCGGATTCGAACTCATCCAGGATAACGTCTGGCAGGATAACGGCTACTGGCTCGTCGCCAACGACAGGATGAGCACACAGCACGGCGTGACCCAAACCTTTAGCCAGACCCTGACGAACCTGCATGATAGTGACATGTGGAGGGCAAATAGCCTGAACTTCATCCAGCAACTGGCGCTTAACACGTTTTTCCAGCATAGCTTCAAGTTCAAAGCTGGTATCGAAGTGGTTTTCGATGGAGTTTTTCGAAGAGTGAGTCACCAGCACAATTTCAGTAATGCCTGCGGCGATACATTCATTGACCACATACTGAATTAACGGTTTATCGACTAAAGGCAGCATCTCTTTTGGAATAGCCTTGGTAGCCGGTAACATACGTGTGCCCAATCCCGCGACAGGGATTACTGCTTTTCTTACTTTAGAATTAATGGCAGCCATTGAAAAATCTCCTGGACTGTTCAAGTTTTCACTTGCACGTCAATTAAAAAAACGTCTCGAGTATATCAGCTTAAAAATGGAATCTGCGGCTGTTTACCCGTTGCGTTGATAATTTAAGACTAATACGATTTGGATAGATACGATATTACCACCAGCAATGATAGGGGAGAAAACCTAAATGATTTCAACCATCCAGATGCTCATTCCGCAGACAACATCAGCCGTAATCGCCCGCCACTTCCCCAAACCTGACACTGCCATGACTCACAGCGCTGGCTAATTTGATTGAGATAAGTATTGCCCAGTGTCCCTAAAGGCACACCATTGCTGACCTGAATTTGATGCTCACCGGTATTTAAGGTGGCATTTAGCCCAGCCGATACCAAAATGAGGTTTTTGAGCTCGCTATGATAATAACCCACCATCAGCGGAAACTGCCCGGTAAGATTGGCCTGACGTAATAATTGATTCACTTGTTTGAGTAAATTACCGAGCTCAGGTAAACGTTGGTTTTGTTTGGAGAGTTGTTCCTGCAATAGCCCATTAAATAGAGCTCTTAATAACAACGCTGCCAGCACCCCATTATCCCCTGCTCTTGTCACATCAAGACAATAAAATGCCAGGTCGTTCTCTGACAACGCCGCAATATCCAGAACAAGTCCTGGTTGATTAAGAGTAATTAGCTGGCGGTAATTCACCCGGCAATGCGAAATCACCTGTTGTACCGGAGGTTGTAGTTCTTGCAGTAATGTAGATGCAGCCTGCGGGTCGCTGACCAGCGCATCCCAGTCCTGAAATAACCGCTCCTCTTCCTCGACACGCGAATTAAACATGTTGGGATAGAGGCAGGCGAAAACGGTTTCACGTAGACGATTGAGATCTTTAATGGGCTTGAGCAGGACATCCTGCACCCCAAAGCGTAGCGCTTTAGCGATATCCGACATGTTTTCCGTGGCGGAGATCACCAGTATTGGCGTCTGCACTCCTTCATTACGCAAGTGCTCTACCAGTTTCAATCCATTCATGCGTGGCATAGCCAGATCGCAAATCAGCAGATCGGGCGAAAAACTGGTCATCTTTTCCAGAGCGTCTATACCATCGACTGCAACAGCAATGACCGCACCTAAGGAAGAGAGATAATTTTCCAGTAAAGAGCGAAAAACGGGCTCATCCTCAACAATGAGAATCAGTTTTCCAACGAGTGGCTGTGTCATTTTCGCTCCCCTGACTGGCGATAGATCAATAGTGGCATGGTATGACAATCACCGCCTGTCAGAATTGCCTGAAGATGCGAGTTTTCACCATACTCAATCATGGGTACGAACCAATGGCAGTAGCTCATCCATCTTTTTCTCGACGGCCAGACTGCCCGCGCTTATCGCTTCCGCGGCACGGTGGAAATCAAGCGTAGAAATCTGGGGGCAAAAAGGTTGCAGCAAAATATCCGGTGGGTCACCCGCCATACGGTTACGCTTTAAGCGGTTTTCCAGCACCTGAATAGAGGTGGTCATGATTTCCATGGCCGTTGGCGTGGTATTGGCGCGCCGGGTAGTGATTTTTCCGAGCTGTTCGCGTAAACGACCACGCCATGAATCAGGTTGCACCTGATTTTCAGCCAGAGGAGTCGTCATATTGACGGAGAGTAAATCTTGCTGCATCAGATGCGCATCATGTTGCAGGTCGACGGCAATCACGATATCGGCCCCCAACGCACGCGTTAGCGAAACAGGCACCGGGTTAACCACTGCGCCATCCACCAGCCAGTAGCCGTTATACCCGACCGGCGACAAAAGCCCCGGCATACTGCAAGATGCCCGAACAGCCTGATGCAAATCGCCATCCGTGAACCACAACTCGCGCCCGGTGCTTAAATTGGTGGCAACAGAGCCAAAACGTAATGCACAGTCCTCAATCTTCTCTTCGGTTATGATTTTGCGGACGTTGTTGAAAACTCTCTCGCCACGCAACAAACCGCCACGACGCCAGGAAAGGTCCATGAGTCGCAGTACATCCCAATAGCCGAACGAACGCACCCAGCGTTCCATCATCGGTAAACGATTACTGGCATAAGCGGCACCCACCAGCGCCCCCACCGAGCAACCTGCGACGATATCAACCTGAATGCCTGCTCGCTTTAACGCATTAATGACACCAATATGCGCCCATCCTTTTGCTGCTCCCGACCCTAATGCCAGGCCGATCTTTACCTGTCTCATTCCGCCTCGGTCTATCTTCCCCGGTTTAACACCGCGTGGCGAACTCGCCACAGCTCAGTTAACATAACTACCCCGCGTATTTACGCCGACTATTTTTTTGTAACCAAGGAGATGCTGTGTCGCAACTTTGCCCTTGTGGTAGCGGTCTGGAGTATAGCTTATGTTGCCAGCCATACCTACGCGCAGACCAGCTTGCGCCAACCCCATCACAGCTAATGCGTTCACGTTATTGTGCTTACGTGATGCAAGATGCAGATTACCTCGTAGCGACCTGGCATCCGCAAACCCGTAGCCCTTCCCTGAAATCAGATATTTCAGGAAGTTTTGGCGTAACCTCGTGGTTAGGTCTGACAGTTTATGAAGCTACTGCCGTACACGATGAAAACGAAGCTTTCGTCAGTTTTGTCGCGCGTTTTGAAGAACAAGGCGAAGAAAATGCCATTATCGAGCGTTCTCGGTTCTTAAAGGAAAACGGCCAGTGGTACTATGTCGATGGAACACGCCCGCAGTTTGGTCGCAATGATCCCTGCCCTTGCGGTTCTGGGAAAAAATATAAAAAGTGTTGTGGGCAATAGCGCTCCGTGGCACAAATCAGTTAGCAAACACACGTACAACAGGACTTAGCCTGCAATGCAAGCATTACAACGAAAAGTACTACGCACCATCTGCCCCGATGCAAAAGGGCTTATCGCCAAGATCACCAACATTTGTTACAAACACGAACTGAACATTGTTCAGAACAATGAGTTTGTCGACCATCGCACCGGCCGTTTCTTCATGCGTACCGAACTCGAAGGTATTTTCAACGATACAACTCTGCTGGCAGATTTGGATGGCGCATTGCCTGAAGGTTCAGTACGTGAACTCATTCCTGCAGGACGTCGCCGCGTGGTGATTCTGGTCACTAAAGAAGCGCACTGTCTGGGTGATCTATTAATGAAAGCCAACTACGGCGGCCTGGATGTCGAAATCGCTGCCGTTATTGGTAACCATGAGACTTTGCGTACCCTGGTTGAACGTTTTGATATTCCGTTCGAACTGGTGAGTCATGAAGGGCTGACGCGTGAAGATCACGATAAGCAGATGGCTGACGCTATTGAAGCGCACAAACCTGATTATGTGGTGCTGGCTAAATATATGCGCGTGCTGACTCCGGAATTTGTTTCACGCTTCCCGAACCAGATTATCAATATCCACCACTCATTCTTGCCTGCCTTTATCGGTGCCCGTCCTTATCACCAGGCTTATGAGCGTGGCGTGAAGATCATCGGTGCCACTGCGCACTATGTGAATGACAATCTGGATGAAGGCCCAATCATCATGCAAGATGTTATTCACGTCGATCACACCTATACCGCAGAAGATATGATGCGCGCCGGGCGTGATGTTGAGAAAAACGTTTTGAGTCGTGCATTGTATCAAGTGTTGGCCCAGCGAGTGTTTGTATACGGGAATCGCACGATTATTCTGTAGATCAATCATGTAATTGCTTAGGTTTACGACGTTACGTGTAAAAAAACGGCAAACGATTCATTTTCTTATAGTGAATGCTTTACAGCGGCGCTTCATTTGATATGATGCGCCCCGCTTCCAGACAAAGGATGCGAGCAAGAAAGCCAACAAAATGTAATACCCCTGGCGGGGTTCCCGAGCGGCCAAAGGGAGCAGACTGTAAATCTGCCGTCATCGACTTCGAAGGTTCGAATCCTTCCCCCGCCACCATCTTCAAGCAGCAAGTACGGCCAGTAGTTTCAAACAAGCATCATACCCCTGGCGGGGTTCCCGAGCGGCCAAAGGGAGCAGACTGTAAATCTGCCGTCATCGACTTCGAAGGTTCGAATCCTTCCCCCGCCACCATTCTCTAGCAATACCTCCAAACAAATTCAAAATCGCACAATCTTTCATATTCCCGTTGGGGAAGGATGAGAAGCTTCGACTAAGGTTCGATTCGAGCGTAGCGAGAAAGCGTTGCCGCAGGCAACGACCCGAAGGGCGAGACGCAAAGCGTCGAGTCATCCTTCCCCCGCCACCATCTCCTGAAGTACCTCCAAACAAATTCCAAATCGCATCATATTCAACCATTTTGGTTGGTTTGTTGGATGACGCTTCGCTTATCCACCCTACAAAACCACCTGCCACTCAAAAAAACAGACAAAAAAATACCCGGCCGAAGCCAGGTATTTTCAAATCAGGAACACATCACTTAGCGACGAGCGCGAACAACCTGATACTTACGCGTCAGATACTCAACCGGCGCGCTCCAGACGTGCACCAGACGGGTGAACGGGAACAGCAGGAACAGTGTCATACCCAACACTAAATGCACACGGAAGATAAACGCCACGCCATCCAGATGCTCAGATGCACCGCCGTGGAAGGTCACAACCGTCTGTGCCCAGCCAACCAGCTTCATCATCTCGCTGCCGTCCATATGTTGTGCCGAGAACGGAATAGTTCCCAGGCCCAGAGCACACTGGATCACCAGCAGGCTGAGGATCAGAATATCTGCAGTTGTAGACGTCGCGCGAATACGTGGGTTGAACAAACGACGTTTCAACAGCAGACCGCCACCAATCAACGTCATCACACCACTCGCACCACCGGCAAACATCGCCATTTTCTGCTTCACTTCAAGAGGCAGGAACGACTCGTACATCCAGTGCGGCGTCAGCATCCCAAGGAAGTGGCCAGCAAAAATACCCAGAATACCGATGTGGAACAGGTTTGATGCCAGGTTCATGCCTTTACGGTCGAGCATCTGACTGGAACCCGCTTTCCAAGTGTACTGGCCGTAGTCATAACGCAACCAGCTACCGACCAGGAACACTGTCCCGCAAAGATACGGGTAGATGTCAAAGAAGAACACATTGAGAAATTGCATGATTACTGTCCCCCGATATTCAAATACTGCGGAGCGACAGCCCCGGCAAAACGACGCTGATGGTTGCTAATCTCAGATTCACCACAACCGGCGTCCGCCACAAATTTCACCTGTTCTTCTTCCCAGACCGCATCCAGCGCCTGCGGAGTGTCATCGCGTGCTTCATCTGCGATTTGCTCAATGACGCTTTCAACCGCAACGTCACTTTGAGACAGACCCAGCAGCACATCAAACAGTGCCGCATAGGCGCTTTCACGCTGTTTCAGACGGGCTGCCAGCAGCGCCAGAATTGGCGCCACATCCTGCAAACCACCACGCGCTTCGGCTTCATCACGCTGAGACAAATACTCGAGATACAGCGGCAGGTGGTCTGGCAGCTCACGGCTGTCGATTTCCATACCGGCTTGTTCGTACTGTCCCATCAGATTCACCATCGCCTGGCCGCGATCGCGAGATTCACCGTGCACGTGTTCGAACAACAGTAAAGAGGTCGCACGGCCTCGGTCGAAAAGCTCGCTGTAGCTTGCTTGTGCATCTAACAAATCACGGCTGCACAACGTCGTAATGAAATCATTAAGCTGCGCGGCCTGCTGAAGATTCAACGCACCACCTTCTGCCAGCACGTCGCGAAGTTCCTGTTGATGCTGCCACAGGGCAGCATCCGGGTACTCAAGCAAGCGGGAAATCACCAGAAGTTCAATCATGGTTTTGGCTCCGTTTTGCTGGTCACATCAATTGCGTCAATACGTTTGCTATTGAACAGATTGAATTTGCTGTCAGAACCGTGGCAACCATCGCCGAAGCTGAAACCGCAACCGTTACGCTCAGGGAAGGCATCTGCCGCTATTTCACGATGGCTGGTTGGGATCACGAAACGATCTTCGTAGTTCGCAATCGCCAGGTAGCGGTACATCTCCTGCGCCTGGGCTTCAGTCAGGCCCACTTCTTCCAGCGCGCTAATATCGTGAACCCCATCAACGGTTTCGGCACGTTTATAGTGGCGCATTGCCATCATACGTTTCAGCGCACGCAGAACCGGCGCGGTGTCACCTGCGGTCAGCAGGTTCGCCAGGTATTCCACCGGAATTCGCAGGCTTTCAACATCAGGCAGAATGCCAGTATGCGGCAGTTCACCCGCGTCAGCCGCAGACTGAATTGGCGACAACGGCGGCACATACCAAACCATCGGCAACGTGCGGTATTCCGGGTGCAGCGGCAGCGCCAGCTTCCAGTCCATCGCCATTTTGTAAACCGGTGACTGCTGTGCGGAATCAATCACACTCTGTGGAATACCATCTTTCAGAGCTTGTTCAATAACCGCCGGATCGTTCGGGTTAAGGAAAATGCTCAGTTGGCGCTCGTAGAGATCTTTTTCGTTTTCAGTGCTTGCTGCTTCTTCAATAGCATCCGCATCGTAAAGCAGCACGCCGAGATAACGGATACGGCCTACACAGGTTTCAGAGCAAACTGTTGGCATACCGGCTTCGATACGCGGATAACAGAAAATGCACTTCTCGGATTTGCCGGTTTTCCAGTTGAAGTAGATCTTTTTGTACGGGCAGCCGGTAATGCACATACGCCAGCCGCGGCACTTGTCCTGGTCAATCAGAACGATTCCGTCCTCTTCACGCTTATAGATCGCGCCGCTCGGGCACGTTGCCGCACACGCTGGGTTCAGGCAGTGTTCGCACAGACGCGGCAGGTAAGCCATAAACGTGTTTTCGAACTGGCCGTACATCGCTTTTTGCATGTTCAGGAAGTTCTGATCTTTGGCGCGTTTTTCAAACTCGCCGCCGAGGATCTCTTCCCAGTTCGGGCCCGCTTCGATCTTGTTCATACGCTGGCCGGTAATCAGCGAGCGTGGACGCGCGATCGGCTGGTGCTTACCTTCCGGCGCGTTATGCAAATGCTGGTAGTCGTAATCAAACGGCTCGTAGTAATCATCGATGCCCGGCAGATGCGGGTTAGCGAAGATTTTACCCAGCAGCATGGCGCGGTTACCCATGCGCGGTTGCAGCTTGCCGTTGATTTTGCGAATCCAACCGCCCTTCCATTTTTCCTGGTTTTCCCAGTCATTCGGATAACCGATACCCGGTTTGGTTTCGACGTTGTTAAACCACGCGTACTCCATCCCTTCGCGGCTGGTCCAGACGTTTTTACAGGTCACAGAACAGGTGTGACAGCCGATGCATTTATCAAGATTCAGCACCATGCCGACTTGTGAACGAATTTTCATTTTACGCTCTCCTGTTTCTGGTCATTGCCTTCGCCGTCTAACCAGTTAATGTCTTTCATCTTACGTACTACAACGAACTCATCACGGTTTGAACCTACGGTGCCGTAGTAGTTAAAGCCGTAGGCCAGTTGCGCATAACCGCCAATCATGTGCGTTGGTTTCGGGCTAATACGCGTCACCGAGTTGTGAATACCACCGCGCTGACCAGTAATTTCAGAACCCGGCAGGTTCACGATACGTTCCTGAGCGTGATACATCATCGTCATGCCCTCTGGCACACGCTGGCTCACCACCGCACGCGCCGTCAGCGCACCGTTTTTGTTGAACACTTCAATCCAGTCGTTATCTTCGATGCCCAAATCTTTGGCGTCGATCTCACTCATCCAGACAATCGGGCCGCCGCGTGAAAGCGTCAGCATCAGCAAGTTATCGCTGTAGGTTGAGTGAATGCCCCATTTCTGGTGCGGCGTCAGGAAGTTCAACGCTTTCTCAGGGTTACCGTTAGATTTTTTACCCATCACTCCTTTTACAGAGCGGGTATCAATCGGTGGACGGTATACCAGCAGGCTTTCACCAAAATCACGCATCCACTGGTGATCTTGATAAAGCTGCTGACGGCCAGACAGCGTGCGCCATGGAATCAGCTCATGCACGTTGGTGTAGCAGGCGTTGTAAGAAACATGTTCATCTTCAAGGCCTGACCAGGTCGGGCTGGAGATGATTTTGCGTGGCTGGGCCTGAATATCGCGGAAGCGAATTTTCTCTTCGGCTTTCGGGCGAGCCAGATGCGTGTGATCGCGTCCGGTAAATTCGCTCAGTGCCGCCCAGGCTTTCACTGCAACATGGCCGTTAGTTTCTGGGGCCAGAGTCAGGATCATTTCGGCAGCATCGATAGCCGAGTTGATCATCGGCTGGCCTTTCGCCGGGCCGTCTGCCTTGGTGTAGTTGAGCTTACGCAACAGATCCATTTCGGTCTGGGTGTTCCAGGCAATACCTTTCCCACCGTTACCGATGGTTTCCATCAGTGGCCCAACCGAGGTGAAACGCTCGTAAGTCGCCGGGTAATCACGCTCAACCACCATCAGGTGCGGCGCGGTTTTACCAGGAATCAGGTCGCACTCGCCTTTTTTCCAGTCCATTACGCCAAACGGCTGAGCCAGTTCTGCCGCAGAATCGTGCTGAATTGGCAGTGTTACCACGTCAGTTTCTTTCCCTAAGTGGCCTACGCACACTTCGGAGAATTTCTTCGCGATGGCTTTATAGATTTCCCAGTCGCTTTTTGAATCCCATGCAGGATCAACAGCCGCAGACAACGGGTGAATAAACGGATGCATATCCGAAGTATTCATGTCGTCTTTTTCATACCAGGTAGCCGTTGGCAGCACGATATCGGAATACAGGCAGGTGCTCGACAGACGGAAGTCCAGAGTCACCACCAGATCCAGTTTGCCATCCAGGCCGTTATCTACCCACTCAACTTCTTCCGGCATTACGCCGCCTTCTTTACCCAAATCTTTACCCTGGATACCGTTTTCAGTACCGAGCAGATATTTGAGCATGTACTCATGGCCCTTACCGGAAGAGCCCAGCAGGTTTGAACGCCAGACAAACAGGTTGCGCGGATGGTTGTTGCCCGCATCAGGCTGCTCTGCCGCGAAGCGAATATCGCCACTTTTCAACTGTTGCGCGGTGAAATCAGCTGCGCTCATGCCTGCCGCTTTCGCCTGCTTTGCAATATGCAGCGGGTTAGTGTTCAGCTGTGGTGCTGACGGCAACCAGCCCATACGTTCAGCACGTACGTTGAAGTCAATCAGGTGACCGCTGTAACGGGTTTTATCCGCCAGTGGGGAGAGCAGCTCTTCTGCCGTCAACGACTCATAACGCCATTGGCTAGAGTGGTTGTAGAAGAACGAGGTGCTGTTCATATGGCGCGGTGGGCGCTGCCAGTCCAACGCGAACGCCAGTGGAGTCCAGCCGGTTTGTGGACGCAGTTTTTCCTGGCCTACATAGTGTGCCCAGCCGCCGCCGCTCTGACCTACACAACCGCAGAAGATCAGCATATTGATCAGACCACGGTAGTTCATGTCCATGTGGAACCAGTGGTTCATACCGGCGCCAACGATGATCATGGAGCGGCCATGGGTTTTATCTGCGTTTTCGGCAAACTCACGCGCAATGCGGATGATGTTCTGGCGAGAAACGCCGGTGATCTGCTCAGCCCATGCTGGGGTATACGCTTTCACATCGTCGTAGCTGGTCGCGCAGTTTTCGTCGCCCAGACCACGATCCAGGCCGTAGTTGGCAAGGGTCAAGTCATAAACGGTGGTAACCAGCGCAGTAGTGCCGTCAGCCAGTTGAATACGTTTAACTGGCAGCTTGTGCATCAACACGTTATCAAGCTTAACGCTGTTGAAGTGCTCAGAACTTTCACCGCCAAAGTATGGGAAACCGACTTCAGCGACATCGTCATGGCTGCCCAGCAGGCTCAGGCGCAGTTCAGCTTCTTCGCCGCTGGTGCCATCACGCTGTTCCAGGTTCCATTTGCCCTTCTCACCCCAGCGGTAACCGATAGAGCCGTTAGGTGCCAGTGGTTCACCGGTCTGGTTATCCAGTGCAACGGTTTTCCACTGTGGGTTATTTTCCTGGCCCAAACCATCAACCAGGTCAGATGCACGCAGCATACGGCCGGCCGCATAAAAGCCGTCACGCTCTTCGAGCATCACCAGCATTGGCATGTCGGTATAGCGACGAACGTAATCGGTGAAGTATTGGCTTGGGTTATCAAGGTGGAACTCACGCAACATTACGTGGCCCATCGCCAGCGCCATTGCCGCATCGGTACCTTGTTTCGGTGCCAGCCACTGGTCGCACAGCTTAGCGATTTCAGCGTAATCCGGCGTTACCGCAACGGTTTTGGTGCCTTTGTAACGAACCTCAGTAAAGAAGTGCGCATCCGGCGTACGGGTCTGCGGAACGTTAGATCCCCAGGCCATGATATAGCTGGAGTTATACCAGTCTGCTGATTCCGGAACGTCAGTCTGCTCGCCCCAGGTCATTGGCGACGCAGGTGGCAGATCGCAATACCAGTCGTAGAAGCTCAGGCAAGCTCCACCAATCAGAGAAAGGTAGCGCGCACCAGAGGCGTATGAAACCATCGACATCGCCGGGATCGGAGAGAAGCCGGCGATACGGTCAGGGCCGAAGGTTTTTGCGGTAAAGACGTTGGCCGCAGCAATCAGCTCATTCACTTCAGCCCAGCTTGAGCGCACGAAACCACCGCGTCCACGGGCTTGCTTATAGCTTTTCGCTTTTTCGGGATCGTTGATGATGGAAGCCCATGCATCAACCGGATCGTTATGCAGGGTTTTCGCTTCACGCCACAGTTTGATCAGACGCTTACGCATCAGAGGATATTTCAGGCGGTTAGCGCTGTAGAGATACCAGGAGTAGCTCGCGCCGCGTGGGCAGCCGCGTGGCTCGTGGTTTGGCATATCCGGGCGAGTACGCGGATAGTCAGTTTGCTGGGTTTCCCAGGTCACCAGGCCGCTTTTGACGTAAATCTTCCAGCTACAGGAGCCCGTACAGTTTACACCATGCGTGGAACGGACCACTTTATCGTGCTGCCAGCGCTGACGATAGCCTTCTTCCCAATCACGATTGGTATCGAGCAGTTGGCCATGTCCATTGGCAAAAGTTTCGCCCTTCTGTTTGAAGTAACGAAACCGGTCAAGAAATTTGCTCATCGGGGTTCTCCTGATGTGGAGCCTTGAGGCTCTATCTTATTGATACGACATTGCTGAATTGCGGGCACGGTAACTCGCTCATATGGCGGGATAATTGATAACGATCAACTGGGGTCGATGAGTGTGCGGAGAGGAAACGCCGGTATACCACCAAAGTGGCAATAGCAGAAAACGATTTAAATGATTGAAATAACTAAATTTATACTTAATTACACCATAGCGAAGGAGTAGGAATTCGCGATGCCGGGTATTAAGGGGTAAGTGAGTATTAGGCTGCTCATCACACTGGGGGAAAAGTTTTACTGTGCAGCACAAATTGCGGCACTACAGTTGAATAACAGGCTTTGAAAATATTCGGTCAAGGAAACACCATGGCTGACTTACCAGAAATTATTCCCGGCGAAGAAAACACCCTTGCTGAGGAAAATAAACTCATCTGCGCCAGGCGTGCGGCAGCCTGCGTAGAAAATACCCTCCCAACCTGCGGGCTGGCATTGTCAGGCGGTGGAATTCGCAGTGCGACTTTCAGTCTGGGCGTTATTCGTGCGCTGGCAAAAAATGGGCTACTGACCCGTTTTGATTATCTCTCTACTGTTTCGGGTGGTGGCTATGTTGGGGGAATGCTGGGCAGACTCTACAGCGGAACACATTCAGCCAATCAGGTCGAAACAGCATTGGCGAAAGACTCCACATTGTTACTCTCCTGGTTACGAAATAATGGTCGTTATTTAACCCCAGCCGGAGCTCGCGACATTACCCTGTCAATCGCACAAATATTACGTTCTTTTAGTGCTGCCTTTACCTTAATTACCCTCCTTTCTACTTTGGTTTGTGCCGTTGCCGTTGCTATGAATCCTCTTTTTACTGAAGGATCACCCGGTTATTTCTGGGTGCTAAGTGTGCCACTAGCATTGGCGGGATGGCAGTCACTGGCTTACTGGGTGTTTGAACATAAATCTCGCTGGCTGTTTGCTACTGTTATCGCTATTACATTGATAGCCGTTTTTTTTGTCTTTGTATCCCCTCAACCCGCCTCCCTTACTCTCTTTCTGTGCGCGCTTTGTTGCATTCCGTGGCTATGGCTGTTCCCTAAAAAGACCAACATCAGCCTCTCTGCTTTTCGACTTGCGTTAACTCGCTTGCTGGCTGTTTGCCTGTGTGTATTTGCCGCATTATTGGTGTTGTGGGGAATTAATCGTGCCGGATACCGGGTATATCAATATTTCACTGGGGGTATCAGTCTCTATATCACCATTCCTGTAGCCCTCACAGCCATAAAAGCACTATGGGAAATTAGCCTGGTGAAATGGATAGTTAAGAAACTGGCACAAAAATTCCGCAACACGAAAATCGATCTTAGTGCGATCGGAAATCTCGCTGGTTTAGGGCTAATGGGTTTGACATTGATCTTTGGCTGCTCAGGGTTATTTCAACTTAATCAAACAATTTCCACATTCCCCTGGGTCATAAAGAATATTAATGAGCCCCTTTTTGCCTCTTTGCTCCCCTGGGCTGAGTGGTTAGCGGCATTACTCATCATTGTCGCTATTAAAAACATGATCAAATTCCTCAACCTCAGTTCGTTGCATAACCTCTACCGGGCCAGAATCGAACGAGCCTGGCTTTCCGTGGCAAATGTCGGTCCGGGGGAAAACTATCGATTTAATACCGATCCACTGAACGACAAAAAACCGCGTGATATGAACAAAATATCGCGAGTCACCGAAGTCATGCCGAAAGATGATGTGCTGTTTAAGGATTATGCTCCACATAAATATGGTGGCCCCTTTCACTTAATTACTGCCTGTATTAACCAGACTATTGATGACCGCTCTGGAAATTATAATGCAGACCGGAAAGGTATTGCCCTGACAGTCAGTGCATCAGGTGTAGAAACAGGAACAAAAGATCCGGACAAAAATGACAAGTCTGGTGATGAAACGCTTTCGCACTGGCTGGCTATCTCCGGCGCGGCGACCGGTACAGGGATGGGTTCAAACACCGCTCCAGGGCTTGCCTTTTTACTCTTCTTAATCGGTGGGCGGTTAGGCTATTGGTCACAACATTTATCACCTAAAACTAGAATGTTGCGAACTGAAGAAACGCCTAAAATAGTGCGCTTACTGCGCGGGTTAGCAGGACGTCATATTCCGGAAACGGGATATTTATTAAGCGAATTATTTGCCCGTTTTCCAGGTCTGAATAGCCCAATGTGGTTTCTCTCAGATGGTGGCCATTTTGAAAATACGGGCGTCTATGCCCTGCTTAAACGCCGAGTACAAACTATTGTGGTAACAGACTGTGGCGCTGACCCGAACTATATTTTTGATGATATGGAAAATCTGGTGCGCAAAGCGAAGATTGATTACGACATTACGATTACTTTTATGCCACAGCCCTCTGCACGCTACGGTACGCTGCATAAAATGACGGCAGAGACCATCGCACCGCCGCTGTTATTTGCCAGAATAATCTATCCACCCCAGCCGGGAGAGCCACACCCTGTGACAGGAAAATTGATTGTCGTGAAACCGCATCTGTTAAAGGGTATGGCGCTGGACACAGAATGCTATGCCCGTCGTCATTCTGATTTCCCGCAGCAAACGACTGCAGATCAATTCTTTAATGAAGAGCAATGGGAGGCTTATCATCAGCTAGGGCTACAGGCTGGGCGAGCGATTATTGCTGGTGATTTGAAATAAAAAAAGCGCGACCGAAGCCGCGCAAGGGATAACCAAAAGGTCAAAAGGTTACTGTGCTGATTTGCGGCCATACACGGCCCAGGTAATCACCACACAAATAATGTAAAAGACGAGGAAGACTTTCATAGCGTCCGCTGGGGAGCCGGTCAGTGCCAATGAAGTCCCAAATGCTTTCGGAATAAAGAAGCCGCCAATCGCACCGATCGCTGAGATAAAGCCCAATGCAGCAGCGGTATCAGTAGCCGCTTCACGCAGCGCCTGCTCTTCACTCCCACCCTGCGCTTTCACTCGGTCCATAGTCAATTTTCGGAAAATCACAGAGATCATCTGGAAGGTAGAACCACTTCCCAGGCCTGACGTCAGGAACAGCATCAGGAACACGCCGAAGAACGCGATGAAATTACCACCGACGCCGTTGTGTGGCAGCGTGGTAAACAGCAATGCGCTAAATACCGCCATCACGATGAAGTTATACAGTGAAACACGCGTCCCGCCCCAGCGGTCAGAAATCGCCCCACCCGCAGAACGTGCCAGCGCACCAATCAGCGGGCCGAAGAAGGCGAAATGCAGAATATTCACATCCGGGAACTGAGTTTTCGCCAGCATCGCAAAACCGGCAGAAAAGCCGATAAACGAGCCAAATGTCGCAAGGTAAAGCAACCCCATAATCCACAGGTGAACGCGTTTTAGTACCGGCAACTGCGCTTTTAAAGACGCTTTAGATGTGGCCAAATCGTTCATGCCAAACCAGGCCGCAATGGTCAGAATCGCCAGGAACGGTACCCACACCCACGCCGCGTTTTCCAGGAACAGCATGGAGCCATCTGCTTGCTCAACGCCCGTACCACCAAATACGGCGAACATGGAAAGCGAAATCGCCAGCGGAGCAAGTAATTGCATTACGCTCACACCCAGGTTACCCAGACCACCGTTAAGACCCAGCGCCCCGCCCTGTTTTGATTTCGGGAAGAAGAAGCTGATGTTCGCCATGCTGGATGCAAAGTTTGCCCCTGCAAAACCACACAGCAAAGCAATGGTGATGAACACGCTAAACGGCGTAGTTGGGTCTTGCACAGCAAAGCCTAACCACACGCATGGAATAATCAAAATCCCGGTGCTGAACGCCGTCCAGCGGCGGCCGCCGAATACCGGCACCATGAAGGCATACGGGACGCGCAGCAAGGCACCAGAAACTGACGGCAGTGCAGTCAACATAAAGAGCTGGTCGGTTGTGAAGTTAAAACCCACTTTATTCAGATTCACCGCAACCGCACTGAACAGCATCCATACGCAGAACGCTAACAGCAAGCAAGGAACGGAAATCCATAAGTTGCGACGGGCAATCGGGTGACCTTTAGTTTGCCAAAACGCAGGCTCTTCTGGACGCCATTCGGTAATAAGCGATCCCGTTTTCTGGCAATTCGCGGGAGACTGAGACATAAACACCTCATAAAGAGTGAGAGTAATGGCCGCCACATTAGGTGCTAATGGCGAATAAAAGTTGATGTGAATCAAGGGATAAGCCATCTGAATAGCGCTTAAAAAATCGCCATCACTCTTTGTGGGTAAGATTAAAAAAGGAAAATTGCCTGACTTTTCACATGGCTGATAACAGGTATATGAGGTCTTACACGACGACATGCCACCTCTGGCAATTTGTAGGTAACCCCTAAGGGGTATGGGTATACTCCAGGGTATGTCTGAGAATACCGCCCTGGCTTTCCATCGCCCCGGAGTTCACTTGTCAATATTAAAGCGCCTGCTATCCCCTCTCACTCTGTTTAACCAACTGGCATTAATTGTGCTTGTGTTGGCGTTGCTGGGTGTCGCGGGAATGAGTCTCGCAGGTTGGCTGGGGCAAGGCATTTTGGGCAATGCGCACGCTATCAATAAAGCCGGCTCTATGCGCATGCAAAGCTACCGCCTGCTGGCCGCTATCCCGCTTAGCGAAAAAGACAATGCGCTATTCGAGGAGATGGAAAAAACCGCCTGGAGCGAAGATCTACGGGTCGCCGCGCTGCGGGATGGGCAGCAAGAAAAGCTCGCCGCACTACAAAATTATTGGCGTGAAGAGTTAGGGCCCGCGCTGCGTCAAGCGCAAAATCCCGACCAGGTTCAGCCCCACGTCGCCAGTTTCGTCTCGCGCATTGATCAACTGGTGACCATTTTTGATCACACCACTGAAGCGCGTCTGCACCGAGTTATCCAGCTACAGCTGGGTATGGCGGCTGTAATGGGCTTGCTGATTATTTTTACCGTCATCTGGTTACGTAAACGGCTTTTACGTCCTTGGCGGCAATTGTTAGCGATGTCGCGGGCTATTGGTCACCGGGATTTTACCCATCGTGTGAATATTCCTGGCGGTAACGAAATGGCCACGCTGGGCCTTTCATTGAACAGCATGTCTTCGGAACTGGCTGGCAGCTACGCAAGTCTTGAGCAGCGCGTGCGCGAGAAAACCGCCGGGCTTGAGCAGAAAAACCAGATACTGTCGTTTCTTTATCAGGCTAACCGTCGTCTGCATTCGCAGGCGCCACTTTGCAAGCGTCTGTCTCCAGTACTTAGCGAATTACAGCATTTAACACCGCTGCGGAATATCGAGCTGCGCGTCTATGAATATGAAGACGAAGAGAATTACGAAGAGTTTACCTATCAACCTGACAGCAGTTGCGAAGCCCTGGGTTGTGACCTTTGCCCACGCGGGCCGGTGTTAGAGCCTTGCGAGACCACCACTCAAAAGTGGCGTTTGACCGACAACCACATTCAATATGGCCTGGTACTTGCGCAATTACCGGTTGGCAGCAGCCTGACACACGATCAGCAGCAGTTGATTTTAACGCTGATGGAGCAGTTGACCGCCACTCTGGCGCTTGAACGACAGTACGAACGCCAGCAGCAACTTGTGGTGATGGAAGAGCGTTCCGCAATTGCCCGTGAACTGCACGACTCCATTGCACAATCGCTCTCCTGCCTGAAAATGCAGGTAAGCTGCCTGCAAATGCAGGGCGAGGCTTTACCTGCCGAAATGCAGACGCTACTTGGCCAGATGCGCAGCGAACTGAACACCTCATGGCGGCAATTACGGGAGTTACTGACCACCTTCCGACTGCAATTAACCGAACCAGGGTTGCGCCCGGCACTTGAAGCAAGCTGCTGCGAATTCAGTGAAAAGCTGGGCTTCCCGGTGAATCTTGATTACCAGTTGCCACCGCGCCTTGTGCCATCACATCAGGCGATTCATTTGGTGCAAATAACCCGTGAAGCGCTTAATAACAGCCTGAAACACGCCGATGCGACCGCATGTGGAGTCAGCGTGATCTACCATGAAAACCAAATTACCTTAACCATATGGGATAACGGTCGGGGTATTCCCGACAATGGTGACCGCCGTAATCATTACGGATTAATTATTATGCGAGATCGTTCGCAAAGCCTGAAAGGTGATTGCCAGGTAGGTGCGCGCCCAGGCGGAGGCACTCAGGTTATCGTCAGCTTTATCCCCGAAATAACTACAGGAGCAGATCATGAATAACCCGGAAGCCTCGACCATTTTGTTGATCGACGATCATCCCATGCTGCGCACTGGCGTTAAGCAGCTCATCAGTATGGCCCCCGAACTAGCGGTCGTTGGTGAAGCTGGCAACGGAGAGCAAGGTGTGCAACTTGCTGAAGAGCTCGACCCGGATTTAATTCTGCTGGATTTGAATATGCCGGGCATGAATGGTCTGGAAACACTCGATTGCCTGCGTGAGAAACCATTGTCAGGCCGCATCGTTGTGTTCAGCGTTTCCAATCATGAAGAAGATGTAGTGACCGCCCTGAAAAGAGGGGCTGACGGCTATCTGTTAAAAGATATGGAACCCGAAGATTTGCTCAAAGCGCTGCAACAAGCAGCAGCCGGTGAGATGGTGCTGAGCGAAGCGCTAACGCCAGTGCTGGCGGCAAGTCTACGAGCCAACCGCGCTACCTCCGATCGGGACGTAAATCTGCTGACGCCTCGCGAACGCGATATTCTCAAACATATCGCCCAGGGTTTGCCGAATAAAATGATTGCTCGCCGTCTGGATATCACCGAAAGCACGGTGAAAGTACACGTTAAGCATTTGCTGAAGAAGATGAAGTTGAAATCCCGTGTTGAAGCAGCAGTGTGGGTACATCAGGATCGTATATTTTAAGCTAGCAACGAGGACGATGGTGGATGACACGCAAGCGCTTATCCACCCTACAAAACCGAGTCAAATCGCAGATCGGATAAGCGCAAGCGTCATCCGACATCAGCGATTATTCCCCTATTAACTCGTAACGCGGATCTTCCGCAGGGCTGATGACTAAAGGCTCCGCCAGTTTCAGCGAAATCCAGTTAGACGTCACCTTCTGGCCTTTATCATCTTCGATAACTGCCGACAGACGATACTCGTTTGGTCCTTCATTGTTCCAGGCTGGCATAATCATGCTCCAGCCTCTGGTATCACGGTTATCCGCTGGAGGCGTTAGACTGAGCGCATGAGTATCGCCCTGCCAGGTCACGCTGCGAATATTGTGACTGGCGCGGATCTGGAGCTTAAGCTCCACCGTTTCACCGCTGCGTAATTCCCAGGGCGGCGTGGCTAAAAATGCCGACAACGTTTTCTTCTGGCGATATTCCACCACCGGCAGGGAATCACGTTCCACATTGTCATAACGGCTACCGCGCAGTGAACTGGTGGTCGCGACTTCCGCCGCAGAAAGCTGTTTTTCCACCGGAACGCCAAAGCGATAATTCACTTTGAAGCCAAGGTTATCTTGCGAAACGCCGCTTTCGCCCTGCTTATGCTGCGCGGTTAACGTTAGTAAAGGAATTGGTGTGTAATTTAAGCCCATCGTTACCGCAACGGGGTTGCGATAACCGGTGCCACTATCGAATAAATCAACGCTTTGACCAAAATATTGCTCAAGGCTAACGCTGGTATTGATATGGCGATAAAACGGCAACCATGCCTGTGCCGTCACGTCATAGCCACGTGCGAGGCGCTGCTCCAGCGTTTCGCTGTTTCCTGATTGCCAGCCAGATAAAGGCTGATAATAGTTCGCAGACAGGCGCAAATATTCACCCCAGGCTTCAGCGCCTAATCCGGCACGCTGAAGATTATTAGCCAGTTGCTGATCATAAAAAGCGTTATAACCTAGCAACCATTGCCCCGCGACCCAACGCTGCCCGGCGCCGATATTGCCAACGGTGTCCTCGTCATGCCGCGTAAAACCCACCTGGCTCCAGGTAAGATAACGGTTGTTGTCTTCCCATGGTGTAAACAATGAAGCGTTGCTACCGTTCCAGTTGCCGTGTTCATCTACCAGCAGATTAACGTTCGCTTTACCCCAAGGCGATAATAACGATTCGGCTTCGCTGGTAACCTTGTCTGCCAATACATCTCGTAAGCGGGCGAAAGCAAATATACGTGCCTGCTCGCCAGTATCCAGCCCATCATCGACCATGCTGTCTTCACCAAATTTCTTCGCCATAGCGGCTATTTTGCGCGCCGCCGCGTCGGTTTCTGGTGCAATGCCCATATCTGGAAGCTGTTCGGTAGATGGAGCGAATGGGTTTTCGGCTTTCTCGATAAAGGTCTGCGGGGTACTGGCAGCCCCTCCCATGCTGAGGAGTGCTAATGGTAGGGTGACGAATGGAACAGCTTTTCTAAACATCTGGAAATTATAACATACTGTATTTCCGGATTTCAGTAACGTACAGCCTGGTTGCTGATTTCGGATAACACTCAATGTAGGATACGCACAACAGTTATGCCTGATAAGGCAAGGAGAGAAAATGCAGAAGATTGTGATTATTGCTAATGGGGCTGCTTACGGCAGCGAATCTTTGTTTAACAGCCTGCGTCTGGCGATTGCATTATGCGACCAGCAGCCTCAGCCAGAAGTGAAATTGTTTTTGATGTCTGATGCCGTGACTGCAGGATTACGCGGTCAGAAACCGGCTGAGGGATATAACATCCAACAGATGCTTGAGATCCTGACGGCGCAAAATGTGCCGGTGAAATTGTGTAAGACTTGCACCGATGGGCGTGGCATTACGGCACTGCCACTGGCTGATGGCGTGGAAATTGGTACGTTGGTGGAATTAGCGGAGTGGACACTGAGCGCTGATAAGGTTTTAACGTTCTAAAAGACGAGCTTATAACTGAGGCCAGCAACCAAATTTAATGATGACCTGACGCTAATTAACCGTATAAAAAACCGTCAGCTGAATGGTTTCAGGTGCATCTGCATTTTTGTTTAATCGTTATGGCATTTTTTGATCAAAGTCAGCATTTGTGAAGCTCGGGTCTGGTGTTATGCATAAAGTGTGATTTGTGAGCAGCATCACTGATTGCAAGGATAACCCGAGCATGGATGTCTAACTTTGATGTGATAGCGGAGTATAAAAATGCCAGTAGTGAAAGCCAGTTTGCATCTTTTCGGCGGTGACACCGTGGTGGTTCACTGTTCAAACAAAAGCCATATTCATTTGATGAGCGACACTACTTCTGCGGGTAAACCGCAGGCCGATATTTTGAGCGTGGAAGATAAGCAATCTGCTTATTTGACGGTGCCGTACAGCGGGACGTGGAAAGTGTTGATTGATAGCCACAGTAAATCGCTTGAGCACTCAATCAGTTATGTAGCAGCATAAAAACCTCATCCCGGCCCTCTTCATGAGGGCTACCTTTTTACGGGATGAGGTTCAGGAATGGTCAGGCAAAACCGGGCTGAAACTCCCCATCCTCACCTTTAGGTTGTAACCAGTCTCTGACTTTACTCACCAGTTCATCAAGACAATCATCGTGCATACCCCGCTTTATCAGCTCTTGTTCCAGCGAGAACAAATACTGGGCGTTGGTGCCCAATGGGCCACTGGCGGAAGCAATCAGCGGCGCGATAATGTCAGCACGCGTATCAGCTTCATAGAGTGGATGACGCGGGTCCATAATAAACACCAACGCATTCACCACGCGACTATCATCCAACTCGAGTTTGCACCAGGTAGGCAAATAACAGCCGGTGATCATCTCACGCTTCCACACCAGCGTCAGTTCGTCTTCAAGAATGGCTTCTGGCAAGCGGTAAGCAAGCCCGGTAGTGCGCCCGCCCTCTTTCAGGGCGAGCATGCGGCCAGGCTGGCAAGCAGTTCCACGCCCTGCAGTTAAACGCAGACAAAAGGCCCGGTGCCAGCCAACAAGTGTACCTGCCGCTGACTCTTCATATTCGAATGCCGGGTTCCACATCAGAGAACCATAGCCAAAAATCCATACGGGACTGCTATCTGGACGGCAAGCGAGCGTCGCGGCGAGTGATGCCGAGCGCTGCTCAGGGGTCCACAACAGCGATTCCTCAATGGAACCAAAAGCTGTCTTACAATCTGCTTTTATTAAGAAATCACGCGTTAACACCATACACCTCCGCCACTGCAAACTTCCGTGTGACTACGTCAGATGCGCCTTCCGGGCTTTTTAGTTACTGCTTACTATTAGAGCAGTATATCTGTGAACATAAGCAATTAGCGACACGCTGGCAAGTTTGATGACGATCACAAAACAATAAAAATGTCATATTAACTTGCCATACTGAAGTGTGCGGAGATGTTTGTGGATGAGTATCAATACATTATGTAAGGTTTAAGTTTTCTTATGCCATTTATCATCATCACCTTTTTGGTAACTGTGTTTCACGGCAGCCCACGCAACTTTATGGGCGGTTTCTTCACGGCTGGCATCATCCCGCCGGTCTTCTTTATCTTTGTACTCATCCCACGCGCTGTTAAACGCCTCTTTGTAGATATCCTGGGCATGAGCGGGAAGGACATTTTGTACGCTTTCCGGGAGGTCATTTCGGCTTTTGTAAGGCATTACGTTATCCTGAATCAGGTAAATATAAAGTGTGAAACACGAGGTCCGATCCTGCCAGTCAAAATCAATAATTGGGTTTATTAAAAACATATCATTATGTTTTATATTGATTAATATTAGTAAACACCTATTTTTACTCATCATAAAAGGTATTACCGTCTAAGCGGTAAAACTGAGTAAATTTTTTCAGAAAACGTCTATTCTTTGCTATTTTAACGGGGACATAATGTCCGACTATAATCAATAAATAGCTTAATGCCTGCACAGGTGGAGATGCATTTTGACCAAAACACAACATGAGGCGGTGAAAACCCGTCATAAGGAGAGTTCGCTCATTTTCCCGGTATTAGCGCTGGTCGTACTGGTGATGTGGGGAGGAAGCCAGTCTTTTCCAGCGGTTATTGGGATCAATATTCTGGCCCTGGTGGGCATTTTAAGTAGCGCATTTAGCGTGGTTCGTCACGCAGACGTACTCGCGCACCGTTTAGGTGAACCTTACGGTTCTCTCATTCTTAGCCTTTCCGTTGTTATTCTTGAAGTCAGTTTAATTTCCGCATTAATGGCAACCGGTGACGCAGCACCAACACTAATGCGTGACACGTTGTACTCCATCATCATGATTGTGACCGGCGGTCTGGTCGGCTTCTCGTTGCTGTTAGGTGGACGCAAATTCGCGACGCAATATATGAATCTGTTTGGAATCAAACAGTACTTAATTGCTTTGTTCCCACTCGCAGTCATTGTGCTGGTGCTTCCGACCGCATTGCCAGAAGGTAACTTTAGTACCGGGCAGGCATTAATGGCTGCGGCCATTTCTGCTGCAATGTATGGCGTGTTCTTATTGATTCAGACCAAAACGCACCAAAGCCTGTTTGTTTACGAACATGAAGACGAAGCGGACGACGACGACCCGCATCATGGTAAACCATCGGCGCACAGTAGCGTCTGGCATGCCATTTGGCTGATCGTACATCTGATAGCAGTTATTGCCGTCACTAAAATGAACGCAGTGCCACTGGAGTCATTGCTCTCGACGCTCAATGCGCCAGCACAATTTACCGGCTTCCTGATAGCGTTGTTAATTCTCTCCCCTGAAGGTTTAGGGGCGCTAAAAGCGGTGCTAAATAATCAGGTTCAGCGCGCAATGAACCTGTTCTTCGGTTCTGTACTGGCGACGATCTCGCTGACGGTTCCAACTGTGACGCTGATTGCTATGCTAACGGGCAACGACCTGACTTTTGGTTTAGGGATGCCGGAGCTGGTCGTGATGTTGACGTCATTGGTGTTATGCCAGATTTCGTTCTCGACAGGGCGCACCAATGTGCTCAACGGCACCGCGCATCTGGCACTGTTTGCCGCTTATCTGATGACGATATTTGCCTGACGGACCAGTATCGTAAAAAAAGCCCTTCTCGTGAGAGAAGGGCTTTTTGTTTGGTGGCTAATGGCAACGCCATCCGCCATTAATTCGTACTTACTTGCTGGTATCCAGCGGCTCGAAATTCTTCACTAAATCATCAATAGCTTTGATTTGCTTAAGGAACGGCTCGAGTTTTGCGAGTGGCAGTGCTGATGGGCCATCACAACGTGCTTTATCTGGATCCGGGTGCGCTTCGATAAACAGGCCTGCAAGACCTGTTGCCATACCCGCACGTGCCAATTCAGCAACCTGAGCACGACGGCCGCCAGATGCTGCACCAAACGGGTCGCGGCATTGCAGAGCGTGAGTTACGTCGAAGATAACCGGTGAGCCATTAGACACTTGTTTCATCACGCTAAAGCCCAGCATGTCGACAACCAGGTTGTCATAGCCGAAGTTCGCACCGCGGTCACACAGAATGATTTGATCGTTGCCACCTTCGTGGAATTTATCAACGATGTTACCCATTTGGCCAGGGCTTACAAACTGTGGTTTTTTGACGTTGATAACCGCGCCAGTTTTCGCCATCGCTTCAACCAGGTCAGTCTGGCGAGCCAGGAAAGCTGGCAACTGAATCACATCAACCACATCCGCAACAGGTTGTGCCTGGCTTGCTTCATGAACGTCAGTGATGATTTTCACACCGAAAGTTTGCTTCAGCTCCTGGAAAATCTTCATCCCTTCTTCGAGGCCTGGACCACGATAAGATTTGATGGATGAGCGGTTAGCTTTATCGAAAGACGCTTTGAATACGTAAGGGATGCCCAGTTTCTGGGTCACAGTGACATAGTGCTCACAAATACGCATCGCCAGGTCACGTGATTCCAGCACGTTCATGCCGCCAAACAGTACAAATGGCAGGTCGTTTGCGACGTTAATATCGCCAATGCTTACGACTTTCTGTTTCATCTTAATCTCGCCTTGTTGGGAAACATTTAAAAATTTGGCATCAGTGCAGAGTGATCTGCTTTTGCGAAATAGAGTTAATTTGCGCTTTGATCATCTCGCTTATTGGGTCTTCCGGGCACTGTTCAACAAAATAGCTGAGGTCGTTGAGTGCCACATGTTCGCAATCGAGCTGAGCATAGATCAAGCCACGGTCGCGAATTTCATAAGGATCTTCCGGGTTAAACTGGAGCAAGGCTTCACTGGTGCGTAGTGCCAACTCCATCTGACGCTCTTCCATCAGCGCGGACTTCATGGTGTCGAGTAATTTACGCACCACTTCCGCGTTGTCTGCTTCATCTAAATCTTCATCGAACAGCTCGGCAGTCGGCCCGACGTTACCCTTCAGCCACACTTCCAGCGTGTGTTCATTAAGCGTGTCGCCGTTAAATGGGTTGATGAGCCACATTTCACCGTCCATCCAGTCGCCGCGTAAAATCAGCTGAGTGGGAAAAATGACCGGATTCAACGGGATATCAAGACGGTCGGCTATCCACAATAGAATAGCACCCAGCGACACTGCACTGCCCTGACGCTTGGTCAATACGTTATCGAGCCACAAGGCATCGGATAAACGGTAAATGCCACTGGAGTCTTTAAAGCCCCAGGTGCCATAAAACAGTTCGACTAATTTTTCGAGCTGCACATCCTGGTGTAGACCTTCGCAGATCTCTTCACGCGCAAGGCTCGCCAGGCTTTCCAGTTGTGCTCGCACTTCTTCTGCCGGGAAATCATCACGGATCAGTTGCGAGACTAAGATCATGCCCTCGCATAACGGCGCCTGATTGAATTCGAAATCGGCTAACGACCTCATGACTTACCCCAATAATGGTATTTTTGTGGTGGCGAGTTTAATGATGATGTAAAGCACCACCAGGGCCAGCAGAAAGGCAAACCACCGAATCTGTTGGCTGCGTGGGCGCTTACCCAGCACGATAAACCCTAAAACGATATAGATAATAACGCCAAATAGCTTCTCAGTCAGCCATGCACCCTGTGGTGTGAAGGGATAGAAATGCGTAATCATCACGAGAGCGATGCCGCTGACCAGCAACACGGTGTCATTCACATGCGGAACAATGCGCACCCAGCGCTTGTTTGACATGGCTGATTCACGGTATTGCCACCAGTAGCGTAGAACGAACAGGGTCACGGAAATGAAGACCGTCAGAATATGCAAATGCTTGAGCGCGAAGTAAGTTGCCATTTGGCTCAGTTCCTTATTTAGAAATAGCGTCCTACTGTCAGACGGTCATTACCACCGTAATCCTGACAGCTTTGTATCTCGGTATATCCTGCTTCTGTAAATAATTCGCGGACTTGCGCAGCCTGAAGCCAACCGTGTTCGAGCAATAACCAACCACCAGGCTCAAGGAAATTGCGAGCTGATTCCACAAGAACGCGTAAATCTGCTAAGCCGTGATTATCTGCCACCAGAGCGCTACGCGGTTCAAAACGAACATCACCCTGTGAAAGATGCGGGTCTTCCTCGTCGATATAAGGCGGGTTGCTGACTATCACGGAGAAACGTTGGGTATTGAGCGCACTAAACCAATTGCTTTGCAAGACCTTAACATTGGTTATTCCGAGGCGGCTCGCATTATCGCGTGCAAGTTCTACTGCCTCAGGGACCAGATCAAGTGCTGTCACATCACAATCCGGGCGCTCACTGGCAATCGCCAGAGCAATTGCTCCTGTACCCGTGCCTAAATCCAGCACGGAACATGAGGCTGCGGGCATTCTGGCGAGGGCTTGTTCGACAAGGCATTCCGTATCCGGGCGTGGGATGAGCGTCACAGGAGAAACACGCAGCGGCAGCGACCAAAACTCACGCTCACCCACCAAATGCGCGATGGGCTCCCCCTTCACACGGCGCGCCAGCAAAACATCCAGCTGTTGCTGTTGCTCTACAGTCAATTCGGTTTCACCGAATGCCAGAATGAAGGTTCGCGCTTTCCCGCAGACAAAACCCAGCAGGATTTCCGCGTCACGACGCGGGCTTTCACTATCCTCAAGCTGGGCAATTGCCTGTTTTAACCAGTGTTGAAAATCCATTAGTCCTGCTCAGACAGCGCCGCTAGTTGGTCTGCCTGGAACTCCTGCACGATAGGTTCAATAAGTCCGTCGAGCTTGCCTTCCATCACTTCGTCAAGACGATATAACGTCACGTTGATACGGTGGTCGGTTACGCGACCTTGCGGGAAGTTATAAGTACGGTTACGGTCTGAACGATCGCCACTGCCAAGCAGGTTACGACGCGTTGACGCCTCTTCCTGCTGACGTTTAGCCATTTCAGCCGCACGGATACGTGAACCCAACACAGAAAGCGCTTTGGCTTTGTTTTTATGCTGTGAACGTTCGTCCTGACATTCCACCACGATGCCTGTTGGCAAGTGGGTGATACGGATTGCAGAATCGGTGGTGTTAACGTGCTGGCCGCCCGCACCCGAGGATCGGAAGGTGTCGATACGTAAATCACCAGGGTTGATATCGGGTAGTTCCGCTTCAGGAATCTCTGGCATTACTGCAACGGTACACGCTGAAGTATGAATACGCCCCTGGGATTCTGTCGCAGGAACACGTTGTACGCGATGTCCACCGGACTCAAATTTCAGGCGACCATACACACCGTCACCGCTGATTTTGGCGATCACTTCTTTGAAGCCGCCGTGCTCACCTTCGTTGGCACTAAGAATTTCAACTTTCCAGCGACGCGACTCCGCGTAACGGCTGTACATGCGGAACAAGTCACCAGCAAAGATTGCCGCTTCATCACCACCCGTACCTGCGCGCACTTCAACAAATGCGTTACGCTCGTCATCCGGGTCTTTTGGCAACAACAACACTTGCAGTTGTTGTTCTAATTCTTCGCTGTCGCTTTTGGCCTGATTTAACTCTTCATGCGCCATTTCGCGCATTTCTGGGTCGTCGAGCATGCTTTGTGCGGTTTCAATATCTTCCTGAATCTGGCGCCATTGCAGGAAGCAACGGGAAACGTCGCTTAACTGGGCGTATTCGCGGGACAAGGCGCGAAAACGGTCCTGGTCGGCTATGGTGGATGCATCTCCAAGAAGCGCCTGAACTTCTTCATGGCGCTCTTGCAGGGCTTCTAGTTTGGCAACGATAGAAGACTTCATGGGCGGTGTTTCACCTTGTAATAAGAGTTTATTTGCTAATCCAGCCCGAGGCTGTTGCGCAGAATCTGCAGGCGTTCTTCATCCCCGTCACGGGCAGCCTGCGTAAGCGATTTGGTTGGTGCATGGATCAGGCGATTAGTTAATTTCCACGCCAGATCCTGGAGAACGGTTTCGGCATCGGCACCCTGTTGAAGAGCAGCGATAGCCCTGGCAGCCAGGTCATCACGAACTTGTTCAGCCTGACTGCGATATTCGCGGATGGTCTCTGTGGCGCTTTGAGCGCGCAACCAGGCCATAAATTCACTGCATTCCTGCTCAACGATAGTTTCAGCTTCAACTGCGGCAGCTTTGCGCTGTGCAAGATTGCTTTGGATGATCGCTTGCAAGTCATCAACGCTGTAGAGATAGGCGTTCGGGAGTTTGCCGACTTCAGGCTCTACGTCGCGTGGTACGGCAATATCAACTAATAAAAGCGGCTGGTTACGGCGAGCTTTCAAGGCTCGTTCTACCATCCCTTTGCCAATAATAGGCAACGGGCTGGCGGTGGAACTGATAATAATATCAGCCTCCTGTAACCGGGAATCGATGTCACTCAGACTAATAACCTCTGCACCAACTTCGTCTGCCAGCACCTGAGCGCGCTCACGCGTGCGGTTTGCGATGATCATCTTATGAACATTGTGTTCGCGCAAGTGCCGTGCGGCCAGTTCAATTGTTTCACCCGCACCGACCAGTAGAACAGTAACGGTCGATAAGGATTCAAAGATTTGGCGTGCCAGGGTACAGGCCGCGAAGGCTACGGACACAGCACTCGCACCGATCTCAGTTTCGGTTCGTACGCGCTTGGCAACCGAGAAGGATTTCTGGAACATGCGCTCCAGTTCGTTGGAAAGCGAATGTCCTTTCTGGGAGTCTGCGAAGGCTTTTTTGACCTGCCCTAAGATTTGCGGCTCGCCGAGCACCAGGGAGTCAAGACCGCTGGCAACGCGCATTAAATGCGTTACCGCTTCATTATCGTGATGCCAGTAAAGGCTTTTACGCACTTCCTCTTCGTCAAGGTTGTGGTAGTTACAAAGCCAACGCACCAGTTGTTCGTGGAGGTTTTCCTGTTCTTCAACACTCAGATATAGCTCGGTACGGTTACACGTCGACAGCACCACCCCACCCTGTACCATTGGCTGGTTAAGCAGGCTGTTCAACGCCTGGTCGAGTGTATCCGGCGAAAACGTAACACGTTCTCGCAACGACACTGGAGCTGTTTTGTGGTTGATGCCAAGAGCTAAAAGGGTCATTGAGCGGCTGTGAGTAATACCGATGTTGATAAGGATTAACTCGGCGCATCATACAGGATGCGCGCAGTCAATAAAAGGGAGCCACCCCTTGGGGGTATCACCGCAATTAATGATTTAAGACAACTTGAACGTAGACGACCTCGCTTGCCACCGCTAGCATAAACAGTTAACAACTAAAATTAATGAGAAGGATCCGCTGCCACTATGTTTATGACGAAAGCCCGTCTGCTACGCCTTGCGCCACTGGCAAGCCTTGTTTTGGCTGCTTGTTCTGTTCATCAACCAAGCGGTCCGGCAAAAAGTCCTGACTCTCCGCAATGGTTACAACACCAGCAACAAGTACAAAAAATCACCCAATATCAGACGCGTGGTGCTTTTGCTTATCTTTCCGATAGGCAAAAAGTATATGCGCGTTTTAACTGGCAACAAACTACGCCAGAACGCTATCGCTTGCTGCTGACTAACCCATTGGGCAGTACTGAGCTTGAATTGAATGCACAACCTGGCGTGGTGCAACTGACTGACCGTAATGGTAAAAAATACGTTGCTGATAACGCCGAAGAGATGATTGGTAAATTGACCGGTATGCCAATCCCGCTAAACAGCCTGCGCCAATGGATCCTCGGCCTGCCAGGCGAGGCGACCGACTATAAAATCGACTCGCAGTATCGTCTGAGCGAAATCAACTACACGCAAGACGGTAAAACCTGGAAAGTGGTTTACAGTGATTATGACGACTCAGTGAAACCTGCCCTGCCGTCAAATATGGAACTGCGCGAAGGGGATCAACGCATCAAACTCAAAATGGACAGCTGGACGGTTAAATAATGAGAAAGCGTTGGCCATCACCGGCAAAACTGAATCTTTTTTTGTATATCACGGGTCGTCGTGAGGACGGCTATCATAATTTACAAACTTTATTTCAGTTCCTCGATTATGGCGACACAATCACCATTGAGCCGAGAAACGATGGTCAAATTCGTCTTGCGACACCGATTGAAGGCGTGCCAGATGAAGAAAATTTGATTGTCCGGGCCGCCCGATTATTGCAAGACAGAGCATTGCTGATGGGTTCATTACCGCAAGGTGCTGGAGCCGATATCAGCGTTGAAAAACAGCTACCAATGGGTGGCGGTTTGGGTGGTGGTTCGTCAAATGCGGCAACAGTTCTGGTGGCGCTTAACCATATCTGGAACACCGGCCTGACTGAAGATCAGCTGGCTGCCCTGGGGGTAACTCTTGGCGCTGACGTGCCGGTATTTGTCCGTGGCTTTGCCGCTTTCGCAGAGGGTGTTGGTGAGAAGCTTACGCCCGTTTCACCAGCGGAAAAATGGTACCTTGTTGCACATCCCGGAGTCAGTATTCCCACACCGGTCATTTTTAAAGATCCAGAGCTACCACGAAACACCCCGATCAGATCAATTGACACGTTATTAAATTGTGAATTTGGTAATGATTGTGAGGTTATCGCAAGAAAACGTTTTCGTAAGGTTGATGAGCTGCTTTCCTGGCTGTTAGAATACGCGCCGTCGCGCCTGACCGGCACCGGCGCTTGTGTGTTTTCTGAATTTGACACCGAGGACGCTGCCCGCCAGGTGCTTAAGCAAGCCCCGGAATGGCTGCATGGGTTTGTTGCGCGAGGCGTTAATGTCTCCCCGCTGCATCAGGCCATATCCGGGCAAGCTGAGTATTGGTGACAACGTCACCTTGTTTCAGACGTTGCATCAAGCTCTTTATACACCGCCTGGATGGCGTTACCCCGCCCGCATAAGCTGCGGTAACACCATCCGCCACTGGACGCATGCCTGAGGTTTTTCTCGTGCCTGATATGAAGCTTTTTGCTGGTAACGCCACCCCGGAACTAGCACAACGTATTGCCAACCGCCTGTACACCTCCCTTGGTGACGCCGCCGTCGGTCGTTTTAGCGACGGAGAAGTAAGCGTACAAATCAACGAAAATGTACGCGGTGGTGATATTTTCATCATCCAGTCCACCTGTGCACCAACGAATGACAACCTGATGGAATTGGTTGTTATGGTAGACGCCCTGCGCCGTGCTTCTGCAGGTCGTATCACTGCTGTTATCCCTTACTTTGGTTATGCTCGTCAGGATCGCCGTGTGCGTTCTGCCCGTGTGCCAATCACCGCGAAAGTGGTTGCTGACTTCCTCTCAAGTGTTGGGGTTGACCGTGTTCTTACCGTGGACTTGCACGCAGAACAGATTCAGGGATTCTTCGATGTACCTGTAGATAACGTTTTCGGTAGCCCAATCCTGCTTGAAGATATGCTGCAAATCGGCCTGGAAAACCCAATCGTGGTTTCTCCAGATATCGGTGGCGTTGTGCGTGCTCGTGCTATCGCAAAACTGCTCAACGATACCGACATGGCTATCATCGACAAACGTCGTCCTCGCGCTAACGTTTCTCAGGTTATGCATATCATCGGTGATGTATCTGGCCGTGATTGCGTTCTGGTAGACGATATGATCGATACCGGCGGCACTCTGTGCAAAGCAGCTGAAGCGCTGAAAGAACGTGGTGCTAAACGTGTGTTTGCATACGCAACTCACCCGATTTTCTCCGGCAATGCGGTCCACAACCTGCGTAACTCCGTTATCGACGAAGTTATCGTATGTGACACCATCCCACTGTCTGACGAAATCAAAGCGCTGCCAAACGTCCGCACCCTGACTCTGTCCGGTATGTTGGCTGAAGCAATTCGCCGTATCAGCAATGAAGAATCAATCTCTGCGATGTTCGAGCACTAATCGAACTCGCATTAAAAAACCCGCTGCGGCGGGTTTTTTCTTTTTACAGCACCTATTTGTTTAGAAAATGCCTCCTTCACCTGCCATGCCCCCCAGAAATGACAGATGATGCGCTCACGGATGGAATCAAAGTGAAAAACGTATCTTCTTCTGTATTACCTTTCCGCGCTCTGGTAGACGCTTGTTGGCGCGAGAAATACACAGTCTCCCGTTTTAGTCGCGATATTATTGCCGGCATTACCGTTGGGATTATTGCCATTCCACTCGCGATGGCTCTGGCTATCGGCAGCGGTGTTGCCCCACAGTATGGTCTATATACCTCGGCTATTGCCGGGATTGTTATCGCGTTAAGCGGTGGCTCACGATTCAGTGTTTCGGGGCCGACAGCGGCTTTCGTTGTCATCCTCTATCCGGTCGCTCAGCAGTTTGGCCTTGCCGGTTTGCTGATTGCCACGCTGATGTCTGGCGTGTTTCTGATTTTATTTGGGCTGGCGAGATTTGGCCGTCTCATTGAATACATCCCACTTTCTGTGACGCTCGGTTTTACTTCCGGAATTGGGATCACCATCGCCACTATGCAGGTAAAGGATTTCTTTGGTCTGACGCTGGAACACGTACCGGAACATTACCTCAATAAAGTGGCGGCGTTAGCCATGGCGATGCCCACTCTTAATCTCGGTGATGCTGCAATTGGTGTAGTAACGCTCGCAGTATTGATTCTTTGGCCGCGTCTGGGTATCCGTTTGCCGGGCCATTTACCCGCACTTTTGGCAGGCTGTGCGGTAATGGCTGTTGTCCATGCCGCAGGTTTCGATGTGGCAACCATCGGCTCTCGTTTCCACTATGTCCTGGCTGATGGCACACAAGGCAACGGCATACCGCAATTACTGCCGCAATTGATGCTGCCCTGGAACATCCCTGACTCGAACTTTACGCTCAGTTGGGATTCACTTAGTGCCCTTCTCCCTGCTGCATTTTCCATGGCGATGCTCGGCGCGATTGAATCGCTGTTGTGTGCCGTAGTGTTAGATGGCATGACCGGCACTAAACATAACGCCAACAGTGAACTGATTGGCCAGGGACTGGGCAATATCATTGCGCCATTTTTTGGTGGGATTACGGCTACTGCAGCCATTGCTCGCTCGGCTGCAAACGTGCGCGCAGGTGCAACATCACCTGTTGCCGCGGTTATTCACGCGCTGTTGGTGATTATGGCATTGCTGGTGCTTGCCCCATTACTATCATGGCTACCACTCTCCGCCATGGCAGCTCTTCTGCTGATGGTTGCATGGAATATGAGTGAAGCGCATAAGGTGCTGAGCCTGCTTAGACGGGCACCAAAAGATGACATCGTGGTAATGCTTATCTGTATGTCGTTGACAGTGCTGTTCGATATGGTCATTGCCATTAGTGTTGGGATTGTACTGGCATCACTGCTGTTCATGCGCCGTGTTGCGCGTATGACGCGACTCGCCCCTGTGAATATCCATACACCGGAGGGCGTGTTAGCACTGCGTGTAACAGGCCCACTGTTTTTTGCCGCAGCCGAAGGATTATTCAATGACCTTGCCCAACGAGTTGAAAACAACCAGCTGATCATTCTGCAATGGGATGCCGTCCCGGTGCTTGATGCAGGCGGCCTCGATGCGTTTCAACGCTTTGTAGAAAAACTGCCGGATGGTTGCGAATTGCGGGTGACGAATCTGGAGTTTCAGCCTCTTAAAACACTGGCACGAGCTGGTGTTCAGCCGATTCCAGGTCGACTTGCTTTCTTCCCGGATATTCATGCGGCTTTGGCTGAGTAAACTTTTTTGCCAAAAAAAACGGTTCTTAAGCAGAACCGTTTTCACTTCCAGATTTTTTAGCTGTGGCGATGATTATCGTCACGGCGGCAACGTTTATCAAAGTGGCGAACCCACCAATAACGGTCACCAACTTGTTCATGTCCGCCTACACGAGCACCCGCCAGCCAAAGAACCGCACCAACAAAGATGCTTAAAACCGCACCGTGGGCAAAGTATTGCGGGAAGTTGAATTGAGGGAGTTGGTTTAAAATGGAATAACCAACACCACCCACCATAACGACAAGCCCCAACCCCATGAAAATATTGCCGAGTAATGAAGCGTTTTTGCGTTTCATATGTCACCTCCGGGTGTTCGCGGGTCGGCGGGGGAAATCCCCACTCCTTGTGTGTAAAGTATAGACAACACCGCTTCGGATGATGTGCGTTAGCGGTCACAATAACGAATGAAAAAACTACAAAAGTTTACAAATAACTCGCTGAATAGCATCAAATTCTAATGGTTCACTCTATGAACTATTCAATAAATAAACATACCCCAAATAATTCGAGTAGTGGTAAGGCGGCAAGCGCGTGAGTCCCTGGAGCACAGATAACTATGTGACTGGGGCGAAGGTGAGCAGCCAACGCATCAGCAACTTGAAGTATGACGGGTATAGATGACACATTCGCTCTTTGTCATCGCGCCTTGAGCACAGTAAACTACGCGGCTCTGGTCTGTTTTCAGGAAATTAAACGTGAGTATTAAATTAATAGTTGGCCTGGCAAACCCAGGTGCGGAATATGCGGCGACCCGCCATAACGCTGGTGCCTGGTATGTGGATTTGCTCGCTCAGCGCCACAACCAGTCGCTTAAAGAAGAGAGTAAATTCTTCGGTTACACAGCGCGCATAAACCTTGCCGGAGAGGATGTTCGCCTGTTAGTCCCAACCACGTTTATGAACCTTAGCGGCAAAGCTGTTGGTGCAATGGCCACATTTTTCCGAATTGCTCCCGATGAAATCCTGGTCGCACATGATGAGTTGGATCTCCCGCCAGGCGTTGCAAAATTTAAGCTTGGTGGCGGCCACGGCGGTCACAATGGTCTGAAAGACATCATTAGCAAATTAGGTAATAACCCAAACTTTCACCGCTTACGTATCGGAATTGGCCATCCGGGTGATAAAAACAAAGTTGTCGGATTTGTATTAGGCAAACCACCACTCAGCGAACAGAAGCTGATTGACGATGCAGTAGATGAAGCGGCACGTTGTACGGAAGTTTGGTTAAAGGAAGGTTTAACTAAAGCCACTAACCGACTGCATACCTTTAAGGCACAACCCTAGCCTGAACTGCGGGCAACGAGGATTTCTGCGCCCGTTATATGCCGTTTGCGTGTATAATGTGGGAAGTTATGATCATTTTATCAATGAGACGACATCAACTCATTGAATATCAAGTAATTAAGGTAAAATAAACCATGGGATTCAAATGCGGTATCGTCGGCTTGCCGAACGTTGGTAAATCAACCCTGTTCAACGCGCTCACTAAAGCGGGAATCGAAGCAGCAAACTTCCCGTTCTGTACTATTGAGCCGAACACTGGTGTGGTACCAATGCCGGACCCACGTCTGGATAAACTGGCCGAAATTGCTAAACCACAGCGCATCTTGCCTACTACTATGGAATTCGTCGATATCGCCGGTCTGGTAAAAGGCGCATCGAAAGGTGAAGGTCTGGGTAACCAGTTCCTGACCAACATTCGTGAAACCGAAGCCATTGGCCACGTGGTGCGTTGTTTTGAAAACGACAACATCATTCACGTAAATAACAAAGTTGACCCTGCTGACGATATCGAAGTTATCAATACCGAACTGGCACTGTCTGACCTCGATACCTGCGAACGTGCAATCCATCGTGTGCAAAAGAAAGCTAAAGGCGGCGATAAAGACGCAAAAGCTGAACTGGCTGCGCTGGAGAAATGTCTGCCACAGCTCGAGAACGCCGGTATGTTGCGTGCGCTTCCTCTGACCGACGAGGACAAAGCAGCTATTAAATACCTGAGCTTCCTGACGCTGAAACCAACTATGTACATCGCAAACGTCAACGAAGACGGTTACGAAAACAACCCATACCTCGACAAAGTGCGTGAAATTGCCGCCGCCGAAGGTTCAGTGGTTGTTGCTGTATGTGCAGCAGTTGAGTCTGATATTGCTGAGCTCGACGATGCTGACCGTGAAGAGTTTATGGCAGAAATGGGTCTGGAAGAACCAGGTCTGAACCGCGTTATTCGCGCAGGTTACGAGCTGCTGAACTTGCAAACTTATTTCACTGCTGGTGTGAAGGAAGTGCGTGCGTGGACTATCCCTGTTGGTGCAACTGCGCCACAAGCTGCAGGTAAAATCCACACTGACTTTGAGAAAGGCTTCATCCGTGCCCAGACTATCGCGTTTGAAGACTTCATCACCTACAAAGGTGAACAAGGTGCGAAAGAAGCAGGCAAGATGCGTGCAGAAGGCAAAGACTACATCGTTAAAGATGGCGATGTAATGAACTTCCTGTTCAACGTCTAAAATAGTTTTGTTGTCTCACGAGATTTCTTAGAATTTCGTGAGAACTAACAAACACCATAAAATCCACGCTATTGCGTGGATTTTTTATTTTATTAAGGCGCAACTCATCTCTTAACAAAGCAGTCAACAATGAGTACATGGATAAGTACACCATTCTTCCATCTTCATTTTAAGTGAGAACAATAACGGTATAGTTATGCTCACCGATACGCAATGCCGCACTGCCAAGCCGAAAGAAAAACTCTATAGGCTCAATGATTTCAACGGTCTCTATCCAGAAGTGAAACCCAATGGCAAAAAGGCATGGGCTCTCGGTCTAAACTCAACGGTAAATCCAGCATGTTTGCCTTGGGCGAGTACTCGATACTCAAACTTGCCGAAGCTCGCCCCCTCCCTGATTAACGACGCAGGAACAAATCATCTGCGGTTTGTTTCCAGTCAAAAGGTTGAAGGGTTTCCCATACGACCCCGCGTTGTGTCATTCTTTCTGGTAACCTCTGCTGCGTGGCGATTGTGCCAATGCACATACTGGCAGGAAGACCCGCGTCTTCTATCATTTTCATCACTTCTCGCATTTCCTCTGCTCGGCGAACACCATGTTCTGCCACCCGGCTTATCATGTAGTGTGGGAAATCTCCGTCCCAGCCCAGCGAAGGAAAGCTGGCATGCAGCGAGGCCAGTACCTCGTCTTCGACGCCGTAATGTCGAGCTGCAAGGAGGCATTCAGTGGTTAATGCCTCCAGCCCTTTTATCATCACACTGCGGCACATTTTAATCGCTGATACATCACCCACTTGATTGCTGCCAAAGCTTGCATTGAGCCCTGATTGTTGTAAAAACTGTACGGTTTGTAGCGCAGTTTCACCGCCAATTAGCAGGGGTGTCGCGGCACGTTTCAGTGGAACAGGTGCCATTACTGCCACATCGACATAGTTTGCTCGCCCAAGACAACATTCGGCAGCCTGCCGCTTTGTGCCCGGCGCAACAGAATTACAATCCAGAAAAGATTGCCCCTCGCGTAGTAATGGCTGGCATTCAAGCACCAGATTGAGCGAATTTCCCGCCGTCACCAGGGAGAAAATCCACTCAGCATTTTCCAGTGCTTCGGCCAGGGAACCCGCTGCGTGTACACCACAGATACGGGCTTTATTGCGCATTGCTTCGCCTGCATCACCAATGAATTTAGTGTCCCATACTGTCACATGGTGGTTTTTCACCAGTTCGCTGGCGAAAATCGTTCCTGCTTCACCGAAACCAATAACTGTGATGTTCGCCATACTGTTTTCCTTATTACATGCCCTGAGGCCAGATTGTGCCTGAGATAGCGACTTGCCCTTCAAAAATCAGCCGGGCAGTACGCAGCAGACCGCAACCCGCAATATGTTGCCCTTCAAGCTGCAACAACACGCTGAATTCTCCAGTGGGATGTTCAACACTGACGCGCTGTGATGGGGTATCGCTGATTCGCGCCACTCCCTCAGCTACGGTGTTGGAAATAAGACAGGCAGTTGCAATACTTACCGCACCCAATACACCGACGGATGCGTGGCAACGATGTGGAATAAATGTACGGCTGGAGATAGCCCCACCGTTGCGCGGCTCTGCCAGTAATGTCATTTTCGGAACGGTACGGTGCGTGACATCACCAAGATGCATTTTCGGCCCCATCTGCAAGCGAATGGACTCAAGCTTCTGTTTCAGCTCTGAATCGTTATCCAGCACTTCACGACTTTCATAACCGCTACGTAGCAGATCTTTAGCCCGCAGCAGTATCACGGGCATGCCGTTATCAATACAGGTAACTGAAATTCCATCGACGTAGTCCTGGGGATTTCCAGTGGGCAATAACGCACCGCAGCTTGAACCCGCAATATCCTGGAACTCCAGAACAATTTCCGCAGCACTACCTGGAACACCATCTATGCGTAATTCCCCCTCATATTCCACGCCTTCGGCTGTTGTCGGGATAATTGCGCGGGCGATTTGCCCGGTGTTTTCCATGTAGATACTGACTTGTGTGTGCCCATCCTGTGGCGCGACAAGCCCGCGTTCAATGGCAAATGGCCCTACCGCTGCGAGGATGTTGCCGCAGTTCTGCCCATAATCCACAGCTGCGGTATTCACATTCACTTGAGCAAATAGATAATCAACATCCACGCCTTCGCGTGAAGATGGCTGAATGATTGCTACTTTGCTGGTCAGAGGATCGGCACCACCAAGGCCATCAATTTGCCGGGGGTCCGGTGACCCCATAACAGCCAGTAACACGCTATCACGTACAGCGGCGTCGGCTGGTAAATCAGCAGCCAGAAAACAGGCGGCTTTCGACGTACCTCCGCGCATGTACAGACAAGGGATTTTGCGTTGTTTCATTTCAGTTCAACTCATCAACAGTGTCGATATAGCGAAGACCCTTTTCTGCCAGCCGCTGGCGCATATTATAAATATCTAACCCTAACTCACCGTCGGCCAGTCGCTGGCGTTTCCCCTCCTCCAGGGATTCACGTTTCAGGGCATTCTCAAGTACAGGCATTGCATCATCAAACGGCACTACCACCACACCATCATCATCTGCGACGACAACATCCCCCGGATAAATTACCTGTCCTGCGCAAAGAATAGGGACATTCACCGAACCGAGCGTTTCTTTCACCGTTCCCTGGGCACAGACAGCACGAGACCAAACGCGGAAATCCATCTCACGTAATACATGACTATCTCGGATCCCGATATCACCAATCAGTCCTACCACTCCGCGAGCTTTAAGCGACGTGGCCAGCAAGTCACCAAAAAAACCATCACGGCAAGGTGAAGTAGGAGCAACCACCAGCACGTCACCAGGACGGCATTGCTCGACCGCCACATGGAACATCCAGTTATCACCAGGTGTTACCAGCACAGTGACCGCATTTCCCGCGATGGCTCTACCCTGTTGAACAGGGCGAATGGCGCTGTCCAATAGCCCTTTGCGACTTTGCGCTTCATGCACTGTCGCGACACCCAACCGGCGCCATAACTCGAACTGGGATACATCACTGCGTGGAATGTTACGTACTACAAGACCACTTTTATTAATCAGGTTCATGACAAATCCTCCGTCACCCGCGGGAAGATGCTCTGGAACCCTTCCGCATGAGTGAGCGTTTTCACCGCAGTAATACCGATGTTACGTTTTGCCTGGACTCCGCGCTGTAAAGCGACACGCGTGTAGTATTCCCAAAGGTGCTCCTGGCCCGCCATGCATTGAATAGCCTGATACTTTTTTTCCCACACAGAGGTAATGTCCAGCAGCACATCAGGCTTCCAGTTGCACTGCTCGGGTTGGTGAGGTTCAAAACAGTAAACTGGCGGCGCGCCAATAATCGGCTCACCAGGGCGATACCCTTCAGCCTGGGCGATAATGCGGGCTTCCTGCGCCAGATGTGCTGCCAGCGGGTGGTCGTAGTTATAAGGATCGTGCAGTGAATGGCTTAGAACAAAGTGTGGCTGAACACGGCGGTAGACATCTGCCAGGCGGAATAACGAGTCTTTGTCCGCGCGCAGTGGGTAATCGCCCATATCGAAAAACTCTATGCTGGCCCCCAACACTTCCGCTGCTGCCATCGCTTCTTCTTTACGTATGGCTTTGACGTTTTCTTCCGTCATCTCGCCTTTACGCCATAGCTTTGCCGATTCACCACGTTCGCCAAAAGAGAGACACACAACATGCATGTTGTAACCGCGCGACGTGTGTAATGCGATGGCACCGCCTGCTCGCCAGACGAAGTCTGCTGAATGTGCGCTGACCACTAACCCCGTTTTTGCTGCTGTATTATTTGTCATGTTGGGTTCCTTTTGTGTGTATGAATAAATACTGTCATGCGTTATTCAGGGTGTGTAATCAGTTTAATTGCCTGAGGTATGATTTTTATTTATGTTGTTTATTCATCAGCTCTGGATAAATGGCGAAAGCATGAAAAAAACACCCTCCTGTGAAATGATTAACATCATGCAAATCAGAGCTTTTTGCCAGGTTGCGGCCCATGGCACCGTTTCCCGCGCGGCGGATAATTTATTTCGCACACAATCCGCAATCACCCGTTCAATTCGTGATTTAGAACACAGTTTGTCGTTAAAATTATTTGAGCGGCACGCCAGCGGAATGTTATTAACCGAATTTGGAAAATGTATTTTGCCGCGCGCACGTCACGCTATTGATGAGCTGTGCGCTATTCCGAAAATTATCGCCAGTGTCAGGGGGAAAGAGATCGCCGGACGTGAATTTGCCGAACCAATCTGGCTTTATAACACCCGTCGTCTGGAAGTCTTTATGGCGCTTTTTCAGGTGCATCACACCCAGACAGTGGCGAATATGTTTCATGTCAGCCAACCTGCCGTCAGTGCTGCATTGAAAATGCTGGAAAAAGGCGCGGGTTTAGCGCTGTTCCAGCGCACCCCAAAAGGAATGATGCCAACCCGCGCAGGCCAGGAAATTGCCAGTAACATCAGCCGAACATTGAATGAATTACGTCATATTCCAGCGGATATTGCGGCCAGCCAGGGGATTTTACGCGGTACGGTCTCTATTGGAGCGCTACCGCTAGGCCGCACGCGCTTGCTACCAGAAGCTATTCTCAGCCTGCTGGCGAGCTATCCGGGCGTGAACGTGATAACCAACGAAAGCGCATTCACCGCGCTGATTTCGGAATTACGTGCAGGCAATGTCGATTTTATTTTTGGGGCGCTGCGCGAAGGTGTCGCGGACATCACCAACGAAGCATTGTTTACCGAAGAGATGGTTATTCTTGCCCGCCGCGATCATCCGTTATCTCGGGGTACGGTCAGCGTCGAACAACTGGCTGCTGCACAATGGATTTTGCCACGCGCAGCTACGCCTGCTCGCAAACTGTTAAGCCAGGCATTTGGACAGTTGGGAATTGCTGAACCGCAGCCACTGGTGGAAACAGGTGATTTGGCGATTACACGCAGTTTGTTGCTGAATTCTGAGATGATAACGGCAATTTCCAGCCACCAGCTTGAGTATGAGCTGGCAGCTGGCGTACTGGTAAAATTGCCGGTCGAACTGCCGGATACACACCGTGCCATTGGGCTAACCTGGCGCCAGGGGGCGCTGCATTCTCCTGCCGCTCAGGCGTTGTTGCAGGCAATCCGTGACGTGGTGAGTAAATACCGGCCTGCACCGCAGGAAACCGAGAGTTACTCTTTGCCGGCAACGGAGTAAATCACCTGCTGATTGCGCGTTTTCTGAAAATCATCCAGCGACATACCACGCATCGCGGCATAAATGTGCAGATTTGAAACGCCCGTTACGGCACCGAATTTTTCCAGCAGGAAGAAGCTTGCGCCATATTGAATCAGTTTGCGCCAGTCGCGGTCTCGCAACATCTGCTGTTCCTGTTCGGTAAGCCCTTCTTGCTGGTAGAGTTGTTCCGGCTGCTGGCGAAAACGGGCACGCCATTCCGGCTGAACCAATTTGTGTAAAAAGCGGTTCAGGCGCAGCGCGTTCAGGCTGCGTTGTTGCGTAAAGGGATATGTGCCTTCCAGTTGCTCTAATCCCACCAGTTCCTGAGCAATGTGAGCACGATGGCGTGCGGTAGTATCGACGGGTAAGGTTCGGGCATGGTTTTCCAGAATCAGCGTAGCGATACCGGTCATTGACGGCAAATAATAAGACTGGTGCGTTACCGTCACGTTTGCCGACAATGCACCACGCATCACCAGCCACATAATCACTTCCGCCCCTTCCATTCCACCCAGTTGCGCATATTCCGCCACTGTCAGTTGCGTCAGGCTTTCAGGGTCGTTTGCCAGCGCATCAACAAACTGGGCATCCCAGTCAGGATTATTAAATCCGCAACGTTCGCCGTGTACCTGATGCGACAAGCCGCCTGTTGCCACCAGCGCCACCGTAAGATCTTCCGGGAAACTTTCAATTGCTCTACGCAAAGCCTGGCCAAGCTTGTAACAGCGGCGAGCGCTGGGGACAGGAAATTGCAGCACACCTATTTGCAGCGGCACCACTTGCGTCGGCCAACCGCCCTGCGAAGGTAACAGCGCAGACAATGGTGAGAAAAGACCATGATCGAGCGGCTTATTCATAAAGAAGCTCATATCAAACTCATCGCTCATCAGGCTGGTGCCAATATGGCGCGAGAGTGCCGCATGGCCTTTTACCGGCGGTAAATCACGAGGACCGCCGCCTTCATCCGCAACCTGATATTCGTCGTCGATTCCCAGCGCGAAAGTTGAGTAATGGTCGAAGAAAAACGACGTGACATGGTCGTTAAACACATACAGCAGCACATCTGGTTTTTTCTCAGCAAGCCAACGCTGCATCGGTTCAAAACTTGAGAATATAGGCTCCCATGCCTGCTCTTTTTGTTTGTTGTGGTCGACCGCGAAGCCGATGGTTGGCGTATGTGAAACAGCCAGTCCGCCAATAATTTTTGCCATGTTGTCTACTCCACGTATCGTTAAATTAGGATATTTTTATTAGGTTATTTTTGGCACTGCTGCATGCAATCTGGCGCATACCCTGCTTCAGCCACAGCTAAATCATGCAGGATGCGGCGCATCATTAAACCGGGTCGATCCGGTGCGAAGTTAAGATCAAACTGCGGTTCACTGTCTTTGCGAACAACGTCGAGTATCCACTCCAGCGCGTCGACATCCTCGGTATAGGCCTTGGCAGAGGAAATATATAAGTGCTCATCCGTAGCGGTATTGTGCAAATCGAAATCACGCGTACAGAACCACCAGTAATGAATACTGCCATTGGTTTCCGGAGTGAAAATATGTGAAATGTTGAAGCGGTAAGTGATATCCCGGCCCGCACCTTGTGAGGTATCAACGATACGGGCAAAGGCAACGTGCATAGCGGGCGACTGGAAACGAGCTTCTGAATAACGATCAACCGGAACTCCCGTCAACCCGGTTGGAATGGCATAGACCCCAGGCGGCGGCGAGTTTTTCAATACGCGGTCAATAATTACTACATTCCCTTCCTGGCGCACTTTCAGCTTCGAACGAGCATATTCCGGCGTGCCTATCGCACCAGGATGCAAGAACGGGAAATGCGTCTGATCGAGCAAGTTTTCATGCATGGAAATGTAGTCAGATTTAAAGCTGAACTGGCCATTAACACTTTTCCACTCCGGGCTACTTAACCAATGCGTGTCAGGAATAGCCGCGGAGTCGGCACTATCGGGGTCCCCCATCCAGATCCAAATCAGCGGTGCACGTTCTACGACTTCGAAAGTTCGTACCTGCGCATTGCTCGGCACGTTGGCCATCGACGGTAAATTGACGCAGCGCCCGCTCGTATTGAACTGCATCCCATGGTATCCGCAGACCAGCGTGTCACCGTCCAGTTTGCCTTTTGCCAGTGGAAACGAACGGTGCGGGCAGCGGTTGCGCACCGCCACAGGTTCACCCGCAAGAGTGCGGTAAAGCGCAACATCCGTCCCCAGAAAGCGGCGGCTGATTATCTCGCGGGAAACTTCATGACTGAGTGCTGCAACATACCAACAATTACGGATAAGCGGCGTGCTGTGATCAGCGAATCCACCCGCGCCAAACGTATCATCCTCAAAGGGATGTCTTGGATGATCAATAACCATATCAAATGAATGATTCATAATTTACCCTATTGCAAATCAAGCACTAAACGTTTTCCGCGTAACCGTGAGACACAGATACACATTGACTCACCGGACTGTTTTTCCTCTTCGCTGAGATAGTGATCCTGGTGCACCAGTGGCCCATCGGCAGAAATCACCGCTTGCTCGCAAAGCCCACATTCACCCCGGCGACAATCCCAAAGCACATCCACTTTTGCGGCATTCAGCGCATCAAGAATGCTGGTATTGCTGGCAATCGGAATGATGCGACCAGAGCGTTTAAGTTCAACCTCAAACGGCTGGTTTTCTGACATTACCGCTGGTGCAAAACATTCATAATGCAGATTCTCTTGCGGGAAATTGCGTTCACGAGCTGCAGCGCATACGCCGTCAATCAACGAAGAAGGGCCGCAAATATAGATGGCTGTCTCTGGAGCCAGCGTTCCCAGCAGTGTATGCAAATCAATTCGCCCGGCTTTTTGGCTGTAATGAAAATGCACACGGCCAGGGATCAGGCGGGAGATGTCATCGTGAAAAGCCATCGAGTCCGCTGTACGCCCGCAGTAAAGCAATGAGAATGGCTTATGGCGTTTCATCAGGCTGCGCATCATCGAAAATACTGGCGTGATGCCAATGCCTCCGGCAATCAACAATACCGGTTGTGTGGTTCTTTCCAGTGCGAAAGCATTAACGGGCACCGAGACACGAAGCCGGCAGCCTGGTAGCAAATGCTGATGTAACCAGCCTGAGACCGTTCCCTGTGGCTCGCGCTGAACAGCAATGCGGTAAAGATAACGGGCATCGTCACTGATGCCATCACCACCGAGCAAAGAGTAATGCCGGACAAGCAGGCCGCCTTCGCGATTATCAAGAAACAGCGTGATATGCGCGCCTGCTGTGTATTCCGGTAGCGGCGTTTTGTCTGGTGTCGCCAACTGATACTCACGGATGGAGGGAGTGAGCTCACGAACCGCGACCACTTCCACTTCTATTTGTTTAAATGCCATCTCGTTTCTCCGCTTATTTCATTTCACGGGTCGCTGCAACGAAATCACTTCCGCTAACGGTTTGCGCACGGCCATCACGGTGATTAATCACCGCCAACATTGCTAACAATGCCGGTAGCGCGAGGATGTAAAAGATAGCGCCAGGCCCGGCAAACAGACCGATAAGCAAACCACCCGTTGTGGTGCTGAGAATCGCCCCGGTACGACCGATTCCATGCATCCAACTGACACCCGTGGCACGAATACCCGTTGGATAGAAAGCTGGCGCAAAGGCTTGCATGCCAGTCTGCGCACCGTTAATACATACGCCACTGATAAACACGAACAAACCGAGCATCAACGGGGAAAAATTGAACATACCCAGGGTTAATAAACTGAGGCTACCGAGCAGATAAAATGCACCGATCACTTTCTTACGCGACATGCGATCCATCAGCGAGCCCACAATTATGCCGCCACCAATTCCACCAAGCTGGAATACACCCGTGATTATCGCGGCATGCTGCAGGTTAATTCCGCCGTCACGCAGCACCGTTGGCAACCAGCCATTGAGCATGTAAATCACAAACAGCCCCATGAAATAGGTCAGCCACAACACAACCGTGCCCCACGCATAGCTCGGTGTGAACAATTGTTTTACGCGTGATGATTTTTCTACGACGGGGTTCATCAGGAAAAACTGCGTTTGCTCGGAGAACGTCCCGCCCATGCGCTGCAAAGTGGCAGCGATTTTTTCTGACGGAAAATGGCGAGCCACCATAAACATAGGTGATTCCGGCAAGAACCACAGCAGCAATGGTAAAAGTGCCAGCGGGACAATGCCGCCAAAGATCAGCACAGATTCCCAACCCCATGCCGGTATCATCCAGGCCGCAATGAAACCTGCAATGCCCGAGCCGATACTGAATCCGCTATACATTAAGGTGATCATCACCCCCTGACGACGAGCAGGAATATATTCAGCGATCAGCGTGACACAATTTGGCATAGCCGCACCAAGCCCAAGACCTGTGATAAAACGCATCAACGCCAGTTCTTGTGGGGAGGAGGAAAATGCCGACAGCATGCTAAAAAGTGCAAAAACGGCAACGGAAAGCAGCAATAAACGTTTGCGCCCATAGCGATCAGCCAGAGGCCCGGTGATCAGCGCTCCAAGTGCCACGCCAAACATGGCACAACCGAGAACAGGGCCTATCTCCGCACGGCTCAAACCCCACTTTGCCAACAGCTCTGGCACAATAAAGCCCATGATTGCGGTGTCATAGCCGTCAAACATGATGATCAGCAACCCTGCTGCCACAACCAGCCATTGATAGCCAGTAATGGGCCGTGAATCTATCCACGCTTTAACGTCTACATTATTGGAAATACTCATAACGTTGTTCGCCTGTTTTTATGATCGTGTTGCGATTACCGCCACTTAAAGAGACTGAGCGGTTTGTCGTGTAGGGTATGTTTAAGGTAAAGCAACACTGTCAGGCTCGTGGGCTGAAAAAATTTTAGAGATATGAGTTTTATTTATACTGTGAGGTTTACAACAATTTCCACATTATAAAAATAAGCTAAATATATTGAATACAACCAAATAAATCAGTCACTTGAAGAAACTTCTCGCGTGAGACCTGGATGCAGAGGAATGATAGTTTTGTGGTGAAACATGATTAACTCAGTGAATCGCAGAGGGAATTGCCTGGATAATTCGTCGATGGAAAAAGACTTTCGGCGCCTTAAAGTGAATGGCTTGCGAAAGGCGGTTATGGTGATTTTAGCCATGCGGTACGCGATAGAAACCCGTGGATAAATGGTTATTACAACATTTATCGCCCACACACGAACAATGGTGGTTTACCGCCTTGCTAACATGAAGAAAAGTGGAGACAGGTTATTCCGGTGTCCTGATTTTATGATCAGCTACATTGTGCCTGGAGGGCGTTTGTATACTGAAAAAGCTGATAAAAAACATAAATGCCGCTTCCAGCGTGATGATAATCGTTGACCACTTCTAAATATATTTCCGCGTGTGGTTGAGGTAGGCAAGCACTGCGGCACTAGACTCGCCTTTACGACTCACCATCATCAGATTAGCTGCCAACTCCTTCGAATCAAGAACCCGATAAACTACCCCCGGGATCGCCACCTGTGCTAATGGCGCAGGAACCAGGGCGATACCCAACCCGGCCCCAGCCATGGCGAGAACGCTCAGTGAACTGGATATCCGATAGGCAATATTCAACGAGTTACCAAGCAGCTTATGGAGTTGTTTATCCAGTTGTGAATCTACGTCATTGACTGAGTACATAATCAATGGCTCGTTGGCCAGTAAATCTACCGTCAGGCTCTCTTTATCGGCGAATCTGTGATCACCAGACATCACCACCACCCGTCCCCATTCGCCAACAGATTCGTAGACAAGGGCTGATTCATGATCCGGATAGTAATCAGGCATATAACCCACATCCAGCGTACCATTCTGAATGGCTTCGTTCTGAAGCTGCGGAGCAAGCTCCTGGCAAATTATTTCAGCGTCCGGGTAGGCCTGATAAAAAGATCGGACATCCTGCATCAGTCTTCCACTGAAGACAGCATTACCGGCAAACCCTATCCGCACCCGACCTGTTTCACCGCGAATAGCGCGTTCAACAGCAAGACGGGTATGTTCCACCTGCTCCAGTGTACGCGTAGCCTCCGCTTGCAAGAGCCTCCCGGCTTCAGTTAACTCCACACGCCGGCTGGTCCTAATCAACAATGGCCCACCCAGCTCATCCTCAAGAGCTTTAATCTGCATGCTCAACGCGGGTTGAACAATGTTGAGTCGTTCAGCCGCCCGACCAAAATGCCGTTCTTCCGCGACAGCCAAAAAATACTTCAGGTGACGTAAATCCATAAAACCGCCTTATCAATCATTAAAAATGATTAATCAGTAATATCTATATATTTGAGTTTAACTTCTTTCGAAGCCAAACTGAAACCAGTCAAACTAAACAACCAATTAACAGGAAATAAAAACATGCAAAACCAACTGCACGATCGCCAACAACTCAATGACCTGATGAATGGCTGGATGCACCGTGATTTAGGCGAATGGGATAAGCTACGCGAACTCTTTCATCCTGACGGCACGATTGAGATTACCTGGTTTGAAGGGCCTGGAAGTGATTTTGTTGATGGTTCGATGCGTATGGGCGCATCAGACCTGCGTACTAAGCATCTTATTGCTTCACCCGCTATTACCTTTAATGACGCCGGAGATAAAGCGATCCTTGAAACCAATGCAATCATCATCGCTGAGAACGTAAAACTGAATATTGGCTGTGAGTGTCACAACCGTTTTTATGACATGGCAGAAAAACGAGATGGTGTGTGGAAACTGTTCCACCGCCAGAGTGTTTACGATATCGGCACCTTCTCCTTCCCACTAGGCCCTGTCGCAATCGACCAGACTATTGCGGCGAAGTATCCGCGTGAATATGCAGCACTGGCTTATTTACTGGAGCAGAGTGGTTTCCCACTTGGGCGCATATTCGCAACTCGAGGCAGCGAACTGGAAGCAAAAATGAAAATTGAAGGTAAGCGCTGGTTGGCCGCCTGAACCAGACTCATTACTTTAAATTAAAAACTCAGGTAACAGAGAGTTCAGGCATTGCCTGCTATTCCTGATTGGAATGCTAATGAGCGCCTTGAAATAATGGCCCGCAACCAGATTGGCGGGCCAATAATATTAGCTCGGAGTGAGTTTCCTTCAACGCTCAAATAGTTGGCGAAGCTATTTCGCGGAGAGTTCTCTTCGTACGATTTCTGCTCCTGCGCTCAAAGCATTTAGCTTGCCTCTTGCTACACGGCGAGATAAGGGGGTCATGCCACAATTAGTGCTTGGATAGAGTTTGTCTGCATCGACAAACTGCAGTGCTTTTCGTAGCGTACTCGCGACTTCATCTGGCGTCTCAATGATATTGGTTGCCACATCAATGGCCCCAACCATGACTTTTTTACCACGGATGAGTTCAATGAGATCCATTGGAACACGAGAGTTTTGGCATTCCAGCGAGATGATATCGATATTAGATGCCTGCAGTTTGGGGAAGAATTCTTCATATTGCCGCCATTCTGATCCCAATGTCTTTTTCCAATCAGTATTAGCTTTAATGCCATAGCCGTAGCAAATATGTACGGCAGTTTCACATTTAAGTCCTTCAATTGCTCTCTCTAAAGCGGCAATTCCCCAATCGTTCACCTCGTCAAAAAATACATTAAATGCGGGTTCGTCAAATTGGATAATATCGACGCCAGCAGCCTCTAATTCTTTGGCTTCCTGATTGAGAATTTTGGCGAATTCCCAGGCTAACTTTTCACGACTCTTATAGTGGCTATCATAAAGAGTATCTATCATCGTCATCGGACCTGGTAACGCCCATTTAATGGGTTGACTGGTTTGCTGACGTAAAAATCTGGCATCGTCAACAAAAACGGGCTTTTGACGTGACACAGGCCCAACGACTGTCGGGACACTCGCATCGTAGCGATTGCGAATTCTGACAGTTTCACGTTTTTCAAAATCAACACCACTGAGATGCTCAATAAACGTAGTGACAAAATGTTGGCGCGTTTGCTCGCCATCACTGACGATATCAATACCTGCCTGTAGCTGATCTTCCAGACACAAACGCAGAGCATCTTGTTTGCCATCAATTAATTCCTCGCCCTGCAATTTCCAGGGTGACCAAAGTGTCTCAGGTTGTGCAAGCCAGGAAGGTTTAGGTAAACTGCCCGCAGTCGACGTAGGTAATAATATTTTCATAATAGATGACCTTATATTTTTAGTTAATTAAAGAACGTAATTTGCGGACCATTGCTCAAGGATAGTCTGGTATGGCTTTATGAAATTCTCTTCAGTAAACTTACCCTGCTCAATAGCTAACTGGCTGCGTTCTTCTCGATCATAAACAATTTTCGTTAATGAATAATCCTGTTGATTCAAGTTTGGTTGATAGTCTTTTCCTGCTACAGAATTAGCATTGTAAATCTCAGGTCGATAAATTTTTTGAAAAGTCTCCATTGTACTAATGGTACCGATCAACTCAAGATTCGTGTAATCACTCGTCAAGTCACCAACAAAATAAAATGCCAAAGGTGCAACACTATTCGGCGGCATAAAATAGCGAGCTTGAAGCCCCATTTTATTAAAATAGTGATCGGTCATGGAGGATTCATTTTGCTGATATTCTACACCCAATACAGGGTGCTGATTTTCAGTCCGATGATAGGTGTTTTTACTGGATACGCTGAGACATATAACAGGTTGCTTATTAAAGCGCTCTTTATACGCAGTTGAGTTAACGAAGCATTTGAATAGATTTCCATGTAGATCACCGAAGTTAGCTGGTGTGCTAAACCCCGGTTTATTCTTGTTGTGATCTAACAGCACGACGCTAAAGTCATAATCCCGCACGTAAGAGGAAAAGTTATTCCCGACAATACCTTCAATACGTTCGTTGGTTTTTTGATCAACAATATTTGTTTTCAATATTTCAATTACTGGGAAAGTTTCGCCCTTGCCTTCAACATCCATCTCAACGGAGATGATTTCAAGCTCGACACAATAACGATTCCCTGTAGGATTATCCCAATGCGCCAACGAATTGAAGCGATCATCAATCATCTTTAAAGCATTGCGCAAGTTCTCCTGACGCTTACTTCCTCTGGCCAAATTTGCAAAGTTAGTTGTAATGCGCGTATTTTCTGATGGGTTATAATTTTCATCGAAAGAAAGACTTTTAATAATAAATTCAAATTCTTTATTCATCGCGATTGGGTATCCTAATGTCTGATAAAACCTGAATTTATTTTTTGCTTTTTCAGCATGGCTAAATTTTCTTTTCAGGTTACTTATTCAGTAGTTTTCATATTGTCTGTAGCTAATTGCAGTAGGTAATTTATGCCAGAGTCATTGATAGAGTAAAAGTGATTAAATTTCAGCGAACATGAATTATCTTCATGTTCTGGTGCGGTGATGTAATCGACATCGGTAAAGAAGCCCCTTCCCATAGGGTTCACAACTGGAATTAAAGGAGGCCAGTAGCGGTTAATCGGGAGACTTAGGGTAGATTACAAGGAAAGGAATAACCATCTATCATAATGATATTTATGATTAAATCAGCTTAACATCGGAGCACGTTCGGCCTACAATCAGGAGCATAGTCTCACCCCATACAGAGCCAGTTTAATAAGATCAATAATAACCCTAAATAAGCAAGGATATTAATCATCTTTTGATTTAAGTGAAAGAAATGCCGTTAAAGGGGATGAAATTTATTCTGCTTTAGTTTTATCAAGAGGTAGAAAAAATGAAAAATGGCTAGTATAGCTCAGCTCATAACCTTATAAAAAATACGGACAACCTATACAAGCAGGCAAAACATCCTTCGCTTGATAGTTGAGAAATACGCTTATAAAATACATACATTCAATGCGTTACTTCAAGCATTGCAGGATTATACTTCTTAAGGGAGTGAATATGTTAGCACTCGGATTTGTTACTCAGAAAGCGCTGGCTGAATGGCAGAATACACCTCTATATATGCCACACTTTCAGTTCTACGAGCGGCATAGCACTACGATAAGAACTACCCACCCCGAAAAAATATTACCGGCGATTGCTGATTATGATATCCAACAGGATTTCCTTATTAAAACATTAATGTCAGTGCGACAACTGCCACAAAAATTACTACGCCATAAGTCTGAAAAAACTATTAATCAATTTGGGCTACATAGCTTTACTTTATTAGAAAGTTCGCCAACCGAACTTTGCTATGGCTTAAGAGGTCAATTCTGGCGACCCGATTTTGGTCTTGAGGATGTCCCAGATGCTAATGCCTATTGCGCAGTCCTTCAGCCGGGTAACGCAAAACTACTGCTGCGATATCAGGTACAACAACTTGCCAACAATAAATATGTTCTCTGCACAGAGACATTCATATACTGCCCTGACCGAGCGACACGGCTAAAAATGACCGGATACTGGCTGGCAATCAGATTGGGAAGCGGCTTAATTCGGCAAAGGACACTGAAGGCGGTAAAGCATGAGCTGGAGAAAGTGAGCTAACAGACTTAGCTGGCCGCAACTGAGGAGGGTCAGGGGCTATTTTTATAATGAAAGCCCCTCTGTTCTCTTTGCTTTAGAGCTTTTCCAAAATCAGACACGCCTCGCGATTTAGCGCAATAAACTCCTGCCAGCTATATTGCTGCTGGTAGTTAAGATGATATTGCTTTTCAACTCGGCAAATCAGTGGACGCGTTTCATAAATCGCACACAGCTTAGTCTCCATTTGATAGTGCCGACAAATACCATCTCCACGATCGAGGAACTGTGTTTCGCTGGCGCGAACAACATGGCGGCAGCAGGCTCCGCACTGGTTGCAAGGAAATGCCGGAGTGATCTTCATAGCTTGCTTAACCAACTTCGCATGGAGCGTGTATTCCCGGCCTCAAACGGCAGCGCGATATTTCGACGCTCGATCTCGGCTCGTAGCAAAAGGCCACGCTCAATTTCGCTATTCACTGCGCCAAGATGACGGGTAAAGTACGCCAACTCAGAGGTATCTATCGCGAACTCTAGCGCCGAAAGCTCCAGAAGGTAACGATCGAGTTCACTATTAACCTGTCGATAATACTCAAGTGCTTTCTGATACTTATCTTTGAAAGTATCCAGAAATGCCCAGACCTTTTTCATTAAGGCGCTGTATTCAAGAAAATAGTTCATCACCAGTGTCAGAACACCTGTTGCCAGTGCGCCGCAGAAAGCAGCTAATTCCGGGCCAAAAGGAAAGACAAGAATTTTTGCTAGTGCTTCGTTAACCACAACACCCGCTGCGACGGCCACCCCAGCAGCCACCAACTTACTTACTGCTTTCGCCAACTGCCCCGGAGCTAAACCCTCTGGGTTAAAGACCATCACTTTGAAGGCCTGCACCAGGTTGTTCCACATTTCACGAATCAGCTTCACTATCATCTTCTTTGTAGTAAAGAAGATATTGAAGAGCGTCGTGGTAATGCTGGATAGCATGCCGCCAATTGCACCGTCTTTAAAGGAAGTAAGGAAGGTGCTAAATTTTTTCTGCACCCGGTGCCAGACAGCACGTAATACCTCATTAGCATCCTGTAGAAAATCTCCTGCATCAAATGCATGACGATGTTTCTCAAAGATCTGCGGAATACGCTCGCGGAATTCAAACCATGTTTCTGCAAGAATCAACCCCAGCATCTGCCGCGTTCCCATGCGAAATGCATTGTTCAGCGTTGCACTGGCAACATTCTTCGCAAACTTGCTGCTCGTGTAATATTCCTGATTGATAGTACTGTTGTATTTCTCCCGCGCCTGCTTATCGGCCTCTTTCATGCGCTCAAAATCGGCGGCTGCTTTATTTTCCAGTTTATTCAGTTGTTTCTGTTCTTGTTCAGAGAGTGCAGGTTGACTGCGTAATCGGGCAATTTCATGCGTAGTGGCGGTATGCTGGTCATGCAACGTTTGTAAGAAGGCATCCATCGTTTTCGCTTTCTTCGCCTTATTTAGCGACTCGTTCGTGAAGGTAAGATTTGACGAGTCATTGGCCAGTTCAGCGCCATCGCACTCAGCGAGAACGCGTCCGGGATCATGGTGAATCTCGTGGGCAGAAATAATATGGTCGAGATTCTTTTTATCATTAGCCCTAAAACGTTCACCGGTATAGGTATCAGTTAGCGTGCCAGCCTCATGCGCCTTTTTTCCTGCCCGATTGGTGGCAATGTAGTTTTCGTGGGTGTGGTAATGGTGCGAATCATACCCTTCACGTTGCTCATACCGTTGACGTTCAGCATCAGTGGCATACACCCCCTGACGCACGTTGTGAATAGTGTTTACATCGCCTCCGTGCTTATCTTCCAGGAGGAGAAAATCTAACCCAAATGATGTGGTGAGGCTCTTGACCACCGTCTCATGTAACTCTTCACCCCAGTCGAACCTTGCTGCATTCATTGTGCTCTGTCCATAGAAATGCCGGGCCTCTTCGCCCGACGGGTCGATTAAAAATGAGAGGAAAAGGCGTTGAAATCAGAGGCGGATACCTCCAGTTTGTCATCCAGCACTTTTTGGTTCAGTAGGTTCATACCGTTGCTGTCGGTCTGCAACTGGATCACGCCATCTTCAATAACGGCTTCGCCATTTTCCTGCGTCATCGGCTTGAACAGCGGCGTAGTAATCACATCGGTCATGATGGCGGCTAATTTGTATCCATTGTCGATAATTTCCATGATCTCTTCCGACTCAGAAATCTCAGTGGAGATGTTCTTCTCATGACGTTCAACAATAATGGCATGCATCGCTTTCAGCGGCGCAAAGTAATGCTGAACAAAGACGTTATGCATACGAGCGATCGATTCATAAATGCTGTTTACATACTGCTGCACCTTCATTAACTGTGCTTCAGCCGCATTCATTTTCTCTACTGCCTCAGTCACCTCACGAGAGCTTTGATAAGCATTATTGAGCGCTTTTTCCGCATGACTATCGTAGGCCCAGCCCGCGATAGCAATCAGCGGAGCGACGACCGCGCCACCAAGTACCATCGCACCACCCGCCATACCCCAACCGCCCGCGGCAAGGGAACCGCCGCCAATCGCTGCCATCGTGGCGTTATAAGCCGCCGCACCAGATAACATGGCAATCGGCGTCCCGGTAGAAGCGGCGGCAAACGCCATGACGCCGCTGTATACGGCAAAACCCGCTGCGGCGCCTGATACCCCAGCGCCAACGACTGTTGTCAGATATTCCGTGGCAGAAATTGCCAGACTTTGGATCTTATTAATGCTGTGCTTTGGCACCGTCAGTTCAAGATTTTTATGCCCATCCTTTGCCATACGAGCAAGAAGATCGATAGCTATAGTATTGAATTCATTGAAATCATTACCAATTTCCAGTTCCTTTTCACCCAACTCAGCCAGTTTTTTAGACGTTGTTTCATTCGCCGCCTCAAAGCTCTCTTTATGCTTATCAAAGCGACGCTGTGCGCGATCTAATACGTCATCGGCTTCCGATTTTTTCTGGTAACCGTCATATGCTTTTTTGCCACCAAATGCCGTTGCCGCTGCCGCGACGCCCAATATAATAAAAGGTAATGCCATAGGTTATTATCTCCTGTGCTATAAATTCATTGTTACTCGCTAAGCCTTGCATTCCAAAACAGGAACTGATTCGCTCTCGCCAGAAATATAGTTATGCAGCATATTGATGACTGATTTTTTAACCATTCTGGCTCCAGAATTTCTATATATTTGATCATCAAGATGGAGGACTTGTTCGAGGTCCAAAAAATCATTGGATATGAACTCTTGAGCGTTGTATTTTCCGTTTACTTGCATCCTTTCTGAAATAACACATGCCCCCACAGTTTTGCTCCATACCAGTAGGCAGCTAATGTTCAGGTTTCGCTTTATCATATTAACCCTGCTCTATATACAATATGCTCCGCACGAGCAAAGTAGATGCAGTCCTTTAAAAAGTAGCTCGAAATACGGTGTCTTTTATGAGCACGTAAAGTTGAATAACGGCAAAGTGTGTCTGTAACTTAAATCTACAATCAGATTATAAGACTCAGATCACAACTGAAATGAAGGTTGCAAAGGTGGAAGTAAAACAGAGCGTGCTCAACGTATTGGTATCAACCTTAACAATGGGCTCCTACAGCCCACGTGAGGCGAATATCTACTGCCTCAATTAAATCAGTCGGTCGCCCCCATTTATGGACAGGTATAACTCCACGGGCCACGTGGGCAGGGTCGCATTATGGCATTTAAGTGCTCTGGATATATTTTGTACATGCCTCCATTGAATGGATCAATCAATAGCCAGCCTGGTACGCCGAGGAACAGCAAATTTCCGAAGGTGTACCAGCCGTTGAGCCGCGACTGCAATGGCACTATCAGCGGGTAGTGATCTGAATGCATTAGTGTGACTGTGTAAGATAACTTGCCAAAGTAGCTGCCATCAGCCTTAGGTAACGTAATATACTGCGGTGTGGTTCCACGAGCTGCGATCATCCCATTGTTATCAGAGATAACAAAATTTGCGCCCGTTGGTTTACTCTCGATATATAGAGTTTGTGACTGTTCGCCAACGATGCTTGCACATCCGCTTAAAAGCACAGATGCCAGAAGAAGTGACAATATTCTTTTCATTTTCTCTTTTCCATTCAACACAGTGTTTGACTGTAAAGCGACAACTTTTCACACAATATTAAATAGAACAGTGAGCGCCCCATAGCGTTTGTATCGGTGGCTCTGCCTTTCGAAAGTGGGGTTGAAGGAGTAACAGTTGTGGTTGCCAAAAAAACCACCATGCGAGGTGGTTTTGCGTTCAAGTGAGACCAGTAAGATTATTTCTGCCACGCCCAAATGGTTAATATATTGCCAGTATAACCAGGCTCTATACGTCCCGATTCAAAAGTCACCCCCTTGCAACGGAAATACTCTTTTTTTATTTGCGGGTGTAACTTCCTTAAATGTTCAAGAGAATGGGCTACATATGATGCAGGCGAATAGTGTTTCCCGGCCCCTGTTCCCATTTCAGCACTGCCGTCTTCTGTTCCATATTCAGACTGTATTTGCTGCCAAAGTGCGCTGTAAGCGTCCCCCAGTGATTGGCAGATTTGGTAGGAAGATAAAAATAAGCCATTCTCTTTTTTTATAATCTGTATCAGTTCTGCTTCACAATGATTTAAATGCATTTCCCTATACTCCCATGAGTAATTAATAACAAAATCAGCGGTAGACCAATACTTAATTGACGACACAGAAATGACTTAAATTAAGTCACTTACTAATAAATAAGAATGACCTTATCTGGTAGTTGACTAATCACAATGCACTGTTCTGCGTCCCTCAAAATAGCCCTGAACCTTTATGGAAGAATGTTGCCAGGCAGCCGCTTCGTACAGGAAGCTTGTCCTTGCCACCATCGCTGTTAAGGTAATATTCGAGCTTTGACAGTGCCCGCAGAAAGGGGCATCCCAGCCCTCGGTCCAGTAGCCTCAAGTTTTAGGAAAAGCCATACATACAGGTGCCGCTCCAGGTCTTCTTACGTTAATCATGCGCCAAATACGGGTGCTTGATAATTATTGAAAGCACTAAACCTCGCGCCTTTATTCATCATGGAGAACGATAAACTGGCTCTTATTGCAAAGCGTCAATCAAACTGCCAGTAAAGCGGCGCGCCGTAAACTTCTACGAAATAATCGATCACAGCCCGCACATTCAGCGGAGGATGGCGTGCGTTGGGATAGATAGCGGCGATATGCTGCGGCTCAGTATTGATCGCGACCTCAAATCCCTCCATCAATCTGACAAGGTCACCTTTTTTAAGACTGTCACCAATAAGCCAATCAGGAAACAGTACCATTCCCATGTCGCTAAGTGCGCTGATTAGAAGAGATTCAGCATTGTTGGAGGTCAGTAATGCGGTAATGGGATAGTGAGTCCAGGAGCCGGCTGGTTCCCTAAACAACCAGCGGTTTGGACCCGATGATCCTCTGTAAACCAGGCATTTATGGTCATTCAGTTGGGCTGGAAATTCCGGTTTTCCAAATTTTTTAATGTAGCCGGGAGAGGCAACCAGGTGATAACACTGAGTTCCAAATACACGCGCATGGAAAGAAGAATCCGTCAGCGTGCCAATTCTGAAAATAACATCTGAGGCATCCCTATGGGGGTCGATGTAATCATCAGTCTGCGTCAGTTCAATTAGCAGTCGGGGATAGCGGGCAGAAAGTTCGCTAAGCCAGGGGGCAATGTGGCGCTGGCCGAAAAATACAGGCGCATTAATCCTTATTAGCCCAGCTGGTTCAAGGGCTCTATCCTGCATCTCTATACGGGCTTCGCTCAATTGCTCAGTCATGGCGCGAGCATAGCTAATGAATAACCGTCCGGCTTCGGTGGGAATAACTGCTCGGGTATTTCGATAAAAAAGCTGCTGACCGAGTGCATCCTCCAGTTGAAGGATGACCCGTGAAATCATTGATACAGAGACCCCTTCACGCCGAGCTACGATTGAAAAGCTTTGGGTATCAAAGACTCCGATAAAAAATAACAGTGTGCGAAAATTTATGGCACTTGGCTCGTACATTATCCCAACTTATGCAAAGGTGTTTATTGGATTATACCGTTTTTCATTACACTCCACTGCTATAGCATTCTCCACCTCAACCACTGGAGAGCGTTTTAATGCAGCTTTTATTTATATTACTCGTCGTTGCTGGCGGGATGGGTCTATCCGTTGAAGCCGGTTTATTAGGACCACTAGGAAGCGAAGTCGGTGACTTATGGGCAACGTTCAGTATTTTCGGAGTCGGTGCTGCGCTGACATTCTTGCTAATGTTGTTCTTTAGCCCCCGTAACAGCCCTTCCTTCTTTACCCAACCATCATGGACTCTGCTTGGCGGTATTTTGGGCCCGGTGTACGTTGTGATCCTCACCGTTGCCGTTCCCAGTATTGGAATTGCGATGACCATGATTGGTATTTTGGCAGGACAGGTCTCCAAAAGTGTGGTTATTGACCATTACGGGCTGTTTGGTTCTTCTCATCGGAAAATTGACAGTAAGCGCATTATCGCGCTGATTTTTATTATTGCTGCCCTATTCCTTATGGCAAAAGGTTGAGGTGAACTCGTGAATATATTAATGATCATTCTGGCCGTAGTCGGTGGTGCATTTCTTAGCATGCAGGCTGCAATTAATGGAAGGTTGGGTAGCAATGTTGGCGTATTTCGCAGTGCATTTCTGACTTTTTCCGTCGGCGCGCTGGTGACCGCGCTACTCATTTTCTTCTTCGAACCAAAGCATGCTGTAACCTTGCTGGATGTGCCGAAATGGCAATTGCTTGGCGCACTTTGTGGTGTTCCTTACATTGTCATTATGGTTCTGGCTGTTCAGCGAATTGGTGCGGCTGTTGCTACTGTTGCGGTCATCTTTGGCCAGCTGGCAATGAGCATGCTCATTGATAATTTTGGTTGGTTAGGAAATGAAGCGATTCATTTTTCTGCGACAAGACTGGGTGCGGTGGTCTGCCTGGGAATAGCACTTTTCTTTATTTACTCCAGTAATAAAGCCAATGCTACAGCTGTAGAAGCATTACCAACTGAATGAAAACTCTCAGCAGATAGCATTACGCTGAAATAACATGATTTTTGCGTCACCACAAAGCCATCGCCGGTTTGTGGTGGCTGTCAGATAAACACTGCATCAAGATATTAACTACTCCGCACGGCTGGCTTCTGCTCTCGGATATGCCGTCTTGCCAGAAGAGGTAAAATGAACCCAGCCCAACCCTCAGCGTCGGTGTAGCAATATTAAGCGATAGCGGAAAATCCCCGTCAGGCAGGCAAAAGCTGCAAAGACTCACAGATAATGGTAGTGAATAAAATTCATTCGTCATGTCCTCACTGCGGGTCATGGCAAATTAGATTATCAATAAATGTCTATTTTTGGATAAAAATAAATACATCAGGTCAGATGACTGCTCAAACAATATATTAATTTGAAAAGCATTCATCTCATTCAATTAGTATCAGCTATAAAATTCAATATCGTCACTTTGTATATGATGATATAGTAGTTTTTGACATTGTAACAACAATAACATACAAACCTACAATTAAGTAACGAATGAACCACACAATAACTAAAAGAAACGCGATTAGCATATTTCACAAAATAAAATTAAATTTCATTAACAATCGTATTTCACAAGCAGTTCTCAGTTGCACTATGGCAATTATGCCATTTTCTGTGTTACGAGCGTTGGTTGTTGTTGCAAGTACGTTATGTCTGAACTTTCACTGGGTTAAAGCTTCTACCTGGTTGGAACACCTGCAACAAAGCATGCTTGTATTCCTCCCTATACTTTTAAATATCATTTTTTCTCTACAATGGGCCGTTAGATATCGTTTATCGATAATGCTCAGCATCTCTCTTAGCCTGACTGTATTACTTGGCATCACTGGCCTTGAAAATAACAATGAACCTAACTTTTTTGTTGGTGTGAGTCTACCAGTCGCTTTACTAGCAGCAATTTTCACCAATTTAATTTTAGAAAAGAACATTAAAATCTTCCGTACCAACAGAATAAAATTCAATTGGGCCTCAGTAAAAATAATATTAATATTTTTCAGTAAACTTCTGACTCTGGTGTTGATTGGTCATCTCATTTTAAATGCAAGCGATTGGTTAACTCAGGATATTTCCAAAGTAATATATCCTGATAATTTCACCCACGGGCTACTTTATGAGGTAGTGCGTGAAGCCACGTGGTTCTTTGGTGTACATGGCTATTATATTTTCCAGGATATCGGGTTGAGGTTATCGAATGAAACGATATCTAATATAGCTGCATGGAAAGCCGGCCACGAATCATTAAATATCTTAAGCGTTCCCTTTTATGAGACGTGGTGCGCATCTGGTGGTAGTGGAGGCACACTTAGCCTGTTAATTTGTTTACTCATTAGCCGCAACCCTTCAAATAAACATTTAATTAATGTTTCCTTGCCCTTGGCTATCTTCAATATCAATGAGCCACTCATCTTTGGCGTACCGGTAGTGTTGAACCCGGTGATGTTTATCCCGTTTGTAATGACTCCTGCTGTGGATTACATCATTGCCTACTACGCCACCCTTTGGCACATTGTACCGCCCCTTCAGCAAATGGTAGGCTGGGCAACGCCTGCTATCATTAATGCCTGGTTGGGTACAGATGGAGCAATGAGCGCCGTGTTGTTCCAGATATTTTTAATTTGTGCTGGCATTGCTATCTACTGGCCTTTCCTGCGTTATATGGAAAAACGTGATTACAAAGTGATCACTCTCCCTGGAGGCAATACCAGCTTTGTTCCCGTTAAAGAAAACCAATTTCAATTGCCTGTGCCAGGCCATCGTGAAGTTGAATCACCGCATCATTATCTTTCCGAAGCAAATGAGTACATTGATGCACGACGCAATATTAATGAACTACAGAGTAGTGGTAATTTTGTACTCTGGTATCAACCGCAAATAACAGTTGATAGCCAGAAAATTGTCGCGATGGAAGTATTGCTTCGTCATCAAAGTGATGATGGGAAAATAATACCGCCTTATTTTTTAAAATATTATGAACGAATTGGCATGATGCCAGAGGTAGATTTTTGGGTACTTGAAAATGCAGTTGAAGCTATTCATCATGAGCTTTCTCGTTTTCCAGGCATGACGCTTTCGGTAAATATTTCACCACAAACTTTACTTGCCCCCAATTTCCTCAGTCTGGTGAGCAAACTACTGCGTAATCCGTTACCTTCTGACTGGACGTTGGAAATGGAAATTACGGAATCACAAAAAGTTAACAAACCCGAGCAAGTAATAGAGATTCTCTCTGAACTACGCCAATTGGGTATCAAAATTGCGCTTGATGATTTTGGATCCGGCTATTCCACATTGTCGTACTTAACACAATATGAGCTGGATAAAATAAAACTCGACCGTACGCTTGTGCTCGGATTGGCACGTGAAGGTGGCGAAGCGTTCCTCCACCACGTCGTGCAACTTTGCAAAAGCTCAGGCAGCCAGGTATTGATTGAGGGTGTGGAAACAGAAGAAGAACATCAAATAGTTAAGAATTGTGGTATTCATTTGGCACAAGGTTTCCTGTTTCATCGGCCACAGCCTATTAACAAATTATGCAAACTTCTGGAGTTACCACTTAACTCTGTTCATCATGAATAATGGGTATTGTTATTTGCAAAAAATCTATTTTTTTGGATATTTTGTTTATCATGAAAAAAACAAAATGAATGTACTGAGACATGAATATGTTAATGTTTATCGTTGACGCATTAATTAGTCAACTCTATACTCCAGAATTGATAATAAAAGCAAATCCTGTCCTACGAACATGTTTCCTCGAAAGCATGACTCATGGCAAAAACACACAACGCACTAACATTAAACAAATAACACATTAACAATGCATCGGCATATTAAGAATAATGAACAAGTAATTTATATAATTACCCCCACTTGAGCCTTATTTAGTCGCAAAAAAAGAGTACGAATAGAAAAATGGTAGATAAAGAGCTCATTCAACATGAGGTTGTGCTTCCCTATAAAAAGGATTCCAACTTACGTGGAGAACATCGCTGGTATCATTCGATTACCGGAAAAGTTGCTATCTATCTTATGTTGGGGATTCTGATTGCCTATGGAGTTGGTTCTGGCGCTGGTGTTTTTGAGGTTAACCGAATATCTCATGAACAATGGTTTAAACAGGCAGCAACTAACTCGCAAATTACCAGTTATATCATCCGCAATATCTATACCTCAGTAACAGTAAAATCCAACCATGAAGGTCAGGTCACTTCCATTGAATCCGAACGTCCATTCTACGATGACGAGACGGTAATCCAGACCGGCTTCGATCCGGCCGATATGCTGACGCTGGTTTCAACACAAACCCATAATCCGACGTGGCTATTGTCTTACGATAAAAAAAAGGGTTTTACCAATACTCAAACATCACAAAAAATCAGCATCACTGAAGGTGCTGCCAATAGTTCAGCACTCAAAGAGTATTACCGCGGCTTTGTCTTCATTGATGGAAAAGAGTACTTCGTCGGCTCAATTCCCATCGTTAACTTTTCCGGTGAGTTGATAGGTGCAGTTATCAGTAGCATCGGTGAGCGAAACGCCCTTTTTGCGACTCATAATCAGCTATTAAAAAATACTTTATTGATGCTGATTTTGATCCTGGGTATTACGGTTGTGGTCGTTAATTGGCTAGTGCGTAACCTTTTCCGTCCGGTCCCTCGCCTTGTGCAGGCTGTAACTTTGATAGCGGATGAGCAAACTGACCAGGTTACCCCGTTCCAGAATCAAGAAGATGAGATAGGTGAACTGGCAAAAGCGATTGAAAAGCTGCGCGTAGCAATGGTTGATCGGGGTTATCTACAACGCATGCAAGAAATGGCGCAAAAGATGGAGTACATGGCACACCATGATTCTCTAACATTGCTACCAAATAGAGTTGCATACCGAAACTCGATAGACGACAGGTTATTAAAATTAAGAACCGAAGGAAGTATCTTCAATCTGTTATTGATAGATCTGGACAATTTCAAACCCGTTAATGATACCTATGGCCATGTCGTAGGTGATGAATTGCTTATCGAGTCGGCTGCACGCCTGTCGGCCTTACTTAATGAAGGAGATATGGCAATCCGTCTTGGTGGTGATGAGTTTGCCCTTCTTCAGCTGGTTAACAATGACTCGATTTTTGAAGCTGAAACATTGGCTCGAAGAGTTTTAGATACACTCAACCAACCTTTCACCTGTAGCGGGCATACTTTCTCTATCAGTTGTAGCATCGGGATCTCCTGCGCACCTCAACATGGTAATACCCGAGAAGATCTGTTCGCACATGCAGACCTTGCACTCTATACATCCAAAAGCTTCGGCCGTAATTGCTTCCATTTCTATTCTCATGGCATGACGATGAACCCGTCTAATAACCTTCTTTTTAGCAAGGAAATTGAAGATGGCATCAGAAAAAATGAGTTCTTCCTGCATTACCAAAAAATCACTCGTCTCAGAAATTGCAATATCGAAGGCTATGAAGCGCTGGTTCGTTGGCAACATCCAACCAAAGGCCTGCTACAACCGCACCACTTTATTTCCGTTTCTGAAGATATTGGGCTTATTGCCAGGCTAGGTGAATGGTTGATACGCAGCGCCTGTATGGACGCGGCTAACTGGCCCACGGCTAAAACGGTAGCGGTGAATGTCTCTCCCCATCAACTTCGTAATCCAGGAATATTGGACATCATTCGCAATGCATTGCAAGACAGTGGCTTAGATCCCGCGCGATTGGAAATTGAGATTACGGGGTCTGAACAACTCGATCGCGAAGTTATCCTGCCGACACTGAATGCAATTCAGGCATTAGGCGTTGGCATTGTACTCGACGAATTTGGAACAGGGTTTGCAACACTGGATTACCTGATTATTTTCCCATTCAGCCACATTAAAATTGCCCGCTCCCTTATTGATGTACTCGATAAGTGTGAAGACAGCCAGGTGTTGGTAGGTATGCTCGTTCGTTACGCACTACAGCGCGGGTTGAAAGTCACCGCCAAAGGTGTTGAAACAAAACAACAGTTTGAATATTTTGCCTCCCTTAGCGGAGAAGAAATAACCGTTCAGGGATATTATTTTAGCCGGGCCGTAGAAAATGCCAGTGTCATGGCAGAACTGGAGCAGGAGAAAATGGAGAGTACATGCGATTTATAACCACTCATTTATATAAGACGTTATTTCCTCTGGCAGTAGCAATTTTACTCTGTACTGGACTACTGGCACCTTCCAATAGCCGGGCCGATGATCTTTTATTACGCATTGCACAAACCAGGACTATCACGCTTAGCTACCAGGCTGATGTCTTTCCTTTTTCATATGTTGAAGGCAATAAACCGCGAGGCTTCTCCATTGAAATATGCAATCGACTGGTCGATATGCTTAAGCAGAAGCTACAACTCCCGACGTTGAAAATTAAGTGGGTTCCTGTCGCTACAGCAACTCAATTTTTAACCATTGAAAATAAAACTATCGATATGGGATGCATTCCGACAGTCTACACAGCGGAACGCCAAAAAATAGTGACATTCTCGGAGCCGTATTTTTTCTCAGCAACCCGTTACGTATCACGTAAAGAAGATCGTATTTCGGATATCAGCGAGCTCAACGGCCATACCGTGTTGGTTAAAAGCGGCACCGTGTTTGTCAGACACATCCAGCAAGCTAATTCTGAGCATCAACTATCACTGAATATTGATCTTGGAACCGACAATATTAAAGCTTTCTCCGCGCTTGAAAGCGGGCAAACACCCGCGATAGTCTCAAGCGACGTTCTGCTACTTGGGCAAATAGCGCTTTCCGGGCATCCCCAGGCGTTTGCTATATCGGCAGATACCCTTAGTCCAAGACTCCCCATTGGTATGCCGATGCAAAAAGATAATGACGATTTTGCCGGTCTGATTAACCACTCCATGAAGCGCCTGTTGCTGAGCAAAGAGTTCATAGACATTTATAATAAATGGTTTTTTGAGCCCATAATGCCTCAGGGAATTACTCTCAACTGGCCAATGTCACCTGAATTAAAACAGTCGCTTACCTCGACTGCTCTTTATTCTTATTAACTACTCTTCGTTTGTACCCGACCTTGAAGATAACCGTCAACCACAAAAAAATAGATAAATGAAAAAGAAACATCTTCTGAAATATGTACTAAGTTTATCGTTGGTTTGTTATGCCGTTTTTTTGAAGGCAGAGACAAACATGTCCACACTGGAGAGAATTTCCAGCCATAAAATTATTAATATTGGCTATCGTGATGCGCCACCCTATTCTTATAAAACCAGTGATGGGCATGTGGTCGGTTATGTCATTGATTTATGCAGAGATGTAACCGAATCGTTGAAAAAAAGCCTGAACATTAATGATTTGGTTGTGAATTATATTCCAACACCAGTAGCCATGCGTACCACAATGCTCAGCAATAATATCATTGACATGGACTGCTCTGTTAATACTGATACGGTGAGTCGCGAAAATGTTGTTCTTTTCTCCCGCCATTACCTGTGTGTCTATACACGTTTGGGTTCATTCAAAGGAAATAATATTAATACCTATTCGGACTTAGCAGGAAGAACGATCAGTGTGGCAAAAGGCACCACTGATTTAATTAACATTAACAGTCTTAATCGCTTGCAGAAACTTAACATTATGGTTCTTACTCAACCTACAATGAAGGAAGCATTTTCTGCTACGAGCAGCAATAAAAGTTATGCCACCGCGATAAATGAAATTTCTCTCAAGCAACTCATTGAAAGCAGTGAGGATATGAAGGATTACCAGATATCAAAACTGACACTTGGGAATGCGCAAGACTTGAGTATAATGCTGCGCCATGATGATATAGAGCTAAAAAATATTGTTGATAAAAATCTTTCAGCACGATTCAATCGCGGTGATTTCAAACAATTTTATGAGCAATGGTTTAACAGTCAGCTGCCTGGAAAGAATATTAATCTACATATCCCTCTTTCTGCGGAAATGTATCAATACATAACTAAAAAACCTTAGTTGCATTCAAGCCAGCACGCAGTCTTCCAGAAATAAAAAAGGGAGAAAGGTAACTTTCTCCCATAATGCATCGATGCCAATTACATCAATTGTAAAAGCATGCAGAATGACATTCCGCACAATACACCATATAACAAATTATTCTGGGCCGTTTTACGAACGCATTTTTGAGAATGGATGGTGACATCTTCCAGTCTTTTACGCACGTTACGAGATACCTGAACATGGTGCGTTATTACATCTTTTGAACAGTGCCGGAACCTTGCGATATCATCCCGGATAAACTCGTCAACAACACCATTATTGGCTTTGAGTTCGCGGACAATCCCTTCAAGCATTTTTTCCATGCCTTTTACCCGCAGGACAACATCGTCTTCCATTTCCAGTGACAGCATAATCCAAATCCGTGATTAATATTAACACTTGGGGGTAATTCATTTACCACCCATCCCTTTCAAGATAATAATGTAGTTAAGAAATAACCTAATCAAGAGAATAAACATTAATAAAATTAATGTTGAAGATATTTCAAGTGGATTGCTGTAATACTGTTCAGCTGTGAATAAATAATTAATCACGATCCCCATTTGTTATCGCGTCAACACTGTCGGGCAACAAACGAATTTCTGCCGCACGGCGGTGAGCCTGCATCCCTTCGGTGCGGCTTTGACGCACTGCGGGTTGCGCCACAGCAGCAATGCCGTGGTCGTCAATCCACTGATGGGTACAAATCTTCACGTAAGCACCAACCCACAATCCCCCGGTGTAGCGGGCTGCGGCCATCGTCGGTAACGTGTGGTTTGTACCGCAGCATTTGTCAGAGAACACGACGCTGGCGTTTTGCCCAATAAACAACGAGCCGTAATTACGGATTTTGCTGGCCGTCGCATGAGGATCACGGGTATGCACCTGTAAATGCTCAGTTGCCATATGGTCTGCCCACTCAATAAGCTGCGCTTCGTCACGGCACAAAACAATCTCCCCCTGCCGCTTCCACGCCTCACCCGCTGTAGCAGCGGTTGGTAAATTCAATAACTGGCGTTCAATTTCTGCCAGTGTTTCGTGTGCAATTTGTGGGCTGGTTGTTGCCATGCCAACGCGAGTATGGACATCATGCTCGGCCTGAGCCAAAAGGTCTGCTGCGAGAATTCTCGGGTCGGCGCTCTCATCAGCAATGACATATATTTCACTCGGCCCTGCCAACGCATCAATGCCGACTTTACCGAATACCTGGCGCTTGGCCTCATTCACGAATGCGTTACCAGGCCCCACAACTTTATCGACCACCGGGATAGATTCCGTTCCCCATGCCATTGCGGCAATCGCCTGTGCGCCACCCACTTTGAAGATGCGATGCGCTCCCGCAAGATGGCAAATGGCGATCATCGCCGAATGCGCACCCGGTGGCAGACAAGCAATAATTTCGTCGCAACCCGCCACCACCGCGGGAACAATCGACATAACCGGTGCAGATAGAATCGGGTAGCGCCCGCCTGGAACATAACAGCCCACGGTTTGAATCGGAATAATACGGTGCCCCAGATGCACGCCCGGCAGTGTTTCAACGTCCAGGGGTTGCATCGTTGCCAGCTGCGCCTGCGCAAAACGCTTCACTTGTGCAATAGCAAACTCGCTGTCTTTACGCGTTTGCGGGTCGAGGTCTGCCAACACTCGGGCAATTTCCTTTTCCGACACTTCAAAAGTATCCGGTGTTGTTTTATCAAACTTTGCCGAGTAGTCGCGCAGCGCGGCATCACCGCGCTCACGCACCTGGTCAATAATGTTCTGCACCGTCTCGGTCAGCGTGCGGTCAGCCTGCACGTCCTGCCCCTGCGGACGTTTAATAAACTCAACATCAGCCTCAGAAATCTTGCCCATTTCTTATTCCTCCATTTGACCCAGTTTAATTTGCGCCAGCAGAGCCAGATGATCGTAGACCACCCACTCATCGACAATTTTGCCGTTTACAATGTGGTAGTGGGACATGCCCATCACGAACAGGCGCTCACCGGTTGGTTTGCCCAACTCGCCATAACCCAGGTGGTGCCCCTCCATGATCCAGCGTACCGCCACTTTGGTGCCGCCTTCTTCGCAAGGGTTAGAACAGATATGCTGCGGCATCCATGCACCGTCCGGGATCATGCCAATCAGCGCCAATGTCTGGTGAATCACTGCGGCCTGGCCATACAACTCTTTCATCAGCGGGCCATGCCACTGCACATTAGGTGCATAGACATCTTTGATTTTTCCCAGCATACGGCGATTGTAGATTTCGTGTAGCCAACGCAGGCATTGCTCTTCGGTATCGGTATGAGCGATAGAAACATCGCATTCCATTTCTGGTGGATATTGCCCCACCATGCGGCGGTTCTCACCGATGTCGGTGACGCGGAAACCTTTATCAAATTGCTCTTTAGCCATACCGTAGGCGACGGCGTCAGTGTCCAGACCGAGCTGGCGCATCATCGACATGTTGTCGCTCACCACCCACTCACGGTAAATTTTGTTCTCGTGGATCATGCAGTCCGCGACGGTTCGCGTCACAAATGTGCGGTTTGTCGGTTTACCAAGGTGGCTGTACTGAGTGTGGCGACCAGAGCCTGTTACCAGATGCGAGGTATAAAATCCTTCGACATCATTTCCGTTCCAGATAACCTGCGTAGCCATGCCGCGGCGCTCAGGGAAGGCAACCAGGCGTTGCAATGTATCCTGAACCACCTGCTCACGGTTATACATGGTGCCAAGCGCATTATATAAAACGCAGTTGTGGGTATAGTGGGAATATATTAATCCGACATCACGCTCATCCCATATTTTATGGGTACAACGCACGATGTAATCGACAATATCGGTATAACAATCATCAAAACCTCTTAATGACTGAGCTCGCGGGCGTTTTTCCGGGACAAGGTCGACAAAGTCACGGCGTTCCACTTGTAATACCTGTTCATCACGCGTGGCTTTCGCATTGCTTTTTTCCGACGTTACCGGTGTTTTATTGGTTGTTTCAGTTGAAGACATATGACCTCCTGCGTTATATGAATGCGCTGTTATTTTTCTCAGCGCACATTATTCAGGGATAGGAATACCCCTCACCTGCAAATGGCGATAATCGTTTATCCAAGATTTAAGCAATAGAAACACCTGATAAATTAATTACCATAATCAGATGTTTTATTTTAGGGGGAATATACCCCTGTCATTAATTTAACGTAATTAATTCAGGATCTGTGACCAGATAGCTAATTCATCGACGCCAAGATATTCACGAATAATTAAACCATCGCGTAATTCCAGCTGGCTAATTCCGGTAATAGAAACCGGACGGCGCGTCGGCATGCCAAACTTCCCATAGCCATCATGCCAGGTTAATAGCGACCAACGCAGCGATAAACGTACCGGTTCGTTAGCATCACGGCGCACTACAAGGTGATGCAAATGCGTTTCGCTGTCAGCGAACGAGGCTCGATAACCGGAAAGAAAACCACCAATATCTTGTTCACCGGTTCGTAAGACATGCCCTGGCCCATGCAACGTGGCTGCGGGGTGATAAAGCCCCGGCACCACACCGCTGTTACCGCCTGCCCACATCGACAAATAGCGCTCCACCAGTCCAGCCAACGGGCCATCGACATCATCGCCTTCCGGGCCACCCGCCCAGCGAGCGTCCATCTCTTCAGCTGAGATATTTTCAAGACCCGCTTCACGGCGCGAGTGTGCCAGCTGTTGGGCAAAATCACGCACATCCATCCCAATTTGAGAAACGATGGCGGCCCTATCCTGCAATAACCACTCCTGACGCACCGCCCCTTCGGAGCAAACGCGATCGGCCCAGGTACGGACCCAAATTGATTTGCCGCACGGTTTGCCAAAGAACCCCTCGCCCTGGTGCTGAATGCAGGCCAGAGTACGTTGTGCGGCGTAGTACTCAAATTGTGGCGTATGAGAGCAGAGAATATCTTCGGTTAGCACCGTGCGCTGCGGGAAACTGTGCATCGCTTCAAGTGTCAGACGCATGAATTGCGAGAGGTCAGTGAGCTGTTTTTCCGGCGTATGGAACACCACAGGCGTGGCGTAAAAATCCGCCAGTTGGCCGATGTCTTTTTGCTCCCATACCACATGAGTCAGGGTCAAAATAAATTGCTGTATTGAATCAAACTGGGGACTAAAGCCCGGCAACCTGGTCATTCAACCTCCTGCGGCTGGAATAAACACAGCCCGTCTTTTTCGATAACGCCAAACTGTGGACGCCTTGCGGAATGGCGAACCACCAGCACCCCGGGCACAACCACCTGCTCCGGCTCAATGTTTTCACTTTCAATCTGTTTCATGAGTAGCCCTATGGTGGAACTCACCATCGCTTCGACAGGTTGCGAGGCTGAAGTCAACGCATAGGAAGGCCAACCGGAAGGACCTGTATCGTCATAGCCAATCACCGAAAGATCCTCAGGAATGCGCAGGCCAAATTCGTAACGCGCGATATCCATGATCATCAGCGCCATATGGTCGTTGGCGGCAAAAATAGCATCCGGCGGTTGCGGCGAGGAAAAGAGTTCCCCGGCGGCCTGGGCCGTTTTCTGCGCATCGTAATCGCCCTGCACCACGCGAATATCTTTCACGCCATGGCTTTGCAACGCGGTAATAAAACCTTTTTGTCTTGCGAGGTTTGCCGAAGAATCTGCAAGCCCGGCGACATAAGCAAAACGCTGATGCTGCCCGGCAAGCAAGAACTCAGCAATGTTGCGCGCAGCTGCTTCGTTATCGGTGTTCACGCTCGACGCGGTGGCATTTTCTTCACTGCGATTGAACAGCACGACCGGAATACCGGCCGCAACACACTCCTCTGAAAGTTCAACCGACAGCGACACCGAGGCCAAAACGATGCCATCAACGCGATACTGCATGATCTGGTCAAAAATCCGGTCGACATTGCCGTCACGATCGCCAACGAAAAGCAGCAAGTGGTAGTTCAATTCATCGAGTTTTTGCGCCAGCGCTTCAAGCACCTGCGGGTAAAACTGGTTATCAAAATAGGACATCACCACACCGACGATCCGGGAGCGAGCCGTGTTTAGCGAACGGGCAATGGCGTTTGGCCGATAACCCAGCTCACGTGCAGCCTTCAGCACTTTTTCACGCGTCGCCGGTGAAATACTCGCCCCCGGAGTGAACGTTCGCGATACCGCCGATTGCGACACTCCCGCTATCTGCGCCACCTGCTGCGAAGTCACGGGTCCAAAAGTCTTACGTTTCATGGTCTGGTATTCCTTATCCACATCCCTGCTGGAAAGCCTGTTTTTTATACTTACACCATCTTTGCATGCGTATGCAACAGACAAAATTATTTTTTTCACATTTACATAATCACCCTTTACAAAATTGAAACCTTTTCGTAACTTCATTTTTTGAATACGTATGCACAAAAGAAAAATCACACCGTCAATTTTTACCGGTGACGCAAAGTCGCGACGAAGAATTGCACCGGTTAATGCCGTACTTGATTGGTTATAACCCATTAATCTTTCAGAGGTTCACCACCATGTTTCGTGCACTATTTAGTCGTTCTGAAGTCAGGCTGTTTTTTTCCATTAGCGTGCTGTTTTTTATTTGCATCCACAGCATTGACGCCTTCCTGGCACCGATGTTAATCAGCGAGGGGATGCAACCTGAAATAGTGGGAATGATTATGGGCGCCAGTGGATTAGCGACGTTGTTTGTGCGCTTCCCGATTGGCATTTTGTCCGACGTAGTAAAGAGCCGAAAAATCTTTATCCAGTTCAGCCTGCTGCTTCCGCTGATCACCTGGCCGATTGCTTATCTGGAACCTAATGCCACCACGCTCTACCTGGCAAAAGCCGCCGATGGTTTTACTGCCGCCACATGGGTTCTCTATAACATCTTGTTTATTCGTTATTTTGATAAAAAAGATGCCCCTGCTGCGGTAGCATTATTAGCGCTAGCAGGGCCGCTTGGCGTATTTCTCGGTAACTGTATCGGTGGCGTGTTGATTCACTTTTTTGACAAAAACATCGGCTATTTTGTCTCCAGCGTTTCAGCGCTGTTGGCACTAATTCTGACGTTTCGTATTAAAGAAGTTCACGATGCCGCTCGTGCTCCCACTTTGAAAGCCTGCATAAATAGTGCAAAACGTCAGTTGGCAGACCGGTCCGTGTGGTTTATCGGCCTGCTAGCAACCATTGTGATTCTGGTGCCTTTCGCCACCCGCGATACGTTGACACCCATCTACGCCCAGCAGCTCGGCGCAAAAGCCGGGATCCTGACGCTGCTCAGTAACGTGCATCTGATTTTCTACGCGTTAGCCATCGCGCTTTGTAGTTCAGTGTTTTACAAACGCCTCGGCCTGGTGAAGACCGCCGTTATCGGCATTATTCTGCAAGTGGTTTCCAGTATTGGCATCCCGTTCACCAGCAATATGTACTTAATCTACGTATTCCAGGCGATTGCTGGTTTCTCATTTGGGATGGCTTTTGCAGTATTTATGTCTCTGAGCGTGGTGAATACCGTCGAGGATGAGCAATCCACGCGTATGGGGTTATTCCAGACTATTTATTCTGTCGGCATGTTTATTGGCCCGGTGGCAATGGGCTTGATGTTGCAACACATTAATTTATCGTCCGGTTATCTGATGATTGGCGCGCTGAGTGTTATTGCAGCCTTCCTGACCCCCATGGCGGCGCGAAGTGTATATCAACGCCAGTCAAAAGCCGCGATTAAGAATCTGCAACAACTCTCTACTGCACAGGCTCGGGGTTATGCCAATAAACTTTAGTATGTAACACCTGATTTAATTCTGATTTACCGTTTCACCCAAATTACTGGGCGGGATTGTCACGCATAAAACAGGAAAGGAACGCATCATGGCGCAATATTTAAAAACCAGTAAGTCTTTATCAGAACGTCAACAAGCGAATAAACAAACCAGTATTATTGTTGAAAATATACTGGCAGATATCGAACAACGCGGTAACGAAGCTATTCGTGAATTATCCATTAAGTTCGATAATTATGACCGCCAGGATTACCGTTTATCACAGCAGGAAATTAATGCCTGCATCAAACAATTAAGTCGCCAGGATATTAAAGATATTGAGTTTGCCCAGCAGCAAGTTTTCAATTTTGCCAGCGCACAAAAAGGTTGCCTGACCGATCTTGAAATTGAAACTCGTCCTGGCGTTATTCTCGGTCACAAGAATATCCCGATTAATGCAGTCGGCTGTTACGTTCCCGGAGGGAAATATCCGCTATTAGCTTCCGCGCATATGTCGATCATTACCGCCAACGTTGCGGGCTGTTCACGCATTATTAGTTGTGCCCCGCCTTTCCATGGCCGCCCTGCTCCAGCGATTGTGGCTGCACAGGCAATGGCTGGGGCAACTGAAATTTATGCTTTAGGCGGCATTCAGGCGATTGGTGCCATGGCGCTGGGCACTGACACTATCGCACCGGTCGATATGCTGGTTGGCCCTGGTAACGCATTTGTTGCTGAGGCTAAACGCCAGTTGTTTGGCCGAGTGGGGATTGACCTGTTTGCTGGCCCGACTGAAACATTGATTATTGCCGATGAAACGGTAGATGCAGAAATGTGCGCCACCGATTTATTAGGCCAGGCCGAACACGGCGTGACGACGCCCGCCATTTTGCTAACCAATTCCCTGAAACTAGCGCAAGAAACAATGCGTGAAGTCGAGCGCCTGTTGACGCAATTGCCTACCGCTGAGATTGCCCGCCAGGCGTGGCGAGATTATGGAGAGGTGATCGTCTGCGAAAGTTACGAAGAGATGCTGCAGGAAGCTGACCGTATCGCCTCCGAACATGTGCAGGTTATGACTGCACGCGACGACTGGTTCCTCGCTAATATGACTAACTTTGGCGCACTGTTCCTCGGCCCGCGCACCAATGTCGCTTATGGCGATAAAGTCATCGGTACCAATCACACCCTGCCAACGCAAAAAGCCGCGCGCTACACCGGCGGGCTGTGGGTTGGGAAATTCATGAAAACCTGTACCTGGCAAAAAGTGTTGAGCGATGAAGCATCGACAGAAATTGGCAGCTACTGCTCGCGCCTTTGCCAGCTGGAAGGTTTTTCTGGCCATGCTGAGCAGGCCAATATTCGTGTGCGCCGCTACGGTAAACAAGATGTGCCTTACGCAGGTGCGGTTCCGGCAACCGATATTGAGAAGGCCTCGTGATGATGGCCCTCCCTCGTCCCCCGGAGTTTCGCCTCGATAACCGCCGTGCACTGGTCACCGGCGGTTCCCGTGGTATTGGTTTTGCGGCAGCCATTGCACTGGCTCACGCCGGGGCTGAAGTGTGGATTATCGCCCGCCAGCAATCGCAACTTGAGGAGGCGGTCAAAAGTGCTGCAACAGAAAACCTGCACCTTAATAGCGTAGTACTGGATATTACCGACACGCGGCAAGTTGCTGAAACGCTGGCAACGCTCCCGGATTTCGACATTCTGGTGAACAGTGCCGGGCTTGCCCGTCACGAACCTTTTCTTGAAGTCAGTGAAGATAATTACGATGCGGTCATGGCGCTAAATCTGCGAGCAACATTCTTTATCAGCCAGCAGGTTGCACGCCGTATGAGAAGGCAGCAAATCTCCGGCTCGATTATTCATATTTCTTCGCAAATGGGCCATGTCGGTGGCCCGGATCGCAGCGTCTATTGTGCGTCGAAGTTCGCACTTGAAGGGTTGACCAAGACGATGGCGCTGGAACTTGGCGGCTCGGGTATTCGCGTCAACACGCTTTGCCCGACATTTATTGCCACTGAGTTGTCACGTAAAAATCTGGCCGATCCCACGTTCAGTCGATACGTGCTGGATAACATCAAGCTGAAACGGTTGGGGACGCTGGAGGATGTTATGGGGCCAGTGGTTTTTCTCGCCTCGCCTGCTGCGGCGCTGATCACAGGCTCATCATTAATGGTTGATGGGGGATGGACGGCAACATGAATACACTCCCGTTACTGGAAAACCACCACGCGCCATTGATTTTACTCGGCGGAACGCTGTGCAATGCCCGGCTGTGGCAGCAGTTGGTCGAGCAACTTAATGTCAGCCATGTTAGCTGCGTGACCATCAGCGGTGCCGATTGCGCAAATGCAGTAGCAAGCCTGTTGCTTGAGGTATTGCCAGCGCGTTTTTGCCTGGCTGGATTCTCTCTGGGCGCAATGGTCGCGCTGCAAATGATGGCGCTGGCACCAGAACGCATCGCTGGTCTTGCTCTGCTATCGGTCAATCCACTGTGCGATCTGCCGGAAAATGCGCCCGTGCGGCGAGCAGCTGTTGCGCAAGCGGCTCGCGCCGGTTTGGCCCGCTGGTTAACCGAGAACCTTTGGGTGAAATATGTTGCCCCACATCGGCTTGATGACGCGGCCCTGTACAACACCATCATCCAAATGGCCAAAGAGACCGGCATCGACACTTTCGCCCAGCAAACTGAAATCGCCATTTCCCGCACCGATCGCCGCAGCGCACTGGCAGCGTTTCGCTCGCCAACGCTGATACTGAACGGCGCTTATGACGTGATTTGTACCCCACAGCATCACCAGGCTGTTGCCGAAGCTGCGCCTTATGCACGCTGGATAACCCTTCCCGACAGCGGCCATTTTATCCCCCTTGAAGCACCACAGCTGGCGGCAATCGCCATGCGTAACTGGATACAGGAGTCAAAAGCATGAGAAAAAATCCGCTAAAAACCGCCTTTCGCGAGCAGCAACCGATTATCAACGGCTGGCTGGCCATTCCCTCCGGTTACAGCGCCGAAATAGCCGGGCATCAGGGCTACGACTCGGTCACTGTCGATATGCAGCACGGCATGATTGATTTCGCGAGCGCGCTGTCAATGCTCCAGGCCATTTCCGCCACCCCCGCCACACCGCTGGCACGGGTTAACACCAATGATCCTGCACAAATTATGCGCCTGCTTGATGCCGGAGCCTGGGGAATTATTTGCCCGATGATCTCAACGGCTGGGCAAGCTCAGCAGTTTGTTTCTGCTTGTCGTTACCCACCGCTCGGTAACCGCTCTTTTGGCCCGGCACGCGCGCTACTTTACGGCGGAAAAGATTATCCACAGTACGCCAATGAAGAGATTCTGACGCTGGCGATGATTGAGACTCGCGAGGGGCTGGATAACCTGGATGCCATTCTCGATACCAACGGGCTGGACGGCGTATTTATCGGTCCGAACGATCTTTCGTTAACGCTTACTGGCAGTGCGAGTGCCGAGTCCCAACACCCCGAGATGCTGGCAGCAGTCGAGCGAGTGCTGGATCGCTGTCGGGCGCACAACAAACTTGCCGGAATTTTCTGTACTTCCGGGCAAGCCGCAGCGAATCGACTGGCTCAGGGTTTTCATTTCGTGACTCCCGCCAACGACGTTATGCAGCTTGGCAGTGCAGCACGCACTGCCATCGCTGCCGCTCGCGGCGAAACTGCACCTGCCACCGGCACATCTGGATACTAATGGAGAAAATATGCAAAACATCACTCTGACACAAGAAGAAGCACAGCGCCGTCTGGTGCGCCCGGAAGATCGCGTTTCCTGTAGTGTTGCTTTTATCGACTGCAAACTACCGGGTTCGCATCTCAAGCAAAACTATTCCTTTATTGGTCCTGGCGTGACGCAGTCGGCCTCTCAAGTAGTCAATATTCCAGAGCCACACGGTTTTAATATTGGCGCCGCCGCAATGCCTAAAGGGGTGACCAATAATCTGCATCTGCATTTCACCGCCGAAGTGTTTCTGATACATGAAGGGAGCTGGCGTTTTCGCTGGGGTGCAAATGGCGAGCATGAAGCCGAATTCAGCGCTCCGGCGATTTTGTCGATCCCGACCTGGATTTTCCGTGGGTTTACTAACGTCAGCCCAACCGATACCTGCGGCATGGTGTTTACCGTACTGGGAGGGAATAACACCGGTGGCATTATCTGGCACCCATCGATTCTCGATGCGGCTCGCGAATATGGGATGTATTTGAGCCGGGATAATATGCTCATTGACCTTGAAGCTGGAGACACTTTACCCGGTGAGAATGATCTGCTGCAGCCGCTCGGCACGGAACATATTGCCGCATTGCGCGATTATTCCGTTGAAGAAATGAGCCAACGCGCTGTAACAGGCGAACAGCGTCAGTGGTCGGAAAATGCCCTGCTCGACGCTATCTTACCCGGGCATGGTGGCGAACTGGCGCCGGTCATTGGCTATGGCATATCGCAGGATCGTCATAACGAACCTCCGATTCTTAACCCGCATGGTTTTTCGGTGGAATGGCTCCGTATTCAGAACGAAAAACGTGTCGGCCTGCACTGCTGCCCGGATGTTCAGGTGTTAATGGTGTTCAAAGGTACATTAGAAGTGACATGGAATCGCCCGGGAGAAGAGGTCACTATAGTGGCGAAAGAGGGATCGGTGATTTCTGTGCCTGGCGGTAGCTGGCGCCAGTATCGAGCGCTTGATGGCACGATGGAAGCAACGCTGACCACTCAGGGCGATCATCGTAAAAAATTATATTGGGATGCAGGCATTCTTGAACAGGCGCTGGAATGGGATCGCTGTCTCGATCCCGATGGCTATGTGGCGACGGCAAGTTTATTGCCAGCAACGGCACGCCGGGCGGGAGAGAAAGTCGCTCGCGCACTTTAGGCGGGATTACACCGTTTGCCGAGGATGAAAAGGCGGTAACAACGCCCGCGTGACGGCTTACTTCTGAGCGGTTACGCGGCTTGCCAATACCGAAAGGTTGTTATCTGGATACGGACTTTCCATATCAAAATCCCATTCATGCGCCGCACATACCCCTGCTCTTTCACCGTGATTCTCACATTCAGCTATCCGCTTCGCCGGAGCAGTCGAGCAAGCTGCGATGAAAGCCACCACAATAAAACCAGGAATCAAAAACTTAATCATTGAAAAATTCTTCACGAAAATAGAAACATAGAGCAGGAGTGATTTTCAAACTTACCCAGAATAAAGAGTGCTTACCATGCCTGAATCGGTACACAAACTCAGTCTTACTCGCGTTAATATCAGACAAAAACAGTTTATTCTGCAAATAAATTTTAATAAATCACTAAAATTTGAATTTTTAACCAAATAACGAAAAATGCTTTTGTTTCGTTACCCAAAGATTCCTGTTAATCTGCCTTATCTCTTATTTCCACCACTCATCTCATTAATAGATCTTTAACGCATTGATAACACTTCGCTGTATTTATGCGCACTCCGAATTTGAAACAGCGTTTTTAATTCCTTTCACAGGAAGTTGTCTCTATAATAGGCGAGGTCTTGACTTGAATGGTTTCAGCGCATTGAACTGTCTTAATACACTAGAAAACAATCAATATCCCCGGCAGGCTGAACCGCAAGCACACTTTCCTCTGCACGCTTTATTTCTGTCACCTATCCTTACCGGGTGGCACTTGAACAATATCAGCTTTAGTTTGCGCTCCGGCGCCCGTATCTACCGGAACCGAATTTCCACAATCCTTCTCAACTTACAGATAAGACTGTCATGAAAAAGACTAAAATTGTTTGCACCATCGGTCCAAAAACCGAATCCGAAGAAATGCTGAGCAAAATGCTTGATGCTGGCATGAACGTAATGCGTCTGAACTTCTCCCACGGTGACTACGAAGAGCACGGTCAGCGTATCAAGAACTTGCGCAACGTGATGGAAAAGTCTGGTAAGAAAGCAGCAATCTTGCTGGACACCAAAGGCCCTGAAATCCGCACAATCAAACTGGAAGGCGGCAACGACGTTTCCCTGAAAGCGGGTCAGACCTTTACTTTCACCACTGACAAAACTGTTGTGGGTAACAGCGATATCGTTGCTGTAACTTACGAAGGTTTCACCAGCGACCTGAGCGTGGGCAACACTGTACTGGTAGACGATGGTCTGATCGGTATGGAAGTGACTGCAATCGAAGGCAAAAACGTTGTTTGTAAAGTACTGAATAACGGCGATCTGGGCGAAAACAAAGGCGTTAACCTGCCAGGCGTTTCCATCGCTCTGCCAGCACTGGCTGAAAAAGACAAGCAAGACCTGGTCTTCGGTTGTGAGCAAGGCGTTGATTTCGTTGCTGCGTCCTTTATCCGTAAACGTTCTGACGTTGTTGAAATCCGCGAGCACTTAAAAGCTCATGGCGGCGAAAACATCCAGATCATCTCCAAAATCGAAAACCAGGAAGGCCTGAACAACTTCGACGAAATCCTCGAAGCTTCTGACGGCATCATGGTTGCTCGTGGTGACCTGGGCGTTGAAATCCCGGTTGAAGAAGTTATCTTCGCTCAGAAGATGATGATCGAGAAATGTGTTCGCGCACGTAAAGTTGTTATCACTGCAACTCAGATGCTCGACTCCATGATCAAAAACCCACGCCCTACTCGCGCAGAAGCGGGTGACGTTGCTAACGCCATCATCGACGGCACCGACGCAGTCATGCTGTCTGGTGAGTCAGCTAAAGGTAAATACCCACTGGAAGCTGTGACCATCATGGCAACCATCTGTGAGCGTACTGACCGCGTGATGACCAGCCGTCTGGATAACAATCAAGACAGCCGTAAACTGCGTATCACTGAAGCCGTTTGCCGTGGTGCAGTTGAAACTGCAGAAAAACTGGACGCTCCAGTTGTTGTTGTTGCGACTCAAGGCGGTAAATCTGCTAAAGCTGTGCGCAAATACTTCCCTAACGCAACTATCCTGGCTCTGACCACCAACGAAGTCACTGCGCGCCAGTTAGTTCTGAGCAAAGGCGTTGTTCCTCAGCTGGTTAAAGAAATCGCATCTACTGATGATTTCTACCGTCTGGGTAAAGAAGTTGCGCTGGAAAGCGGTCTGGCTCGTAAAGGCGATATCGTAGTGATGGTTTCTGGTGCTCTGGTACCAAGTGGCACCACCAATACTGCATCTGTTCACGTACTGTAAATTTCCTGTGAACGAATAATTTGCTTAAAAAGCGCCCGCGGGCGCTTTTTTTATTCGTTTAAATGGACAATTCGCATTGAAAAGCAAATCGGCCTGCTCTATTTAAGTCGCAATTTAGTAAGATGAATCCGATTAAAATCCTCTGTTTTTTCTATTTTTTTTAGATTTTAGCCCCGGTTCGGTGTTTCTTTGAGCGAACGATCAAATTTAAGTGCATTCCCATCAAAAATTTATTCTCAAGATAAAAAACTTTGTGTAATACTTGTAACGCTACATGGAGATTAACTCAATCTAGAGGGTATTAATAATGAATCGTACTAAACTGGTACTGGGCGCGGTAATCCTGGCTTCTACTATGCTGGCAGGTTGTTCTTCTAACGCTAAAATTGATCAACTGTCTTCTGACGTTCAGACTCTGAACGCTAAAGTTGATCAGCTGAGCAACGACGTGAACGCAATGCGTTCTGACGTTCAAGCTGCTAAAGACGACGCAGCACGCGCTAACCAGCGTCTGGACAACCAAGCTCACTCTTACCGTAAGTAAGAGTACTTGTATTAAAATGGCGCACATTGTGCGCCATTTTTTTTGCCTTAAATTCCTGCAACTCGAAATACTGCACTAATTCATCACCACGCTGCTTTGCCCACTTATGACACTTGCACCACTACTTGTGACTGGCGCACTACCTGTCGTCGTCCTGACGCTCTGTATAGGCGTGATATTCACCGGTTGCGACGGTACACCCTGCGGCGCATTCACCAGCACCGGGTAACCCGCTCGCCGTGAAATGGCACTATCGACCTGCGCCTTGTCGCTCATTGGGTTGTCGATAAACGAACCGAATGAGGCTGAAATTGCAATCGGCACAGTCTGCGGGTTTTCCCAATCGTTGCGCGACAAAGGCTGATGCACTTCCACAAAGCGCCTGCCATCAGGCTCAATGCTGTATTTCACCGGTTCGTTGATGATTTGCACCCGAGTGCCCCAGGCAACCTGGCTAAATAACGCTTTGATATCTGGCGCCCTCATACGCATACAACCCGAACTCACGCGCAAACCGATACTGTTACGCGCGTTGGTGCCATGAATCAGGTATTCACCACCGCCCTGCTCGAGGCGCAATGCATAACGTCCCAGAGGGTTATTGGGACCCGCAGGCACCACGGCAGGCAGCGTAATACCCTGGGCCGCTGAACGCGCACGAATATTAGCAGTTGGTGTCCAGGTTGGATTTGGGATCTTTTGGCTGATACGAGTCACCATCACGGGGGTTTCACGCCCCAGTTGGCCAATCCCCAATGGATAAACCTCAACGCGATTCTGACCTGGCGGATAGTAATACAGTCGTAACTCAGCAAGATTAATGACAATTCCCTCACGTGGCGTATCCGGCAGGATCATTTGTGACGGAATAGTTATCTCGCTGCCCGGTTTTGGCAGGAATGGGTCGACAGTGTTATTCGCCTCAAGCAGTAGTAGCACACCGGTATTATATTTCGCCGCGACTGCCTCAAGGTTTTTACCGTCATTAGGGACAATATAAGTTTGATTCTCACCGATTATCCGACTGCCCGATGGTGGGAGTAAATAATCGACAGCCCACGCCGACTGGCTTGCTGCCAGAGCGCTAATTAAAAATAATGTTATTTGAGAGAACGCGCGTTTCATACTGAATTCCTGTATTCACCGGCTGAATGCCGGAATGCTGAAAGCCATGCGAGGCAATGAAATTACCTCGCGTTAACAGGATGAAAGCTGTTCTTTGAGTTTAGCTAAGATTGGCGGCTTTGGTACGAATAGCGCGGATCATTGCTTCAAGCCCTTGCGAACGCGAAGGGGTAAGGTGTTGAGCCAGTTCAAGTTTCTCAAACCAGGGGCGCACATCAAACGCGACAATATCCTGTGCAGTCATCTTTTGGTAGAGAATAAATACGATAGCAATCAGCCCTTTGACAATCGCAGCGTCGCTATCCCCCTCAAGCGTAATGACACCATCGGGCTGTTGATGGATCACAATCCATACCTGACTCTGACAGCCCTGAATAATGTTTTCTGCTTTATGCTCAGCTTGCGATAACTCCGGGAGACGCGCGCCCAGCTCAATGATATAGAGATATTTCTCTTCCCAGTTGCTGCACCGACTAAAGTTTTTCAGCAGTTTTTCTTTATCTGGCAATGTAGCCATGGCTTGCTCCCTGTTAGCCCAAAAGGCGATGAATCCGCTGTAAACCAGCCACCAGACGATCCACCTCTTCTTCAGTGTTGTACATAGCAAATGAAGCGCGGCACATCGCTGGGACCTTATAGAACGCCATCAGCGGCATCGCACAATGGTGCCCGGTGCGCACCGCTATGCCGTAATTATCAAGGAAGCTTCCCACGTCATAGGCATGATGTTTACCGAGATTAAAGGCGATTACCCCAAGACGATGTTCAGGGCCGTAGATTGTCAAATCGGGAACCGCTTGTAATGCCTGCTGCGCATAGCGCATCAGAGAGCGCTCATACTCGCTCACCTCGGCAAGATCGAGGCTCTCTATGTAGCGTAGAGCGGCCCCCAGCCCGATAATCCCGGCGGTGTTTGGTGTGCCCGCCTCAAAACGCCATGGGGATGCGGCATAAGTAGTGCCTTCTGTCAGGCTAACGCTGGCAATCATCGACCCACCGCCTTCCCACGGCGGCATGTTTTGCAGGATTTCTTCTCGCGCATACAGCACGCCAATCCCCGTCGGCCCGTAAATTTTGTGGCCTGAGAAAAGATAGAAATCGCACTCCATCGCCTGCACGTCAATGGCATGGTGCATTATGGCCTGCGCGCCATCCACCAGCACTTTTACACCAGCCTGATGAGCGGTAGCGATCATCTCACGAACAGGGTTTTCAGTTCCGAGCACATTCGAAACCTGAGTAATAGCCAGCAATTTTGTGCGTTCATCAATTAGCGTTGGAAAAACATCCAGCTGCAACGTGCCATCCTGATTCAGTGGAATCACGCGCAGCGTCGCACCCATTTGTTCGCAGAGCATTTGCCATGGCACGATATTGGCGTGGTGCTCCATTGAGGAAATAATGATGTTGTCACCAGCATGAATATTGGCGCGCCCCCAACTGTTAGCCACCAGATTGATCCCTTCGGTGGTGCCGCGCACAAAGACAATCTCTTCCGGCGTGCGTGCATTAATAAAACGTGAAACCTGGTTGCGCACATTCTCCATAAGCTGCGTGGCTTCGGCACTCAATGTGTGAATACCGCGATGCACCGCCGCATAACCATGGCTGTAAAAATTCAGCTCGGCGTCAATCACCGCCTGCGGCTTTTGCGCACTGGCGGCACTGTCTAAATAAACCAGCGGTTGCCCATTCACTTCCCGGTTTAAAATCGGGAAATCAGCACGCACCCGTTCTATGGAAAAACTCATGCTTCGCCCCCTGCAAAGCGCTGGCCGATCCGCGCCAGCACCTGCTGTTTTAATGCCTCGTCACGAATGCTTTCCGTAAGCTCTGCGGCAAAGGCAAAGATAATCATCTGAAGTGCGGCCTGTTCTTTAATTCCACGTGAGCGCAGGTAGAACATCTGCTCGTCATCGATACGACCAATGGTGGCACCATGGCTACATTTCACATCGTCGGCATAAATTTCCAGCTGCGGCTTGGTATCCACCTCCGCCAGTCGCCCCAATAGCAGGTTATTGTTGGTCATCTGCCCATCGGTTTTAATCGCGTGCTGCGCCACTTTGATCATGCCGTTAAACACTGCGCGGCCTTTATCACGCACAATCGTTTTATGTAACTGACGGCTGTTGCAGTAGCCCTTGTTATGTTCAAGCCACGTGCGGGTGTCATACACTTCGTTATTGATTGGCAGCGCGAGGCTGTTCATGCGTAGTTGGGTATTCTCGCCATTTAATTGGCTACTGGTGTTGTGGCGTAATACCGCGGCTCCCAGCAAGAAGCTGCTGCTTTCAACCGTCGCGTCCTGACCAATGATTAAATCATTATGGGCAAAGTGGTAACTCTGAGCATTTTCAAAAGCCAATTTGTCATGATGGAACTGGCTGTTTGCACCAATCTCCGCCGTAAAGCGTGCACCAGTAAAATGGGCATACTCATCAAGGCTGACGTAGTGCTCAACCACGGTCGCTTTTGCGCCGTCGCCGAGAGATAAATGGTGGCGATAATGCGCGGTGTTCATTTCCCCTTGCGGGCTTCCACGGCTGATATGCATCAGCAACAATGCTTTGGCGGGGCTATGGTTACGAGCCACATGAATATGCGTCACCGTTTGTGCAAGGCTTTCCGTAAGATGCAGAAACACTTCGCCCTGCACCGCCGCAGGCAAAGACTCGCGGTTTTCATCAACGCTCACGTCAAAACCACTGTTGGTCAGATCGTCGCTTAATTCGCGGCTGTATCGCCCATCGACAAACACCAGCCGCCACGCATCCACCGATAACGCCAGTGCATCACGCTGGATCTCCGTCAATGCTTCGGGCACAGGCAATACAAACTGGTTATTCAACAACCCTTCCAGCGGCGTGTATTTCCAGTTTTCATGTTTGCGCGTCGGTAGCCCCAGGCGCAGCATTTGCTGCATATGCTCCTGAGCTTCTTTGCTACGTTTTTCGCCCTGTGTTTCAAACAGGTGGTGCCACTGTTGCAGGGCGTTGCCGTTACTGCTGTTCGGTAAGCCAGCCATAACCCTGCTCCTCCAGTTGTTTCACCAGACTAAAATCACCCGATTTCACAATTTTGCCCTGATACAACACATGAACAAAATCAGGCTTGATGTAGTCAAGAATACGCTGGTAGTGCGTGACGATAATGAACGAACGGTTGCCATCGCGCAGTGAATTCACCCCTTCGGCAACGATCTTCAGCGCATCGATGTCCAGCCCGGAGTCGGATTCATCAAGAATGCATAGATCAGGTTCAAGCACTGCCATCTGCAATATGTCGTTACGTTTCTTCTCGCCGCCGGAGAAACCGACGTTGACTGAACGTGCCAGCAAATCTTCCGGCATTTTCAGCAATTTGATCTTCTCTTCCATCAAGTCCTGGAAATCAAAACGGTCGAGTTCTTCGAGTCCGCGATATTCACGCACCGCATTGAGCGCGGTTTGCAGGAAAAATTGATTACTGACGCCGGGAATTTCTACCGGGTACTGGAACGCCATAAAAATACCTTCACCCGCACGATCTTCAGGCGACAATTCCAACAGGTCTTTGCCTTTAAAATGGACTTCACCACCAGTGACTTCATAGTCGTCGCGCCCGGCAAGCGTTGCGGAAAGCGTACTTTTCCCGGAACCGTTTGGCCCCATAATGGCGTGCACTTCGCCCGGTTTCACTTCAAGGCTTAAACCGCGCAGGATCTCTTTATCCTCAACGCTTACCTGTAGATCTTTAATGCTCAGCATAATTTTCCCTTAATTCTTATCCGACGCTGTGTTCAAGGCTGATTGCTAATAGTTTTTGTGCTTCCACCGCGAATTCGAGCGGCAATTCCGAGAACACGTCTTTACAGAACCCGTTGACGATCATTGAAATCGCATCATCCTGGGCTATCCCGCGTTGCAGGCAATAGAACAACTGGTCTTCACCGATGCGCGATGTCGTCGCTTCGTGCTCAAGCTGGGCGGTGTTGTTGCGGCATTCCACGTACGGGAAGGTGTGCGCGCCACTGTCCGGGCCGATAAGCATGGAGTCACACTGTGTGAAGTTACGAGCGTTAGTCGCCGTCGGCATAATTTTGACGAGGCCGCGATAGCTGTTCTGGCTGTGTCCGGCCGAGATCCCTTTGGAGATAATGGTCGAGCGCGTGTTTTTACCGATGTGAATCATTTTGGTGCCGGTATCCGCCTGCTGATTGCCCGCCGTCAGCGCCACTGAGAAGAACTCACCAATGGAGTTATCGCCGCGCAGAATCACACTTGGGTATTTCCAGGTGATCGCTGAACCGGTTTCCGACTGCGTCCAGGACATTTTGCTGTTCGCCCCTTCACACAGTGCACGCTTGGTCACGAAGTTGAGAATGCCACCGGTGTTGCCATCGCCCGGGAACCAGTTTTGCACGGTCGAATATTTCACTTCGGCATCTTTATGAATGATGACTTCCACGACTGCAGCGTGCAGCTGGTAGCTGTCGCGCACCGGCGCCGAACACCCTTCGATATAGCTCACGTAGCTGCCTTCATCCGCCACCAAAATTGTGCGTTCGAACTGGCCAGTTTTCTCCGCATTAATACGGAAATAGGTCGACAGTTCCATTGGGCAGCGCACGCCTTTTGGCACATAAATAAACGTGCCGTCAGAGGCGACAGCCGCATTCAGCGCAGCAAAGAAGTTGTCGTTGCTCGGAACCACTGTGCCGAGATATTTTTGCACCAGCTCAGGGAATTCATGAATTGCCTCACCAAAAGAGCAGAAAATAATCCCCTGCTCAGAGAGTTTTTCACGATATGTCGTCGCCACTGATACGGAGTCAAAAATCGCATCCATGGCAATATTCGAGCCTTCGCGCACCGGAACACCGAGCTGTTTAAATGCCTCTTCGACTTCGCCAGTCAGATAGGCGTTGCTACCAGGTTGCTGGACAGCGCCGGGTTGCGATTCGCAATTGTCATCGCAACTGCCGCAAGACGGAGCTGAGTAGTAGCTGTAATCCTGATAGTTCAGCTTGTCGTAATGGGCCTTCAACCAGTGCGGCTCTTCCATTTCAATCCAGGCACGATAGGCACTCAGGCGAAACTCCAGCATCCACTCTGGCTCATTACGCCGCGCAGAGATTGCCCGCACCACATCTTCGTTGATGCCATGCGCCATTTCGTCGGTTTTCAACTGAGTGAAAAAGCCTTCTTTATAAGAATGACTGCCCGCCCAGGTTTGCACTTCTTCAGACGTTTCAGTGTTACGTGACATAATCCCGCCTACACCCCAAAGCTTTCACCACAGCCACATTCGTGCTGTGCTTTCGGGTTGTTAAATTTGAATATTTCGTTTAATCCTTCGCGCACATAATCGACTTCCGTTCCGTCGATAAACGGCATCGCTGAAATTGGCACCCACAGTTTTGCGCCGTCTGTTTCAAAAAGGAGGTCGTCAGGTTTAGGCTCTTTTACGGTATCGAGTACATAGCCGAAGCCCGCGCAGCCGGTCTGTTTAATGCCCAAACGCACACCGAGGAAGCCAGGCTGTTGGCTTGCCAGTTTGCGAATATGTGCGCTCGCATCAGGGGTTAACGTCAGTCCCTTCCAGGCAAATTCACTGGGATCGAAGCTATCGGTTTGCACATCCATAGTTCACCTCTTTATGTTTTGCCGCCCAAAGGCCAATACCCTATGTTAATGATAACAATTATCAATACAACATCCTGATAACAGGGGTATTCACGAAATGCTGATTTTTTGGGCGTCTTTACTAAGGATAGACCCTGCTGAAACTCTTGCAGATGACGAAAAGAGCTATTTAAGCTAATGAAAGAAATGGGGTTTATTTAGGTATAGAAAGCTTAGCCGGTAGAAGAGAGAAGATGTATAGAAAATACCAATTTATGCAATCAATGGTTCCTGCCAGCACCATGATCTTCGCCGTCAATGCCTAAAACATTCTTGTTCAATCCGGAAGTGGTGCACAGTCACAACTTAGGCTATTTTCATTTTCATCAAACAAACCTCACCCTTATGTTGTTAAGGGCTTATCTGACTAAAAAGGAGCTTTCATGAAAAACTTAATACTGAGTGTGATAGCAAAAATTTCAAAAATGGATGCTGAAGCCAAGCAACTGGCGGCAAAAGTCGAAGCTCAGTCTTTGCTTATAGGGGCACTGTTACTGACCATTGGCAAAAATGGCGGTATGAATGAAATGCTTGAAAACGTCAGAAAGGCAATCAATGCTGCTTTGGATGCGGCTGATACTCCCCTGAAGAGTGACGCTGAGATACTTTTAAATGAATTCAATAATCTTCTTTTGTTAACGCAGCTGCTGGAAACAAACGATGCTGACATTGATCTTGATACTCTGAGAAGTAAACCTGGCGAAACGGCTGCTGAGTAAGTTGACTCTAGGCTGGAAGTTACACTTTCAGCCCTTTACTCAGAATTTCGATAAAAGATAAATTGATGACAAATATTGAAACCGAAAGATTAATTTTACGTCCTCAGGCCATCGCAGATTTTGACGTGTGGTTTTCGATGTACGCTGACCCACAAATTTTCCAGGTAACAAATTCTCCTGGATTTACACCGGAAGAAGGATGGAATCGTATTTTGAGAAATATCGGGCACTGGTCAACGTTTGGATTCGGGATATTTTCCATCTTCCAAAAATCTGATGATGCTTTTTTAGGGGAAACGGGGCTGGCTAATTTTCATCGAGGTATTGATGAAGAGTTTGATAACTGCGCCGAAGCTTCATGGGTCATTTCACGCACAGCCCAGGGCCGAGGGATTGCAAAGGAAGCTGCCGAAGCCGCACACCATTGGTATGTTGATTCATTTTCGCCCCCCAAAACCGTTTGCCTTATTGTGAAACATCACCCGGCCTCAATTCGCGTAGCTGAATATCTGGGTTATCGTATTTATGATGAGTGCTTATATAAGGGTGCGGAGTGCTTCAAGCTTGAACGCTTGTGCGAAAAATAATCAGCTATTCAGATGCCATTAACATCATCAGCATTCCTCTTCTTACTCAATACAGCCAGAAGAGGAATTGCTTAATCCGCTTTTACAATTTGTTTAAATCTTAATAACCTGCAGCTTTGTTAGCCGCTTTAATGCGCTTATCTCTTGCGTCTTTTTCATTTTTATCAGTAGCCTGCATTATTCCACCAGCAGCATCTACCCAATCACTCGCTGTGCATCCGGATAATGTCAGACTCAATATAAGCGTGAATATATACTTCATTTTAGCTCCCTTATTTCCCATCAATGTATAAAAAACGTCCGTGTAATACGCAAAGTATTTGACGCTGAATACATTATTTTGACAAAAAATTTCAACATGGGCAAAGGGGGGATGTTTTCACGACTCTTTTTGTCCGTGACGCTGCCGGTCGAAATACACCTGCAACGTCACGAAAACCTTTATCAGGAAGCGTTAAGAGCAGCCTTATTTGCTTCAAGTGCGTCAACCGCACATTGCTGATCCAAATGGCCGCCCGGCGCACCGCCAATCCCAATAGCGCCGATGGTTTGATTATCCACTTTCACCGGTATCCCGCCGCCCAATAATAAGAAACCAGGGATATCGCGCATATTCTGCGCACCGGCATTATCCTGTGCACTCTTCATAACATCGCCGGTGGTATTTTTGGTGGTCAGCGCGGTATAGGCCTTCATGCGGCTGGCTTCAACGGTGTGTGGACCAGCGTTATCCATACGTTTAACGATTTTCACAACACCGGCACGGTCAACAACAGTTACCGCGACATTGTAGTTTTTGGCACTACAGGCCTGAATAGCGCTCTGTGCGAGTTTATCTGCAAACTCGAGAGAGAGATTTTTTTCGTTCAGAACATTGCTTGCAAATGCAGGCATTGCCGCGGCAGTGCTGAACAGAGCAGCGGCTAACAGGATGGATTTTTTCATGGTTTCTTCCCTCAACTCGATTGTGATTAACTAACGAGAGTTAAGGTAGCGATCTCAGTTGCGCAAAACCATTCGGATGAATACCAGGCAAACCAGGTAATTTTACGTAGTGCCTTTCAGCCCGCCGTAGATTTTTATTAACTTCGCCAACGAGTTGATTTCTAGCCGCGCAAACAAACTTGCGCGATGCGCCTCCACGGTTCGTGGCGACAACGATAGATCACGAGCCATCTCTTTGTTTGATTTTCCCTGCATGATAAGCACCATCACCTCTTGCTCACGGGCAGAAAGCGTCGCCAGTTTGGCCTGCAAATCGGCCTGATTTTTACGCTGTTGTTGGTTCTGTTTTTGTTGCTCAAGTGCAGCACTCACCGTTTCAATCAACAGGTCGGCATCAATGGGTTTTGTCAAAAATTCAAACGCACCATTTTTAAATGCACGACGGCAGAGATCGATACTGCCATGTCCGGTCATCATGATAACCGGCAAAGTGCAGCCCATTTGCTGCCAGTTCTCAAGCAGTGTGATGCCTGACTTTCCGGGCATACGAATATCCAGCAATAAACAGCCGTTAAGAGCGGCCTGGTCAGGATGTGATGCCTGAAAGCTGTGTACGCTCTCAAAGGAAAGTGTTTCCCACCCCATAGTAGCGAGCAGTGCCGTTAACGAAAAACGTATCGCTTCATCGTCATCAATAAGATAGATACGTTGCGCCATCACGCCTCCTGTTGTGTGAGAGGGAAATTCAGGGTAAAGCGTGCACCGCCGTTGGGGCTATTTTCCGCCTGAATACTGCCGTTCAGACGCTGCACTAGCGTTTCGGTCAACGCCATGCCCAACCCAAGTCCATCTTTACGGGTGGTAAAGAAAGGCATAAATACCTGTTCTAAGGCCTGTTCGGTCAAACCAGGTCCACCGTCAGTGACTGTTAACACGATGTCATTCCCGGTTTGGCGAGCATTGATTGCCACCCAGGCTTTGTCCGTCTGCTGCTGCGCCTGAATGGCGTTATTGAGCAGGTTATGGAATATCTGCTCAATAGCGAGTGGTGATGCCATAAATGGGGGGAATGATTCAGGGATTTGGTTTATTACCGTGACTTTTCCACGTTCAATCTCATTACCCAAAAGCACCGCCACCCTCTCCCAGGTGTTGTGCAAATCTACCGGTTGTAATGTTTGTTCATCACTGTGTAATTTCTCCCGAAACTCCAACAGCAATGCGCTAATACGCTTAGTTTGTATAACCGTGGCTTCCAGCAGTGGCTGGGCTTTTTCAGCCTGCTGTTGTGCGATAAGGCGCTGCGCAGTTTGTGAATAGCTCAAAATGGCCGTAAGCGGTTGATTCAGCTCATGCATCATACCCGCAGCAATTTCCCCCATCGCATTAAGCCGTGCGAGCTCTGAAAAGTGGGCGCGCAAATCAGCGATATTGCGCTGGCGTTTCGTCATCTGATACTGGTTATATAAATAGATAGCTATTGCCCAGAAAACCCCCATTAACAGCAGAACTAACCAGGGTAAATTTCGCCAGTCTGGATTATTCGTTACCACCAGATTAAGGGGTTGCGATGGGCTGATTATCTGTTTTTCCCAGCGCCACCAATCATCATGTCCTTCCGCTCCCTGCGTGAGAAGTGCGACTCCTTTCCAGCTCAGACTAAAGTGATGAAATTTCTGTGTATGCACAAAATCAGTAAGCAGCGTTGGCAAATCAATCAGTAACGAACCCTGAGGTGAATTTATCCAATAAGTGCCAGCACGAGCGGGATTAATATCCGGGCGCGGAGGGTCATGAGGCTGAGTTTGCCAGCGCAAAATATAGGGAAATTTATGCTGCACCACAGCGGGGTCGCTACTGTTCGAAAGTAGCGCGAGAATGACATCGTTTTGCGCAAGCTTAACCGTGATATCGCGATACAAAATACGGAACTCCGCACTTTGTTCTTCATACTGCTGATACAGGGCATAGACAACCACGCCGCCACCAGACAGCGCGGTGAGAATCAGCCAGATGAGAACTCTTAGCATCGCGTTCCTTATTATGGGGAGAGGTTAAGCAGGATTCAGATCCACCCTTTTTTACTAAAGGTGATTTTGGTCGCTTCGTTCAAATCGTAGTTGCCAAGTTCAGCAGGTTTAACCCAGGCGACTTCCTGAAACTCTTCGTTAAACGTGACATGGCGGTTAGCGCTCACGCAGTCAAATAGCAGATAAATCATGTAAATTTCTTCTTTTGAACCATCCGCGTACGTCTTCACTCGCACATCGTCGGCAAAGGTCCACGGCTTAATGCTGGTTATCTGAAGTTCTGCGCCCAGCTCCTCACAAATTTCTCGTCGCAGCGCCTCTTCCATTTGTTCTCCCGGCTCCATTCCACCGCCTGATAACGCCCATTGTCCTGGAAAAACCCCGCGATCGTTCGCCATCTTACACAGCAACACCTCGCCATTATTTTCAATGATTGGGCAGACGATAACTCGTTGACGCATACGACCTCCTGTTGTCATTAATTTTGCTGACGTTAGCAAAAATCGGATGCACAATCTCTGATTCAGATCCTGGAGAAAAATCGTAGCATTCCTTCGGGCTCATCGTTGAAGATATTACGGATGCACGAACATAATCCGCAATGATTAATGAGCTGGTGGCAATGTAATAAAATAACCGCGCTCTTTCACTGCCATTCACGTCCGCGTAAATGTAACGTCTCAGAAGGTTTTTCAAGGAATAAGCGTTGATAATCGGTAGCGAACTGTCCGAGATGCCAGAAGCCCCAATGCATCGCGGCATCTTTCACAGTGTCCCAGGTTGACCATGGGCTTATCAATTCCCGGCGTACTGCATTTAAGCGGAGTGTTTTAAGCCAGGCATTTGGACCGATGCCCAGCACGGCGTGAAAACCATTTTGTAAGGTACGGCGGCTAACGTGTAGTTCATTACACAGTTCGAGAACCGTTACCGGTTCCGATGTGCGGCTTAGCACGCAGTCGCGCGCCTGTGACACCAGGCGCTGATAGCTAATTTTACGAGACATCAACTCAGAAGCTACCGGTTGAGCGCTTTCAAGCAGTTCACTCATACCCGACAGCAAATTATGCGTAAGCACCCGACGCACGTTTTCGTTGCGCATACATTCAGGTGAGTGGCTACCATACGCAAGCGCTTGATTAATAAAGCACCATATTGCTTCTTTTTTCTTCTGACACACATCCAGCGCCGAGTTATTTTGCAAAAGATCAAACAAAGTTTCGGGTTGATGAAACAGCCCTGCATTGCTAAATAACACATCGTTGGCAATCACCACACCAAGAATGGTGTATTCATCTGGCGTACTGAGTTCAAACTCAGTTCCACCAGGGCGGGCTGCGATCTCTTCTTTTCCCAACAATTGAGTTCCGATAAACCCTTTCTCACCATTTATGGCCGGAATGCCAAACCAAAAAGCATTCGGCCACACCATACATGATTGGCGCAACGCAAGGTTGGTGTACTCCCGGAACATTTGGATGTCATCAAACAACATCTCAGTCAGTTCCCCCTGAAAGTGCCCGGGTTGAAGCTGATCATAGAGTTGTTGCCACGCCGTAATAGTACAAGCATGTTCATAGACATCTTTTGTCACGCGCTGGTGGACGCTCTCTTCTTCAATAAGAGGCGTCACCTTTTCGTCCCGCGTATACTCAGTTTTACGCAGATGATGTAAGTCAGCATTCATTTTCTTACTCATATGCGGCTCCTTGCGTCACTACTCAGATTTCAGACGATAACGGCTGCTACGCTTGCGCAGTTTCCCGTCATGAAATAAAGCCTCAAGTTGTATTCTGGCTTCTTCAATCGACCAGTTAAAATGTGCAGCAACTTCACCTGCTGTCATGCCGTGGCCCTGTGTTTGTAATACCTCAAGCAACGCTTGTGATGCCTGCGTTTTGACGCCCGAAAGCTTGCGGCCAAAACTGCAAACCAACCGTTCAATGTCTTCATCAGGCCGGCCAAGTTCCTTGCGGCTAATGACACGCCCGGTGCGAGTTGCAGCGGCTACCCCCGCATCCAGGGCAGCACGACACGCGGCGAGATCTCCTTCGACAACCAGCGTTACCATTCCAGGATTCAATACTTCGTGGTTTAATAAGCGCACATTCGCAGCCTTCAGCATGGCATCTGCCGCGTCAATCCCCGCCACAAGGCCGTACACTTCGAGCAACCCGAGAGAGTTCATCATTTACCTCCTATGCACGCTGAATAGGATTACGCGCGATATCAAGCACGGCGTCACTAAAAGCATTGCACGCAGCTTTACACGCGGCCTGGCTGCCCGTCAGGAATGCTGCCGAGTAGTTGGTTTCCGATGGTGGTGGCACATAAGTCACGATGCGTACATCGGCAGATTTCAACGCAGCATCAATGCCAAATGTCGCTTCCAGCGGGGGCGCAACCAGATAAGCCATTGGGTCACCCAGCAAAATCCCGGCTGTTGTAGAAAGATACGACCCCGTGCGAGAGATCAAATGCGCCAAAAATGCAGTGTCTTCTGCGTCGTTAGCCCACTGAAAAGCTGGGCCTTGCTCGATAGTTGCCAACATTGAATCCAGACCCGCTCGCACTTCCGCAGGGTTTGGCCCGCCCAGCATAATCAGCACTTCTCCAGCCGTAGGTGACGGGCCATGTGCCGCCCCCGCATATAACGAACGCCCAAAGACCACTTCAACTTGTGCCTGTTTAGTGGCTTCGTCAGCGGCGATATAAGTGACATCATCAGAATCGGCGGTAATCAAACCCAGACTGCGAATATGGGAAGGCAATTTCAGTTCGCGGGCGAATCCTTCGCTAATGTTTGCGATAACCCGCATCGCTTTCACATTCGGTTTAATCAAATCTAAAGTTGGCATGGTAACGCTCCCTTTAACGACTCAAATTGATGCCCGACGCTTTTTGCGCCAGCATTCGTTTTGCAAGATCAACAATCACGGCAGCCGCTTCTACTGGCGGAGTGCCACCCTGGTGAATATTTGAGATACAGGTGCGGTCAGCTTCTACCGTAGTAGCAGTTTTTGGCGAGTACACCGCGTAACACGATAGACTTTCTGATTGCCCAAGCCCTGGACGTTCGCCCACCAGCAAAATCACGACCTTCGCATCCAACAACTCACCGATTTGGTCCTCAATCTTCACGCGCCCGTAGCGCACAAAGAACGGAGTGCCGACATGCAGTCCGGATTGCTCCAGCCCTTGCAGCAGTGGGGGTAAAATCTCACCGTAGTTGGCGGTGATAGCATCGGTTGAAAGGCCGTCAGAAATGACAACCTGAACGTCCGGGTTCTGTTTGCAGCTGGTACGCAGTAATTCGATGGAGTTAGCACTCAGGCGACGCCCCAAATCCGGGCGAGTGAGGTAGAGATTTTTGTCGCTGATTTCTGATTGCAGCTCCAGTAATCCCTGCTGCTGCACCCATTCGGCAGGTACTTCTTTGAGAACGGTATCTTTCGAACGTGAATGGTCAGCCAAAAAGCGCAGCAAAGCCTGAGTGCGAGGACGCGGCCCAGCACGCCCGGTGCAAACGCGAGCAACCGTGCTGCGGCGTAATTCCTCAAGTACATCGGCGCGATGCGGATTCTGCACACCAATCCACATTTTGGCTTCATCAGAGCCTAAATCGACGCTACAACTCTCTTCTGTACTTTGAGGTACGGTTGGCATGACTGGAGAGACCGCAACCGTGGGTTGTGCTGCGATTGCTGGTTTTTCCATATTGGCCAGAATGCTGCGTACAATTTCTTCAATCTGTTTTTGATCCATGATGATTTCCCTGATGATTTCAGAAGAACAGCGACGGGTCGCCTGCCCGTGACGTTAAACGGCCATTAGCCATCAGCCCCATTGTTTCCAGCCAGGCTTCAAACTCCGGTGACGGTCGCAGATTCAATAACTGGCGCACGGTGGCCGTGTCATGAAATGCCGTGGTCTGATAATTGAGCATGATGTCGTCGCCAAGCGGCATACCCATGATGTAGTTACACCCGGCGGTCGCCAGCAGGATCATCAGGTTTTCATTGAGGTTTTGGTCCGCATCGGCGTGGTTGGTGTAGCAACAATCGCAGCCCATAGAAATGCCGCTGAGTTTGCCCATAAAGTGGTCTTCAAGACCGGCGCGGATAATTTGGCGATCGTTATAAAGATATTCCGGTCCGATGAACCCCACCACGGTGTTCACGATGAAAGGGTCGTAATGGCGGGCCAGCCCGTAGTTTCGCGCTTCCATGGTGACCTGATCTGCGCCAAAATGAGCCCCGGCAGACAATGCCGATCCCTGCCCGGTTTCGAAGTACAGGCAGTTTTCTCCGGCGATACGATTAAACTCAGCCCCCACAGAACGGGCTTCATCCAACATCGCAAGCTCAACGCCAAACTCTTTAAGCCCCTTCTCGCTGCCACAAATACTCTGGAAGATAAGTCCGCCGGGTGCGCCGCGTTTGATGGCTTCAATTTGCGTGGTGACGTGAGCCAGTACGCAGCCTTGCGTCGGAATAGAATACTTGTCGATGACGCTATAGATGGTATCGAGAACACGGGTCAGGTTACCCACATCATCCGTTACCGGATTCACGCCAATAACCGCATCGCCCACGCCGAAGCACAACCCTTCATAAATTTGCGCTTCAATACTACGTACATCGTCGCGCGTGTCGTTCGGCTGCAAACGGGCGCTGAAGGTGCCCGGTAAGCCAATGGTAGTATTGGCTTTTTTAATCACCGGCATTTTCTTGCCACCGTAGACTAAGTCCGCGTTGGAACAAATTTTAGCGACTGCCGCTACAACTTCAGAGCTAATGCCTTTACGCAAAAAGGCAATATCATCGACGCTGGTTTCATCACTGAGGATGTATTCGCGCAGCTCGCTAATGCTCCAGTTTTTAATCCGCGCATAGGACGTTTCGTTGATATCATCCTGAATAATTCGCGTCACACAGTCATCTTCATAAGCGATAACGGGATTCATGCGGATATCGGCAACCGTCATTTCAGACAGCACTTGTTTAGCCGCCACACGCTCCTGCGAACTATGTGCGGCAACACCAGCCAACACATCGCCGGAGCGTAATTCATTGGCTTTCGCCAGTACTTCTTTAACATCCTTGAACTGATAAACTTGCCCAAACAGCGTGGTTTTTAGTTTCATTGTGTCGATCCCTCAGGAAGGAAAGGCGAGTGATTTGATAGTTACCGGGACAACCGATCCGTCAAACAACGGCAAACCAATGTCGATATAATCGCCAGTACGGGTGACCACTTCGTCGATCACCGCCACTTTTCGCTGCCCCATTTGTGGATAAAGCAGCATCCCCAGCGCTTTACCCAAATCTTGCTCTGCCACGACAATCAGCGGCTGCACACTGGGAAAGTGTTGGATGAAAATTTTCAACGCATTAATGATTTGTTGTACGGTCGCGTAGCTGGTTGAATATTCGGGAGGCACCGCTAGCGCGTAGCAATCTTGCGTCGGATTAAGATCCATCAGCCCAAGCCCCTGCTGCCAGCCCTGCGCCAGATCATCATTTTCTAAGGCATGAACTACAGGAATATTGCGTAATGGCAACGCCAGCTCATCGAGCCAGATGGTGCTACCTGAAAGCGAGAGCGTGTGCGCACCAGCGCCAATTACGGTGGCGCGTACAGTTTGTTCAGGGACACGCAGCGGCAGCGTGGTAAATCCGGCATGGCAATGAATCGCCTGAGCCAGAAGCGGGCCAATATCACCGAAGCCGAACGGGGTTTCTGGCGGCTGGCGATAGCATTCTCCCACCCCACCAGAAAGCGTAATCACATCAGCAGGCTTACCCACCGGCAGCGCATCGGTCATTAACAGACGCTGGGCCAGCGGTGAAATTTCGCCAGTGATCACTTCGTAAAGCAGTTGCGCCATACGGTCTGCAACAGTTTCAAGCTGCTCGGGGGTCAGCGTATGTTTGCCTTCACCAAACAGCTCGTCAGCAATCCACTGCCCTGGTCGATGAATAAACGTAACGTTGCCGTGGGTATCGGTTTCAAACAGTCGTCCCCCCACATTCAGGCAGGCCGAAGCCACCACCTTGCCACCTTCAAACAGCACGTAATTCGCCGTGCCACCACCGATATCAATATTAATGACCCGATTTAACTGGCGCTGGGATAACGCCTGTGCGCCGGAGCCATAACCTGCAATAACTGATTCAAGATGTGGCCCTGCGGTGGCAACAACAAAATCACCAAGCTGTTGGGAAAGTGCCATCACCGCAGGTCTTGCGTTACGAGTTTTGGCCGTTTCACCGGTAATAATAATGGCCCCTGAATCAATGGATTCAGGAGCGATACCTGCGGCCTGATACTGCGCGAGAATCAGGCTTAACAGCTCGGCTTCGCGCAGATGCCCATCCACGTCCACTGGAGTAAAAAAGACCGGGCTTTGCCAGGTAATTTCACGTTTCACGAACTCATAGCGCGGCACCTGCGAAATAGCAGCCCGGTTCACCAATGCCAGACAGGAGAAAATCACCTGTGTAGTGGTAGTTCCGACGTCAATGCCAACGCTAAGCAGTTCGCGAATTTTCACGATTGCGCCTCCACAGATTCAGCCATCACCTGGGTGCTTTCTTCTTTGGGCACCAGCATCATCGCAACACCTATCGCCGTGACACCCCCGACAAGCTTGCCGACAATCATAGGGAAGATCATCGGTGACATATTGGCCGCTGCGAAACCCAGATGGTCGCCGAGAGCGAAAGCCGCTGACACTGCGAAAGCACAGTTGATGACTTTACCCCGCGCATCCATGTTCTTCATCATGCCGTACATCGGGATATTGTTAGCCAGTGTTGCCACCATGCCGCCCGCAGCAATGTTGTTAATTTTCAGTAAATTGCCGACGCGCATTAACGGTTTATCAAACCAGCGAGTGAGCAGCAGCACCATCGGATATGCGCCAAGCAGTACACAAGAAATTGAGCCAATCACTTCAATGGCGCGCATCACTTCGCCGGGTTTGTCCCCTTCACTCATAAAGATAGGATCAAGTCCGGGGATAATCGTCCAGCCCACGAGGAATTTCACCACCGCGGCGGCAAGGCCAACGGTAATAATCGCAACAAGAATTTTGGCGAAGATCTGAAAACCGTTAATCATTTTTTCCGGGATGAATTTCAGCCCAAGCGCCACCAGAATCGCGACGATCAACACGGGGATCATGTTGAGCAGAATCAGGCTCATGGTGAATTCAATCGGCTGCCCATTTACTTCCACGCCGGAATATATCGCCACCAGGCCGCCCGCAATACAACCAATAGGGATCGTGACAATTCCCGCCAGCACGCCCAACGCCAGATAACGACGGTCAGAAGGTTCGATAATCCCCAGCGCTACGGGGATCGAAAACACGATGGTTGGCCCCATCATGGAACCGAGGATAAGCCCAGAGTAAAGCCAGGCGGCAACATCGCCTCCAGCCAGTTCTTTAGCGAGGAAAAAACCGCCCATATCGCAGGCGAGTAAGGTACCTGCAAACATCGACGGATTTGCGCCAAGCATTTCATAGACCGGGATAATCACTGGGCCAAGTAAGTAAGCCAGAACCGGTGCCAGCGCCGTCATCCCGACCATCGCTAATCCCAGCGCTCCCATAGCCATAAAACCTTCTTCAAACTGGCCTCCTGAACCGGAGATACTTTTCCCAAGTTTGCCAAGACCGATAAAACCAAGGATTTTTTCTGAGCCGCCAAACTGAGTAAAAATGCGGTCAACGGCGGCAATCAGCATAAAAATCATCATGATGTACATGATAATGTCGTTAATACCCATGTCCCTTCTCCTTCATCGCCTGCAAGCAAGCGGGTGTGATATCCGTTCAGGCGTCCTGATACAGCGTAATAATCTGGGCTTCCGTCACAGTGCGTGGATTGGTGGTAATGCAAATGTCGCTCAACGCCGCGCGGGCAAAATTGGCAAAGTCGGTTTCGCAACCACCTGCGGCGCGTAATCCAATGCCTGGTTCAAGTTCATTAATAAAGTGTTCTACGAAAGCGATTGTTTCGCTTGCCGCACACGATTTGCCCGTCAGTGCGTGGCCGATTTCGCCATAGGCGCTTTTACAAACGAGCTGGTTAAACTTCATCACCGAAGGAAGCATGATGGCGTTAGCCTTGCCATGGGGAATGCCATAGGCCGCACCAATCTGGTGTGCAGTGGCATGACACAAACCAAGACCCGCGTTAGAAAAAGCCATTCCCGCCATGTAAGACGCGAGCATCATGGCTTCGCGAGCCTTCAGGTTTTGCCCCTGCCCGACCGCCTGCGGTAATGCCTGCCCGATACTGTGGATGGCGCGAAACGCAAGTCCGCGCGTCAACGGCGTGCCATTGCTTGCCACATAAGCTTCAATGGCATGGGTTAAAGCATCAATTCCCGTGGCGGCGGTAATATGCGGCGGAACACCCAGCGTCAGACACGCATCAATAATCGCTAAGTCCGGGATTAACATGGCATGAACCAGCACCTGTTTACGGTGCGTGTTTGCCGCGATAATCACCGCTACATTGGTCGCTTCCGAACCTGTGCCTGATGTGGTGGGGATCGCGATAAATGGCAGGCGGCGATTTAATGCCGTTCCGGCTACTAAATTGTCGAGGGCCAACGCAGGATTGGTGGCAATCACCGCCACCACTTTTGCGGCATCCAGAACCGAACCACCACCCAGCGCGACGATGCCGTCGCACTGACTACGGCTGATTTGCTCAACCGCGGCACCGATGTCGCTGTCAATTGGTTCGCCCGGTGGGCAAGACCAGATTTCATATGCGATGCCGCTGTGCTTCAGATTACGTTCCAGAACATCCGTCATTCCGGCACGATGCAACATGCCATCAACCATCACCAAAGGGTGTTGAATGCCGCGCTCACGTAACGCCTCACCACAACGAGCCACTGCACCTGGCCCCATAAAGGTGGTGGGCGGTACAGCAAATTCATGCACATTACGGGCATTCATCATGTCCAGCGCCTGATACAGCGCGGATTGCATTTGTTCACTGTGCATGTGCGCCCTCCGCTTGTGTCATACCGCAAACGGCGATTGCCAGCGGCGTCATGAAAATAGAGTGCGGCGGCAGCATTACGGTTTTTTCAGGGAAATGCTGACGGAAAAGCCCTTCCACACCGGGCTGCATACAAGAGCCACCCGCCAACCAAAGCTGTTCAACGTCGTGGCCTTCAATATGGCGAGCGACAATGTCTGCCATTTTTTCGTACACCGGACGAACCACCGGCCAGAGACTAGCATCGCCGCAACGCTTCATCTGTTCAGCGTCTTCCAGTGCAATACACTGATTACCCGCAAGCGTGAGGGAGATATGGTGCCCGCCAGTGGCTTCATCACCGGAGTAAATCACGCGCCCTTGTGCAACCACCGCAATGCCCGTTGTACCACCGCCAATATCTACTACCGCCGCTTTGTCGAGTTGCAGCATATCGGCAACGGCTGTCGGTTCATCCAGCACACGGCTGACTTCCAGCCCCGCAGATTCCAGCACATTGACTGAAATTCGCGGGTCGGTGCCGGGAGGGAATGACGTTGCGGCATGGCTAAAACGAAAACCTAACTGCTGCTCGAGTCGGTCGAGGTGGCGGCGCACAATTTGTACCGCACCGAAGAAATCCCATACCACGCCGTCACGCACCACATCGGCCCAGTCGAGGCAAACGGCAACGGGTTGGCAGTCGCTGTCAACAACCAACGACACCACATCGCATGTGCCAAGATCGATACCCAGCCACAGCGGTTGTTGCGCCACATTGGGTTGCCCATTGCACAACAAAAACGCGTTACATAAACGTTCATTGAGCCAGGTCTGTTCCGTGCGAGCCATTGACTACTCTCCTTAAACGATACGGAAACCGTCGACCAGTACGCAACGACGCAGGCGCACAAAGGTTCTGGCCGATGTCACACCTTCGCCCGTTGGTGTGGTGATGGTCATGGAAGTCCAGCCTTCGCCCCCCAGCCCCAGACCGGCAATACAAGATCCATTTTTGACAAAAATACTGGTGTCGATGGCATTCGCCATGGCGTTCATATTATCGATATTGCGCGAATGCATGGCCGCCGTGTGGTGACATCCGCCTTCCAGTTTCACAGCCAGAGAAATACCTTCTGTCACGTTAGCCACGCGGATCACCGGCAATACTGGCATCATCATTTCTGTTACAGCAAAGGGATGGCGCGCCGTGGTTTGTACCAGCAACAAGCGAGTTTCAGGCGCTACGTTAATACCAATAGCCGCAGCGATTTTGGCGGCATCACGCCCAACCCAATCACGGCAAACTTGCCCTTTTCCCTGCTCATCAACATTTTTCAACAAAATAGGTAACAGCTTTTCAGCCTGCTCATCGTTGAGCAAAATCGCGTGGTTGCGCTTCATTTCTTCCAGCAAAGCATCAGCTACGCTTTCCACTACGATCAGCACTTTTTCGTCAGCACAGATAATGTTGTTATCGAACGAAGCACCATTCACGATGGCTCTTGCTGCACGAGGAATATCGGCGGTTTCGTCCACCACCACTGGCGGATTACCGGCACCCGCGGCAATCAAACGTTTGTTAGTATGTTTTCGCGCAGCATCCACAACGGCTTCGCCACCGGTGACCACCAGCAAACCGATTCCGGGATATTTAAATAAACGCTGTGCGGTAGCGATATCTGGATTCAGAACCGTCACCAATAAGTTCACCGGCCCGCCAGCTGCCACAATCGCTTCGTTAAGCCAGGTAATGGTTTGCTGCGAGACTTTTTTTGCTGCCGGATGGGGCGCAAATACCACACTATTTCCTGCGGAGATCATACTGATGGCATTATTGATGACGGTTGCCGCCGGGTTGGTGGATGGTGTAACAGAGGCCACCACACCCCACGGGGCGTTTTCGATGAGTGTCAGACCGTTATCGCCAGTTAACACTTGAGGTGTCAGGCACTCGACGCCAGGCGTACCACGCGCCTGAGCAATATTCTTAGCGCATTTGTCTATAACCCGGCCCATTCCAGTTTCAGCCACAGCCATTTCTGCAAGCGCCTGCGCATGTTGTTCACCTGCGAAGCGGATTGCCGCAACTACTTTCTGGCGCATCGCCACGCTGGTTAAAGATTTTTGTGCTGTAACGGCTGCCTGAACCGCATCATCCAGGGAGGAAAATACACCTACGCTGCAAGGTTTTGTGACGGGTTCTGAGGTCGCATTAGCGGCCATACCTGCCAGCACGGCTTTCACCACTTGCTCAATTTGTTGCCGATCCATGTCGCTTAACCCTCACTATTTATGGAAGATTATCTCTCTATCCATGACCACTTCATCGACGATGCCTATCACGCACATGTCGACCGGAGAGGCTTCACTGTGGTGTGCCTGGCGGGCGGAACTGCCCCCCACCAACAGCACCCATTCGCCGTTCCCGGCACCAATGCTGTCGGTGGCTACTGCACACTCGCCGCTCGGTTCACCCTGGCGGTTAATCATTTCCACCATCAACAATTTGTCGTGCTCAAGCCCGCTGTGGCGGACTGTGCAAACGATTTGACCAATGACCATTCCCAGCTTCATGCTCGCCTCCGGACAACATTCAGGTACAGCCCAGGCTGCCCGTTAATCGAGTTAAAGAAAGGTGACGTCCAGGGATGACGTCACCGATTATCAATCGATGGTTTTGTCGCTACCCAGGCCAATCGGGAAGACTTCTTCCAAATCGCCATGTGGACGCGGGATAACGTGAACAGACACCAATTCGCCAATACGCTGGGCTGCAGCGGCCCCGGCATCCGTTGCAGCTTTACAGGCCGCCACATCACCGCGAACCATTGCGGTTACCAGCCCGCCGCCGATTTGCTTCACGCCAACCAGTTTGACGCGTGCGGCTTTAACCATCGCATCCGATGCTTCAATCACTGCAACCAAACCTCTGGTTTCGATAAGTCCTAGTGCTTCCATGATTTATTCCTCTCACTCGGTTAAAAATCTGTTTTCATGCGGGTTCGATAATCGCCCTCTCCCTTACGTCAAGAGTTCGACTGTTTGCTCCCTTTCCCTCAGGGAAAGAGATGGGATGAGGGTCGTTTGAGCAACCAACACCAGCTCAATAATTTCACGCGTACTGCAGCCACGAGAAAGATCGTGTAAAGGTGCGTTCAATCCCTGAATCAATGGGCCAAGAGCACGAAATCCTCCCAGGCGTTGTGCAATTTTGTAGCCAATATTGCCCGCCTCCAGCGACGGGAAAACGAATACATTCGCCTGCCCTCCCAGCACACTTTCTGGCGCTTTTTGCGCCGCGACCTGGGGAACAAACGCAGCATCAAATTGCAGCTCGCCATCCACACAGAGATCTGGAGCACGTTCACGTACCATGTCTGTCGCCTGTTGGACACTGGCAACACAAGGATGCCTGGCGCTCCCATTAGTTGAAAATGACAGCATGGCGACGCAAGCGGATTGCCCTGTGATGGCCTGCCAGCTTTCTGCGCTGCTGATAGCAATATCAGCAAGCTGTGCGGCGGTGGGTTGTGGCACCACACTACAATCAGCAAATCCAAGGATCCGCTCACCTTCTTGCGGTAACATCAAGAACAGCGAAGAGAGCGTTTTTACCCCGGGTCGCAGGCCGATGACTTTCAATCCCGCGCGTAAAACAGCAGCGGTAGAGGAGATATTTCCGGCGATACACACATCAGCTTTACCTGCCTGAACCATCGCCGCCGCAAACCAGATTGGATCGCGCAAGCGTTCTACTGCGTCATCCGGGGTTTTATCGCCCAGACGCTGCACAAGCTGCTGGTAAAACTGTGCCTGCCAGTCAAGTGACGCTGCCGGGTCAATGATGTGTAACCCGTCGAGCGGTAATCCAGCAGCAAGGGCAAAATGGCGTAAGGCAAACGGATTGGCCAACAGAATGGGCTGCGCCAGAGCGTGGTGTTGCAGGTAATGCGCCGCTTCAATTACGCGGGCATCTTGCGCATCCGGAAAGACGATACGCTTAGGCTGGCTTTGCGCCTGGCGACGACAGCGATCAAGCAGCATGTTTGCCTCCTGCCAGCCGCCGTTGCAGCGCATCCGCATTTGGCCACTCTTTTTTCAGACACAGGATCATCAGTACATAAACCGCGCTAGAAAGCCGGTTTAGCGCTTGCAATAAATCGGCTTTTTGTACGTGGTAATCCGCGCCAATAAACACCGTTGCAGCACAGATTTCTGTTTCACGAATTTTGGTGCGCAGCAGATTTAACAGCGCAACATCACGCCCATGAGCCGCATCAGGAACCAGATGATCGTGCCCAAGGTATTTCAGCGGTTGATGCGATAAACGGTGTAAATCATCAGCCGATAAACCAAAGATTTGTTGTTCTGCCAGCGCCTGTTCCAGTGCATCAGCACGCATAATGTTGCCGAGCAACGAGCGAATATCCGCCAGCCAAAGTGCTACTGTTTTATCAAATTCGGTTTGCAGCCATACCGCTGTAGCAATCGAACTATCCAGGCTGGCGCGAAACGCCAGCCGAGGATCATTTTTCGCCACAAATACTTGCGCATTAAGATGCGTCAGGGTGTCTGGTTTTTCTTTCACTTGTTGCAGGCAAAGCTCGCAATGCGCGACCGAAGCCACAGACTCGCTTGTCAAGCCATGTACCGGCTGCAACTGTTCTTGAGCTTTAACAAACAGCCGCCCGTCCTCATCCTGAAATTTCACCAGTAAATGGCGAGCGTCGATCAACTCACGGGCAGATGGCGTCATACGACTGTCAGCAGGAAGGCGAATTTCGCTCCCTTCGCTGAGAGTGTGGTTTGCCCGCAGCCAGTCTTCGGTGATGAAGGTGCTCATAAGCGCCCCGTCTCAACATTCCTGCCAATTGGCAGGCCAGGCGACATACAGAAAACGAACGTGGCTAGTGGTGCCAAATTCAATACTGGAGCCTTTCGGGATAAACATCACATCGCCTGCTTTCCCGATAAGCGTTTCGCCTTCGTGGCGAATATGTAACTCCCCTTCCAGCACCATATCGATTTCGTCGTAATTCAGGGTCCAGGGGAAAAAGCCGTTTTCCCACTGCATAAAACCAGCGGCCATGCTGCTGCCATCTGCTCCCGTCACGAGATCGGTTAATCCAACGCAAGGTTCTTGAGCACCTTCAAAACGGCCAAACTTCACCGAACTACCATCAATGACTTTGATGCCGCCCTTGCCGGTTACAGCCCGAAAACTGGGTTGCATTCCACCGGCGGCGCGCGTTTTCTGCTCTTGCTCAACCTTTTCAATAAGCTGCGCCACCAGGGTTTCAGTAAATTGGCCTTCCGGCAACTGAGAGATGATCTCTTCACGAATACGCTGGCGTTCAGGACGCGGCGGTGTATTGTCTGCGACCGTTTGGTTCGCCCCTTCTTCCACTAACGCTATCCCCAGTTGCTCGGCAACAACACGGGCTTCCGGCGTGACGATAGATTCTTTGAGCACAAAAGAAATTGTTTTATGACCTTTGCCATCCGCTTCACGCACATCATTAGCCGTAATGAGTTTTTTCATTGAACAGGTTCCTCCCGGCCACACTCTTCAGCCAGATAATCCTCAAGTTGCCTGACGCTTGCAGCATCCAGGCTGTTCAGTGCAAATATTGGCGGCGTAAACCCTGCGTCAATTAACATCGCCTGCGTCTGCGCAATATTTGCTTCGGGCAAATCAATTTTGTTTATTACCGCAACGCGTGTCAGGCGAGGATAAATATCCAACAACCCTGCAGGAATACGGCATTGCGGATCATTGGCAGCGTGGACATATATCAATAATTCCGCATCGACCAGGGTATTAATTAATGCAGAATATAAACGCGGATGGCTTAAAAATTCCCCTGGCGTATCAATGTTTCCCACATCGCTAAATTCAACCGCTTGCGTTTTTCGAGCCAGTGAATAATTCCCCTGCAATGCATTAAATAATGTTGTTTTACCTGCGCCTACGGTGCCAACAAAAACGATGCGTTTCATTTGACTAACTCCGCGTCAGCGTACAGACGGTATAACTGAGAATGTTGCTAAGGCCGGTTATCGTTTGTTGTAATGCTTCTTCTACCGAACCTACTGAGCCGTAAACCACTAACGCGCCGCTAAATCTGTCCAGAAAACCTATTTGTACGCTGGCGGCTTTTGTGGCGAGATCCCCCGCTATCATCGCCGTTTCACCGGGAGTCAGCGTCATAATGCCAATGGCTTCGGCGCCTGGCACACCTATTTTCTTTGCCAGTTCTTCGCCTGGGTGGGCAATTAAATGTGCCAGTGTTACCTGTTTTCCAGGAACAAATTCCTGAATAATGCGTTCCTTTTCCATTGCGCCTCCTGAAGAATTACCTCCATGCTGACAATAAATCGCAAAAGGGAATAACAAATTTCGGCAACTAATGGGGAAAGGTGAAGTGGATCACTCAATAAATACAGAAAAGCACGGTTATTCATTTCAGGATGTAAATAAAATGCGGCGGGATAATATCCCACCGCCATTATTATTTATTTTCGAATAATTCCTGGGAAGGCTATTTATCACACTACCGCGGTTGTTAAACGCGATGTGCAGCAAAGCCGCCCTTGCTCGTCGCTGATTTCGATTTGCCACACCTGATGGCGACGGCCAACATGCACTGCCTTACACACTCCGCGCACGATGCCTTCTCGCGCGGATCGCAGATGGTTGGCGTTGACTTCAAGCCCGACAATTTTCTGCTCGCCTTCGGTACACAAATAGCCCGCTACCGAGCCAAGCGTTTCCGCAAGTACAACGGACGCTCCGCCGTGCAGCAGACCAAACGGCTGACGGGTGCGGTGATCAACCGGCATGATGGCTTCCAGCTCGTTATCGTCAATGCGGGTAAAAACAATACCCACATGCGCTACCATATTCTCGGCGCCCATTTTATTGAGCGCATCCAGATTTACTTCACGTCGCCAGATCATCCCAGAATCTCCAGTAGCGCCTGTAGCGGATGGCGAACACCGTTGCCTTCCACACGTTTTACCTGGCTGCGGCAAGAATATCCCGTTGCCAGGCAGCGTTGGCGTGGCAGGCGCTGCATTGCCTGGTGCCATGAAAGTTCGTAAATCCCAAGCGAGTTCGCATGGTTTTTCACTTCATGCCCGTAGGTTCCCGCCATACCGCAACAACCAACGCTGACGTTTTCAAGCTTCGCGCCCAGGCGGGCAAATATCGCTGCCCACTGGTTCGGTGCTGTCGGCAGCGCGGTGACTTCTGTACAGTGGCCAAACAGATACCACGACTCCCCACCAACGCTTGTCATTTCACGTTTTTCCAACACAGCAGGCAGCCATTCGTGAACCAATTGCACGTGGAAGTCCCCCCGTTCCTCACCCAACGTTTGTTTGTATTCATCGCGATAGCAGAGTACCAGCGCCGGATCGACGCCGACCATTGGCATTCCCAGTTTCGCAATGCGATTCAGGAACTCAGAAGTTTTACGCGCGGTACGGGCGAATTTTTGCAGAAAACCTTTGATATGCTGCGCTTTGCCGTTTGGTGAAAATGGCAGAACTACTGGTTCCAGCCCAAGCTTCTCGACCAGGCGCACAAAATCAGCCACCACCTGCGCATCGTAGTAACTGGTGAACGGATCCTGCACCACCAGCACCGTTTTGGCACGCTTCTCAGCGCTGTAACTTTCAAGCTGTTCAAGCGTGGTGTTTGCTGAAGTGTGCCCTACTAACTGCTGCTGCAACGATGGCGTTGAAAGCATTGGTAGATCGATCATGCCGATATGTTTGGCAGAAAGATTGCGCACCCACGGCTGGCTCATAAAGAAGTTAAAGGTTTTCGGCGCACGAGCCATCAGCGGCGCGTAGCTTTCGACGGTGGCCACAAGGTGATCACGCATCGGGCGCAAATAACGCGTGTGATAGAGCTGTAAGAAGCGCGAGCGGAATTCCGGCACGTCGATTTTTATCGGGCATTGCGTGGAACAAGCTTTACACGCCAGGCAACCGGACATCGCCTCTTTCACTTCATGGGAGAAATCGTACTCGCCTTTGCGGGCATGCCAGGAGTTACGGCTACGCTCGATAAGTGTACGTAAACTGGCGCGTTTCTCAGGTAGCTGTTTTTCCAGCGCGTCCGGGTCAACGCCACGATCCGCCAGCAGGCGCAGCCATTCTCGCGTTAGCGTCGCACGGCCTTTCGGGGAGTGAATACGGTTGCTGGTGATTTTCATCGATGGGCACATAGGGCTTTTCACATCGAAGTTAAAGCACAAGCCGTTACCGTTACACTCCATCGCTCCGCGCCAGGATGTGCGCACCGCAATCGGAATTTGGCGGTCAAATGTGCCGCGCTTCACCGCATCAACCTGCATCATGGGGTCATCCACACCTAACGGCGGGCAGATTTTGCCAGGGTTCAGGCGATTATCGGGGTCGAATACCGCTTTAATACGGCGCAGTTCTTCATATAACGTTTCGCCAAAGAATGCCGGGCTGTATTCTGCACGGAAGCCTTTACCATGTTCGCCCCACAACAAACCGCCATATTTCGCAGTGAGCGCAACCACATCGTCAGAAATGCGCTTCATCAGCACTTCCTGATGCGGATCGGTCATATCCAGTGCCGGGCGCACATGTAAAACGCCCGCGTCAACGTGCCCAAACATGCCGTAACTCAGGTTATGGCTATCAAGCAAAGCGCGGAACTCAGTGATGTAATCGGCCAGATGATGCGGCGGCACGCAGGTATCTTCCGCAAACGGGATAGGTTTGGCCTGCCCTTTTGCGTTACCGAGCAGGCCAACGGCTTTCTTGCGCATGTTATAAATGCGCTCGATGCCGGCAAGCTCAGTACAAACCTGCCAGCCGATAACGCCGCCTTCGCCTTGAGTAATCAGCGAGTCAAGACGCTCGCACAGTGAAGCAACCTGGCCTTCGATGAGTTCCAGGTCATCCCCTGCAAACTCCACAATGTTCAGGCCCAGCATCTCTTTGCCAGGAACATCGGTGATTAATTCACTGACCGAATGCCAGACAATATCCTCACGCGCCAGGTTCAGGACTTTTGAATCGACGGTTTCGACGGAAAGTGCACGGGCTTCTACCATAAACGGCGCGTTGCGGAGCGCAGAGTCGAAGGAGTCATACTTGATATTCACCAGGCGGCGCACTTTTGGCAGGCGCGTGATATCCAGTTTCGCCTCAGTGATAAACGCCAGCGTACCTTCTGAACCACAAAGAATGCGCGTCAGGTCGAACTGCGAAAGGTCGTCGTTGAAAACGTGTCGCAGATCGTAGCCGGTCAGGAAGCGGTTAAGTTTCGGGAATTTGTCGATAATCAACTGGCGTTGTTCGCGGCAACGCTCAAGCACCGTGTTATAAATCCTGCCGGTTGGGCTTTCATCGCGCCCCATTTCTTCAGCAAGCATTGTCGCCATTGGGTGCGTGTCGAGAATATCTCCCCCCAACAACACAGCACGAACGCCCATAACGTGGTCAGACGTTTTGCCGTAAACCAATGAACCTTGCCCTGATGCATCGGTATTAATCATCCCACCTAGTGTTGCGCGGTTACTGGTGGAAAGTTCCGGCGCGAAGAAATAACCGTAAGGTTTCAAATATTGGTTGAGCTGATCTTTAATCACACCCGCTTCGACTCGCACCCAACCCTGCTCGGGGTTAATTTCAATGATGCGATTCATATAGCGTGACATGTCGACAACGATGCCTTTATTCAAAGACTGACCGTTAGTGCCGGTGCCGCCACCGCGTGGTGTAAAGACCAGAGTTTTGAAGCGTTCTTCAGAAGCCAGTCTGGCAAGTAATGCCACATCGGCCGTAGAACGAGGGAATAACACTGCATCTGGCAACAGTTGATAAATACTGTTGTCAGTAGCCATAGTTAGCCTGTCAGCGTAGCTGGTGGCGGTATCGCCGGTAAAACCTTGTTGTTCCAGTGCCTGCAAAAAATTGAGCACCAATTGAACAAGACCTGGTGCCTGAGAAATTTGTGGGATCATTGACTTTCCGACCCTGCCTGACGTTGTATACCCACCATTCTTCAAGCTGCAGTGGGTTGGCTGCAACTCGAATGCAAAAGGGTAAAAGAGTTATGAGTTATCGTTTGCGTTTGCTTCCATTTGTACCCTAAATCATTCGAGTTACAGCCTGGCGGCAAAAGAACTTATCCCGATGAGCATACATAAGTAAGTGATTCGGGTAAGTGAATGCAGCCAACACCGCTGTAACTTGAAGGATGACGGGTATTTATTTTTTAACACATTTTATTCAGACATTCCCGTCTGTTTTGTACCTGTCCAAAATCGAGGAAATACATCATCATTAACACATCCGCTTCGCGGTTTTAACGTGGCGTTTTGCCCGTTATCAGTAATTAAGGGATTTTATCTATGGTTAAAGTGAGTCAGCCAAAGGATCTGCTACAAATCCTGCTGTCGGTGTTGTTTATCTCGGTGATGATCATCGCTTGTTTGTGGATAGTCCGCCCATTTGTTCTTGGTTTTGCCTGGGCAGGTACAATCGTGCTCGCCACCTGGCCACTGATGCTCAAAGTTCAGAAATTATTGTGGGGGAAACGTTCGCTTGCCGTTCTTGTGATGACCCTATTGCTGTTGATGTTGTTTGTTATTCCGGTTGCGTTGCTGGTAAATAGCCTGGTGGATAACAGCGGCCCGGTTATTGATTGGGCGACCAAAGGCAATATGGAGTTACCGAAATTTGAGTGGCTTAATACCATTCCACTTATTGGCGACAAACTCTACGCAGGCTGGAATACACTCGTTGAGAGTGGTGGCAGTGCCATTATGGCGAAGGTGCGCCCATACATTGGTACCACAACCACCTGGTTCCTCGGCCAGGCGATACATGTAGGCAGTTTCCTGATGCATTGTGGCCTGATGCTGCTATTTAGCGTGTTGCTGTATGCGAAAGGTGAAACGCTAGGCAATGGGATTCGCCACTTTGCATTTCGCCTCGCGGGGACTCGTGGTGATGCTGCTGTATTACTTGCCGGGCAAGCGATTCGCGCTGTAGCACTTGGTGTTGTTGTCACTGCGCTGGTTCAGTCGGTTTTAGGCGGTGTGGGGCTTGCCATTTCAGGTATCCCAAATGCGACGCTGCTCACCGTGGTGATGATGTTATGTTGCCTGGTGCAAATTGGCCCATTGCTGGTGCTGGTGCCTTCAATTGCCTGGTTGTACTGGACCGGTGATAACACGTGGGGCACGGTGCTGCTGGTATGGAGCTGCGTAGTAGGCACGATGGATAACTTTATCCGTCCGGTACTGATTCGTATGGGTGCGGACTTGCCCATGATCCTGATTCTCTCAGGCGTTATCGGAGGATTGATTGCCTTTGGTATGATTGGCTTGTTTATCGGGCCGGTTCTACTGGCAGTCTCTTACCGTTTGATTTCGGTATGGATGCACGAGGCTCCCGCGCCACAGGATGATCCGAATGAAGTGGTAGAAGTCCTGGAAGAACGCGAATAAAACCCTGCAGTAATCTTATGTCGCCCCTTCCATGGGGCGACATAACGAAATCAATTAACAACACTTATTAATTCAAGCTTTTGATTCTGCAAACATGCCGTAATGTGGCTCTAACCGTTTACTTTCTATTAACTATTGAGACGAATCCGAGTGACGCTCCAGGATGAGATGCCTACTATTACTTCACGGCTATGAATCAACACATTGATTTATAAGCATGGAAATCCCCTGAGTGAAACAACGAATTGCTGTGTGTAGTCTTTGCCCATCTCAACGATGGGCTTTTTTTTATCCTTTTATCCCCGTCATTCTTCAAGCTACAGCTGCGTTGGCTGCACTCACAAACCCCAGTCATTTACTAAAGTAAACTCCTGGGGATTTGCTCCCTTGCCGCCTTGCTGTAACTCGAATTATTTAGGGGATTACTTTAGATATTCAATCTTGCAATGACTCACCATTCGCCAGTTACCACCAATTACCTTAGTGTCACCAGTGATCATCACACATCCAGAGCTTCGAATATCCGCACTGGAAGCCCCGACACGAATCTCAAACTCGCCTGCTTCAACTATGCGTTCTCCGCGTCGTGACGTGAAATTCAGCATATCGGTCGGAACGCTAAATGTGAGCCGCGCACTGGCACCGGGTTCAAGATGCACCCGCTGGAACGCTTTTAATTCCTGAACAGGGCGCACCATTGATGCGACTTTATCGTGAACATACAGCTGCACAACTTCACTCCCGGACACCATCCCATTGTTGCTCACGGTGATGCCAACGCTAACTACGCCGCCTTCATTAGGAACATCTCTGCTTTCAAACTGTAGCGGACCGTAATCAAATTCAGTCCAGGTTTTACCAAAACCGAATGGGTAACGAGAACCAAAATGGAAAGCAAACGGTGTGCCGCCGCTCTTCAGTTTATGATTGTAGTAATAGGGCATCGCCCCCGCGCTTTTGGGGATGGAAACGACCAGCCGCCCGCCAGGCTCTGCATGGCCGGTAATAATATCGGCGATCGCATGGCCGCCTTCTTGCCCCGGCGCCCAGGCCATTAATAGCGCCGCAACGTTATCTTCCTGACCACCCAGGTTGTATGGCCGCCCACCGGTCATCACAACAACTACCGGTTTGCCAGTAGCAATCAACGCATCAAGTAACTGTTGCTGCACGCCAGGCAACAACAGACTATCCGTGTCTGAACCTTCTCCAACCGTACCGCTTTGGAACAAACCGGATAAGTCCCCGACGCACAGCACCACAACATCGCTTTGCTCAGCGGTTTTCACGGCCTCAGGAATCAGTGACATATCATCTGACACCGGTGATGCCTGCATCTGTTTGCCACCGCTATCACCGGGAAATACCGGCGCGCCAGCCATGCGTTTCTCAATAATGTGGCAACCTTTGCTGTAATGCACATTATCGCTGCCCAGTTGATTACGCAGAGCTTCCAGCGGCGTTGTCACTTGCGAGGTTTGCTCAAGCATATCGCTGATAATCAGATGCACCGGGAAACTATAGCCGCTCAGGAGTGCAAGCGGATCATCAGCCGTCGGGCCAATCACCGCAACGCGTGGCTGCCCCTTCAACGGTAACGTTCCGTCGTTCTCAAGCATGGTGATTGACCGTGTCGCCACGTCCCGAGCAATCTTTATGGTGGCTGCACTTTGCAGCACCACACCGCTTTCATCACGGTAAGGATGCTCAAATAAGCCAAGTCGGAACTTCTCTTTTAATACGCGAGTTACAATCTCATCGACTTTTTGCATAGTGATAAGTCCGCGCTCTACTGCTTCTGAAAGATGGCGAGCACAATCATCTTTCGGTAGCTCCACATCCAGCCCAGCATTAAATGCCAGCGCCGCAGACTCTGCTGCATCATGTGAAACACCATGATGTTGATGCAGCAAGCTCACGCCGCCGTAATCGGCCACAATCAGTCCGTCAAAGCCCCACTGCTCACGCAAGACTGTGGTCATCAGGAATTCGTCAGAGTGACCCGGCTGGTTATCAATATCGTGATAAGCCGGCATTACCGAACCCGCATTAGCGAGCTTCACCGCCATCTCAAACGGCAGCAAAAAAATATCGTTTAGTTCGCAAAAACCAAGATGAACCGGAGCGTGATTACGCGCACCTTCACTAAATGAGTGACCAACGTAATGTTTCAGCGTGGCTAACAGGTCACGGTTTTTACCCTGCAAGCCTTTGACATAATGCGTCGCCATCATCCCAACCAGCCACGGGTCCTCACCAAAAGTCTCTTCCGTACGGCCCCAACGCACATCGCGCGACACATCTAACACCGGAGCCAGCCCCTGGTGGCAGTTGGTTGAACGAGCCTCTTCGCCAATAGCAGCAGCCGCACGTTCAATCAGATCCAAATCCCAGGTCGAGCCATAATTCAGGGATGAAGGAAATAACGTAGCATCTTTGCACAACAGGCCCACCAGACACTCTTCATGAAACAGCGCCGGAATACCCAGTCGGGTTTCTTCTAACAGCGTTTTCTGTAAGCGGTTAGCGGCACGCACGCCTTCTTTGGCATCAACAATATGAGTGCCCAATGGTCGAGTAATTTGCCCCACCCCCAGTTTAATACGCTCGGTAAGTGCCGACTGTTCCTTTACCCCTGCAAATTCATCGCTTAAATCCGTGCGCTCCCGGTGGTTACCATCACTTGATAAAACCAGCCACCATGCATGCATTTGGGCAAATTTTTCTTCCGGGGTCATGCGCGACAGCAGATCAGCGACACGTTCATTTACCGGGCGGTGAGCATCCTTATAAATGGCAGACATAATATTCCCCTTTCGAGTTCAGCCATCCACGCGACTGTTCGCGAAGATAATTTTTTAATTATCAATATGGGTGATGAATGAGGGAGTAAACAATTGCCAGAATAGACTGAGAGATTACGTTTTTTGGTTTTTAACGGTAAGTGTGATGGGGTTCAAAAATATGCATGAAATAAGGAAAATTCACTACAAAGAGAATGGGATAAGAGATAACCCCGTCACAATTGATAAGAAACATAAAACATAAATTAAAAATTACAATACTCCTGTTCAGATTCACCACATATAACTAGTGGCATGTTCCGACTCTTATAAAGGTGAATGTATGTCGGTATTAACTGAAAAAATTACCATCAAAGAAAAACTGGGGTTTGGACTGGGTGACGCGGCAAGTCACATCGTGTTTGATTCTTCAGTTGCCATTCTCGCTTATTTCTATACCAATATTTATGGCTTACCCCCAGCAGTAATGGGGACTTTATTTTTGGTCGTCAGGGTACTGGATGCGATTACGGATCCTATTATGGGCGCCATTGCCGACCAAACAAAAAGTCGCTGGGGCCGATTCCGTCCGTGGTTATTGATAATTTGTGTACCATTTGCGGTAAGTTGTGTGTTGGTTTATTCAACGCCCGGTTTTGACCAAACCGGTAAAATTGTCTACGCCGTTCTCGCATATATATTCATGACATTAATGTATACCGCCATAAATATTCCATATTGCTCGTTGGGTGCTGCAATTACCTCTGATCCAAAGGAAAACCTTTCTCTGCAATCATGGCGTTTTGCCATTGCTCCAATCGGTGGTGCAATGGGTACCGCGCTAATTCTGCCGCTGGCTGATTTCATCTCCCCAACAGACAGAGCCGCGGGTATGCAGTGGGCGATGGGTATTTTTGGTGTTATTGGCTGCGTGATGTTCTTGGTTTGTTTCTTCACCACCCGCGAACGTATTACACCAGTAAAAGAAGAAAACCTGAATATTATGCGCGATCTGAAAGTTTTATTAAAAAATGACCAGTGGCGTATTTTGTCTGTTTATAACCTGGCGATGTTATGCGGTGTTGTGGTGCGAGGGAGTTTATTGGTCTATTTCGTACAATATATCCTTCATCAGGGTAGTGGCGTTATTTCTATGTTTATGCTTGCGACTACCATCGCCGCAGTATTCGGCAGTTTATTTGCAAAAACCCTTGGCAGTTGGATGTGTAAAATCCGTGCTTCTATTTGGGTAAATGTGCTGAGCGCATTAGTCGGGTTATTGTTCCTTGTACTTCCAACCAACTACTGGGTCCCGGCTTTCCTGGTACACATTGCGCTTAATATATTGCAAGGCATCAATGCTCCACTGCAATGGTCGATGATTACCGATGCAAATAACTACGGCGAGTGGAAAACCCAACGCCGTATCACCGGAATGAACGTTGCAGCGAATATCTTCATTATTAAACTGGGTGTCGCAATTGGGGGCGCATTAACCGGATGGGGCCTGGCCTGGTTTGGTTATCAGGCTGGTGTTGAGCAGCAATCGGCCGAAGCTGTACGTGGTGTGTTAATTCTATTTACAGTACTACCGGCAGTTTTCTACATAATTACTGCGATATCGATTCGTTATTACAAACTGACCGAAGACAAAATGAATAGTATCGTTGGTGATTTGCGGGTGGGTAAATTCCAGAGCGAAAATGACATTCCCGTTACGTTAAGTCCAAAAGTCTCATCGTAAAAAAAGGGCTCCTCAGAAATGAGGGGCCCTTTCTACAGCAAAGTAATTATTTATTCGCTTCTGCCAGACTCAGCCAGGTTTGCACCACGGTGTCCGGGTTCAGAGAAAGACTATCGATCCCCTCTTCCATCAGCCAGGCCGCAAAATCTTCATGGTCGGATGGACCCTGACCACAAATACCGACGTATTTACCTTGTTTTTTCGCCGCTTTAATCGCCATCGACAGCAATGCTTTTACTGCGTCGTTACGCTCATCAAACAGCTCCGAAACCACGCCGGAATCGCGATCCAGACCCAATGCCAGTTGAGTCATGTCGTTTGAACCAATGGAGAAGCCATCAAAATATTGTAAGAACTCATCGGCCAGCAAGGCATTCGATGGGATCTCACACATCATGATGATTTTCAACCCGTTCTCACCGCGTTTCAGACCCTGGCGCTCGAGTTCTTCAACCACCGCTTTTGCCTGAGCCACTGTACGGACAAACGGCACCATAACTTCGACGTTGGTCAAGCCCATTTCGTTACGCACACGCTTCATCGCAGCGCATTCCAGGGCGAAACAGTCGCGGAAGCTATCAGCGATGTAACGACCTGCGCCACGGAAACCTAGCATCGGGTTCTCTTCTTCAGGTTCGTAACGCTCACCACCAACTAAATTGGCGTACTCGTTAGATTTGAAGTCAGAAAGACGGACAATCACACGTTTTGGCCAGAATGCCGCGCCAAGTGTGGCGATCCCCTCAGTCAGACGACCGACGTAAAACTCAACCGGATCGTCGTAGCCTTTCATCATCTCGCGGATTTCGTTCTGCAAGGCAGGCTCTTGTTGGTCGAACTCCAGCAACGCACGCGGATGCACACCAATCATACGGTTGATAATAAATTCCAGACGCGCCAGCCCCACGCCTTCGTTCGGCAGGCAGGCAAAATCAAATGCACGATCCGGGTTACCGACGTTCATCATGATTTTCAGCGGCAGGTCCGGCATGGTATCTACTGTGGAGCTTTTGATGCTGAAATCCAGCAGTTCCTGGTAAACATAACCGGTGTCCCCTTCAGCGCAGGAGACTGTCACGTTCTGGTCATCCGTCATCCGTTCAGTGGCATCACCACAACCGACGACTGCAGGAATTCCCAGTTCACGCGCGATAATCGCTGCGTGACAAGTACGCCCGCCACGGTTGGTAACAATCGCCGCCGCCTTTTTCATGATCGGTTCCCAGTCAGGGTCGGTCATGTCAGTGACTAAAACGTCGCCTGGCTGAATGCGATTCATCTCGCTAATATCATGAATCACTTTAACCGGGCCAGCACCGATGCGATGGCCGATAGCACGCCCTTCGGCAATAATTTTACCCTGAGCATGCAGCTGGTAACGCTCGGTGACCTGGCCCTGAGAACGCACGGTTTCCGGACGCGCCTGGACGATATAGAGCTTGCCGGTGTGCCCATCTTTTGCCCATTCGATATCCATCGGGCGGCCATAGTGCTTCTCAATCTGTACAGCCTGCTTTGCCAGTTCCTGCACTTCTTCAGGCGTGATAGAGAACTTATCACGGTCAGCTTGTGGCACATCTTCAATGCACACCTGTTTGCCATGCTCCTGGCTTGGAGCATAAACCATGCGAATCTTCTTCGAGCCCATATTGCGGCGCACAATTGATGGTTTACCGGCAGCTAATGTTGGCTTGTGAACGTAGAATTCGTCCGGGTTAACCGCTCCCTGCACCACCATTTCACCCAGGCCATAAGCGGAGGTGATAAACACCACCTGGTCAAAACCAGACTCAGTGTCGATGGAGAAGAGCACACCAGAAGATGCAAGGTCTGAGCGAACCATGCGCTGAACGCCTGCCGAGAGCGCCACGCCGCGGTGATCATAACCCTGGTGGACGCGATACGAGATAGCCCGGTCGTTGAACAGAGAAGCAAAGACATGCTTCACGGCAATCAGTACCGCGTCATAACCTTGTACGTTGAGGAAAGTTTCTTGTTGTCCGGCAAACGACGCATCTGGCATATCTTCAGCTGTTGCAGAAGAACGCACGGCAAAAGAGGCATCAGCATCGTCTGCGGAAAGTTGTTCGTAGGCGTCATGAATGGCTTTTTCAAGCGTAGGCTGGAATGGAGTATCGATTATCCATTGGCGGATTTGCGCACCAGCTTTGCTAAGCTCCGTCACATCGTCAATATCCGTTTTATCCAGCAATTCATAGATACGCTGGTTCACACCACTCTGGTCAAGAAACAGGTTAAATGCCTCGGCCGTGGTGGCAAAACCATTCGGCACGGAAACACCCATGCCTGAAAGGTTAGTAATCATTTCACCCAGAGAGGCATTTTTGCCTCCGACCCTGTCTACATCATTCATGCCGAGTTGGTTATACCAAAGCACCAGCGGTGACGAGTTGGACATCGAAACAATCCTTTTGTGATATATGAATGAGAAATACATTACATCCCTTTTAGATTGGCATAATTGGCGGCCTGAGTGAAACGGGTGAATCGTTCAAGCAAAATAAAAATTTGAAATTTTCAGATATATTTACCTTTTACCTAACTTGTTGATTCTTAATTTAATCCCTATATTAATAAAGGTTTATCGGGAAAATAAAAATGAACCATACATTTCATTAAAAATAAAAACCATGTTTCAGTTTTAAAAATGAAATGAGATTGATCCAGGATGGAAGGTTTTAATTTATGCTTCAGCCTATGTGAAACATTTCAGGAATAAAAAATGGATAACTCAGCAGACAGGCAAGTTTTTTATATTTCCGATGGCACCGCGATTACCGCAGAAGTCCTTGGACACGCGGTTATGTCGCAGTTTCCTGTTGCCATTAACAGCATCACGCTGCCGTTTGTTGAAAACGAAAGCCGGGCCAATGCAGTGAAAGAACAAATCAATGCTATTTATCTGCAATCTGGCGTGCGCCCACTCGTCTTCTACTCCATCGTTTTACCCGAAATTCGCGATATTATTTTGCAAAGTGAGGGTTTTTGTCAGGATATCGTGCAAGCGCTGGTCGCCCCTTTACAGCAGGAATTAAAGCTGGAACCGACGCCGATTGCTCACCGAACTCATGGCCTGAATCCGGGCAATTTAATCAAATATGATGCACGTATTGCTGCCATTGATTACACACTCGCGCATGATGACGGCATTTCAATGCGCAATCTCGATCAAGCACAGGTTATCTTGCTGGGCGTATCACGCTGCGGCAAAACCCCAACCAGTTTGTACCTTGCGATGCAGTTTGGTATTCGGGCGGCAAACTACCCGTTTATAGCCGACGATATGGATAATATTCAGCTGCCAGCAGTGTTGAAACCTTTGCAACATAAGCTCTTTGGTTTGACTATCAACCCAGAGCGTCTTGCAGCAATTCGTGAAGAGCGCCGTGAAAATAGCCGGTATGCGTCGATGCGCCAATGCCGCCTTGAAGTGGCTGAAGTTGAAGCCCTGTTTCGTAAAAATCAGATTCGCTATCTCAACAGTACCAATTACTCCGTTGAAGAGATGGCGACTAAGATCCTCGATATCATGGGCTTAAATCGTCGCATGTACTAACAAACTAGTTCAAAGGTGCAATTTTGTATGGTAGGGTGTACAGAATCTGGTGGTTACGATTCAGTTCTACGGTTGAATTCAACATAAATTGGTTTATCGTGACTGCCATCACTTCCCGGTACTCCTGCCGAGCTGAAGACAAAATTTCTGAGACACCCAATGAATAAAACAGATGAATTGCGTACAGCGCGCATCGATAGTCTGGTAACACCTGCGGAGTTAGCACAGCGTCTGGCTGTATCCCAGGAAGTTGCACAAAATGTAACGGCTTCACGTCGTCGTATCGAAAAAATTCTTAATGGCGAAGACAATCGCCTGCTGGTGATTGTTGGCCCTTGCTCGATCCACGATCTGGATGCGGCCATGGATTACGCCCATCGATTGCAGGCTGCGCGTGAGAAACATCAGCACCGTCTTGAAATCGTGATGCGTACTTACTTTGAAAAACCGCGCACAGTTGTGGGTTGGAAAGGGTTAATTTCAGATCCCGATTTAAACGGTAGTTACCGTGTAAATCACGGTATCGAGCAGGCGCGTCGCTTGCTGTTGCAAGTCAACGAGCTTGGTGTGCCAACAGCGACCGAATTTCTCGATATGGTGATCGGGCAGTATATTGCTGATTTGATTAGCTGGGGCGCGATTGGTGCACGTACTACCGAAAGTCAGATCCACCGTGAAATGGCCTCTGCCCTTTCATGCCCGGTCGGCTTCAAAAATGGCACCGATGGAAACACACGTATTGCAGTTGATGCCATTCGTGCCGCCCGCGCCAGCCATATGTTCCTTTCGCCGGACAAACACGGCCAGATGACCATTTACCAAACCAGCGGCAACCCGTACGGTCATATCATCATGCGCGGCGGAAAACAGCCAAACTACCACGCAGCCGATATCGCCGCGGCGTGCGACAGCCTGCATGAGTTTGATTTGCCAGAACAGCTGGTAATTGATTTCAGCCATGGTAACTGCCAGAAGCAACACCGCCGCCAGCTCGAAGTTTGCGAAGATGTATGTAATCAAATTCGCAACGGTTCGCGGGCGATTGCCGGTGTGATGGCTGAAAGCTTCATTCGTGAAGGCACACAGAAAATTATTGCAGGGCAGCCACTGGTGTACGGCCAATCAATTACCGACCCTTGTCTGAACTGGGAAGATACAGAAACGCTGCTCGATATGCTTGCAGAGGCAACAGAGAGCCGTTTCTAAATTTTCGGTGGATAACAATCATCCACCCTACAACCGCCTTTCCCCGGTCGGATTAGCGTAAGCAACATCCGACCTTTTTCTCTCTTTCGCTCAAAATTGATCCATTCACAAATTTCTTACAAATAACACTTGATGATGAAACATAGTTTATTGATAATGATTATCATTGTTACATTGATTGTCATTTGTAAACAGAGTGAAACATGGATAAAGCATTCACCCCTACGAATCCGCAATCTGCGGCTGGCCCACGTCAGATAGACAGCAAGCTTTTGCTCGGCCCTGACGGGCGTGTGGTTATTGTTCACGAAGGCCAGCAATACCAGTTACGTCAGACTCAGGCCGGGAAGTTAATCCTGACCAAATAATCCCTAAATTTAGCCCCAAAATTACGCAAGCCACCCAGGTGTTTCCAAGGCAGCCAGCGCTTTTAAATTTTCCTATGGAGATTTGCGCATGCCTGCTTTACACACAGTCGGCTTCCGTCTGTCATTACTGACTGTTGCGGTTTTTTCTGCCCTGCCCGCTTTCGCGAAAGATGATCAAATGACCGTGGTAGCCACCGGCAACCAACGCAGTACATTTGAAGCGCCAATGATGGTCACCGTGATTGACGCAACTACCCCTGAAAGCCAAACCTCATCATCTGCCGCCGACATGTTGCGCCGCGTGCCAGGAATCACTGTTTCCGGCACCGGCCGCACCAATGGCCAGGACGTCAGCATGCGCGGTTACGATCGCCGTGGCGTGTTGATGCTGGTTGATGGCGTCCGTCAGGGCACGGACACCGGGCACCTTAACAGCACGTTTCTTGACCCGGCTTTAATCAAGCGTATCGAAGTGGTGCGCGGCCCGGCAGCTCTGCTGTACGGCAGCGGCGCACTCGGCGGTGTGATTTCTTATGAAACAGCAGATGCCAGCGATTTGCTATATGAAGGTCAGAACAGTGGTTTCCGCGTGTTTGGTAGCGGTGCAACGGGCGATCACAGTGTCGGAATGGGTGCCAGCGCCTTTGGCCGCATGGATAACCTCGATGGACTGGTTGCCTGGTCGAGCCGCGACCGTGGCGACATTCGCCAGAGTGATGGTGAAACGGCTCCAAATGATGAAAATATCAGCAACTTCCTGACTAAAGGCACCTGGTATATCGATCCGGCGCAATCTCTTGCAGGTTCTGTGCGTTATTACAATAACGCCGCGCAGGAACCTAAAAACCCGCAAACCACCAATGCAGATCCGAGTAACCCGATGGTTGATCGTTCAACCATTCAGCGTGATGCACAGCTGAAGTACCACATTGGGCCAGACCAAAGCGACTGGCTGAATGCCGATGCTACTGCTTACTGGTCTGAAGCGCGTATCAACGCGCAGGGCCAAACTGATGGTGCTGAATTCCGCAAACAAACGACAACAGGCGGAAAAGTCGAAAACCGCAGCCGCGCATTTACCGACAGTTTCGCAGCCCACCTGCTGACTTATGGCGGTGAGTATTATCGTCAGGATCAAAAACCAGGCGGCAACACCACAGGTTTCCCGCAGGCCAACATCGACTTTGGCTCCGGCTGGTTACAGGATGAAATCACCCTGCGCGATCTGCCTGTTTCCCTGTTAGCCGGTACACGATATGACAATTACAGCGGCAGCAGTGATGGCTATGACGATGTAAATGCAGATAAATGGTCATCCCGTGGTGCGTTATCCATTACACCAACCGACTGGCTGATGCTGTTTGGTTCTTATGCGCAGGCATTCCGCGCCCCGACCATGGGCGAAATGTATAACGACGCCAAACACTTCTCTATCGGCACGCGTTACACCAACTACTGGGTTCCGAACCCAAATCTGCGCCCGGAAACTAACGAAACGCAGGAGTACGGTTTTGGCTTACGCTTTGACGATCTAATGCTGGCTGAAGATGGCCTCGAATTTAAAGCCAGCTACTTCGACACCAAAGCAAAAGACTACATTTCTACCACCGTCGATTTCGCCAAAGCGACCACCATGTCCTATAACGTCCCTGATGCCAAAATCTGGGGTTGGGATATGACGGCGAAATACACCAGTGCGTGGTTCAGTTTAGATCTGGCCTACAACCGCACCCGTGGTAAAGACACCGATACAGGTGACTGGATTTCAAGCCTTAATCCGGACACGGTCACCAGCATTCTGGATATACCCGTTGCTCAAAGCGGTTTCTCCGTGGGCTGGGTGGGCACTTTTGCTGAACGCTCAACGCACATCAGCAGCAGCTATAGCGCCCAGGCAGGTTACGGCGTGAACGATTTCTATGTCAGCTATACAGGCCAGCAGCAGTTACGCGGGCTAACCACTTCCCTGGTACTGGGTAACGCCTTTGATAAGGAATACTGGTCGCCACAGGGGCTCCCACAAGATGGCCGTAACGGCAAAATCTTCGTTAGTTATCAATGGTAAGGAAGCAATATGACTCAGCATTATGAAAACTGGTTGCAGCTCAAACAACAGCACCCTAAAAAATATGCTCGCGATATCGCAAAACTGATGAGCATCAGCGAGGCCGAACTGACTCATGCTCGTGTAGGGCATGATGCATGGCGCTTAAAAGGTGAAGTTCGCGACATTCTCGCCTCCCTTGAAAGTGTTGGCGAAATCAAATCCATTTGCCGTAACGAATATGCGGTGCATGAACATGTTGGGCGTTTTGAAAACCAACAACTTCACGGTCACGCAGGGCTGGTTCTTAACCCGCGAGCTCTGGATTTGCGTTTGTTTCTGAACCAATGGGCTTTCGCTTTCCACATCCGTGAAGAAACCGCTCGCGGCGAGCGTCAGAGTATTCAGTTCTTTGACCATCAGGGCGATGCGCTGCTGAAGGTGTATACCACCGACAATACCGATTTCGCGGCCTGGGGCGATATGCTTGCGAAGTTTATCTATGCCGATAACCCGGAGCTTGAGCTGCAAGCGGTACAAGAAAACGTGATGACGCCTGCGGTGGATGGCCAACAGGTTGATTCCGAATGGCGTAGCCTGCGTGATGTGCATCAGTTCTTTGGTCTGCTCAAACGCCACCAGCTGACTCGCCAGCAGGCATTCCGCCTGGTTGCTGAAGATCTGGCCTGCCAGGTTGATAACAGCGCACTGGCGCAGCTGTTAGCTCAGGCTAAACAGGATCAAAATGAAATTATGATCTTCGTTGGCAACCAGGGCACCGTGCAGATTTTCACCGGCAAGGTGGAAAAAGTTGTGCCAATGGATAACTGGATCAACATCTTCAACCCGCAATTCACCTTGCACTTGATGGGAGACACCATCGCTGAAAGCTGGGTGACACGTAAACCAAGTGGTGATGGCTTTGTAACGAGCCTGGAACTGTTTGCGGCTGACGGCACGCAAATCGCGCAGCTTTACGGCCAACGTACCGAAGGCGAACCTGAGCAGCAGCAGTGGCGCTCACAGCTGGAAGCATTGGTAAGCAAAGGGCTGGCCGCATGAAACGCTGGTTAATTGCTCTGCTTGCAATGCCAGTGATTGCCGCGGCCAATGAACGAGTGGTGGCAATTGGTGGCGACGTAACGGAAATTGCCTTTGCATTAGGTTCGGGTGACCAACTGGTCGCCCGGGACAGCACCAGCCTCCATCCGGAGGCTGCAACAAAGCTTCCGGATGTCGGTTACTTGCGCCAGCTTAATGCCGAAGGGATTCTGGCTATGCGCCCGACGCTGGTACTCGCGAGTGCGCAGGCCAAACCTTCACTCGCGCTTGAACAAGTCGCCAGTAGCAACGTGAAAGTAGTCACTATTCCAGCGAGTAATTCGCTGGATGCTATCGACGAGAAAATTGACGCAGTCGCTCAAGCGATGGGGAAAACGGCCGAGGGTGATGTTTTGCGCAAACAAGTGCATAGCAAACTGGCGTCGATTCCTGAAAAACCATTGCTGGTGAAAGTGCTGTTCATCATGAGTCACGGTGGCATGACTGCCATGGCTGCCGGGCAAGAGACGGCGGCTGATGCTGCGATTCGCGCCGCGGGTTTGCAAAATGCGATGCAAGGTTTCAAACGTTATCAGCCAATGTCGCAGGAGGGCGTTATTGCCAGCCAACCGCAATTGGTACTGGTCACAGCCGACGGTGTGAAAACGCTGGGTGGTGAAGATAACGTCTGGAAACTGCCAGGTCTTGCGCAAACTCCCGCTGGGAAAACTCGTCAGTTGTTAGTCGTGGACGATATGGCATTGCTCGGTTTCGGCCTGCAAACACCAGATGCGATCCTTGCATTACGCCATAAAGCGGAGCAATTGCCTTGATACGTCGCCCCCTGCCTCAACGAGCCCTGTTCGCTATGATTCTGGCGTTATTGGCTCTGTCTTTGGTCGCTGCCAATTTAGGTGCAATGCGTCTTTCCATCGCCGTGTTGTGGCAAGCCCAGGATGAGGCGCTGCGCCATATCTGGCTTAACATTCGTTTGCCGCGAGTGTTGCTTGCAACGCTTGTCGGCGGCGCACTGGCGCTTTCAGGCTGCGTCATGCAGGGGCTATTTCGCAACCCGCTTGCTGACCCGGGTTTACTTGGGATCAGTAGCGGTGCTGCACTTGCGGTTGGGTTTTCTGTGGTCTTGCCGCTAGCGCTACCGGCAGTCCTCGCATTATATGTTCCAATGCTTGCAGCATTTGTTGGCAGTCTCGCGGTTACGCTGGTGATCTTCTTCTTAAGTCGCCAGGGTAACAACAGTCTATCCCGGCTGTTGCTGGTGGGGATCGCCATAAATGCATTATGCGGTGCGGCTGTCGGTGTACTTTCCTGGATCAGTAACGATGCCCAATTGCGTCAATTGTCGCTTTGGGGAATGGGGAGTCTTGGGCAAGCACAGTGGTCAACCTTGCTTGCTACTGCTTCGTTTATTCTCCCGGCTTCGCTGGCCATCGCGTTTCTGTCCAGACGCCTTAACCTGTTACAGCTTGGAGATGAAGAAGCCCATTATCTTGGTGTAGACGTCAAAAAAACCCAACGGCAACTCCTCATCTTAAGTGCATTGTTAGTCGCAGCATCCGTCGCCGTAAGCGGTGTGATTGGTTTTGTTGGTTTAGTTGTGCCGCACTTAGTACGGATGTGGCTAGGTGCCGATCATCGCTGGCTGATTCCCGGCTCAGTGCTGGCGGGTGCGATGCTTTTGTTGGTTGCTGATACCCTCGCCCGCACGCTGGTTGCCCCCGCTGAAATGCCCGTTGGCCTGCTGACCAGCCTGCTTGGCGGCCCATGGTTTTTAGCCATGATCTTCCGCCCTGGGAGGGAAAGTGATGGATGATTTGCTGCAGGCGAAAAACGTTACGTTTCGCCCAGGCGAGCGAAAATTGCTCGATGACATTAATCTGACGCTGGCTGTCGGTGAAGTCGTGGCGCTAATCGGCCCTAACGGTGCAGGAAAATCTACGCTGCTACGAGTGCTGACCGGTTTTCAGCCACCAGATGAGGGTGAAATTTCTCTTGCTGGACGCCCACTTACAGCATGGTCTGGAGATGCCCTGTCGCGTAAACGTGCGGTCATGCGCCAGCGCAGCGGTATGGCCTTTAGCTGGGCCGTTGAAGATGTGATTGCTATGGGGCGTGCGCCGTGGCCGGAGAAAGAGACTAAATCTGTCGTTCAGGAAGTGATGGCACTAACGGGGTGCGATACGCTTGCCGGGCGCGATTTCTGCCAGCTTTCTGGCGGTGAACAGCAGCGCGTGCAGCTGGCTCGTGCATTGGCTCAGCTGTGGCTTGATGGGAAACCCCACGGCTGGCTGTTTTTAGATGAACCCACCTCTGCGCTCGATCTTTATCATCAGCAACATATCTTACGTTTACTGCGACGTTTATCGCTGATGGGAACGTTGTCGGTTTGCGTAGTGCTGCATGATTTGAATCTTGCCGCACTTTGGGCTGACCGGATTGTATTGCTGCATGAAGGGAAGCTGGTGGCAAATGGCACTCCGCGAGATGTGTTGAACGAATCGACGTTGCAACATTGGTATCAGGCGGATTTACGGGTGTTCAATCATCCAGAACACCCTGTACCCCAGGTGTGGTTACAGCAGTGATCGCTTCGCCGGATGACGCTGCGCTTATCCGACCTACAAAAGTCGTAGCGCCATCCACCGGTTTTTTAGCTTGAACAACTCACTTCTAACCGTTTGCCCCAGTCCGGCGGACGTTGTGTCAAATCGTCCGGATGTTCAGCAAATGGATGGCGAAGTGCTTCATGTAGTTCAGCCAGAACACTTACATCCCCTTTATTGGCGGCATCAATGGCACGCTGAGCTAACCAGTTACGCAGAACAATTGAAGGATTCGCAGCTTTCATTGCCTGCTGACGTTGTTCGTCAGTAATCTGCTCAATTTGCAGACGAGTTCGATAGCGGGTAAACCAGCTATCAAAAGCAGCTCTGTCGATAAATTCATCCCGTAGCGGCGAGCTTGCTGAATTTTGCTCAGTCAGGCTTAGCATTCTGAAAGTGCGCGTGTAATCGCTACCCTCTTTTGCCATCAAGCCAAACAGTTCCGTGAGAATGTCATTATCTGCCGTTTGTTCAGTCAACAGTCCCAGTTTACCGCGCATTAATTCCCCGAATGCTTTCATCAGCGCGAACTGATAGTGGTCGAGCAACTCTTTTAGCCATTCGACCGAGATAAACGGTGATAGCGTCTGCGCGAGGCGTTGCAGGTTCCACAGGCCTACGGCTGGTTGATTATCAAAAGCATAACGCCCCTGATGATCGGAATGGTTGCAGATAAAATCAGGCTGATAGTCATCAAGGAAACCGTACGGGCCGTAATCCATCGTCAGGCCGAGAATCGACATATTGTCGGTATTCATCACCCCATGGGCGAACCCAACAGTTTGCCAGTTGGCAATCATCTGTGCGGTACGCTCGACAACATCGCGGAACCAAAGCTGATATTTATCTTTTTCATCAACCAGATGCGGCCAGTGATGGGCAATCACATAATCCGCCAGTTGCTGAACCTTTTCAGGTTCACGGCGATAGTAGAAATGCTCGAAGTGACCAAACCTGGCGTGGCTTTGCGCCACACGAATCAGCATTGCGCCTTGCTCAGTGGTTTCGCGACGTACCGGAGTGTCGCTGGTGACGATACTGAGCGCACGCGTGGTTGGAATTCCTAAGCCATGCATCGCTTCGCTGGCGAGAAATTCACGCACCGTTGAGCGCAACACGGCGCGGCCATCGCCCATCCGCGAATAAGGCGTTAAGCCTGCGCCTTTCAAGTGCCAATCAAATTTGCGTCCGTCAGCCAGTTGCTGTTCACCGAGCAAAATACCGCGCCCGTCGCCAAGTTGCCCCGCCCAGACACCAAACTGATGTCCGCTATAAACCTGAGCTAAAGGCTGCATACCCGGAAGTAGCGTTTCACCACTCCAGATACCCGCATGAGATTGGTCAAACAATGAGGTATCAAGCCCAAGGTCATCAGCCAATGGACGGTTATAATAAAAAAGCCGGGAATGATGCAGCGGCGTGGGCTTCAGAGCCGTGTAAAAGCCGGGCAATTCATCGTGCCAGCTATTGTTAAATACAGGTTTATTGGTCATGTTACCTCCTGCCGATAGTGTAGTGCTTGTCTGAGGTTTTAAACACAGCACGTTGGCAGGGGTATTCACTCGAGCGGGTTAATTAGAATGAAACCAGTCGGTTAATGCCTCAGGTGCAATAGCTGGCCAATAATTCCCCTGCATGGCAAAGGTAGTTAATGAGAGGACTTTCTTGCGCGCTGCGTCATCATCAATACCCGTTATAATCAGTGTCTGGCAAAAAGGAGTCAGTTGGGCAAGCATTGCTAGCATAAAGGGTTCAAAAGAACGTTGTTTAATTTGTTTATGAATAAATAATTTATCCATAAATACACGTTTAAATAGCCCATCAAAAATCGGTTTAGTCGTCGCCACTCCCGCACCAAAATTAGCCAGCGCTAATGAATAATGCTTACACATTGTTACTAAACGCGTATTTTCATTGCCATGATTTAACTCGGGGAAGTTTTCATTGATAGAAAACTCAATGAACGGAAGCTGCGCCAGGCGCGAAGCCAGCGCTGAATTGGCTAAAACCTCATCAACAATTACCGCACTTATATTCACCCAGACAACCATGTTCTGAGCCTTAAAGAATTCTTGATAGTTTTCGAGTAATTCTATTTGCTCATGAAACAATATTAATTGCTGTTCTGATTTAATAACCGGCGCAACTAATTCTGTTGGAATACGCACCGGCGCATCGACTCCAACAAAATTAACTAATAATTCAACACCTAAAACTTCACCCTGCGGCAAGTAAACAGGCTGGAAATAAAAATCCGAACGATATTGTGTATCGAGTACGAGGATCATATGGCCAGCCGTGTTTCGCATGAGGTGGAGGGCATCGTGACACGATGAACATCCAGCGTTAACTGGATTGATTTGATTGTATTTAAACGCAAGGTCATCCTTGATATGTGTATCAGATTCTTTTTGAATATAATTATATTATCCTGGTTATCTTCCTATCGCCAGTTTTAGCGAATATGACGGACAGAATCACGGTGGATTATCTTGGGAGAAAAAGATTCATTCTCATAATTATTTTCCAATAATTTACGGATCGCAAAACGCGCCATTTCACTTATCGGAAAATGAACACTGGTAATTGCAGGTCGAACAAATGCGGCTCTTTCTCCACTGTCGTAACAAACAAGTGAGATATCCTGGGGAATTCGCAGCCCGCGTTCAGTGATTGCCAGCATTGCACCTACCGCCAACTCCTCATTACAACAATAAATAGCCGTCGGTTGGGCACTCTCCAGTAACTGAGATGCCAATTGATAGCCACCCGGCATGTCGTACTCGCCACCCAGCACCGCAACCGGCAACAGCTGCGCCTGATTCATTGCATCAATAAAACCCTGAAGACGTAGTAAGCTTGAAGATCGTCCACTCGGCCCATGCAAACAAGCAATTGCAGTATGGCCTGCATCAATAAAAACCTGAGTGGCAAGAGCACTCGCCGCGCGATGATCAAACACCACACAGCGTGATTCAAGCCCCGGAACGTCCCGGTCAAGAATAATGAATTTGCGATCTTGTTCAGCCAGTTGCACAAGAGTGCCATCGGTGATGGCGCGGACGTGTAATATCAGGCCATCACAACGTAAATTAAACAGCCGCTGAATTGCATTGAGCTCTTTCTCAGCAGTATCACGCCCTTGGGTCACTAATAACTGTTTTCCGTGTAATTCAGTTTCACTCTGAATGGTATCCATCAGTGCCCCGAAGAAACCGCCACGATAAGAGGTCGTGACAAGCCCTAATGTATTGCTCTGACTGGATGCTAAAGCTCGAGCCGCAGGATTCGGCGTGTAGCCTAATTCAATGATCGCCGCTTCAACTTTGATTCGGGTCTGTGTTTTAACTTTATTGTCGCCATTCACCACGCGCGAGACGGTCGCCCGGGATACACCTGCGCTGGCGGCAACATCTTCGAGAGTCACCATGAACTATCCTTTAGTAGGAGCGAAATGCTCCCAGATATTACCTGATATTGTGAATCGTACCTGGGTTAGCCGCGGAATTGCTGAAGGGAGTCACGTTTAGGGCCAATAGCCTGGCCCTGGTCGAGGAAAATAACGGTGCTAGATACGGCGGGCCTGCCAGAATTTCTTGCTCCAGTAGACATTATCGAGCGACGATCGCATCACGCCACGGCTGGTCGAGGCATGAATGAATTGGTTGTCCGTATCGTAAATACCAACATGCAGGCCACTTTCACCGGACCCCGTCTTAAAGAACACCAGATCGCCCGGGAGTAAATCATCTTTATCAATTTCAGTGCCAATTTTGGCCTGCTGGCGCGTTTCGCGTGGCAGTTGCAGATCAAACCGGTCGCGGAAAGTAATTGACACAAAACCGGAACAATCGACGCCACGACGGCTCATGCCACCATAACGATACGGAGTGCCATGCCAGCCGCTGAGTTGATCATTAAGCCTGGCAATCACCGTTATCGAGTCTGAAAGACGAGAATTTGGAGGTGGCGCATGATGGCTACACCCAGCGAGCACCAGACATGCCACTACAAGAATCCATACACGCATTTTCAGGCTAGTCCTCACCCGTTTATAATTTCCAGTAATTTAGCGCTTACCTATGATTTGGTGCAAGTTTTTACCAGCAATTAAAGTGTGGCTATCAGCATGCTGTGCCCTTCAACCTGCATTCTACGAAAGTGCATGTTATAGGCTGTCGCTAAATGTTGCACAGACAGCACATCATCCCGCTTACCTTGTGCAATCATTTTACCCGCACGCAATAACCAGACAGTATGGGCATGACGCAAACTGTGGTTCAAATCATGGCTGCTCATCAACACCGCAATGCCCGCTTCGCATAACGCCATCAGAATTCTGTCCAGCGCAGTTTGCTGCGCAATATCCAGGCTGTTCATTGGCTCATCCAGCAGGAGCAAGCGCCCATGCTGATTAATTTCAGGATGAATTTGTAACACGACGGCTGCGAGGCGAACACGCTGCCACTCGCCGCCAGAAAGCTGGTTAACACTGCGCGTAAGTTTATCTGTCAGACCCAAACTGCCAACGAGCTTGAGCATCACGCTATCGTCAGGAGTGACTTGTTGATGCATTTGCAGGTAGTGCCAGACAGGCATGGAAAATGGTGGCATCTGTTGCTGAGAAAGATAAGCACGATGGCGAGCCAGTTGCGTGGGTTGCCATTCGTTCAGGTTGCTGCCGGCAAAGGTTATTTCCCCGCCTCCCAAACTCAACCCTGCAGCTCTCATTAACAATGTGCTTTTCCCCGCGCCGTTTGGCCCGACAAGATGCACCAGTTCGCCCGTGTGTACAATGGCGGAAATCGGCCCAAGCCGCTCCGCCACAACCACATCGTTAAGCTGTAACAACGACATTATCTCGCCAGCGCCGACTTGATAGCACCAATAACAACCGGGTCTTCAGGTGTCATATCAGGTGAGAAACGTTGAATAACCTGGCCATCGCGCCCGATAAGGAATTTCTCGAAGTTCCACAGAATATCGCCAGCATGAGCGGGTGCACGACCTTTGCTGCTCATGCGTTCAAAAAAGCCACTCCCATCAGGCGCAACCGCAGTTGGCGCGGCAGCCACTAATTTTTGGTACAACGGGTGACGATTCTCTCCATTGACATCCACTTTGCTAAACATAGGGAACGTCACACCATAAGTAGTGCTGCAAAAGGTTTTGATCTCTTCTTCGCTACCCGGCTCCTGGCCCAGGAACTGGTTGCATGGGAAACCAAGAACCGAGAAACCTTCGTGTTGCAGCTCTTTTTGCAGATTCTCTAATTGTTCGTATTGCACCGTCAGGCCGCATTTAGAGGCTACGTTCACCACCAGCAGTACTTTACCTTTCCAGTTTTCGAGCGTTGTCGCTTCACCATCAATGGTAGTGACTTCAGTATTCAGAATGTCTTGCATTGTGTCCCCTTAAATTGAAATCAAACGATGGTTATTTCCCAGCTTTTAATAGTAGCCATATAAATAGCGGAGCGCCCAGGGTTGCTGTCACAACACCTATCGGCAATTCAGCCGAAACAAGTGCCAGACGTGCAATGACATCAGCCCCAAGCAACACTGTTGAACCTGCCAGCGCACTGGCAGGCAATAAGATACGGTGATCCGTTAGCCCCTTCAGACGCAGCATATGTGGGATGACCAGGCCGATAAAACCAATAGCACCGGCAAGTGCCACACTCACACCGACCAACCAGCCAGTTGCAATGACCATAATATTGCGCCACAACCAGACAGGCAGGCCGAGCTGACGAGCTGACATTTCACCCAACGCCATTAAGTTCAGGGGGGCGTAGTTGCGGCATAACCACAACATCACAGGCAGCAGAGTTATCATCAACCACCATTGCCGCCAGTCTACACCTCCAAAACCACCCATCATCCAATACATTAACTGGCGTAAGTCGAGGCTTGAACTGAAATAGATAGCCCAGGTCATCAGCGCACTACAGATAATCCCCAGAGCCACACCCGCAAGCAACAATCGACTATTTGAAAGATGCCGCCGCGAAAAACGTAACAGGATAAATGTGATAATCAGCGCACCGGCGATCGCGCAAATTCCCAGGATCCAGTCCGGCAGCATCCCTTGCCCAAGTAATACCGCAGCGACCAGCGCAACACCTGCACCATTGGATACACCAAGCAGGCCCGGCTCGGCCAGCGGGTTTTCGAAAAGGGCCTGCATAATGGTGCCAGAGATCGCCAATGCCGCGCCAACCAATAGCACTGCTAAGGTACGGGGCATGCGGATCTGCCAGATGAACAGTTGAGCATCCTCACGCATCCAGTGTTGCGGAGCAAACCACTGGTCGCCGGCGCTTAAACTCAGCACCACCATCCCCAACATTGTGGCAAACAATGCAAGTAGCCAACGGCGTTCGTGGCGGCGTTGTTGAGCGACAAAAGTGAGCATCTGGGTAATAAGGTCCGATTAGTAGCCATTCATAAATTTGATTTTACGAGGGATTTTCCGCGCAGAACAAGAAGAAAAGAAGAAAGCTGCCAGATGCGGATTTTATAGGCTGATTACCCGCCCTCTTTTTTGATACCACTAAGTGGTTACGTAAGGGATTTTTATAGGGATAGAGCACCTGGCGAATCGTAACGGCGCCTTTTACAGGTACACTATCTTTAAAATATTTTTTGCTATTATCAAATAATCGCATAATCGCATAATCGCATAATCGCATAATCGCACGGCGATGGTTTGCCATTAAATCTCATATCGGGTCGTACTGACCCCAAACGAGGGATAAAACAATGAAACTCACTATTCCTGCCAATTACGTCCACACTAGTGCCACACAATTCTTTGATAAATCGAATGTCCCTGCTGCACTTTTAAGTCATCACAACACTAAAGCCGGCGTCTATGGTCGTCTTTCCGTCATGCGAGGCGCCGTCAAATACTTTGGTTTCGCCGATGCGGAAGCGACAACACCAGATCTGGAACTGGTTATAGAGGCGGGTTGCTTTGGCATCAGCCCCCCGCAGAAATGGCATCGTATTGAGCTGTTGACCGACGATACCTATTTCAATATCGATTTTTTTGCTGAGCCGGAAGTGCAACTGAGCGGGAAAGGTTTTGGTCAGGTAGTGAATACTCACAAGGATTAATAAATGAAGCGAATCGAGATCCCATCACATTACGTTCACACTCGTAGTACGCCTTTCTGGAACCGTGAAACTGCACCTCCGGGTATTTGGCGTCGACATCTTGACGCGGGTACGCGACAGGGGGTCTATCCGCGTTTATCAGTGATGGAAGGAATTATTCGCTATTACAATTTTTCTGACGAGTTTAGCCCCGAAGTGCTGGAAACTTTAACCATCGAGGCAGGCCAATTTGCCGTATTCCCGCCGGAGAAATGGCACTTCATCGAAGCGTTAACAGATGATGTCTTGTTCAGCGTTGATTTCTACGTTGACCCACAAATTTTAATAGAAGGATAAAGTAATAATGATGGATAACGGAGAAGAAAATAAGGGGTATACGCTGGCGATAATGAATCGCAGAACTGGGGCAGTCGCTGAGAAAGTGTATTTGAAGCCTATGGCTCTCTATGTTCCAGTCTTCGCAAATGAGGCTGTCACGACGCTGGTAGACTGCTTAGCACTGTCCGAGGATTGTGCCCTGTGCGATAAAGGTTATGCGCTTTCCGTGACCAACAATAATAACGGGGTGTCTGTAGACAAAGATTTCAGCACGCTTGATGAACTGGCAGCTCCGAATACGGCCGCCGAAATGGTAAAAGAACTGATTAATATCGTGCGCGGTTATGATGAAGATGATGATCATAACGTATGCGGTTGGTAGTTATTCAGGACGGCTCAAAGCAAAGAAAAAGGCCGCTAAAGCGGCCTTTTTGGTTAATTCAGGTTACTCGTCTTTCGGCGACGCGTTTTCAACCCTACTCTTCAACTTCTGACCAGGTCTGAAGGTCACTACACGGCGTGCCGTGATAGGAATATCTTCACCAGTCTTCGGGTTACGCCCGGGACGTTGGTTTTTATCGCGTAAGTCAAAATTACCAAAGCCTGATAGCTTAACCTGCTCGCCATTTTCCAGAGCGCGACGAACCTCTTCGAAAAACAGCTCTACCAACTCTTTAGCATCACGTTTGCTAAGCCCTAGCTTATCAAACAGATATTCTGACATTTCAGCTTTTGTAAGCGCCATACGTTCAATCCCTCAATGATGCCTGGAATCGCTCTTTTAATGCCTCTACACATTTTGCAACGGTAGCGGCCATCTCCTCTTCTTCGAGTGTACGGCCCGTATCCTGCAGGATAAGGCTTATGGCAAGGCTCTTATAACCTTCGGCTACACCTTTACCACGGTACACATCAAACAAGTTTACGCCAACTACCTGATTTGCGCCAACTTTCTTACACTCTGCCAAAATATCTGCTGCGGGAACGTTTTCTGCAACCACAACAGCAATGTCACGACGGTTCGCAGGGAAACGAGAAATCTCTTTAGACTCAGGCACAGCGCGGTCTGCAAGCTTGTTCCACAGCACTTCGAACACCAGTGTACGACCATTGAGCGAAAGCTTACGTTCCAGTTCCGGGTGGACAACACCAATGAAACCAACGTATTCCCCACCTAAATAAATGGCAGCACTTTGTCCCGGATGCAAGGCTGGGTTACTTGCTGCTTTAAATTCGATGTCTGAAAGTTTACCCGTCAGATCCAGAACCGCTTCCAGATCGCCCTTCAAATCATAGAAGTCGACGGTGTTACGCGCCAGATCCCAATGCTCTTCATAACGGTTACCACAGATCGCACCAGCCAGCATAAGATCCTGACGAATACCCAGGTCTGCCTGCGTATCAGGAACAAAGCGTAAACCGGACTCAAAGATACGCACACGCGCCTGCTGGCGGTTTTGGTTATAAACCACAGTATTGAGCAGGCCGGTCAGCAGGGACAAACGCATTGCTGACATTTCGCTGGAAATTGGGCTTGGCAGAATCAGATTTTCTTCACCCGGGTGCAGCAGCTGTTGAACTTTAGGATCAACAAAGCTGTAGGTGATCACTTCCTGGTAGCCTTTATCGACCAGCATGGTTTTCACACGCTTGAGCGAAAGGTCAGCTTCACGGTGAGTGCCCATGATAAGACCGGCTTGTACAGGCTCGTTAGGGATACTGTTGTAGCCATAAACGCGCGCCACTTCTTCAACCAGATCTTCTTCAATCTGCATATCAAAGCGCCAGCTTGGAGCAACCGCCGTCCACTGGTTATCACCTTCAGTCACTTCACAGCCCAGACGGCGCAGAATATCGCCAACCTGAGCATCTGCAATATGGTGGCCAATCAGACGGTCGAGCTTACTGCGACGCAGAGTAATTGTGGCAGCTTTTGGCAGATGTGCTTCATTAGTAACATCAATAACCGGGCCAGCTTCGCCGCCGCAAATATCGATCAACAGACGGGTCGCACGTTCCATTGCTTTGTACTGCAACGCTGAATCCACACCGCGTTCATAACGATGGGAAGCATCGGTATGCAAGCCATGGCGACGCGCGCGGCCAGTAATAGACAGCGGGCTGAAGAATGCACACTCAAGCAGTACGTTCTGGGTTTCATCATTGACACCAGAATGTTCGCCACCAAAGATGCCACCCATTGCCAGTGCTTTGTTGTGGTCAGCAATGACCAAAGTATCGGCATTCAACTTCGCTTCGTTACCATCAAGCAGCGTCAGGGTTTCGCCCTCTTCTGCCATACGCACAACGATGCCACCTTCAATGCGGTCTTTATCAAACGCATGCATCGGCTGGCCGAGTTCCAACAGCACGTAGTTAGTCACGTCAACCACTGCATCAATAGAACGAATACCGCAACGACGCAGTTTTTCTTTCATCCACAGCGGCGTAGGTGCTTTGACGTTGATACCTTTAACCACACGGCCCAGGTAACGTGGACATGCTTCAGGCGCGTCGACACGAATTGGCAGCGTGTCGGTAATAGTCGCCGCTACAGTAGCTATTTCTGGCACGTTTAACGGAAGTTGGTTCACAACCGCGACATCACGGGCAACACCGATGATACCGAGGCAATCGGCACGGTTTGGCGTTACGCTGATTTCGATAGTCTGGTCGTCAAGCTTCAGGTATTCACGGATGTCAGTACCAATCGGGGCATCCAGCGGCAGCTCAATAATACCGTTGTGGTCATCGGAAATGCCCAACTCGGAGAATGAGCAGAGCATGCCTTCAGATGGCTCACCGCGCAGCTTTGCTGCTTTAATTTTGAAATCACCTGGCAACACAGCACCAACGGTTGCCACAGCAACTTTCAGGCCCTGACGGCAATTTGGTGCGCCACAAACGATGTCTAACAGACGGTCACCACCGACATTAACTTTTGTTACACGCAGTTTGTCAGCATTTGGATGTTGGCCACACTCAACCACTTCACCCACAACCACACCGTTGAATTCGCCCGCAACGGCATCAACACCATCAACTTCAAGACCAGCCATAGTAATTTGACCGGAAAGCTCTTCACTACTGTTGGCTGGATTTACCCATTCGCGTAACCAGAGTTCACTGAATTTCATTGGATATCCCGCCCTTATTTAAACTGTTTGAGGAAACGTAAATCATTTTCGAAGAATGCACGCAAATCGGTTACGCCGTAGCGCAGCATGGTCAAACGCTCCATGCCCATACCGAAAGCAAAGCCTGAATAAACTTCTGGATCGATACCAACGTTACGTAGAACGTTCGGATGCACCATGCCGCAGCCTAATACTTCCAACCATTTGCCATTTTTACCCATCACATCAACTTCTGCGGATGGTTCGGTGAACGGGAAGTAAGACGGGCGGAAACGAATCTGCAAATCAGCTTCGAAGAAGTTGTTCAGGAAATCGTGGATGGTACCTTTCAGGTTAGCGAAGTTGATATTGGTATCAACAATCAAACCTTCCATCTGGTGGAACATCGGCGTGTGAGTCTGATCGTAGTCGTTACGATACACGCGTCCCGGCGCGATAATACGAATCGGCGGCTGCTTGTCTTTCATGGTGCGAATCTGAACGCCAGAGGTCTGGGTGCGCAGTAAACGCGTTGCATCGAACCAGAATGTATCGTGGTCAGCACGAGCAGGGTGATGGCCTGGAATATTCAGCGCATCGAAGTTGTGATAGTCATCTTCGATTTCCGGGCCAGTTGCCACGGTAAAGCCTAACTCCCCAAAGAAGCTTTCAATACGGTCGATGGTGCGTGTAACCGGGTGCAAACCACCATTTTCAACACGGCGCCCGGGCAGTGAGATATCGATAGTTTCTTCTGCCAGGCGAGCATTCAGCGCAGCACTTTCAAGTGCATTTTTACGAGCATTCAATGCTTCCTGCACTTTCTCTTTGGCTTCGTTAATTACTGCACCGGCGGCTGGGCGCTCTTCTGCTGGCAATTCACGCAGGGTAGTCATCTGGAGGGTCAGATGACCTTTTTTCCCTAAATACTCGACGCGTACGTTGTCTAACGCGGCAACATCCTGGGCCTCGTTTATGGCGGCCGTTGCGTTGGCAACCAGCTCTGCGAGATGTGGCATGGTATTCCTCTTATGCCGGCATAATTACCGGGGTAGTTGATCCGTATATAAAGATAAAAAGGGATGCAAAAAAAAAGCCTCCTAATGGAGGCTTTCGGCGCTATTTTTCGTTTCTTTTCTTACGCGCAAAGCCCCCGAATTCAGGTGCTAAAGTAAAAAAAGAAACGGAAAATAGCAGCATTCATGCTTGCAGTTACCTTATTGATCAGTGTTAAACATACCATTAGAAATTAAAAGAGGGAGCAAGCTCCCTCTAATAACTGGCTTACGCCAGAGCTGCTTTCGCTTTCTCAACCAGTGCAGTAAATGCCACTTTGTCGAATACGGCGATGTCAGCCAGGATCTTACGGTCGATTTCAACAGAAGCTTTTTTCAAGCCGTTGATGAATTTGCTGTAAGAGATCCCGTTCTGACGAGCTGCAGCGTTGATACGTGCAATCCACAGCTGACGGAATTGACGCTTACGTTGACGACGGTCACGGTAAGCATATTGGCCAGCTTTGATAACAGCCTGGAAAGCAACGCGGTATACGCGTGAACGCGCACCGTAGTAGCCTTTGGCTTGTTTAAGGATTTTTTTGTGACGAGCACGTGCGATTACACCACGTTTTACGCGAGCCATATTAGCTCTCCTGTTCTATATTCTGAATTAATTAAAAAGTGCTACTTATGCGTACGGCAGGCAAGCGATGACCAGGCCCAGATCCCCTTTGGAGACCATACCTTTCGGACGCAGGTGACGTTTACGCTTAGTAGACTTTTTAGTCAGAATATGACGCAGGTTAGCGTGCTTACGCTTAAAACCACCACCGGCGGTCTTTTTGAAGCGCTTAGCGGCGCCGCGTACAGTTTTAATCTTTGGCATTTAATAACTTTCCACTTCGCATTGTTAATAAAACGAACCAGAAGGCGAACAAGACTCACGAGGCCGAGACCTCGCGAGAACTGTTACTTGATGGCCTTACTGTTTCTTCTTCGGAGCGAGCACCATGATCATCTGGCGGCCTTCGATCTTCGATGGGAAGGATTCGACGACTGCCAGTTCACTCAGATCGTCACGGACGCGGTTAAGCACTTCCATACCAATCTGTTGGTGAGCCATTTCACGACCGCGGAAACGCAGTGTGATTTTAGCTTTATCACCCTCTTCCAGAAAGCGAACCAGGCTGCGGAGTTTTACCTGATAGTCGCCATCATCGGTACCAGGTCGGAATTTGATTTCCTTAACCTGAATAACTTTTTGCTTTTTCTTCTGTTCCTTAGAAGATTTGCTTTTTTCGTAGAGGAATTTGCCGTAATCCATAATTCGACAAACAGGCGGTTCAGCATTAGGACTGATTTCAACTAAATCAACCCCAGCCTCCTCGGCTTTTTCTAAAGCTTCATTCAGACTCACAATACCTAGTTGCTCGCCGTCTATACCTGTCAGACGAACCTCAGTGGCACGAATTTCTCTGTTTATGCGATTAGGACGCGCCGGTTGAACTCTTTTTCCGCCTTTAATAACTCTATTCCTCTAGTTGATTTAGATTGCGGCTGCGAATTTCGTTTTGCAGCTTTTCAATCAATTCGTTGACGTCCATGCTCCCCAAATCTTTGCCACGACGGGTACGAACGGCTACTTTGCCTGCTTCGACCTCTTTGTCGCCACAAACTAACATGTAAGGGACACGACGCAACGTGTGTTCACGGATTTTAAAGCCAATCTTCTCATTTCTCAAGTCTGCTTTTACACGAATGCCTGCATTTTGCAGTTTACGGGTCAATTCGTCGACGTAATCAGACTGTCCATCAGTGATATTCATGACCACTGCTTGTACCGGTGCCAGCCAGGTTGGGAAGAAGCCCGCGAATTCTTCGGTCAGGATACCAATGAAACGTTCCATAGATCCGAGAATTGCACGATGAATCATTACCGGAACCAGGCGTTCGTTACTTTCGCCGATATAAGACGCGTTCAGGCGTGATGGTAAAGAGAAGTCCAGCTGTACAGTACCGCACTGCCATGCACGATCCAGGCAGTCGTATAGGGTAAATTCAATTTTAGGGCCATAGAATGCACCCTCACCCGGTTGATAATCAAACGGTATATTATTTTCTTGCAGCGCTACGGCCAAATCCGCCTCTGCACGATCCCACATTTCGTCGGTACCGATGCGTTTTTCCGGGCGGGTCGACAGCTTCACAACGATTTTTTCAAAACCGAAGGTGCTGTACATGTCATAGACCATGCGGATACAGCTGTTCACTTCATCGCGAACCTGCTCTTCGGTACAGAATACGTGAGCATCGTCCTGAGTAAAGCCGCGAACACGCATCAGTCCATGCAACGCGCCTGACGGCTCGTTACGGTGACAGCTACCAAACTCAGCCATACGCAATGGCAGGTCGCGGTAAGACTTCAACCCCTGGTTAAAGATCTGCACATGACCAGGGCAGTTCATTGGCTTGATGCAGTATTCACGGTTCTCGGAAGAAGTGGTAAACATTGCATCTTTGTAGTTGTCCCAGTGGCCGGTTTTTTCCCACAGCACACGGTCCATCATGAACGGGCCTTTCACTTCCTGATACTGGTACTCTTTGAGCTTGGAACGTACGAATACTTCCAACTCACGGAAGATAGTCCAGCCGTCGTTATGCCAGAACACCATACCTGGCGCTTCTTCCTGCATATGATACAGGTCGAGTTGCTTACCAATTTTACGGTGATCGCGCTTAGACGCTTCTTCCAGGCGTTGCAGATAAGCATTCAGCTGCTTTTTATCTGCCCATGCGGTGCCATAAATACGTTGCAGCATTTTGTTGCTGCTATCGCCACGCCAGTATGCACCGGATGTTTTCTGTAGTTTGAAATGATGGCAGAAACGCATATTTGGTACGTGCGGACCACGGCACATATCAACGTATTCTTCATGATGATACAGACCTGGCTTATCATCATGGCTGATGTTTTCATCAAGAATCGCAACCTTGTAGCTTTCACCACGGTTCACGAAAGTTTCGCGGGCTTCGTGCCAGCTCACTTTCTTCTTGATGACATCGTAATCTTTCTCAGCCAGCTCGTGCATACGCTTCTCGAGCAGCTCAAGATCTTCCTGCGTCAGCGTGTGGTCAATGTCAACGTCGTAGTAAAAACCGTTATCAATAACCGGGCCAATCGCCATTTTAGTGTGCGGCCACAGTTGTTTGATAGCATGGCCCAATAAGTGGGCGCATGAGTGGCGGAGAATCTCCAGGCCAGCTTCATCTTTAACGGTGATAATCGCGAGTTTAGCATCGTGCTCAATAAGATCAGATGCATCAACCAGTTCGCCATCAACACGGCCAGCGATACACGCTTTGGCAAGGCCAGGACCGATGTCCAGGGCTACATCCAGTGGGCTAACAGCATGGTCGTAATGGCGTTGGCTGCCATCAGGAAGAGTAATAACAGGCATTATAAGTCCTTATCTGCAGTGGTGACCCATACGCAAGATCACATGCAACGTTTATTTTTCTTTGGTTTCAACCGGTTGTGTCGTCATCTCGCCCACAATTGCAAGGCCGACTCCACAATTTATGCGTGAGCGTGCAGAGCACAGGCTTCACGACGGTTGAGAATACTATCACTTTAAGCAGGTTATGTCGCGTTTTGCAGCCCAGAAACATCTTGAGAACGATAATAATAACTGACTGTTTTACCCACTTTTTTATGCAATTATCAACGAAAACACGTTCGTATATTCGAAACAAATACAAGTAAAACTAATAAGCTTTTCTAAACATTGCCCTTGACGAATAATTACATTACCGGTTTATAAGGTTAAAAAATAAAAAGCCGGGCATCCTGCTCCGGCTTTTTATTTCATGCGAATTTGAAAATGAGCGATCAATTAGCAATTTCGCACAAATGAAACATAATCATCACTGCTTTATTTACTAATACCACTCGCCAGCAACCAGTGTATGGACATCAAAAGCATCATCCATTGAACGGCCTGTTGATTGAGCGCCAGGCTGGATATTTGAGCCAGCTTCAATATCAGTAGCATGCCATGTGTTGGATGGTGCAGTCTGCGGGGCGACAGTAGTGCTCGCTAAAGTAGTGGTAGTTGTAGGTTGGGCTGCAAATGCACCGAATGAAATTACAGAAAGCACAACTGCTGTAGCGGTATATTTAATTGTTTTCATATTCATTATTCTCTTATTTAGTGGACCTGCAGGCATATTGCCTTATACAAAATAAGAGTAGATCCAGATCACACTTTTTCCCAGTCAATTTATTTGTCAAATAGTTTCAAAGATACTGAATATATGTCGAAGTGCTAGATTGTGGAGAGATTATGAAGGAAAGTTGGCATATTAGATTTTATTTAAAACAAAACCATGGACCAAAATAATATTAGCACAGAACGATAAAATAAAACATTAAAGCCGGGAATGACCCGGCTTTACCAATTACATCTTATAACCAAGAGTAACTGCGGTACGTCTATCTGTATGCTCTGGAGCAGAATCAGGTGGATTTGAGTTCCAGGTGACGTTGTAGCCAACCCGCAAACCAAAATGCTCATTGATTGCTACTTCAAGCGCAGTTTCAGAGTTCACCGTCGTATCTTCACTACCCAACACGGAAACGCCCTGGATAAATTTAGCGTTATCGGTCAACTGCCAGTTATAGATACCCGATGCGTAACCCAGAACCTGGGTCTCATGGCCACCATCACTGTATTCGTCATAACGCACACCAGGACCAAATTCCACACGCAGACTGTGAACCGGGCCACTGAGGAACTGGCGACCATAACCGGCTGTCGCTACGTCACGCGCTTGATAACCGTTATAACGGTCAGTTAACCAGCTGGCTTGGCCAAACAGGTAATCACTGTCGGTCATGTTGTAACGGCTACGACCACCAGCCGAATATGTCTCAGAAGAGCGCTCATCGTTAGAGGAGGTGTTGTTTGCATTACCCCAAATTGACCATGCGGTAGAGGTGTTATACCAGGTCATATTGGTGTTCGCTGTCAACGAAGAGCTTGTGGTGTTACCTGATTGCGCAAGATAACCCGCATTCAGGTTACCTTCGAACGGTTTCTTAGCAGTAGATGGGTCATCCATGACAGTGAAAACCGAATTATCTGCAATTGCAAAGTGACTCAATAGCGCACTTCCGGTCAGCAAAATTGCAGCCGGTACTGTCTTAACTAAATTCATTTCAACTCTCTAAGATACGACACAAGGATTTGGCGATTGGTACGCCTTTAACGGTGACTATCGTAGCAAATTTAAAAATAAATTTAATCAGAGAGAGATGAAAAAATGACTGACCACATCACCAAGAAGATTTTGAAACTGGCTGCTCAATGCACTAAATATGGCTCTGGAACTCCAGAACAGAAATACACATGCATCGTTCACAACGAACCGAGCAGCACCACAACTAGAAAAGAGTTCTTTGTATTGCTCCACAACCTAACCAAGGAGAAAGCAATAACCGACCTGAGCAGAATCAACCTTGATGCTGATGTATGGGCTTTTACCCTAAAAGGGGATGTTAAATTAGAGACATTAACCACTGAGGAAATTGAAGCTCTTAACCCTGCGGTTATCTCATACAGCACTCAGGTTACTTACAATACTGACACTGAATCTGGCCTTCGTAATGCCCCTGTTATCTATCAACGTACAGCCAAAGCCCACGAAAGAATGTCTGTGAAGCTGGCTAAATGGGTTGAAGATTTCAAAGCTGAGTTTGCTGATGATTATGCAGAGTTAAACGAACTGCTTGATGAGATGGAATCATGCACTAAGGAAGTTGCACCTGACACACTGGAACTACGTACAAAGAAAGGCAGCCTTGTTGCTACGATTGATAAGCGCACTTTCCCTACTTCAGGAGAACTGCAAATAGTACGTTTTGGGGATGGTATGCGCTATCTCAGAACTAAACGTGATGTGCTTTATACGTTTGCTGATTCCTATTGTGCTGCTCTGGTTAGTGATGGTGAACCACAAACACCAACGATTAAACTTACCCCTAAACAGAAGTTCTTCAAAAAAGTTCGTGAGTATCTAAAGAATGAGGGTGTAACTAACCTTGACCAGGTGAATATCATTAAACGGGTAGATTGTGACAAGCCTACACAGTACAGAGCATCAGTTAACCTGAAATTCATAGGGATGCTGAACTTCAGTGAGCACAAGTCTGAATTGACCATGCTAATGCAGTTCACAAAGCTAACAAGATGGTTTGAAGAGTTTAAACGCTTAACGGCTGATGAATATGCTGCTTTGGATAAGAGAGTAAAGGAGATGGAATCAAACACCGTTCAATCCTCCCCTTCTGTTTTCACACTGTTTACTCCATCAGGTGAGTTCATTAGTGAGTTTACGCAGGATGATTCCGGTCAATGGTTCCGACTTGGTGAGAAGAACTACAGCACTAAAGCTAAGGTTTACTCTCGACTTATAGAGAAATATGAAGAAGCTCTGAAAAGTGATGAGGTCAAATGTAATTTCTTAGCAGAGGCAAAGTAAGATGAAAAATTACCATATCATTCTAATCACACTTTGCCTTGGTGTAATTGTTGGTTGTTCAGTACCAGATGCAAAGGCCAATACATTACGATTGTTGGAGGGGTGCAGTAATAATATGATATTGGCACTACCTCACCGGATAAGTTAATTAATAAAATGAAAGTTGGTTTGTTTATTTCTGGAATGTTAATGGCTGGTTCTGTTTATGCATCACCTGTTAAATACACTTGTGAAGAAGATAGCTTTACTAATGCTATAGCTCCTTCATGGACAGCAATAGTTGATGCAGATTACCAGAATGCTCGAATGAATAATTTCACCCTGAGAGGTGTATCTCACAACGACCTTGATTATGACAGTGAAGACATGCAGATAATCAAGATGCTTGCTCACGAACCAAACAAAGATTCAATGTTTTATGATTTCGGTTCACCTATAGCAGCTTTCAGGAAAGGTGAATTAGATGTCCTGATTTATGGTAAGAGCAATGGTGTAAAGTTTGCTGAAGTAATTCTTGTTTCAGAGGATAAGAATGGAATGACTTATAACTGCTATAAGAATGGAAGCGCTATTGATAAACAGCTAACCCAACTTAGAGATTCACACAATAAACGCATACTAGAAGAGCAACAGGGTAATTAAACATGAAGCTGGGATTACTGGTTACCTGCATGATGTTAACCACATCTGTTTATGCATCACCTGTTAAATACACTTGTGAAGATGATGTATATGCTTTTAACGGATTAGCTCGGTCATGGGAGGCGACTCTTGATATTGACTATAGCAACGGTGCTTTCAAAAGTTTTACTCTGGATGGTGAGACTCTAAAAGGTTTCAAGTTTAATAATGAATCCCTGCTGTCTTATCAGGATACAAATAAGTACAACACCAATTCATTACCAGCAATAGCCTTGTATGAGAAAGAGATTAAACCTGATGCTCTGGATAACATCTTTTTCTTTGTTGTTTTCGGTAAAGGAGAGATTGCTAATACTGGTGATGTTATAGCTGTATTCCCACCATTCGGAAAGCAGAGCTATTATTGCTATAAGCATGGTAGCTATAAAGATAACCTTATGCATGGGCTGAGAGATTCACACAATAAAGGCATACTAGAAGCACAACAGGGTAATTAAACATGAGATATGCAATAGCTTTAGGTTTCGCATTGATACTGGCAGCACCTGTAATGGCTGCTGAAACTGTGGATGATGTGGATTTAAACTCTTCTACGGTAACGCTCTCTGACGGGAATGAATACACCGTTGATAGTCAGGATATTGAAGAGTTTACTGAGGGTGACACTGTTCAGGCGTCTAACGATGGCTCAACCCTCTATAACATTGATACAGATACGAGTGTTGATACTGAGTAGCCATGAAAGAAGAGTTAATCAATCTCCTGAAGGACAAGAGAACCTTTATTGTACGAGAAGTATTTTATACAAACATAAATAAAGGTGATGAAGTCTATTTTGAGGGGGTGTGGTACACCTGGATAAGTGGATACATTGAGCGAACACGTATTTATTTGAAAATCAAATATCCAAAAATTGATGAGCCATTTGATGTAATTACACATCAGTACATGTTCTTAGTTAAGGTTAAATGAAAGAAAAAACCCTGAACAGCCAACACTGAACAGGGTTTATTTTTATACGGGGATTGTTTCAAGAGAAGTAGACCAGCTACCGCCAATGTATGTAAAACTGTGAGATAACTTCTCAACTCGATAAACACCAGTTACGTCACCAATATCATTTAATCTGACGTAGTGACCAACCTTAATACGTCCATCTAATGGGACTGAGAAATTCAATCCATTCTTAGTGACTGTACGTAGACCATCTTCAACAGTGAGAACCTCACCAGGCTTCAGTTCCTTCACAGCAGGAGTCTTACCAGATTTGAGAACCTTCTCTCTCGTTTGAGTTCGCTCGTAAGTCTGTTCAGGCACATCAAGAATGTCACCAGAATAGATATCCCACACCTCAACGGTTGATTTCTCATTGGGTACAGCAGGAACGATGTTTATTTGCTTGTCGTGCACGAATAGCTTCAGCTTCCACTCAGAGCAGACCCTTTGAAGTTCTGCAAAAGCATTCCCATAGACTGACAGACCACCAGAATATGCATTTGAGGCAACTGATGATAAGTCAATGTGAGCACGTGGCATGTTTATCAGTGAAAGGAAATATTCAATTACAGCGGTAACAGGCACACCAGGCGCAAAAGCATTTGATGTTTTAATCATTGCTCTTTCAAGTTTATCTGAAGAAGCGTAGACAACCGTTACAACATCATTACCACGTCGTGTTGTAGTGGTATGGATAATCGTACCGACATAGACTACAGGTAAGTCTTCAGCATCCCTGATAATCTCACCAGATTCATCACGCTTTGAGCTATCGGTATACCCTGCCCTAATCATGATGGCTGCACCAGGAATTTTGAACTGGTCTTTAAGTGCACTTGATAAGTTGTAAATCTTGAACTGAGCCATATCAGACTGCGTATTCGTATAATCGTTTGATACCGATACTGAGCCTTCAATCTGAAGATTAGTTACTACTGATGCTGTTGCGCTTCTTTTCAATTGTGAAGGGTCACCGCCAAACACTTCTGACGCAGAACCGACAGTGATTTCATAATCTCTTAATCTGCTGGACATTAAACCACCTCATTAAACAAGTCTGCGAGTAAACGCATCTCTTCAGCGGTCAGATACTGCAACTCAAAAGCTTTACCCCTTCCAAGGTTATCTCTCGACGGATATTCATCAGCACCAAATTGAACTTCACAAATTAATGCACCTTCAAACCCTTCAAAACTGAATGGTTCAGTAAGGAATACACCAGGGATAATTTTTCTTTCCGTTACAAGTCTTTCACCATCATTATCAAAGAGACTGAAGTACCATCTATTAAGTCTCTCTTTAAATTTAAGTTCCAGTCTGTATCGACTCTTACCAAGAATAACAACCTGAGATGACCAGTCATTATCTGGAACGTTAATTATGTAGGCCATTTGCAGCCCCCTTATTCTTATTGGGATTAGCCCCGTTGACTTTGTAGACCTGTCTTGCAGCTTCCTCTGCTGATGCCTTGTCTAGTACTCCAGCATTAGATAACTGAGCAGATTTACACTTAGACATTGCATTCCAGATGTCGCTACGTTGACCCTTATAGGTGTTCTCTATAGCAAGGACTGCATCACAAGCTTTACGAGAGCTACCTTCAGTGGTTGATAGCTGCCCTTTCTCGACCTTAGATGTCACAGAGCCTTTATTCGTTGTTGGTTGACCAGAGGAAGCTTGCGTATCACCAGCCTTGATAGTAGCTACACCCTTACCTAACCTCTGAGGGAAGGACATAATCTCTTCAAATTCAATGCTGATGTTAAAGCCCTTGCTATTGGTCTTATCACGTGATGCATCAAAGCTGGTGATAAACGCTTGCTCAATGGTCATTCCATCAGGTAAGTGAATGGTCATGATTTGTCGCTGCTTACGCCACAGTTCAACGGTTTCTACAAAGTCAGATACTGAGACACTAACACCTGCACCCACCACAGATGGCACCAATACACCTCTAACAGAAACCTTCTTGGATTGTCTGGTGATAGCATCGGTAACAGTTAGCGTGTCAACAGTTGGTAGTGTCGAAACTGAGTATTGAGATGATGAAGAGAACTCTTCAGTAGCAGATAGTTTTAGCAGGACTGTAAGATTATCTTTAGGGTGAAAGTACACCCCGTCTTTATTTGTTACAGGGAAAAGATTAATTGCAGTAGCTGCAAGTCCTGCTGCTTTTGTTAATAAGTTCATTCATGTTTTTTTTACCTTAATTGAGGATGATAGCTTAAAGCCTTACCATCAAAATTCTGAAGTTGAGTAGAGTCATCAACATGATATTGAATCATTGCATCAATCTGTTGCTTCATATTCTGAAGGTCAAGAATGACATTCACTTTAGTTTCCTGTGGGGTAGTCAGATTGAAATCAACCTTTTGTGGTGGTGTCATATTCTCAGCAATCTTAGACATATCCTGTGGAACCAATGAAGCGTTGTTTCTTGTAATAGCTGCAAGGTTACCTTTGCTGAAATCATCTGGTGAAATACCATCAGCACTGGAGGTTAGATTCTTCCACCACTCGATAACATCTTTCCATGCATGACCAACTGGGGAACCAGCCCTGATATTGCCACCTGCTAAAGTGTCACTACCATAGTGTTCACGTCCGTACTTGTCACCAGCATCAAACCATTTATCAGCTACAGGTTTAACAACCATGTATGCACCTGCAATAGCTAATGCAAGACTACCAACTGCACCCATCAGACCAACCATACCTGCACCAGCAGCAGCGCTACCACCACCAACAGCACCAAGTATTGCAGCGTTAAGCCTCCACAGAGAAGCAATGACACTACCAATTACTGAGCCAAGTGTTACCACAAATGCTGCTGCTAACAGGTCTTTGGTGATACCAGTGAAGACATCTACTAAACCTTGCATCTCTGGCGATAGCTGGTGATACCACTGCTGAATACCAATACCGATAATATCAAGGTAAATCAGGAAGTCTGAGAATGCTGTTATCAATGGTGTCAGTCTGGTAAGCAATCCGTTAAACGCATCACCTAGCCAGTTGAACAACCATTGATTGCTTCTCATCAGATTTGACAGTGATTCAGCAAATGCAGACACACCTGTTGAGGCTGCCTTCTGGAATGTCACCATTGAATCCAGGGTATCGTTTCTAACCCTGTTCATCATTACAAAGTCAGACTTTGCGTACTGGTCACGAGCAGTTACACCATTAGCATTCTTGGTGGTGATATCACGCGCCATGAAATCAGTAATCATCTTGGCGAACTGTTCACCCGTCATACCTTTGGCTTTACCACGGAGAGTGGTCTGATTCACACCTTGTTCACGTGCCATTCTTGCCAAGATTGCTGGCATAGCTTTTTGAATCTGGATGAACTGAACACCACCACCATTCTTAGCACCAGACATCTTCTCAAGAGCCATTGTGAAGCGGTTAATCTGTTCCTGAGTGTTACCACCCATGCCAGCCTCTACAGTTACGCTTTCGTGATACTGAGCAAGCTCCTTGTTTGACATGACATCACCCAAGAGGTTTTTAATCTGTGCAGATTGCTGTAAAGCCTCACTGAGATTCGTCCCATATTTGTCCGATAACTTTCTGACCTCTTCAGCCTGTGCAGCGGCTTCACCTTGTTTATTGTAGGCAAGTTCAAAGCCATTCATGGCTCTCTGGCGCTCCATACCTACCTGAATAGACTCGGTAAGAAGATGCATCACAGTATGCAGTGCAAAGAAGCCTGCAATCATTCCCTGAAGCCCACTGTGAGCAGCCTGTGAACTATGAGCAAGGTTATTTGCACCTTGTGATGCTCGTCCTAATGCGTTACCAGCCTGATTAACTCGACCATTGAAAGCACGAATACCATTTTGTGCATTAGTGATAGTACGACTGAATACAGGCGAGTTCTCTCCAGTGTTATTAGCTTCAGCAGCACTACGACCCAGGAATCTAAACCTTGGCTGTGGTGCAATCTCTGGAGCAATTCGAGTAGCACCAGATTGATTAGCTGCTCTTGTATTAAAGCTTCTCAGCACATTCTGAGTGTCAATTAAGGTTCTCTTAAACCCTGATGCAGCTTGGTCAATGTTAGCTCTGCCAGCAGCAGCCCATATCTTAGATTTAGCCTCCATAGCCGCTAAAGCTGATTGCGCCCCACCGTTAAGCATCTTGTTGATAGTTGCACTGTTAGCGGCTGCATAAGCTCTGTCATCAAAATTCTTTTTAGTAGCTGGCCTTGGGGCTGGCTTACTACCACCACCTACGCCTGCTGGGATACTTTTAGAAAGCTTTGCAAATCTCTCTTCAAGTTTTACGAGTAGAGCCTCTGTATCACGCTCAAGTTTCTTGACAGCGTTTGTAATGTTGTCCTTGATTGATAGGGCAATTACAAATTCATCAACGACCATTTCCATTATCTATTTCCTTTGTGACTTTCTTACACGCCACTGTTTATGCTCAGTCTCTGCCTTTGCGCTTTCCCTAATCTCAATACCAACCTTTAATAACCAGAAGTCACCAAGACTCATATTTGTTAGTGATTCCCATGTTTCATGGTGTAACTCTGAGAAATAAACTGATTGGATAGTTGCTGTAACATCGTCAATCTCAGCCATAGAATCTATTTTGGCTTTAGTTGTATCAGCAGCACATAAACTGTGTATTTCTGCATCATAGACAAAATCAGGTTTAACGAATGGCTTAACAACGAATGATAAGAACACACCAAAGTTTTCTTTAAACACCAACGTCAGACATTCAATCAGAAAGTTATAATCTGAAAAGTCATCGTCAATATCTAATGGCTTATTATTCAGTTGAGCATCAGAGAAGAGTGTATTGATTAGTTTGTTGCGGAGGCTATCGGGGAGACTGAAGAGTAAGGCTGTTATTTCATCAGGGGTAATACTGGATACTGCCAGAGAGTGTTGCAGTAGCTTAAACGCTAATGTTAACCCCTCTCTTGCATTCAGAACCTTTACCAGCAATTCCCCTTGTGAAGTTGGGAATGCTTTGAGTGACATTAAACACCTTTTGCAATCTCAGCTTTGAAGAATGAGCCAAAGTTCTCTTTAATCGCAAACACCATGAAATCTACAAATTCGCCATAGTTTGCTGCAAAGTAATCATCGACATTTAAAGGGAAGTCATCGACTGTAGCACCCGCAAATAGCTGTGTGGCAATCTTATTCACTTCAATCTCACCAAGTTTATCAGTGGCAAGCTCAAGCATTCCCATGAAATCGAAGCTTTCAGATGAGGAAAGAGACTTGAAGCATGGAATAAAGCATGTTGCCAGTTTTCGTGCCATTGTCAGACCATCCAGTGCACCAAGTGCGATAATCTTCACTTCTTTACCGTTGATGTTTTTACTACGTTGACGTTTCAGAATATTAGTAGACATTATTAATTACCTTCATTGTTTTGATTGATTGGGTTGCCATTGTCGTCAACAGGAACGCCATAAACTATTTTAGCCGTAGGGCTATTCTTGTACTTCTCAGAAACCCATGTTTGAAAGGTTGCTCTTTTCTCAGAGACATACTTCTGAACATCGGGCTGTTGAACTGTTTTTAATTCCTGCACCGACTGTGTAGCAAATGCATGAATAGTTTCTGAAGCTTTAATCTTCATCTTTGTTGTGATGTCACATAAAGGAATACCAAACTCCTTTAAAGCTTTCTCATCACCATCACGGATAGCAAGTTGAAGCTTCATATGCCGGTCTACCTGTGCCTGTGCTTCCTGCTGTGCAGCACGTAAAGCAAGAGCAGCCTTTGATGGTCTACCTGCATTACTCTTTTTAGCATTATTAGATTTCGACATTAAACTTTCTCCTTTGGGTAATAACCTCTTTGGAAGTTCTGAATAATTCACCTGATTGTATAATCAGCTTTTTAATTAGTGATGTGCACACCACCATGTATAGCAATAATGTAGAAAGTATCACTGCTATCAAACCTACATTTACTAATATCAGGATAAAAGGTAGTGTCCACTTACTATGCAGAATTAGAATCAGGTCATACAAACTCATTATTAATACATCCTTGTCTTGCCGCTTACCAGATTGCATATTGCAACTGTTAGAGGATTTGCAAATACAACACCGTTATCTTTCTTAATCTCTGCACCCATCTCTTTCAGGATGCCAATTACTTTATCAGGAAGAACAACTGTTACAGGTGATTTCGAGACATCTGCTTTATCTTTGTACATTCTATAAACCTCATCCAGAATGTCTGATTGACAGTATTCTGTGACACTGGGGATTGTGTAGTGGGCTGTTATCATTTTACTCATTAAACCCACCTTTAAATTTAATCTTTAGGCAAACCGTTAGCACCCATAGATTCGTTTTCGCTCTCTTTTTCATTCTGGCGTTTATTGATGTAGCGCCAGTCATAGTATTCACTCATACTTTGCATTGTTATAAACCTCTTTAAATTCGAAACCGATTAACTCAAGTGCTTCTCTTTGTCTTGATGTGAAGTAAGACTTATCGAGATACACGTGATGAGATGCAGTTGGTCTTATGTATACACCGTAAAAATCACCCTCTGTAGTTAGCCCTGTTACAGGTGACACCTCACAGAGGGAGATACCACAGGTACGAGACAAGTCACCTGTAACAGGGATGCAGTCAGCATCAACAAGACACCCCGCTGTTAAGTTCAGATGCTTACCATCAGCATTAAGCAAAGTGACGACTCTTGTTACACCCGTCATTGATGGTGATTCATAGATGACAAAAGGAAACTCTCTATCATCCTGATAATCATCGTCGTCAAATCGTGGTAGTTGAAATTTCATCATCATTAACCATGCAGACCTCTAAGCAAAATACTGTCTACCACATCTTCAAGGCCATCTTTATTCCGGTCAGCAAGCAATGCTTCTACAGTCTCAACAGATGCAAATGCCTCTTCAATAATGCGTACACGGTTTAGGTCTGGACACTGGACACGGAGAGCAAGCAACTTGACATAGTTATAATGATTGTCAGTGCACCACAAAGTACGAGTCTCATTAATATCATCAGCTACATAATCTGGTAACTGTCTTAACCTGTCTCGTAATGCTTCATAGTATTGGGTTTCTGGTTTTGATAATTTAACAAACATTATTTAGCCCCACTCTTCTCAATTTCATTCTTCATAGCGGTACACTGTTTAAATAATCCAATGACACCTTCAGAGGTAGGAATTTCAGCCAGAGCCTTCTGGAACTCTTTTTTCTTAGCATCAGCAATTTCATATGCTCTATTGAATGTCCTTACCAAGGCCGGTCTACCTGAAATGTATGCAGCTTTCGCTCTTTCTGCTGAATCAACCTCCAGGTCTTTTTGCACAACACCACGTGGTAAATACCAAATGTCATAAGAGGCCGCCCCTGGTAATGCCGCTACAGATGAGCGCTTAATTTCATACCAGTTCTGCATCAAGTCAGAGTCTTTTAGAATTGTATTGTTATAGTGAAGAGGCCCATGACAATGAATCTTTTTGTATTCAGGTGAGGTCATCATTACATAAACATCTTGAATTACAGCTTTAGTGATAAAGTTAGCTTCATCATCTTGATATTCGTCAAGAGCACTCTTTGCATCGTATACATAACCGTAAAGACGCTTTAACTCAGGAATGTATTCTCGTTCAACTTCAATACGCGCCTCAGTCGGTGTAAGTGTGCGCAGGTAAAGCCCTCTATCACGCATTGCACCTGCAAGTGTTTCTTGCTTACGAAACTCAGCGAGAGCATCAATACTTGAGGTATCAGGCATCTCAACATTCATCATTCGACCATTATCTAACAGTACGTTAGCACCAGAAGCTGGGCTGTATTCAGTGTTTGAGCCAAGGCCATTATTTGTAATCTCTGGTGCAATCTGCACTGTATGCGCTTCTCTTGCTGAAATGTTGCGGTGGTCTGTACCCTGCACATAGCTATCAATTTCTTTATCTGACATTATTTTGTTCTCTATTAATTAGTTTGGAATATTATTGATTAGGTTTTAACGAATAACACTCATGAAAAAACTCCCACCCCTGACAGAGTTAACTGTGCATGGTATGGGAGAGTTTGATTTTAAAAGTCACTACAGGAAGGAATTACAATACAAGCTTCTACACTTTAGCGGTGAGATTTCACCACCTTAAAGAACACTCTGTTGAATACGCTTTAAGGTGATGCCTGTCAAAATGATTCATGCATAGTGACAGGGCTTTTTTACAACATGGAGTCAGATAACGCAGGGTTACCTATAAAGAGCCTTTAGGCATTAAGACTCTTGGTAGGAAATACTAAGGAAATGACAACGCTCTATTCTTTGTTGATATACATAGTTTACGCTTATTACAGAGTTTGTCTATAGAGCAAGGTGTGAATTGTCAAGATTTGTAAAGAAAATACTTTACAGATTTCGCATTAGTGTTACCATAAGATATGAACTTAAAAACACACAAGGTATAAATTATGAATGAAAATCGGAAAGGCTAAATTCAAAGAAGTTATCAAACAGTGTATCAAGAATAATGAGCCACTGACTGCAACACCCCTTCAAAGAACTTACTTCCCAAACTGTACAAGGCAAAATGTTCAGGATTATCTGAACCGTTATCGCCGTGACATTAAATCTGATGCAGTACATTTTCTTTCTACCAGAGAGAAGGCTCGACTCTTATATGATGAGGGGCTGACTGTTAAAGAGGTTGCGGTGATTACAAACAGAACAGAGAGAAGTATTCAAATTTACTTTAAGCAATTTAAAACTACTGAGGCAGCCGCGCTATGAATGACAGGCAAAGAATTTAGAGAATATCTTAAAACATCAAATACAAACAATCGTGATAATGGGTACTGCAACCCCGATGTTAAGTACAAACAAAAGCCACCATTACCAGCGGAGCTTGAGGAATCAGTAAATAAGGTACTCTTAGATATTGCCCCTCATAAAGCTACCTGTGTAATGGCAAGAGGGAAAACTAAAATGAATACACTTTATAATACATTCAATGTCTACGGTTCCTTTTCTGGAATGCCAACCAAGCAACAGGACATCTTTACTGGAATCGTAAGAGCACCTCTTGTTGACGGTGATGGAACAAGATTCGGCATTAATATGATATTCATGCTCCTGAAGACATTTAAAAAATTCAATCCCGAAGAGTTGTCGAACTGGCTTAATGTAAAACGAGCATTACGAGAGTTACCTTTAATCTCAGTTCCACATGCAAGAAAGCTCATTAATAAATGTGAGAGTGTCGCTACTGCGTGGGGTAGTCATGATTTCATTCTTACAGATGTGACTGAGGATGATTTCTGCTTTGATTTAGGTATTGATTAATTTTTGAACGGAAAATGTGATTAGTATAGGAAGGATTCTTTTTAGTGTATCTGTACAGTTGCTCCAATCCGATAACCAAAGACAAAAGAATAAACCCTTTAAAGTCTGATTAATGGAACCGTACAAAAACTATAAGTTACTGTCACATAGAAAACATCGTTGGTGCTTGCGCTTATACCAACAGTCGCTCACTCATTCGCTCCATCCACCGTTAAACAGTTCTCTTTATTATCTGAAGAATATCCACTAATCATTTCAAAGAAATAAGTGAGCGCAAGCGAAAGAAGATTTTAAGGGTGATTAGATACTCTTCAGCATAAGGAACAATAATGATTAACATCATCAGCTACAACAGGACTTACTCGACACGTCAAGGCAGAAGATTAAAACCCCCTGTACATGTTCATTATAAAAGTAAGCGCAAACATGCAACTATAGATGGTGGATTCAACATTAACTTACACTGCACAGTTAAACTGAATCAACCAACATTGCTTAATGCACTTGCAATGAACAGAAAGATGCCAGCTAATAGTGACAATATCTATTTCAGTCAGTCTAAACAGTGCTTGTGTGTCTGGAGTTTTACAGAAGACAATCGCTTTGCAACCAGAGTTTACCGGGAATTTTAAAATTTTTATTACGGGGAATGCATAAATTTGCATGTAACATTATGATTTTAAAGAAAATATCTAAGAGGCATTGTTCGGGGTGTTTTCTGAGAAATACATGTATGAGTACTTAACAGCATCAGAGCACTATACAGCACACTCTACAGAAATCTGAAATATCTCCGTAAAATCAACACTTTACAGCAATCTGCACATCATATCAATAGAAACCTCTTCATTGTCCTCACAGTATACAACCTCTGCACAGTCAATCTATCAACATACACTATCTATTTTCACTGTAGCGCATTGACTATGCATGACCTTTACAGTGTGACTATGTAGCATTACCGTTAAACCCCACCGTTAACACACCTATCACATTGTAAATCTCATAAAGGGTCGTTTGTAATGTAAAGATTCACTGTACATATCATTATGAGACACCTTACAATGTCTGCACACGCTTATTATTGAGATGATAAACAATGACCACTTACCTTTATGCGAGAATCTCTACGGATGACAAGGGTCAGTCTGTTGACAACCAGATTGAAGCCGTTCTTGCTGAAAGGGGTGGTGTGACCATTGTTATTACTGATGAAGGTGTAAGTGGTACTGTGCACCCCACTAAACGCAGTGGCTTTAACCGTATTCTGAAGACAATGAAAAAGGGTGATACTATTGTAGCGGTAGCCTTTGACCGTGTATCTCGTAAAACTATAGACTTCCTTAATCTTATAGAGTTACTGAGCAGTAAAGGTGTAGCACTGGTAACCCTTCGGGAACGCTTGGACACTACCACCTCGCAAGGTTATCTGCTTGCAACTCAGATGATGGCATTTGCTCAACTGGAAAGGGATATTATTTCAGAGCGTACAAAGGCAGCACTGAACAGACTTAAAGATAACAATGTAACTCTTGGTCGTAAGGTTACTAAAGAGACTGTGCAGGCTAAGAAGATGATATGTGATGGTGTCAGCCTTGCGGAGGTGATAAAGGTTACAGGCATTAGTAGAGCAACAGCGTATAGATTAAAGAATGCTGCACAGAAGCCTCTCTGTGAGACTATCTTATAGAAGACGATGAATCATACCACTTTACAGTAAAACCTCTCAGAATCGCATACAGAGCGTTTTACAGTGTATCTGTATAGTTTACCCGCCACAATTTAAAACATCGTTAGTGCTTGCGCTTACCCCAGCTCAACTCCTCACCGTTAAATGATTACTGCACACCCCACAGATTAAAGAATACCACACAGGAAGCTCTCTGTGAGGTTATTTTACAAAAGATGATGAATCATACCGCTTTACAGTAAAACCCCTCAGAATCGCATACAGAGCGTTTTAGAGCGCATCTGCACAGTTACTGGCGCTTGTGCCCACCCCTTCCATATCTGCTGAGTGGTCTTTCCACATACTCTTATCCATTAACTCTGCAACTTTACTGTAACCAAGTTCTAAGAAGCCTTGCTCAGAGAGATGTGTAACTGCCATTATTAATCTTGAGCGCATATTTTGCTTATCATGTGGTATGTCGCGCGCGACAACCCTCAACTGCTCAAGCCACTCTCCAAACAACTTATCAGATTTAAACATCGCCCTTGCCTCTGCATAGAGCAAGCCCCTTTGCCATTTCAACTTGTCAGATGATGAAGCCTCATCCTTGAGGCTTTGCTCAATCTTACTGGCAAGTTCTTTTAACCCTACAATTACCGCGCAGGATGCACCACACAACACCACAACCTTAAAGATGACGAATCATACCACATTACAGTAAAACCCCTCAGAATCGCACACAGAGCGTTTTACAGCTAACCCGTACAGTTTATTGGTCACAGTTAAAAACATCGTTGGTGCTTACGCCTATCCCAACTCGATTCTTCACCGTCAAGCAGCCACCACACATCATACACGCCAAGAAATACTGCACAGGAGCCTCTCTGTGAGGTTATTTTTAACAAGGCGATGAATCATACCACCTTGCACTAAAACCCCTCGGAATCGCTTACAGCGCGTTTTACAGTGGTTCCATGCGATCTATTAGTCACATCAAACCTTTCCATGCATGATACTGGTCATTTTACTGGCAGGTCAAATGATGAGCGATGAGTGCAACACACCTGTAACACGTTGTTTTCAGGGGCTTTACAGAGGGTCTTTTTGGTGTAACTATTTGAATGTTAACATTTTTATTGACATGACGAGTTAACGGTGATTAGCCCCACGGTAAAAGCTACACCATCACCCACCACAACCACTTACCACAATTCACTGTAAAATCAATCACTTAACATATAACCCATCATCAGACACACCCTCAACCACCACCCTGAAACCACTGATAATTACCACTGTATAAATAAACAGTTGACAGACTGTAAATCAGTGATAACTTGGAATTAAGGGCTGAACAACCAGGCTCTTTGCAGGCTCGTAATTGGGTGAGTTATAGCCCTTGCGATGTACCGAAGGCTTGCGCACTGCAAGGGAAAATAAATGTGATTTCTACTCTCAAAGTTGAGTGGTTAACCTGTTGGGAACTCAGGAACTTTGTCATATACTGTACAGTGTCTTTTAACAGTTCTATTAAGTCCTGATAAGCGCAAGCAAGGACAAGGGTTTACCGATACTGCAAAGAAGACTTTAAGGTAACTGAACAGCGTTACTAATCACCTTTAAAATCTTTTCTTTCGCTTGCGCTCATTATTTCTTTTGAAATGATTAGTGAGATTGTTCAGATATGTAAAGAGAACTGTTTAACAGTGAGTGGAGTGAGCGAGCGAACGACTGTTGGTATAAGCGCAAGCAACCAACAATGTTTTAACTGTGACCAGAAACTTATAGTTTTGTACGGTTCGGTTAATCAGACTCTAAAGGGTTTATTCTCTTGTCTTTGGTTATCGGATTAGAGTAAATGTACAGATACACTAAAAAAAATACATCTATACCTAATCACATTTTAAGCTCAAAAATCAATCAACTCTTCCCGAGGTACTTCTTCACAGATGGTGCAGCCTTCTCAATGGAGTTCTCAAACACCTTGTGTAGTTCAGGGTTATCAATGTAGTGCTCAGGTGCCACGTTAAATTCCTGCAATATCAGAAACTCTTTAAACAGTTCTGGAGAACGCTTCTGCATAAGCTGTAACGCCCTGATTAGCGCCATAGCAGAGGCTGGCACAGACACATCCCCTTCTATGTACTTATGTACAACACTCCTGCTCATGCCCGTTAGGGATGTCAGTAAAGCCCTCTCAATACCCATCTCATTAAAAACTTTAGCAAATTCATTCATCTGTCATACCCCCAACCAGAAGTATAAGCAAGAATCCAAATCAAGAGAGATGAGAAACAACTATTTTAAGTGACATTTCAAACCCTTACCTGAAACAAGGTATTTTTACGTTGATATACAGAACCTGAAAATGGTCTAATCCGTTTCTATTGGAAACATAATGCTGTGATTACAGATACGGATTATCTAAAACAGGCCAAACTCAGTACCTTCTGAGTAGACAAAGACCTGAATCACAGAAACCATTTATTCTTAAATTGGAAACGTAAATTATCATGTTGAAGCTCACTACTATTGCAGCACTTGTTGTTATTGCCACTACCTCAGCCCATGCAGCGAACAGAAGTAAGGTTGATATGCTGTCTGCACAGGCTAATCTGACCAATGCAAAGTACAATTCCTCCGTTCAGGATGCACAGCGTGAGTTAACCGCTACCAAGTACAGCAATGCTCCACAAGCTGCACAACGTCTTTTGACTGATATGAAGTATGGCTCTGTAGCTCAGGGTAACCAGCAAGAGTTAACCTCTGCTAAGTACAATGCATCTGCTCAGGAAGCACAGGCTAATCTGACAGCTACCAAGTACAACTCATCTGCTCAGGATGCTGAACGTCAACTGACAGAGATGAAGTATCACGGTGCAGAAGGTGCTGCTAAGACAGCCGCTCTACAGAACAGTGAGAAGACACAGCGCCAACTGTCAGCACTGTATGATGCATCTCGCCCTAAAGATGGTGTAGCAGGTAAGGATGGTGTCAACGGTAAAGATGGTAAAGACGGCCTGGCAGGTAAAGATGGTGTGGCAGGTATCACCACAACCGTTATTCAACATGCAGAACTGAATAACAGAGCTACAGCAGCCAATACACAGCGTCTTGATTCAGTTGAGTCACATCAGAAAGCTCAGGATAAGCGTATCAGTGACAATGATAAGAAAGCTTCTGCGGGTATCTCTTCAGCGTTTGCAATGAGCAACATTCCACAGGTGACCGATTCACAGCAATTTGCAGTGGGTGCTGGTGTTGGTGGTTATGATTCCGAAGCGGCCTTAGCCGTGGGTGCATCGTTCCATGCTGGTGAAAGAACCATTGTTAAGATGACGGTATCAGACGATACAGATAACAACTTTGGCTACGGTGCTGGTGTATCCGTAGGCTGGTAATAAGAGAGTAAGCTTTATAACAGGGACTCTTTCGGGAGTCCTTTTTCATTTCTGCTTTGCAATCACACACAAGAAAAAAGGTTTTTCTAGATAAGTCAAATTCCACGTAGTAGATTTACCCACTTTCTAAATCACCCCCCCCCAAGACAACGAATGAAACGCTTTATTAAATGGGCTTTAGTGGCTGTATTTCTGGATTTTGTTATTTACGCATTAACACTGGTCGATTATCACGATAAAGAGACATATACACAGTTATTCCCCGCATGGATTCAGGCACTGGGGAGCATCGGTGCAATAGCGTATGCATCTCGATATGCAATGAAACAAATGCAACATGAAAAAGCTCTTGAAAGACAAAAGGCTGCTGAGGCAGACCTGACAAAGCTTAAATCAATTAAATGGTTAATGGTGTGCGCATACAACGAAACCGGATATACAAGAAATGTTATAAGCCGTGGAAGCGAGGAAGATTATGCTATTGCCTCATCAGATGAACTGAAAGACCTTGGCGAGTTATTTGATAGAATCAACCCATTCGACATACCTGGCGGGGATTTAACCCTTCAGGTTATTACAATTGGCTCTGGCCTGAAGGGATTAGCCAAGGTATGGGACAGGTGTATAGAAGAATCCTCCCTTCCATCACGTAGCAAACCCAAACCAGACACCTTCAAAGAACTAGATAACGGCTCAATGGCTCTTTATCAGATTTGCGGTGAAGCAATGGAACTTGTAGCTAGTGATATTAAAAAGCTGGAGCAAGTGATAGGTAAGCACTAACACATACAATCAAGGGGGGTCACCTTTGCAGTAACCCCTCATACAACATCAGTGGTTAAAATTGAAATCAACAATCTTACACTGAGGATTCTTAGCAACAGCTTCAGCAAGCTTACTTGCAAAGCCATTCTTAACTCTGGTCAGGTTCTGCTTCAGCTTCAGGAAATACTCATCAAGCCTGCCATCTTCAAGATACCTTATCTTGGCTGTTTGCAAAGGGAAAGACTCACCTGCAATGGCTATGTAAGTAGTCCTAACAGCCCTTCTCTGTTCAGCATCCATTCCCTCAGAAACATCTTTCCACAATGGAAGCTTCTTATCATCAATGCACTTATTGAGATAGTCTACCAGACTCTTTATCTCTTCAGATGACTGAGCAACTACACAGGAATCACTTCTATCACCTTTAGCTTTTGCTTCTTTAACTACCGATGCTTTAGTGACGATGTTACCAACAATCACTTTATAAACATCAGGTGCAGCAGCCTTAAGGATATCACCAGCATAACCAGCTTTAACCTTGCCAAGCTCCAGCAAACCAGAAATCAACACTTCAAGATTGACGCCAGCAAGCTCATCTTTGAATTGATTCTCCAGTTTTAACCTAAAGCCCTTCTCAACCACTTCACTATCAGAGTCGGTTACGGTCAGGTTACCAGCCTCATCAAAAGAGTAACTTACAGAATCACCAATTAAATGGCAGTTAGCCAGCTCCTTAATTGACGTTGTAACACCAACCAACCCAGCAATAAAATTAAACAACTCAGGGCTTGCACTTTCATTGCCAGATGAGTTAGCCACATCAAGCACAGTCTTGCACTTACCATCAGGCACTACGTAGAATAATTTCATCTCTTGCTATCATCTCAGTTATTGCATCTGCAAATTCTTTAGCGGTACAGCTTTGCATTGATGCATTATTTAATATTCATGTGTTACTTGGCGGTATGCAAAGAGAATGATACAACCCACATAAATTCTTGTCTGCTTAAAGTGGCGAGATAAAACTCGCTACAAGCAATTAATCCCCTATGTCAGAAATTTCGGACATGGACACTACACAGACACCCTATTATGAAGTCTGTGCAGTGTATAGCTTTAACCTACAATTGACTGACAACCTTTTGATAACCAATATTGAGCAGAGATTTTAAACCATGATTCAGGTGCCAGAGGTAAACCCTGAGCCTTGAGAGCCTGAAACATTTCATCGTAAAGGTCTGAAGTGTTCTGTTGATAGTGTACGGCAAAATCTATTGCTAATTGTTCAGGTGCAGGGTTGTAATCAAACCCCCTCATCAGTCCAGTATTTTTCTTGTATAACTCCACTGACTGCAAAAAGGCTTTATCAACAGTTTCTACTGGTATAGCTCCAGACTTCATAGAGTTTGCAATAAAGGCACACTGCGTCATATCAATCATTTTTTGGTACTCTTCAGCAGATATACCAATTGCAGAAGCAGAACATGAAGCAAGCATTAATAAACCCGCTAAAACACTTTTCATAATTTATTCTTCCTCATCAGCAGGATTGCACTCAGGCTCACTGTTATCTTCATTTCTCCACTGAATATCTCTCAACCGATTACCCTTGTCATCATACTCAGGTGGCTCATGAGGCTCAGGCTCTTCAGATGCACCTCGAAGAGCTACATGATGAATCACCTTATGCACACCGAAAGTCTCATTGATTTCTTTATCAACCTCAGAAGGGTTAAGAGCACTATTTAGCCCTGCCCTCTGATTAATCTTGCTATCAACTTCAAAACCATGCATCTCTGAACCGTTAACCAAAGTAATATTCATCTTGCGCGTGTCAGTATCAATGATAATTTTCTTTATCATGCGCTTGATAATAATCTGTGCTTCTACTCTGTCTTCATACAACTCAAGATTAAGATGACTCAAAGACTCGTACTCTGATGCATTACGTTTTGTAGTGAGAGCATCAATCTGTGTATTAGCATCTGCCTGAGCCTTGGTATTCTCTGCAATCATCTGTGCTGTCTGTGGATTCATACCAGCAACTTTTACTATGTCGTAAATGTTCACTGCTTCACTGACTAATCTGTCACGATGATTTTCAAGCTTTGCAATCTGTTCAGCTAAGGAATCGTTAACGTTTAGCTTTGATAGATTTGGCAAGAGATGATTAAGTAATGCTGAATCTACATCTCTGCGGGATATGGAAATCTCATCACATGCTTTAAACCTTGTCCCTGAGCACTGATAAACACCAGGGTAACTCTCACGTGAACCGTAAACAGATAAAGGTAATCCGCACCCTGAGCAGTACATAAGCTTCTTGAATAGCATGACTGAGTTAGGCAAGCCAGAAGAGCGCTTACGTCCTGCCTGGTCTTCTTTCAGTAAACTTACAGCAGAAAATAAAGTGTGATTGATAATTTCGGGGAAGTAGTCAGCAATCTCTGGCCTTAAAGTTTTACCTTCCTTTAGCTTGAAAGTTTTGGTTATCTTTCCGGTAACAGGGTCAGTTGTTCTTGTCACAGTACTATTTGAAGATGTGTGAGCCTGTGGAGCTAAATAACCCATCACAGCCCTGTTAGCCAACGTCTGAGAAATCAATGCACCATCCCACTTACCACGCACCCTTGAACGTTTATACTCTTTCTCAGGTTTCTGAGTGCGGTTAGTCGGTATAATCTCACCACGTTCATTTAAGAGCGTTGCAATCTTCCCACAAGACGTACCTTTCTTTTTCAGGTTAAAGATTTCCCTTATCAAGTCTTGTCGTCTTTTAAACTCATCACTCGTAACATCATATCGGTCAGCAGGATTCACCCACCAAGGCACATTACGAGTAAGCGTCTTACCTTCTGAGAGGATTCGACCTCGCTTTAAATCCCAAGCCTTACCAACCATTTCAGACTTACGTAGACTCTCACCATGAGAGCGCATCGACTCCACAACGAAAATCAATAGCTCTGTGTCACCAATAGGACTCGTAATGGTCTTGGTGCTGTTCAGAAATCTAATGTTGATTCCATAGTCATTTACTATTTCATCCAGTAGACCGACTGTCTTTGTCGCCTTCTGCCTACCAAATCTATCAACGTTCTCTATAAGCAATGTTGGCGAGTCATAGCGCTTGAATACACCTGAGCGCATATCCTCAAGGAATCGACCAAAGTCACCCTTCTCAATGTGAGAGCCAGAATACCCACTCACCCCTTCATCAAGGTATGTGTAGGCAATTGATGTTGTGTACTCCTTCCCCTCTTCAGACACCAACCATTGGTTAATCATCTGTTGTTGACGCTCCAGAGAACTATTACCCGTTTGCATATCAGAGGAATAGCGACGATATGGAATTGCAAGCTTGGACATTTTCAAAATACGTTTCATGAGGACATACCCTCACGATAGCAAGTTGAAAATCCGTTTTGTACTGTCCTAGAGAAATGTTTTTTAGTTCTTGCAATCTTCATTTAATCGTCCGTACAACATAAAAAGAAACCATCAAGGTTCCGGAATCTCTTCTGTGGATCAAATAATTATGAGCCAAGAAAGGTTACAAATTATAAAAAAGCCCGAATAACATAGCAATGAATTCTTCTTTCATTTTTTGAATAAGAGTGCTCTTAAAACATCTTTATTTTCATAAACATAGTGAGCTGTTGCTTTTTACAAATCATTTGATAAATCATTGTGTTAATTGACATTCCCTGGGCTAAAACAGTGCTACGCTTTATCCCAATGCTAAATTAAGGAGGATATATGGCTCGGATTTACACATTGACACTTGCTCCCTCACTCGACAGCGCAACATTGACCGCACAAATTTACCCGGAAGGAAAACTCCGCTGCACCGCTCCAGTGTTTGAACCTGGCGGTGGTGGTATTAACGTTGCACGAGCGATTGTGCACTTAGGAGGCCAGGCAACAGCCATATTTCCTTCCGGTGGCGCGACCGGGGAACACCTGCGCGCCCTCTTGCTAGATGAACATGTCGCTATTGATACAATTAATGCTCGCGACTGGACCCGGCAAAACTTGCATGTTCATGCTGAGTCAACTGACGAGCAGTATCGTTTTGTGATGCCTGGCGCCGCACTGTCCGATGATGAATTCCGTCTTCTTGAAGAAAAAGTATTGTCTATTGAGCCCGAAGCTATTCTGGTTATCAGTGGTAGCCTCCCACCAGGTATTAACGTTTCTAAACTGTGCGCACTAGTAAAATCCGCTCAACGAGCAGGTATTCGCTGCATCGTGGACAGCTCTGGTGAAGCCTTAAAAGCAACCCTTGAAATCGGCAATATTGAGTTGGTTAAACCAAACCAAAAAGAACTCAGTGCTTTAGTAAACCGTTCTCTCACTCAACCTAACGATGTGCGCCAGGCTGCACAAGAGATTGTCGACAGTGGCAAAGCGAAACGCGTGGTGGTTTCTCTTGGTCCACAAGGTGCTCTTGGTGTTGATGCTAGCGGTTGTGTACAAGTTGTCCCACCACCAGTCAAAAGCCAAAGTACGGTTGGCGCAGGCGATAGCATGGTCGGGGCAATGACGTTGAAACTGGCGGAAGGGGCACCTTTATTAGATATGGTTCGTTTCGGTGTCGCCGCCGGTAGTGCCGCAACCTTAAATCATGGCACTCGTCTGTGCTCATTGGAAAATACACAAAAAATCTACGAATACTTGCGTAATTAGCGACTGCATTCTGAATGGCGGCTTGTCGTTTCGTCAAAAGTCGCCATTTCATATAGATCAACTATGCTAAAACCTTCGGGATAACAATGAGGTGAATAATGAGTAACGGAGACATCGTGCGTTATGTTGTCACATTTAAGTTCCAGGAGAACAATCTTACGGATCTTAACGAGCTCAATAACCAACTGACACGCGGCGGTTTTTTGCTCACGATGTCAGATGACGAAGGGAAAATTCACGAGTTAGGTATCAATACATTTGGGTTAATAAGCACATCGAGCCAGACAGAAGTTGAAGAGTTATCCCGTGGCCTTGGTCAGCTAGCGCTAGGTATCGAACCCGAAGTGTCAGTAACAACATGGGAAAATTGGCTACAACAGAGTAAATAACCTTGTTTTAAATATCATGACCGGGGATGTGCGTCAGTTCGAAGTTTGACCCGGTTAACAGCGATAAGCTAATGATCTACCAGAAAACCTGGGGAGAAGCATCATGTGGCAAGCTATTAGTCGTCTGTTAAGTGAACAACTCGGCACTGCGGAAATTGAACAACGCACGGAATTACCCGGCGGAGAAATTCATGCAGCCTGGCGAATTCACTATGCCGGTCATGAGATCTTTGTCAAAAGCGATGCGCGTGAAATGTTGCCTATTTTTACTGCGGAAGCCGATCAGCTTGAGTTACTTTCACGCAGCAACACGGTACGCGTACCAAAAGTCTGGGCGGTTGGCAGCGATCGCGATTACAGCTTTTTGCTGCTCGAATACATGCCATCAAAACCGCTGGATGCACATAACGCCTTTTTGCTGGGGCAACAACTGGCGCGATTGCATCAATGGAGCGAGCAACCGCAATTTGGCCTCGATTTTGATAATGATCTTTCCACTACCCCTCAACCCAATGCCTGGCAACGACGCTGGTCAACATTTTTTGCAGAGCAACGGATTGGCTGGCAGTTAGAACTCGCCGCTGAAAAAGGGATCCAATTTGGCGATATCGATCTTATCGTCGATTTTGTACACCAAACTCTCGCCTCCCACCAGCCACAGCCATCGTTGCTGCATGGTGATTTGTGGTCAGGAAATTGTGCCATGGGGCCTGATGGTCCATTTATTTACGACCCGGCGTGTTACTGGGGAGATCGTGAATGCGACCTCGCAATGTTGCCGTTGCATCCCGATCAACCACCGCAAATCTATGACGGTTATCAGTCGATCTCCCCTCTTCCCACAGACTTCCTCCTGCGCCAACCAATCTATCAACTCTACACCCTACTTAACCGGGCGATTCTTTTTGGCGGCCAGCATTTAGTGGTCGCGGAAAAAGCATTAGATAGGGTTCTGGCAGCGTAATGACTTCGCCACTCCTCAATCAGGAGTGGCGTTTTCTAGATGAAACCCAGTAAAGAAAAGAAGAAGTAACCGATGACGATAATGATGATGGGTAAAATATAGAGTGGGAAAATTTGCAGGAAAATCGTGTGTCGTGGCACGACGATTTTTGCGTCGATCTGAGCTTTAGTTAATCCATCCGGGCCTTTCGCTTGCTCCAGAATCAACTGATCTTGCACACCTTCACGCAAAAATTTAGCCTGGCGGCTCATACGCGCACCCGACGCCTGCAACGCAAGGCCAATAAAAATCAGCGCGTAGATAACCCAAAACAGCACGTTTGCCTGCTGATGGAACTCCGGTTGGGGCGAGTTGTACCAAAAGAAATTTAAAAATGGCGTATTGAAACGCATCATCTCGATCATGACATGAGCAAAATCCAGCATCACGGCATTAATGCCCGCCTGTTTTTCGCTATGCGCATCCATAAACTTCAAAATCGAAATCAGTGTAGAAATTACTGCCGGGATAAAAATCACCCAGCCAGCCACACGTTTGAGTACGGCAATGCGTCCAGCTTGTTGATACGTCATTCGTTCCCCTTGGTTAAGACGTAACTTGTACGCACAAAGTCTACCTTGTCCGGTGTGATTTCGCCTGAGCTTTACGGACGAATTTCACAAAGCGGTGGCATCCTCAGATAATTCCAGCTATTGATTAGAGATCTTATCTTTAATACATAAATGACAGGAGTCGATAAATGGCTGTTACTCGCCAAATTTTAGCTGCAATTTTTGATATGGACGGTTTGCTAATTGATTCAGAACCGCTGTGGGATGAAGCCGAACTGGAGGTTATGGCAAGCATTGGTGTGGATATCTCCCGCCGTTGCGAACTGCCCGATACCCTGGGTTTGCGTATCGATCTGGTTGTCGACCTGTGGTTCGCCCATCAACCGTGGAATGGCCCAACGCGTGAAGAAGTGACTAACCGAGTCATTACCCGTGCCATCTCCCTAGTTGAAGAAAAACGCCCTCTCTTGCCTGGCGTGCGTGAAGCCGTTGCTTTGTGCAAAGCACAGGGGCTGAAAGTAGGTTTAGCTTCTGCATCACCTCTGCATATGCTTGAACGTGTTCTGGAACTGTTTGATCTGCGTGACCAATTTGATGCCATCGCCTCAGCTGAACACCTGACTTACAGCAAACCGCACCCTCAGGTTTACCTGGATGCCGCAGCAAAATTAGGTGTTGATCCCCTTGCCTGTGTGACGCTCGAGGATTCCGTAAATGGGATGATTGCTACAAAAGCTGCGCGTATGCGTTCAATCGTGGTTCCCGCCGAAGAAAACCATGCTGATGTGCGCTGGTGCCTTGCCAACGTAAAACTCCCGTCACTGGTTGAATTACGTGCCGAACACCTGCTTGGCTAATATTTTATAAGGTGCGGGGCTCCCCGCACCTTTCTCAAAATCATACCTCCGTCAAAATTATTGAAACGCCATTTCATATTAATTTGAATTTCCTCCATCCCGTATCTATTCTTTATTTACACGCGCATATGCGCTTTTCCGGATACCGGGGTAACTATGATTCTCGATGCTTTTAATCTGCAGGGTAAAGTCGCAATCGTCACAGGCTGTGATACTGGACTGGGTCAGGGAATGGCGATCGGCCTTGCTGAGGCTGGTTGTGACATCGTTAGTGTGAACCGCAAAACTCCGCACGAAACCGCGCAAAAAGTGGAAGCGCTAGGGCGACGTTTTCTCGCCATCCAGGCCGATTTAAGCCAGCACGAGGTTATACCAGGTATCATCGAACAAGCCGTGTCTGGGATGGGGAAAATAGACATCCTGGTCAATAACGCGGGCACCATTCGCCGCGAAGACGCTCTTGAGTTTAGTGAGAAAAACTGGGACGACGTGATGAACCTGAACATTAAATCAGTGTTCTTTCTCTCTCAGGCGGTAGCAAAACAATTCATCACGCAAGGTGGTAGCGGGAAAATCATTAATATCGCCTCAATGTTGTCATTCCAGGGCGGTATACGTGTTCCCTCTTATACGGCATCAAAAAGCGCGGTGCTCGGTGTCACACGACTTCTGGCAAACGAATGGGCACAATACAATATTAATGTGAATGCCATTGCCCCCGGATATATGGCTACCAACAATACTCAGCAACTGCGTGATGACGAAGTCCGCAGCCAGGAAATACTTGACCGTATTCCAGCAGGCCGTTGGGGAGTTCCCGCGGATCTACAAGGCCCGGTAGTTTTTCTCGCATCAAGTGCGTCCGATTACGTCAACGGATATACCATTGCCGTCGACGGAGGCTGGCTGGCCCGCTAAATAGGCTATCGCCGGGTAACCGGCGGTTGCAAAATGTTACGCCGTCACCTCTTCCGTCTACTGTATAAAATCCCTATACTGTATGAATCGACAGTTTTCATCCAGGTAGTATCATGACGGCGGAAGGCCATCTTCTTTTTTCCATTGCCTGCGCAGTTTTCGCGAAAAACGCCGAACTCACGCCCGTGCTTGCTCAAGGAGACTGGTGGCATATTGTGCCATCAGCCATTCTGACCTGCTTATTACCAGATATCGATCATCCAAAGTCGTTCCTGGGCCAGCGTCTGCCATGGATTTCTAAACCTATCGCCCGTGCCTGCGGTCATAGGGGCTTCACACACAGTTTGTTTGCGGTGTTTGCAAGCCTTGCACTGTTCTATCTTAAAGTCCCTGAAAGCTGGGTTATTCCCGCCGATGCGCTACAAGGTATGGTGTTGGGTTATTTGAGCCATATTCTGGCAGATATGCTTACCCCTGCTGGAGTTCCACTGCTATGGCCATGCCGTTTGCGCTTTCGCTTTCCGATTGTCAGACCGCAAAAAGGCAACCAACTTGAACGCGTTTTGTGTATGGCGCTTTTTGGTTTGGCAGTGTGGATGCCGCAAAGTTTGCCCGATAACAGTGCGGTGCGTTGGTCATCACAGGTGATAATTTCCATGCAAATGACCTTCAACAGTCTTTTAAATCACCATTCGGCACAATAATTAGACGAAACCACTCAAAATGTAATAATCAATTCCTTTTGAATATAAGTGTCGCTCTAAGCTTCTGGTACGATTTACAGAATAAAGATGGCAATCAGTCCATCTATTTAAAAAACACTCAGGAGATACGGGGATGAATTTTCCACTTATAGCGAACGTTATCGTGTTCGTTATTCTGCTGCTGTTGCTGGCGCAAACTCGCCACAAACAGTGGAGTCTGGCAAAGAAAGTACTACTTGGTTTAGTAATGGGCGTCGTGTTTGGCCTTGCGCTGCACACCATTTATGGCGAAGACAGCCCGGTACTTAAACAATCTATCCAGTGGTTTAACATCGTTGGTAACGGTTATGTACAACTGTTGCAAATGATCGTCATGCCATTAGTGTTCGCCTCAATTCTGAGCGCGGTAGCTCGTCTGCATAATGCCTCTTCACTGGGGAAAATCAGCTTCCTGACCATCGGAACCTTGCTGTTTACCACTTTGATTTCAGCACTTGTTGGCGTGTTAGTTACCAACCTGTTCGGCCTGACGGCTGAAGGTTTGGTACAAGGTACTGCTGAAACAGCCCGTCTGAGTACCATTGAAACCACTTATGTGGGCAAAGTGGCTGACCTGAACGTGCCGCAGCTGATTCTGTCATTCGTGCCGAAGAATCCGTTTGCTGACCTGACTGGGGCGAATCCAACCTCAATCATCAGCGTGGTCATTTTCGCCGCTTTCCTGGGTGTCGCTGCTCTGAAATTGCTGAAAGACGACGCACCGAAAGGTGAACGTGTTCTGGTTGCGATCGATACGCTGCAAAGCTGGGTAATGAAGCTGGTACGTCTGGTCATGCAATTGACGCCATACGGTGTACTTGCACTGATGACTAAAGTTGTTGCTGGTTCAAACCTGCAAGACATCATCAAGCTCGGCAGTTTTGTGGTTGCGTCTTATCTGGGTCTGGCAATTATGTTCGGCGTGCATGCAGTATTGCTGGCCGTAAACGGCGTCAGCCCGCTGAAATACTTCCGCAAGGTTTGGCCTGTCCTGACATTTGCCTTCACCAGTCGTTCTAGCGCAGCCAGCATTCCATTGAACGTTGAAGCGCAAACTCGCCGTCTGGGTGTTCCTGAGTCCATCGCAAGCTTTGCGGCGTCCTTTGGTGCCACAATTGGCCAGAACGGTTGTGCTGGCCTGTATCCTGCCATGCTGGCAGTGATGGTCGCGCCAACAGTCGGGATTAACCCACTGGACCCTATATGGATTGCCACTCTGGTTGGTATCGTAACCGTAAGCTCCGCAGGTGTTGCAGGGGTCGGTGGCGGTGCAACCTTCGCAGCCCTGATTGTTCTGCCAGCTATGGGCTTGCCGGTCACACTGGTCGCGTTGCTGATTTCTGTTGAGCCACTTATCGACATGGGTCGTACCGCACTCAACGTTAGCGGTTCAATGACTGCGGGTACTATCACCAGCCAGTTGATGAAACAGACGGATAAAGAATTACTCAATAGCGATGAAGAAGCGGAATTGGCACATCGCTAATCAGTAGCAAAACCACCGTAGAATCTGCGACAATAAACGGTTCCTGTAAAAGGGAACCGTTTTTTATTTATAACTTAGAGCCCCTTTCAGGGTGCCAAAATACTTTAGCCTTCTACGGACCTCTTCCCTCAATGAAACGACTCTCCATTCTACTTTTCTTCTGTGTCTCTGGCGTCTGGGCAGAAAATCTCGATAGCCCTTATCTACAACATGCGCAGCAAGGTGATAGCCGCGCGCAATTCTATCTTGCCGATACTTTGGTTAGCGCCGGTGAATATCAGCAGGCTGAAAGCTGGGCTGCCAAATCAGCGGCTCAGGGTGATGCCGATGCCATGGCATTACTGGCCCAACTCAAAATTCATGATCCCGCCACTGCAGATTATCAGCAGGCTAAGTCGTTAGCAGAACAAGCCGTACAACGAGGTAGCCTGGCAGGGAAAGTGACTCTGGCGCGTATTTTCGTTAATACACAAGCGGGTAAACCCGATTACCCGAGGGCCATTACACTGCTGGAAAGCGCCTCGCAGGATATAGAAAGTGACTCAGCAGTCGATGCGCAAATGTTACTAGGGTTGATCTACGCCAACGGTGTAGGGGCTGCGCAAGATGATGAAAAAGCCACTTTCTGGTTTAAACGCAGCTCTGCACTCTCCCGCACGGGTTATGCCGAGTACTGGGCTGGAATGCTATTTTTAAATGGCGAAAAAGGTTTTATCGCTGTCAATAAACAGCGTGCCTTGCAGTGGCTGAATTTGAGTTGCACTGAAGGCTTTGATACCGGTTGCGAAGAGTTTGAGCGGATCAGTAACGGCGGATAAGTTATTTTCGTTGCAGGGCCTGCACCCGGCAGGCCTTTAAATTCATATTTCTTAAAACAGCTCTGAGCTCGTTCTTCTCTCAGTAAATCTCATTTTCATGTCTGACCTGTGTTGCCCAACGTTGTGCCGATTCCGGTAAGGTAAAGGGCGGTGACTGACGGAACGCATTCCCTACCAGTACAAAAGCCACGTAGCGATTGCGTAGTAGCCACACATCCTTAAACCCATCCACTCGCAAGGCATGAGCCGGTGGTGCGGGTTCAACACGCGGTTGGTACGTAAGAACGGGACGAGTATTCGGTTGGCGCAAAGGTTTCATAGGCAATGGAATCAAAACTAAATTGATGAACAACTTCGCTATGATAGCGGAGAACGCCCCTTCTCGTCTCGCGTTGAGATGACCTTGTTCTATAGTTAAAGCTGTTTTGGCCATAAAAGGCCCATTAATAGCAGAACTAAAACAGGAGATGAGTTCAATGTCGAAGAACGATAAGCACCCTTCGAATCACAGTGCACCTGTACATGACGCTAACGAGTCAAAGCCTGGTATGGATTCACTGGCACCTGAAGATGGATCTCACCAGCCTTCCGCTGAGCCATCCCCACCGGGAGCGCAACCTACCGCACCGGGGAGTTTTAAAAGCCCTGATACCTCAAACGAAAAACTTAAATCGCTCGATCCTCATCGCAAAAATGGTGAGAACTTCCCTCTCACCACCAACCAGGGTGTGCGCATTGCCGATGACCAGAACTCACTGCGTGCCAGTACACGCGGTCCTACACTGCTGGAAGATTTTATCCTGCGGGAAAAAATCACCCATTTTGACCATGAGCGTATTCCCGAGCGTATCGTCCACGCGCGTGGTTCTGCGGCGCACGGTTATTTCCAGCCATACAAAAATATGGCAGAAGTGACCAAAGCAGATTTCCTTTCTGATCCCGATAAAATCACGCCGGTATTTGTGCGTTTCTCTACCGTACAAGGCGGTGCAGGCTCAGCCGACACGGTGCGCGATATTCGCGGATTCGCCACCAAGTTTTATACCGAAGAAGGCATATTCGATTTAGTCGGCAACAATACGCCGGTCTTTTTCATTCAGGATGCGCATAAATTCCCGGATTTCGTCCACGCCGTAAAACCCGAGCCACACTGGGCTATCCCGCAAGGCGGCAGCGCCCACGATACTTTCTGGGATTATGTCTCCCTGCAACCCGAAACGCTGCACAACGTCATCTGGGCGATGTCTGACCGTGGCCTGCCGCGCAGCTATCGCACCATGGAAGGTTTCGGCATCCATACTTTCCGCATGATCAACGCCGAGGGTAAAGCGACGTTCGTGCGTTTCCACTGGAAGCCGACCGCCGGTAAAGCCTCGTTGGTTTGGGATGAATCGCAAAAACTAACAGGCCGCGACCCCGATTTCCACCGTCGCGATCTTTGGGAATCTATTGAAGCGGGCGATTTCCCGGAATACGAATTAGGCCTGCAATTAATCCCGGAAGAAGATGAATTTAAATACGATTTTGATCTGCTCGACCCGACCAAATTAATTCCGGAAGAATTAGTGCCGGTTCATCTGGTGGGCAAAATGACGCTCAACCGTAACCCGGACAACTTCTTCGCCGAGAACGAGCAGGCGGCGTTCCACCCAGGCCACATCGTTCCGGGGCTGGATTTCAGTAATGATCCGCTATTGCAGGGGCGTTTATTCTCCTACACCGATACCCAAATCAGCCGTCTGGGGGGGCCAAATTTCCATGAAATACCGATAAACCGCCCGACCTGCCCTTATCACAATTTCCAGCGTGACGGCATGCACCGCATGGATATCGACAGCAATCCAGCCAACTACGAGCCAAACTCCATCAACGATAACTGGCCACGAGAGACGCCTCCGGGGCCTAAACGGGGTGGTTTTGAAAGTTATCAGGAACGCATCGAGGGGCATAAAGTTCGTGAGCGCAGCCCGTCGTTCGGGGAATATTATTCTCAGCCTCGCCTGTTCTGGCAAAGTCAGACGCCTGTCGAGCAGCAGCATATTATTAACGCGTTTAGCTTTGAATTATCAAAAGTCGCAAGGCCGTATATCCGCGAAAGAGTGCTGGATCATCTGACACATATCGATATTTCCCTTGCCCAACCGGTCGCGGAAAATCTGGGTATCGAACTGTCTGATGAACAGATGCACGTCGCGCCGCCAAAAGATGTGAACGGCTTGAAGAAAGATCCGAGCCTGAGTCTGTACGCGGTGCCGAGCGGCACAGTGAAAGGGCGTGTGGTGGCGATTCTACTGAATGAAACCACTAAAGCCACAGATGTATTAGCCACCATGAAGGCGTTAAAAGCGCAAGGCGTGCATACCAAACTGCTCTTCTCGCGCATGGGTGAAATCAGCGCAGACGATGGTTCCCTGTTGCCTATCGCGGCGACCTTCACAGGTTCACCGTCGGTAACGGTGGATGCGGTGATTGTGCCGGGGGGCGACCTGAAATCCATTCTGGATAACGGCGATGCCGCCTACTATCTGCTGGAGGCGTATAAACATTTGAAAGTCATTGGCCTGGCTGGAGATGCGCGCCAGTTTAAAAAGAAACTGGGTATAGATGCACAGGGAGAAGAAGGTGTGGTTGAAGGTGACACCGTCACTGCCAAATTCACCAGTGAATTCCTTAAACTTCTCGCCGCCCATCGGGTTTGGGCACGCGACAGTAAAATTGCCCATCTGCCCGCGTAGCAAATCAATCACCACCTCCGGAGGAGGTGGTTTAAAGGTGTGACTAGTCCTGATATACGTTGACAGTTTTCTGTCTGTAAAACGCCTGATGAACATCATCGGGCGTTTTGTATTTCAGGGCCAGGTGTGGCCGCTCATGGTTATAAATCGCCACGGATTCTTTTACCATTTCCCGGGCCTGCGCCAGGTCTGCAGGACGCGAGAGTAAAAACTCATTTTTCAGGATCCCGTTTATTCGCTCAGCCAGCGCATTCTGGTAGCAGTCATAACCATCGGTCATTGAACAGGTTATCCCGTTTTTCTCATGGACTGACTGATAAAGCACTGAACAGTATTGCAGTCCTCTGTCAGAGTGATGAACCAGGGACCCCGTCGTTTTTCTTCGCCTCAGAGCCTGTCTGAACGCTTTTACCACATTTTCTGTCTGCAGGTTTTCCCCGACATGATAACCCATGATTTTTCTGGAGCAGGCATCTGTGACCAGACTCAGATAAGCTGTGCCACTGAGCAGTGGAAGGTACGTAATGTCGGCAACCCAGACCTGCTCTGGCTCAAGGGCGGTAACCTGTCCCGGGCCGGGTTTCAGCAAATTAGGATGCCGGTAAAAGCGATGGTGGCTGTTGGTGGTTTTGTGATACGCCCGTTTCACTGGCACCAGGAGCCGGTATTCATTCAGCAGGTTAAACAGACGGTCTCGTCCTATATTCAGCATGTTATCGGCCTGAGTGTTCAGCAGATAGTGCAGTTTACGCGTACCGATTCGCGGCTGACGACACCTGACGCGGGTAACAAACGCAAGAACCCGGGCATGTTGTTCCTGGCGTTTTCTGCGCCTTGTGTTGTCCTGATACCACGCCTGTCTGCTGTGCCCCAGGAACTGGCATGCGCGCGTAACGGTTATTTTGGGGGCCGGACTTTGCGCGAGGACTTGCCGTGCCGCTTTTTTACGACACTCACCCCGTAATCATTTTTCAGGACATTGATAATCGACTCAAAAAACTCCGCTTTCTGGTTCGCCAGCTCAAGCTGTTCTTCAAGTTCCCTGATTCTTTGTTCGGGTGTAAGCGGGATAGTCGTCTGAGCCACAGGCCGTTTCCTCTTCACCAGGTCAGGAAGTCCGGGACTCCAGTCAAGCCGGCCATATTTACGCAGCCAGACAAGAACGGTGGAGCGCCCCTGGATGCCATACCGCTGCTGGGCCTGTTTATAGGTCATCTCGCCTTTTTCAACCTGCTCAACAACGGCTATTTTAAAGGATAGAGGATAATCACGTTGGGTGCGTTTGAACTCAGTCATCATCACGTTCTCCGGATTTAAGTCAGGAACGTGTCAACGCTATTCAGGACGGGTCAGTGACCATAAAAAAGCCGTCACAAACGTGACGGCTTTTTTACTAAAGAGGGAATTACTTATGTTTAACCTGCGGGTCGGTATCGTATTCCGCACAAGTCTGATAACCCGAATTCATCACATGTCCGGTATCATCAAGCGCGACGAAATAGGTTTCTGTTTTACCATCACGCTGGCCCAGAATATAAGTCTGGCAAGTACCACGAGCGTGAATCATGGTCACTTCTGAAGACGGTTTGCCTGCGACTTGCTGAACTTGCTGACGGCTCATGCCTTTTTTCACATCTTTAACAACAGGAGTGGCAACCTGATCTTTAGTGCGGTCATACGCGGTACAACCAGCCAACATTGTCATAACCGCTGCGGCGCTTAAAATTCCTACAAAAGTCTTGTTCATATTTTATCCTCGTTTTTCAGGGTATTGCTCATGCGTGTTAGATAAGCCTGGAATATAAAAGCGCATTTTTCAACTAAGCAGACCAAATGAACAAATTTTAGGATTATTAAACAAAACACCAGGTTAGCTCCAGAACGTACCAAATAGCTCTAAATCACACCAAACGGCAAAACCACTCTCCCATGAGCCTTGTCGTTTTAACTACAAACGGGTAGTTTTAACAAATCTGACTTTTGCTACCTGTATGCGCAGGTAAATTGCACCGGAGGGTTAAATGGCTCTGCAACAAGAGATTATCCAGGCACTAGGGGTGAAACCACAGATCGACCCGGAACACGAAATTCGTGTCAGCGTTGATTTCCTGAAGTCGTACCTGAAAAGATATTCATTTATTAAGTCGCTGGTGCTGGGTATTAGCGGCGGCCAGGACTCAACTCTTACCGGTAAACTCTGCCAGCTTGCCATCAATGAACTGCGTGATGAGACCGGTGACGAAAGTTACCAGTTTATCGCAGTACGTTTGCCGTTTGGCGTTCAGGCCGATGAGCAAGATTGCCAGGATGCTATCGCCTTTATCCAGCCAGACCGCGTATTAACCGTGAATATCAAAGGTGCTGTGCTGGCGAGCGAACAAGCGCTGCGCGAAGCGGGCATTGAGCTGAGCGATTTTATTCGCGGCAACGAAAAGGCACGTGAGCGCATGAAAGCGCAATACAGCATTGCAGGCATGACCAAAGGTGTTGTTGTGGGTACTGACCACGGCGCAGAAGCGGTGACCGGCTTCTTCACCAAATACGGCGATGGCGGCACCGACATCAACCCAATTTTCCGCCTCAATAAGCGCCAGGGGAAAGCGCTGCTTAAAACCCTCGGCTGCCCGGAACATCTGTATCAGAAAGCCCCAACAGCGGATCTCGAAGACGATCGCCCTTCTCTGCCAGATGAAGCTGCGCTGGGCGTGACCTACGAGCAGATTGATGACTACCTGGAAGGTAAAACGCTGGACGAAGCCACCAGCAAAATCATCGAAGGTTGGTATCTGAAAACCGAACACAAACGTCGCCCGCCGATTACAGTTTTCGATGATTTCTGGAAAAAGTAAGCTGTTTTAACGGCGGATGGCGCAAGCTGATCCGCCCTACGTTTACGGCCATTCAATTCTTTCACGTAGGTCGGGTAAGCACAGCGCCACCCGACACATTTCGAGATCGCATGGACAGTTCTACTCAACGCGCCACCCTATTCGGTCTGCTCGCGATCCTTCTCTGGAGCACTTCGGTTGGTTTACTGCGTAGCATCAGCGAACATTTTGGCCCCGTTGGTGGTGCTGCGCTGATTTACACCGTCAGCGCGGCGTGCTTGTGTCTGGCGCGCGGGTTACCCAAGGTTCGCGAAATACCGCTCCGCTATTTGTGGATTGGCGGCGCACTATTTGTCACTTATGAGATCAGCCTCGCGCTGGCGATTGGCCTTGCGCACAGCCGCAGCCAGTCGCTGGAACTGGGGATGATTAACTATTTGTGGCCAAGCCTCACTATTCTACTGGCGCTGTTTATCAATCAACAACGCAGCAACTTGTGGCTTTGGCCGGGGCTTGCGCTCTCGCTGGCGGGTATTGTCCAGGTGATGAAAGGCGATGGCGACTGGTCGCCGTTGCTGATGTGGCACAACATTCTCGATAACCCGCTGGCCTACGGACTAGCTTTTGCCGCCGCACTAATCTGGGCGCTTTATTGCAATATTACGCGCCGCTGGAGCGACGGCAAAAATGGCGTCTCGCTGTTTTTCTGCGCCACCGCCATTGTGCTGTGGGTTAAATTCGCTTTTGTCAGCGAAGCCCCTATTCACTTTACGCTGCCTTCGACACTGCAACTGTTGTTTATGGGCGTTTCCACGGCAGTCGCTTATTCAGCCTGGAATAATGGCATTCAGCGCGGGAACATGACGTTGCTGGCAACTGCCTCGTACTTTACGCCAGTGTTATCGGCGCTAATCGCCAGTCTGTGGTTAGGCTTACATCCCGGTTGGGCATTCTGGCAGGGTGTGATAATGGTGGTGGCCGGGTCGCTTTTATGTTGGTTAGCAACCCGCCGTTACGGCTAAATTGCCGCTTTTTTGCGCTCCGATTCCCTGCTACACTGTACAGGTAACCAGTATTCAGGAGTTTAAGCAGTGGTCAGGCGTGTCAGCGCTCCGCGCATGCAATTTGAAGCAGCAGCAGTTTACGAATATCCCGAACATCTCCGCACGTGGCTTGAAGATCTCCCAAAAACCTCCGGGGTGTATGTTTTTCACGGCGAAAGCGATCTCATGCCGCTCTATATCGGCAAGAGCGTCAACATCCGCAGCCGCGTTATGTCCCATTTCCGCACGCCGGACGAGGCAGCCCTGTTGCGCCAGTCCCGCCGCATCACCTTTACCCGCACGGCGGGCGAACTGGGTGCGCTACTGCTTGAAGCGCAGATGATTAAAGAACAGCAACCGCTGTTTAATAAACGCCTGCGCCGTAACCGCCAGCTTTGTTCGCTGCAATTTGGCGGCGTTAAACCGCAGGTGGTTTACGCCCGTGATGTGGATTTTTCGAAGCAAACAGGGTTATACGGCCTGTACGCCAACCGCCGCACGGCTTTGCAAACACTGCAAACCCTGGCCGATGAACATCAGCTTTGTTACGGCTTGCTGGGGCTGGAAACACTCAGCGCCGGGCGCGCCTGTTTCCGCGCAGGTTTAAAGCGTTGTGCCGGTGCATGTTGCGGAAGAGAAACCGTCGAAGAGCATCACGCACGTTTGCTGGCAGCCATGGAACGCATTCGGGTAATGTGCTGGCCATGGCAAGGGCCGGTTGGCCTGAAGGAAACCGGGCCGGAGATGACGCAGTACCACATCATCGATAGCTGGTTTTATCTCGGATCGGTGCAAAATCTGCGGGAAGCAAATAAACTCGCCGCGCCGCCGAAAGGCTTTGATAACGATGGCTACAAGATTTTGTGCAAGTTGGTATTGAGCGGAGATTACGAAGTGGTGGAGCTTTCTCGCTCCACCGTTTGACAGACAATTTATTTCACCATCGGCAATTTCAGATCGTGCTCGTGGGCGCATTCAACCGCACTTTCATAGCCCGCATCGGCATGGCGCATCACACCGGTGGCTGGGTCATTCCACAGCACACGCCCTAAGCGCACAGCAGCCTCTGGTGTACCGTCTGCGACAATTACCACACCAGCGTGCTGCGAGAAGCCCATCCCCACACCACCGCCATGATGCAGGCTCACCCACGTTGCACCGCCTGCGGTATTTAACAGTGCGTTGAGCAATGGCCAGTCGGAAACCGCATCTGAACCATCTTTCATCGCCTCGGTTTCACGATTCGGTGAAGCCACCGAACCGCAATCCAGATGGTCGCGCCCAATCACCACTGGCGCTTTCAGCTCGCCGTTGCGCACCATTTCGTTAAACGCCAGCCCTGCAAGATGTCGTTCGCCCAACCCCAGCCAACAAATACGCGCCGGTAAGCCCTGGAATGCGATGCGTTCCTGCGCCATATCCAGCCAGCGATGCAGATTCTGGTTATCCGGGAATAGCTCTTTGAGTTTCGCATCCGTTTTGGCGATATCTTCCGGATCGCCAGAAAGTGCTACCCAGCGGAATGGGCCTTTGCCCTCACAAAACAGTGGGCGAATATAGGCAGGAACAAAACCCGGGAAATCAAAAGCATTTTCCACGCCTTCATCAAACGCCACCTGGCGGATATTGTTACCGTAATCCACCGTCGGCACGCCCATTTCCCAGAAGTCGAGCATCGCCTGAACGTGTACCGCCATTGAAGCGCGGGCCGCCTTTTCCACCGCTTTTGGCTGTGAAGTGCGCTCGTTCTGCCAGCGTTCCACCGTCCAGCCCAGCGGCAAATAACCGTTGACCGGATCGTGCGCGGAGGTTTGATCGGTCACGATATCAGGCTTAATACCACCTGCTTTTGCCCGCTTAACCAGTTCTGGCAGCAATTCAGCGGCGTTACCCAACAGGCCAACGGAGATCGCTTTTTTCTCTGCATTGGCTTTTTCGATCATCGCCAGCGCTTCATCAAGATTTGTCGCTTTGTAATCCAGATAACGCGTGCGCAGACGGAAATCAATGCGCGACTCCTGGCATTCAATGGCTAACACAGAAGCCCCAGCCAGCACGCCTGCCAGTGGCTGCGCGCCGCCCATGCCGCCAAGCCCTGCGGTGAGAATCCACTTGCCGCGCAGATCGCCGTTGTAGTGCTGACGCCCCGCTTCAGCGAAAGTTTCAAACGTACCCTGCACGATGCCCTGCGCACCGATGTAAATCCACGAACCCGCAGTCATTTGACCGTACATCATCAGCCCGGCTTTATCTAATTCGTGGAAGTGATCCCAGTTTGCCCAGTGCGGAACGAGGTTGGAGTTGGCGATCAATACGCGCGGTGCATCAGCGTGAGTGCGGAAAATCCCGACAGGTTTACCGGATTGCACCAGCAACGTTTCGTCAGCTTTCAGGCTGCGCAGCGAGGTAAGGATCTGTTCTAAGCATTCCCAGTTACGAGCGGCTTTGCCGATCCCGCCATACACCACCAGATCTTCCGGGCGCTCTGCAACATCCGGGTCAAGGTTATTCTGGATCATGCGGTAAGCGGCTTCGATCAGCCAGTTTTCGCAGTGCAATGTGCTGCCATGTGGCGCGCGTAACGTGCGGGCTACCGCCTGTTTTACAGTTTCAGTCATTGTAGTGGCTCCCGGCATCAGGCCGACGTAGAAGGGAAAAGTTGTGTAATAGCAGCAGGTAATTCACCACTACAACCCCACTGGCGCATGCTTTCGATATCCGGTGCCAGTAAGCGGTCTTTATCAAGGAAGGCAACACGTTCACGCACGCCATTAAAGACCTGCTCCATGATCGGTGAACTGCGTAATGGGCGGGAAAACTCAATGCCCTGGGCAGCCGCCATTGCTTCGATTCCCACTACAGCAGCCGTGTTGAAACACATGTCTCCCAGACGGCGTGCGGCGTAGGTTGCCATTGAAACGTGATCTTCCTGGTTTGCCGATGTCGGCAGACTATCCACGCTGCCAGGATGTGCCAGCGATTTATTTTCAGATGCCAGCGCTGCGGCAGTCACCTGTGCAATCATAAAGCCGGAGTTAATTCCGCCCTCTTTCACCAGGAATGGCGGCAAGCCAGAAAGACCGGTATCCAGCAGCAGTGCCAGGCGACGTTCAGAAATCGCACCAATTTCAGCCACGGCCAGTGCGATAATATCGGCGGCGAACGCCACCGGTTCGGCATGGAAATTCCCGCCGGAAATCACTTCGCCGGTTTCGCTAAACACCAGTGGGTTATCGGACGCGGCGTTGGCTTCAATTTGCAGCACGCGCGCGGCGTGGCGCAAGTTATCGAGACACGCCCCCATGACTTGCGGTACGCAACGGATAGAGTACGGATCTTGTACACGCCCGCAGTGCTGATGAGAGTCAACAATTTCACTGTCGGCAAGCAATGCTCTGACTGCCGTCGCAACATCGATTTGCCCAGTCTGCCCACGCGCTTCATGAATACGAGCATCGAAAGGTTTCACCGAGCCTTTAATCGCTTCAAGGGATAACGCCCCTGCCACCAGCCCCGCACCAAACACTTTTTCGCCTTCAAACAGGCCACGCAACGCCAGTGCGGTAGAAACTTGCGTGCCATTAAGTAAGGCCAGCCCCTCTTTTGGACCGAGCACCAGCGGCTCAACGCCCGCCATTTTTAGTCCTGCAATGGCTGGCAATTCTTCGCCGTTGAAACGCACATTTCCTTCGCCCAACAACATCAGCGAAAGATGTGCCAGCGGTGCGAGATCGCCCGATGCGCCCACTGAGCCTTTTTCCGGAATAACCGGCATCACACCCGCATTAAACAGGCGTAATAAACTGTCGATAACCTCCATACGCACACCTGAATGGCCACGCGCGAGGCTAATAATTTTGCTGGCCATCACCAGACGTACCACATCATCCGGCAACGGTTTACCCAGGCCCACGCTGTGTGACAGCACCAGGTTGCGCTGTAATTCCGCCAGATGTTCTTTGGCAATGGTCGTTTGCGCCAGCTTGCCAAAGCCGGTATTGATGCCGTAAACCACATCGCCATGATTGACGATAGCTTCAACGGTTTTTTGTGATTTAACCACGGCATCAACCGCCTGTGGATCAAGACTCAGAGTCACGGTGCCGTGATAAATTTCACGCAATGTGGCGAGCGTTACGCGCCCCGGAGTAAGAGAGCAAAGCTTTTTTTGCAGCGACATAATGACATCCTGATGGCATCAATTCATATGAACGTATAGAGTTGTATAGACAACCTAACTAATAAACCCAAATCACCGCCAGTACGTCATAGGTAATTTTTATAGATTAGTGAGCGGGATCGCGCTTAACCCACATTATAAGAAAGGACAAAACATGTCTGATTCAGAAACTCTGGAGCAGTTACGTTCCGCTATCAGCGATCTCCCTGCCCCTATTTATTTGCGGGTTAAGCAGGGAATTATCAGCCAGATCCGCAGCGGAAACTGGCTTGCTCACCAGCGAGTGCCTTCGGAAACAGAACTGGTCAATGCACTGAATGTCAGCAGAATGACGATTAACCGGGCGCTGCGGGAATTGACCGGAGAAGGCTGGCTGGTGCGAATGCAGGGTGTGGGAACCTTTGTCGCTGAACAAAAAGGCCATACTGCGATGCTTGAAGTGGGCAGTATTGCCGAAGAGATTACCGCACGAGGCCATCACTACCGCAATCAGGTGGTAGCTCTTGAACAAGTTAAGGCTGATGAAAAGCTGGCACATGCGTTTTCAATCAACGTTGGTGAGCCACTGTTTTATTCGCAACTGGTTCACTACGACAACGATATGGCAGTACAGTTGGAAACGCGCTATGTGAACCCGGCGCTTGCCGCAGATTATCTGCAACAAGATTTTCGCCTGGAAACGCCACACCATTATCTGAGCAAAGTCGCACCGCTTACTTCAGGTGAACACATTGTGGAAGCCGTGCTGGCCGATGAATCACAGCAAGGGCTGCTAGAAGTGACGACCAATCAACCTTGTTTATTGATTCAACGCCGCACCTGGCACCATTCACAGGTAGTGACGGTAGCCCGGCTGCTATATCCAGGCTCACGTTATCAATTGGTCGGTAGTTTTACCGGGCAGTGATCAGAGATAGGTAATTTCGCTAAACAGCAACTTCCCTTCCGACTTCAGTAAGCGCAAGGTGTGGCGGCCATCTTGCCACCACGCACCTTGCTCCGGGGTCAGTAGTTTGTCACCCAGTTGCCACTCACCGCTGAGCACATAAACAATGCCACCACGCGGAGCGAAGGTTGTAAATGTGCGGTCTGCAACGCGCACTTTGGCGCGGCAGCGGTCGCGGTGCGTCATAATATTGAAATCCATCGACATACCCTGCTTTAGCTCGGCTTTAACCGTGTAATCACCGGCAAAAGCAAAAGGCTGAAAGTGCTTTAGGGTATGACGAAACGCCTTTCCGGCATCCAGAACCACTTCCCCTCCTTCAAGCAAGGTGATGACACGGTCTACCTGAGGGAAAGCTGAAAACTCGCCGCTACTGGCGATTGACGCGATACTGGCACGCCAGTTGAAATCGCGTGTCGCGGGCGGAAAACAGCAAATTTCGCGGGTTTCTCCGGCCCCGTTACGCCACAAGCTGACGGGCACTTTCCGTATATCAAAGAATTCCATCACCACTCCTGAAGAGTGCGCATCACCTGCGCAAACTGTGCATTACTTTGTTCATCGAGCGGATGCTGCCTGTCGGTTATCACCTGTTTTCCAGCAACCCACACGTCTCGTATTTGTTCGCTGCGTCCACCAAATAACCAGCGATTTAAAATCGCGTAATCTTCAACATGTGCAAGCCATGAATCACGCTCGAGCACTAACCAGTCAGCACGCTGCCCCGGCGCAATCATCCCCATCGTTACGCCGCAAGCTTGTGCGCCACCTACGGCGGCCTGGCGCCACAGAACTTCGCCAACCTGAGGCAATTCTGGCAACACAATGCGGTTGCGCCTTTTATCACGCAGGCGCTGCGCGTACTCAAGCCAGCGTAATTCTTCCAGTGCACTAACCGAGACATGGCTGTCAGAACCCACCCCCCAGTGGCCGCCCTGAGCAATGAAATTGGTGGCTGGGAAAATCCCATCACCGAGATTTGCTTCAGTCGTAGGGCACAAGCCTGCCACCGCGCGGCTTTCCACAATTTGAGTTAACTCTTCAGCGGATAAATGCGTGGCATGAACCAGACACCAGCGGTCGTCCACCGCAAAGCGGTTATATAACCAGTCCACCGGGCGTTCTCCGCTCCAGGCGAGGCAGTCATCCACCTCTTTCTCTTGCTCGGCAATGTGAATATGCACCGGCAAGCGGTAATCGCTCGCTTCCAGCACATCTTCCATTTGCTCCTGCGTGACCGCCCTTAATGAGTGAAAACACAGGCCGTGGTTAATCAACGGATAACGGCGAAGCGCGTTACCCAGCGCCTGCTGTTGACGAAGATAGCGGTCGACATCCTGGATAAATCTTTTTTGCCCCGGCTGCGGCGGTTGCGCGCCAAAACCGGCGTGGCTGTAGAGCACCGGCAGCAACGTTTGCCCTATTCCGCTGTTATCGGCAGCAACCAGCAATTGCTGTAGCATCAAATCACCTGACGCATACGGTTTTCCGTTAACGTCATGATGTAAATAGTGAAATTCAGCTACTTGAGTGTAACCACCCTTGAGCATATCAATGTACAAATGAGTGGCAATGGCACCGACTTGTTCGGGGGATAGTTTTTGGACCATGCGATACATCATGTCGCGCCACGTCCAGAAACTGTCCTGCGGATTGCCCGCCACTTCCGTCAACCCCGCCATCACCCGCTGAAACGCATGCGAGTGCAAGTTTGAGATAGAAGGAATCACGATGCCCGGAAGCAATGTGGCATTTTCCCCTGAAGCACCAACTTCGACGTGAGTAATCGTTCCTTGTTCGTTGACGCTAATGCGCACATTGTGCCCCCAACCTTGTGGGAGCATCACAACTGGAGCATAAAATGCAGGCATGGATTTGATTCCTTCTTTTGCGATGCCAATGATTTAGCGATTAATTACAGCTAACGCAAACCAAATTTCAAACTTGTTTACCGCCGTCATAATTCGGCTGACGCAAGTTGCCGAAAAGCGCTGGCTGCGCTAGCTTGTAGTCAATTGTCTATACAACCTGACACGGAGAATATCATGCCTTATCCTCGCAGCATTGACAGCCTGTGGAGCGGTGCAACGCTCGTCACAATGAAAGAGGGGCAATACCAGCTGATTGAAAATGGGGTTATCGCCGTAGATCAGGGGAAAATAGTCTGGATCGGTAAGCGCGAAGCGCTCCCCGATATTAGCGCTCAGGCCCATCACCACTTTGAAGGCGGGATCATCACGCCAGGTTTTATCGACTGCCATACCCACCTGGTGTTTGGTGGCGATCGTAGTGCAGAGTTTGAGATGCGTTTAAATGGCATGAGTTACGCGCAAATTGCAGCCCAGGGCGGCGGGATTATTTCCACCGTTCGCCACACGCGTGAAGCGGATGAAGAGGAATTACTGCACTCCGCCCGCCAGCGCCTGCAACATCTGCTGCATGAAGGCGTGACGACTGTCGAAATTAAGTCGGGATATGGGCTGGATATCGACAATGAAATCAAAATGCTGCGCGTGATCCGCAAACTCGGGGAAATCCTGCCGGTAGAAGTTTATGCCACCTGTCTTGCAACTCATGCTGTTCCTCCCGAATTTAACGGTGACAGTGACAGATGGGTTGAAGTGGTTTGCGAACAGTTACTCCCGCGTGTAGCTCAAGAAAAACTGGCCGATGCCGTCGATGCCTTTTGCGAGCATCTGGCTTTTAGCCCCGCACAAACCGAGAAGGTTTTTAGCGCTGCCCGCACTCTGGGAATGCCGGTAAAACTGCATGCCGAGCAACTGTCAGCGCTGGCGGGCAGCAGCCTTGCGGCGCAGTATCAGGCGTTATCGGCCGACCATCTTGAATACGCAACCGATACTGACGCGCAAGCGATGGCCGCTGCGAACACCGTTGCCGTGCTGCTGCCGGGTGCGTTTTATCTGCTGCGAGAAAAACAACAACCTCCGGTTGCCGCATTCCGCAAATACGGTGTGCCGATGGCGGTCGCAAGTGACGTAAACCCTGGCACCTCACCCGCGCTTTCTCTGCGTTTAATGCTCAATATGGCCTGTACTCTGTTTGGATTAACGCCAGAAGAAGCGCTGGCGGGCGTCACGCTGCATGCCGCGCAGGCCTTGGGTATCCGTGAAAGCCACGGCAGCCTTGAGTGCGGAAAAGTTGCTAACTTTGTGCACTGGCCCGTGGCACGTCCCGCAGAACTGGTCTATTGGTTAGGGGGGCAATTGCCCTGCACCGTTATTTATCAGGGAGAGAAACGTGACAGCATCTTTTAATTTCAGTCGTGGGAAACTGCCAATCCTTATCAGTATTCCGCACGCAGGCACCGCACTAACGCCAGAAGTTGAGTCGGCCCTAAGCGACGCAGCAAAACCATTGCCTGACACCGACTGGCATATTCCGAAGCTTTATAATTTTGTTCACGCACTGGGTGCAAGTGTTATTACCGGCAATTATTCGCGCATGGTTATCGACCTCAACCGCCCGGCAGACGACAAACCGCTGTACACCACCGCCACTACAGGTCTGTATCCCGAAACACTATTTGATGGCACCCCGGTGTTTATTCCAGGAAAAGAGCCGAGCGCGGAACAACGAAAAGCGGCACTGGACAATATCTGGCAGCCCTACCACCAGCAGTTACAAAGTGAACTGGAGAGAATGAAAGCGGAACACGGCTATGCGCTGTTGTTTGATGCCCATTCCATCGCCAGCCATATTCCACGTTTGTTCGAAGGCAGACTTCCGGATCTTAATTTCGGTACTAACGGCGGTAAAAGTTGTGATGAATTAATAGAAGAGCATCTGGTGGCTTGTGCGGCATCGCAAAAGCAATTTAGCTGGGTGGCAAATGGGCGTTTCAAAGGCGGCTATATCACCCGCGCTTACGGGCAGCCGTCGCAAGGGGTTCATGCAGTGCAGCTAGAACTGGCACAATGTAATTATATGGATGAGCAGCCGCCGTTTGCATGGCGTTCCGATCGTGCCGGGCAGTTGCAGCCGTTGCTCGAGCAGCTTATCCGTTCAATGTTGAGTAGTGCGCAGCAGATAGCCTGAGCCTATGGCTTATCCACCCTGCGAAACCAAACCACAGGTCGTGCAATAGCCTCATCCGACACAAAAGAAAACCGCCGGTCCTGTCCACTGCGATATCGCTATTGTGGACAGGACCGGCGGTCTTAAGTCAGTCGATCAGTTATTCCTGATCAGCAGGCATTTTACCTTCATGTTGAGGGCGTTCTGTCAGACGCTTCTCAAAATTAGCATTAAATTGTTTTTTCTGTTCTGGCGTCAGAATGTTGTAGATCTTATTCTGCGTTTCCATATGAGCCATCATGCGGGCTTTGTTCTGCTCAGCCATTTTATCTACCTGAGCCTGTGCTTTAGCTTTATCGAAGCTGTCGCTGGCGATAATGCTGTGCGCCGCACGACGTTCTTCTACAGAAGGGCGCTCCATTTTACCGCGCTGTTCTTTCATGATGTCACGCACTTGCTGTTTCTGCGCATCGGTCAGGTTCAGGTTTTTAAACATCATGTCGTGATAGCCACCGCGCATACCTTTGTGGTGCATCATCGGTGCATCTGTTTTTGCAGCAGTGGTGGTGTCAGCTGCATGAGCCAGGTTCGCCGCGCCCAGAGCCAGAGTTGAAGCAACAAAGAGAGCTGTTAATTTACGCATAGTGTTTATTCCTCTTCTTCCCGTCAGCTTTTCCGCTACTGCTGTGTTGGCCGCACATCCTGGTCACTTAGCTCTCAGGACGCAAATACATGCCGCGTTGCTGTAACTGAAAATCTATAGGGCAATTACTTTATAATTACGACAAGGTCTGCCGCGTTGACGAAATTAAGTCTACGGGGTTATGCGTCAAGTAATAGTCCCCGTCGGTAAAGCATTGAAAGGGTAAACAACAAATTTGCAGCAATTATGAAGAGAATAAGGATAATGCAGAGAGGAATTGCAACAGAATATAACAAGGCAATGATTTTAAAGAAATTATGAAGATATTGTATAGTAATTATTACGTAGGGAAAAGATGTGCTCTAAGATTTATCTGTACATCATTGTTTGCTGAATGATTATTTATTAGCCCCAAAAAACGGGGCCAAGTTATTTATATTTCGCGCAGCATCAAACCGGCTCGTAACCCGAGCGCTACATTAGGATTCGGGAATAGCACAAATTCAATATCTTCTTTCACTATATATTGCGTATCACCATCCTCTGCCAGCAATGTGCCTTTCGGGAATGCAGTGAAGTTCTGTGTTTGCGCGGACATATGCAACACAAAGGCTTCGCTGTGGCGTGTAATCTGTTGCGCCACTTTATAGCGTAACGGCTTACTTTCAACGGGCTTCGCCGCCTCACCGCTTAGCAATGCCTGTAATGCCTGTTTTGTCACCTCAAACTGGCTGAGATCGTTTTCGCCAAATGGCTGCGCCTTGCCCAGCTCGAGCGTGCAGCTAAGCGCATTGAAATGTTCGCTGCTGAAATGGGTAAAAGTGCCACCAGGCTCCTGATGAAACACCAGAGCCTGTAATCCCGCACAGCCCAGCCAGGAGAGAAATTCCTCATCATATGGCAATGGACGCGAAGGCAAGACGCCGAAACGTGGGTGCAAGGAGCTGCGAATGGCGGTATGCATATCCAGGTGCCAGCAGATGGTCTCTTCACATTCGGCCAAAAACAGATCTAACGCATGCTCAAGTCGGCAGGCACGTTGTGTTTCAATGCTTTCCGGGAATTGCTGCCAACCGCCGCTAAACATACGGTTCATGTCACTGTGCTGATAGCGCTGGTTGCTACGCAGTGCCGCAGGATTGCCAAGAATGACCAGCAACCGCCATTGCAACGCTATTTCACCGGCAACCAGGCTATCCACCAGTTGCGCGAGTATTTCTACTGGCGCAGTCTCGTTACCGTGAACCCCTGCCGACAACACCAGCGTTTTTTGCGTCGCCTGATGTGGGGACAGTGTCAAAATACCTTCATCCCACCACTGCCAATGCAGATGGGCATTTTCTCCGGAGCTCGGAGTTGGCACTTTACCCGCCAGAGTTTGCGCCAAAAAATCCAACATTGTGCCTCCTGTATAAAACTAACCAGTAGACATTATCGATGCAGTCAGGTTGGTCAAGGACAGCGCGCAAGAACCGAAACGTACACAAAGTACGTGAAGATTCTGAGCACTGCCCAGGGCCGAAATGACAAATAAGATAGTCTACTCATGCTGAAATGGATAAACAGAACCTAAGTCTAGTATATGAGTCAGTTCATTGAGTGCTTCGCGTCCTTCGTGCAACAACTGTGGGTCGGCTAAATCAGCCTGAGTCAGTTGGTCACGGTACCAACGGTCGACCCAGTTATTGAGCGTAACAAACAGCGTGTCATTCATCATCACCGCGGGGTTTAACGCTTTTTGTTCCGCTTCGTTCAGGACGACGCGCAGGCGCAGACAAGCCGGACCACCGCCGTTTGCCATGCTTTCGCGCAGGTCAAACACTTTAAGTTCGCTGATTGGGTTATCGGCTGCCAACACTTCATTGAGATAACGCCAGACGCCTGCGTGCTGGCGGGATTCTTCTGGCAAAATCAGCGTCATGCTGCCATCGCCACGGCTTAATAACTGACTGTTAAACAGATAAGTTGCGACCGCATCGGCCACTGAAACTTTATTTGCGGGAACTTCAATAGGCGTGAATCCGGGCACTTTAACACGCAACTGCTCGTATAACGCATGTTGATGAAGAAATGCCTGCTCATGGCAGAACAATACCTGGCGGTTCGACACCGCGATTACGTCGTTATGGAACACGCCCTGATCGATAACCGTCGGGTTTTGTTGCGCGTAAACCACTAAATCCGGGTTAACCTGGTTAAGCCTTACAACTGCCTGGCTTGCCTCTAACGTCTGGCGAGCCGGGTAACGTGCCGGAACCAATCCTGCTTTAGCTTCTTCGCGGCCATAAACAAAAAGCTGTGTCGATGGCTCGCCATACGCGCCGCCGAGACGGTTATGATTTGCCGCCCCTTCGTCGCCAAACATACTGACTTGCGGCAATGCGCCATGAACGCAAAAATAGTCCTCGTTACGGAAGATGGCTCGCAAGACATTTTCTGTGGTTGGCGCTTCGCTTGCACGGTGGAACTTGTTGTTCAGGTTCGCTACGGTGAAGTGGACTTTGCCATCGAGGCTATCTGCCGACGGACTGACTGTCGCAGCGTTCGCCACCCACATTGAGGAAGCCGAGCTCACCGCCGACAGCAGTTGGGGGGCTTGTTTTGCTACGCGCGCAACAATCTGTTCGTCGCTGCCACTAAAACCTAACTGGCGCAGCAGCGGAATGTTAGGCCGCTCCTGAGGCGGGATGACCCCTTGTGCAAACCCGGCATCCGCCAGCGCTTTCATCTTCAGCAAACCTTGTTTAGCGGCAAGCTTCGGGTTGGAAACACGGAACTGGTGTTTGGTTGATGCCTCGTTACCGAAAGAAAGCCCGGCGTAATGGTGGGTCAAACCCACCAGTCCATCAAAATTAACTTCACGCGCTTTCATGATTACTCCTCACGGCTAAAATCAAGCCCTGGGCTCAGGGTTGCAGGCAGCGGGAAGGACGGGCTTTCCAGCGTCGCCATCGGCCATGCGCAGTAGTCGGCTGCATACCAGGCGCTGGCGCGGTGGTTGCCTGAGGCACCTACACCACCAAATGGTGCCGCACTCGACGCGCCCGTTAATGGTTTATTCCAGTTCACAATCCCGGCACGCGCTTCGAGTAACAACTGGTCAAACTGCTCGCGATGCGGAGAAATCAGGCCGCTTGCCAGCCCATAACGTGTGTCATTCGCCATCGCTATAGCTTCATCGAAATCAGCATAACGATAGACCGTAAGCAGTGGCCCAAACACTTCTTCATCGGGCACATTTGCGACACCGGTTAATTCAACAATCCCTGGCGTCAGAAGCGATGTACCTGCTTTTACCAGTTTCGGCTCAAGCAGCGGTTTGCCACCACGCGCGATATGTTCCTGCCAGCCGGTCAGCACGCGTTCTGCGGCCTGCACAGAGATCAATCCACCAATAAACGGCTGCGGCGTGGCATCCCATGCATCCGGGCGAATACGTCCCGCCACTTCCACCAGGCGGTTTAAGAATGCATCACCCTGCGGCCCCTGTTTTACCAGCAAGCGACGGGCGCAAGTGCAGCGCTGCCCGGCGGTGACAAACGCCGACTGAATCACCAGATGAACAGCACCGTCGATATCTTCAGGTTCTTCAACGATCAGCGGATTGTTGCCACCCATTTCGAGGGCCAGAATTTTTTCCGGCTGCCCGGCGAACTGGCGGTGCAACTGATAACCCGTATTTGCGCTGCCGGTGAATAACAGGCCATCAAGCGTCGATTGTTGCGCCAGCGCCTGGCCGGTTTCGCGCCCGCCCTGCACCAGGTTTAACACGCCATCCGGCACGCCCGCCTGCTGCCACAGTTTCATCACTTGCTCGCCAATCCGCGGCGTCAGTTCGCTAGGTTTGAATACGATGGTATTGCCTGCCAGCAGGCCGGGCACAATGTGCCCATTTGGCAAATGGCCGGGGAAGTTGTACGGGCCAAAAACCGCCAGAACACCGTGCGGGCGGTGGCGCAGTGTCGCCGCACCGTCCGGCATTTCGGTATGCGTTTCACCGGTTCGCGTGTGGTAAGCCTTAATCGAGATAGCGATTTTGTTCACCATCGCGGTAATTTCAGTCGCCGCTTCCCAGCGCGGTTTGCCGGTTTCCTGGGAAATAGTTACGGTCAGCGCTTCTTTGTTGGCCTCGAGTAAGGTCGCAAATTTTTCAACGATGGCCTGGCGCTCGGCAAACGGACGTTTTGCCCATGCCGGGAATGCGGCACGCGCCGCCAGGCATGCTTGTTCAACTTGTTTTGCATCCGCTGCAACGCCTTCCCACAGCAAATCACCATTTACTGGGTTATGTTTTTGTAATGATTCGCCTTGCCCGGAAAGCCACTGTCCATTAATCCACTGAGTCATACTTTTTTCTCCTCGGGGCACAAACGCACCAGACGGACTTTATCGCCAGCACTGCATTTCAGGGCATCTGCGGTAACGGCATCAATAACAAGCCGGTCACCTTTTGGATTTGCCTTAATCAGCATGGCGCGAAAATCGTTATATTTTTCATTGGCTACCAGGCACATCGGTAGCTCTTCGGTTGCCGGTTGCCCAACAGCAATTTCAACAAGGCGACTTTTGCGAATCGCCCTTACCCGGTCGATGTCGCACTCAAGCGTTGGGCCACCGTCAAAAATGTCCACGTAATTGCGATAACGGAAACCTTCGGCTTCAAGCACCGCACGCGCTGGCGCGGTTTGTGGATGCACCTTACCAATAACGGCCTGAGCTTCTGGCGACAGGAAATCGGTGTAAATCGGGTGTTTAGGCATTAATTCGGCGATAAACGCCTTCTGCCCGGTACCGCACAAGTAATCAGCACGGCTAAATTCCATAGAGAAGAAGCGGTTGCCCAGGCTTTCCCAAAACGGTGAATGACCATGTTCGTCAATCACACCACGCATCTCGGCCACCACTTTGTCATTAAAGCGCTCGCGAAACGCTGCCATAAACAGAAAACGTGATTTGGAAAGCAGGTAACCGTTGCCCTCTTTACGCCAGTCAGCGTCGAGGAAAAGCGTGCAAAGTTCGCTGCTTCCGGTGTGATCGTGGCTGAGAAACAGCGTCGGCAATGCGTTGTAGATATTCAGCTCTTTGGAGGCGTGTACATGTGTACCCACGTGATAGTTGTACCAGGGGTCGTTTAAACCAACCGCCACTTCAATAGCGCAGATCCCCACCACATGTTCGGTGGCAGTATCCTCCAGCACGAAAACATAGCCCTGGTCGCCTTTTGGCAGGCCACCCTGCCAGGTATTTATTGAGCGTTCGATACGTTCGGACAGCGTTTTTTCATCCGCAGGCAGTGAAGTCAAGCCGCCGCCTGTTTTACCCGCCATCTCCAGCAGCCCGGATAAATCACCGCGCTCAACCGGACGGATAATCATCATGATTGCTCTCCCGCAATAAAGCGTTCACAGGCGCGCTCAAAACGATCCAGCCCTTGTTGCACTTCAGCTTCGCTGACAATTAACGCTGGCGCAAAACGTACAACGTTCGCCCCGGCGATAAGCATCATCAAGCCTTCCTGTGCTGCGGCCTGTAAGATAAGTTTAGCCTTTCCGCTGTACGCTGGTTGCAGCACACAGCCAATTAACAGTCCCAGACCACGCACTTCACTAAACAGCTGATGTTTCTGGTTTATGTTGTTTAAACGCTCAACAAACCAGGCGTGGCGCTGTTTAACACCGTTAAGTACGTCAGGGGTGTTGATGATCTCCATCACCCGGCCAGCAACGGCACCGGCTAGCGGGTTGCCGCCGTATGTGGTTCCGTGGGTGCCCACAACCATCACTCTGGAGAACTTTTCAGTGGTCAGCATGGCACCAATCGGGAAGCCACCGCCCAGTGCTTTAGCGGTAGAAAGTACATCCGGCGTGATGCCGTAATGCATATATGCGTACAACTCACCCGTGCGGCCAACGCCAGTTTGCACTTCATCAAAAATCAGTACCGCGTTGTGGCGGTCACACAGTTCGCGCAAACCTTGCAGGAAAGTAGGATCAGCAGGTACTACACCGCCTTCACCCTGTATGGGTTCAACAATCACCGCACAGGTATTTTCGTTAATCAGCTCACTGGCAGATTGCAGATCGTTATAAATGGCGTGGCTGATTTGCGGCGGTAATGGTGCAAAATCTTGTGAGTAAGCAGGCTGACCACCCGCCGAAACGGTAAATAATGTGCGTCCGTGGAAGGCGTTTTTGAACGCTACAATGCCGCTTTTCTGCGGTCCAAAATTATCATGAGCATATTTACGTGCCAGCTTTAACGCCGCTTCGTTGGCTTCAGCCCCCGAGTTGCAAAAGAACACTTTGTCGGCAAAAGTGGCATCAATCAGCTGTTTTGCCAGGCGCAGAATCGGCTCGTTGGTGTAGCCATTGCCGGTATGCCAGAATTTTGCGGCTTGTTCTTCAAGCGCTTTGCGCAGTTCAGGGTTGGCGTGACCCAGGGCGTTCACCGCAATCCCACCCGCAAAGTCGATATAATCTTTGCCTTGTTGATCCCACAAAGTCGACCCTTCACCGCGTACCGGAATAAAAGAAGCGGGGGCATAAACGGGCATCATCCATTCGTCGAAATTCTGGCGGGTAATTGACTGCGACATAGCGACCTCTTCCGGTAAATAAAAAGTTATTTAGATGTTAAATAATTGAGTGTTTGCGCTGTAAATGTAGATTGCACGCTTCGTGCCAGCCAGCGATATAAATGAATAGCAGAGAGGTGAGATCGTGAAATCAATAGGTTACGCACTACCACTATTCACATAAAGTGAATATATAGTGCATAGTTTTACGGTGCCGCTTGGATCGCCAGATAAAAACAAGAAAGATTATGCAGTGGGAAAATATAATACTGGATTTGTGATCGATGCTGGGGTTTGCACGTTGTTTACGCCCCAAAACGGGGCGGCATGACGTATTTTGGTGCAGATTTTGCTCAGTTCAAACTCGCCCCGGGAAAAAATTTGCCATCCGTCTCACTTCCCGGCTTTTTCTGCTACCATCCTGCAACATTGTTAGCAACTACGGCAGCGACTTATGAAATTCGTCTCTTTTAATATCAACGGCCTGCGTGCCCGCCCACATCAACTTCAGGCCATTGTTGAACAACATCAGCCTGATGTTATCGGTTTGCAGGAAACCAAAGTCCATGACGACATGTTCCCGCTCGAAGATGTCGCAAAACTGGGCTACAACGTCTTTTATCATGGTCAGAAAGGCCATTATGGTGTGGCGCTATTAACTAAAGAGACGCCGATTTCGGTTCGCCGTGGCTTCCCTGGTGATGATGAAGAAGCGCAACGCCGCATTATTATGGCGGAAATTCCTTCGCCATTAGGCAACCTGACGGTGATTAACGGCTACTTCCCGCAGGGCGAAAGCCGCGACCACCCAACCAAATTCCCGGCCAAAGCGAAGTTCTACCAGGACCTGCAAAACTTCCTCGACAGCGAACTGAAAAAAGAGAATCCGGTGCTGATTATGGGTGATGTCAATATCAGCCCAACCGACCTGGATATCGGCATTGGCGAAGAAAACCGTAAGCGTTGGTTGCGTACTGGCAAATGTTCCTTCCTGCCAGAAGAACGTGAATGGATGGACCGCCTGAAAAACTGGGGCCTGGTTGATACCTTCCGCCACGCCAACCCGGAAACCAACGACAAGTTCTCATGGTTTGACTACCGCTCAAAAGGCTTTGATGACAACCGAGGTCTGCGTATTGACCTGCTTCTGGCAAGCCAGCCGCTGGCAGAGCGCTGCATCGCTACCGGTATTGATTACGATATTCGTAGCATGGAAAAGCCTTCTGACCATGCACCAGTGTGGGCTGAATTTAAGCTGTAAGGGACGTGGTATGAACATCACCCGGCGCTGTGGTTTCTTGCCCGATGCGTAAGTTACTTTTTGCCGCTCTGGTGGTTGCTTTTATCCTGCTGATTACCTTCCTGCCGCCGGGTAGCCTGGCGGCACTGCAACATTATCAGGCACAATTCTCGGCCTGGCATCAGCAGCACCCGTTGCAGACAGCGCTGGCCTTTTTTGTGATTTATGTTGTGGTCACTACCCTTTCCATTCCCGGCGCAACATTATTAACGTTGCTTGCTGGTTCGCAGTTTGGGGGCGTTCAAGGAACCATTCTGGTGGCGCTGGCTGCAACCTGTGGCGCAACGCTCGCGATGCTTATCAGCCGCTATTTGCTACGTGATTGGGTACACCTTCGTTTTGCTACGCCGATGGCGGCGATTAACCGCGGCATGGAGCGCGAAGGGTTGTACTATCTTTTTGCGCTACGCCTCACGCCGGTTTTCCCGTTCTTTCTGATAAATTTATTGATGGGCCTGACGCCAATCAAAACGCTGCACTATTTTGCCGTTAGCCTTGTCGGAATGCTGCCGGCGATCGTGGTTTATCTCAACGCGGGGCGCCAACTGAGCCAGTTGCGTAACCTTAGCGATATTCTTTCACCCGGTATGATTGTGATGTTTATTTTGCTGGGTTTGCTGCCGCTGGCGTCACGCCGGTTAGTCCGCATTCTCCAGAAATCATAAGGACCCCATTTTGCGCCTTCTAACACTTTTGCTGTCGCTTGTTGCGCTCAGCTTCACAGCCTGTGCACAACCCACCAACTGGAACGCTCTGCGCCAGCAGGCGAACGGCCAAACCGTTTACTTCAACGCCTGGGGTGGCGACCCTGCGGTAAACAGTTATCTCGACTGGGTGGCCGGTGAGATGAAGCAGCAGTACGGTGTGACAGTAAAAGTAGTGCGTCTGGCTGATGCCGCCGATGCGGTAAAACGTATCCAGAGTGAAGCCGCCGCCGGGCGCAAAGAAAAAGGGTCGGTCGATTTACTGTGGGTCAATGGCGAAAACTTCCACACATTAAAACAAGCCGGATTGTTGAAAGAAGGCTGGGCGTGGGAATTACCCAACTGGCGTTACGTAGACCAGAAAAAACCCGTGCGCGAGGATTTCTCACAGCCGACGGACGGTGCTGAAGCACCCTGGGGTAGCGCTCAGTTGATGTTGATTGGCAACAAACAGCCTAATGTGGCATTCCCGCGTAGTGCTGCGGATTTGCTGACATTCGCCAAAGCGAACCCCGGCAAACTGAGTTACCCTCGCCCACCGGATTTCACCGGCACTGCATTTATCGAGCAGTTATTGATTGTGCTGACCCGCGACTCGCAGGCGCTGCGCCTGCCACCGGATCCGGCAACTTTTAACCAGGTTACCGCTCCGCTATGGGAGTATCTGGACAAACTGCATCCTCTGTTGTGGCGTGAAGGTAAAACGTTCCCATCAACACCGGCTCGCATGGACCGTATGCTTGCAGACGGCGAGTTGCTGCTCTCTGTAACGTTCAATCCCGCACATGTCGATAACCTTATCGACCGCAAGCAACTGCCAAAAACAGCACAGGCATTTGGCTTTGAGCAAGGCATGTTGGGCAACGTCCATTTTGTCACCATTCCAGCCAATGCCCGCTCCCAGGCGGGGGCTCAGGTGCTGGCAAATTTCCTGATGTCTCCACAAGCGCAAATTCGCAAAGCCACCCCGGCAGTCTGGGGTGATGCCACCGTTCTGGATAGCGCAACGCTGCCTGCGCCATTAAATGAGCAGCTCGATGCGCAAAAACCAGCCCATCTGCAAGCAGTGCCATATCTGCCTGAACCTCATGCTGCCTGGGTTAATGCGCTGGAAAAAGAGTGGTTACAGCGTTACGGAGCGAAGTGAGTAACCGCGTGCTGCAACGCACCTTAGCCTTGCTTGCAATGGGGTGTGTTTTCGCGCCGCTGCTTCCAGGCTTAGTGATGATGACAAAACCGATGTTGATGCCCGATATCTGGCATCAGTTGTGGGCCGACAACCAGTGGTCTGGTGCGCTGCAAGCCACATTTAATTCGACTGTGATTAGCGTTGCAGGATCATTGACTCTTTGCCTTGTGCTGCTTTGCGGCCTATGGCCAGGCGCACACTGGCAACGTTTGACCTCACAACTGCCATTACTTTTGGCTCTCCCCCACGTCGCTTTTGCCAGCGGCTTTTTATTCCTGTTTTCCGATAACGGCTGGCTGGCGCGTCTATGCAGCGTGTCGTTTCATGTTGATGAAAATGGTGTTGGGCTGGGTATCTTGCTGGCACTGAAAGAGTGCTGGTTCCTGCTATGGGTTGCCAGCACACAGCTCAACCTGCAATCCCTTTCCCAACAACTAACCGTGGCCCAAAGCCTGGGTTATGGCCCATTGCAAAGCCGTATTCGAGTGCTGGTTGCGCAGTTATTGCCGCGCCTGAAATGGGCGTTGTTGGCAGTTGTAGCCTACAGCTTGTCTGTCGTGGATGTAGCAATCATTCTGGGCCCGAATAACCCACCAACGCTCGCGGTTCTGGCCTGGCAGTGGCTTGCCGATGCCGATCCACAACGTGTGGCAATGGGCATGTTAACGTCACTGCTGCTCGTAGTGATGTTGGGGATTTTTAGCACCGTTGGCTACGCCGCATGGCTGTTTGTCCGCCGTGCCCTGGGGCAATTTTCCGGTAAGCGTCATCAATTCAGCATTCAGCCTGTGGCATTAGCGTCTGGTTTTATCATGGCTCTCACCGGCACTGCAGCGATAGCAATGCTGGTGCTGTGGTCGTTTGCAGATGGCTGGTTTTATCCGGCATTGTTGCCCGATGCATTCGCCTTTACCGGCTGGCAAGCGGCGGAACTATCACCATTAACCACCACATTACTACTGGCGCTGGCAAGCAGCCTGATAGGTTTGCTGGTGGTTGTTCTGTGGCTGGAAGGAGGAAGTTCACGCTTTGATCTCTGGCTTGCGCTACCGCTTTTCTTACCCGCTCTACCGCTGGTTGCCGGGCAATATCAAATCTTGCTGGTTATAGATCAAGACGGTAGCTGGCTGGGCGTTATCTGGAGCCATTTGCTGTGGGTTGTCCCTTATATGCTGCTGGTCGCACGCCCTGCGTGGCATCAGTTTGATGCGCGCCTGACAATTACAGCGCAAACATTTGGCTGGTCAGCGTGGAAAATTTTATGCAGGGTTAAGCTGCCATTGCTTATCCGCCCGCTACTGGCATCTCTGGCTGTCGGGTTTTCAGTGAGCGTCGCGCAATATTTACCGACGCTGTACGCAGGTGCCGGGCGCTTTACCTCCGTCACAACAGAAACTGTGGCACTCAGTAGCGGCGGCGACCCGCAGCAGCAGGCGATTCAGGCGTTGCTACAAATGCTACTTCCGGCAATCATGTTTATTGCCATGCGACAGCTCAGCCGTCTGCTCACCCATTATCGACAAGGATTACGCTAATGCTGCGTGTTCAGGATTGTTCTATTTCTTATGCCGCACGCTCGTTGATTCAGAACATGAATTTCACGGTCTCCCCCGGCGAGGTGCTGACGCTAATGGGGCCATCCGGGGCCGGGAAATCGACATTTCTAAGCTGGATGATTGGCGCGTTGCCTGCGGAATTTAGCGTTAAAGGAGAGCTGTGGCTTAACCAGAAACGCCGCGATACGCTTCCAACCGCGCGGCGAAATATTGGCATTCTTTTTCAGGATGCTCTGTTGTTTGCGCATTTGAATGTTGGGCAAAACCTGGCGATGGCCCTACCCGCAACAATTAAAGGGCGTGAACAACGGCAGTATTATGTCGAACAAGCGTTGGCAAACGCGCAGCTAACCCATTTCTCCCGACGCGACCCTGCAACACTTTCCGGCGGTGAACGTGCGCGCGTCAGCGTGTTGCGGGCATTACTGGCGAAGCCCGAAGCCCTGTTGCTCGATGAGCCTTTCTCACGAATGGATCAAACCTTACGCGAGCAGTTCCGTCAGTTCGTCTGGCAGCAAGTTGAGCAACAGGCCATTCCTGTGGTACTGGTCACACACGATCCGCAAGATATTCCCGCAGGCGGTCATATTATTACGATCAGCGGTTCGGGCTATTAATTTGTCATACATAATTATGCGTTATCGCAAGGAATAGCTGGCGTTATTCGGCAAGAATAGCGGCTCTTTTTTTCTCTTCTTTTCAGGTTATAAGATGAAACGTGTTTCTCAACTAACCGCCGCCTTGATGTTATCCGGGTTGGCGCATATGGCTATCGCTGCGGGTCAACCTTCTCAGATGACTTTCTCCAATCTTCAGGCACAAAAAGGGGTGGTTATTGATACACGTCCAAGTGCCTTTTATAACGGCTGGCCGCAAACCGTTCACGGTGTGGGTGGGCATGAACCTGCTGCAGTGAATTTATCGGCCAGTTGGTTAGGCATGATGAACGATGAACAACTGCAACTGTGGGCAAAACAACACAGCATCGAGCCAGATAGCCTGATTGCGCTGTATGGTCAAAGCGCTGAAACCAAAGCGGTTAAAGAGCGCATGACGAGCCTTGGCTACACCCATATCGCGCTGCTCTCAGATGCGCTGCAACAGCCTGCGCGCCTGCAGAAAATGGCGCACTTCGAGCAACTCGTTTACCCGCAATGGTTACATAACCTGATGCAGAATAAGCCTGTCGCGGCGCAACCTGCAGGCGAAGTGAAAATTATCGAAGCCGCCTGGGGCGCGCCTAAGCAGTATTTGCTGAACCATATTCCAGGTGCTGATTACATCGATACCAACGATATCGAAAGCGAGCCGCTGTGGAATAAAGTGTCCGACGACAAGCTCAAGGCGCTGTTAGCCAAACACGGCATTCGCCATGATACCACGGTGGTGATGTACGGCCGTGATGTCTACGCTGCGGCACGTGTCGCGCAAATTCTGTTGTATGCAGGTGTGAAAGATGTGCGTTTGCTCGATGGCGGCTGGCAGAGTTGGTCTGATGCCAAATTGCCTGTGGAACGCGGTTTACCAAGTGACGTTAAACCTGCGGCAGACTTTGGAGCACCTTTCCCAGGCCAGCCACAGCTGATGCTTGATACAGAACAGGCTCGCGGACTGCTCGGGCGTAAAGATGCCTCTTTGGTGAGTATTCGTTCATGGCCTGAATTTATCGGCACTACCAGCGGTTATAGCTACATTAAGCCAAAAGGCGAAATTGCCGGGGCGCGCTGGGGCCATGCAGGTTCAGACTCCACCCATATGGAAGATTTCCATAACCCAGACGGCACCATGCGTTCAGCTGACGACATCGCAGCAATGTGGAAAAGCTGGAACATCACGCCGGATCAGCACGTCGCGTTTTATTGCGGCACCGGCTGGCGCGCCTCTGAAACCTTCATGTATGCACGCGCGATGGGTTGGCAGAATGTGGGTGTATACGACGGTGGTTGGTATGAGTGGAGCAGTAATCCGAAGAACCCGGTTGTGACGGGTGAACGTAAACCGGATTAATCATTGCAATTAACGGTGGATGGCGCTGTCGCTTATCCACCCTACAACTGACAGTATGCAGAAAAGGTGGATAACGCTAGCGCTTATCCAACCGCCTTAACGTCTCATACCCACTCCACACCCGCGTAAATGTTGTCATCATGCATAGCGCACCAAACACCCACGCAAACCAGACAAACCACTGTGGAAACAGGCAGCTCAACACAAATAATGCGATAGTCTCCGTGCCTTCGGTCAACCCACCGAGATAGTAAAACGATTTATGTGCATAGCCGGGGTTATCAAGCTGGTGTTTTTGCGCGACGGCAGCAAAAGCCAGGAAACTGCTGCCGGTGCCGATAAAGGCAAACAACAACCACGCACCTGCAAGTGCATTGTGCGCGGGATCTGCAAGAATAAAACCAAACGGCACCAGCGCGTAAAACAAGAAATCGAGCGCGATATCCAGAAAACCGCCCGCGTCCGTCAGACCCCTCCGCCTTGCCAGTGCGCCATCTAATCCATCGAACAGGCGATTCAGGACGATGGCAACGAGCGCTGCGCCATACCATTGCAGCGCCAGAAATGGCAAGGCGAGCACGCCGATGGCAAAACCGAGCAGCGTTAATCCATCTGGTGAAATGCCTGGTTTATCCAGCGCGTTTGCCACCCGCTCAAGCGTCGGTTTTATACGCGGATGAAGGTAGCTATCAAACATGGGGCTGCTTCCCGGTAGCGCTTACGCACAGCCCTTGCGCCGGAATATCCAGTGCGGCATTAAAGCGTGCAGACAGGTTTTGAAAAGCAATGAGCGCAGTTAATTCAGTAATGGTTTTGTCATCGTAATGCGTTTTCAGTTCGGCTTTTAGCGCATCACTGATTTGCGGAGGGGTTGCGGTCATTGCGTCAGCATAGGCCAAGGCGGCCTGCTCTTTGGCTGAAAACAATGTTTCTTCACGCCAGTTAGCCACCGCCAGCACTTTATCCATCGAACCGCTACGCTCAGCCAGCCGTAAGCTATTGGCATCAATACAAAACTCACAACAGCATTGCTGGGAAACACGTGTCATCACCAGCGAGCGCACCACCGGGTCGATACCAGCACGGCGTCTTTCCAGAAAACCGACAAACAACGCGACCAGCCAGAATAAATAAGGGAAACGCCCCCACCAGCGGGTGGGATTGAGCACCGAACCGAAGTGCTTTTCCTGCATTGAGATTATAGGCCGCAAACTGGCAGGCAATTTTTTAAGCGGTGTCACCCATGGAGAGCTGTTTTTAATCATAATTCGGGAAGATCTTCAGATAATCTTTGGTGGCGCGTATTATGCCACGCCCATAGACAAAGAACGGATTGGTATCATGAAAACCATTGATGTTGTTGCCGCGATTATCGAGCAGCACGGTAAAATTTTGCTTGCTCGTCGCCCGGAAAGCGGTGATCAGGCGGGTTTGTGGGAGTTTCCTGGTGGTAAGGTTGATAACGGTGAATCGCAGCCGCAAGCCCTGGCACGGGAACTGAAAGAAGAGTTAATGATCGAAGCGTTAGTGGGCGATTACATTGCCAGCCATAAACGTGAAGTTTCGGGGCGGATTATTCATCTTCATGCCTGGCATGTGGCGGAATTTAGCGGAGAAATGAAAGCGCTTTGCCACAGCGAGCTGGCCTGGTGTTTACCTGCCGAGGCATTTGGATACGATCTCGCCCCGGCAGATATTCCGTTACTTGAAGCGTTTATGTCCTTACGCGACGCCAGACTAAAGGGTTAGTGCTCAGCGTTTTTTCATCACGCTGGCATTGTAGCAATACACCACCATCGGCTTTCACCACCGCACCTTCCGAGTAGTTTTGATCCTGGTAAATGCAGCACTGGTTACAGGGTGCAGCGCGCTGTCCCTGACTGCTGAACACTTCTGGCGGCACCGAGATATCTACCTGTGGATCAAGACGCTGCGCCATCACTGGCAGAGTCACCATCAGCGCTACGGCGGCGGCGAGCACGCTTCTTAGTTGCATCATCACTTCCCTCTTTTTTCGTCCATTGCTTACGCGGTTTTTTCTGCTCGTCAGGCGCTTTAACGCCTTTGAAAGCATGATGAACCGGCTTGGTCCGAGCCTGGTGAATCAGGTCATAGAGCGTTTGAACCAACGGCTGCATGAAGTCCTGATATCGACATTGCTTTTCGCTGATTTGCGTCAGCGTTGACTCCCACTGAGCCGTCATATCCGGTCTTGCCGCAAGCTCTGGCAACGAATGGATCAACGCTCGTCCGGCATCCGATGAATGTATATAGCGCCCTTTTTTTACCAGGAACGTTCGCTTAAACAGCAGCTCGATGATCCCGGCACGCGTCGCTTCAGTGCCCAGTCCGTCCGTTGCGCGCAGGATCTTCTTCAGATCTTTATCCTGCACAAAACGCGCGATGCCGGTCATTGCAGAGAGCAAAGTGGCATCGGTGAAATGACGCGGCGGCTGAGTTTGACGCTCAACCACCTCACCTTTTTCGCACAATAGCTCATCGCCTTTGGCGACCACCGGCAACGGTGTGCCGTCGTTCTCTTCGTCGCGCTCTTTGCTGCCAAGCAGCGTGCGCCAGCCAGCTTCGGCCAGAAAACGGGCTTTAGCGTTAAATTTACCGCCAGCAATATCGAGATCGATGGTGCATTTACGGAACACCGCATCGGGACAGAACTGCATTAAGTATTGTCGGGCGACGAGGTTGTAAACTTTAGCTTCATTTTCAGAAAGCGAGATCTTTGAGCTACGCGCCGTGGGGATAATCGCGTGGTGGGCGTCGACTTTTTTATCATCCCAGCAACGGTTGCGCAGATCGGTATTCACCGCAGGTTGCGGCAGCAAATCCGGCTGATGAACGCTAATCGCATTCAGCACCGCATGGCGACCCGCAAAATGTTCTTCCGGCAGGTAACGACAATCCGAACGCGGATAGGTGATGAGTTTGTGCGTTTCATACAGCTTCTGGCAGATATCCAGCACGTTCTGCGCACTTAGCCCAAAACGTTTTGCTGCCTCGATTTGCAGACTGGAGAGTGAGAACGGCAACGGGGCAATTTCTGATTCCCGTTTATCATTATACGCCGTGACGACTGCCGGCTGCCCGCCGATACGGTTAACCACATGTTCAGCCAGCGGGCGATGTAGCAAACGCCCTTCTTCATCCTGATACGGCTCGCAAGACTCGCTAGGGATCCAGGTTGCCACAAAGCGTTCATCCGCAGGTGTGACGATATGCGCTTTGACTTCAAAGAAATCTTTGGCGATGAAATTCTCAATCTCTTCATCGCGGCGCACCACCAACCCAAGCACTGGCGTTTGCACACGTCCAACCGAAAGCACGCCCTGATAACCGGCGTTACGGCCAAGAATAGTGTAAGCGCGAGTCATGTTGATACCGTAAAGCCAGTCGGCACGGGCTCGCGCAAGTGCCGAAACACACAACGGTATAAACTCGCTGTTGGAACGCAGACGAGTGATGGCACGTTCAACGGCTTGCGGGTTGAGGTCGTTTATCAGGCAGCGTTGAACCTGCTGGCGCTTTGCCGGAGCGAGCTCCAGGTAGTCGAGAACTTCATCCACCAGCAACTGCCCTTCACGATCCGGGTCACCCGCATGAACCACTTCATCAGCCTGGACGAGTAGTTTTTTGATGGCATTAAGCTGTTTGGTGACTGACGGGCGCGGCTGCAACTGCCATTTTTCCGGCACAATCGGCAAATCGGCAAGGTTCCAACGCGCGTAGCGCGCATCGTATGCATCTGGCTGAGCCTGTTCCAGCAAGTGACCGATACACCAGGTCACAACCTGCCCGTTTCCACACTCAATGAACCCGTCACCCCGGCGATGGGGTTTAGGAAGCACATCAGCAATAGCACGAGCAAGGCTGGGTTTTTCGGCAATGAACAGACGCATCCGATTAACGAATCTCAATCATCGGGCGACCGGCGCGAGCTTCTTTTAGCTCACCAATAGCCGTCAGTTTGATGCCATTTTTTTCGGCAACGGCGGCAACCGCCGCTTCCGCGTCGGCTTTAACAGCTAACAGCAAGCCGCCGGAAGTTTGTGGGTCGCATAATAGATCACGCTGCGCCTGGGTCATTTCGCCCATCAGATAACCGTAGCTTGCGAAATTGCGCGAAGTACCACCAGGAACACAGCCCTGGGCGATATAGTTTTCAACTTCAGGTAATTTCGGCACTTTATCAAACCACACTTCGGCCTGAACGCCCGCACCCTGGCACATTTCGCTGAGGTGACCGAGCAGACCAAAACCAGTGACATCCGTCATGGCGGTGACACCTTCGATGTCGGCAAATTCCGCACCCGGTTTATTCAGCTGGCACATCACTTGCGCCGCAAGACCGTAGTGCTCAGGTTTTAGCAGGGATTTCTTCTCAGCTGTGGTCAGCACACCAATACCAAGCGGCTTGGTGAGGAACAGTTTGCAACCTGCGGTAGCTGAGCTGTTTTTCTTAACGCGATCGGTTGGTACGATCCCGGTAACAGCAAGGCCAAAGATAGGCTCTGGCGCATCGATGGAGTGACCGCCTGCCAGGGAAATGCCCGCCTGCTGGCAAACAAAACGCCCGCCTTCAATTACTTTGCGGGCGATTTCTGGTGCAAGGGTGTTAATCGGCCAGCCGAGAATAGCGATAGCCATAATCGGTTTGCCGCCCATCGCGTAAATGTCGCTAATCGCGTTGGTGGCAGCAATACGCCCAAAGTCGAACGGATCGTCGACAATCGGCATAAAGAAGTCGGTGGTGCTGATGACACAAGTGCCGTTGCCCAAATCATAAACTGCCGCGTCATCACTGGTTTCATTTCCTACCAGCAAGTTAGGATCGACAAATTTAGCCTGCTCAGAGTGCAGAATAGTTTGCAGGACTTTCGGGGAAATTTTGCAGCCGCAACCAGCTCCGTGGCTGTACTGCGTCAAACGAACGGTTTGCTCACTCATGGACTACTCCTGTCATTGGCAATCACTCTATGGTAACCGTTCAGCAGGATAGTGGTAAGACTGCATGTCTGAATTGCGCCATTCCTGGTCACAATCCAGACAGCTTTTGCCTGTTTGCTTAGAAATTGCGCACAAACGGAGTGATGTCCGGGATGTTGACCGTAGTGGAGGCTTTGAGTTGTGGCGTTCCCAGATATAAGAAACCAACGACTTCATCTTGCTCACGGCAATGAAGTGCTTTGCGAACGGCTTCACTTTCCGTCCAGATGCCGGTGCGCCAGATGCCGTTGTAGCCCTGAGCAACCGCTGCCATTTGCATTGCCATTACCGCACAACCTGCAGAAACAACCTGTTCCCAGACCGGAACTTTATGATTGTCATCACAATGTGCAACGACCGCTATAATCATAGGAGCACGGAACGGAGCGGTACGCGCTTTTTCTATGCCCTTTTCGTCTTGCTCTTCAGCAATTGCAGCTTCTTCCATGACCTTACTGAAACGCTCGCGGCCTTCGCCTTCAATGACAATGAAGCGCCATGGTTGCAAGGTTCCATGATCAGGCGCGCGCATACCGGCACGAATAATATTTTCCAGTGATTCACCTGCTGGTGCAGGCTCCGCCAGGCGGGAAGCGCTGCGACGGTTAAGAAGTAGTTCAAGTGCATCCATTTGATAACTCCTGCAATGAAATTTAGCGCCGAAATTAACACAGCCGTAGATTTTGTTACAGCACAGGGCTGATTTCCTACTGACTTTTGCCCTGGGGGTATTTAGGATAGCGTTCACTAAAGCTGTTATACGCAGCTTGCCAGATATTACGGAGAATACATGCGCACCATCGGGCGATTTGTTGCCGGTTTTTTTAAGTGGACCTGGCGTCTGCTTAACTTTATTCGAGAATTTATTCTTAACCTATTTTTAGTGTTGTTGGTGCTGGTTGGCGTAGGGATCTGGATGCAGATTAACAGCGCGCCAGCAGAGCCTGCACGCGGTGCGTTGTTGCTTGATATCACCGGCGTGGTGGTCGATAAGCCTTCGGTCAGCAATAAATTGGGCGTGATTGGCCGCCAGTTGCTTGGCGCAAGCTCAGATCGCCTGCAGGAAAACTCATTGTTTGATGTGGTCGATACCATTCGACAGGCAAAAGATGACCGCAATATCACCGGCATTGTGCTCGATTTAAAAGAGTTTGCCGGTGGCGACCAGCCTTCTATGCAATATATCGGCAAAGCACTGCGTGAATTCCGCGACAGCGGGAAACCGGTTTATGCCGTGGGCGACAGCTACAACCAGGGGCAATATTACCTGGCAAGTTTTGCCAATAAAATTTGGCTCTCACCGCAAGGCGTGGTGGATCTTCACGGCTTTGCTACCAACTCGCTCTATTACAAAACGCTGCTCGATAAGCTGAAAGTTTCCACGCATATCTTCCGCGTCGGGACTTATAAATCTGCCGTTGAGCCGTTTATTCGTGATGATATGTCTCCGGCTGCGCGTGAAGCAGATAGCCGCTGGATTGGCGAGCTGTGGCAAAACTACCTCACCACCATTGCAGCTAACCGCCAGATTACGGCGCAGCAAGTGTTCCCGGGTGCGCAGGGTTTGCTTGATAACCTGCAAAAACTGGGGGGCGACACCGCGAAATATGCCCTGGATAACAAATTGGTTGATGAACTTGCCAGCAGCGCCGCGGTTGATAAAGCGATGGTTAAGCAGTTTGGCTGGAATAAAGAGAACAAAGATTTCAGCTACACCAGCATGTACGACTACGTGGTAAAAAAACCGTCTGATAAAGGTGACTCTATCGCGGTGATTATCGCCAATGGCGCGATCATGGATGGAGAGGAAACGCCAGGCCAGGTGGGTGGTGACACCACGGCAATGCAAATTCGCGAGGCGCGCCTTGACCCGAAAGTGAAAGCGATTGTTCTGCGCGTAAACAGCCCCGGTGGCAGCGTGACGGCATCCGAAGTCATTCGTGATGAGCTGGAAGCGGCACGCACTGCGGGTAAACCGATTGTAGTTTCAATGGGCGGTATGGCGGCATCAGGCGGTTACTGGATTTCAACTCCAGCTAATTACATCGTGGCAAGCCCGAATACATTGACCGGCTCAATTGGCATCTTTGGCGTCATAAACACCGTTGAAAACAGCCTCGATTCGATTGGCGTTCATACTGATGGAGTGGCGACCTCACCATTAGCCGATGTTGCGGTGACAAAATCACTGCCACCGGAAGTTCAGCAGATGATGCAGTTGACCATCGAGAACGGCTATAAGCGCTTTGTGAACCTGGTTGCGGATTCCCGTAAGAAAACCCCGGAGCAAATCGATGCTATCGCTCAGGGCCATGTCTGGACAGGTCAGGATGCAAAAGCAAACGGCCTGGTAGACAGTCTGGGTGATTTCGATGATGCCGTTGCGAAAGCCGCTGAGCTTGCGAAACTTAAAAGCTGGCACCTGGTTTTCTGGCAGGATGAGCCAAGCGTGCTTGATATGGTCTTTAACAGCGTGAGCGGCTCGGTACGCGCCATGTTGCCACAAGCATTACAGGCATATTTGCCAGCACCGCTGGCAGATATGGCTTTGGCGGTAAAAGCGCAAAACGACAAGTTTGGCACAATGAATGACCCGCAAAACCGATATGCCTTCTGCCTCACCTGTGGTGATGTGCGATAATCTATAATCCAGCCCGGTATTTACCGGGCTGATTTTTTTGCCTCACCGCCTTATACTGCGCCCCATAACGTAAAAGCCAGCCCTGAGTTCACTCATGCAAAAGAAATCCATCTACGTTGCCTATACCGGCGGTACTATCGGTATGCAGCGCTCAGAACACGGTTACATTCCTGTTTCCGGCCACTTACAACGCCAGTTGGCTTTGATGCCAGAATTCCATCGCCAGGAAATGCCTGATTTCACAATTCACGAATATCAGCCGCTGATGGACTCCTCTGATATGACGCCAGAGGACTGGCAGCATATTGCTGATGACATTAAAGCCAATTACGACAAATACGACGGCTTTGTGATTCTGCATGGCACCGACACCATGGCGTTTACCGCCTCGGCGCTCTCTTTCATGCTGGAAAACCTTAGCAAACCGGTCATTGTTACTGGTTCGCAGATTCCGCTGGCTGAACTGCGTTCTGATGGGCAGATTAACCTGCTTAACTCTTTGTACATCGCAGCCAATTTCCCGATTAACGAAGTCACTCTATTCTTCAATAACCGTTTGTATCGCGGTAACCGCACCACTAAGGCACATGCCGACGGTTTTGATGCCTTTGCCTCGCCAAATCTTGCACCGCTGCTTGAAGCGGGTATCCACATTCGCCGCCTGAATACGCCCGCCGCACCACACAGCGAAGGTGAGTTGATTGTTCACCCGATTACGCCACAGCCGATTGGCGTGGTGACGATTTACCCGGGAATTTCAGCAGACGTTGTCGGCAACTTTTTACGTCAACCGGTTAAGGCATTAATCCTGCGTTCTTACGGTGTGGGGAACGCCCCGCAGCACGGCGCATTCCTCAGAGAGTTACAGGAAGCCTGTTCACGCGGCATTATCGTTGTGAACCTGACGCAATGTATGTCTGGTAAAGTCAATATGGGCGGCTACGCAACGGGTAATGCCCTGGCTCAGGCAGGCGTAGTTAGCGGCTATGATATGACTGTAGAAGCGACATTGACTAAGCTTCACTATTTGCTCAGCCAGAATCTGGATGTGCAGGCCATTCGCGAGGCCATGACGCGCAACTTGCGTGGTGAACTCACCCCAGACGAGTAAGGAGACACCATGAAACGTGCTTTGTTGATGGTTGATATACAGAATGATTTTTGTGCCGGTGGCGCTCTCGCTGTCCCTGACGGGGATAGCATTGTTGATGTGGCGAATGCACTGATGAGTTTTTGCAAGACGCGTGGGGATGCCGTTGTAGCCACACAAGACTGGCATCCAGCTAATCACGGAAGCTTTGCCAGCGTGCAAAAAACCGAGCCTTATACCCAGGGTAAACTCGACGGATTGAGACAAACCTGGTGGCCTGATCACTGCGTACAACACAGCGAAGGTGCAGAACTCCACCCTTTGCTGAAAACTCAGGAGATCGACGCTATTTTTCGCAAAGGCGAAAATACTCAAATTGATAGCTACAGTGGCTTTTTTGATAATGGGCATCGCCAGAAAACGGAGCTCGACAGCTGGCTATTTCGCAATGAGATCAAACAGGTCGTTGTTATGGGTTTAGCAACCGATTATTGCGTGAAGTTCACAGTACTCGACGCACTGACATTGGGTTATGACGTGATAGTGATTACCGATGGTTGCCGGGGCGTGAACCTTCATCCTCAGGACAGTCTGAAGGCATTCCAGACCATGTCTGCGGCAGGTGCCACTTTAATGACGTTTGCTGATTTTACTTATTAATTATCCCCCAGGGCGCGATCGCGCCCTTCCCCTTTCTCGATTCCGCTCTCATTCCTGGCTTTTTTTGATAGCTGATTTTTGAGAGCGCTCTCATAATGACTTTGCTTATTAATGCAGCATGTTAGCTGTATTTTTTTACCTTCCGTCCCCCGGGTTACGGCTGGTTTTTATTGTTATGACTCGTCAAAGAGGAACTACCCTATGGTCTTCACGCGTAAACTGCTGCCGTTGCTGGCAGTAATACAAATCGCCTGTGCCGGTGTGGCTCAGGCAAGCTCTTATCTCTCCGTCGGTTACTTTAATGGAGGCGGTGATGTTACCGCCGGGCCTGGTGGCGATATCAACAAACTCGATGTGCGCCAGATAACCCACCTCAATTACTCATTTGGTCTGATTTACAACGACGAGAAAGACGAAACCAATCCGGCGCTGAAAGATGCCTCAAAATTGCACCAGATTTGGTTATCACCAAAAGTGATGTCCGACCTTGAGAAGATCCCGGAGTTGCGTAAACAGAATCCCTCACTGAAAGTTTTGCTGTCTGTAGGTGGTTGGGGTGCTCGTGGCTTTTCAGGAGCTGCGGCAACACCTGAAAACCGCGCGGTGTTTATTCGTTCGGTGCAGGACGTGATTGCCCGCTACGGACTCGATGGTATCGATTTGGATTGGGAATACCCGGTGAATGGCGCATGGGGGTTAGTGGCAAGTCTTCCTGAAGACCGCGCTAATTTCACTGCCTTGCTAAACGAACTGCGCACCGCTTTGGGTAAAGAAAAATTACTGACCATCGCTGTGGGCGCTAACGTGAAAAGCCCAACGGAATGGGTCGATGTGAAGGCCATTGCACCAGCGCTGGATTACATCAACCTGATGACCTACGACATGGCGTATGGCACTCAGTACTTTAACGCTAATCTGTATGATTCGAAGACCTGGCCAACCGTGGCTGCGGCTGATAACTACAACGTTAATTTCGTGGTCGATAATTATATCAAAGCGGGGCTTAAGCCGGCACAGATGAACCTCGGTATCGGCTTCTACGGCCGTATACCTAAACGCGCAACCGAACCGGGCATTGACTGGGATAAACCAGACGCTGCTAAAAATCCGGTCACACAACCGTACTTTGGTGATACAGAAAAAGCGTTGTTTATGTCTTTAGGTGTTGATCTAACCAAAGACAGTTATATGAAATACAACGATATTGTCAGCAAGATGCTTAACGACCCGCAGAAACGCTTTACCGAAAACTGGGATGATGACGCGCATGTGCCTTATCTGACCATCAAGTCAGCCGAAGGTAAGCCGCTGTTCGCCATTTCTTATGAAAACCCGCGTTCTGTAGCAATTAAAGCGGAGTACATCAAAGCGAAAGGCCTGGGTGGCGCAATGTTCTGGGAGTATGGCGCGGATGATAATAACCAACTGGCGAAAGAGCTAGCCAAAGATTTGGGCATTAAAACGGAGCATTAATTTTCAAAATCAAACTGGGCGGCAATTGTGCCACCCAGTTTTTTTGAGTTTACAGCTTCACGGTCATAATTGGCGCAGGCTCAATGCCGAATTCAGCTTTAAGTTGCTGCTTACTCTTCATCACGATGTTGCCGTCAGTGCCGATGGTCATATGCTGCGGATCGGTGTTATGACGCGTCTGCCACATCATCACTAATTGCAAACTGTTCTCTTTTTGATCGGGCGTCAGTGCCACACCGTCTGGCCATTTCCCCAGCTCAACGGCAGTCACCAGGCGTTGATAAACTTCCGGTGTCATTGCTTCTAACATCTCGTCCAGATTCATCATGAGGCAAGTTCCTGTGGAATAATTTGCTGAATCGATTTTTCAACCTTCGATTTGCTCGCCGTTTTTATCATCGGTGAAGTTTAACGAGGCTGAATTCACGCAGTAACGCTCACCTGTTGGCTGCGGGCCATCCGGGAAAACATGGCCTAAGTGGGCTTCACAATTGCCGCAACGGATTTCAATGCGCTCCATACCGTGTGAGAAGTCCTTGATGTAATGGATAGCGCTGTCGCTTACGGGTTCATAGAAGCTAGGCCAGCCGCAGCCTGAGTCATACTTAGACTCTGACATAAACAACGGTGCGTCGCAGACCAGGCAATGATACACCCCTTCCCGTTTGTTATGCAGTAGACGCCCGGAAAACGGTGGCTCAGTGCCATGCTTCTGGGTGACATAAAACTGCATTTCAGAAAGGTTTTTTTTCGATAAATCAGGAGGTAATTGGTTAGCCATATGCGTACATCTCGGGCAGTGGGTACTGTAACTGATAACAGCATGATTCTAACAAAAAATTAACAACGCCGTGCTGTTTTTTGTTCTAAACTTAGCCCTGAATTTCAGGCGCAGCGTCAATTGTGATCGCCGTCACATTCTTGTTGGAATGGTCCTTTAAAATTCCTCGCATCGTCCCCATATGGCTAAAGAGCCAAAAGGGAAGCGCGAGGCGGTTCAGTCGTTCAAATGATGTCCATAGGATTGATTTGTCGCAATGATTGACACGATTCCGCTTGACGCTGAGTAAGGTTTTTGTAATTTTACAGGCAACCTTTTATTCACTAACAAATAGCTGGTGGAATATATGACTATCAAAGTAGGTATCAACGGTTTTGGCCGTATCGGCCGTATTGTTTTCCGTGCTGCTCAGGAACGTTCTGACATCGAGATCGTTGCAATCAACGACCTGTTAGACGCTGAATACATGGCTTACATGCTGAAGTACGACTCAACTCACGGTCGTTTCAACGGCACTGTAGAAGTCAAAGACGGCCACTTGGTTGTTAACGGCAAAACTATCCGTGTTACCGCAGAACGTGACCCGGCTAACCTGAAGTGGAACGAAGTCAACGTAGACGTTGTTGCTGAAGCAACTGGTCTGTTCCTGACTGACGAAACCGCTCGTAAGCACATCACTGCTGGCGCTAAAAAGGTTGTTCTGACTGGTCCTTCTAAAGATAGCACTCCTATGTTCGTTAAAGGTGCTAACTTCGAGAAATATGCTGGCCAGGATATCGTTTCTAACGCATCTTGCACCACTAACTGCCTGGCTCCACTGGCTAAAGTTATCAACGACAACTTCGGTATCGTTGAAGGCCTGATGACCACTGTTCACGCAACTACCGCTACTCAGAAAACTGTTGATGGCCCGTCTCACAAAGACTGGCGCGGCGGCCGCGGCGCAGCTCAGAACATCATCCCTTCTTCTACCGGTGCTGCTAAAGCTGTAGGCGTTGTACTGCCAGAGCTGAACGGTAAAATCACTGGTATGGCGTTCCGCGTTCCAACTCCAAACGTGTCTGTAGTTGACCTGACCGTTCGTCTGGAAAAAGCTGCGTCTTACGAAGAAATCAAGAAAGCAATCAAAGCGGCTTCTGAAGGCCCAATGAAAGGCGTTCTGGGTTACACCGAAGACGACGTTGTATCTACTGATTTCAACGGCGAAATCTGTACTTCTGTGTTCGATGCTAAAGCTGGTATCGCACTGAACGACAACTTTGTGAAACTGGTTTCCTGGTACGACAACGAAACTGGCTACTCAAACAAAGTACTGGACCTGATCGCTCACATCTCCAAATAAGTTGAGATGAGTAATTAGTCCTGAAGGCGACCCATGCGGTCGCCTTTTTTTTGGCTTCGATTGATAGGTGAGTCAATGATTAACAAAATTTTTGCCCTTCCAGTAATTGAACAAATCACCCCCTCTATTTCACGCCGTCAGATTGATGAGCTGGAAGTTATCGTGGTTGAACATCCACAAGCACGTGGTGCTGTGACTTTGCAAGGCGCACACCTGTTGTCATGGAAACCAGCTGGCGAAGAAGAAGTACTTTGGCTGAGCGGCAATACTCCGTTCAAACACGGTACCGCTATTCGTGGTGGCGTGCCAATCTGCTGGCCATGGTTTGGCCCAGGTGCACAAGCAGACCTGCCAGCACACGGTTTTGCCCGCAACCTGCCATGGGCTCTGACTGCGCATAACGAAGATGAAAGCGGTGTTTCCCTGACCTTCGAATTGCAAAGCAGCGATGTTTCCCGCAAATACTGGCCGCATGATTTTACCCTGTACGCACGTTACAAACTGGGTAAAACCTGTGAGATGGAACTGGAAGCGCACGGTGAATTTGAAGTTAACTCCGCCCTGCACACTTATTTCAACGTTGGCGATATTGCTGATGTGAAAGTGAGCGGTCTGGGTAAACGTTATATCGATAAAGTGTTGAATGCGACTGAAGGCCAGTTAACAGACGGTGTGCAGACCTTCCCTGATCGCACAGATCGTGTTTACCTGGAACCAGAAGAGTGCAGCGTTATTCATGACGCGAGCCTTAGCCGCACCATTGACGTTGTTCACCACCACCATGTCAATGTGGTTGGCTGGAACCCAGGCCCGGCACTCTCTGCTTCTATGGCAGATATGCCAGACGATGGTTACAAAACTTTCGTGTGTGTTGAAACCGCATGTGCGAGTGCGACGCAAAAAGCGACAGCTGATAAACCGGCTCGTTTAGCAACAACTGTGCGTGTAGCGAAAAAAGCTTAAACCATATCTAAAGGCGTTTTACGGCCCGGTGCCGGGAACGCCTTTTCCATCAGCGCTATTTCTTCCTGACTCAAAGTAACTTCAAGTGCCGCCGCATTTTCTTTCACATGCGCCACACTCCCCGCTTTCGGAATTGCCATCACGCCATCGTGATGAATGACCCATGCCAGTAATAACTGTGCGACAGTCACACCTTTACGGTTTGCCAACTCATTGAGTGCCGGATCATTCATCAACCCACGACGCAAACGCCCCGCCTGTGCTAAAGGGCAATAAGCCATAACAGGTATCTTTTGCTGTTGGCACCAGGGCAGTAAATCATGTTCGATCCCACGAGATGCAAGGTGGTAAAGCACCTGGTTGGTAGCACATCCACGCCCACCAGCCTCACGCCATAACTCTTGCATATCTGCATAGTCAAAATTAGAAACACCCCAACGGCGAATTTTGCCTTGCTGTATGAGCTGCTGCATGACCTTGAGGGTATCTTCCAGCGGAATATCACCACGCCAGTGCAGTAAATAGAGGTCGAGATAATCTGTTTTTAGCCGTTTCAGGCTCGCCTCGCATGCGGCAATTGCATGCTGCCCTGCGGCGTTCCACGGATACACTTTTGAGACGAGGAAAACCTCATCTCGTCTGCCGCTAATAGCATCACCCACCACCTTTTCCGCGCCACCATCGGCATACATTTCAGCGGTATCGATGAGCGTCAACCCAAGGTCGATGCCCGCGCGTAGTGCATTGGCTTCTTCTGTGCGTTGCGCAGGCTTTTCACCCATATACCAGGTGCCTTGCCCAATTGCCGGTAAAGGTTGTGATTGAGGAAAGAGAATTTGTTTCGCCATGACATCCTCCTTAAATAGTTGCACCAACATAATGCAAACGGGGCGCAAGCGCCCCGTAGAAGTGCATGAGTTGCACCATCAGAAACTATAAGTGACGCCGGTCATCAATACCCCGGTCCACTCTTTATCGACCATCGGGCTATCGGTGACTTCATTTGCCAGACGCACATAACGGCCCAGGCCGAATACGCTCCAGTCCTGAGTCAATTTGTAGTTAACGGACAGCTCAACATACGGCGACCAGCTGCTTTCAGCTTCGTAAGAGCTCAGGCCACTGCGGCTGGACTCTTTCTTGCTGACACCATAGTAATAATCATTTTGATTATCACTGCTCCACTGCACCCCAATCCCTGGCGTCAGAGTCAATTTGTCGCTGTTGAAGCGATACAACCACGCAGTATCCCAGGTGATGCCATTACTGTTGTCCAGAGTATCACCTGCCAGCACGGTGCGCAGGAAACCATAATCGGTGTAATGAACATAGGAAAGCCCTGCCATTAACGTCGCTTTGCGGTTATCCAGCTTGCGCATGCTGTCAGAGTCACTGTCTTTCGCACGGAAGAATAACGGCGAATAGTAAGCGGTGACGGAGAGCTTATCGGTCTTGTCGTTCCACAGGTAGTAACCCGCGTTGATGCCACGCAGGTAGAAACTATCCCCTTCATAACCCACCATCGGAACCGGATACACCCGGTCCTGGTCGCCTTTGTAAGGATTCGGGGTGACCAATGCAGCAGCCCCTAAAGACCATGGGCCATCTGCTGCCTGTGCAGCAGAAAAAGATGAGGCAATCAACGCCCCTAATGCAAGAATTTTGAATTTGCTCACAATCCATTCAGTCCTTTAATCAAATAATCAGCGACGAGAGTGTAACCTCTCTCGCTTAGCACCCCAAGTTTTTTACTTATTCGAAATCTCAAACCAATTGACTAACATCCCTCACACAGGTTTCACCTTCTTTTCACTTTTATGAACGTCATGTGATGTGAGTCCCTTCCCTTTACAACAAAAGGAGAAATAAATGGATGAGTTATTGATATGTCATTGAAATTGGCTTGCAGCCGTATGCAAGTTTTGCAAATGCCATCTACGCTTTATTTTAGGAAGATGAAATACGCTGAACGCAGCAATAAAACTGCCACTAACGAAGTTGGCATAAGGGTTGCTCAAGATTCAGGAGACGTCTTCCGGGAGCCCCCATTACTATTACCCTCGGCTCTCTAACCTGTGCTAAAAACGAAAGGACGGCATGCCATGAATATATTCGATCACTATCGCCAGCGTTATGAAGCTGCCAAGGACGAAGAGTTCACACTGCAGGAGTTTCTTGCTGTATGTAAGCAAGATCGCAGTGCCTATGCTAACGCGGCAGAAAGGCTATTGATGGCCATTGGTGAGCCAGTGATGGTGGATACTGCCACTGAGCCACGGCTATCCCGTCTCTTTTCGAACCGGGTGATCTCCCGTTATCCGGCGTTTGAGGAGTTCTATGGCATGGAAGAAGCCATTGAGCAGATTGTTGCCTATCTCAAACACGCGGCCCAGGGTCTGGAAGAGAAGAAACAGATCCTTTATTTACTGGGGCCGGTGGGCGGCGGTAAATCTTCACTCGCTGAACGCCTGAAAGCGTTGATGCAGCGTGTGCCTATTTACACGCTTAGCGCCAACGGTGAACGCAGTCCGGTGAATGACCACCCGCTGTGCCTGTTCAACCCACAGGAAGATGCCTCTATTCTTGAAAAAGAGTACGGCGTCCCTACACGCTACCTCGGCACGATTATGTCTCCGTGGGCGGCAAAACGTCTGCATGAGTTTGGCGGCGACATCACCAAATTCCGCGTCGTTAAAGTGTGGCCGTCAATTCTGGCACAAATCGCGATTGCCAAAACTGAACCGGGTGACGAGAACAACCAGGATATCTCGGCGCTGGTCGGTAAAGTGGATATTCGCAAACTGGAAAACCACGCGCAAAACGATCCCGATGCTTATGGCTATTCCGGTGCGCTGTGCCGTGCAAACCAGGGCATCATGGAATTCGTTGAGATGTTTAAAGCGCCAATTAAAGTGCTCCACCCGTTGCTCACCGCAACCCAGGAGGGGAACTATAATGGGACCGAAGGCATCTCCGCCCTGCCGTTTAACGGTATTATTCTGGCGCACTCCAACGAATCTGAGTGGGTGACATTCCGTAATAACAAAAACAATGAGGCGTTCCTTGACCGTGTTTACATCGTCAAAGTGCCTTATTGCCTGCGTATTTCCGAAGAAATTAAGATCTACGAAAAACTGTTGACCCACAGTGAATTGCTGCACGCGCCTTGCGCCCCTGGCACACTGGAAACGCTGTCTCGATTCTCGATTCTGTCGCGTTTGAAAGATCCGGAAAACTCCAGCATTTACTCCAAAATGAGGGTTTATGACGGTGAAAGTCTGAAAGATACCGACCCGAAAGCGAAATCCTACCAGGAGTATCGTGATTACGCCGGTGTAGACGAAGGCATGAACGGGCTCTCCACACGTTTTGCGTTCAAAATTCTGTCGCGCGTGTTCAACTTCGACCACGTCGAAGTGGCGGCGAACCCGGTGCACTTGTTCTACGTGCTGGAGCAACAGATCGAGCGTGAGCAGTTCCCGCAGGATGTGGCAGAGAAATATCTGGAGCACTTAAAAGGCTATCTGATCCCTAAATACGCCGAATTTATCGGTAAAGAGATTCAGACGGCGTACCTCGAATCCTACTCAGAGTATGGGCAAAACATTTTCGACCGTTATGTAACCTACGCTGACTTCTGGATTCAGGATCAGGAATACCGCGATCCGGACACCGGCCAGCTGTTTGACCGCGAATCTCTTAATGCGGAACTGGAAAAAATTGAAAAACCAGCGGGCATCAGCAATCCGAAAGATTTCCGTAATGAAATCGTGAATTTCGTCTTGCGTGCCCGAGCCAATAATAATGGTCGTAACCCTAACTGGACCAGCTACGAGAAGCTGCGCACGGTTATCGAGAAGAAAATGTTCTCGAACACCGAAGAGTTGCTACCCGTTATCTCGTTCAATGCCAAAACCTCGACCGACGAGCAGAAGAAACACGATGACTTTGTCGATCGTATGATGGAGAAAGGCTATACCCGCAAACAAGTCCGTCTGCTGTGCGAATGGTATCTGCGGGTGCGCAAATCTTCATAACGTCTAAGTCAAAATGGGTGCCACAACCGTGGCACCTCTGCGCAGTTGGCAAAGAAGTTTGGGGGAAATATGGCCTATTTTATTGACAGGCGACTGAACGGCAAAAACAAAAGCGCGGTGAATCGCCAACGCTTTTTGCGCCGTTATAAAGCACAGATTAAACAGTCGATTTCCGAGGCCATCAACAAGCGTTCGGTAACCGACGTGGACAGCGGCGAATCCGTCTCTATCCCAAGTGAAGATATCAGCGAACCGATGTTTCATCAGGGGCGTGGTGGGCTGCGCCATCGTGTTCACCCGGGTAACGATCACTTTGTACAGAACGACCGTATCGAGCGCCCACAAGGTGGTGGCGGTGGTTCAGGTGGTGGCCAGGGCCAGGCAAGCCAGGACGGTGAAGGCCAGGATGAGTTCGTCTTTCAAATCTCTAAAGATGAATATCTCGACTTACTGTTTGAAGACCTGGCATTGCCGAATCTGAAAAAGAATCAGCATCGCCAGATAACCGAGTTTAAATCACACCGTGCGGGTTACACCTCGAATGGTGTGCCGGCGAATATCAGCGTTGTCCGTTCGTTGCAAAACTCGCTGGCTCGTCGCACTGCAATGACTGCTGGAAAACGGCGTCAATTACACGAGCTTGAAGACAGCCTTGAAACGGTGAGCAACAGCGAACCTGCTCAGTTGCTTGAAGAAGAACGCTTGCGCAAAGAGATTGCCGAACTGCGCGAGAAAATAGCCCGTGTACCGTTTATCGACACCTTCGATTTACGCTACAAAAACTACGAAAAACGCCCTGAGCCTTCAAGCCAGGCGGTAATGTTCTGTTTGATGGACGTTTCTGGTTCGATGGATCAGGCCACCAAAGATATGGCAAAACGCTTTTATATTTTGCTCTATCTGTTCCTGAGTCGAACCTATAAAAACGTGGAAGTGGTTTATATACGCCACCACACTCAGGCCAAAGAAGTGGATGAGCACGAGTTCTTTTACTCGCAGGAAACGGGCGGCACAATTGTCTCAAGCGCCCTGAAACTGATGGATGAAGTGATGAAGGAGCGCTACGATCCTGCACTGTGGAATATTTACGCCGCGCAAGCTTCTGATGGCGATAACTGGGCCGATGATTCGCCGTTGTGCCATGAATTACTGGCGAAGAAATTACTGCCAATGGTGCGTTATTACAGTTATATCGAAATTACGCGCCGCGCCCACCAAACCTTGTGGCGCGAATATGAGGATTTACAATCCACGTTTGATAACTTCGCGATGCAGCATATTCGCGACCAGGATGATATCTACCCTGTATTCCGTGAGCTTTTCCAAAAGCAGGCGAGTAAAAGTTACAGCTAACCCCAAAATCAGCCAGTCCTATACTGGCTGATTTTCTTTATATGACACAAATAAAGTCATTTAATTTTTTATATTCCTCAGCAAAGACGTAACCTGCTAAAAATCTGCAATATCAATAAACATCATGCATTTGCACAAAAAAATAGGGAATCACTTAAAAAGGCTGACGCGGCTATCCACCTGCGCGTAGAGTGGTTAATAACAATAAAAAACCGTTTTCTCTTTTTATACTCGCCCTACTTCGCAAGGAACAAAATGATTTTCGACTCCACGCTATTAATCCTGCTGGCTCTCGCCGGGCTTGGGTTTGTTAGCCATAACACCACCGTTGCGGTATCAATTCTGGTACTGATTATTGTCCGCGTAACCCCTTTAAGTCATTTCTTCCCGTGGATTGAAAAACAGGGCCTGACAGTGGGGATAATTATTCTGACTATCGGTGTAATGGCCCCGATCGCCAGCGGCACTCTGCCCGCAAGCACCCTTTTGCACTCTTTCACCAACTGGAAATCGCTGGTTGCTATCATTGTGGGGGTGTTTGTTTCATGGCTTGGCGGGCGTGGCGTTACGCTCATGAGCAGTCAGCCAAGTTTAGTGGCGGGCCTTTTAGTCGGCACTGTTCTTGGCGTAGCGCTATTTCGCGGTGTACCAGTCGGGCCGCTTATCGCTGCCGGACTGGTTTCACTGGTCATCGGGAAACAGTAATAGCTCTACTGCGGTTCCAGTGATGCAAGATAACGCCCTGGCGTGTTACCAAGCGCTTTCTTAAACATTGTGATAAATGCATTGGTCGAGTCATACCCGAGTTCACTCGCCACCTGTTGCACAGACGAACCGCTAATTAAGAGCCGGATTGCGATGATTAATTGCAACTGTTGCCGCCAACGCCGAAAACTAAGACCTGTCTCCTTCACCACCAGACGGGCCAGATTACGCTCGCTCATCGCCAGGTGCGAAGCCCACTGCTGCAAGGTCTGGCGTTGCTGCGGATGCTGCGCCAACTGGTCAGCGATAAAGCGAATCTTCGGGTGCCCTGACATCGGCAAATGCAGCGGTTCTACCGTCTGGCGCGGCAATTCATCAAACAAAACCTGTACCAGTCTTTGAGTTGCAGGCTGCGATAGATCACCTTCATGTTGCTCAGTCAGATGCAGTATAAGCTCGCGAACCAACGGTGAAATTCTCAGGGTGCAGCATTGAGTTGGCATCTCTACCGCCCCAGGTTCGATAAACAGAAAACAAAGACGTGCATTAGCCGTGGCCCGGTTACTGTGAGGCATTTCTCCAGGGATCCAGACCGCGTGTTGAGTTGGCACCATCCACAACGCCTGCTCAACTTCACAGGTAATCCCACCGTGCAAAGCCAGAATCAACTGCCCTTTTCTATGCTGGTGGAAGGCTATTTCGTTCTCACTTTCTGACACCAGAATCCGAAATGCCTGCGCAGGATGGCAATTACTATCAGGGTCGAATCCTTCGAGGGCTAAACCACGCTCCATAACCTTGTCCGAATTTAGGGATAAACTGGCATTTTACGTTGATTTCATCCATTCCTATAGCGTGTATCTTGAACGCTTCGTATTAAGGGATATTTTTATGACGTCAATTTTTTCCACAAGCATGAAAAAACACGGCTTGTTGCTGCTCGGCATTTTAATGATTGCCACAACACTTCGCGTTACGTTTACCGGCACTGCACCGTTGCTGGATATGATTCGCGATACTTTTGGGCTAACTACGGCCCAAACAGGCATCCTTACCACTCTCCCACTATTAGCATTTGCGATAGTTTCTCCACTGGCTGCTGGTATTGCCCGTCGCTTTGGAATAGAACGCAGCCTGTTTGCAGCGATGCTGATTATCTGTGGAGGGATCGCGCTGCGCTCTGCGGGAAACACCGCATTCTTGTATGTTGGCACAGCGATTATCGGTTGCGGTATTGCGATGGGTAATGTGCTATTACCCGGCCTGATTAAACGTGACTTCCCAGGCCAGGTCGCACGCCTGACTGGCGCGTATTCTCTAACAATGGGTGTTGCTGCGGCTATTGGCTCAATGTTTGTCGTCCCCATTGCTCAGCACGGCTACGGTTGGCCAGGCGCACTAATGGCGCTGATGATCTTTCCAATCGTTGCACTGCTGATTTGGTTACCACAGCTATCCAATCACACCACATCAACACTGAGTACCAGCAAAGCGCTACATAGCCGTGGCATCTGGAGCTCGGCTCTTGCCTGGCAAGTTACGCTATTTTTGGGAATTAACTCGTTAATTTATTACGTGGTGATTGGCTGGCTGCCTTCAATACTCATCAGCCACGGTTATAGCGAAGCACAAGCAGGCTCCCTGCACGGACTAATGCAGCTTGCAACTGCAGCACCAGGTTTGCTGGTTGGCATGATCTTAAGCCGCCTGAAAGATCAACGAGGGATCGCGATTCTTATGGCATTACTCTGCGCCATCAGCTGTATCGGCTTGCTGTTTGTACCAGGCCTCGCCAGTATCTGGGTGGTGATATTTGGCTTTGGCTCCGGCGCAACAATGATTTTAGGCCTGACGTTTATCGGCTTACGAGCGAATAGCGCACACCAGGCGGCGGCTCTCTCAGGCATGGCGCAATGCGTTGGGTATTTATTGGCTGCATTCGGGCCACCAGCAATGGGGAAAATACACGACCTTTCTGGCCAATGGAGCCTTCCTTTGTTGGGATGCGCGATCCTTGCGTGCGTGATGGCGGTATTTGGTGGTTTCGCCGGGCGTGATGCGGAGATCAGCCCAGCGCGTTCTCATCACTCCTCCTGATTAATGCTGCGCCGCTATGAGCAAAGCCTCAACCAGTGGCGCAGGTTTATCCTTCAGGGCATTACGCTCATGCTGGAAAAGCGTACCGACGAAGAAAGGATGCCCCCTTAACTCAACGACACGAATATCACCTCGTTCATCCCAACCGGTGGCGTGTAGTTCAGACAGGCTTAGCTGTTCGGCAAAATTTTCAGCTATCCCATAATTACAATGGTAGCCTTCCTCAATTCTCGCCCTGCCATACGCTTTAGCAATGATTGAGTTGGCTTCGAGTTTTATAGCGTCGGATTTCTCCACCAGCGAACAGATGAGTGGCGCAATAACCAGGCGGCCCTGGCTTTCAGTTTCCGCATGACCAGCATCTTCCCAGCCCATTACGTTTCGCGCGTATTCGATAATTGCATGCTGGAATCCACCACAGGTTCCAAGGAACGGAATCTGGTTCTCACGGGCAAAACGGATGGACAAAAAAGCCCCCTCTTCATTCCGATAAGGGCTGGCTGGAACGCACCAGATGGCGTCATACCCCACCAGGTCTTCCGGACTCGTGACTTCTGGTGTTGGCAACCAATCGTAGTCAGCAGTAACGCCAACATATTCAGCAGCATTATCTAAAGCAAGAGGAATAGCCTGATGTGCAATGACCGCAGGGTTATAGTCACCAACCAGCGCAATGCGAAGAGTTTGTTTCAAAGGCAATGGGGGCATTTAATTGATTATCCTTATGTTTAGTAACTTCTGCTACATAAGGAATGATAGAGTATGCCGTTACCTTCTGCCTTGCAACGCCCAAAATTAGCAGGGTGGCGACGGCACTGCACACTGTAGTACCGTGCATCTTTCCATACATTTACGTGATGCCATGAAAACAAAAATACTGGTTAGTGCCTGTCTGATGGGCTTTAAAGTTCGCTATAACGGGCAAGCCAAACCACTGCTTACCCGCGTGTTAGAACACTGGCATCAAGAGCAACGATTGGTTATTCATTGCCCTGAATTAGCAGCAGGGCTTACAACACCGCGCCTACCCGCAGAACTGGTGGGGGGTGATGGTTTTACGGCTCTTATGGGGAATGCAAAAATCCAGGAAAGTGATGGTACGGACGTAAGTCAAAGCTATCTCCTGGCCGGATGGCTTGCGTTAAAAACAGCACAAGAATCAGGATGCAGACTAGCATTGATGACCGACGGTAGCCCAACATGCGGTAGTCAGAAGATTTATGACGGAACTTTTCAGGGGATTACCCAACCGGGAGTCGGAGTGGCGGCCGCATTACTGCGACAAAATGGTATCGAAGTTTACGCCGAAAGCGAACTTCCCGCGTTGATTGCTCGAATTGAAGAATTAGAAGGTTAAAAAAATAAAATCAATGATGGCAACTGCGTTTTAACTGCCACCTGTCGCCATCATCCAATCAAAATACTGCCAGTTCTTCATCAAACTCTGGCAATAATGTCTTATCAAGCGGCATCAGGTATTCTGCCCGCACAAAGGTATAGCCTTCGCGCCCATCAAAAGCCACTACATTGCCAGTCACCAGCCACAATGGATGAGTTGCATCACGTGGAAGTTGCGTCATAACTCCCGTCACCGGATTTATAAAGCTCTCACCAGGCTCACACAGTCCAAAAAGCTCGACTGATTTACCCACGTTTACGCGCCCGGCTGCAGTACGGGAACCAATAATCATTGCCAGCATTCCCGGTTTTAGTTGAAACATAAAGCGACTCTATAGCTCGTTAAAAATTGGCTATATCAGAACATTCCTAGATTAAAATGTAAACAGGCCGCTTTCACCCAATGAAAGGGAATGATGTAAAGAGGCTGTGCCGGTCGCGTGCAGCGCAACTTGAACCATTGCAGAACTCGCAATAAACCAACAAGCCTGTCTTATTTTATTAATCGCGGGTTTGCACCCAAAACGCATGGATTACGCCTGGAATATAACCTAATAAAGTCAGGACAATATTTAAAAGAAATGCCCAGCCGAATCCCTTGCCTAACAAAACGCCCAACGGGGGTAAAATAATCGTAAAAACAATACGCCAAAAGCCCATAAAAAAACTCCAGTTATTAATGCTACCTACAATCAAATAAGTATATTTCACTACCAGCATAGTCGACTGAGCGTAAACCAACCGAGGGTGTATCGTTAATTAATGTAAATAACAGATATGCACATACAAATATTATGTGATTGATTACCTGGATAAAAAGAAGGGATTTTAAGGATTACAAATAACAAAAAACCCGCACATGGCGGGTTTATTCACTTCGACTTATCGGCTCGGGTTATTCACCGTCTTCGCATGCGTCAGTCTTAGTATGCGTTAGCAGTCTTACAGAGCAACAACGTTAGTTGCTGAAGGACCTTTAGCGCCGTTCTCAACAGAGAACTCAACTTTCTGGCCTTCGTCCAGAGTTTTGAAATCATTGCTCTGAATGGCAGAGAAGTGAACGAACACATCTTTGCTACCATTGTCAGGAGTGATGAAACCGAAACCTTTTTCTGGGTTAAACCATTTTACTAAACCAGTCATTTTAGACATAGATACTTCCTCGATATTTTATAGCCATTTAATATGGCGAACGTGGTCTGTATTGCAGAACGTTTCTTATTTAGGCACTTAGGAGGAGACTCACGAAGAAGGGGTATCTGATGACTTGATAGCGCTTGAACTGAGGACTGCTTTACTAAAACTGCTTTCATAAGGTCTGTCTTCCAAACCGATGACGCATTTACTCATAGTCGCGCATTGGAAGCAAGAATTATTTTCAAATAATAATTTTCTCATCCAGGCCGCAAACCGCCCTCTATGGCTTTCTATGGCTTTCTATGGCTTTCGCCCATTAATGTATTGTGCGTTTTTTAATCAAGTTATCATGCGCGAGCTATAGTTAAACAGTGTCCGGTTGGAAGGTTTAGATGGTGTAGCAATGATCCGCTTGCTGCTTGTAGTGCTATTGATCACAGCGGTTTTGCCGATGACGCACGCAGCCACCGAAGACCCCCCTTTGAAATTCGAAACCAAAGTTAATACTGTTCTGGGTGACTTTGATGTGATGCAAAAAAGGCGCGTCGTGCGCGTTTTGATTCCATACAGTAAAACTTTCTACTTTATAGATAACGGCGGGACGCAACGTGGTGTCATGGTAGAACTGATGCAAGAGTTTGATAAACAAATTAACAAGGGCCTAAAACCCTCCCAGAAAACACATCTTCTATTTATTCCGACCGCTCGTGATCAACTTATCCCCCAACTCATCGCCGGGCATGGCGATATAATTGCAGCTAATTTGACGATTACCGAGGAGCGCGAAAAACTCGTCGACTTCAGTGCTCCATTAGCAAAAAACGTCCGTGAAGTCGTTATTGCCAGTAGTAAAGCACCTCAATTAAAGAATGTTGAATCCCTTTCGGGTAAGTCCCTGTATGTGAACCCCTCGACCAGCTACATTTCCAGTATTGATGCACTAAATAAAAGCTTAGTTGAGAAGAAGCTCCCTCCGGCAGTCGTCATTAAAGCCCCTGGTAATTTTGAGCCAGAAGATATTCTGGAGATGGTGAATGCCAATCTTGCAGATTACACCGTCGTTGACAGATACCTGGCGCTATTATGGAAGCAAATTTACCCTAATCTGGTGGTATATGAAGACATTACGCTTCGTAATGATGGTTCTATCGCATTGGCTATGCGCAAAAACTCCCCGCTTCTGCGTAAGCAATTAGATAAATTCACCACGACACATAAAATTGGTACTTCATTCGGAAATCAGCAAGTTTATAAATACTTACGCAATACAAAATGGGTGAAAGATTCTCGCTCGCAAGAAGAATTAGATAAGTTTTACCAGGTAACCGAAATTTTCCGCAAATATGGTCAGCAATATAATGTCGACTGGCTATTGATGGCAGCGCAAGGCTACCAGGAGTCTCGCCTTGACCAGAAGGTGCGCAGTAAAAGCGGCGCGATTGGCGTAATGCAAGTGCTCCCTACGACCGGGAAAGAGTTAAAAGTCGGTGATATACGGTTAATCGACCCAAACATTAACGCGGGTGTGAAATATATCCGCTTTATGTGCGACCGCTATTTTGCGGACCAGCCTATGACCGAAATGAACAAACTCCTTTTCACCTTTGCTTCCTATAATGCAGGGCCAGCTAAAATTGCCCGTTTACGCAAAGAAGCCGAGGCCAAAGGTCTTGATCCCAACATCTGGTTTAACAATGTCGAACGCATTGCACAGCAGCGCATTGGCAATGAAACCGTGCAATACGTGAGTAATATCTTCAAGTATTACATTGCTTATCAATTAATCATGGAACAGATGAAAGCACGTGGACACGAGACTCCGCTTACCGGGCTTAAAACAGAATAACCCTCACATCACCCCTCTGCTGACGTTGTGTTTTTCGGGAACAGACTTGCCTTGAATACCGATATTTATTACTGTATATAAATACAGTTTTAGAAGGAGCATTTTAATGTTCGTTGAATTGGTTTACGACAAACGAAATGTAGCGGGCCTTCCCGGTGCAAATGAAAAAATTCTTGATGAACTGACCCGACGCGTTCAGGCCATTTTCCCCGATGCCGATGTCAGGGTAAAACCGATGCAAACTAATGCAGTAAACAGTGACTGTACAAAGAATGAAAAAGAAAAGATTAACCGTCTGGTAGAAGAGATGTTTGACGAAGCAGATTTTTGGTTGGTTTGTGAAGAGTAAATGTAGGCCGGCACAGTCGATAAAAACGTGGTTATTCCCGTTCTAAACTCCTGCTATCATCGGCACTACCCTAAATCAGGGCTATTTCCCAACAGGTTAAGCAATAATGAGAAAAACAACCGTAGTACTAATTGTGGTGGCAATCCTGGTTTGGCTTGCAAGCCAGCAAGGTTGGATCTAACCAATAAGAAGGAAGTGCTATCCACAGCTAGCCTTCCTTTTTTCACTAAAATACAGACGAAAAAAAACCACCTGAAAGGTGGCTTTTTTAATGTATGGTGCCGACTACCGGAATCGAACTGGTGACCTACTGATTACAAGTCAGTTGCTCTACCTACTGAGCTAAGTCGGCGTGGAAAACATATTATACAAAGCCGAGCCGCTATGCAAACCCCTGCGAATCGTTCGCTCAAAAATTCAACTTATTGATTTTAAATCAACCATTCACGACGAAATAACAACTTATTTGCTTAAAATTTGGCTAATGATTTGCGGCATTCTTACTTAACCAAATGTTTATGGAGCTGCTCAGTTATTATTTCTATACGTTCGGTAAGCTGTTTTGTCACCTTTGTCAGCTCTGTATTCATTTCGATTAATTTAATCATCTGCTCGGCCTGTTCAGCTGCAACTTTTAAACGTTTCTCATTGGCCTGAGCTAAATCCTCCCTGTGCAGAGCGTCAGCTTCCGCATGTGCCTTATCTCGTTCAGCCTGCCGCGTTTGTGCCAATAAAATAAGAGGTGCCGCATAGGCGGCCTGAAGACTGAATGCCAGGTTCAATAAGATGAAGGGATAAAGATCGAAATGGCTCACCCCTGTGATATTGAGCAAGATCCAAACTAAAACTATCAGGGTTTGTGCACCGAGAAAGAATGGCGTGCCGAAAAACCGGGCAAACGCTTCAGCTTTTAATGCAAACCAACTTTCCCCGAAGGTCGGCGCTAAGTGCTGATGAAGGCGATGGAAACGCAAATGGTCAGGATTCTTTATTGTACGAGCGGAGTCTTTAGTGATTATCGCCATTTTTAATAATCCTCAGCCATAACAAAGAGTAATGAAACCAAAGTTTAGCAGAGGAATAGCGTCCCAATAAAAAACGGGAACCCAAAGGCTCCCGTTTCAACATTAGCAAACTTCGCTAATTACATATGTTCGATCATCGCGTCGCCAAACTCTGAACATTTCAGCAGTTTAGCGCCTTCCATCAGGCGTTCGAAATCGTAAGTTACGGTTTTAGCGTTAATCGCGCCTTCCATACCTTTAACGATCAGATCAGCCGCTTCGAACCATTCCATATGACGGAGCATCATTTCTGCGGAAAGGATGATAGAACCTGGGTTCACTTTATCCTGGCCTGCATATTTTGGTGCGGTGCCGTGGGTGGCTTCGAACAGTGCACATTCGTCACCGATGTTCGCGCCTGGTGCGATACCGATACCGCCAACCTGTGCTGCCAGGGCGTCGGAGATGTAGTCACCGTTCAGGTTCATACACGCGATAACGTCATATTCAGCAGGACGCAGCAGGATCTGTTGCAGGAACGCATCAGCAATAACGTCTTTAACGACGATCTCTTTGCCGGTATTAGGGTTTTTCAGTTTCACCCATGGACCGCCGTCGATCAGCTCACCGCCGAACTCTTCACGCGCCAGTTGGTAGCCCCAGTCTTTGAAAGCACCTTCGGTGAATTTCATGATGTTGCCTTTGTGAACCAGAGTCACGGAATCACGGTCGTTGGTGATTGCGTATTCGATGGCTGCACGAACCAGGCGTTTGGTGCCTTCTTCTGAGCAAGGCTTGATGCCGATACCGCAATGTTCCGGGAAACGAATTTTCGTCACGCCCATTTCATCACGCAGGAATTTGATGACTTTCTCAGCTTCAGCGCTGTCAGCTTTCCACTCGATGCCCGCATAAATATCTTCTGAGTTTTCACGGAAGATAACCATGTTGGTCAGCTCTGGGTGTTTAACCGGGCTTGGAGTGCCCTGGTAGTAACGCACCGGACGCAGGCACACGTACAGGTCAAGTTGCTGACGCAGAGCAACGTTCAGAGAACGAATGCCGCCGCCAACTGGCGTGGTCAGTGGCCCTTTAATCGCCACACGGTAATCACGAATCAGGTCCAGAGTTTCTTCTGGCAGCCAGACATCCTGGCCATAAAGTTGGGTAGATTTTTCGCCGGTATAGATTTCCATCCAGGAAATTTTCCGCTCGCCTTTGTAGGCCTTCTGCACAGCGGCATCAACCACTTTAATCATAGCTGGCGTCACGTCCACACCGATACCATCACCTTCAATGAAAGGAATGATTGGGTTGTGAGGAACATTCAGTTTGCCATCTTGCAGGGTGATCTTTTTACCTTCCGCCGGAACAACTACTTTGCTTTCCATTAACCTTCTCCTTCGAGCGCTTCTTTTTGTTAATGATTTGTAATGTGCGTGTCAATACTACTTGAATATCAGGCCCGCGCCAATCACTGGTGATTTCCGTTATAATGCGTTAATACCTAACGTCTGAAAACACTATGAATAAAACTTCTTTTAGAAACCAGCAAGTTAAACGATTCAGCACACAACGACCTGCCAAAAAACCACAGCATAGCGGACCGAAGCGGCTGGTTATCTTCAATAAACCCTATGATGTGCTACCGCAATTCACCGACGAATCCGGGCGCAGCACGTTGAAAGATTACATACCGTTACAAGGAATTTACGCGGCGGGCCGTCTGGATCGCGATAGCGAAGGCTTACTGGTGTTAACTAATGACGGCGTATTGCAGGCAAAGCTGACTGAACCAGGCAAACGCACCGGTAAAATTTATTTCGTGCAGGTTGAAGGTGTGCCGACGGAAGAAGCGCTGGAATCTTTGCGAAATGGCGTGACGCTCAACGATGGTCCAACCCTGCCAGCTGGCGCTGAATTAGTTGATGAGCCAACGTGGATCTGGGCACGTAATCCACCGATTCGTGAACGCAAGGCCATTCCAACCAGTTGGTTGAAAATCACTTTATATGAAGGGCGTAATCGTCAGGTTAGGAGAATGACGGCGCATGTCGGTTACCCGACGCTGCGCCTGGTTCGTTATGCAATGGGGACACTTGAACTGGCAGATTTAGCTCCGGGAGAATGGCGCGAAATCCCAATGGACGCGCTATAAAAGATGCTGAGTATGGACACCGTTTTGAGTCACATGAGAAACGCGGCTGCTCAGGAACGCATCGCCATCGGGCACCGTGATTTCCAGTGCCTGCTCAAATAACGATGAGTTAATCAGGAAATTTGCGCTACACGCGTTGCTGGCAATCGGGATGTTCCAGGCCGTTGCCAGCCGCATCAGTGCTTTGACATCAGAGTGATGTGGCACCGCGCTAAGCGGGTCCCAGAAGAAAATCAGTACGTCAATCTGGCCTGAAGCAATCAGATATCCGAGCTGTTGGTCGCCCCCTATCGAACCACTCATCAGCGCCAGAACGGATAACCGAGTGTGTGCCTGCAATAGGTTTCCGGTGGTACCCGTTGCATAGATGATATGGTGGCTAAGAGCCGTCTGGTTATCAACCGCCCAGTTCAGTAAGTCGGGTTTACAAGGATCGTGAGCTACTAAAGCGATACGTTTCTGTTGCGGCATAATACGCGTGGTAAGCTGCATGATGGTGCCCTCGTGGGATTTTTGAAATCCAACAAAGTATAGGTCACAGGAAAATATGTGATCCAGATCACTTTCTAATGATCGTACTAACGAATTTAAGACAGGATAAATAACGATGTTTAAACCGCACGTTACCGTCGCCTGCGTGGTTCAGGCACAAGGGAAATTTTTAATCGTTGAAGAAACAATCAATGGCAAAGCCACGTGGAATCAGCCTGCCGGGCACCTTGAAGCTGATGAAACGTTAATAGAAGCCGCTAAGCGCGAATTATATGAAGAAACCGGTATTTATGCGCAACCACAAACGTTTATCCGTATGCACCAATGGATAGCCCCGGATAAAACCCCTTTTCTGCGATTCCTTTTTTCTATCGATCTTGACGAACAACTCCCGACAACGCCACACGATAGCGATATCGATCGTTGTTTATGGCTCGATGCGCAACAAATTGTTAACGCTGATAATCTGCGCTCGCCGCTGGTTGCCGAGAGTATTCGCTGCTACCAACGTGCTGAACGTTATCCGCTCAGCATACTGGGCGCATTTAACTGGCCGTTTAGTTAGGGGTGATAGCTTTGGGGATGCGTGATAGAATACGCCGCCTTATAAGTTCAATGTCATGAGTTACTCCAATGTCTGAAAGCCCAAAAAAAGTGATCGTCGGGATGTCCGGCGGTGTCGATTCCTCCGTTTCCGCTTACCTGTTGCAACAACAAGGTTACAAGGTGGAAGGCCTGTTCATGAAGAACTGGGAAGAGGATGATGGCGAGGAGTACTGCACTGCTGCTGCTGATTTAGCTGATGCGCAAGCCGTTTGCGACAAGCTCGGCATTGAACTGCACACCGTAAACTTTGCCGCAGAATACTGGGATAACGTGTTTGAACACTTCCTGGAAGAGTACAAAGCCGGGCGTACACCTAACCCGGATATTCTGTGCAACAAAGAGATCAAATTTAAAGCCTTCCTCGAATTTGCCGCCGAAGATTTAGGTGCCGATTATATCGCCACCGGTCACTACGTGCGCCGCGAGGATGTGGACGGTAAAAGCCGCCTGCTGCGCGGTTTAGACAATAATAAAGATCAAAGCTACTTCCTTTATACCCTGGGGCACGAGCAAATCGCACAGAGCCTGTTCCCGGTAGGTGAACTGGAAAAGCCAGAAGTGCGCCGCATTGCTGAAGAGTTAGATTTGATCACCGCGAAGAAAAAAGACTCCACCGGTATCTGTTTTATCGGCGAGCGCAAATTCCGCGAATTTCTTGGCCGTTACCTGCCTGCACAGCCGGGTAAAATTCTTACCGTTGATGGCGAACACATTGGTGAGCATCAGGGTTTGATGTACCACACGCTCGGGCAACGCAAAGGTCTGGGTATCGGCGGCACTAAAGAAGGCAGCGAAGATCCATGGTATGTGGTCGATAAAGACGTCGAAAACAATATTCTGGTAGTTGCTCAGGGTAGTGAGCATCCGCGTTTGATGTCCGTTGGCTTGATTGCACAACAATTACATTGGGTTGACCGTGAAACACTGACCGAACCGCTCAAATGCACCGTTAAAACTCGCTATCGCCAGGCTGACCTTCCATGCGTGATTACACCTCTGGATGCCGATCGTATTGAAGTGCGTTTTGATGAACCTGTTGCTGCCGTAACGCCCGGCCAGTCTGCCGTGTTTTACCTGGGCGAAATCTGCCTCGGCGGTGGTGTTATTGAGCAGCGTCTGCCGCTCACTGTTTAAAAATTGTCAGCAAGGAAGAAGCTCCGTGGCCAAGAATTACTATGACATCACCATCGCACTGGCAGGGATCTGCCAGTCTGCCCGTCTGGTTCAGCAATTGGCACACCAGGGGCATTGCGATAACGATGCGCTGCATGTCTCGTTGAACAGCGTTATCGATCAAAACCCGGGCTCCACGCTGGATGTTTTTGGTGGCAACGAAGCTAACCTTAAACTCGGTCTGGAAACTTTGCTGGGCGTGTTGAACGCCAGTAATCGCCAGGGGCTGAACGCCGAACTGACGCGCTACACATTAAGCCTGATGGTGCTGGAACGTAAGCTTCACGGCAGCAAAGGTGCCATGGACAAACTCGGTTCAAGCATTGCCGGGTTGCAACGTCAGCTTGAACATTTTGATCTTGAGTCCGACACGCTTCTGAGCGCCATGGCCGGGATTTATGTTGATGTAATTAGCCCATTAGGCCCACGTATTCAGGTCACCGGCTCCCCTGCTGTGCTGCAAAGCCCGCAGGTGCAAAGTAAAGTACGCGCCTCACTGCTGGCGGGTATTCGCGCCGCCGTGTTATGGCATCAAGTTGGCGGTGGCCGCTTGCAGTTAATGTTTTCTCGTAGTCGCCTGTGTGCTCAGGCCAAACAAATTCTTGCTCAATGTTAACCTCTCTGGAGTTGTAACTTATGGAATTATCCTCACTGACCGCCGTTTCCCCCGTTGATGGACGTTACGGCGACAAAGTCAGCGCTCTGCGCGCTATTTTCAGCGAATTTGGTTTGCTGAAATTCCGCGTACAAGTCGAAGTACGTTGGCTGCAAAAACTGGCCACGCACACAGCGATCAAGGAAGTTCCTGCTTTTGACGCGGACGCAAACGGTTACCTTGATAAAATTGTGGCTGAGTTCAGTGAAGAAGATGCCGCGCGCATCAAAACCATTGAACGCACCACCAATCACGACGTAAAAGCGGTTGAATATTTTCTGAAGGAAAAAGTGGCGGCCATCCCTGCCCTGCATGCGGTATCTGAATTTATTCACTTCGCCTGTACTTCAGAAGATATCAACAACCTGTCCCACGCGTTGATGCTGCAAACCGCCCGTCAGGACGTGGTTCTGCCGTACTGGCGTAAAGTTATCGACGCGGTGAAAGACCTGTCGGTTCAGTATCGTGATATTCCACTGCTCTCCCGTACCCACGGCCAGCCTGCAACCCCATCAACAATGGGTAAAGAGATGGCAAACGTAGCGTATCGTATGGAGCGCCAGTTCCGCCAGTTAGAGAAAGTGGACATTCTGGGCAAAATCAATGGTGCGGTAGGTAACTATAACGCCCACATGGTGGCATACCCGGAAGTTGACTGGCACCAGTTCAGTGAGGAGTTCGTGACTTCTCTGGGCATCCAGTGGAACCCGTACACCACACAGATCGAACCACACGATTACATCGCTGAGCTGTTTGATTGCATCGCCCGCTTTAACACCATTCTGATCGACTTCGATCGTGACGTCTGGGGTTACATCGCGCTGAACCACTTCAAGCAGAAAACCATCGCAGGTGAAATCGGCTCTTCCACTATGCCGCACAAAGTTAACCCAATTGACTTCGAAAACTCGGAAGGTAACCTGGGCCTGTCTAACGCTATGTTGCAACACCTGGCGAGCAAACTGCCTGTTTCCCGTTGGCAGCGCGACCTGACTGACTCAACCGTGCTGCGTAACCTGGGCGTCGGCATTGGCTACGCGCTGATTGCTTACCAGTCCACCCTGAAAGGTGTGAGCAAGCTGGAAGTGAACCGTGACCGTCTGCTGGCGGAACTGGATCTCAACTGGGAAGTGCTGGCTGAACCAATTCAGACCGTGATGCGCCGTTACGGCATTGAGAAGCCGTACGAGAAACTCAAAGAGCTGACTCGCGGCAAACGCGTGGATGCTGAAGGCATGAAGCAGTTTATCGATAGCCTTGAGCTGCCAGAAGAGGAAAAAACTCGCCTGAAAGCGATGACTCCGGCTAACTATATTGGCCGCGCCATCACCATGGTTGACGAGCTAAAATAACCAGCTAACGCCACCCTACGCGGTGGCGTTTTTTCATCCCCGCCTCACCCTCATGATTGTTTATTCAAGGTTTACCCCTCCTGCACCATAATTAGCGTTAAACTATCAAAGCTATTCATTTATTGGGGAAATGCGATGCGTGTTCTGGTTGTGGAAGACAATGCACTGTTACGCCACCATCTTCAGGTGCAGTTGCGGGAAGCAGGTCATCAGGTCGATGCTGCTGAAGATGCTAAAGAAGCCGACTATTTTCTGAGTGAACATACCCCCGATATTGCCATTGTCGATTTAGGCCTGCCCGATGAAGATGGCCTGAGTCTTATTCGCCGCTGGCGCAGCCATGATGTGACTATTCCCATCCTGGTTCTTACCGCGCGTGAAGGCTGGCAGGACAAGGTTGAAGTGCTGGGTGCGGGTGCGGATGATTACGTGACCAAGCCGTTTCATCTCGAGGAAGTCGTCGCCCGCATGCAGGTGTTAATGCGCCGCAACAGCGGGCTGGCGTCGCAGGTTATTTCCCTGCCTCCTTTCCACGTCGATTTGTCGCGCCGCGAACTCCTGATCAACGACAACCTAATCAAGTTAACCGCCTTTGAATACACCATCATGGAAACGCTGATTCGTAACAACGGCAAAGTGGTTAGCAAAGATTCACTCATGCTCCAGCTTTACCCCGATGCCGAACTGCGCGAAAGCCACACCATTGATGTATTAATGGGACGTTTGCGCAAGAAGATCCTGGCAGAATACTCTCACGAAGCCATCACCACGGTGCGTGGTCAGGGCTATCGCTTCGATCTGCGTTAACCATGAAATTCATCCGACATTTTTTACCGTTATCGTTACGAGTTCGCTTTTTACTCGCAACCGCCGCCGTGGTTTTGGTGCTGTCACTGGCCTACGGCGTTGTGGCACTGGTGGGTTATAACATCAGTTTTGATAAAACCACTTTCCGTTTGCTGCGCGGTGAGAGCAACCTGTTTTATACCCTTGCGACCTACGAGAACGGCAAGATAAATGTCGTGCTTCCTGAAAACCTGAATCTGAAAACTCCGACCATGGCCCTTATCTACGATGATAAAGGCAAGCTGATGTGGGCTCAGCGTGATTTGCCACATGTGGTGCAGCAAATTAAAAAAGAGTGGCTCGTCACCGATGGTTTTCACGACCTGGAGGCCAATTTTGATACCAGCCATGAATTGTTAGGCAACGACCAAAACCTCCAGAACCAGCTAAAAGATTTTTATGATGGCGACTATAGCGATGAAGTCAGCCACTCCGTAGCGGTCAACAAATACCCGGCGATGGGCAAAATGCCCGCCTTAACTATTGTGGTTGTCGACACCATTCCTATCGAGTTAAAACGCTCGTATACAGTCTGGAGTTTGTTTACCTGTGTTTTCCTCGCCAACTTGTTGTTGGTTATACCCTTGCTTTGGGTAGCCGCACGCTGGAGCTTACGCCCTATCGAAGAGTTGGCAAAAGAAGTGCGCGAGCTGGAAAAACATGACCGGGATAGCCTTAACCCCGAAACCACACGCGAGCTGACAAGCCTTGTGCGCAATCTCAACCGCCTGCTGCGCACTGAGCGTGACCGTTACGATAAATACCGCACCACTCTTACCGACTTAACACACAGTCTGAAGACACCGCTGGCGGTGTTACAAAGTACCTTGCGATCTATGCGCACTAAGAAGCTGAGTATCGAAGAGGCGGAACCGGTAATGCTTGAGCAAATCAGCCGTATATCACAGCAAATTGGCTATTACCTGCATCGCGCCAGCATGCGCGGCGACAGTGCACTCATCAGTCGGGAGCTTCATCCGGTTGCACCATTACTCGACAGCCTGTGTTCCGCACTCAATAAAGTTTACCAACGCAAAGGGGTGAATATTTCGCTGGATATTTCACCGGAAATTACCTTTGTGGGTGAGAAAAATGACTTTATGGAGGTGATGGGCAATGTGCTGGATAACGCCTGCAAATACTGCCTTGAATTTGTTGAAATCTCTGGCCGCCAGCTCGATGACACACTGCACTTAATCGTTGATGATGACGGGCCAGGTATTCCTGAAAGCAAACGCAGTATGGTGTTTGACCGTGGGCAACGTGCAGACACCTTACGACCGGGCCAGGGAGTGGGTTTATCCGTCGCACGTGAAATCGTCGAACAATATGACGGAGAGATTCTGACCTCAAACTGCGAACTGGGTGGCGCACGTATGGAAGTGATTTTTGCGCGCCAGCGTCCAGACCGAGAAGAAGATTAAAAATACTCCCGTAACGGCGGACGCCATCCGTTATAATCCTCGGCAGGCTCCTTCACCTGCCGGATAATAATATGGACTATCAACTCGACCTAAACTGGCCCGATTTCATCGCGAACTACTGGCAGAAACGCCCGGTTGTTCTAAAACGTGGCTTCAAAAACTTCATCGACCCAATCTCCCCGGATGAACTGGCAGGCCTTGCTATGGAAAACGAGGTGGATAGCCGCCTGGTCAGCCATAACGACGGCAGATGGCAAGTCAGCCACGGCCCGTTCCAGAGCTACGATCATCTGGGCGAAAACAACTGGTCTTTACTGGTTCAGGCAGTTAACCACTGGCATGAACAAAGTGCCCGCCTGATGCGCCCATTCCGCGCCCTTCCGGACTGGCGAATTGACGATCTGATGATCTCTTTCTCGGTTCCAGGCGGCGGCGTTGGCCCGCATTTCGACCAGTATGACGTGTTTATCATTCAGGGCGTTGGCCGCCGCCGCTGGCGTGTTGGGGAAAAAGTTGCCCTGAAACAACACTGCCCTCATCCCGACTTACTGCAAGTTGAACCGTTCGACGCCATCATCGATGAAGAGCTGGAGCCGGGCGATATTATCTATATCCCGCCAGGTTTCCCGCACGAAGGTTACTCGCTGGAAAACTCGATGAACTACTCGGTCGGCTTCCGCGCGCCAAGTGGACGCGAGCTGATTAGTGGTTTTGCAGATTACGTGCTGCAACGTGAACTGGGTAGCCAACGTTATACCGACCCTGACGTGCCTGCGCGCCAGCATCCGGCTGATGTTCTGCCGCAGGAAATGGATAAGTTACGCGAAATGATGCTGGAACTTATCAACCAGCCAGAGCACTTTAAAACCTGGTTCGGTGAGTTCGTTTCCCAGTCGCGCCACGAACTGGACGTTGCACCACCAGAGCCACCCTATCAGCCTGACGAGATTTACGATGCGCTGAAACAGGGTGATGCCATTACTCGACTGGGTGGGCTGCGCGTTCTGCGTATTGCCGACGAGATTTACGTTAACGGTGAGAAAATTGACAGCCCGCATCGCCCGGCGCTTGAAGCCCTGGCGAGCAACATCACACTGAAAGCAGAAATGTTTGGTGATGCGCTGGAAGACCCGTCGTTCCTGGCAATGCTGGCGGCACTGGTTAACAGTGGATACTGGTATTTCGAAGACTAAAACCTCTCCCCTGCCTTCTCAGCTATTGACTTGCTAAGAAGGCAGGGAAACGCAACCATCGTCGCTTTCACATCGTTAATATAAAAAACTCCGCAAGGCCTCGCTTGCCAATATTTTCCCGCTGTGCTTGATGAACCCACTCTTTAACCTCGAATTTCCTGACATTTAACGACTATAAACAGTCGCAGTTATGGACAAACCGGCTTAATCGGCACTGCTACCTTTATAACAACCCTAACAGGAGCAATGAGGACGCCTTAATGATCACATTATGCAAAGCCTGCGGCACATCCTTCGAGTCCACTCATTCCCATCCGGAACACTGCAACATCTGTGAAGATGAGCGCCAGTACGTACCCGTAACGGGGCAGGAATGGGTTGAGCTGGACACACTTGTCGCTTCACACACAAATAAGTGGCAGCAACAGGAGCCCAATCTGTTCAGCATCCAGACGGTTCCTGAGTTTGCGATTGGTCAGCGCGCTTTTATTCTGGGAACGCCAGAAGGCAATATTTTGTGGGACTGCATAGCCAATCTCGACGACGCCACAAAAACACTGATTTCCTCACTGGGCGGGCTTAAAGCTATCGCTATTTCACATCCTCATTACTACACCACCATGCAGGACTGGGCCGCCGAATTCGACGCCCCGATTTATCTGCATGCCCGCGATCGCCAGTGGGTCATGCGCGAGAGTCCTTACATCAAGTTTTGGGAAGGCGACACCCTTGAGTTGGCCGCAGGCGTCAGCCTGATACGTCTTGGCGGGCACTTCGCTGGCGGCAGCGTTCTTCACTGGGCAAGGGGCGAAGGCATACTGCTGGCGGGGGACATCGTTCAGGTCACGCCTGGCGCTGATGCCGTATCCTTTATGTGGAGCTATCCGAATATGCTGCCACTGTCGGGCGCGACGGTCAGCGATATTACGCGCCGCCTGAGCACGGTGAAATTTAAAAGACTCTACGGTGCGTTTGAAGGAAAGAACATCAGGGAAAATGCCGATGACATCGTGAATCGCTCGGGCAAAAAGTATCTTGCCTGTCTTGGCTAACCGTTTTCCTTTGAATAGTTTGCTGGCTCACTCTTATATTTTTTGAGGCTGTTCCTTAGCACAAAAAAAGCCGATCTTTCGATCGGCCTTGTTGTGGTTCAGTGATTAGTTACGCTTTCGCATCACGCATTGGTCACCGGTTTTTGCTCAGGCTTCGTCTGGGCGTTTTCCAGCATGCGACGCACTGGCACAATCAGCACCAGCAGCACGGCGGCGCAAATCAGCAGCGCGATAGAGCAGCGTGCAAAGAGGTCCGGCAGCATATCCAACTGGTCTGCTTTAACGTGGCCACCAATCAAGCCTGCCGCCAGATTACCCAATGCACTTGCGCAGAACCACAGCCCCATCATCTGGCCGCGCATTCTTTCCGGCGCCAGCAGCGTCATCGTCGCAAGCCCTATTGGGCTCAGGCACAGCTCGCCGAGCGTCAGCATCAGAATGCTGCCCACCAGCCAGAATGGCGATACACCCGCCCCGCCGCTGTTCAGCACATTTTCCGCCGCCAGCATCATCACGCCAAAGCCCGCCGCGGCACACAAGATACCGATGACAAACTTGGTAATACTGCTCGGACGCACGCCTTTGCGCGCAAGCATTGGCCACGCCCAGCTAAACACCGGTGCCAGCAAAATGATGAACAGCGCATTGATGGACTGGAACCACACGGCAGGGATTTCAAAATCGCCGATCATGCGGTTGGTGTAGTCGTTAGCGAACAGGTTGAACGAAGTCGGTTTTTGCTCAAATGCCGACCAGAAGAACGCTGCGGACACCAGCAGAATAAAGCAGACCAGCAGCCTGGCGCGCTCTTTACGGTTCAGACCCGCAAACACAAACAGGTAGATAAAGTACAGGGCAACGGAAGCTGCGATCACGTAAACCAGCACGCTGGCAACCGCGACAGGATTAATAACAATCACGCCCTGCGCTATCAGCGTAACCACGACAGCCACGCCAATCGCCAGCGCCATCAGCCAGGCACCTACACCTTTTTTCTTCGCCACCGGGCTGTTCCAGGTGGAGTCCAGGCCAACTTCGCTGTCATAACGCTTCATCGACGGAACGGCGAACACGCGGAAGATCACCAACGCCACCAGCATCCCGATACCGCCGATGCCAAAGCCCCAGTGCCAACCATGGGTTTTTATCAGCCAACCGGAGATCAGCGGAGCGATAAACGAACCCATGTTGATGCCCATATAGAACAGCGAGAACCCGCCGTCGCGACGCGCATCGCCTTTTTTATACAGTGTCCCGACCATCACCGAGATGCAGGTCTTGAACAGCCCGGAACCGAGCACGATAAACATCAGGCCGATGAAGAACAGGCTGTCGCCCATAAATGCGGAGAGCGCGATGGACAGGTGACCGAGGGCGATAAGAATCGAACCGTACCAGACCGCCTTCTGCTGGCCGAGCCAGTTGTCAGCCAGCCATCCACCCGGCAGCGCGGCCAGATACATGCTACCGGCAAAGATCCCGACGATAGCCGAGGCGTTTTCACGCGCAAGCCCCATACCACCGTCGTAAACCGTGGCCGCCATAAACAGGATCAGTAGCGGGCGAATACCATAAAACGAGAACCGCTCCCACATTTCAGTAAAGAACAGTGAGCCTAGCGGATAAGGATGGCCGAAAAAGGTCCGGCTTTCGTTTTTATTAACAGAGGAATGCATAAATTCTCCATGGAAGTGTGTCGAGTGCCTGTAGCACCAGAATGCATGGCGGCTATTTGAATGACTGCCGCTTTTTAACATTCAGAAATTATTATTTAACCATTTGATAACTAGTTACTGGTTTTGTCTAGTGCCAGGCGCAGGACTTTAAGATGAAAAGTCGACGATTGTCTACTTTTTCAGATTTTTTGTCGGGTGACGGGAGAGAGTTATTGACTTTGAGGGTTCGGAGAAATAAAAAACTTAAGTCTTATTAAACAGTTTGTTATGTATAAATAATGAAGTTTTTGGCGCTTTCAGGGCTTATGAGTTTGTTAGCCAGTCGCATCATAAATTTTCCGTTGCACCGCCACAGCAGCCATCCAAACGCTACGAGATTTATGATTCACTGAAACAAGGTCTTACCAGAGAGCACAATCTGTGGTGCTATTGAGTAACGATAAGACTAAAACTCTGAGCACTATTGGAACCATCATCCCGATCCCCTTACCGCTGGTCATGATGTACAGATATGCCACCAGCCTCTGCCTATGAGGTAAATTACGGCTCCAGAAAAAATTGTAGAGAGGGCCAGGATGCCAATAGCCCTATTTTCGTTTAACACCCGCTAAGGTTTCTCCGGAAGACTGATAAAAGCAATTTTTGCCAAACCCGAACGGGACAATAGCGCCATAACCTGAGCAACCGTTTCATACGACGTATGAGCGTCGGCCTGCAACTGAATCTCCGGTTGTGGAGTCTGGTGCGATGCCTCTAGCATCAATCCCTGCAGTGAATCCTTATCTTTGAGCGTTCCGTTCCAGTAAAAATTGCCTTCAGATTTAATAGCAAGCTGGACCGATTTTTCTCTGGTATCTACCGGGTTGCTGCTCGCCGTTGGGAGATCTATTTTTACCGAGTTGGTCAGCAGTGGAGCGGAAATAATAAAGACAATCAGCAGCACCAACATCACATCAATCATAGGGATCATATTGATTTCAGACATGGGCTTTTTGTTTTTCGTTGAGGGATGGAAAGCCATTATTTCACCCTACCGAAGCCTAATAACCCAAAGATATTGTGTGCGAATTTTTCCAAATATCCGGTCTGCCGCTGGCTGGCTCTGACAAAAGCGTTGTAACCCCATACTGCGGGAAGCGCCACTGCCAATCCGCAGGCCGTCATAATCAACGCTTCACCGACAGGTGCGGCAACCTGGTCCAGGTTGTTTTGCCCGGACTGGCTGATAGCCATCAGCGCATGGTAAATCCCCCAAACCGTACCGAATAACCCAACGAACGGTGCGGTGGAGCCAATGGTGGCTAAAATTGACACGCCCTTATCGCGAATCCTCTCCGCTTCGGCAATCGCGGCATGTAACGCGGCGCTGATGAAATCATCTGGCGTCGAGCTTTCAAAACCGCGTATCGCCTCCGGCTGTTCAATCAGCCGGCATGCCTGAATGCCATGAGTCAGCACATGATAAAGCGGAGCACTTGAGCACCTGGTATTAGCCAGCGTCTGGATATCTGAAAAGGTATTTACAACGCTAAACTCGGCTGAAAAGTGGCGATTAGCACTATTCAGGCGGAGGTATTGCCAGCTTTTGAGAAGAATCAAAAACCAGCTAATAATTGACATGCCCAATAACAGGGCAATAACGAAATAGCCCACTTTATCGGTGTGGGAGAAGAATGGAAAAGCGAACATATTAACTCCGTAATGAAAAACGAACAGGAACTGTCACGTCACCCGCAACCGCATAGCCTGACTCTTTAGCCGGGACAAAGCGCCAGCTCCAGACAGCTGCCATTGCGGCCTGATCGAGCCGATCGTAACCACAACTATGCTCTAGCTGTACGGCATCGGGTTTGCCCTGGGCTGTGACATGGATACGCAGCTTCACCAGCCCTTGTTCGTGGAACATGCGTGACAGTGTTGGATATTTTGGTGCAGGGTTAGAAAGGTAATCAGCATCAAGACTCGGTGGCTGCCGGGTGCCAGCATGCGCAAGAGCATCATTGGTTTCCCCCACGACCTGATTTGTAGCCGCTGGCTGTACCGGTTGATTTTTATCCGTTACCGGCTGTTGTACCTGACGATTGACGATAGCTTTCGAAGACTTTGCGGCAACAGCTAGCACACGTGGTGCTTTGTGAGGTGTGGTATGTGCTGGCTTCATCCGTTTTGCTGGTTTAACCACTGGCGTAATGTCTTTGACGACCGGCGCGGGCCGGCCTGCCTCTATTGTGCTGACTTGTAAAACGCCAGGCATACCCGCTGTGCCTTGTTTGTTGCTGAAGGATATACGGCCAATGGCGGCAATCCCCAAAATATGAGCAATCAGAACAAGCAGAAACAGGCTTCTGGCAGAGATCATGGCGCGCAGTCCACGAGGGTTGGACGGAAGACCGGAATCAGCGTTTTAAGAGATTGCCCCTCAAACTCAAAGCCAATCTGTCGCAGCGGGATGCCATACAGCCGGTAAAGATTTTCTTCTGTCAGTACGTCTGCAATATCGCCGCTGGCGTAGTTCCGGGCATCGAACATCAGCAAAGCCTTATCGGCCACAGCGTGAGCATGGTGTGGATGATGCGTTGTGAAAACGACGGTTAACCCTTCCTGACGTGCCAGTGTATGGATCCAGTCGAGCACCACGCCCTGATTTTTCAGGTCCAGAGCGGAGGTAGGTTCGTCAAGGATCAGAATGTCGGCACCACCGACAATCGCTCTGGCAAAGATAATCAGCTGTCGCTGACCGCCTGATAATTCGTGGAAGGGTCGTTGCGCCAAATGTGCTAGCCGGAAACGCGCCAGCGCCTGCATCGCAGCGGCTTCATCTTCCTTTGAGGGCTGGCTGAACAGGCCGACTTTGCGTGCACGTCCCATCAGCACCATATCCAGTACCGAGTAGTCAAAACTCACCTGAAATAGCTGTGGCACAAACGCTACGCGACCATTTACCGTGACTTTTCCTTCAGTGGGTGAAAGCGTGCCTAAAATGGTTTTAAGCATCGTTGTCTTCCCGCGCCCATTAGCGCCCATCAGGGCAAAAACTTGCCCTTTGTTGACATGGGCGTTATAGCCTCTGAAGATCCAATTATCGGGCAAGTACGCGTGTCCTAACTCTTCGAAAGCAAATGCAATATTGCTCATTGTTCGCCCCAACCTTTATTTTTTGCTTTCCAGAAGAGGATGCAGATGAAGGGTGTCCCAATAAACGCAGCCAGCACGCTTACGGGGATCTCGCCCTGTATCACTGAACGCGTTAAGTCATCCAGCCCTAAAACGAAAACCCCGCCGATAAATGCTGAAGCGGGTAAAAGCCGTCTGTGGTCGGCACCAACCAGCATGCGGGCAATGTGCGGCACGATGAGGCCGACCCAGCCTACAACGCCAGAAACCGCCACTTGCGCGGCGACAAGCAGGGCAACAATCGTAATGACTAACCAGCGTACAAGGCTGACATTGACACCTAAAGCGGCGGCGTCCTGGTCATTGAGCGAAAGGAGATTGATACGCCAGCGCAGTCCCATCAATACACCACCACCGAGCAGCACTGCCGCGCCTAAAATTTCTGCTTTCAGCGGATCAGCCCCACGGAAAGTGCCCATCATCCAGTAGCTGATCCCCGGCGCGCTGCCGGTTGGATCCATGTAAAGGCAAAAACCAATTCCTGCGAGGAAGAATGCACCAACGAAAAAACCGGCCAGAATCAGCCCTACCCCGTTCCTTACCTGCATGATTGCCGCGAGTGCGAAAGTACATGCCAGAGCCAGGATGCCGCCGAATAACGCGAATCCAACCATCACGAACGAAGAAAGTCCTGCCATGATTGCCAGCACGCTTCCGAATGCTGCCCCAGAGCTAACTCCGACGAGGTCGGGGCTGACTAATGGGTTACGCATCACGCCCTGCAAAGCCGCGCCGGATAACCCCAGAGCGCAACCAGCAAGCATCGCAACAAGAATGCGCGGCGGACGGATTAGCGTCATAACAGCTATCTCTTTCAAATCACCGCCGCTGAAAAGCACCTTTGCCGCATGGAAAGCAGACATGGGATAGGCACCGGTTAGCATTGATGCCGCTATGGCAACGATCAATAGCAGTAACAACATCCAAACCGGTACCGTGCGAATGAACGTCTTATTCATGTTTTTCTTTCCTTGCTTTCTGTTTCCAGAACAGGAAACAGATAAACGGCGTGCCAATGAGTGTGGTTAATACGCTCATAGGGATATCAGCGCGCAAAACCACACGGGCAAAATCATCAACCAGCAGGGTAAATAAACCGCCCAGTAAAGCTGAGGCAGGTAAGACCCGGCGATGATCACTACCCACCAGCAGGCGTGCAGCATGGGGCGATACCAGTCCAACCCAGCCGATGACTCCACTGACTGCTACCTGGGCTGCGATCATCCAGGAGACACAAAGGATGACCAACCAGCGCACACGTGCTGGATTGATCCCCAATCCGGCTATGTCCATATCGCCGAGGGAGAGAATGTTAATGCGCCAGCGCAAAAGCATCAGAATGCTACCCCCGACGAGTACCGGTGCCGCGATAAGCCCAACCATTGCCGGGGTGGCATGCGCCACCGTCCCGAGAAGCCAGTCAGTGATACGCGAACCTTGTCGATCGTCTGCAAGGAAGCAGCCCAGACTCACGCCGGAGGTGAAGAGAGCGCCAACAAAAATCCCGGCGACGATAAGCATGATGCCGCTGCTGTTTGCGCGGGCCAGGCGGACCAACGCTTGAGTGCAGATCATGGCGATGACACCGCCACAAAAGGCCAAAGCAACCAGCGCCAGCGGATTGTTGTCAATGTTCAACATCACGGCAAGAACCCCTCCACAAGCAGCTCCAGAGCTAACGCCAACCAAATCTGGACTGACTAATGGATTGCGCATGATGCCCTGAAGCGCGGCACCCGATAGACCAAGGGCGATGCCGATATAAACCGTCATCAGAACGCGCGGCAATCTCACCATCAGGATAACGGCCTGATCGCGTAACCCGGTGTTATCGGCGTGCTGGATGAACAAAAACAGTCCTACCAGCGCCGATAAAAGATGCCCTCCAGCCATCGGATAAGCCCCAATGCACAGCGAGACAAAAACAGCGATAAGCAGCGTAATCATTAACGTCAGGATGACCATTTTTTGCCGCAAATCGATTCTTTGAGTATTCATTTTTTTGACTCCCCCTTCGCGGCAAAGAAGCGTTCATAACCTGCTGATTGGCTGTTTTGCTTCACACTTAACAGGCCATCCAGTTCCTCTTGCGAAAGGTGATATCCATAAGCTGCCTGATAGTGGTCGCGTAGTAACTGCCGCACACGAGGTTTAATCAGTTCAGGATGAATAACTTCTGCCGACCAGCGTGCAGCAAAGGGGCGGTTATCGATGTTATAGCTATAGCCGCTAAAAGCTGGCTCGGAGGTGTATACGCGGCGCGAGTGTACGGCTTTGAGGCCCTGCCAGCGCGGGTCCTGCATAAATTTTCGTGCATCGGTTCCCATTAGCATGATGATGTCTGGATCAACGGCTAATACGCGTTCAGCATCTTGCTGCCTGCCGCGCGCCCTGAATCCAGCCACGGCATCGCGTGTTCCATTTTCATCACATTTTTGACCGGTCTCTGAGGGAGTATCGCCACCGCCCATTGATACTTTTGACCAATCGTTATCCGGTGCGCCAACACCGGCAATGCGCGGACAATCTATTGGGTTGGTTGGTGCTTTATAGTCGGCGTGGAAGCTGGAATAGTCTTGCTGATAACGCGAGATCAGTGTTTGTGCAAAAGCGGGTTGGTTTATGATTTCATTGTAGATAGTCGTTTCGCGAGCAATTTTCTCATCGGCCGTCACGGAATTGGTGCCGTCAACATCCAGCGCAATGATACCTAACGTACGTAATTCATCGGCCCCAATCGCGTGATTGTGGAACCATGTCGCACCGGCAATGACTGTATTGTTACTGTTTGCCAGTAACGTTTCTAACGTACTGGTATCGTGCCAATAAGCATCGTTATCGAAAACTGCACGATAAACCCGTACCGGCATAAAATAGCGATATCCGCGCAACATATTGCGGATCCTTTCGCTGCGACCAGATAACCGATCCGGGCGATGAGTCTCCGTCAGGAACTCCCAGGAATAGGCCGCCACACGCGCATTTTCTGGGATAGAAACTGTTACCCCGCGAGCATCGGTGATACTCCTTGAGTAAGACCCGGGTTTAAATACAGGCTGAGGTCGTAATAAAAGTAGCGACATCAACCCGAGGGTAAGAAAAACAATCACCCATGCGCTACCGTGGTAGGTTTTCATTATCAGGTCTCAGCAGGCCCCGACCGTAGCCGGGGCTGAATTATCAGAAATCAACCGTTCCAGAAAACGCCACAGTGCGCGGCATGCCGACGGAATTTTGCGTTGCCCAATAAGCTTTGTCGGTTACGTTTGTCACGATCAGACGGAAAGTCGTCGGGTAATTACCAAACTTCGTGGTGTAACGCGCTCCAACATCACCCGTCGCATAAGCAGGGATCTTCTTCTTGTTTTGCGCATCAGCGTAGCTATCACCGACGTAGTAAACGCCGCCGGTTAGCGCGACTTGCGGGTAGAATGGCAGGCTATATTCGGTATACAGCTTATACATTCGTTCGGCAGCATCCGTCGGACGCTTGCCCTTCACAGAAGGGTCATCTGTTTTTTCTACGTGTTCATCAGCGAAAGTGGCACCGCCTACGATTGTCAGGTTATCCGTAACCTTCCCGGTCGCAGTGAGTTCCAGCCCCTGATGAATTTGGCGGCCATCTTGTAGCATCGTTGGCAGTGGTTTGCCGTTATCAGAGAACTGGTTAGCTTTATCCAACCTGAAAAGTGCAGCGGTTAACAGTAATGGGTCGAGATCAATCTTGGTTCCCAACTCATATTGTTTACTGACTGTCGGTGGCAATATGTCACCGGCGTTTTTAAAGTCACCAGTGACAATTGCCCCTTCTTCCAGCCCCTCAATATAAGTCGCATAGGTTGTAACGAATGGCAGCGGTTTATAAATCAGGGAGTAAGTTGGCGTCAGCTTGCTTTTATTATAATTTTTAGTTTCTTCACCCGTCTTAATGTACTGGCGTGAAGACAATTGCGAATAACTGCCGCCGACGATGACGGACCATTGATCGTTAAACGCAATTTCATCGCCGAGTTTGTAAGAATTACGTTCGCTAATAGCGCTACGGAAAGTGTGATTAGGAACATTCCATTGCCCCATTTTGAACGTATCGGGTTGCGGGGCATTTGGGTGTTCGTCGGTCAAGCCATTAAGCAAGCTAATTCCGAAACGCGCATTTTGATGTCCGACCATGCGAGATGCGTTATAACCCATGACGACCTTGTGCTGAAGCCAGGCGGTTGCAAAACTCAGGTGTGCATAAAGGTGCCCGATGTCCTGCCGCTGTGGTGCTGGATAATAGTTATAATAATACTGATTCCAGCTACCATCCGCGTTATGGTAATTGATGGTGCGATCGCCCTCATAGGTACTTTCGTTGCGCAGATATTCGCCTTCGAAGGAGAGCCAATCTGTTGCATCCCAACTGGCTTTTGTGCCGTAGGTTTTCATCACGGTATTGAAATACGAATACTTTTCGCCATAGGCTTTATGAGGGTCTGGAATAAAGTCGTAGAAGTCTGGAATGCTATTCCACCAGGACGATGGGTTATCCATATGGCGCTTGCGGTAGGAATAGATTGGCTGCAATAACAGGTTATCCGTGACATGCCAATCAAGTGCCAGGGTAAAGAGCTGATGTTTCAGCTTCTGATCCTGAATGCTGGTTTCACCGTTCTGATTAACAGCATTTAATCGATAACCAAAACGCCCTTCATCATCAATCGGCCCACCCAGGTCGATATGCTGGTAATACTGTTGGCCACCGTAGTTTCCTAAGGTGAGTTCGTTCAGGCGTTGTTTGGTAGGACGCTTGTAAATGTAATTAACTGAGCCGCCAATAGAAGCGGAGTCATTGAGGAAGGATTGCGCACCGCTGATAATATCTACGCGCTCTTTGTCTTCCAGTGACGTTCTTGAGTTACCTAAAATTTGATTACCATCAATGAAGGTGGATGCCGTGAAGCCACGGATAATCGGATCGGTAGCATCCATCGTCGAAAGAGGAACGGCAGGTTGCGTTAACGGGTTCATTTTAAACAGCTGGTCAGTATCGCGGACCTGTGCATTTTGAATCAATTGCGCCGGGGTAGAAGTCATAGAATAAGGTATATCAGCAAGCTTGCGAGTACCCCATAACCCTACGTTTTGCACATTATCCACACTGTAGCCACGTTCGGCAGCCCCTTCAGGCGCGTTCGTTAATAAGCTATCGTCTTTAACAACAACTTCGCTAAGCTCTGGTGCTTTGTTGGTTTCAGCCCGTGCTGACACAGCCAGCGCAGTAAACACAATCACCGTTATCGGCCGAAGACCGAAATATAAACGTGGCATAACATCCTCAATTACTTTATTAAAACACCAAATTCAGAACGAACAAAAATGCGGAATTAAATATAAAATTTATTCCGTTAATATGGTTGGTAGTATTATTCATCTGTTTCACGATTGTTATTATCTGAAACAGAAAGATTATTTTTACATCATTGAAATCTGCGTTCACCACAATGGGTTAAAATGCTATAGATATACAGTACATCAATCGCTATATACTGGTCAATATAACGCTTTGTGATTAGTTTCCGTAAAATTAATTCTGGCCATAAAAATTTAACTTAATTCAATTATTATTTTTAACACAACTGACCTGAATATAACATTATATATACTCTTCATATCCTGGTGGTTATGTTTGCTCACTTGTTTCATGATGTGAAGCTAACATTTAACGCTATGCGTTCCGGCCAACAACTCTGTATGTAAATGCTACCCGGTCGTAATGTCGCGCAACACGCTCTAACATCTGGCACATCCTCAAGGCCAAAATCGGTTCGCCAGAATTACCCCCTTCAACCGTAGCAAAGTTCGGTTGTTGCATTTTCCAGCAGAGTAAAATGGTGTAAGCCAAATAAAATACCCACACTTTCAGATTGAGTACGTCGTAATTTTTGTGGCAATTGTCGAAGGAACATTAACATTTTTATTATGACATCCTGCTGAATATCCTAATCAGCAATTGTCGGTAATGTATTTTCTTGTAAGGCAGATACATCGTGCGTGGGTAATCATTGGTTGGTGTTATGAGGGAGGCGAAATATTTACTGGCAATCGAAGCACGACACTTATCCTTATTTAGGCCATAAAAGGCTTGTCGAATGTTTGAGGACGTGAAGCAGAAGTTACATCCCAATAAAGCTATCGCGACAAAGGTTCGTAGGTGTCTGGCTTAGTTGTGGTGATTCACTTTAGATACGACGTTCCATGATAAAAGTACCGACAATGCAGCATCATGGTGCTGTAAAAACCCCGGAGCAAAGCTAATGACCGAGAATCATTTGTAAGCATCCGTTTAACCCTACATATTCAGATATTATCCGACATACTAATAATGATATCTGGCGATCCCTGGACGAAAATCGGTTTTGATAAGCTTCCGACCATCGTCATTTTGAAGTCTTTGATGAATAAAAAATTCAGAACACAGGGATAAGTTGCTTACCTAACATTTCAATACGGGAGACGAACATTAGCGACTCAGTCTCTATTGCAGTAATGCTGACAACATTACTTATCTTTAGCATTAACGGCACAGTCTGGGCGGCAGACAAGACCGCTGTGGCCTCTGTTTTTTCGCAGGGTTCAACAATGACCGATCCCATTCCACTCTCTCTGCAACATTTTGAACAAATCCAGTCTTACCAGGTTATGGTGCGTTCCGTGTCACCTCAGGATGAAACAAAAATCATCCGCTGTAGCTATCGCAAACCTGGCTATGTACGGATGGATTTTACCAGACCCCATTCAGGTGCCGTCCTCATCTATAACCCCGTCGATGGCAAAGTTAAGTTGTGGCCATTCGGCGTAGGTACTTTCCCTGTTTTGACGCTCTCGCCAACAGACTCGTTGATACAAGATGGTAATGGCCATAGGGTTGATCAATCAGACTTAGGTGTTTTGCTGAATAATATTCGTAGCCTGCAACATGGGGGTACAACAGATTATCTGGGTGAAGAGATCGTAGCGGGTAAATCGACATTACATTTATCAGTGGTCGGCCCCGAAGGAAAAACTGTCGATAATGTTCATCAATATGAAATTTGGTTAGATAAACAAAATAGATTCCCCATCAAAGTGGTCAGTTACGCACCACATGGAAAATTATTGGAAACTGTCTTCATGGATGCAATGGTTTTCAATGTCCCTTTCCCTCCCGCTTTTTTCGCGCCTTAATGGGAGCCCTGCACTATGGCTGACTATACATTTTCCACCATCTGGCGGGTCGAGGCTTCAATATCGGAGGTATGGGATATTTTATGCCATCCGGATCAGTGGCCCCAATGGTGGAGAAGTCTGGAGCAGATTATTGAGTTAAAGAAAGGTGATATTCAGGGCATTGGCGCCTTGCATCGTTATACCTGGAAAGGTGTGCTCCCCTATCGAATAACCTTCGATATTCATGTATTGAAAATTTTGCCCTTTTGCCTTTTGGAAGGTGCAGTCAGTGGAGCGGTTGAAGGCCGGGGTGTGTGGTCTATTTATGACAATGGCGTGGATACTATTGTTAGATATGACTGGAATATCCGGACTAATACACGATGGATGAACTACATGGCTCCACTGGCTGCCCCCATTTTCCGTTGGAACCACGATATGGTGATGCGCGAGGGAGCAAAAGGCTTAGCCCGTAAATTGGGTACACATGTCGAAGTGTGTTGCATCCATTAGTTGAACTCACAGCACTGGGCAAACTGATGAGATAACAGGACTGCTATGAGCGAGGAACGAAAGTTGCCTACTGAAGCCATGGCGATTCAGGAAGCAAAAAATAAAAAAGCATCCCGCCAATCTGCTCCAAAAAAGGAGATGGCTATTCCCGGTTCAATTTCGGTTATCTGTTTATGCAAGGTCGCCTTTTTGGTATGGCACACCGTACTCCCATCGTGTTTTGAAGTGTTCCTGATAAAGTTTGATCACTCGCGGTACATGCCTGAGAACCAGAATGTTTTCGCTATTGGCCTTCTCAGCGGTCGGTGTGTAGTTAAATGAGCCTGTTTCGAGGGTTCGTCCATCAACAATCATCACCTTGTCATGCTGAATGTGGTAATGGCTATCCACGCGAATGGCGACGCCGTGGCTTGTTGCATCCGTGACAGCGGCAAGTGAGAGTTTGTTGGCTTTATTCGCGCGATGATCGATGACGACCGAAACTTTCACGCCTCGCTCAGCCGCTTTATCAAGTGCTGCGGCAATATCTGATGCTTTAAATTCATAGGCCATCATTTCAATCGATTTATGAGCCCCATTAATCAGGTGTAGCACCATTGTTTGCGCTGAATGACCGTCTTTGCCGGATGAGAATCCTACTTCTACAGAGGGTGCAGCAAAAGTTGCGCCAGATACGCAAACTAGCAACCCACATAACAATTTAAGCATAAGAAAATCTCTGGAAAAGCCACAAAAGGGGCTTTCCGCCCCTCTGTTTTTAATTTGATGAAATAGGGTGCGCGCTATTCTCTCAAGCCTGCTTTGCCGTCAGCTCAGCAATCCGCACAATCACCGCCACCGCTTTTTCCATCCCCTCCAGCGTCACAAACTCATGTTTGCCGTGGTAGTTATAGCCGCCAGTGAACAGGTTCGGGCATGGTAAGCCTTTGAACGACAGCTGTGCCCCGTCTGTACCGCCGCGAATCGGCTTCATGATCGGCTCAATATCGCAATCACGCATCGCCTGCTGGGCGACTTCCACAATGTAAGGATGCTCCGCGACTTTCTCGCGCATGTTGTAATAGCTGTCGTCGATCACCAGTTCGATATAGCAATCCGGGTGCAGCCCTTTGCCCACTTTCTTTGCGATATCCATCATTTTGCGTTTACGGGCTTCAAATTGCCCGCGGTCAAAATCGCGGATGATGTAGTGCATTTCCGCTTTGTCGACCGAGCCCTTGATGCCATGCAGATGGTAAAAACCTTCGTAGCCTTCGGTACATTCCGGGCTTTCGTCAGCAGGCACTTCAGCGTGAATGCGGACGGCAATTGAGAGCGCATTCACCATTACCCCTTTTGCGGAACCAGGGTGAACGTTGTTACCCACGATTTTGATAGTGACCGACGCAGCGTTGAAGTTTTCACACTCCAGTTCACCAACACCACCGCCATCAACGGTATAGGCCCAGCGCGCATCAAATGCTTCGACGTCAAAGTACTTCGCGCCTTTGCCCACTTCTTCATCCGGCGTGAACGCAACGCGGATGTCGCCATGCGGGATCTTCTTCTCTTTCAGAACTTCTAACGCCGTCATGATTTCTGCAATTCCGGCTTTGTCATCCGCACCGAGCAGCGTTTTGCCGTCTGTAGTGATCAGCGTTTGCCCAAGCAATTGGTGCAAAACCGGGAACATCACTGGTGATAACACTTCATCGCCAATGCCCAGCGCGATATCGCCACCGCGATAATTTTCAACAATCTGCGGATTCACATTTTTGCCCGAAAAATCAGGTGCGGTATCCACATGAGAGATAAAACCAATAGCCGGAACTTTTTTATCGACGGTAGACGGAAGTGTTCCCATGACTGTGCCATGCTCAGCAATAGTCACATTAACCAAACCCATCTCTTCCATTTGGTCTTTTAGTAACCGCAACAACTTCCACTGACCTTCAGTGCTGGGAACTTGTTTTACGCCGGATTTGGACTGTGTATCCAGGGAGACATAATGTAAGAAACGTTCAAGTAATTTATCCATATCGCGCTACCCTCAATTTTTGTGACTTCATTATCAGTAAGCCGCAAATGCAAATATTGCGTTAGGTCACTTTTAGCCTGGTAGTGTTGAAAATAGTCACGAATGTAATGCAATGCGAGAGGATTTGGTGTTTGCTGCTTAAGCATCTTCAGAATCAATCCCCAGGAAAGCATCAAGGATTGGCGATTTCAATGCTTTGCCGTAGAATGCCTGCCCTTACTTTAACGTGCAGAAACCGCAAGGTGGTTAATCACAAACCCCGCATCAGCCCGCAATTTGATGCGTCTTATATGGGACAGCGTAAAAAATTGAATAAACAGCAATGTTCGCTCTCTCCGCTGGTAGAACTGGTGGGAGTAAGAAAGAGCTTTGATGGCAAAACCGTTATTTCTGATTTATCTCTCACCATTAATGATGGTGAATTTCTGACACTTCTTGGCCCCTCCGGCTGTGGCAAAACGACTGTGCTACGCTTAATTGCCGGTCTGGAAAGCGTTGATTCAGGGACTATCTCTCTTGAGGACCTGGACATTACGCGGGTTCCGGCTGAGCATCGCCACGTCAACACCGTCTTCCAGAGCTACGCTCTGTTTCCTCATATGACCGTTTTTGAAAACGTTGCGTTCGGTTTAAGAATGCAGAAAACACCAGCCGCCGAAATCCCCCCACGCGTGAATGACGCGTTGAAAATGGTGCAGCTTGAGGAATTTGCCCAGCGTTTACCGCATCAGCTTTCAGGCGGCCAGCAACAACGCGTGGCGATTGCGCGTGCGGTGGTCAACAAACCCCGTCTGTTACTTCTTGATGAGTCGCTTTCCGCGCTCGATTACAAATTGCGCAAGCAGATGCAGAACGAATTAAAAGCGCTGCAGCGTAAACTTGGTATCACCTTTGTGTTCGTGACTCACGACCAGGAAGAAGCATTAACCATGTCTGACAGGATTGTGGTGATGCGCGATGGTCACATTGAGCAAGACGGCACGCCGCGTGAAATTTATGAAGAGCCGAAAAACCTGTTTGTGGCGAGTTTTATTGGTGAGATCAACATATTCGATGCCATCGTCATTGAGCGAGTTGACGAGCAGCGGGTGCTGGCGAACGTTGAAGGCCGCGAATGCCATATTTACGTAACCATGCCAGTTACCGCTGGCCAACGATTAAAAGTGCTGCTGCGCCCGGAAGATCTTCGTGTTGAAGAGATCAACGATACCCACGTTGCCGACGGTTTGATTGGCTATGTGCGTGAACGAAACTATAAAGGCATGACGCTGGAATCTAACGTCGAGTTGGAAAACGGCAAAATGGTGATGGTCAGCGAATTCTTCAATGAAGACGATCCTGATTTTGACCATACACTTGATCAAAAAATGGCTGTGAATTGGGTTGAAAGCTGGGAGGTAGTGCTGGCAGATGAAGAGCTCACGTAAGTTCCAGAATCTGGTGATCGCCACCATCGTCGGTTGGTTGCTGCTGTTTGTGTTCTTGCCCAATCTGATGATCATCGGGACAAGTTTCCTGACGCGTGATGATGTTAATTTCGTCAGCATGGTTTTCACGTTAGATAACTACACTCGTCTTGCCGACCCGCTGTATGCGCAAGTGCTGCTGCACTCACTGAATATGGCGGTGATAGCCACCCTCGCCTGCCTGGTACTGGGCTATCCGTTTGCCTGGTTTCTTGCTCGCCTACCAGAACGCGTGCGACCGCTGCTGCTGTTTTTGCTGATCGTTCCCTTCTGGACTAACTCACTGATTCGTATTTATGGGCTGAAAATTTTCCTCAGCACCAAAGGCTATATGAATACGTTTTTGCTGTGGCTAGGCGTGATTGATACCCCGATTCGAATCATGTACACCGAAAGCGCGGTTATCCTTGGTCTGGTTTATATCCTGCTGCCATTTATGGTGATGCCGCTCTACTCCAGCATCGAAAAGCTCGACAAACCGCTGCTGGAAGCGGCTCGTGATTTGGGTGCCAGCAAACTTCAGACCTTTATCCGGATTATTATCCCGCTCACTATGCCGGGAATTATTGCCGGTTGCCTGTTGGTCATGCTGCCTGCGATGGGGCTGTTTTACGTTTCCGACCTGATGGGTGGCGCGAAAAACCTACTGATTGGTAACGTAATCAAGAGCCAGTTCCTGAATATTCGCGATTGGCCGTTTGGCGCTGCCACCAGCATTACACTGACACTGGTGATGGGTCTGATGCTGCTGATCTACTGGCGTGCTTCCAGATTGCTGAACAAAAAGGTGGAATTAGAATGATGGGTCGCCTGCTTCGCGGCGGCTTTATGACCGCCATCTATGCTTATCTGTACATCCCAATCATCATTTTGATCGTGAACTCGTTTAACAGTTCGCGTTTCGGTATTAACTGGCAAGGCTTTACCGGCAAGTGGTATAGCCTGCTGATGAACAACGACAGCTTATTGCAGGCAGCACAACACTCTCTGACAATGGCAATTTTTTCCGCTACCGCAGCAACACTAATCGGTTCGTTGACCGCTGTGGCGCTGTATCGCTATCGTTTTCGCGGCAAGCCATTTGTCAGTGGTATGTTATTTGTGGTGATGATGTCACCCGATATTGTGATGGCGATTTCGCTGCTGGTGCTATTTATGCTGCTGGGTGTGTCGCTTGGCTTCTGGTCGCTGTTGTTTTCACACATCACCTTCTGCCTGCCTTTTGTGGTGGTCACGGTCTATTCCCGCCTCAAAGGGTTCGATGTGCGAATGCTGGAAGCGGCGAAAGATCTGGGCGCCAGCGAGCTCACAATTTTACGCAAAATCCTTTTGCCACTGGCGATGCCTGCCGTTGCCGCAGGCTGGTTGCTCAGTTTTACTCTCTCGATGGACGATGTGGTGGTTTCATCTTTCGTCACCGGACCAAGTTATGAAATTTTACCATTGAAGATTTACTCAATGGTAAAGGTTGGTGTTTCACCCGAGGTGAACGCACTTGCCACCATTTTATTAGTACTCTCGCTGGTCCTGGTGGTTGCCAGTCAGCTTATTCTTCGTGATAAAACCAGGGGACATTAATATGACTAAATGGTCACGCCACCTGCTCGCTGCGAGCGTTCTGGCACTGGGTATGGGCGCTGCACATGCCGATGATAGCAAGACACTCTATTTCTATAACTGGACCGAGTATGTGCCACCAGGCCTGCTTGAGCAGTTCACCAAAGAAACCGGTATTAAGGTGATTTATTCGACTTATGAGTCGAATGAAACCATGTACGCCAAGCTGAAAACCTATAAAGATGGCGCTTACGATTTAGTGGTGCCATCGACCTACTTTGTCGCGAAAATGCGCAAAGAAGGCATGATCCAAAAGATCGATAAAAGCAAACTGAGCAACTTCAAAAATCTCGACCCGGAGATGCTCAACAAGCCGTTTGACCCGAATAACGATTATTCAATTCCCTATATCTGGGGTGCGACGGCAATTGGCGTAAACAGTGATTCAATTGACCCGAAAACCATCACTAGCTGGGCTGATTTGTGGAAACCAGAATATAAGCAAAGCCTGTTGCTGACTGATGATGCGCGTGAAGTGTTCCAGGTCGCGCTGCGCAAACTCGGCTACTCCGGCAACACCACCGATCCTAAAGAGATTGAAGCGGCATACCACGAGCTACAAAAGCTAATGCCAAACGTGGCGGCATTCAACTCTGATAACCCAGCTAACCCGTATATGGAAGGCGAAGTGAATCTCGGCATGGTGTGGAATGGTTCTGCTTTCGTTGCCCGCCAGGCGGGTACGCCGTTGGAAATTGTCTGGCCAAAAGAAGGCGGGATTTTCTGGATGGATAACCTTTCTATTCCGGCGAATGCTAAAAACGTCGATGGTGCGCTAAAACTGATTAACTTCCTGCTGCGCCCGGACGTGGCAAAACAGGTGGCTGAAACCATCGGCTACCCAACGCCAAATCTTGAAGCACGCAAATTGCTGCCTAAAGAAGTGTCCGGTGATAAAACGCTCTACCCGGATGAAGCGGTGCTAAAAAATGGTGAGTGGCAAAACGATGTTGGTGATGCCAGCACGATTTATGAGAATTACTATCAGAAGCTGAAAGCAGGCCGTTAATTTTTTACCCGGCGGGGCTGTAGTCCCGCCTTTTTAATTCATCCTTTCGCCTTATGGCATAGCCTCCCTCTTTTTCTACGCTTGAATAAACCCCTGACTGTTGCCGTCATCCCGCTCCCCCCGCTCGTTACAGAATGAGTGAAAATCGTGATGAATACATTCTTTATACTGGTCCAACTGCTCAACCTTGGCATTTTCACCGCCTTTATTCTTGCGAAGAAAGAGAAGCCCGAGGCTAAACCACTGATTGATATCAGAGCAATACAACTCTTACGGCTCACTTATTTGCTACCCATAATCGCCTTCGCGTGGAGCCTTTTCCTTGTGCAACGCGTTACGCCGCTGGATTGGGTTTGTTTGCTGATAGCCATTGCAGGAACCGTTCTGGTGGTTAAAGGAAAAATCGATTTAGGAACACATCATACCTGGACGGGATATTACCTTCCCCATGCACCGCGAATACACAGCGGGATCTTTTCGTGGATAGCGCACCCGATGTACGCTGGAATCATTATGGTGATCCTCTCTTGCAGCGCAGTGTATGTGACCCGATTGCCCTGGTATATCAGTGCATTGGCATTACTTTGCTGCACGTATATTTCGCTATTTTTGATTATCGTGGCTTTGCGAGAAGAGAAGTTATTTGTCGCGGCGAGGGTGTGATTTATTGATATTAATAGGCGGGCAACATCCGCTACCCGCTATTTGTTATAGCCCTTTAAGCAAGCGCTCGACATACTCTGGCACTACTTCGCTGGCTAAGCCGTAGAATTTTTCCTCGAACTCGCTGCCTACCTGGCTTGGTTCAAGATTCAGCTCAACCGTATGCGCACCTTGCAAACGGGCTTCGTGTACAAACCCGGCAGCGGGGTAAACGTGGCCTGATGTGCCGATAGCAATAAAGTAATCGGCTGTAGCAATAGCCTGATAAATCTCATCCATACCCAGTGGCATTTCACCAAACCACACCACATGTGGGCGCAGCGGTGCAGAAATCTGGCAGCAATGGCAGCGGTCTTCGCGGGTAATATCCCCTTTCCACTCCAGCACTTGCCCACTGTGCGCACAGCGAACTTTCAACAGTTCACCGTGCATATGGATGATGTTTTTATTTCCGGCTCGTTCATGGAGGTTATCAATATTCTGCGTCACCAACAGGAAGTGATCCCCCAGTTCTTCTTCCAGACGAGCCAGTGCCAGATGGGCAGCATTCGGTTTAATTTCCGACTGCTGAAGTTGCTGGCGGCGAGCGTTATAAAACGCCTGAACCAATTGGGGATCGCGTGCGAAGCCTTCAGGCGTCGCAACATCTTCAACCCTGTGCTCTTCCCACAAACCATCAGTGGCGCGGAAAGTTCGAATACCTGACTCTGCGGAAATTCCCGCGCCAGTCAGAACCACAACTCTGGGTTTTTCCATCGCTTCGGGTCCAGGTATATCTCTGAAAAAAGCACGTTGACGTAAACGCTGACGGAGCAGACGCTTGGTTTTGCGAAACCGGCTTAGCCGATGTTGACGACGCGATAGCATAATTTACTCCGTGAGATGGAGGAATGCCGCACCACGCATACCACCAGCATCACCATGTCGCGCAGGTTCAATACGCGGTACTTTTGCCACAGGCAGAAGATACTTAGGTAGACGCTCAGGCAGTTGCTGGTACATCTCAGTAAAGTTAGACAACCCACCGCCGATCACGACCAGATGCGCATCAATTGCCGTTAAAAGGCTGCCAAGACAGCAGGCCAGCAGTTCAACAAAGCGATCGACATGGGCTACGGCCTTGTTATCCCCTGCGCGGTAGCGAGCTACAATTTCTTTAGAGTCCAGTGGTTCAGAGTAGAAGTGCTGATAAACCCACGCAAATCCACGGCCAGAAAGATAGTTTTCAATACAGCCATGTTGCCCGCAGCCGCAGCGCGTGAGGGGAATATCACGGCCCAGCACATTCAGTGCATCAACCGGCAGGCGGGTATGACCAAACTCACCGGTAATATAATTGCGCCCGGTAATGGATTTACCGTTGACGATGATGCCACCGCCAACACCCGTGCCAAGAATCAGCCCCATAACCACCGGGTAATCACGAAATTCATCATCCCAGGCCTCAGAGAGCGCAAAACAGTTCGCATCGTTGTCCATGCGCACTTCACGCCCGAGCATTGCGCTCAGATCGGCCTGTACTGGTTTTCCGCTGGCTGCGGGAACATTCGCCGCATATAACGTGCCGTCATCTGTGACGGGCATTCCGGGGATACCAATACCCACCGAGCCTTTAATACCAAAACGGCTATCGGCTTCCTGTACCATGGAAGCGATAGCCGCTAAAAAGTTCTCATAACTGTCATGCGGGGTGGGAACACGTTTTTCCCATTGCAGACGACGTTCCCTGTCGTAGACCCCAAGAGCCATTTTGCTGCCACCAATATCAAATCCGTAATACATCGTTTCTCCCTATACCCGTCATAATTCAAGCCAACACACCTGCGGCTTGAATTACTTAGGGTATATATTTTGGTGAAGAATTTATTGTCCGCTTAATACTCGCGCCGGATCGATATTACTGGCTCGGCGCGCCGGATACCAACTGGCAAGTAAACTCAGTAGCAATGCTGTGATCAGTACATAAAATACATCCAGCCAATGCAGTTCAGATGGCAAGAAATCAATGAAGTAGATATCGCCTGACAAGAACTGGTGGCCGATTAATTTTTCAATCACGCGGATAATATTGGTCAATTGCCAGGAGGCCAGCACCCCAACAATCACACCACTTACACTACCAAATAACCCGGCAAGCAGGCCGTACCAGACGAAAATGGCGCGAATCAGACCATCTTTTGCCCCAAGGGTACGCAATACAGCAATGTCGCTGCTCTTGTCTTTAACCGCCATCACCAGCGTGGAAACGATGTTAAAACAGGCCACGCCGATAACCAGCACCATCGCCAGATACATGATGGCGCGAATCATTTGAATATCGCGATACATATAGCCGTAAGTGCCAATCCAGCTTTTGATATAAACGTAAGCATTAGTCACTTCGCCCGCATCACGCACAAGCTTATTGGCATTGAAAACGTCATTGACCTTGATAGCGATACCGGTGACGCTGTCGCCCATATCCAGATAGCTCTGCGCATCAGCCATTGGCACCATTGCCAGGCTGTGGTCAAGTTGACCACTAAGAGCAAGGATTCCAGTGACATGCAGGCGAACACGTTTCGGTTGCAGAAGTTTAGTACCGCCATCACTGTTCGGAATCATGATGGATACCCAATCGCCCTGCTTCACCTTCAGCGCATCGGCAACACCTTTACCAATGATGATTTGCTGCTGACCCGCTTTAAAATCCTTCCAGCCATTGTTCTGCACATACTCTGGCAACGCGCTCAGATGCGTTTCCTGTTCCGGATCGACGCCTTTTACCACGATGGCGCGCAGGTTAGCACCGCTTTCCACAAGGCCAGTGAAGTTGATATACGGCGCGGCAGCAACGATACCTTTAACCTTCTCGACGCGTTGCAATACATCTTTCCAGCCGTGGAATGGCTGATTAACAGGCTCGATTTCACCATGTGGCACAACGGCAAGCACGCGATTATTCAGCTCACGCTCAAAACCGTTCATTGCACTCAGCCCCACAATCAGTACCGCGACACCCAATGCGATACCTAACGTGGAGATAATGGAGATGAGAGACACCATGCCGCTGCGACGACGCCCGCGGCTAAAACGTAAACCAATCAGCAGTGACAGTGGCGAAGCCATTAATCGGCTCCCATCAAAGTCAGCTCATGAGTCAGCCGACCATCTTGCATTTCTAACTGACGAGACATGCGTTTCGCCAGTTTAAGGTCGTGAGTGACCACCAAAAACGCCGTTCCCTGACGCACATTCAGCTCGCCCAGCAGTTCGAAAATGCTATCTGCATTACGTGCATCGAGGTTACCAGTCGGTTCATCAGCCAATACCAGACGCGGGTTATTCACCAGTGCACGAGCAATCGCCACACGCTGGCGTTCGCCACCGGACAACTCTGACGGACGGTGATTGCTGCGGTGAGCAAGCCCTACCGCTTTAAGCATGTCCAGCGCACGTTGCTTTGTTTCATCGGTATTCTTTTTGCCGATTAGCAGCGGCATGGCGACGTTTTCCATCGCGGTAAAATCAGGCAGCAAATGGTGGAACTGATAAATAAATCCCAGCTCCCGGTTGCGCAGTTCCGCTTTCGCGGAAGAGGACATTGCACTCATTGCTTTGCCATTAAAAATGACATCGCCTGAGGTTGGCGTATCCAGGCCGCCCAACAGGTGCAGCAAAGTACTTTTACCAGAACCAGAGCTGCCGACTATCGCCATTAACTCACCGGTGTTGATGCTGAAGCTGACATCATGCAACACGTCCGTTTGCACTTTGCCTTCCTGATAGCGTTTGCACAGCTTGTCACACTGCAACAGGACAGAATTACTCATAACGTAAAGCCTCAGCGGGAAGTGTCGCGGCGGCACGCCACGATGGATAAAGCGTGGATAACAAAGCGACAGCCATAGCAATAATCGCAATCACAATAACTTGTACAGGGTCGATAGCGACCGGCAACGCAGCACCATCGAGCAATGCGCCAATAATCGGCATTAAATTGTTCAACTGGCTCGCAAGCAGCACACCAAGCAACGCCCCCAGCAGAGCGCCGATAACACCCGCGCTCGCCCCCTGCACCATAAACACTGCCATGATTTGGCGACGCGTGAGCCCCTGGGTCTGAAGAATGGCAACTTCACCTTGCTTTTCCATCACCAGCAAACCGAGCGACGTAATAATGTTAAAGGCGGCAACGGCCACAATCAGGCTCAATAGCAGCCCCATCATATTTTTTTCCATGCGCACAGCCTGGAACAGCTCACCTTTACGCTCGCGCCAGTCTTTCCACTCTGTACCCTTAGGCAAGGTTTGTTGGCTCAGGACATCCACCTTCAGTGGTTCAGCCAGCCACAAGCGCCAGCCGGTAATATTGCCTAACGGGTAACGCATCAGGCGTGATGCATCTTGCTGGTTTACCAGCATTTGATAACCGTCGACTTCGCTATTAGCCGCGAAGGTACCAATCACATTAAACAAACGCTGGCTGGGTAAACGGCCCATAGGCGTAAACTGGCTGGCGGAAGGCACCATTACACGGATGCTGTCACCACGCTTAATACCCAATTGCCCGGCAAGTTGTTCACCAAGAATAATGTTGTACTGCCCTGCGACCAGGTCTGTTTGCTTTACGTTGACCAGGAACGGCGAAAGCGGATCTTTTTCTTCCGGATTAACCCCGAGCATGACACCCACAGCAACGCTGCGCGCACTCTGCAGCACTACATCACCCGTAGTAATCGGTGCAATGCGCGTAACACCTTCGAGTTTTAACTCTTTTGCAGGAAGTGTTTCAGGGTTAATAGAACCACTGGTTGAGGTGATTACAGCTTGTGGCATCAAGCCAAGAATGTTGTTTTGCAGTTCACGTTCAAAGCCGTTCATCACGGAAAGCACCGTGACCAGTGCCATTACGCCAAGCGTAATGCCAATAGTCGACAGCCAGGAGACGAAGCGACCGAAGCGGTCAGCTGCTCGCCCACGCATGTAGCGCAGGCCTATAAATAACGCGACAGGTTGATACATGTATTCCGTCTTGTGGCAGTTGCGGATGCAAAGTTGGCGAGAAGTATATAAGCGATATCGTATCAAGTAAATGAAACGTAACGTTTTTTTGATATTTCAGAACATGTGAAATACCAATTAAATCAAACTCATAACATCTTGTTTTCGCTGTAAAGCCGCATCAATTCGGTTATTAATTAATCATGCGGAATTTCTGAATTACACCTAATTCTTACAAAAACAGACAAATCAGGTAAAAAAATGCCTGACAATCTTCCACCCTGATAGCAAATACAGGCCAACAGAAGATTAAGCCCGCGCATGAAAAACAAGCAACTGTGGATCAACCATATCAAGGGGCTATGTATCTGCCTTGTCGTTATCTATCACTCGGTGATTACCTTTTACCCGCATCTGACGCAACTCGAAGCGGGTCTGCCTGAATACATTGCGAAAAGCTGGATCTACCTGAATCTCTATCTGGCGCCGTTTCGTATGCCCGTGTTCTTCTTTATTTCTGGTTTTTTAATCACCCGCTATATCGAGTCGGTGAAATGGCCTGAATGCATGGATAAGCGCATCTGGAATATTTTTTATGTCCTGGTGCTGTGGGGTGTTTTGCAATGGCTGGGGATTTCGCTAATCAACCAGTGGCTAGCCCCCGACCTGGTACGTAACCCCACGTCTAATGCCGCGTACTCGGAAACCCTGTTGCAATTTGCCACCAGCATGGCAAAAGCCAGTACCAGCCTTTGGTATCTCTATGCGCTGATAGTCTATTTCGTGATATTCAAAAGTCTGCACTGCTATAAAGTTCCGGTAATCATCATGCTGCTTGGCGTCAACGTGGCAATCAGCTTTATGCCGTTACCGTGGTGGGGCATGAACAGCGTGGTGCGCAACATGTGTTATTACGGTTTGGGTGCATGGTTTGGCCCACAATTGATGACGTGGATGAAAGCGACCCATTTTCGCCAACATCCGCTGCTTTGTACGGCGGTCGCTCTGCTCTCAGTAGCCCTGTATCTGGTGAATGTCCCAGTAGTGATTTCCGTGGTGTCGATATTTGTCATTATGAAGCTGTTTTATATTCTGGATAGTTGGCGCGAAAGCCGCTCTGATGCCTTTCTGAATATCGTTGGTTCTAACACCATTGCCATTTACACCACCCACCGCATCATCATCGAAGCATTGAGCCTGTTTATGATCGGGCAAATCAACACAGACAGAATCTCCGATAACCTGCTGATCGCAGTTTTACTGGTTTATCCGTTTGTCAGCCTGGCAACGTGCACTTTAATAGGTTTGGGATTCAGGAAATTATCACGTGCGCTATGGGGTGATCTGTTTTTTACCCCTCCCGCCAAAATGGTGTTCGCGGCTGACAGACGTTAAGCGTTCTTTCTCAGGAGGCTTTGCGATTGGGTTGCTAATACAAAACGATCGCGGATAATAAACAACATTGTTTTCGAGTGCTTATCAATACCCTGCAGTTTGAAAGGCGCAACCTGAGAGATGCTGACGTCCACCATGTCTGAAAATTATCGCTATTCCTTACCTGTTAAAGCTGGCGATCAGCGCCAGCTTGGAGAACTCACCGGTTCAGCTTGTGCGACTGAAGTTGCCGAGATCGTCGAGCGCCATAGCGGGCCGGTGGTGCTGATTGCCCCTGATATGCAGAATGCTCTACGTCTGCATGACGAAATTAGCCAGTTTACGGAAAGCCTGGTGGTGAATCTTGCTGACTGGGAAACGCTGCCGTACGACAGTTTTTCACCGCATCAGGAAATTATCTCTTCGCGTTTATCTACGTTGTATCAATTGCCAACCATGCAGCGTGGCGTGCTGATATTGCCAGTCAACACCTTGATGCAACGCGTCTGCCCGCATAGTTATTTGCATGGCCACGCGCTGGTGATGAAAAAAGGTCAGCGTTTATCGCGTGACAACCTACGTAGCCAATTAGAACAGGCAGGTTATCGCAGCGTTGATCAAGTCATGGAACACGGTGAATTTGCTACCCGTGGCGCACTGCTGGATTTGTACCCGATGGGCAGTGAGCAACCTTATCGCATCGACTTTTTCGATGATGAAATCGACAGCCTGCGCGTGTTTGATGTCGATACACAGCGCACACTTCAGGAAGTTGATGCCATCAACTTACTGCCTGCTCATGAATTCCCGACCGATAAAACGGCTATTGAACTGTTCCGTAGCAAGTGGCGTGACAAGTTTGACGTGAAGCGTGAACCTGAGCATATCTATCAGCAAGTCAGCAAAGGCACGCTTCCGGCAGGGATTGAATACTGGCAGCCGCTGTTCTTTAGCGAGCCATTACCGCCGCTGTTTAGCTATTTCCCGAAAAATACCTTGCTGATTAATACCGGCGATATCGAAACCAGCGCCGAGCGCTTCTGGCAGGATACGTTCGCTCGTTTCGAAAACCGTGGTGTTGACCCAATGCGTCCACTGCTGCCACCGGAAAATCTGTGGCTACGCGTGGACGAACTCTTCAGCGAGCTAAAAGCCTGGCCGCGAATCCAGCTAAAAACCGAATCTCTGGCCGATAAAGCCGCGTTCACCAATCTGGGTTATCGCGTATTACCCGATCTTTCAGTTCAGGCGCAGCAAAAAGCCCCGCTCGATAACTTACGTAAATTCCTTGAGTCTTTTGCCGGGCCGGTAGTGTTTTCCGTAGAAAGTGAAGGCCGCCGTGAAGCGTTGAGCGAGCTATTGTCACGCATTAAAGTGGCACCAAAGCGCATCTATCGTCTTGATGAGGCTGTGGATAAAGGCCGATACCTGATGTTGGGGTCAAGCGAACACGGCTTTATCGACACTCTGCGTAACCGGGCATTAATTTGCGAAAGCGACCTGCTGGGCGAGCGCGTTAGCCGCCGTCGTCAGGATAACCGTCGCACCATTAACCCGGATACGCTGATCCGCAACCTCGCCGAGCTGCATACCGGGCAACCGGTGGTGCATCTTGAACATGGCGTTGGGCGATATGCGGGGTTAACCACCCTTGAAGCCGGTGGCATAACAGCTGAATATCTGATGTTGACCTACGCGGGCGACGCTAAACTCTACGTGCCTGTTTCGTCGCTCCATTTGATTAGCCGCTATGCAGGCGGTGCCGAAGAAAATGCGCCGCTGCATAAACTCGGTAGCGATGCGTGGTCCCGCGCGCGCCAGAAAGCGGCAGAAAAAGTGCGCGATGTTGCTGCTGAACTGCTGGATATTTACGCGCAACGTGCTGCCAAAGAGGGCTTTGCCTTTAAGCACGATCGCGAACAGTATCAAATGTTCTGCGATGGCTTCCCGTTTGAAACCACGCCCGATCAGGCTCAGGCCATCAACGCAGTACTAAGCGATATGTGCCAACCGCTCGCCATGGACCGCCTGGTATGTGGCGACGTGGGCTTTGGTAAAACCGAAGTCGCCATGCGCGCCGCATTCCTTGCCGTTGAAAATAACAAACAAGTTGCGGTATTGGTGCCAACTACCCTGCTTGCGCAGCAGCACTTGGACAACTTCCGCGACCGTTTCGCCAACTGGCCAGTGCGCATCGAAATGCTGTCACGTTTTCGTACCGCTAAAGAACAGGCGCAAATTCTCGAAGAAGCGCGAGAAGGGAAAGTCGATATTCTGATCGGTACGCATAAGCTATTGCAAAATGACGTGAAGATGAAAGATCTCGGCCTGCTGATTGTCGATGAAGAACACCGCTTTGGTGTGCGTCATAAAGAGCGCATTAAAGCCATGCGTGCCGATGTCGATATCCTGACGTTAACTGCCACACCAATTCCACGTACGCTGAATATGGCTATGAGCGGAATGCGCGATTTGTCGATTATCGCAACGCCTCCGGCGCGCCGACTGGCAGTTAAAACCTTCGTTCGCGAGTACGACAGCCTGGTGGTTCGCGAAGCGATTTTGCGTGAAGTGCTGCGTGGTGGTCAGGTCTACTATCTCTATAACGATGTAGAAAACATCCAGAAAGCAGCAGATCGCCTCGCCGAGCTTGTACCGGAGGCACGTATTACTATCGGCCACGGTCAAATGCGTGAGCGTGAGCTGGAACGAGTGATGAACGACTTCCACCACCAGCGTTTTAACGTTCTGGTGTGCACCACGATTATCGAAACTGGTATCGATATTCCGACTGCCAATACCATCATTATTGAACGTGCAGATCATTTCGGCCTGGCACAGTTACACCAGTTGCGTGGCCGCGTCGGGCGTTCGCATCACCAGGCTTATGCATGGCTTCTGACACCACATCCGAAAGCGATGACTACCGACGCGCAGAAACGCCTGGAAGCTATCGCGTCGCTAGAAGACCTGGGGGCTGGCTTTGCGCTGGCGACTCACGATCTTGAAATTCGCGGCGCGGGTGAATTACTTGGCGAAGGCCAAAGTGGTTCGATGGAAACTATCGGCTTCTCGCTGTACATGGAGATGCTGGAAAACGCCGTCGATGCGCTCAAAGAGGGCCGCGAGCCGTCGCTTGAGGATTTGACCAGTAGCCAAACCGAAGTTGAACTGCGTATGCCCGCGTTGTTGCCGGATGATTTCATCCCGGACGTCAATACTCGTCTGTCGTTCTATAAGCGCATTGCCAGTGCCAAAACGGCACATGAGCTTGATGAATTAAAAGTAGAATTGATTGACCGCTTTGGCCTGTTGCCGGACGCCGCTCGTAATCTGCTGGATATCGCAGCATTACGCCAGCAGGCGCAAAAACTCGGCGTACGTAAGATTGAAGGTCATGACAAAGGTGGTGTGATTGAGTTTGCGGAAAAAAACCACGTTAACCCAGTCTGGTTGATTGGTTTGCTGCAAAAACAGCCGCAACATTACCGTCTGGATGGGCCAACGCGACTCAAATTTATTGAAGACCTCGCAGATCGTAAAGCGCGTATGGAATGGGTACGTAACTTTATGCATCAGCTGGCGCAGAACGCTGTAGCGTAGTGCCCATGGTGGCGGGTAGCGTTTGCGCTTACCCGCCCTACTCCATTTCATTGTAACATTTACACATTCTTTCAATCCGCCAGGATTTCCCGACATCTCCCCCTGCCATAATCATCGATTAACTTTTTTATAACATTAACCATAATATTTATAGGGCTTATCGTGATTACCTCTTTGAGCGTTTTATCATCTCGCAAGGCACGCGCTATGCGTTGGCTGGCGTCGATTATGCTGGTTAGTGCAGCACTCGCCGCTTTTAACGCGAATGCCAACTCTTATCCTCTACCAGCAGAAGGCAGCCGTCTTATCGGCCAGAATTTTTTCCATGAGGTAAAAGATGACGGTGGTTCACTTGAGGCTATCGCAAAAAAATACAACGTCGGTTTCCTTGCGTTATTGCAGGCCAACCCCGGTGTCGATCCCTATGTTCCCCGTGCGGGAAGTGTTTTAACCATCCCGCGCCAAATGCTACTGCCGGATGCACCACGTGAAGGGCTGGTTCTCAATCTTGCCGAGCTGCGCGTTTACTATTATCCCAAAGGAAAGAACAGCGTAACGGTTTATCCGATTGGTATCGGTCAACTTGGCGGTGATACGGTAACACCAACGATGGTGACCAGTGTTTCAGATAAACGGGCCAATCCAACCTGGACCCCGACTGCAAATATTCGCGCTCGTTACCTGGCAAATGGCATAAAGCTTCCAGCTGTTGTTCCTGCCGGACCAGAGAACCCAATGGGCCACCATGCGATTCGTCTCGCAGCCTTTGGCGGGGTTTATCTGCTGCACGGGACTAACGCAGATTTCGGCATTGGCATGCGTGTCAGCTCGGGTTGTATTCGTCTGCGTGATGACGATATTAAAGCGCTGTACAAAGATATGCCTGTCGGAACGCCCGTTCGCATTATCAATACCGCGATTAAAACTTCGGTGGAGCCAGACGGCACGCGCTTAGTTGAAGTGCATCAGCCATTGTCTAAAGACATTAATGACGATCCTAAAGTGCTGCCGATTGTGCTCACAGAGCAGATGAAACAGTTCCAGGCCGCGCCGGAAACCGATGCAACCGTAATGGAAGAAGCAATGAAACATCGTTCGGGTATGCCAATTGATGTGAACGCGCATACTGTAGCAACCAACGAAATCTAAGTTCTCAGAGTGCTTGAGAAATGAAAAAGGCCTCGTTTTTCAACGAGGCCTTTTTCGTGGCAAGTTTTATAAATCAGCGCAATGAGGGTTAACGCTTATTTATAAATTACTGCTGTACCGTGCAGAGTGTTCGGGCCAGTTACAGAAGTGATACGGAATGAGCTGGCACCCATTTGATCGGCTTTCTCAGCCAGTTGGTCTTCAAGCGAACCCAGGTTTGTACCCGCAGTCGCGGTGATAGTACCGACTTTTTGTTGACCGGTTGGCGTTGCCTGCACTTCAACAGCGGCAAAGCTTGCGAAAGAGAGTGAACTCAGAACAGCAGCAGCGATAAGAGTTTTTACGTTTTTCATGTTATTTACCTTGAGCAGATGATTTATTAGGCCGTTAAGTTCTTTACTTAACGATCGATAACTAAATCATAGATGTGATCTGCATCACACGTCAAACTATTTTTATAACGCTCGTTAATTATTTTATAAACACACTATTTTTCATAAGCATAGGATTAAATTATTTTTAATAATCAACCTATGGCTTACGCGTGTTATTATTTTTATAATGATCGTTCATTAAACAACAAAAGGTTAAACGGTTTTCTATGTCTACTGACACCAGTTGCATCAAAAAAAGCCGTGGCCGACCGAAGGTGTTTGACAGGGAAGCAGCACTCGACAAGGCCATGGCTTTGTTCTGGCAACACGGCTATGAAGCCACCTCTATGGCACATTTGGTTGAAGCAACTGGCGCAAAAGCCCCGACGCTTTATGCCGAATTCACCAATAAAGAGGGGCTATTCAAAGCGGTGTTAGATCGCTACATCGCGCGCTTTGCACAAAAACACGAAGCCTGTTTGTTCTGTGAGGAGCGCTCACTTGAAGAGGCTTTAGAAGATTATCTCTCTATCGTCGCGAAGCTTTTCACCGATAAAGACACGCCGGCGGGCTGCTTTATCATCTGTACATCGTCAGTACTGGCGGCATCTTCGGAAGATATTGCTACGGTCATCAAAGCCCGTCATGCAATGCAGGAAAAGACGCTGGTGCATTTCCTGGAAAAACGCCAGCAGAAAGGTGAGATTCCGGCCAGCAGTTGTGTTCACAAACTGGCGAAGTACCTGTGCTGTATCATTCAGGGGATGTCGGTCAGCGCCCGTGAAAACGCCAGCTACGCAGAGCTGATGCAGATAGTCAGCACCACGATGCGGCTATTACCAGAGCTGAAGAAAGTCTGAATATCGGGCGGCATTTGCCGCCCTTTTCGTTTGCCTTAACGCTCTCGCCCTTTGCTCCAGTAGGCCATAAAGTTGATAGCGTCATGGCTCACACCGCATTCTCCGATTAAATAACGGCGCAGCATTTTCACAACGGATGATTCCGCCGCAACCCAGCCGTAAAAGGCGTTACTGGCTGTAGTGGCTTTATCCCACAACAGTTCACCTTCAGACTCTTCATTAACTGTTTCTGTAATTCCAGCAGTTTCAGGAAGCTGGGCACATTGACTCACCGCCTTGAGCAAGCACTCCCCATGCCTTGCATTGACAGCCTTTCGCGGCAACCAATGAATTTTCGCAAAACCAAATTCACTTAAATCCACGCAGTCCCCCTGCTCCGGGACTTCAAAAAACGCCTGAATTTCTGGCGGATGTTGCTGTTTCGACAGAAGTTCAAGTATGCCTCGCGCCGCAGGCAGTGCCGTTTCATCCGCAACAATTAACCCCTGGCGCAAACCCGCAGGTGGCGTCCATTCATAACCGCCGCTGTCTGCCGGATACTCAGCATTCGGTGCAACAATTTGTATTTTGTCACCAGGTTGCGAGCTAATCGCCCATGCGGAGGCTGGCCCTTCCGTGCCGTGGCTCACGAATTCAACCGTCACTTCCTGACGCTCGCGGTCAACGCGGCGCAAGGTATAGGTACGCACAACTGGCCGCTTTTCTTTAGGTAATTCTTGCAGCAACGAATACCACTGCCCGTGGTCTGGCAAGTTAGGAATTGAGCCATCTTCCGACGGGAACAACATTTTGATTCGCTGATCGGGCGAATCACATTTCATGTTTGCCACATCCGGACCGCCAAATACCAGACTCAACAGCGAAGGTGAAACGTGTGATTTATGCATTAGCCGCACATTAAACAATCTGTAGCTTTGTACCTCTGCCATTTCAACTCCTTTGCCTTGTCTTGCCTAAGCCCGAAAAAGTAACCCACAGAAATCATATGATTATTCATAAGATTAATTTGAGAAATACTATCAATTGAGATTGATAATGAGAAACGTTATCGGCAAAATTCAGCTCGTTCTTATTTCAAAACATTTTCAAATGTTAATATTTTCCCATCCAAGGAATGATGATGATGCATAAAAACGCACGCTGGGTGCTTAACCCGCTGCTTCTGGCGATGATGGCTCCGGCTTTCGCGCAGCAAACTTCCGAAGAAAATATTCTGGTTTCTGCCAACCGTATGCACCGTACGGTGGCTGAAATGGCGCAGACCACCTGGGTTATTGAAGGCACCGAGCTTGAGCAACAGATTCAGGGAGGTAAGGAGCTGAAAGACGCACTTGCACAGTTAATTCCCGGTCTGGATGTCAGCAGCCAAAGTCGTACCAACTACGGCATGAATATGCGTGGACGTTCTATCGTGGTTTTAGTGGATGGCGTTCGTCTGAACTCTTCCCGTACCGATAGCCGCCAGCTCGACTCTATCGACCCTTTTAACATCGAACATATCGAAGTTATTTCTGGTGCAACTTCGCTGTACGGCGGTGGTAGCACTGGTGGCTTGATTAACATCGTGACGAAAAAGGGGCAGCCTGACACTCAGGTCGAATTTGAAACCGGGATTAAGTCTGGTTTTAACAGCAGTAAAGATCATGATGAACGTGTCGCCAGCGCCATATCTGGCGGTAACGATAATGCCTCCGGCCGTTTATCGGTGGCTTATCAGAAATTTGGTGGCTGGTTTGATGGCAATGGCGACCAGACTTTGCTCGATAACACGCAAACCGGTTTACAGTATTCCGACCGTCTGGATGTGATGGGTACCGGCACAATAAACATTGATGAAACCCAGCAATTGCAGGTGGTGACGCAATACTACAAGAGCCAGGGAGACGATGATTACGGGCTGAATCTGGGTGAAAATTTCTCAGCAGTGACCGGTAACGGCAACGCGTTTGTCAGTGACAAGCTTAATTCTGACCGCATTCCTGGTACCGAACGCCATCTGATTAGCCTGCAATATTCCAACAGCGACTTCCTCGGCCAGGAAGTTGTTGGGCAAATTTACTACCGTGATGAGTCACTGACTTTCTATCCATTCCCGACGCTCACGCGTGGAGCCGTAACCAGTTTCTCAGCCTCCCAGCAGGATACCGATCAGTACGGTGCGAAACTGGCTCTCACCAGCCAACCACTAGATGGCTGGCAGATTACCTATGGAGTTGATGCCGATCACGAGAGCTTTACCTCCAACCAAATGTTCTTTGATCTGGCGAAAGCGAACGCTTCAGGTGGCCTGAATAACCAGAGTATTTACACCACCGGGCGCTATCCGGGATACACCATCACGAACCTCGCACCGTTCCTGCAAACCAGCTATGACATCAACGACCTGTTTACCGTTAGTGGCGGCGTGCGCTATCAGTGGACTGAGAATAAAGTCGATGACTTTATTGGCTTTACTCAGCAACAAGGTATCGCAAACGGCATCGCTCAGTCTGCGGACGCAATCCCTGGTGGCAGCACTGATTACGACAATGCGTTATTCAATGCTGGTCTGTTGATGCACATCACTGAACGCCAACAAGCGTGGTTTAACTTCTCGCAAGGCGTGGAGCTGCCAGATCCAGGCAAATACTACGGCAATGGCACTTACCGTCTGGTGAATGGTCATTACCAACTGGTAAATAGCGTGAACGTTGGGCAGTCAAAACTTCAGGGGATCAAGGTCGATTCTTATGAGTTGGGTTGGCGTTATACCGGCGACAGTCTGCGTAGCCAGATTGCGGCGTACTACTCATTGTCCGACAAGTCTATCTCCATCAACCGTGCAGATATGACCATCAATGTGGAAGATGACAAACGTCGTATTTACGGTGTTGAAGGTGCAGTGGATTACTTTATTCCGGACTCCAACTGGAGCACCGGCGTTAACTTCAACGTGCTGAAGTCCGAAACCAAAGTGGATGGTAAATGGCAGAAATGGGACGTGATTTACGCAAGCCCATCGAAAGCCACCGCTTATGTCGGCTGGGCGCCAGACCCATGGAGCCTGCGCGTTCAAAGCCAGCAAACCTTCGATTTAACCGACGCCAGCGACAATAAGATCAATGGTTATAACACCGTCGACTTTATTGGAAGCTACGCTCTACCATTAGGCAAACTGAGCTTCAGCATCGAAAACTTGCTGGATAAAGATTACACCACCGTGTGGGGCCAGCGCGCACCGCTGCTGTATAGCCCAACTTACGGCAGCCCTGCACTGTACGAATACAAGGGCCGTGGACGCACTTACGGTGTGAATTACTCGTTCTTGTTCTAAGCTAATACCCGCTGACTGGCTAAAAACCAGTCAGCGTTTTACCCTCGTACACAAAATCCCACTCGACCCCAGCGCAATAGTCATTTAAAACATACGGACTCTAACGATAGGCACGACTTCTATTTGGTAAGGTATTTATATGTTGGCAGGTATTATTGGTTTAGGTTCGGTTATCGAAACAGCATATCTTCCGGCGCTACGCCGCATGTCACTCCCTTCTATCGAATTGTTTGGTTACGATGCTGACCCGGCGAGGCAAGTTGACGGTGTTCAACGTTGTGATTCAATGGATGCATTGCTGGCATTGCCGCTCGACGTCGTGCTGATAACCACCTCCTCACTTCACCACTTACCGGTGCTTGAAACGGTACTGCAAAGCAAAGTTCCCGTCATTGTGGTTGAAAAGCCAGTCGCCGCCACACTTGCGCAGCTTGAACAACTAAAAACGTTGCTAGCAGATCCCCGGAAAGCCGCGCGTGTTCTGGCGTTAGATCACTGGATGGTGCGCACTCAGGCTTGCCAATATATTAATGATATCAATGAAATAAGCCATATCGAAGCTTTCTTGCTTGAACCCAGCGGCTTTAATGCTGCTGGAGAACCCATTGCGCTGAACTTTGCTACGGGTGAGGCAGATACCCGCCAGTTACGCCACCCTGATGGCGTAATTGTTGATATCGGCACCCATGTTCTCGCCATGATGCGTGAAACCGTCCAACAGTTGGGTGGCAATGACAAATTATGCGTTGAGCTCAGTTACGCCCGGGATCGGTTAGGAAATGCCATTTCAGTCGGTGATTTTACGACCGCTGAAGGCGAGGCGCTGTTAACCGGAACTATGAGCGGCATTCCCTTTACGCTCCATCTTAATAAATATGCCGGGCCTGCTGGTGGCCAAAAAGGGATGCGGATTCATCTTCATGACGGGCAAATTATTAATATCGACCGTGAAGGTACGAATGAAGTGGTTGAGCGAATTTCAACGCAAAACAGCGAACGCAATCTCATCGCTGGGCCGTTATATGATCGCTGTTTACTGGATGTTGTGTTTGGCGAAAACAGACTCTTCGCCCGTGCCGCCGAACAAGTCCCTGCCTGTACTCAGCGGCGGATAGTTGAGGTGACTGCGCTCCTGGAATTACAGCAACAATTACGTGGTTGTCATTAGTAAAAACCAAAGCAGTGGTGCATGACCATTCCCAAGAGAATCAGCCAGCGCATCACTGTTAATTTTTTCAACGGAAAGTATTTGACTGATCGTTCCATAATCAATACTATGCCGCCTCAACTCATTTCAAGTCCCCCACCCCTATGAGTGCTGAAAAACCAACCTTTCCCGGTCGTCCGCGCAAGTTCGAAGATCAGGATGTCATTGATGCTGCTGTCGCTGTTTTTAGTGCCAATGGTTATGCAGGTACCTCTGCGCAAGATTTATGCGATGGCACAGGACTAGGGCGGGGAAGCTTATATAATGCCTTTGGTAGCAAGCAAGCTCTGTACGAGCAAGCTTTGTTGCGCAGCCATGAGCAAACTATGTCAGCACAATTAGCAATACTCACACAATCTGGTCTGGTGAAAGAGCGATTACATACTCTGCTACTTTGGGGTATTGCCGAAGATCTTTCTCTTCCAGAACAGCATGATGCTATGGTTTTATTTTCAGCCCTGGAGATGGGCAGCAAAGATGAAGCTGTTGCCGGTCTGAATAATGAATATCGTCAACGCTTAGAACAAACGCTGGTTGCAGTATTTATCGAAGGTCAACAAAGCGGTGAACTAGGCAATAAAGCATCGCCCGTCGAAATGGCAAGAGGCTTTATGGCAGGCTATTACGGTTTACGTGTGCTAAATAAAAATATCTCAGATAGAAAAATCCTCGAAGATGTCGTCGCTGGTCTGTTAATCAATTTATAAATTCAAGCGTAAAGTTCATCAATTTTCCACATCCATTTTTGTAACGAACATTCCAATAAAGGGAGAAAATAAAAAGTTATGCCATTAGTCGTATATATTTTAGGGTTGGTCATTTTTTCATTAGGTACAGCAGAATTAATGGTAGCCGGCATGATGACCACGCTATCTGAAGCATTTGGCGTTACCGTCGGTGAAGTTGGGCACTTGATTTCGTATTACGCATTCGGCGTTATGCTAGGCGGCCCAGTATTAACTTACGCTTTCCTTAAATTTAAAGCCCCATACCGTACGACGTTATTATGGTTATTAGGATTATATGTTGTCGTGCAAGGATTAAGTGTCTTTGTCTCTGATTACAATGTTCTGGTGGCTATTCGAATTGTGACAGGTATTTTATGTGCCGGATGTTTAAGCCTTTCTCTTGCCACAAGTATGGCCCTTGTAACTATAGAAAATCGCCCAAGGGCAGCTTCAATAGTGATTGCAGGTTTTATGGTATCCAATGTATTTGGTGTGCCCATCGCGACCATTATTGACCAGTACTGGGGCTGGAAAATGAGTTTTGGGCTAGTTGCCGTGCTGGTTTTAGTATGTTTGTTGGCATTAGTTCGCTTATTACCACAGATGACTGGCGGCGGCTCTATCAAAATGGCCGAAGAAATTAAGGCATTTAAAAATAAAGCCTATTGGAAAGCCTGTACAACCAGCTGTTTAATTTTAGGCGCAAGTTTTGCTGCATTTAGTTATTTTGTCCCAGTACTGATGGATGTTAGCGGATTTACCATGCAAACAGTCCCCTTCATTCTGATGCTTTACGGGTTGGCAAATATTGTCGGAAATATGGTAACGGGGCGCCTGGCGTACCGCCATAGTTTAGCGGTGATGATCGTCGGCTTGACGGTATTGAGTATTTCTTTGCTAGGCATGGCGCTATTTGTACAATATCAATCAATCGCTATTCTGGCAGTTATACTTATCGGTTTATCGGGTGTGCCAATGAATCCTGCAATGATGGCACGTATTGTTAGCGTGGCGCATCCGGGCCCAATGGTAAATGCTGTTCATACCTCTGTCATTAATATTGGATTAGGTGGTGGTTCTTATTTAGGTGGAATGGCTATTTCTTCTGGGTATGGATTACGCTCAGCTTTATGGATCGGTCTGATATTGGCTATTCTGGCTTTATTGTCTGTCTTACCTTATGCACGCCGCGGAAAACAGGGATGGAATTAATCGACTGAGTCGTAACTAAAACGCCCGAGTCATTAATGACCTGGGCGTTTAGAGATCAATTTATAACCGTTAGATTTTGTTTAAAACTAACTGGCCTTTATCATTCAGTGGGATCTGCGTACCAGGGTCTTTATCCATACGGATTTTGCCCTGCTGCTCGCCAATGCGATAGGTTACGTCGTAACCAAGCATTTTTTCTGATTTGTCATAGACGGTTTTGCATTTCTGCTGGCTAGTGGTGTAGGTGTCGCGATCCTGCATAGCACCCTGAACCTGATTACCTGCGTAACCACCACCTAATGCACCTGCTACCGTTGCAACATCTTTACCGCGCCCACCGCCAAACTGATGACCAATAACACCGCCTGCAACAGCTCCCAGAGCAGAACCAAGAATGCGGTTCTCATCCTGCACCGGACGACGGTGAGTTACCGTTACATTGCGGCACTCCTGACGTGGTGTTTTTACCGTTTCCTTAATGGGTGTCGCTGACACCACCTGTGCGTACTGAGGACCACGGTCAAAAACATTCATGCTGGCAACCGCTGCCACACCCAGTGCTGCGGCCACACCGATACCAATACCCGCTACCATTGATTTATTCACAGGACATCCTCCTGATTGTGCAATTGCTTACAATTTTGCAACCAAAGGAGGTTTTCCACAAATCAGACAACGGATGAAAAATGCGGATTCATAGGTTAGAAATATGTGTTTGAGAGGAATCTTAAGCATGAAAGGCTAATTTACGGATTTTTATGCTGCTATATAAAATGAAAAAGCCCGGCTCAAGGCCGGGTTTCTAGAGATCTCATGGAAACTTGATTAATGCAGTTTCAGGCGCGGACGAATCACGCGGTTAATACTGCCCACCAGCATCATCAGGCCGGTTTTGAAGTAACCGTGTAGTGCCACCTGGTGCATACGGTATAGCGAGATATAAACGAAACGTGCCATACGCCCTTCTACCATCATCGAGCCGCGCATCAGGTTACCCATCAGGCTACCCACAGTTGAGAACTTAGACAGCGAAACCAGTGAACCGTGATCCTTATAAACATAGGACTTCAGCGGTTTATCTTTCATCTGCGCCAGAATATTGGTCAGAACCAATGAGGCCATCTGGTGTGCGGCTTGCGCACGTGGAGGCACAAAGCCCCCTTCAGGACGCGCACAGGATGCACAGTCACCAATCGCGAAAATATCAGGGTCGCGGGTGGTTTGCAGCGTAGGCTCAGTCACCAGTTGGTTGATACGGTTAGTTTCAAGACCACCAATATCTTTCATGAAGTCCGGCGCTTTGATACCTGCAGCCCAAACCATCAGATCTGCTGCGATATACTCGCCATCTTTGGTATTGAGTCCACCTGCATCTGCAGAAGTAACCATAGTTTGCGTCAGAACGCGCACGCCCAGTTTAGTTAACTCGCTGTGAGCCGCTGCTGAAATACGTGGTGGCAGCGCAGGCAGAATACGTTCACCAGCTTCCACCAGCGTTACATTCAGCGCTTCGTTCGTCAGGCCTTTGTAGCCGTAGCTGTGCAGCTGTTTTACTGCGTTGTGCAGTTCCGCTGACAGCTCAACACCGGTTGCCCCGCCACCAACGATAGCAATATTCACTTTGCCACTGGCACCCAGATTTGCAGAATACTTGAGGAACAGATTCAGCATTTCGGAGTGGAAACGACGCGCCTGGTGCGGGTTATCAAGGAAGATACAGTTATCTTTCACGCCTGGCGTATTGAAGTCATTGGAAGTACTACCCAGCGCCATCACCAGAGTGTCATAAGGGATTTTGCGTTCAGGAACCAGCAATTCCCCTTTATCATCACGCAATTCTGAGAGCGTCAGGGTTTTGCTTTCACGGTTGATATCAACCACTGAACCTAGCTGGAACTGGAAGTGATGATTACGGGCATGTGCCAGATAGCTAAGCGCGTCCACACCTTCATCCAGTGAACCCGTTGCGACTTCATGCAATAGCGGTTTCCACAAATGACTGTGGTTACGGTCGATAAGCGTGACTTTCGCTTTTTTACCACGGCCTAGTTTTTTACCGAGCTGAGTGGCCAGTTCAAGTCCGCCAGCACCACCACCGACAATGACAATCTTTCTTAATGGCGTAGTCAAAGTGACCCCCTTAAAATATTAACCAATTGTTAATTAAAGGTTATGGAAATAGCATTTAATTAACAACAAGTTACCTAAACAAACTCACTAATGTGACCAAAGAATAACATGGATGGTGTATTGGTCATACCAAAATTGATGTGCATCAAATTTTTATGCCGAAAAGATAAACAAAAAGGGCCAGCACATGGCTGACCCTTTCACTTTTACATCTTTAAGCCCCGGCTAGCCGAGAGTTTTGAAAGCTTTTATGCGCTGCAAATGTGGTGAGATATTTTTGAATTTATGGGTCTGTTCCTGATCCCATACAATTTCGTAGTAATGATGCAACAATTCTGCTGCGCGGGTATTATCCAGCGCTTCATCATTACGCGACAAAATCGCCAGGCAACGATCGCGGTTTTTCTCACGGAAGTTTTGCACGCATTTTGTCGAAATGTCGGTGTACTCTTCAGGGCGATCGATTTTGCCTTCCATGTTCTCTTGCGGGAACAAATTCGGGTTAAAAATCACCTGACGAATATCACACAAGAAACCGATGCGTTCCGCCCAGAAACCACCAAGCCCAACGCCACAAATCAGTGGGCGCTCATCGGCACTCAGTTGCAGCATCTTGTCGACTTCTTTGAGCAGATGTTGCATGTCGTGTTTCGGATGCCGCGTGCTGTAGCTGATAAGCCGCACGTCCGGGTCGATAAACTGGAGTTGCAGCACCTTTTCATGGTTACCAGGACTATTAGAGTCGAAACCGTGTAAATAGATAATCATTGCATCCTCACCACACGAATTCAGGCCATTTGGCCCGAGGAGTTAAAGACCCGCCTTGTGGGCTTGCCACTGCTCATGCAGCGCCTCAAGTTGCTGATTTGCTTCCTTCCAGCGCGCTGATGACATCAGCTCCTGACGGGTAAATGAACCTTTATGATACAAACCTGTAACACGCTCTGCTTTGACCGGAGACAGGTTATCTAACACGCTGACCGCACCATTACGATTATTGCAGACCAGGATCATATCGCAACCTGCATCCAGAGATGCCTGTCCACGTTCAGCATAGCTGCCCATAATCGCGGCGCCTTCCATCGACAAATCGTCAGAGAAGATAACGCCGTTAAAGCCAAGCTCACCACGTAGCACGGTTTTCAGCCAATGCGGAGAACCGCTGGCTGGAAGGGGATCGACATCGGTATAGATGACGTGCGCAGGCATAATCGCATCGAGTTTGTTGTCGGTAATCAGCGTGCGGAAGATCTGCATATCGTGTTCGCGGATCTGCGCCTCTTCACGCGGATCACGAGGTGTTTCTTTATGAGAATCCGCAGTGACGGCGCCATGCCCAGGGAAGTGTTTACCCGTCGTTTTCATACCGGCTGCGTGCATCCCGTCTATAAAACGAGTCGCCATCGCCAGCGCTTTGCGCGGATCTTCATGATATGAACGCTCACCAATCGCGGCACTGATATGGCCGATATCCAACACGGGCGCAAAGCTGATGTCGATATCCATGGCAATCATTTCACACGCCATCAACCAGCCCGCTTCCTCAGCCAGTTTGCCGCCCTGCTCCAGACCATGCAGTGCAGCAAAAGATTGAGCAGCAGGCAAAAGGGTAAAGCCATCACGAAAACGCTGAACACGGCCACCTTCCTGGTCAACAGCAACCACCAGACGATTGCGGGAAGCTTCACGAATCTGGCGCACCAGTTCACGCAGTTGCTCAGCATCGTGATAGTTGCGGGTAAACAGAATCAGCCCACCAACAAGTGGATGTTTTAGAATTTCACGCTCTTCGGCATCCAGCTCAAAGCCTGCCACATCTAACATTACCGGACCCACATCAACCTCTCTTTATCAATTCTTATTCCACAGCAGGCTCCAGGCCTCATCTGCAAGAGTTAAAAATGTTTTATCCTGCGTTTGCGACCAACGACATTCATACCAGGATGCCATCAGCATAATGACCCAGGGCTGCCAACGCGCAACCTGCTGGACTAGCACTTGTAATGGAATATGGCTTAACTTCGCGTAAGCATGAACCAACCGCTCGCAATCAATGTTATTAGCCAGCGCGACTGCCGCCAATTCCAGTGCTACATCCCCATCACCGGCATATTCCCAGTCGATAAGCTTGATACCATCTGACTGATTTACCAGGTTTCCGGCATGAATATCCATATGCAGCGGTGCCAGACGCAACGGCTTAGGTTCGCCTTGCCGCTTCATTTTTTTCAACAACCGTAGCCAGAGCAAACTTCTTCGTTCTGATGCGGCGTTTTGCCAATAATGCTCAAGTAATTGCAACAAACTGATTCGCCAGCCAAAACAGTGTTGACGATGCAAATCATACAGTAACGAAGTGAGCATTTGCAGTGAGGGGAGTTCCGATTTCACCTCCCCATTTAACCATTCAACGATAAGCCAGCCTTCAGCCAGACAAACGGGCCGAGGACCTATTCCTGGAGGAAGGCGTCTCAGAGCCCGATGCTGTCTGCTGAGAGAAACCCCAGGCATTGGCGCGGTAAGCTGATGCCGGGCGACATATTCTTCCGTTCCAAGGTTGAAATGCAGACTGCCGCCGCTTAATCCCTGAAGATGAGAAAAGCAACCGGCGGCCTGAGCCGCCGGAAGGTACTTCTCAATCAAACGTTGCAGTGTCGAATTATTGAGTTTGTTGTACAGCACCGCTTCCTGACCAGATAATTTCGCCAGTTTGTACCAACATCAACTGCATTTTCAGCGTCGGCGCATTCACATTACCGCTGGCGTTGCTGTAGAGCACATATTGCGCACCAACATTACGGGCAATGCCAATCGCTTTACTGCGCGATCCAAGACTGTCTTGCGGTGATAGCCCTAATTGCTGTTTCGCCAACGAAAGTTGTTGTGCTGAAACAAGGGTAAATTTGGCATTGTTCTCCAGCGCACCACGTAGTGCTTCTGTCGCCTTGCTGGTTTGCAGTGAACCATTAGTGTGGTTATTTACGCTGTCCACCAGTAATACGCCACCGGCTGTCACACCATCGGCTTGCAGCATTTTTCCAACCATAGGCTGCATGGTGCTGCCCCAATCGTAGCTGCGCACTTTTGGTGTTGCAGGAATGGTAGGTTGTGGTTGTTCAATCGGGCCTGGCTGAGTGGGTACAGTTGGCACTGTTGGAACAGTTGGCGGCGGCTCTACGGGTTGCTGTGGAACAGGTTTCACTTCTTCCACTGGTGCAGGCGCTTCTCCACGATTAATACACCCGGTTAAAATCATCGCCGCAGCGAGAATAACCAGATAACGATAGATTCCCTTAATCAAAATTCACCCCTTACAAAGAGAGAGAAAGACGAACTTTACGTGCGTCTGGATAACTGGCTATGGATGAGACCGAAACGCTTGATTTCGCTGGTAACGTAATCGTACGTGGCTGCTCGAGAGGATGAATCTCAAGACCCTTTTCGTCATACCAATAGAAACGATAGTTGATGATGACGGGGTTAGACTGTTCATTATATAGCCGGCTGCGAGAAACAGTGGCACCCTTGTCAGTTGAAATTTCAGGCTTTTCAGCACTGACTCCCGCCGCAAGCACAGATGCTTCCATGACCAGCGTTTGCCCATCATTGACAGGGATAGCCGGTTTGGAGCTACACCCAGCCATCACAATGACGGCCAGTAGCGTTAACAGCGGTTTATTTTTCATCAACTTATCCTTTATGCGCCAGCATCGGCCCCAGCACACGACCGCCCAGCAGATGCAGGTGGATATGATAAACTTCCTGCCCGCCATGACGATTGCAGTTCATGATCAGACGATAGCCATCTTCAGCAATCCCTTCTTGCTCAGCAATTTTTGCAGCAACGGTCAACATGCGCCCCAGCGCCAGTTCATGCTCAGCAGTGACATCATTAACTGTTGGGATCAGTATGTTCGGAATAATGAGGATGTGGGTAGGTGCCTGCGGCGATATGTCACGGAATGCAGTAACTAACTCATCTTGATAAACGATATCTGCCGGAATCTCGCGGCGAATAATTTTACTGAAAATAGTTTCTTCGGCCATGACGTTACCTTTATTCATTAATTGCTGACTAATTGCTCGTTTAAGTCGCTGCGCGCACAGGCTTAAAGGCATAACGTAAGAGTATGAGCGAGTTACTCGTGCTCTTTCAACCTCAACCCATTATTTCTTTATCACTCTTTGGGCAACCTTCTTCTCAGATCTTTCGTAAACGCTGCACTTCTCATGATTAAAACGATATTTCATTTGAGCTGTAACATATGTTTACAGCCAGTTAATGAATGAGTATATTTCTCATTTTCATTTTTATTCGCATGAAATAAATAAAATCGCAAACACTCTATGTACTCCGCGACCGGATTCCTTTGGCGCAGAGACATAACCTCCAACAATTCATTAAGGGTTTAAGATGTCTTTAACCATTTCTACCAGGGATGGGCAGCGCGCACCTGCCAGCGCTATTTCTATGCTGGCATCCTGTATTGCTTTCGCACTCCTTCCTTCTACCGCTTTCTCTGCCACTCAAAATGCAGAAGAAACGCTGGTTGTCGAAAACTCGGTGTCTAATACACTCGATACAGAAGAGAAGGATTACAGTGTTAAAACCACCACCAGCGGAACGAAAATGTTGCTGGTACCGCGTGATATTCCGCAGTCCGTTAGCATCATCAGCGAACAGCGCATGCAGGACCAGAATCTGCAGTCACTGGGCGATGTACTGAAAAACACCACGGGCATATCAGAAAGTGTTGCCGACTCCGACCGCAGCAACTTCTACTCGCGCGGATTTTTAATAGATAACTATATGGTCGATGGCATCCCAACGCTGTTTGAATCGCGCTGGAACCTGGGCGACGCCCTGACAGATACCGCGATGTATCAGCAGATTGAAGTGGTCCGTGGTGCTAATGGCCTGATGACCGGTTCCGGCAACCCTTCAGCCGCCGTCAATATGGTGCGTAAACATGCCGATAGTCGTGAATTCCAGACCAACGTATCAGCAGAGTATGGAAGCTGGAATAAACAGCGCTATGTTGCTGATATGTCTACGCCATTGACCGACAACGGTAATGTTCGTGGCCGTATGGTTGCAGGTTATCAGGATAACGACAGCTGGCTTGACCGCTACAATCAGAAGAAAAAATTCTTCTATGGTGTGCTCGATGCGGATTTGACCGAGGCCACCAGTTTCTCAGTCGGTTATGACTATCAGGAAACCAACGTTAACAGTCCGACATGGGGCGGCATTCCGCGCTGGTACACCGATGGCAGCAAAACTGATCCGGATCGCAGCTACAGCACGGCCCCTGACTGGGCTTACAACGATAAAGAATCGCAGCGCACCTTCGTCACCCTGAAGCAAAAGTTTGCCAATGACTGGCAGCTCACGGTGAACGGGACACACACGGAAATGGACCTCGAAAGTAAGCAGCTTTACCTGGACGGACTGGTAGATAAAAACAGCGGCATGATGGTTAGCCCGTATGGCGCATCCTACCCATATGTAGGTGGCACAGGTTACAACACCGGTAAGCGCAAAGTGGATGCTCTCGATACCTTTGCCAATGGATCTTATGAGCTCTTAGGGCGCCAACATGAACTGATGATCGGTACCAGCTACACCAAACAGAACAACACCTATCACAGCTCCTGGGAAAATATCAGCGATACCCAGTTAGGTAATTACAATGATTATGACGGTAACTTCCCGGAAACAAACTGGACGCCGTTGAGTCTCGCTCAGGAAGATACGGTTCGCCAGAAGTCTGCCTATATGGCGACTCGCATCACTCTAGCCGACCCTTTGCACGTGATCGTTGGCGCACGTTATACCAAATACAACCTGCATACCCTGACCCAGGAACTTGAGAAAAATAACACCTCGCCTTACGCCGGTGTGGTGTTTGATATCAATGATGACTGGTCAACTTACGCAAGCTATACCTCAGTCTTTAAACCGCAAACCGAACGTGATGAGCAAGGTAACTACCTCACCCCAATCACCGGTAATAACTATGAAGCAGGTGTGAAGTCTGACTGGATGAACAGCCGTCTGACCACTTCTCTTGCCATCTTCCGTATTGAACAAGATAACCTCGCACAATCGACTGGCATGGTAATTCCTGACAGCAACGGTGAGACAGCCTACCGTGAAGCTGATGGTACCGTAAGTAAAGGTGTGGAGTTTGAGATCAACGGTGCGCTGACTGATGACTGGCAGATGACATTTGGTGCGACACGCTATGTTGCTGAAGACAGCAACGGTAAAGCAGTTAACCCTAACCTGCCTCGCACTTCAGTTAAATTGTTCACCAGTTACCGGATCCCAACACTGCGCGAGCTAACTGTCGGTGGCGGCGTCAACTGGCAAGACCATGTGTGGGCGGATGTTCCAGTACCGGGCGGTACTTTCCGTGCGGAACAAGGCAGTTATGCGTTAGTTGATTTGTTTGCCCGTTATCAAGTCACGAAGGCGCTCTCCGTTCAGGCGAACCTCGATAACTTGTTCGACAAAACTTACGACACCAACATCGACAGCCGTTCCATCGTTTACGGTGCGCCGCGCAACTTCTCTGTAAGCGCTAATTACGCTTTCTAGCATCCTTAATGGCGGATGACGCAAGCTATCTGCCATTTAATTCATAGCCTAAATAATTCATGTTCAGGGTAGGCGGCAAAAGAACGAGTCCCGATAAGCTTAAATTAGTAAGTGATTCGGGCAAGAGCGCGAAGCCACCCCCCCTACTACTTGAAGAATGACGGCAATAAAAAAGGGAGGCCAATGGCCTCCCTCAGTTCTCCCCAACTACTTGTTAGCTGTTACGGATCCACTCATCCATTTCAGTTTTCAGGTTATCGGATTTAGTACCGAAGATTGCCTGAACACCTGAACCAGCTACAACTACACCTGCTGCACCCAATTTCTTCAGGCCAGCCTGGTCGACTTTAGAAATGTCGGCCACGCTAACACGCAGACGGGTAATACACGCATCCAGGTTAGTGATGTTTTCTTTACCGCCGAAAGCGCTAACCAGAGCTGGTGCCATTTCGCTTGTGGAAGTGGTAGAAGTCTCTGAAGTTGCGTCTTCACGACCTGGAGTTTTCAGGTCCAGCGCTTTAATCAGCACACGGAACACGGTGTAGTAAATCGCCGCGTAGCACAGGCCAACAATTGGGAACAACCACAGTTTGCTGCTGTTTCCGCTCAACACGATGAAGTCAATCAGACCGTGAGAGAAGGAAGTACCGTCACGCATACCCAGAAGGATACAGATTGGGAACGCCAGGCCTGCCAACACCGCGTGGATGATGTACAGGATTGGAGCAACGAACATGAAGGAGAACTCGATTGGCTCGGTAATACCGGTCAGGAACGAGGTCAGTGCAGCGGAGATCATGATACCGCCGACTTTTGCACGGTTCTCAGGTTTAGCTGAGTGCCAGATTGCGATAGCAGCAGCAGGCAGACCATACATTTTAAACAGGAAGCCACCAGACAGTTTGCCCGCAGTTGGGTCACCTGCCATATAACGTGGGATATCGCCGTGGAATACCTGACCTGCAGCATTGGTGTATTCACCAATTTGCATCTGGAATGGAACGTTCCAGATGTGGTGCAGACCGAATGGTACCAGGCAGCGTTCTACGAAACCGTAGATACCGAATGCCACAACCGGGTTCTGGTAAGCAGCCCACTGAGAGAAGGTCTGAATAGCCGTACCGATTGGAGGCCAGATGAAGGACAGCACAACGCCCATGAAGATCGCAGCCAGACCAGAGATGATCGGTACGAAACGTTTACCCGCGAAGAAGCCCAGGTATTCTGGCAGCTTGATGCGGTAAAAACGGTTAAACATGTAGGCTGCAATTGCACCAGAGATAATACCGCCCAGAACACCGGTATCAGCCAGGTGTTTTGCTGCGATCTCTTCAGCAGGTAAATGCAGAACCAGAGGCGCAACAACTGCCATGGTTTTCACCATGATGCCGTATGCAACCACAGAGGCTAATGCAGAAACGCCATCGTTATTTGTGAAGCCTAATGCCACACCGATAGCAAAGATCAGCGGCATGTTGGCGAATACTGAACCGCCCGCTTCCGCCATAACATGAGAAACCACTGCTGGCAGCCAGCTGAAGTTTGCAGAACCGACGCCCAGCAGGATACCTGCGATAGGCAGTACGGATACTGGCAGCATCAGCGATTTACCCACCTTTTGCAGGTTAGCAAATGCATTCTTAAACATAATTGAGAGTGCTCCTGAGTATTTGTGCTTTTTTTTACGCGTTATGCGCATCGGACTGGGGGGAGATCCGGTCCATAAACAGGCATCTAAGTGCCTTTTGATTTATTACGCAGAGTAAAATAAATCGACGAAAGTTTGTTTGACGGCTATCACGTTTCTCAAACAGCCCTGTGAAAAACTTTCATAAATTTACAAAACGCGTTTCTGAATGTTACAAAAATGGCGTTCACCGCCCTTTTTGAGGCGGTGAACTTTACTCGCTTCAATAATTAATTACGAGCTTTAAAATAACTTAGAATTATCAGGCGGATTGCAAGCGGGAGTCAGGAATATGGAACAAGGTGGCGAAGTTTTTTGTCGTCGCAACGGCCAATTCCTCAAGTGAAACACCTTTCAGTACCGCCATATATTCCGCTACATCACGAGTCATCGCTGGTTGGTTTTCTTTGCCACGATGTGGCACTGGCGCAAGATAAGGTGAATCAGTCTCCACCAGTATGCGATCCAGTGGCACATAACGGGCTGCATCCCTGAGTTGCTCAGCATTGCGGAACGTCACAATGCCCGAGAAAGAAATGTAAAACCCCATATCGAGCAATTTTCCAGCAGTTTCTCTGTCTTCCGTAAAACAGTGTAGTACCCCACCGCAGTCTGTCACTTTCTCTTCGCGAAGGATCGACAGAGTATCGGCGCGTGCGTCTCTGGTGTGGACAATCACTGGTTTATTAAGCTCGCGGCCAATCTGGATGTGATGACGGAATGATTCCTGCTGGCGTGGCTTGGTTTCCGGGGTATAGAAATAATCCAGCCCCGTTTCCCCCATTGCCACCACGCCTGGATCGGCGGCCAGACGGCGAAGTTCTTCCACGTCGTATTCTTCATCCTGATTGAGCGGATGCACGCCACATGAATAAGCGACGTTCTGACGCTCGCCAACCAACTGGCGCATATTACGATAACCATCCAGCGTCGTGGCAACCGCAAGGCAGAACTTCACATCGCGCGCGGCAGCTTTTTCCAGAACATCATCAACGCTTTTGTGTAGGGATTGATAATCGAGGCCATCGAGATGGCAATGTGAGTCAACCAGGAACATACAAATACTCTTTAAAGATGGAAGGTAGGAAGGACAGCACCCGGTTGCATTAAACGCTCCCAGGTGAGCAATTGTTCAGTCAGCATTAATTCTCGGTTCACGCCCACAACACTTAACAGTGTTTCACGGCATGAAAACCAGCTATGCAGTATAGCTTGTAGCATCGCAGGGGTTGCGATGGAGGCAAGGTTTGCTACCAATGAGTGTTGGTCATCGTTAGTCAACCACGGTGTCGCCCCTTGCTGCCATTTTAGTGCATCAACCAAAAGAGAACATAACCAGTGAACACGGACAGCTGCATCATCGCTGTTCAACTCTGGCAATAACGCCAGCATATTTTTGGTCGCACAGGCCTCATTGAGTTTGTCACAAAGCAACTGCCGATGTTTCCACTGCTCGGGTTGCAGCAATGCCAAAGCGCCTGCTGGTGCTCCAGAACTTAAACGTAACGCAGCGCGCAACTGGGCGCTATGAAGTGAGATTTCCCGCGCAAGCCAGGCCAGAGCAAAGGTTTCGTCTGGTGGCGTGAGATACCAGTACAGGCAGCGGCTACGCAAGGTTGCAGGTAAACGAGCCGGTTCGCGGCAACCCAGGAAAAACCAGGTATTCGCTGGTGGCTCCTCAAGTGTTTTTAGCAGCGCATTGGCTGCCGCTTCGGTGAGTAACCCTGCATCTTCAAGCCAGACCACTTTTGCCCCGCCCTGTTGAGCGTGGCTGTAAAGCTTCTCAGTAATTTCACGGATGGCATCAATGCCAAGGCTTGACTTGCCTTTCTCTGGCGCAACCACATAGCTGTCCGGGTGCGTGCCAGCCTGCATCAACTGGCAACTACGGCACTGACCGCAGCTTTTACTGCCTTGCGGTTTCTGGCACATCAACCAACGGGTAAGTGCGTAAATTAACGCGTCATCACCCATACCGGATAATGAATGAAGCAGTAATGCATGGTGCCCACGCCCGGCCTGATATTGGCTCAGGATTTGCTCAAATGGCGCGCGTAACCATGGATACCATTTCATTACGCCAGCCCCTTAGCCCACTCGAGTACAGTGTTGCGCACGTCTTGCGACACTTTATCCAACGATTGTGTTGCATCAATCGTATGAATACGGCTGTCAGCGGCGGCGAGTTCAAGGTAACGCGCACGGGTGCGATTAAAGAAGTCGACAGACTCCTGTTCGATGCGGTCTAGCTCACCACGCGCACGCGCACGTGTCAGACCCACTTCTGGCGTGACATCAAGATAAATAGTCAGGTCCGGGTAAAAATCACCAAGCACTGTGTTACGCAGCGCCATCAATAATTCCTGATCGATGCAACGACCACCACCCTGATAAGCCTGAGTAGAGAGATCATGGCGATCGCCTATCACCCAGGCTCCACGTGACAATGCCGGTTTGATAACCGTTTCTACCAGTTGAACTCGTGCCGCGTAGAACATCAGCACTTCGGCTTTATCAGTAACGATTTCATCACCGATACCTTTGTTGTTCAGCGTCAGCTCGCGCAATCTTTCCGCAAGGGGGGTACCGCCGGGTTCACGCGTGAACACCAGATCGGTGACTCCCAGCTCTTTTAAGGTCGCAACTACCACGTTGTGCGCGTTAGTTTTCCCTGCTCCTTCGAGCCCTTCAATGACGATAAATTTACTGACCATTCTTATCCTTCAGCGCTTTGATATACACCTGTACAGCCTGGTTATGGCCTGCAAGGTTGGTATTAAATGTGTGGCCGCCCTTTCCATCAGCGACAAAATAGAGATACGGCGTTTTCGCCGGGTGAGCCGCAGCCTGTAGCGATGCATTGCCTGGAATTGCAATCGGGCCAGGCGGCATGCCACTAATCACGTAGGTATTATACGGCGTAGGCGTTTCGAGATCTTTACGTGACAGCTTACCATTATAGCTTTCGCCCATGCCGTAAATTACCGTCGGGTCGGTTTGCAGGCGCATGCCGATACGCAGACGGTTGATAAACACCGATGCGACTTGATCGCGCTCTGCTGCAACAGCCGTTTCTTTCTCGATGATCGAGGCCATAGTGACCAGATCATTCTGAGTTTTATACGGTAGCCCCTCTTTTTTGCCATCCCACGCCGCCTGAACCGCTTTGACCATGCGCTCATGTGCACGTTTTAACAGGGCTAAGTCAGTGGTATTAGCGGTATACAGCCAGGTGTCCGGGAAGAACCAACCTTCGACCCATTCCGGGTTTTCGAATTTTAAGGCGTCGGCAACAGTGGCGTAGCTATCGTCTTTAAGCGTGTGCTGAATATATGGAGCTTCGCGTAATTGTTTTAGCCAGTCACTCAGGCGAGTGCCTTCCACAAAGCGAATCGGGAACTGCGCTTCTTTACCGCTCGCTAACAGTTTTAGCATGTCGCGCACGGTCATTTGCGGTGTAAACCGGTAAGTCCCCGCTTTGAATTTAGCGAGGTCGGGCTCAACTTTAAGCAACCACTGGAATACACGTGGGCGGTTAAGTAATTTTTCGTCATACAGCTGTTTACCCAACGCCAGGCGACCGGTGCCAGGTTTAAGGGTGAAAATGGTTTCTTGCGCAATGGTCAGATGGCTATTAGCGAGCTGGCGGACTTTATATAAGCCAACACCTGCCGCCACTCCAAATATCACTAACAGCAGCAGAAAGAAACGTAGCATCTTTTTCATCGTTAATCGGTTACTCACAAAGTGGTGCTAAAAATTGATAAAGCTCACGAGATTCAAATCGCCATAATTGAGCCTGATTCACAGGGACAACCGGCATCAATGCATTGCAAATGAGTAACTCGTCGGCTTGAGCCAGACTTTCAGGACGCTCCCGCACTTGCGTTACTTGCCAGGGTGAGTCTGCAAGACAGGCAATAATATGCTGGCGCATCGTGCCATTTACACCAGATTTATCCATATAAGGGGTAAATACCTGAGATCCTTTACGCCAGAATAAATTAGCGGCACAGCATTCCGTAAGCCACCCGTCACTGTCAAGAACCAGGGCTTCCTGAGCCTGCGTCTGTTCAAGATGCGTACGAATCAGTACCTGTTCAAGGCGGTTCAGGTGTTTAATTCCGGCCAAATGCGGATTGATGCCTAATCGAATGGGGCTTAATGCAAGGCTAATACCCTGCTCTCGCCATTGCGGATAAAACGAAGGGTAAGCTGAAACGCTGAGTAACCGTGTCGGATGCTGGCAATTTGCTGCACTGTATCCGCGCCCGCCGCTTCCACGAGTAATCATCACTTTCAGCACGGCTTGTTGGTGCGCCACAGCCAGTTGCTGCATTTCACTTTCCAGCACTGACCATTGAACAAACGGGATCAGGAGTTTTTCGCAGGCTTGTTGTAAACGACCAAGGTGCTGCGCTAAAAAGCGAACGCGACCATCTTTGATCCGTGCCGTTGAGAAACAGCCATCGCCAAACTGCACGGCGCGGTCGTTTGCGGGCAAACTGGTCGAGAACTCACCATTGATTAAATACATAACAACTCCTCAACGTTCTGTGAGTTAAGAGTGCCAGTGTGAAAGGGGTGCAGCAAGAGGGGATTAGTTGAGATGTATAAAGGGCCCGCAAGCGAGCCCTTTATTAAAACGACTTAGACCTTTTTAAAGATCAACGAGCCGTTTGTACCACCAAACCCGAAGGAGTTACACAGGGTGTACTCCATTCCTTTTACCTGACGTGCAACATGTGGAACAAAGTCCAAATCGCAACCTTCATCAGGATTATCGAGGTTAATCGTTGGTGGAACGACCTGGTCGCGCAATGCAAGAACGGAGTAGATTGACTCTACTGCTCCAGCAGCACCCAACAGGTGGCCGGTCATAGACTTGGTAGAGCTCACCAGAACACGGTACGCATCTTCACCAAAAATAGTCTTAACCGCTTGTGTTTCAGCTTTATCGCCAGCTGGCGTAGAGGTGCCATGCGCATTGACATAACCCACCATGCCCGGAGTAATACCTGCATCACGCAGAGCATTTTCCATAGCTAGTGCAGCCCCCGCCCCTGTTTCTGGCGGAGAAGTCATATGGTAAGCATCGCTGCTCATACCAAAACCAACGACTTCTGCATAGATTTTCGCGCCACGTTTCTTAGCATGTTCGTACTCTTCGAGTACCATCATGCCCGCACCATCACCCAACACAAAACCATCACGGTCTTTATCCCACGGACGGCTTGCCGCTTGTGGGTTGTCATTACGGGTAGAAAGTGCACGTGCGGCACCAAAGCCACCCACGCCCAACGGAGTACTGGCTTTTTCCGCACCACCTGCCAGCATAGCGTCTGCATCGCCATAAGCGATGATACGCGCTGCCTGACCGATGTTATGCACACCAGAAGTACACGCTGTAGCGATGGAAATGCTTGGACCACGTAGGCCGAACATAATGGTCAGATGACCTGCCACCATATTCACAATAGTAGACGGCACAAAGAATGGGCTGATCTTACGTGGACCACCGTTGACCAACGAGGAGTGGTTCTCTTCGATAAGACCCAGACCACCGATACCAGAACCAATTGCGGCGCCGATACGGATTGCATTCTCTTCCGTTACTTCCAGACCAGAATCCAGCATGGCCTGGTGGCCAGCAACAATTCCATATTGAATGAAGGCATCCATTTTGCGCTGTTCTTTGCGCGAAATGATGTCATCACAGTTAAAATCCTTTACTAAGCCAGCAAATTTCGTTGCATAGGCGGTAGTATCGAAATGGTCGATTAGGCTGATGCCACTCTGACCGGCAAGGAGAGCTTTCCAGGTAGACTCTACGGTATTGCCGACAGGAGACAACATGCCCAGTCCGGTCACAACTACACGACGCTTAGACACGTTTGTCCTCCAGGGAGGGAAAAAATAGGACTTGTGGGACACTTAGATAAAACTCAGGCGGTCGAATGACCGCCTGGAGATGTTCACTTACGCTTGGTGACCGTTGATATAATCAATGGCAGCCTGAACGGTGGTGATTTTCTCAGCTTCTTCGTCCGGAATCTCAGTATCAAACTCTTCTTCCAGAGCCATTACCAGCTCAACGGTGTCAAGAGAATCAGCGCCCAGGTCCTCTACGAAGGAAGCGGAGTTGATAACTTCTTCCTGCTTAACGCCCAGTTGTTCGCCGATAATTTTCTTAACGCGTTCTTCGATAGTGCTCATACTCTTAAATTTCCTATCAAAACTCGCTTTCGCGATGGTTTTCGTAGTGTATAAAATGTTGAAAAAGATGCAACTAAATCCCGGCAGGTCATACCACGATTTTACGCTATTTTGCGGGCATTCGCCCAAATAACGCAAATAGTTTTATCTTGCGGTTAAACCATATACATTCCGCCATTGACGTGCAGGGTCTCACCAGAGATGTAACCCGCCTCGTCAGAGGCTAAAAATGCAACAGCACTGGCGATTTCTTTTGCGTCGCCTAAACGACCCGCTGGAACTTCCGCCAGTATACCCGCGCGCTGTTCATCAGAAAGCGCACGTGTCATGTCCGTTTCAATAAAGCCCGGAGCAACAACGTTTACAGTAATACCTCGTGACGCAACTTCACGTGCCAGAGACTTACTGAAACCAATCAGACCCGCTTTCGCCGCAGCGTAGTTAGCCTGACCAGCATTTCCCATGGTACCAACCACAGAACCAATAGTGATAATACGACCATGACGCTTTTTCATCATAGCGCGCATTACCGCTTTTGACAGACGGAAAACTGATGACAGATTGGTTTCGATGATATCGTTCCATTCGTCATCTTTCATGCGCATTAACAGGTTATCACGAGTGATACCGGCATTATTAACCAGAATGTCGACTTCGCCAAATTCTGCGCGAATATTTCCTAAAACAGCTTCAATTGAAGCCGGATCGGTCACATTCAGCATATAACCTTTGCCGTTATCACCCAGATAATCACTGATCGCCTGCGCACCGCTTTCGCTAGTAGCAGTACCGATAACTTTCGCACCACGGGCCACTAAGGTTTCCGCGATTGCGCGGCCAATACCGCGGCTTGCGCCGGTTACCAGCGCAATTTTTCCTTCAAAACTCATGGTTTTCCTCGTCTTATTGCTCGAGCGCTGCTGACATCGCTACCGGCTCGTTAATGGCCGATGCAGTCAGTGTGTCAACAATACGTTTTGTCAGGCCAGTCAATACCTTACCAGGCCCTACTTCCAGCAACTGGGTCACACCCTGCGCTGCCATAAATTCTACTGATTTAGTCCACTGTACCGGGCTATAGAGCTGGCGTACCAGAGCACTACGAATAGCTTCAGGAGAGGTTTCACATTTCACGTCAACGTTGTTCACTACCGGAACAACTGGAGCATTGAAAGTAATATCTTCCAGCGCAACAGCTAGTTTATCAGCTGCGGGTTTCATCAATGCACAGTGAGATGGCACGCTAACAGGCAGTGGCAGAGCACGTTTTGCACCGGCGGCTTTACAAGCTGCACCTGCACGTTCTACGGCGTCTTTGTTACCCGCAATCACAACCTGGCCTGGTGAGTTAAAATTCACCGGAGAAACCACTTCGCCCTGGGCTGCTTCTTCACAGGCTTTTGCAATAGACGCATCATCAAGACCGATAATGGCATACATGGCGCCTGTACCCGCTGGGACCGCTTCTTGCATCAATTTGCCGCGTAATTCAACCAGACGGACTGCATCTGCGAAACCAATGACGCCGGCACAAACCAGAGCAGAGTACTCGCCCAGGCTGTGTCCTGCCATCATTGCAGGGGTTTTGCCACCCTGCTGCTCCCAGACACGCCACAATGCGACAGAGGCTGCCAGCAAAGCTGGCTGAGTTTGCCAGGTTTTGTTCAGTTCTTCAGCCGGACCTTGTTGGGTCAGCGCCCACAAATCATAGCCCAGCACATCAGAAGCTTCACGGAAGGTTGCTTCAACGACAGGGTTTGATGCCGCGATGTCTGCCAGCATACCTACAGCTTGCGAACCTTGTCCCGGAAAAACAAAAGCAAATTGAGTCATGGTTAAATCCCTAATAATCAAAAACGAACCAGTGCTGAACCCCAGGTAAAGCCGCCACCGAAGGCTTCGAGCAATACCAACTGGCCACGTTGAATCCGCCCGTCGCGTACCGCTTCATCCAGCGCTGCCGGAACAGACGCGGCTGAGGTATTACCGTGACGATCGAGGGTAACGACGACATTATCAAGTGACATACCGAGTTTTTTCGCAGTCGCGCTGATAATGCGCAGGTTAGCCTGATGCGGAACCAACCAATCAAGATCGGAACGATCCAGATTGTTCGCCTCAAGGGTTTCATCAACAATGTGCGCAAGCTCTGTAACCGCGACTTTAAAGACTTCATTACCGGCCATCGACAGATGAATCGAATTTTCGGGATTCACGCGATCGACATTCGGTAACGTCAGCAGTTCACCATAGCTACCGTCAGCATGCAGGTGGGTTGAAATGATACCAGGCTCTTCAGAAGCACTCAGTACAACCGCCCCCGCACCATCACCAAAAATAATAATTGTGCCGCGATCGGTAGGATCGCAAGTACGTGCCAGCACATCAGAACCAATAACCAGCGCATGTTTTACTGCACCGGACTTCACATATTGGTCTGCCACGCTCAGAGCGTAGGTAAAACCTGCGCAAGCGGCTGCAACATCAAACGCAGGGCAGCCTTTGATCCCTAACATTGCCTGAACCTGGCAGGCAGCACTTGGGAAAGCGTGAGTTGAAGAAGTTGTGGCAACGATAATCAGCCCAATTTCAGACTTATCGATTTCTGCCATTTCAAGCGCACGCGTAGCCGCAGCAAAAGCCATTGTTGCAACGGTTTCATCTGGTCCAGCAATTCGACGTTCACGAATACCTGTGCGGGTGACAATCCACTCGTCAGAAGTATCCACCATTTTTTCCAGGTCGGCGTTGGTACGCACGTGTTCTGGCAGATAGCTACCAGTACCAATAATCTTCGTATGCATGTACGTCAGTCACTCTTGGGTAATACAGATTCCAGGCGGGCAGCAATCCGTGTAGGGACTTGCCGCACCACCGCCTGCACTGCCTGTTCTATCGCGACAACAAACGCTCGCTGATTGGCCGCTCCGTGACTCTTAATCACTGTGCCGCGCAATCCTAACAGACAGGCGCCATTATACTGGTCGGGGTTGAGGTGACTGAATCGCCTTGTCAGGCTTTTTTGTAACCAATGCTTCAATATAATTAGCCACCACGACCTTTTTTTCCCTTCGCCCTGCGATTTCAAAAGCGAGAGGAACATCCTTGCAACCCCTTCCATCGTCTTGAGGGTGACGTTACCGACAAAACCATCGCACACCAACACGTCGGTTTTTCCCGTCAACAACTCGTTAGCTTCAAGATAACCAATATAGTTGATAGAAGGCATTGTTTTTAATAAAGCTGAAGCATCACGAATGCTATCGAGACCTTTCGTCTCTTCTTCGCCGATATTCAGCAATGCGACACGTGGAGAGTTGATGCTGAGGAGTTCCTCAGCCATCACTGAACCCATTATCGCAAATTGGACCAGCATATTACTGTCACAATCCACATTCGCGCCAAGATCCAGCACGACTGTTTTGCCTTTTTGCTGATGCGGCAACACCGTCATCAACGCCGGACGCTCAATCCCTTCAATTGGTTTGAGCAATAATTTGGCAAGCCCCATCAGAGCACCGGTATTTCCTGCACTGACGCAAGCTTCTGCACGACCTTCTTTTACTAACTCAAGCGCCACTCGCATTGAGGATCCGCGACTATTTCGGATCGCATGCGAGGGCCTTGCATCACTGGCAATAACCGACTCCGCAGGAACTATCTGCGCACGTGAGCGTTTTTCAAAATCAGCTTTGGCAAGTAATGGCGTGATGGCGTCGGGGTCGCCGACTAATAGAAGGTTTAGCTGAGAGTTAGAGTCCAGTGCCTGCAATGCTGCAGGCACTGTCACGGAAGGACCGAAGTCCCCACCCATGGCATCTAACGCAAGGGTTAGACGTCTCAAGGTATCGCCAATTACTTAGCGATAACCTTGCGACCGCGGTAGAAACCGTCGGCGGTGATGTGGTGACGCAGATGAGTTTCGCCAGAAACTTTGTCCACGGACACTGCTGCTGTGGTCAGCGCGTCATGGGAACGACGCATGCCACGTTTAGAACGGGTTGGTTTATTCTGTTGTACGGCCATGGACCTTACTCCTTAATTACTTATGCTTTAAACTGGCTAATACGGCAAATGGGTTTGGTTTCTCCGCCTCGGAAGGCAGTTTGCCAAATACCATGTCCGCCTCGGACACTTCACAGTGTTCAGAATCATGCACCGGAACAACTGGCAAGGAGAGGATAATTTCATCTTCCACCAACGCCAGAAGATCGATTTCACCAAATTCGTTGACCTGAACTGGTTCATATCCTTCCGGGAGTGCTTCAGCCTGCTCGTCTTTGACGATCGGACTAAAACAATACTGCGTGTAAACCTGATGGGCAAACGGCTTTCCGCAACGCTGACACGCCAATGTTACCGAAACCTTCGCATCACCAGTAAGAACGGCAAGGCGTTGGTTATCGATGGCAAATGACATATCGCATTCCACATCACTGTCTACACTGACTACAAACTCGGCGACACGCTCTACCTGAATAGGGGTGTAAACACCCGTGTAATCAAGGCGTTTTTGAGCCGTACGAACCGGATCGAGAGTCAGGGGTAATTTTACTTTTTGCATAGGGCGCGCATATTAACTTTGTAACGTCATAGAGTCAAAGAAAAAGCCTGTAAACAGTGCCTTTTCTACTTATTCGCACACATTGCGGTGGCATAGTTTAAAATGCCTTTTCTCGGATCGCTATCATTAATGAAAAAAATATGACGCAAATTGTTCTGGCCTCAACTTCGCCATACCGTCGAGAGCTGCTTGAAAAGCTCGGTATGCCCTTTATCACCGCAGCACCATTGGTCGATGAAACGCCAATTCCCGGTGAGGATGCCCGCCAACTCGTCATGCGCCTTGCGCAAGCCAAAGCACAGGCGTTAAGTATGCAGTATCCAAATCATCTGATTATCGGTTCAGATCAAGTCTGCGTTTTAGATGGGAAAATCGTCGGTAAGCCGCACACAGAAGAAAAAGCAGTCGAACAATTGCTGATTGCGCGTAACAGTATTGTTACTTTTTATACCGGCCTGGCACTTTATAATTCCGCTGCAGGAAATTTACAGGTGATTTGCGAGCCCTTTGATGTGCATTTTCGTCATTTGAGTGAACAAGAAATCCGCCATTACGTACATAAAGAGCAACCTTTACAGTGTGCAGGAAGCTTTAAAAGTGAAGGACTGGGGATCACATTATTTGAACGATTATCTGGAAAAGATCCAAATACGTTAGTTGGACTGCCGCTGATTAGCTTGTGCGAAATGCTGTGCAATGAAGGCTGTAACCCACTGTTGATATGAAAAAAAGGGTGGCAAAGCGACAGCTTGATCCACCCTTTTTTCTTTCGGCAAGTGCAATGCTTAGCCAATTGACAATAAACTAGCGTGCGTTACGCAACACGTTAAGGCAACGCTTTAGCTTCTCATCCAGCGGTGCTTCAACTCGCATAATTTCACCGGTATTAGGATGGGTGAAGCGCAAGGCCGCAGCGTGCAAGAACAAGCGATTCAGACCCGTTCCTGCGAGTTGCTTATCAAACTCACGATCGCCATAACGATCGTCAAACGCAATCGGATGGCCTGCGTGCAGCGTGTGCACACGAATCTGGTGAGTACGCCCGGTAATCGGACTACAACGCACAAGTGTGGCAAACTCGTAACGTTCTTCCACTTTAAAACGCGTCTCTGAAGGTTTCCCTTCACTATTTACGCGTACAATACGCTCACCGCTTTGCAAAATATTCTTCAGCAACGGAGCCTGCACTGCTTTCACATGCGATTGCCATTGGCCACGAACCAGTGCCAGGTAATCCTTCTGCATTCCTTTTTCACGCAGTTGTTCGTGCAGCGAACGTAATGCAGAGCGTTTCTTCGCAACCAGCAAAATACCGGAAGTATCACGGTCCAGACGGTGAACCAGTTCGAGGAAACGCGCTTCAGGGCGTAACGCACGTAAACCTTCAATTACACCAAAGCTTAAACCAGAGCCGCCGTGAACTGCAGTACCCGATGGCTTATTTAACACCAGAATGTGGTCGTCTTCATAGAGAATCGCATCAGTCAATGCTGCCACTTTTTGCAGATGCGGGGAAACCGCCTCTTCTTCACGTTCAGCAACGCGAACTGGTGGAATACGGATTTCGTCTCCATCCTGAATTTTATATTCAGGCTTGATGCGTTTTTTATTCACGCGCACTTCGCCTTTACGCAAAATGCGATAAATCATACTTTTCGGTACGCCTTTTAAGCGCGAGAGCAAAAAGTTATCGATACGCTGCCCTGCTTCGTCGGACGAAATGGCAACGATTTGTACTGAAGGAGTCTGAGTTTTCATGGTCGGCGATTCTAAATAGCGTGCGCGCATAGCGCCACTCATTTTTATGTGCTTAACTGAGAAATTGCCTGGTTTTAAGTCGCCTGACTCTCCTTTTTCAAATTTCTGCGACACGCAGCGAAAAAGTGAGTTAAAAAACTGTAAGAAACGAGGCATCAAAGGCAAAAGTCATCTTGCTATAATAAGGTTAGCAATGGAATAATGTTGCGGTTTTCCGTGTTGATACTTGTTAGAACAAGGAATTTTGCGGAATTACCAGTTTTGCCTGAATGTTCATCCACGCAGCAATGGCGTAAGACGTATTGCACTTTCAGGCAGTTAGCGGGCTGCGGGTTGCAGCCTGACCGGTAAAATGGAATCAACTCTTAAGAAATTTTCTAAGGTTATTCCCACGATAATTGCGCTGTATTTCCGTATGAAATACAGGCTACCGACACTTTGCGCCTCTCAGCAAGCGACAACCGTGAGGTTGGCGACTTAATGCGTTTAGTCACGAGGCCATCGGTTCACTCCCGGTCAGCGTCACCATGCCCGTAGCTCTGTCACCAATGTAAGAATAATGAGTAAGTTACGATGAAAAGAATGCTAATAAACGCGACTCAGCAAGAAGAGTTGCGTGTCGCCCTTGTAGATGGGCAACGCCTGTACGACCTGGATATTGAAAGTCCTGGACACGAACAGAAAAAAGCCAACATCTATAAAGGCAAAATCACCCGTATTGAACCTAGTCTGGAAGCGGCATTTGTAGATTACGGCGCGGAACGTCATGGTTTCCTTCCTCTTAAAGAAATTGCCCGCGAATATTTCCCGTCTAATTATTCATCACATGGTCGTCCAAACATTAAAGATGTTTTGCGCGAAGGCCAGGAAGTGATTGTCCAGATTGATAAAGAAGAACGTGGTAATAAAGGCGCAGCCTTAACCACCTTTATTAGCCTGGCAGGTAGCTATTTGGTACTGATGCCTAATAACCCACGTGCTGGTGGTATTTCCCGCCGCATTGAAGGTGACGATCGTACCGAACTGAAAGAAGCCCTGTCTTCCCTTGAACTGCCAGATGGCATGGGTCTGATTGTACGTACTGCTGGCGTGGGTAAATCCGCCGAAGCACTGCAATGGGATTTAAGTTTCCGTCTGAAGCATTGGGAAGCCATTCAGAAAGCGGCAGAAAATCGCCCGGCTCCATTCCTTATCCATCAGGAAAGCAACGTGATCGTCCGTGCTTTCCGTGATTATCTACGTCAGGACATCGGTGAAATTCTTATCGATAACCCGAAAGTGCTCGAACTGGCTCGCCAGCATATCGGTGCTTTGGGTCGCCCTGATTTCAGCAGCAAAATTAAGCTCTACACCGGTGAAATCCCGCTGTTTAGCCACTATCAGATTGAATCGCAGATTGAATCCGCTTTCCAGCGTGAAGTTCGCCTGCCTTCCGGCGGTTCGATTGTTATTGACTCCACCGAAGCATTAACCGCCATCGACATCAACTCCGCGCGCGCAACTCGTGGTGGTGATATTGAAGAAACGGCATTCAATACCAACCTTGAAGCAGCTGATGAAATCGCACGCCAACTGCGTTTGCGTGACCTCGGTGGCCTGATTGTTATCGACTTCATCGATATGACGCCTGTGCGCCACCAGCGCGCGGTAGAAAACCGTCTGCGCGAAGCTGTACGCCAGGACCGTGCTCGTATCCAGATTAGCCATATCTCACGCTTTGGCCTGCTGGAAATGTCCCGTCAGCGTCTCTCCCCTTCTCTGGGCGAGTCCAGCCACCACGTCTGCCCGCGTTGTAGCGGAACAGGTACGGTACGTGACAACGAATCCATGGCACTCTCCATTCTGCGTCTGATTGAAGAAGAAGCGCTGAAAGAGAACACCCAGGAAGTTCACGCGATTGTTCCTGTACCCATTGCCTCTTACCTGCTGAACGAAAAACGTGATGCTGTGAGCGCGATTGAAACCCGTCAGGGTGGTGTGAAAGCTATCATCGTTCCTAACGATCAGATGGAAACGCCACACTATTCCGTACTGCGCGTACGTAAAGGCGAAGAAAGCAAAACTCTGAGCTACATGCTGCCGAAGCGGTATGAAGAAGAGATGGCTGTGCCGTCTGAAGAAGAGTACGCCGAGCGTAAACGCCCAGAACAACCTGCACTGGCAACCTTCGTGATGCCTGACGTGCCGCCAGCTCCAGCTGAGTCAGCCCCTGCAGCAACCACGGTGCAAACCCCAGTTACCAAACCAGTAACTGCGAAAGTAGCAACAACAGAGCAACCTGGCTTGCTTAGCCGCTTCTTCAGTGCGCTGAAAAACCTGTTCGCAGGTGAACCAACACCTGAAAGCAAAGAAGTTCAGGAAGTTAAACCTGCTGAGACTGAAGGCCAACGTCAAAACCAGGATCGCCGTAATAACCGTCGCCAGAATAACCGTCGTGACCGTAACGACCGTGGCGATCGCAACAATCGCGATCGTGATAATCGTGGCGAAGGCCGTGGTGAAAACCGCAGCGAAAGTCGTGACAACCGTGAGCCGCGTGAAAACCGCGATCGCGACGATAACCGCCGTAATCGCCGTCAGGGTCAGCAGCAAAATAGTGAAGTGCGTGAAAACCGCCCAACAGTTGCTGAAGAAGTTGAGAAGCCAAAAGCACGCGACGAGCAGCAACCACGTCGTGAGCGCAACCGTCGTCGTAGCGATGATAAACGCCAGGCGCAGCAAGAAGTTAAAGTTCTGCAACGTGATGAAACTGTAGACGTTGATGTCGAAACTGAGCAGGAAGAACGCGTCCAGGTTATGCCTCGTCGTAAACAGCGTCAGTTGAACCAGAAAGTTCGCTTCGAATCTGCTCAAGATTCTGCTGTTCAAGCTGTGGCAACGCCTGAAATCACTGAAACAGTCGCAGCACCAGCTACCCATACTGAGCTTGCAACTATTCCGTTACCGGCCGTTATCGAGAAGCCTGTTGTTGAACAAGAAGACAACAACGATTCACGTAACGACTCTAATGGTATGCCGCGCCGTTCTCGCCGCTCTCCACGCCATTTACGTGTTAGTGGCCAGCGCCGTCGTCGCTACCGTGACGAGCGTTACCCAACACAGTCACCAATGCCGTTGACCGTAGCATGTGCTTCTCCTGAACTGGCCTCTGGTAAAGCCTGGATTAGTTATCCGGTTGCCCGTTCGCAGGAAGATGGCCAGTTCGACAATAATGTTGAACGTACCCCGGTCTTCGTCTCGCACGAGCAAGAAGTTCCAGAAGCGATCATTTCACAACCGGTTGTTCAGGAAGTTGCTGCTCAAGCGCAACATGTGGTTGAAATTGCACAAGTTGAAACAGCGCACGTTGAAGCGGCACCTGTAGAAGCTGCAAAAGTGGAAACCACGCATCCGGAAGTGATTGCCACGTCAGTGAACGAACAACCGCATCTGATTGCAGCTCAGGACGACGTTGTCGCAGAGCAAGTGATTGATGAAGTTGCGCCGGTTCAGGATCATGTGGTTGTAGAGACACAGCAGCAGCAAGCAGCTGAAATTGCTGAGAGTGCACCAGTTGTGGTTGAAGAGACTGCACCAGTTGCTCCAGTAGAAGAAGCTCAGCCTGTTGAAGTGACTGAAGAAACTGTGCCAGCGGTTGAAACTGTTGTCGAAGCACAACCTGAAGTGAAAGCTGTAGAGCCAGCTCCACAAGTTGTTGCTCCAGCTGTTGCTCCGATTGTGGCTCATGTTACTAAACATGCCACTGCGCCAATGACAAAAGCACCAGCTCCTGAATACACCCCTGAATCACCACGTCAAAGTGATTGGGTACGCCCAACTTATGACTTCAGTGGTCGTGGTTCTGCCGGTGGCAGCAGCGCAACTCACCAGGCAGCAGCACCAGCAACACGCCCGAAAAGCACTGACTAATCGCTAAGCGTTGCTAAAAAGCCGACCAGGAAACTGGTCGGCTTTTTTATTTCTGTTGACCCGTCCTGAATAGCGTTGACACGTTCCTGACTTAAATCCGGAGAACGTGATGATGACTGAGTTCAAACGCACCCAACGTGATTATCCTCTATCCTTTAAAATAGCCGTTGTTGAGCAGGTTGAAAAAGGCGAGATGACCTATAAACAGGCCCAGCAGCGGTATGGCATCCAGGGGCGCTCCACCGTTCTTGTCTGGCTGCGTAAATATGGCCGGCTTGACTGGAGTCCCGGACTTCCTGACCTGGTGAAGAGGAAACGGCCTGTGGCTCAGACGACTATCCCGCTTACACCCGAACAAAGAATCAGGGAACTTGAAGAACAGCTTGAGCTGGCGAACCAGAAAGCGGAGTTTTTTGAGTCGATTATCAATGTCCTGAAAAATGATTACGGGGTGAGTGTCGTAAAAAAGCGGCACGGCAAGTCCTCGCGCAAAGTCCGGCCCCCAAAATAACCGTTACGCGCGCATGCCAGTTCCTGGGGCACAGCAGACAGGCGTGGTATCAGGACAACACAAGGCGCAGAAAACGCCAGGAACAACATGCCCGGGTTCTTGCGTTTGTTACCCGCGTCAGGTGTCGTCAGCCGCGAATCGGTACGCGTAAACTGCACTATCTGCTGAACACTCAGGCCGATAACATGCTGAATATAGGACGAGACCGTCTGTTTAACCTGCTGAATGAATACCGGCTCCTGGTGCCAGTGAAACGGGCGTATCACAAAACCACCAACAGCCACCATCGCTTTTACCGGCATCCTAATTTGCTGAAACCCGGCCCGGGACAGGTTACCGCCCTTGAGCCAGAGCAGGTCTGGGTTGCCGACATTACGTACCTTCCACTGCTCAGTGGCACAGCTTATCTGAGTCTGGTCACAGATGCCTGCTCCAGAAAAATCATGGGTTATCATGTCGGGGAAAACCTGCAGACAGAAAATGTGGTAAAAGCGTTCAGACAGGCTCTGAGGCGAAGAAAAACGACGGAGCCCCTGGTTCATCACTCTGACAGAGGACTGCAATACTGCTCAGCGCTTTATCAGTCAGTCCATGAGAAAAACGGGATAACCTGTTCAATGACCGATGGTTATGACTGCTACCAGAATGCGCTGGCTGAGCGAATAAACGGGATCCTGAAAAATGAGTTTTTACTCTCGCGTCCTGCAGACCTGGCGCAGGCCCGGGAAATGGTAAAAGAATCTGTGGCGATTTATAACCATGAGCGGCCACACCAGGCCCTGAAATACAAAACGCCCGATGATGTTCATCAGGCGTTTTACAGACAGAAAACTGTCAACTTATATCAGGACTAGTCATGTGTGTAAGCTGTTAGATGCCGCGCCCCTAACCCTTCCTACAAAAGCACTTTGTCTATTCACAGGCAAATTCGCTGCAGCACCCCCCATTTTTAGGCAAAAAAAAGCCCACTTCGGGGTGCAGAAGTGGGCATATAAAGCGTGCCCAGTTTCATGGCACGCCCAAAGTGGTAAAACTTATTTGTTTAGCTGGAACAAGGACATCCCTTGCATATCACTGAAGGCTTTATAAGAGGCCTGTAGAGCTGCCTGCTGCATCACATAAGAAGATATTGCTGAGTTCCAGTCCACATCAACCAAATCACTCATTTGTTGAGCCTGGCCCAATGCGCGATCGCTACCTAACTCATCAAGCTTATCCAGCTCGTTCAGCTGCGTACCGAGTTCTGCACGAACAGTCAGCACGTTGTTGAGGGAGTTTTTCAATCCACGGTTGGTTTTATCAATTGCCGCGTCCAGATCAGCCTTCTGAGTTTCATCCAGGCCTTCCGTCGGTGTTCTCAGCGTCGCAATAGCTGAATCAAGCATATTGAAAAGACTCTTCTCAGACGTGCCAGCACCCGGTTCAGGCACAGCATTGCTGGTCAGTGACTCAAAAATCTCCGAGCCCAGATGCCCTACGGTCATGGTGCGAGAGGCGTCTACAGATTGCACAACCGCAGTATCACCACCACCATATGTAATCTTCCCGGCAACATCACTAAACGGTGCAGAATCCGTTTTGTAGCCGGCAAAAATATAGCGTCCGTTGCCATCGGTACTATTGGCAAGGTTTAATATCTGATTGCGAATACCTTCCAGATCGGTCGCCAGCGATGCGCGGTCATCATCGCTTAATGTTCCGTTACCGGCATAAACGATTTTTTCTTGTGCTGACTGGATAGCTGTTGTCACCTGCCCCAACACGTTTTCTTCCAGCGAAATCTTTTGGGTCGCAAAGGTGCGCGCCAACGCATACTGGCTGTTTTGTGCCTGAGCCTGAGACAACACCACAGCCTGTGATGCTGCAATCGGATCGTCAGAAGGTTTAGTGACGCGCTTACCGGTCGACATCTGCTCGCCATAACGCAACCACTCACTTTGCGAGTTGGTTATGCCACGCATGTTCTGTTGGTACATCATTGCGGTACTGATACGCATACGCCAGATTCCTTAATTAACGGATGGACAGTAACGCATCAAACAGAGTTGATGCCGTCTGTAGTACCTGGGCATTGGCCAGGTAATATTGTTGGAAACGCTGCAAGTTACCGTACTCTTCGTCGAGATTGACGCCAGAGATAGACTGCTGTTGGTTACTCAACTGCGTGACCACGTTATTTTGTGTGGTGCTGGTGACTTTCAGCGTACTGGTTTTGTTACCGACATCGCTCACAAGACTTGCATACGCATCGTTAAACGATTTGTTGCCGTTAACGAGTTTGCCGCTTTGTAAATCCAGCATTGCCTGGGCATTACGGTTATCGCTTGCGCCACCGCTGGTATTTCCGGTGCCACCATTAGGATCACCTGCCAGGGCCAGCTTACTTTCGTCGGTAATCAGTACACCCATGTTCACAACAGCGTCAGAAACAGGTTTAACTATGAAGCTGTCATTTTTGCTCGGCGCCGTTCCACTAATATCAAGTTTCAGGCCGTCGAAGCTCATGCTTTTGCCATCAGTGGAGAGTGCTGCTTCGAATTGTTTATTATCCGCCAGGCGTGTGACTTGCCACGCCTTTCCGTCATAGGTCACTTTGTAGTCGCTTGCCTGCACTTCCGAGCTGTTCGTCATGCTTACTTTAAGCGAGGTATCTTTAGCGACATTGTTGGCATTTCCCCACGCCGTCGGCCCGCCGATTGCAAAGAAATCGCCGCCTTTATCACCATTAGCATCAACCCCTTTGCCATGTTGTTGATTTATCGCATCGGCAAATGTCAGAGCCAGTTGCCCCAGGCGGTTGCGAGCGCTATCCAGATCCTGAGAACGGAAGGTCAACATGCCACCCAGCGTGCCACTGTTCAGCTGGTTTTCCGGGATTTCCTTAGTACCAGAAACAGGGTCAACATATGCAACAGTGGTGCGTGAAGGGTCTGCACTGGAAGAAACTGCCGCCAATTTATTGGCTTTATCACCCTGTACCAGAGATAAACCGTTCGCGATGGAGACGTTATAAGTGCCGCCATCCTGAACACTGACTTCAACGCCGACAATTTGGTTTAACTCGCTAACCAGCTGATCACGTTGATCGAGGAGATCGTTAGGTGCGGCACCCGCGCCCACACCCGTCAGACGCGAAATCTGGTTATTCAGATTGGCAATTTGACTGGCGTAGTTATTGATTTGCTCCACGCTGCTCTGGATGGCGGTATTCACCTGCTTATCCTGATCGCGCAGATACTGATCGGTCACCTTAAACTGGTTCACCAGGCCGCTGGCATTACCGAGCAATGCCTGGCGTGCCGCTGGATCTTCGGAGTTGCTTACCAGAGTCTGCAAGCCGCTAAAAAAGCTCTGCATGGTTGTAGCGAGAGTATTTGTCGTGCCAGACAGAATATTGTCAATTTTAGACATCTGCTGGTACTGAGTATTCAGACCACTGCTTTGCGTTTGTGCCGCACGCAGTTGGTTAGTGATGAACGCATCATATTCACGTTGCACACCGCTGACCTGTACGCCATTACCAATCCAGCCACCTGCGCCAAGCGTACTTTGCGACTGCGACAACACGGTAGTCTGGCGGGTATAGCCTGTGACGTTATAGTTAGAAATGTTGTTACTGACAGTATTCAGTGCCGCCTGGGCAGCACCCAGGCCACTCATGGCACTGTTAATCAGGCTACTGGACATGAAATTTCCTTAGCGCGTTAATCACGGTTCCTGTCGATGAGTATCGGCAGTTCCCTGCAATACTTGAGAGATTAATGACAGGTTTAAAACAAGTTTGAGAGATCATTGCTATACGCTTTCGCCACTTTCTCACCCATCGCCTTCATCTGCTGAATCATGCCCGTAAGCTTACGGGCATAGTTCGGATCGGTGGCGTAACCGGCATTTTGCAATGCCTGTGCACCCTGTTCAGCGGTATTAGCATTAGTGACGGCGGCATATCGCGGGTTGCGCGTCAGCAAGCCGACATAATCAGAAAGCGCTTCGAGGTAAGAGCTATAGACGCGGAATTTGGCTTTCACCTTTTTAGCTTCACCGTTTTCATACTCGGTAGTGGTGATTTCCGTCGTCGGGCCCTTCCAACTTCCCGACGCCTTCACACCAAACAAGTTAAAACTCGGTTCGCCTTTTTCAGTGAGGATTTGCCGCTGACCCCACCCTGACTCCAGCGCAGCTTGCGCCAGAATCAAGTGATGAGGAATACCGCTCTGTTCGCTCGCAAGTCTTGCAGGCAATGAAAGTTGCGCCAGAAAGTCCTTGCTATCCCCTGTTAGCGGCTCTTCATTAGAAGGGGCTTTAGGAATAGCCTGGCGCACCATTTGCGTTAACGCCTGGTTCTGGAAACTGGTCACGGTTTGCAGATCAAACTTCATCGGCACTTTGCCAGCATCTTCCGATGGGTCGGCATTGCCGCCCATTTGCTCCACCATCATATCGGCCAGCCCAAGCCCTTTGGCACTGAGCTGCTGCGCGATTTGCTGGTCGTAGATGCTGGTGTACATGCGCGTTTGTTCACTGCTAAACAAACCATCTTTTGGCAGTGCCTCACGCATGCTTTTCAGCATCATCTGCACGAACATCCCCTCCACCTGGCGGGCAACCGATTTCATGTTGCCCTTTGGATCTTGCCCGGTTTTCGCTTTTAGCTGGTTAAGAGAGTTAGCATCCCATGCAGCATTCGCCAGTGACTGGGTATCGTTAAGCATCAGATGATTTCCACTTTGGCACGTAGACAGCCGGCGGTTTGCATCGATTGTAAAATCGACATCAATTCCATTGGTGATGCGCCTAATGTGTTAAGCGCACGCACCACATTATTTAAATTGGCACTGGCATTAACACGTTGTAGAGCACCACCATTTTGACGCAGATCGATTTGCGTTTGCGGCGTCACCACTGTTTGACCGCCACCAAATGGCGTATCTGGCTGGCTTACCTGAGCTGAGCGATTAACCGTCACAGACAAGTTACCTTGCGCAACCGCACAAGTGTCGAGTGTCACTTCCTGGTTCATCACCACCGAGCCGGTGCGTGAGTTGATAATCACTTTCGCATCCTGCGCAGGCATGTTGACTTCCAGGTTCTGAATATCGGCCAACAAACGCACTTGCGAGCTATTGCCGCTTGGCACACGAATCTGAATGGTGCGCGCATCTAACGCAGAGGCACTACCAAAACCACGTGAGCGGTTGATGGTGTCCGTTATCTGCTGCGCAAGAGTGAAATCATCGTTGTTAAGTTGCAGACTAATTATATTCCCGGAGCCAAAAGTGCCCGGTAACTCACGTTCGATAACCGCACCGTTAGTGATACGGCCGCCGTTAAGCTGGTTAACCTGAACACTGCTGCCGCCCGCGGAAGCCCCGGCACCACCCACCAGAATGTTACCCTGTGCGAGCGCATAAACCTGGTTATCAACACCTTTCATCGGCGTCATCAGCAAAGTGCCTCCACGCAGACTTTTGGCGTTACCCATGGATGAAACCACCACATCAATATTCTGGCCAGAGCGTGCAAATGCCGGGTATTTTGCCGTCACCATGACCGCTGCGACGTTTTTAAGCTGCATGTTGGTGCCTGCCGGAACGGTGATCCCCAACTGCGAAAGCATGTTATTGAGTGTCTGGGTAGTGAACGGTGTTTGTGTGGTTTGGTCGCCTGTGCCATCAAGCCCGACCACCAGACCGTAACCAATCAGGGAGTTTTCACGCACGCCCTGAATCGTGGTCAGATCGCGGATGCGGTCAGCCTGTGCGAGAGTTGCCACCAGCATCAGCAATCCGAATAAATATTTGGTCATGAGTTTCCTCGCTTACATCGGCGATAAATTAAGGAAGAAGCGTTGCAACCAACCCATATTCTGCGCTTCGTTGATATAGCCGTTACCGACATATTCGATACGTGCATCCGCCACTTGCGTAGACGGCACGGTATTGGAGCCGCTAATAGTGCGAGGATTCACCACGCCGGAGAAACGAATAAATTCGGTGCCCTGGTTAATGGCTATCTGTTTTTCACCCACGACGTGCAGGTTGCCGTTTGCCAGCACCTGATCCACCGTCACGGTTAAGGTTCCGCTAAAGGTGTTACTGGCGTTTGCCCCACCTTTACCGTTGAAACTGTTGCCGCCAGAGGCATCCACTGACGCACGATCGTTGCCGAATAGCCCCTCGAGATAACGAGGCGTTACGTCAAAGCCAAAGTTGGTTTTGCCATCACGGCTGGCATTAGCCGACGAGCTTTTGCTGGCACTGACATTTTCCTGGAGCTGAATAGTCAAGGTATCGCCGACATTCCTTGGACGGCGGTCTTCGAACAAAGGCTGATACCCATAGTTCACCGGTTGCACCGTCTGGAAAATTGAACCATTGACGAGAGGCGCAGGGCCTGGCACTGGCTGGGCCGTTGTCGCCCCTTCCACCAGCGGTTTAGTTGGTATCAGCGCGCAGCCCGTTGAGGCGAGCACCAGACACATCACGATAGGACGGAGAACCATTGGGTTTTGCATTGCTTTCATCTTCAGGTCATTCAGATAAAGACAGCCGGTGCAAACTGCACACCGGCAAACGCCTTACAGTTGCGTCAGTTTTTGCAGCATCTGATCGGTGGTAGAAACGGCTTTACTGTTGATTTCGTAAGCGCGCTGAACCTGGATCATATTCACCAGCTCTTCTGCGACGTTCACGTTAGAGGTTTCAACGTAACCCTGATACAGCAGCCCGGCGCCATTAAGCCCCGGAGTACTTTCATTAGGCGTTCCGGATGACTGGGTTTCGGCATACAAGTTTTCACCCAGGCTTTCCAGACCCGTGTCATTCATAAAGGTGGTCAAGTTAATCTGGCCTACCTGTACGGGTTGCGCCTGACCCTGCTGAGTCACACTCACGATGCCGTCACGTCCAACGGTAATCGTCAGGGCGTTAGCAGGAATGGTGATTGCAGGCTGAACCTGGAAACCACCCGCCGTCACCAGTTGACCGTTTTGATCAACCTGGAATGAACCATCGCGCGTGTAGGCACTGGTGCCATCCGGTAATTGCACCTGGAAGAAACCCTGACCTTTGATAGCCACATCTTTACTGTTGTTAGTCTGCGACAGGTTGCCCTGGCTGTGCAGACGCTCAGTGGCGACCGGGCGCACGCCCGTACCAATCTGCAAACCTGACGGCAACGTGGTTTGCTCAGATGATTGGGCTCCAGGCTGGCGAATGGTTTGGTAAAGCAGATCTTCAAACACAGCACGCTGACGCTTAAAACCGTTAGTGGAGACGTTTGCCAGGTTGTTGGCAATCACATCCATGTTGGTTTGCTGGGCATCAAGACCGGTTTTGGCAATCCATAAAGAACTGATCATTTTGAATTCCTGTTAGAGATTGTGTTTCGTAGGTCGGATAAGCGAAACGTCATCCGACAACCGTGGTGCAAGTGGTGGATGGCGTTTACCGCTTATCCACCCTACAAACCCCGGCTATCAACTCATCGACAGCAGTTGGTTGGCCCGTTGCTCGTTTTCATCCACGCTCGAAATAATCTTCATCTGCATTTCAAAACGACGGGCGTTGGAAATCATGTCAGCCATGGCTTCAACCGGTTTAACGTTACTGCCTTCCAGCACACCAGGCATCAAAGAGATGCTGGCATCGGCTTGTAAAGTCGCACCACGCGTGGCTTGGGCTGCGGGGCTCAAACGGAAAAACCCATCATCACCACGCACAACTTCTGTCCCGCTCGCTTTCACCAGTTTCAAACGGCCAATCGGAGCCACCGTGTTAGGCTGGTCACCCGCGTTAAGTGCAGAAATGGTGCCATCAGCCGCGATAGTTAGCTGTGCGCCTTGAGGAACGGCAATCGGGCCACCTTCTCCCATCACCGGTTGCCCGCCGATGGTCAGTTGCCCGGCAGGACTTACCTGCATATTGCCGTTACGGGTATAAGCTTCTGTACCATCAGCACTTTGTACCGCCAGCCAGCCATCTTGTTGCAGGGCAACATCCAGCGGGCGTTGGGTGTAATCAAGCTGACCCTGGGACATATCAGCGCCAGGCGTTGACGCGGTCACCAGCGTACGCGTTGGCAAAGAAAGCCCTTCCACCGGAACGGCGCGCAAAGCAGTAAGTTGTGCACGAAAGCCGGGAGTTGAAGCATTCGCCAGGTTGCTGGCCGTCACCGCTTGTTGATTGAGCGTCTGACTGGCCGCGCCCATGGCGGTATAAATCGCGTGATCCATTAAGCTTCCCCGTCAGTGCTTAGCGCAGGTTAACCAGGGTGTTAAGTATCTGGTCCTGAGTTTTGATGGTCTGCGCGTTAGACTGGTAGTTGCGCTGTGCAACAATCATATTGACCAGTTCTTTACTCAGATCGACGTTTGAAGCCTCCAGCGCACCGTTAGTTAGCGTACCGAAGTTACCTGAACCCGCCGTACCCAACAGCGCAACGCCCGAAGCATTCGTTGCTGCCCAGACGTTGTTACCCTCAGAGGACAAGCCTTCCGGGTTAGCAAAGTTGGACAACACAATCTGCCCCAGCAATTGGGTTTGTTCGTTGGAGTAGTTACCAACTACAGTGCCATCTTCATTGATCTGATAACTCACCAAATCGCCTGGCTTATAGCCATTCTGATTCGCGGCAACGATGTTGTTGGAGCCGGTGTTTTGCTGCATGGAATTCAAGAAGCTCAGGCTGAATCTTGCAGGCGTTGCACCATTAATGGCCTCAGTCTCAAAATTGCTACTAGTACCGCTGGTTAAGACACCACTACTGCTGAACTCCAGAGGTGTCCCTTTTTGAATTGGGCTGCCCGCAACGCTGCTGTCCTGGGTATAAACATCCCAGGTATTTGCTGTAGAAGACTTCACAAAGAAGACGTTCATATCATGGGAGTTACCCTGGCTGTCATAGACAGTGATAGAACCTTTTTTGTTGTAACTTTCTGAATCCGCAGGGTCAAAAGTCGTTTTGGTAGGCACCTTATCTGTGGAGTTCAGGTTAATCTGCATCGAGGCTGTGGTAGTGATTTTCGCAGCCATCAGAGTATTAGGAATTGAAAGCCCTACTGGGTTTGCCCCTTCCTGAATCGTTGGTGGTGTGCCGGTTGCCGGATAACCCGTCAATTGCATACCCTGCATGTTCACCAGGTTGCGGTTTTGATCCAGTTTGAACTGACCGTTGCGGCTGTAATAGACCGAACCGTTAGTGTCCACCATACGGAAAAAACCATTCTGGCTAATCGCCACATCCAGGCCACGCCCGGTGTTAGTCGTAGTACCGTCGCCAAAGTCCTGCGTGATGCCTGCGACTTTAACGCCCAGACCCACTTTAGAACCTGCAAACATATCAGCGAAAGATACGCTGCCGGACTTAAAGCCATAGGTGGCGGAGTTGGCAATGTTGTTACCAATCACGTCCAGGTTGGTGGCCGCAGCATTCAGGCCGCTGACCGCTTGAGAAAAGGCCATGTCTTACTCCTGCAAAGGGTTATAGGCTTAAATAATCTGCCTGATGTCGTCGAGAGTGGAGGTGCCGTAAGTACCGAGGTCGAGCAAGGTCTTGCCATTACTGAGTGTCACACCGTTGACCATCGCAAAATTTAGCGGCTGAGCAACCAGCTGTGTCCCACCATTTGTGGCATTGATAGCGACGTTATAAGCACCGTCTGGTGCGGTCGTGCCATCCGTCATCGTGCCATCCCAGGTAAAGGTATGGACACCTGCGCTTAGGCCACCAATATCGAGCGTACGTACCACTTTGCCGGTGTTATCGGTGATCGTTGCGGTCACTTTATCGGCGGCTTGTTGCAGCTCGACACCAAACGGAGTGGTGGCCTCGCTGCCTGCCAGAATTTTAGTACCGGGGATCATTACGCCATGACCAATCAGGGCGCTGGCCTGAACTGACTGGTTATTGGTTAACTGACCTGACACTGAACCGAGCGTGGTGTTGAGTTTTTCAATACCGCTTACCGTGCTGATTTGCGCAAGTTGTGTAGTCAGTTCGTTATTTTGCAGAGGGTTGGTCGGGTCCTGGTTTTTGAGCTGCGCAACCAGCAGCGTCAGGAAACTACTCTGAAGATCGGCAGCATTGTTCCCGGTAATACTGCTATTACCCGATAAAGTATTAACACCACTGGTCGTGGTGTCGTTCATATTAACAGCTATGCCCATCAGTCACTCCTTTACTGACCAAGAGTCAGGGTTTTCAACATCATGCTTTTCACGGTGTTGAGTACTTCCACGTTTGCCTGGTAGCTACGGGAGGCTGACATGCTGTTAACCATCTCACCTACCACATCAACATTTGGCATCCGCACGTAGCCTTTCGCATCAGCGAGCGGGTTACCCGGCTGAAATACCAGCTTATCCGGCGCCTGGCTCTCTTCAACGCCTGTCACTTTCACACCACCGGTTTCAGCACCAGGCGCTGCATCTACCTGGAAAATAACTTGTTTGGCGCGGTACGGTTGGCCATCCGGGCCAGTGACGCTATCGGCGTTAGCCAGGTTACTTGCCGCCACGTTCATACGCTTGGATTGCGCGGCCATTGCTGAACCGGCAATATCAAAAATATTCAGTAAAGCCATCTATTAGCCACCTTGTTGCAGCACAGACATCATGCCCTTGATTTGGCCGCCGAGAACCGTGAGGTCTGACTGGTATTTCAGGCTGTTGTCGGCAAATTGTGTACGTTCGCGGTCCATATCGACGGTGTTACCATCCATTGATGGTTGGTCAGGAATGCGGTAGAGGAGATCAAGCGAAGGTGTTGAATGTGTCGACGCCGGAATATGGCGCGCGGAGGTGAGCGCAAGCGAGACACCGCTGCCTTCAACACGTCCTCTGTCCATCACTTTTTTCATTTCACTGGCAAAATCAATATCGCGAGCCTGATAGCCTGGGGTATCGGCATTGGCGATATTTGCTGCCAGAATTTCCTGACGCTGGGCGCGCAAATTTATCGCTTCTTGCTGAAATCGCAGTGCGGCATCCAGTTTGTCTAGCATGTTCCCTCCGCATAATTAGGATTTGTCCGACAGCTTAAAGCCCCTTACGCGTGCGTTATCGTTGGAATAGACACAAAATGGGTCGCTATTTGTCGCCTTGATCAATTCCGTGTGCGGTTAAAATCACTGCAACCTGAACAAGGAGAAGCGTCATGAACGGTCTGAAAACCTGGAGCACGATTGCACTTTTACTGGCATGCCCATCGGCATTCGCCAGTATGCTGGATGCACCTTTGAGCCAGTTTTTTCAGCAACGTCTGGCCAGCATTAGCGATGAAGTATCGGTAAAAGTGAAAACTCCCGATGCACAATTACCCTCCTGCCCGCTTCCCGAATTTTCAATGCCGGGTAATAGCCGCCTGTGGGGAACTGTGAGCGTGTTAGCCCAATGTGGTAATGACAAACGCTTTATTCAGGCGCAAGTGCAAGCTATTGGAAATTACGTCGTTGCAGCCCAGGCACTACCACGTGGCAGTGTCATTAATGAAAGTCAGGTACAACTTAAACGCGGGAGATTAGATCAACTCCCTCCGCGTACCATGTTGGATATCCGCCAGGCAAACGATGCGGTAACACTGCGCGACATCGCACCAAATCAGCCAATAATGCTGTCGATGGTGCGCCAGTCATGGCGAGTCAAAGCCGGACAACGAGTCCAGGTTGTGGCTGCAGGTGAAGGTTTTAGTGTGAATAGCGAAGGCAAAGCACTGAACAATGCCGCTGTCGCACAGAATGCACGTGTACGAATGGATTCGGGTCAGATTGTGAGCGGAACAGTCGACGTTGATGGGAATATTCTGATTAACTTATAATATTCTGCTGGCGATTAAGAAGGGTATAAAGGTTCTGCGGCGACTGCCGATAGTGTGTTAACAGATGATAGATATTGGCAGGCTCAAATGCTGCGAGCCACCTCGATGAGGATAGAATAATGAGCATTGATCGCACGTCTCCTTTGAAACCGGTAAGTACCGTACAACCACGTGAAACATCAGAAGCTCCGATTCAAAAGAGCCGCCTGGAAAAAAGTACCACGCCAAACAGCACCAACGTGACACTCAGTGACGCGCAAGCTAAGTTAATTCAGCCAGGCAGCGGTGATATTAATATGGAACGCGTTGAAGCACTCAAAACTGCGATCCGCAACGGTGAGCTTAAAATGGATACCGGCAAAATCGCCGATGCATTAATCCAGGAAGCTCAAAGCTATATCTCGAGTAAATAATTGCATGAATCGTCTGTTAGAAGTGATGGATCAAATGACTGTGGTGCTCAACTCTCTTAAGGAGGTGATGGACGCCGAACAGCAACAACTATCCGCAGGCCATGTGAATGGCAGTGCGTTGCAGCGCATTACTGAAGATAAAAGCTCGCTACTTGCGACGCTCGATTATCTCGAACAGCTTCGCCGTGATGCACAGAAAGCTGAAAATACCAGCAGCACGGATGTTAGCCAGCGTTGGCAGACGATTACGCAGAAAACGCAGCACTTACGTGATATCAACCAGCATAACGGTTGGTTATTAGAGGATCAGTTAGCGCGTAATGAACAAGCGCTGGCGGTACTCAAGCCGCATCAGGAACCGAATCTCTACGGGGCCGATGGGCAAGCGACGACGGTTAGTCGTGGTGGGAAGAAAATAACGATTTAATACCAGAAAGAATAAGGGCGGTTTCAAAGCACCGCCCTGGTAATGCGTTAAAGACCCTTCAGAATCTTCATCGTCGCTTCAACATCAATTTCATCTTCAGAGAAAATCAACGTCGAGCCCTGGAAAGTGGTGACAGCCAGTTTCTTCAGCGTGCGCATTTCACCCGGTTTTGGGTCAGCTTTCGGACGAATGCTGTTCATCAGAGCGCCTACAGACAACACCGCATTCTCTTTATCAATCCTGGTTTCGGCAGGGACTTCTTCGCTGTAAACCAGGAAGGATTTAATCGCTGTGATTTTAATGCGCTCGCCTGCGATATAAATGTACTTGCTGTCAGGCTCGACTTTGACCGCAAACGCCGACAGGCCTTTGTTGTTGGTCGTTGGTTCGAAAGTAACTGACGCATCGTTCTTAATCAATTCAGGGTTGGCGACCTTAATCACATGAAAATAACGATTGTCACCGTTTTCATCTTTGATAAAACCGAAACCTTTATCTTCAAACCAAGTTGTGATTGTCCCGTGCATCGCTATTACCGCCTAATTAATCGTTCAATAAGTCAAATTTTGCAGCGCGCAGTTTAATGCAGAATGCGCGTGCCGACTATGCCTTTGGCATGCGTCGACACGATAAATTGCCATCACACTACATTGTGCGTCGGGCAAAATCCTTCACTCTGAATCCCAGCACCGTAAGCGTTGCGAAATATGCTGCAATACCAGCCACGACAACAGCCATCAAGCGCAGTAAACGATAAGGCATCGTGCCCAGATCCCAGGCAGGCATAATGTGCATCATGCCAACCAATACCGCCGACATCACAATGACACCGGCAAACAGGCGCCAGAGGAATGCGCTCCAGCCCGGCTGAGGCTGGAAAATATCCTGTTTACGCAGTTGCCAGTATAGCAGGCTGGCATTTAGGCAAGCCCCCAGACCAATCGACAGCGACAGCCCTGCATGTTTGAGCGGGCCAATAAACGCAAGGTTCATTACCTGAGTCAAAACCAGCGTCACGATGGCGATTTTAACCGGGGTTTTGATGTCCTGGCGCGAATAGAAACCGGGTGCCAGGACCTTCACGACAATCAGACCCATCAAACCGACGGAATAAGCCACCAGCGCACGTTGCGTCATTGAAGCATCAAAAGCGGTGAACTTGCCGTACTGGAACAGTGAAACAGTGAGCGGCTTAGCCAGAATCCCCAATGCAACCGCACTTGGCAGCGCCAGCAGGAAACACAGACGCAAACCCCAGTCCATCAGGCGCGAATATTCATCGTGATTACCGCTGGCAAAGCTTTTCGCCAGCGACGGCAGCAAAATGGTACCCAGTGCCACACCAAGCACACCCGATGGGAACTCCATCAGACGGTCAGCGTAGTACATCCAGGAAACTGAACCGGATGTGAGGAACGAGGCGAAAATGGTGTTGATGATTAATGAGATCTGGCTAACGGAGACGCCAAGAATCGCAGGCCCCATCTGCTTAATCACACGCATTGCACCTGCATCTTTCAAGTTCACGCGCGGTAAAACCAGCATGCCAATCTTTTTGAGATGCGGTAACTGATACGCAAGTTGCAACACACCACCGACAGTAACCGCCCAAGCCAGTGCCAGAATCGGCGGGTTAAAGTGTGGTGCAGCAAAAAGTGCAAAGCCAATCATGCTGAGGTTTAAGAAGGTTGGCGCAAACGCGGGGACCGAGAAGCGGTTCCAGGTATTCAGTATCGCCCCACACAGCGAGGCCAATGAGATCAGGAAAATATACGGGAAAGTTATCCGCAGCAGGCTTGAGGTGAGCGCGAATTTATCGGCAGTATCCGCAAAGCCAGGTGCTGTGACCAGAATAACCCACGGGGCCGCAATCATCCCGATGACGGTAACAACCGCCAGTGCGAGTGTCAGAAGCCCGGAAACATAGGAAACGAACACGCGTGTTGCATCTTCACCCTGCTTACTTTTGTATTCAGCAAGAATCGGGACGAACGCCTGCGAGAATGCACCTTCGGCGAAAATACGGCGTAGAAGGTTCGGTAATTTGAATGCCACAAAAAAGGCATCCGTCGCCATTCCTGCGCCAAAAACCCTTGCCACAATGGCGTCACGTGCAAATCCGAGCACGCGAGAAAACATCGTCATCGAGCTGACGGCTGCCAGCGATTTTAATAGATTCATTTATTATATGGTTCCACAAACATCAACGCCTGCAAGGCAGGCGTTGTTAAGGGACATTTCGTAGGCGCGTAGTCTACCGATACTCTATTTAAATAGCACTCGTGTTATTCGCTCATGGCATCGCGCCACAACTTCTCTACCACGCGCTGGGCCATCAACGCCTGCTCACCGGAGGTTTCAGGAACTGTCTGATTTGCCACACAATCAAGGAAATGACGCGCACATCCAGCGAAACCGCGTTGTTCGAGTGTGGTTTGCCAGCCCGGAATTGGACGATTCACCACGCCATTGCCGCACTCTTCACGCCATTCGCGCATATCTGTAACGTCGTACAAGCCACCCTCTGTGACGGCCTGAACCCACTCACGTTGGCTACCCGCCCGGCGATGCATACTGGTGGTGATTTGTAGGTTGCCTCGGGCAAAGTGATGTTCAGCATAAAGCATGTGCCCCTGATCGTTGGTCAACAGGGTCCCGCTTTGTAATTGTGCTTCACCGCCAGCCAGCCACAGTGCGGTATCAACCACATGTAGATAATCATCAAGCAAAGTAAAACGCAGATCGTTTGGCCCAACGCTGTCGGCACGATGTTTATCCATCCGTACCGATGAGCCATTCGCCAGCATCGCTTTCAAATCCTGGTACAGCGGTGAAAAACGACGGTTAAAACCAACCATCAGCGTACGCTTGTGACGCTGTGCCATTTCCACTAAACGTTCAGCATCGGCAAGGTTTTCAGCAAGCGGTTTATCCACACAAACATGGACGCCCGCCTGCAATAACTCACTGACTACCGCGTAATGGCTACTGGTCGCACTGTGAACGAACACGGCATCACACTGTGCCGCCAGTTCAGCAATAGAAGGAATATAGGGGATACGCCAGGTGTCACAGACTTTCTGCGCTTTCGCCTGTGTTGGGGAAAACGCGCCCTGAAGCGTCCAGTCGCTGGAGGCTCCCAGAACGGGTAGCCATGCTTTTTGCGCAATGCCACCTAAACCGACAACGCCTACGCGAAGTTTAGTCATCAATTAATCTCCGAGATGAGCCAGCAGTGAATCCAGGCGTTGCTTAAGATCGGCAACTTCATTTTCAAGCTGCTCGACACGCGCCGTTAAATCGCCAGCAGGCGCAACAGTACTTTCTGGCGCTGCAATCTGTGACGTATCCACATCACCGCTGAAAAGATGCATATAGCGGCTTTCACGTTTGCCGGGTTCACGCGGTAAGCGCACCACAAAAGGGCCATCTTCGCGATTCGCGAGATGTTCAAGAGTCGCTTCAACCTGCGCCATATCGCTGAATTCAAACATTCTTCCGGAGCGGGTACGCAATTCACCTGGCGTTTGGGCGCCACGTAGCAGTAAGGCAGTGACCACTGCGACTTCTGCCGCAGAAAGTTTAAGGTCACCAAACTCTGAATTACAAAAACGTTGCTCATATTTAGTTACGCGATTGCCAAACCCGCTGACGGTGCGCAAAAAGTGGCGTTTGACCAGAATATCCAACGTTTCCTGGACATCATGCTCTTTCAGATCCATCACCGGTTCGCGGTTGGTCTTCTGGTTACATGCCGTCACCACACCGTTGACAGACATCGGATATTGTTCGGGAGTGGTCACCTGCTTTTCCATCAGGCTACCCACAACGCGTGCTTCAACCGCAGTTAACTGATATTTCATTTCTTGTCCTTAACGCCCAGGGGTCCATTCTTTGGTAGTTAGCGCGGTCAGAACATGATCCCGCCACACGCCATCAATCAATAGATACTCTTTGGCATAGCCTTCTTTTTCAAAACCAAGGCGCGCAAGAAGATCGCCGCTGCGCTGATTATGCGGCATGTAGTTCGCCATGATGCGATGGATATGCTGGCTACGCTGCATGTAGCGAATAGCCGTGGTCAGTGCTTCAAACATCATGCCCTGCCCCTGCCATTTCTCACCAAGTGAGTAGCCCAGATAGCAGGCATGAAATGAGCCCCGCACTACGTTTGAGAAGTTGGCAACGCCAAGGATCTCTTTTTCTTCTGGATCGAGCAGCGCAAAGTAATAAGCGCTACCGGTTTTATGCATTTCGCTAATCATGCCAAGCCGCGCCTGCCAGCCGGAAGGATAGCAATGGCTGTCATCACGAATGGGTTCCCAGGGTTTCAGGAACTGACGGTTTTCAGCGTAATAATCTGCCAGACGCCATGCATCTCGCTCGTACACCAGACGCACCACCATGCGGTCCGTTGTTAAGCGTACTTTCGGCACGTTACTGCGGTAGCCAAACATGTTCACCCTACTCCTCACATCCCACGTATTTTTGAGCCAACGTAATTACTATACCTGCCCCTTGCGATGGAAGGAAAACAACAACATGCAGATTTCTCATCCGGCGATACTTTTTTCGATTAACGCGTTAAATCAAAGCGCTGGATTGATAAAAAAATATTGTCGCCATACGCCCTGTCAAAAAACCTGAGAGCAGTGGAGAATAGCGGTTTGTCACACTTTTAAGTTCCCTGGAGGGGAGATGTCACGGGTAGCGCAGGCCAGGAGCCTGGGTAAATACTTCTTATTGCTCGATAACATGTTAGTTGTATTAGGCTTCTTCGTGGTTTTCCCTCTTATTTCCATTCGCTTTGTCGACCAGATGGGTTGGGCGGCGTTAATGGTCGGTATCGCGCTGGGCCTGCGTCAGCTTACTCAGCAAGGGTTAGGTATTTTCGGTGGGGCCATCGCCGACCGGCTAGGTGCCAAACCGATGATTGTCACCGGAATGCTGCTGCGGGCCGTCGGTTTTGCACTGATGGGTATCGCCCATGAACCCTGGGTGTTGTGGTTATCGTGTTTTATTTCCGGTATCGGCGGCACGTTATTCGACCCACCGCGGGCAGCCCTGGTGGTGAAACTGGTGCGCCCACACCAACGCGGCCGTTTCTTCTCGATTTTGATGATGCAAGACAGCGCAGGAGCTGTCATTGGAGCACTACTTGGCAGTTGGTTGCTGCAATACGATTTTCGTCTGGTGTGTGGCGCGGGTGCGGTGATGTTTGTGATTTGTGCGATGGTCAACGCCTGGCTGCTTCCGGCCTATAAACTCTCCACCATTCGGACACCAATACTCGAAGGCATGGGGCGCGTGCTGCGCGACAAACGTTTCATCACTTATGTCTTAACGCTTGCCGGGTATTACATGCTGGCGGTGCAGGTGATGCTCATGCTGCCAATTATGGTGAATGAAATTGCCGGTACGCCTGCAGCGGTGAAATGGATGTATGCCATTGAAGCAGCACTCTCCTTAACGCTGCTCTATCCGATTGCGCGTTGGAGCGAAAAACGCTTCCGTCTGGAGCAGCGCCTGATGGCGGGTTTATTCCTGATGTCACTCGCCATGCTGCCGATTGGCCTTGCCAATAACCTTCAACAACTGTTCACACTCATTTGTGTGTTTTATGTTGGTTCCATCATTGCTGAACCAGCACGAGAAACGCTGAGCGCATCACTTGCTGATTCCCGTGCTCGCGGCAGTTACATGGGCTTTAGTCGACTGGGTTTGGCAATTGGTGGCGCATTTGGTTACGCCGGTGGCGGTTGGCTATTTGATGCCGGGAAAAGTATCAACCAGCCAGAACTTCCGTGGGTGATGTTAGGAATTATAGGCTTCATCACGCTTATCGCATTATGGTGGCAATTTAGCCCGAAACCGGTAGACCCCTCTATGCTCGAGCCCGGCAACTAGTTTGCAGCCCCTGGTATTCTCCTCCATACTCAAAAATTGACGGATTTTTCCTGACGATTGATATGGAGGAGTAACGTGAAGCTTTATATTTACGATCACTGCCCTTTCTGCCTCAAAGCACGCATGATTTTTGGCTTAAAGAATATCCCCGTTGAGCTGGTCGTCTTGCTAAACGACGATGAAGCAACCCCGACGAAAATGATTGGCAAGAAAATGGCGCCAATTCTGCAAAAAGATGACAGTCGCTACCTACCTGAAAGCATGGATATCGTGCACTACGTCGACAAACTTGATGGTGAACCACTTTTAACTGGTGCAGCTAACGCAGCCATCAGTGACTGGTTACGCCACGTCAATAGCTATGTCCAACACCTGTTATTGCCGCGTATTGCGAAAGCACCTTTTGATGAGTTTGCCACACCTGCTGCGCGTGCTTATTTCACACAGAAGAAAGAGGCAATGATCGGTTCTTTTGCTGACCATCTGACGCATTCACCGGGCCTGACCAAAAAAATCAGCGATGATTTACGCAAGCTCGATAAACTTATCGTGCAGCCAAATGCCGTCAACGGTGAGTTGTCCGATGACGATATCCACCTCTTCCCACTGCTGCGTAACCTGACGCTGGTTGCCGGAATTGAGTGGCCGAGTCGTGTTGCTGCATATCGCGATAATATGGCTAAACAGACGCAAATTAATCTGCTCTCATCCCACGCTATTTAAAGAATGATAACGGTTCTACGGCGGGTAAGTTAACCCGCCTTTATCTCATGGTTCAGAAACTCATTTTGTTGAATAAAAAATTAAGCCTTTTCCTGTAGCACGCCCTGCACTGGTACATCATGATGCTTTATGTCAGGATCTGTGACCGATGCAGCATGTTAAGGAAATCCATGAAAAAAATAGTTTTAGCCGCAGCCTTGATGCTCAGCGGATTAGTGGTGGGTTGTAACCAGCTAACGCAGTACACCGTCAGCGAACAGGAAATCAACCAGGCGCTGCACAAACGGAATAATTTCTCTAAAGACATTGGCCTGCCAGGCGTTGCCGATGCTCATATTGTCTTAACTAATTTAGCCAGTGCGATTGGCCGAGAAGAACCGAACAAAATCACCCTGACTGGCGATGCCAAACTGGATATGACGTCTTTGTTCGGCAATCAAAAAGCTAATATCAAACTTAAACTCAAAGCCCTGCCAGCCTTTAATAAAGAGCAAGGTGCTATCTATTTGCAAGAAATGGAAGTGGTAGATGCAACCGTCGAGCCTGAAAAAATGCAGACGATAGTTCAGACACTGATTCCATATCTCAATCAGTCGCTACGCAATTACTTCAACCAACAGCCAGCTTACGTATTGAGCGAAGATAACAGTGCAGGCGAAAAATTGGCGAAGAAATACGCCAAAGGGATTGAAGTCAAACCAGGTGAAATCATTATTCCGTTCACCGAGTAAGCAAGCAAATACTGGGGAGGCACGTCCTCCCCAAGAAAATCTCAACGAAAATGGTGCAAAGCTAAACGTTTGCGCTTATCCTTTGTGCCCGGCATAAATCATCGTTATTTCCTTCCTACGCCGGAGCACTTTCATGACCGTATTACCTCAGGTATTAAAAATTCGCCGCCCAGATGACTGGCATGTTCACCTTCGTGATGGTGATATGTTAAAAACGGTGGTGCCTTATACCAGCGAAATTTATGGTCGCGCGATTGTGATGCCAAACCTGGCTCCGCCAGTAACAACGGTTGAAGCGGCCATTGCTTACCGCCAGCGTATTCTCGACGCCGTACCGCAAGGGCATAATTTTGAGCCTTTGATGACCTGCTACCTGACCGATTCTCTGGACCCGAACGAAGTTGAACGCGGGTTTAACGAAGGTGTGTTTACTGCGGCAAAACTCTATCCAGCAAACGCAACAACCAACTCAAGCCATGGCGTGACCAGCACCGCCGCAATCTTACCTGTGCTTGAGCGCATGCAGAAAATCGGCATGCCGCTTCTTATCCACGGTGAAGTGACTCACGCTGACATTGATATTTTTGACCGCGAAGCTCGCTTTATCGACAGTGTAATGGAACCGCTGCGTAAGCAACTGCCCGAACTGAAAGTGGTGTTTGAACATATCACCACCAGGGACGCCGCACAGTATGTGAAGGAAGGCAACTCCCTGTTAGGTGCAACGATTACTCCGCAACACTTGATGTTTAACCGCAACCACATGCTGGTTGGTGGCGTGCGCCCTCACCTGTATTGCCTGCCGATTTTGAAACGCAGCGTGCATCAGGAAGCGTTACGTGAACTGGTAGCAAGCGGATGCGTCCGTGTATTCCTGGGTACCGATTCAGCACCACATGCACGTCATCGCAAAGAAGCAAGCTGTGGCTGTGCTGGTTGCTTTAACGCCCCTTCAGCTTTGGGCGCTTACGCGACTGTATTTGAAGAAATGAATGCAATGCAACATTTCGAAGCGTTTACATCTCTCAATGGCCCGCGTTTCTACGGTTTACCTGTTAACCAAGAAACTATCGAACTGGTTCGCACCCCTGTTGAAATGCCAGAAATCATCGAAACATCCGATGACAGCATCGTGCCATTCCTGGCCGGTGAGAAAGTCGCCTGGTCAGTTAACGCATAATTTTTACCGCCCCCTGTTGCATCACGGGTAATATGACTGTATAAATATCCAGTATATTATACAGGGGGATGTTATGCGTATTGAAGTCACTATTGCCAAAACTACATCTCTGCCACCAGGCGCTATTGATGCGCTTGCCAATGAACTTTCACGCCGTATTACTCAACACTATCCTGAAAACAATAATCACGTTCAGGTGCGTTATGCCGCTGCAAATAACCTGTCGGTTTTAGGGGCTACCAAAGAAGACCGCGATCGCATTAGCGAAATATTGCAAGAGACCTGGGAAAGCGCTGACGACTGGTTTGCTGCGGATTAAAAAACAAAATGGGGATGGGCTGGCCGCAATGAACCACCATTTACCTGATATACCCTAAATAATTCGAGTTGTGGGTAGGCGGCCAGGGAGCTTATCCCCAGGAGCTTACTTCAGTAAGTGACTGGGGTAAGTGAGTACAGCCAACACCCCCACAGCTTGAAGTATGACGGGTATAAATAATTCCCTCGTTGTTATCTTTATACCGGGTGTCGCCATCCGGTTTTTTTAATTGTATGAAATTCGCTCATTTAAATAATTCCCTTTCGCGTACATTACACAGAATCATCTGATTCAATAATAAATATCATGCCGGTTTATTGTGCAATTAAGCACTTTATTGTAAAAAAAGTGTTGCAGGGTATTTATTTATCCGTCGAAATAGCTTAATCATTGATATACTTAACTGGCTTCACATTAAACAAGCATTAAACCTCACGAACCGTTGTCTCAAACACACGTATAAAAGGGGTTATGATGGAAAAAAATAGTGATGTTATCCAGACCCATCCCCTTATCGGATGGGACATCAGCACCGTTGATAGCTACGATGCGCTGATGCTTCGCCTGCACTACCTGACCTCGAATACGCAAAAGCACGACGAAACTGAAATCGGTCAAACTTTATGGCTGACCACGGATGTTGCCCGGCAATTTATTTCTATTTTAGAAGCCGGGATTGCTAAGATTGAATCCAGTGATTACCAGGTAAACGATTATCGTAAGCATTGATTGTCGATGCTGCCCAAATAACGCAAGGCACCGTACAGGTGCCTTTTTTATTATTCAGGTTTCACTTTATTGTCAGCCAATCAAGAATTAATTACCCTGCTATATAATGACTCTCAGAGAGAAAAGTGCCATGCATTATGATCTTATCATCGTCGGTAGTGGTTCGGTTGGCGCAGCCGCCGGATGCTACGCTACTCATTCTGGCTTGAACGTGCTCATGATCGACAGCTGCCACCCTCCCCACCAGCAAGGTAGCCATCATGGTGATACTCGCCTGATGCGCCACGCTTATGGCGAAGGGGAAAAATATGTCCCACTGGTGTTACGCGCCCAAACTTTATGGGATGCATTGCAGGAAATCAGCGGCGAGAAAGTCTTTCATCGCACTGGTGTGATTAACCTGGGCCCTGCGGATTCAGCTTTTATCTCAACGGTGCAAAGCAGTGCGCAAATCTGGTCACTGCCGCTTGAGACACTGACTGCTGAACAAATCATGGCACGCTGGCCACAGATTACCGTTCCAGAAAACTACCTTGGCTTATTTGAGCCGAATTCTGGCGTGCTACGCAGCGAGTTAGCGGTGGAAACTTATATCCGCCTGGCAAACCAGGGCGGCTGTGCTCAGTTATTTAACTGCCCGGTCACTGACATTCGCCATACCGCAGACGGTGTAGTAGTTGATACCTCGGAAGGCGAGTTCACCGCCGACAAACTGTTGGTGAGCGCAGGGACCTGGGTCACGAAATTATTACCCGAGCTGCCAGTGACACCAGTGCGTAAAATCTTTAGCTGGCATCAGGCTGATGGGCGTTATAGCGAAAAGAACAATTTCCCTGCATTCACGGCCGAGTTACCCGATGGTAGCCAGTACTATGGCTTCCCGGCCGGCGAAGATAACGAGCTGAAGCTCGGGAAACATAATGGCGGGCAAGTCATCAGTGAACCGCAGCAACGCAAACCGTTTGGCGCTATCGCAACCGATGGCAGTGAAGTGTTCAGCTTCTTACGCCAGATAATGCCAGGTGTTGGCGTTTGCATGCATGGTGCAGCCTGCACCTACGATATGTCGCCGGATGAGGATTTCATTATTGATACTTTGCCCGAGCATGACAATACGTTGGTGATCACCGGGTTAAGCGGGCATGGTTTTAAATTCGCCTCAGTGCTTGGGGAAATTGCGTGTCAATTTGCGTTAGGTAAAGAGCCAGGCTTCGACCTGACACCATTCTCACTTTCACGTTTTAAATGAGCCTGCAATGCACCGCTTTTTTAGCTATCTGATCAATAACGTACGCGAGCATTTAATGCTGTATCTGCTGTTGTCAGCATTACTGATTTTGATTGATGTGATTTATTTGTGGCTGAAATGAAAGGGAATAAACGGGTGGATCAAATTAAACCCACCCGCGCGAGTATTACTCGGGGTCAGGAATACCTAACGTGGTATTTAGTGCTCCACGAGATTTATTGAAAATCTTATTACCGTTTTCGCGCCCTGCGCGACGACGGCGCTGTTCTTCGGGTGAGAGTGCCAGTTCTTCGCGGCAAATGTCGCTGCAACAGCCTGCAAACTTCTGCGCGCAGGATGGACACTGAATAAACAGCAGGTGACATCCATCATTTTTGCAATTGGTGTGGCTATCACAGGAAACCCCACATTGATGGCAGTGAGCAATCACATCATCGGAAATTCGCTCACCCATACGCTCGTCAAAAACAAAGTTCTTGCCAACAAAACGCACTGGAATCCCCTGCTCTCGCGCACGTCGGGCATATTCAATAATCCCGCCTTCAATGTGATAGACGTTCTTAAAGCCGTTGTGCAGCATCCAGGCACTGGCTTTCTCACAGCGAATCCCACCAGTGCAATACATGACAATTTTTTTATCTTTGTCATCCTGCAACATATCTACCGCTTTCGGCAGCTGTTCACGGAAAGTATCAGCCGGGATCTCTAAAGCATCCTGAAAATGGCCCACTTCATATTCGTAATGATTGCGCATGTCGATAAACACGGCTTCAGGGTCATCGAGCATTGCGTTGACATCAGCCGCTTTAAGATAAGAACCGACGTTGCTGGCATCAAACGATGGATCATCAATGCCATCGGCAACAATACGGTCACGCACTTTCATGCGTAGTACCCAAAACGACTTACCATCGTCTTCAAGGGCGATATTTAAACGCACGCCGTTAAGTGCAGGATGGAATCCGTATAGTGTTTCCCGGAACGCATCGACCCGGCTTTGCGGTACGCTGATTTGCGCATTAATCCCTTCATGGGCGAGATATACGCGGCCAAATACATTCAGCGCGGTAAAAGCCAGATAAAGCGCATCGCGCGTGGCTTTAGGTTCTTCAATGGTGAAATACTTATAGAATGAGATTGTGGTGCGTGGCTCGGTTTCAGCCAACATACGCAGGCGCAATTCATCATTCGATATGCGGTTGTGTAACACTGGCATGGTGTTCGCTCGGCTATCGTTGATAAGAAAAAAACTGGGCAGCATCATAAAGCAATTATCGTTAATTTACATCCACGCATTTTGCGCTACATTTTCTTCATCTAGCCGCACCACAATCAACAATTGATGGATTATCAGTCACTCCGCACCTGTTAATTTTGGCTGTCCCACAAAAAGTGTCACAATAGTCTTACTCAAGAAGATCCGGCATTTGCCGTCACAATAGGTTTTACATGACGAACTTACCGCAATTCTCGCGCGCATTGCTTCATCCTCGTTATTGGGGAGTTTGGTTTGGGATTGGCTTACTCTACTTAATTACTCTTCTCCCTTACCCTGTGATTTATCGACTTGGCCGTGGCCTTGGCCAACTCGCCAGGCGCTTTATGAAACGTCGCGTCAGAATTACACGCCGCAATCTTGAGCTCGCCTTCCCGCACAAAACCGTCGAGGAACGTGAGCACTATCTGGAAAAAAACTTTGAGTCCGTTGGCCTTGGCCTGATGGAGACTGGTATCGCCTGGTTCTGGCCAACACGGCGTATCCAGCGCTGGTGTGATGTGAGCGGTGTCGACCAGATTCATGCGGTACAAGAAGCCAAACGCGGCGTACTGCTGATTGGTATTCACTTCCTGACGCTTGAATTAGGCGCACGCATGTTCGGCATGAATACGCCCGGCATTGGCGTTTACCGCCCGAATGACAATCCCCTGCTGGACTGGCTGCAAACCTGGGGCCGCATGCGTTCCAATAAAAGTATGATCGACCGTAAAGATCTCAAAGGCATGATCCGCGCGCTAAAACAGGGCGAGATTATCTGGTACGCACCTGACCATGATTACGGCCCGCGCGGCAGCGTCTTTGTACCCTTCTTTGGCGTTGATCAGGCGGCGACAACCACGGGCACCTATACGCTGGCACGTATGTCGGGCGCGGCAATTGTCCCAATGGTGCCACGCCGCAAACCTGACGGAAAAGGCTATGAGCTGATTATTCTGCCTGCGGAATTTTCACCGCCGCTGGAAACCCCGGAAGGCACAGCGCTCTGGATGAACAAAATCATTGAAGAATGCATCATGATGGCACCTGAGCAATACATGTGGCTGCACCGCCGTTTTAAAACCCGACCCGAAGGCGTTCCTTCACGCTACTAGCTATCTTTCATTTAAGTCATAAGGCGGCCTGAAGCCGCCTTTATTCGTTCTAAAATTGTGTTTCAGAAACATTGCCACCCCAACGCTAACAGGCGCATAATTAGCAAGGTAATAATTCCCCGCATATCTTTTCTGCCCAATTTGGAGTTTTATGACTCTCCCTGAGAGCACCATCAACTGGAAACGAAATCTCACTGTCGCCTGGCTTGGGTGTTTTCTTACTGGTGTCGCATTTAGTCTGGTAATGCCTTTCCTGCCCCTATATGTCGAACACCTTGGCGTAACAGGCCACAGCGCACTGAACATGTGGTCCGGCATCGTTTTCAGCATTACCTTTTTGTTCTCAGCAATTGCATCACCTTTCTGGGGCGGGCTTGCCGACCGTAAAGGCCGCAAAATTATGCTGCTACGTTCGGCACTAGGTATGGCCATTGTGATGGTGCTGATGGGCTTTGCGAGCAATATCTGGCAATTTCTGGCGCTTCGCGCGCTGCTCGGATTATTAGGCGGCTTTGTGCCTAATGCCAACGCGCTGATAGCCACTCAGGTTCCACGCCATAAAAGTGGCTGGGCGCTGGGTACGCTTTCGACAGGTGGGGTAAGCGGAGCCCTTCTCGGGCCGATGATCGGCGGCTTTCTGGCGGATACTTATGGCCTGCGTCCGGTGTTTTTCATCACCGCTGGCGTGCTGTTTACCTGTTTCGTCTTTACCTTCTTCTGCATTCGCGAACAATTCACCCCGGTGCACAAGAAAGATATGCTGCACGCACGCCAGGTTTTAACTTCGCTTAAGAACCCAAAACTGGTGCTGAGTTTGTTTGTCACTACCATGATCATTCAGGTTGCAACTGGTTCCATTGCACCGATTCTGACGCTCTACGTTCGCGAGCTTGCGGGGAATGTCAGCAACCTGGCGTTTATCAGCGGCATGATTGCCTCAGTTCCAGGCGTTGCCGCGTTGATTAGCGCACCGCGATTGGGGAAGTTGGGGGATAGAATCGGGCCGGAGCGGATTTTAATCTGCGCACTGGTTGTCTCCGTCCTTCTACTTATTCCTATGTCGATGGTACAAACGCCCTGGCAATTGGGCGTATTACGCTTCCTGCTGGGCGCTGCCGACGGCGCATTGCTGCCAGCGGTTCAGACCCTGCTTGTCTATAACTCCAGCAACCAGATTGCCGGGCGCATTTTTAGCTATAACCAGTCATTCCGCGATATTGGCAATGTCACCGGCCCGTTAGTGGGCGCGGCCGTTTCTGCCAGCTACGGTTTCCGTACCGTCTTTTTAGTCACGGCCTGTGTGGTACTTTTCAACGCGCTTTACTCATGGATAAGCCTGCGCCGCCCAACAGAACGCATCACGGTTTCAGAAGAGTGATAGCGGATTAAATCTCATACTTGCAACTTTGCAAACAGCGTCAACAATTAACTTGAAAATGCGCTGTAGCGCGCTCCCTGACCTGTAACAAAAGGAGATGAGTATGAGTCTGTACGCGACGCTGGAAGAGGCCATTGATGCCGCACGCGAGCTTTTCCTTGTAGATAACCCGGAGCTTGAAGAAGAGAGTGCCAGTGTTCAGCAACTGAACATTCAAAAGTACATTCTTCAGGATGGCGACATTATGTGGCAAGCCGAGTTCTTCGCAGATGACAGCGAAGATGGCGAATGTTTACCGATGCTCAGTGGTGAGGCGGCCCAAAGTGTATTCGACGGCGACTATGACGAAATCGAGTTGCGCCAGGAGTGGATTGAGGAAAACACGCTGCATGAGTGGGACGAAGGTGAATTTCAACTTGAGCCGCCGTTGGATACAGAGGAAGGGCAAACTGCGGCTGATGAGTGGGATGAACGATAACGCTTATTCGTAAGGCCCGTGGCTGGCATCAATGGGCAATAACAATGTGTCGAAGACCAGCGAAAATGGTAAATCGAGCACTGTAATATAGCGCCATGCACTGTCACGCACGTCCCACTGCACTCCGGGGTAATACTGATTACCATGTCCCTGCCCCGGAACTGCACGGCTGATAATGCTGCCACAACCGCTCAGGGCGCAGGCCGCCAAAATAACCACTAATACTTTTAACAATGCTTTCTCCAGTCTTACCGGTAAAAAAATGCCGACCTTCCGGTCGGCAGATTTCGTACACTCCTGTCGTGTGGCGGCTTTCGCCTTTCCCGACCTACAAATCCGTATGGTTTTTGTAGGGTGGATAAGCGTTAAGCGCCATCCACCGAAGCCGTTTTTCTATCAAATGCCCTTAACCGGTAATGCAGCCGGATTCAACTCAACCGTTTTGTAGCTATCAACCCATGAAGAATAACGCTGCGGGTTAGACCAGACACGGTAATGCAAACGAGACATGGTGACCGGATCGCTTAGCAATACCAGGCGGCGATCGCGGTTTAGTTTGTCCGGCGTTTCGTTCAGTGCCTGTTCAACGTGGCGATCGCGAGCGATTTCCAGCACCTGGCTTGCACGGTGACGCGCAGTTGCCATTGCGGTTGTCAGGGCGTTAAACGACGGATTAAACACCGCGTGCATAAAGCCATCATCCAGCGTACGGCTACGGTTCAGTTTCAGGTAGTTGTCGGTATCAACCAGAACCTGCGGAGGCGAATACTCTTCCGGAATCAGGAACAACTTCCAGCGTTTGGTACGCAAACCGATGGTCGCGCGGCTCGAAATCACCGACACAAACGGCGACAGAATAAGCGAGAACACGATTGGCGCAAGCCAGAATAGGAAGCGTAAATCCAGCCACGCCATGCCGACCGCCCACACCAGGCCCAGCAGAAGCTGAGAACCGTGGCGCATAAACGCTTCGCCCCATGGGGTTGAGTCGTCATCACGCTGCGGAGAGTTCCATACCACTTCCCAGCCGAGGAACGCGCTGACCACGAACACGGTGTGGAACAGCATACGCACCGGAGCCAGCAGCACGGAGAACAGCACTTCCAATAACAAGGAAGCCGTCACACGGAAGAAGCCGCCGAACTCTTTCGAACCTTTGCACCAAATCAGGATGATGCTCAGCAGTTTAGGCAGGAACAACAACACCATGGTGGAGGCAAACAAGGCAATCGCTAACTCTGGACGCCACTGCGGCCACACCGGGAACAACTGGCGCGGTTGCAGGAAGTATTGCGGTTCTGTCAGCGCATGCACCACCTGCAAGGCAGTTGATAATGCGAGGAACATAAACCACAACGGCGCAGACAAGTAAGACATAACGCCCGTCAGGAACACAGCGCGGTGAACCGGGTGCATACCTTTTACCAGGAACAGACGGAAGTTCATCAAGTTACCGTGGCACCAACGGCGGTCACGCTTGAGTTCATCGAGCAAGTTCGGCGGCAGCTCTTCATAAGAACCAGGCAGATCATAGGCAATCCACACCCCCCAACCCGCACGGCGCATAAGTGCCGCTTCCACGAAGTCGTGAGAAAGGATAGAACCTGCGAAAGAACCCTCACCTGGCAGCGGTGCTAACGCACAGTGCTCGATGAATGGCTTAACGCGGATAATCGCGTTATGCCCCCAGTAGTGCGATTCACCCAATTGCCAGAAGTGCAGACCCGCAGTAAACAGTGGCCCGTACACACGTGTCGCAAACTGCTGGCAACGCGCGTAAAGAGTGTCCATGCCCGACGCTTTTGGTGAAGACTGAATGATGCCCGCATTCGGGTTAGCATTCATCAGACGCACCAGGTTAGTCAGACAGTCACCGCTCATGACGGAGTCAGCATCCAACACCACCATGTAGCTGTACTGATTACCCCAACGACGGCAGAAGTCATCGATGTTGCCGCTTTTACGCTTCACGCGACGACGACGACGACGGTAGAAAATCTGCCCTTCGCCCTGCACTTCGTTGATGAGTTCCATCCACGCTTTCTGCTCGGCAACACAGATATCCGGGTTGTAGCTGTCGCTTAAGATGTAAACGTCGAAATGCTGCTGTTGGCCGGTTGCTTTTACCGATTCCCACGTCGCGCGCAGACCCGCAAATACGCGGTCTACGTCTTCGTTACAGATAGGCATAATCAACGCGGTACGATGCGCCGGGTCGATTGGTTCATCACCCACTGTTGAGGCAGAGATACTGTATTTATCTTTGCCCATCAGTAGCTGAAGGAAACCCATCAGCGCGGTCCAGAAACCAGCTGAAACCCAACAGAACAGAATCGCAAACAGGATAAGAATGCCGGTTTGCAGCACATACGGCAGAAGCTGCATGAAGGACACCCAAAGATCCTGGCCGAACATGTCGGAAGGATTGATCAGTGCCCAACCCTGGTAAGGAAGAATAGTCTTCATGTACCAGGTCGCTACGACAGTCTGAGAAATGGTCAGCAGCAGCAGAATGTAACGGCGGATAGTCCCGACGGTACGCCATTTCTGCTCGGCTTCGGCCTCTTCTTTCGACATATAGCGAGGATTAACTTCGCGCCCGCGCAGACGGTCCCAGAAGCGACCAATTGGGTTGGTGCGCCATGGGTCCGGGAACATAGAGGCACGCGTTGCTTTTGGCATCGCCTGCAACTGAGTGCGCCCTTCTTCGTCCTTAATTAACTGTTCACCGCCCAACGATCCAGGCCAGCTCGCTTCGAGCCGGGCCTTTACCGAGGCTAAAGGGGAATCATCGGCTCTGTCATAGTGCTGCTCTTGCGCGCCAAGCGCCTCGTGCACCGCTTGCAAATCCGATGCAGGAAGAGCCGCCTTCTGCTCAGCAGAAAGCGGGAGTGCATCAATATAATCAGACGCAGTATCAGTAAACTTATTCATTGGCAGGTAGCTGGTAGCTCCAGGTTTCACTCAACGTTTGATCACCATTGACCAGCGCTGCACGCATTTCAGTCGGTTTCTTCTCATCTTTAACTTTCAGACGTACCGTCAAACGCCAGCCTTTAGTGACCGGGTTGTAACGTACCTGGCTGTCAACGATTTCACCATTGTCACCAATGCTGGTTTGAGCTGTTACCGGCGTATCTTGCGGCAGTTTTTTCATGTCTGTGCCAACGAAGTCCAACACAAACGCGATCGTGCCATCAGGCTGGCGAATCAGGTTCGACTGCTTCACATCACCGGTTGAGCGGCGAGTCTGCGCAACGTATGCGTTATCTGGCGCATGCATTTTGTCTTCATCACGGCTGAAGGTAATGGTGTACTTAAAGTTCATCTCTTTGCCAGGTTCCGGGAGTTGATCCGGAGTCCAGTAAGCAACGATGTTGTCGTTAGTTTCATCGTTGGTTGGAATTTCAACCAGCTCGACGCGACCTTTACCCCAATCACCTTGCGGCGCAACCCATGCACTTGGGCGCTGATCGTAACGATCGTCAAGGTCTTCAAAGCGAGAGAACTGACGGCCACGTTGCAGCAAACCAAAGCCAACTGGGTTTTCGGTCGCAAACGAGCTCACCGCCAGATGTTTCGGGTTATTGAGCGGACGCCAAATCCATTCACCGTTACCGGCATGGATAGACAGACCGTTGGAATCATGTAATTCCGGGCGGAAGTTGGTGCTTGGTGACGGCTGATTTGGCCCAAACAGGAACATACTGGTCAGCGGAGCCACGCCCAGTTTGCCAACTTTATCGCGCAGATAAACTTTTGACTGTACGTTCACCACTGTGTCGCGCCCTGGGGTAATCACAAAGCGATACGCACCGGTTGCACGCGGGGAATCGAGCAACGCGTAAAGGGTCAGCGTTTTGTCGCCAGTTTTCGGGCGTTCAATCCAATACTCACGGAAACGTGGGAACTCTTCGCCAGATGGCAAAGCGGTATCAATAGCCAAACCACGAGCAGACAGGCCATAAACCTGACCTGAGCCAATCACACGGAAGTAACTCGCCCCGAGCATGCTGACAATTTCGTCGTTCTTATCTTTGCTGTTGATCGGATAGAGCACTTTGAAACCGGCGAAGCCGAGATCTTTCACGGTGTCTTTATCGTGTTTCACATCACCGAAATTAAAGTAATCCGGGTTGTATTTGATCTTATGAACCGCAGTTGCCGTCACTTCATTGATAGCAACAGGGGTGTCGAAGTACATACCCTGATGATAAAACTCAAGCTTAAATGGGGTCTTTAACTTGCTCCAGTAGGCTTTGTCGTGATTGAACTGGATCTGCTGGTAATCCGCATATTTCATGTCGCGGAAGAGCGAAGGCAGATTGCTTTTCGGTGCTTCGTAGCTTTTGCCCGCTAATGTTTTCGCTTGTTTTGCGACATCATCGATGTTGAAGGCCCAAACTGAGGTGGTATAAAGTGACAGCATTACTGCAGCACCGAGCCCACATACTTTCATCATTTTTAGTTTATGTTTCATATTAACCAGCACATCCCCCTTTGTGTGCTTAAATCAATCCAATCCATTTTAATGGAAACTTCTGCTTTCCGACAACCAATTACCCGCATTGTTCAGCGCGGCGGCTCAGCCTTTAAGCAAAAAAAGACAACTGCTTACGCTTTCAGCATCCATCCAGGAGACAGGATGTCATGGTTAGTGTAGGGTTGCCACGGAATTGATACCGTTCGGGACTTTAAGCCTATTGGGATATGTTCTTAAGGATAAGGCGATTCGTCCGATAATGTTTGGAGTATTATGAGTAACGCACCACAACAACGCGAGTTTTTCCTGGATTCTATCAGGGCCTGGCTAATGCTTTTAGGCATCCCGTTTCATATCTCGCTCATTTATTCAAGCCATCACTGGCACGTCAACAGCGCCGAAGCCTCGTGGGGTTTAACTCTATTTAATGACTTTATTCACGCCTTTCGCATGCAGGTGTTTTTTGTCATTTCAGGTTATTTCTCTTACATGCTCTTTTTGCGCTACCCGCTTAAACGCTGGTGGAAGGTGCGTGTAGAACGGGTCGGCATCCCGATGCTCACCGCGATACCCTTGCTCACACTGCCGCAATTTTTAATGCTGCAACACGTTAATGACAAAGCCAAAAATTGGCCCGGCCTGACACCTTATGAAAAATACAACACCCTGGTGTGGGAGCTGGTTTCTCATTTGTGGTTCTTGTTAGTGATGGTAGTACTTACAACCGTATGTTTATTTTTGTTTCAACAGATGAAAGCACGCATGGCTGTTTCAGCAGAAAATAGTCCATCTTCTATTACTTTAGGAAAACTCTCAGTCGCTTTCCTGGGGTTTGGTATTTTATATGGCGTTATTCGCCGTACTATTTTTATTATTTACTCACCGATATTAAGTGATGGATTATTTAACTTCGTCGTCATGCAAACGCTGTTTTATCTACCCTTCTTCCTGCTGGGGGCTCTGGTGTTTGTACGCCCACAGTTAAAAGCGCTATTTACCACACCGTCTCCATGGTGTGCGGTAGGGGCAGCACTGGCATTTTGCGCCTATCTGCTTAACCAACGTTACGGTAGCGGCGATGCCTGGATGTACGAAACCGAGAGTGTGATTACCATGGTGCTGGGTTTGTGGATGGTTAACGTGGTGTTCTCACTGGGTCATAAGCTACTGAATTTCCATTCAAAACGTGTCACCTACTTTGTGAATGCTTCACTGTTTATTTATCTGGTACACCACCCATTGACGCTATTCTTTGGCGCATACATCACTCCGCATATCGCTTCAAATGCGCTGGGCTTTATCACCGGGTTAGTTTTTGTGGTGGGAATCGCCGTGATTCTTTATGAAATTCACCTGCGCATTCCATTGCTGCGTTTCCTGTTTTCCGGCAAGCCGCAGAATATCGCAGTGAAAGTGACGAGTTAACTCTCCGGAAACTCAAAATAATTCGAGTTGCAGCCAGGCGGCAAGGGAACAACAAATCTGTCAGGAACAGATTTGAACAGCGCTTGCGCTGGCCCGAAGGGTGAGCCTCATGGACGAGGCTCATCAATCCCCAGGAGCTTACTTAAGTAAGTGACTGGGGTTTGTGAGTGCAGCCAACAACGCTGCAGCTCGAAGTATGAAGAGTTTTAGAGTAGCCACTCAATAGGCAAGCGATACACCAATCTCACCAACACCCGCTGCCAAAAGCGGGTGTGCGGCTCTTTCTTCCAGACAATCTCTTTGCCTTCACTGTGTTCCACCCAATTCACCCGCCCCCACTTATCCAGACGCAGCGCCCAGGCATTCTCTTTCTGGCTTTGGGTAAAACGTTGGTGAATATCCTGTGCCAGCGCCTCACTTTCAATCACAAAACCCATCTCGGTATTGAGCATTGCGGAACGCGGGTCAAAATTAAAAGAGCCGATAAACACTTTTTGTTTATCCACACTAAACGTTTTGGCATGCAGGCTGGAGCCTGAATTCCCCGTTAAGCCACGGTCATGGGGTCTGCGCTGGCCATCCTGTTCGGGCTTTAACTCATAAAGCTCGACCCCGTGACGCATCAGTTTTTTACGCCAACGCGCATAACCAGCATGAACTACCGCCACATCATTGGCGGCAAGTGAGTTCGTCAGGATGGCTATTTTTACCCCTTTACGCACAAGACCTAAGATTTGCGCGATACCCGCGCGAGTTGGCACAAAATAGGCTGAGATAATGTCTATCTCACGCTCTGGCATGCCAATCACATTCATCAGACGTTGCGGCAGTAACGTGTGGTTGCGCGCTCTGCCCTGCCCCTTGCGCGGGTCATCACTGAGTAAGCGTGTTTTCGCCCAGTACATTTCCAGCGTGCGGGCGACCAGGTCGGTCGCAAACTGGCTGGTTGTCAGTCGGTCAAGATAGCGACGCGCCGTCGGGTCATCACGCCAGTTATCTGGAAGTTGTACCCGCTGCTGTAAAGCATCTGTATCAACATCCAGCACCTTTTCAAGCGTCGAGACACACTGGCTGTTCCAGTAGCGCTCAAAATCCTGGCTAACATCCTCAACAACCGGGCCGATGGCCAGCACATCTAAGTCTGAAAACAGCGGTTGTTTACCCACACCAAAGTAAGCGTCCCCCACATTTCGACCGCCAATAATCGTGGTTTCACCGTCAACAGTGAATGATTTGTTGTGCATACGGCGGTTAAGCCTGGCAAAGTCGGTCAGATAACCAATGGCGCGAAACAGGCGGAATGAAAAGGGATTAAAAAGGCGAATTTCTATCTGAGGATGGGCGTTCAGAAGCGCTAACGTATCATCAAGGCCGTTGGTGTTGTTATCGTCAAGCAACAGTCTGACTTTCACTCCGCGATCTGCCGCCGCCAGTAGCGCGCTAAACATTAGCCGCCCGGACATATCATCCTGCCAAATGTAATACTGCACATCGAGGGTTTTCTCCGCCATGCCGCACAGCAGATAGCGCGCCGTAAACGCATCCAGGCTATCCGCGAGCGGATGTATACCGCTAAGCCCAGGATGCTCACTTGTCGCAGGAGAAATCGCCCTTCCGAGGCGCGTTGCGTGATCGTTCTTCACATTAGAGTTGGGCAAGTAGTTGCTCGTAAATATGGGTGTTTTCGTCGTCAAAACAGACAAAAACCACCTGTTCAGGTAATGGGCGCAGACCGATATAACGGTAGACGGTATCAACGGCTATTTTTGCTGCCAGCTCTTTCGGATAACCATACGCACCGGTGCTGATCGCCGGGAACGCAATCGTGCGATAGCTATTAGCTGCCGCTAAATCGAGGCTATTGCGGTAGGTCTGTTCAAGTAATTCAGCTTCATTTTTTTCACCACCGTGCCACACCGGACCAACCGCGTGAATCACAGCTTTAACCGGAATATTTCCTGCTTCGGTAATCACCGCATGTCCTGGTGCACATTCGCCGTGATGTTGGCGAATAACCTGGCAGGCAGCCAATAACGCAGGCCCGGCAGCCCGATGAATAGCACCATCAACACCGCCACCTCCCATCAGGGATGGATTCGCCGCATTGACTATCACGTCAACCTCAACGCGGGTGATATCACCTTGTATCACCGACATTCTTTCACTCATTGGGAAATCTCCAGTTAGTCTTTGATCGTAGTCTAAACTTAGCGAACAGCAGACGTATATCACTTCGTAAGGATTTCTCAATATCACCTAAGTTCTGATTTTTTCTCATTTACTACAAAAAAGTTCCAATACACCTGAAGCACTTTTTATTTGCAGGCGCACCTGAGCAAGGCGCTTTTGCCGCAAAAATGAGATCTGAAATGTGCACGTAAACATTCCAGTAGCTACTTCATTTTCAGGAGAGGTTCTATGGCTAGTGAAGCGCAAAAAGTCGGGCTGGTCCCGGTGATGTTAATGGTGGCAGGCAATATCATGGGTTCCGGGGTTTTCCTACTCCCGGCAAACCTTGCAGCAACCGGCGGGATTGCCATTTTTGGTTGGATGGTGACGATTATCGGCGCGCTGTCGTTGTCGATGGTGTATGCCAAAATGTCGTCTCTCGATGACAGCCCCGGTGGTTCTTATGCGTACGCGCGGCGGGCCTTTGGCCCGTTCCTCGGTTATCAAACCAACCTGCTTTACTGGCTGGCCTGCTGGATTGGTAACGTCGCCATGGTGGTTATCGGCGTCGGCTACCTAAGTTATTTCTTCCCGATGTTAAACCAGCCCTGGCCACTGACCGTCACCTGTATTGCCATTCTGTGGCTGTTCGTAGGCCTTAATATCATCGGCCCGAAAATGATCACCCGCGTGCAGGCGGTCGCCACTATTCTGGCGCTGATCCCAATAGTCGCCGTCGCGGTTTTAGGCTGGTTCTGGTTTAAAAGTGATACCTACATGGAAGCCTGGAACGTCAGCGGTAAGGGGACGTTTGGTGCTATCCAGAGCACGCTGAGCGTGACGCTGTGGTCATTCATCGGCGTTGAAAGTGCGTCAGTCGCCGCAGCGGTAGTAAAAAATCCCAAACGCAACGTGCCTATCGCGACTATCGGCGGGGTGTTGATCGCCGCAGTTTGCTACGTGCTTTCCAGCACCGCGATTATGGGCATGATCCCCAACGCCGAGCTGAAAGTTTCTGCCTCGCCGTTTGGTGATGCGGCGCGTATGGCGCTGGGACCGATGGCCGGGGCGATTGTTTCATTTTGTGCCGCCGCTGGTTGTTTGGGCAGCCTTGGAGGCTGGACGCTACTGGCCGGGCAAACGGCAAAAGCCGCCGCCGATGACGGGTTATTCCCACCAATTTTTGCCAAAGTGAATAAAGACCAAACGCCGGTCTACGGCCTGCTGATTGTTGGCGTCCTGATGACCCTCTTCCAGCTCGCCAGTATCTCCCCGGATGCCACCTCGCAGTTTGCCGTTGTCTCATCGGTATCCGTTATCTTTACGCTAGTGCCTTATATCTACACCTGCGCGGCGTTAATGCTGGTCGGCCAGGGGCATATGGGCAACCAACGCCTGCCGTTCCTGTTCATCACGCTGATCGCTTTTGTTTACTGTATCTGGGCCGTCGTCGGGTCCGGCGCCTCGGAAGTGATGTGGTCGTTCGTTGCGATTATGGTGATTACTGCGATGTATACCATTAACTATAACCGTCGCCATAAAAACCCCTACCCGCTGGATAAACCTGTGGTTAACGACTAACTGGAGATCGCTATGCTTGATTTAGGCACCCATCAAAAACGCAAAATCCTGGTGGTCGACAGCAGTATCCAGGACGTTAACACCGCCAACGGGCGCGCAGTCTCAGAGCTAATTGAAGCGCTGGAAGAGAACAATTTTGCCGTGATTTCAGCGGCAACATTTGAAGATGGTATCGCAACGGTGACATCCGATGCCTCGCTGTGCTGCATCTTTGTTGACTGGACTTCCGGTGGCAACGACGACGCCTCCCACAGCCAGGCGTTCGCGCTATTGCAAACTATTCGCCGACGCAACAAGAGCGTGCCGGTGCTGCTGATGGCCGAGCACTCTTGCGTGGATACGCTGACGCTCGATTCAATGCGCCTGGTGAATGAGTTCGTCTGGATGCACGAAGATACTGCCGAATTTATTGCTGCTCGAGCGCGTTCGTTAATCCAGCGCTATTACGAGCAACTACTCCCTCCATTCACCCGGGCGCTGTTTAATTACACATTGGAAAACCCGGAATATTCGTGGGCAGCACCGGGGCATCAGGGTGGCGTGGCCTTTACCAAATCGGCAGTGGGGCGAGAGTTTCTCGATTTCTTTGGCGAGAATTTATTCCGCACCGATACCGGTATTGAACGCGCAGCCATGGGCTCGCTGCTGGACCACAGCGGGCCAATTAAAGCCTCAGAAACTTATGCCGCAGAAGTATTTGGCGCGCACCGGAGTTACTCGGTTTTAAACGGCACGTCCGGTTCGAACCGCGCCATTATGCAGGCGGTGGTTGGCGAACTGGAAATCGCGCTCTGCGACCGCAACTGCCATAAATCCATCGAGCAAGGGTTAGTGATGACCGGCGCACTGCCGGTCTATTTTGTGCCGACACGCAACCGCTTTGGCATAATCGGGCCTATTCCCAAACGGCAATTTACCCCCGAAAGTATTCGTGCGGCGATTGACGCCAACCCGTTAAAACATGAAGTTGTCAGCGATAAACCTGTGTATGCGGTGGTCACCAATTGCACCTACGACGGCATGTGTTACCACGCGGAAGCGGCGCAAGAACTGCTGGCGCAAAGCGTTGACCAGATTCACTTTGATGAAGCCTGGTATGCTTATGCTCGTTTCAACCCAATGTACAAAGGCCGCTTTGCGATGCGCGGTGACCCCAAAGATTTCGACAGCAACGGGCCGACGGTTTTTGCCACACATTCCACACACAAACTGCTGGCAGCGCTGTCGCAGTCGTCTTACATCCATATCCGTAACGGCAAAAAACCGGTCGAACATTCGCGCTTTAATGAGTCTTACATGTTGCAGGCCACCACCTCGCCGCTGTACGCCATAATTGCCTCCAATGAAATTGGCGCGGCGATGATGGACGGCGGCCAGGGTGAGGCGCTGACGCAAGAAGTGATTGTCGAAGCGGTGGATTTCCGCCTCGCACTGGCAAAAGTGCATGCGGCGTTTGCCAAAAAAGGTGAATGGTTCTTCTCGCCGTGGAACGCCCCCACTATCACCGATGCTTCCGGTGCGCAAGTGCCGTTTGCCAAGGCTTCGCGGGAACAGCTCACCACGGATCCGTCCTGCTGGACACTAAAGCCGGGCGATAAATGGCACGGCTTTGAGCAACTGGAAGATGAGTGGTGTTTACTTGATCCGATTAAAGCCGGGATTCTGGCGCCGGGCATGGGCGATGATGGCAACTTACTGGAGTCAGGCATTCCTGCCGCGATGGTGACAGCATACCTTGGCGAGCGCGGCATTGTGCCTTCGCGTACTACCGATTTTATGGTGCTGTGCCTGTTCTCCATCGGCGTAACAAAAGGCAAATGGGGCACGCTGATTAACGTGTTGCTGGAGTTTAAAGATGACTACGACAACAACACGCAGCTCAAACGCTGCTTGCCCGATCTTATCAGTGCTGATGCCGCGCGTTATGCGGGAATGGGGCTAAAAGATCTGTGCGATGAGATGTTTAACTACATGAAAACCAGCCAGATGGACAAACTACAGGCGGAGGCGTTCGGTAATATTCCGGTGCCGGTAACACGCCCGCGCATTGCCTTCCAACAACATATGGCAGGCAAAGCAGACCATTTACCTATCGACCAATTACCGAACCGTATTTCTGCAGTCGGCGTAATTCCCTACCCTCCGGGCATTCCAATTGTAATGCCGGGTGAAAGCTTCGGTGCAGCGGACGGTCCATGGCTGAAATACATCCGTAGTATTGCCCAGTGGGGAGAGAAATTCCCCGGTTTTGAGAAAGAGCTGGAAGGTGCCGAACTTATCGATGGGGTTTATCACATCTGGGCATTGAAGGAGTAAAAGAACGGTGGATGTGTAGCGGTGGATGGCGCTTCGCTTATCCACCCTACAACAGCCTTTGGTAGGTCGGGTAAGCGCCAGCGCCACCCGACAAAATCAGGCAATGATGAGGGTCGGAGAAAAATCATCCGGAAACGAAACCTCGCCACAACAAGCAATTAGCGTGTTGTGAACACAAAGATGAATCAGATGGCGGCCCGGTGGGCATAGCGTTTCCAGCGGCAAATTCAGCGCCGGGATTTGCCACACCGTTCCGCCCTGCTGTTTCACCACCGCTTCATGAGCAGTCCATAATTTCCAGAAAGCGGGTAGCTGGATATCTGTGGGTAAATTTTCCAGCCAGCGGTAAAGTTCCGGCGTAAAACTGTGCTGCGCCACGGCCAGATAACGCTTTCTCGGGCGCAACAGTTCTATATCACAACCCACCGCATTGTCGCCCAGCAGCACCGCGACACTCGTCGCACTATTGCTGATATTAAAATGCGGCAGCTCAGGATGCTGAGGTTTACCATTCGGCCCTGTTTCCAGCAGCGGTAGTGCTTTTTTTTCTGCCAACATCGCCAGCAGAACTCTTCCCGCAAGCCAGACAGGGCGACGGTTTCCGGCTGGTGCTGCCGCCACTAGCTCTGGCGACAGCCAGCATTTGACCAGCGCGTCATCAGATAAACGCGCCACATCGCCAAACGCCAGCCGGTAATCCATTACTGCCAACGACGTAGAACTAGCGAGGTGTTGATGCCACCGAAGGCGAAGTTATTACTCTGCACAAACTCCGTGTCGATCTTGCGCGCTTCGCCCATGATGTAATCCAGTTCGCCACACGCCTCGTCCGGCCTGGTCAAATTTAGCGTTTCGGCAAACCAGCCTTCACGCATCATTTCGATACTCATCCACGCTTCCAGCGCGCCGCAGGCACCAAGCGTATGGCCGAAGTAACTTTTCAATGAAGAGATAGGCGTATTGGCACCAAAAATTGCCGCAGTCGCGTGACTTTCAGCAATGTCACCGCGATCGGTTGCGGTGCCATGGGCGTTAATATAACCAATGTCCCGAGCCTCAAGCCCTGCCGAACGCAGGCCGCGCTCAATACAGATTTGCATGGTTTCTTTCTGCGGCTGCGTGATATGCGCGGCATCGCAGTTGGTATGAAAACCGACGATTTCAGCGTAGATCGTCGCGCCGCGCGCTAAAGCATGATCGAGATCTTCAAGGATCAACGTACCCGCACCTTCACCAATCACCAGGCCGTCGCGCTTCATATCAAACGGCGATGGCGTGGTTTGCGGCTGGTCGTTGCGCTGGCTGGTGGCAAACAGCGTATCAAACACTGCCGCTTCCGACGGGCACAATTCTTCCGCACCACCCGCTACCATCACGGTCTGGTAACCATGACGAATCGCTTCCCATGCATAACCAATCGCCTGACTACCGGAGGTGCAAGCACTGGAGGTGGGAATAACGCGTCCACGTAAGCCAAAAAACAATCCGGTATTGACCGCGGCAGTATGCGGCATCATCTGCACATAGGTCGTACCGGTAATATTGCGGGTATGTTTTTCAGTGAGCATGGTGGCAAACTCGCTCACCGGCCCGGTGCTACCGGTCGAAGATCCGTAGGCAATACCGGTTTCACCACTGGTGAGAATGGGGTCGTCGAGCAACCCTGCCTGAATTAATGCCAGCTCCGTTGCCCTTGTCGCAAGCAGAGAAACGCGCCCCATCGCCCGAATACGCTTTCGCGTGTAGTGCTCCGGCAAAGTAAAATTATCGACCGGCGCACCGAGCATGGTGTTCAGCCCATCGTAAACTTGCCACTCTGGCATATGGCGAACCGCGTTTTTACCAGACTTCAAACCCGCAGCTACATCCTGCCAGTTAGTGCCAAAAGCGGTCACGCCACCCATTCCGGTTACGACTACACGCTTAATCACAACATACCTCCGTTGATGGAGATAACCTGGCGCGTGACATAACCTGCAAGCGGTGACATTAAATAACGCGCAAGTCCTGCCACTTCTTCAGGGCTGCCCATGCGTTGCAATGGAATCATGCGCATCGCCTCACTTAGCGCCGCCTCTTCCATTTCAATCATGCCGGTATCAATCAAGCCCGGTGCGATACAGTTAACGGTGATTTTGCGTTTCGCCAGTTCAATCGCCAGCGCTTTCGTCGCACCAATAATGCCCGCTTTTGCGGCGCTATAGTTCACCTGGCCACGATTGCCCATCAGGCCGGAAACCGAAGAAAGCGTAATAATACGCCCGCCTTTGCGCAGGCCAATCATCGGCATCACGCACGGCTGGATCACGTTGTAAAAGCTGTCGAGATTGGTACGAATCACGCCGTCCCAGTCGTCATCGCTGAGCGCGGGGAATGCGCCGTCACGCGTGATCCCGGCGTTGTTGACCACGCCCCAGTACGCGCCGTGGGTTTCGATGTCCGCTTCAATAACGCTGCGGCACTGGCTGCGGTCTGAGCTATCAAACTGCATCACGCGCCCTTTTCCGCCCTGAGCCTTAATTTGCTCAAGTGTTTGTTGTGCGCCCGCTTCGTCACGATGGTAGTGCACCACCACCGCAAATCCGTCGGCGGCAAGCCCCAGGGCAATCGCCTTGCCAATCCCCTTGCTGGCTCCGGTTACTAATACCGTCTGTGTCATCTTGCTATCTCATCAAAATAATTGTTTTAATTCATTATTATCAGGCTGATATGTATTAACTCGCCCGCTCGCCAGTACGTTGCCGTCCGCGAGAATTTGTCCTTCGAAACTACCAATTTTGTCATCGCGCATCAGCAGCGTGACATGACACTCCAGTCGCGCACCTTGCGGGAAAACGCCTGCCGGGCAGCGTATACCACGCCCACCCAGCAGCATTCCGACCAGGCTTTCTTCTTCACCGTTTTTTTTCGCATGCCAGCCTGACCACACGCCGACCGTCTGGGCAATCAGTTCGATAGCAAACCAGCCCGGTAAATTGCCTTCGGCATCAAGAAAAGGTGCAAGCACACCGAGGTTGCTCACCGTTACCCGACAATGCGCACTTTCTTGTTCCACCGACACTACCGATTCGAGCAAGCACATGGGTGCTTCGTGCGGCAAGTAGTGGTGTGGGGCAAGAAAATCAGTCATGTGAAACTCCAAAAATCAGGCAAGCATTATTGCCGCCAAAAGCAAATGAGTTCGAAAGCATTATCGGTTTGAGGAATGGTTGTGGCGCGGTGAGTAGACCACAGGCCGCAAGGCTCATGTCTTGATGCGCGTCAGTGAAATCTTGCGCAGGTAGCAGTAAGTCGCGCTCTAACAGCAAATAACAGAGCACCGCTTCACAAGCACCCGCAGCGCCTAACGTATGCCCGGTAAGGTGTTTAGTGGAACTGGCCGGCACGCTTTCGCCAAAAAGTTGATTCACCACTTTGGCCTCGATTTCGTCATTCAGTCGCGTGGCAGTGCCGTGCATATTAATATAGCCAATATCGGTAGCGGCGAGTTTTGCCTCGCGCAGCGCCATCTCTATCGCACGGATTGCGCCCACACCTTCAGGATGCGGAGCCGACATATGCCAGGCATCTGACGACTCACCGACACCCAGTAAACAGACTTTCCCCGGCTCTTTCGTCAGTAAAATCAACGCACCTGCTTCACCGATAGTAATACCGTTACGCTCGGCGCTAAACGGTTTGCAACGCACGTCACTTAATGATTCCAGACTATTGAAACCGTTGATGGGCATCCGGCTAAGGGTATCTGCGCCACCCACAATCGCGGCGTCCACCATGCCCGATTCAATCAGCCGTTTGCCGGTAATTATCGCCCTGGCGCTGGAAGAACAGGCGGTTGAAATCGTCAACGCCGGGCCAAAAAGTTGTAGATAGTCGCTCAGAAAACGTGAAGGATCGCCAAGCTCTTGCTGGCCGTAATAATAAGAAGCTGGCGGAGTCCCTTCATGGCTACCGCTGACCATACGGTCACCTTCATCAAGCCCTGAAGTACTGGTTCCCAATATGACTGCCACGCGTTCGTTTCCATATCGTGCAATGGCGTCATCCACCTGCGGGCGAATTTGCGCCAGCGCTGCCAATAACAAACGGTTATTTCGGCTGTTGTACCGGGCCATTTTTGGCGCTATTTCTGGCAGTTCGCCATTAATACGTCCGACCCAACATTCGCCCTGCTGCAACCAGCCATCGGTATCTGGCCCCATACCTGGTGCCGTATTGGCCTGTAAATTTGCTGCGATTTCGTCAAGGTTGTTACCCAACGCGTTGACCATTCCGGCAGCAGATAGAGTAATCATAATTAGCTGTCCAGATGTTGAATACTGATGACATAACCGAAACGATGGTGGTGGACACTCACCGGCTGACGGCTGCCGTTACGCATCAGATAATGGATTGTCTCAATCAACTCCCCCTGGCCATCTCGTAGTTCGCGTCGGGAATCGATATCTTTTAATGTCCAGCCTTTAGGTAACTGCGGCTGCCAGGCGCTTATCGGCCAGTAGCTCAACATAATATCGGCAAGAACCTGGCTTGCTGGAGGCAATTCTGGCAACGTCATTGACTGCTCGGTTTTCACGCCCTGGCTGTCATAGGTCAGGCGGAATAAACGAATCCCTAACGGCGACAAGCCAGCCAGCATGATTTTCTGCTGATCGGCATTGAGCAATACCATCAATGATTGAGTTTTACCTTTGACTTGCGCAGTCAGCAATTGCTGTTGGGTAATTGACGGCGAAATTCCAGGTGGGGGCAATGTCACTAAAGTGCCGGCTTTTAACCAGGCCTGCGGCCTTGAGCTATCTGGTTTTGTTGTGCTGCATGCACTCAATAGTAAGGAGCCAAGTAACAATGCCAGTGTAGGTAGTATTTTCATTATTCTCTCTTTCCCTGAGTAGGTAGAGCTAAGGGGGCGGTCAGGAATGCACAGAAGATGCCGCAACTGAGCACAATGCCAAAACTTGCGATGGCCTGGGTCTGGCTAAAGACCAACATGCCTAATGTGAAGAGTGTGGTCAGCAATGCCACACTTATTGCCAGAAGCGACGTCAACGGGGTGCCGCGTGGGTTACTAAAGAACAGCGTGTAATTGATACCAATCCCGAGGACTAACACCAACGCCAGGAGCGAGAACAGGTTTAATGTATGTCCGCTGAAGGCGAGTGCTGCAAGCCCGCAACCGAGCGATAACAGTGAAGGTACAACACTTATTAGTCCGCGTTTTACACCCAGTCGCAGTACATAACTGATGGCAATCGCCACCACTGCCGCAGCCAGTAAAATGGTCAACAAGCTACGGAAATGGCTGAATAATTCGTTAAACATCACTTTTCTATCGACCCAATTTACCCCCGGCAATTTTGCCGCAATGTTGGCAAGTAACTCGCTATTGTGAATACCATTTACCGGCACCAGCGCACCACTTTTACCGTTCGGCAACGATAACCACAGCAAGCGCCAACCGCTACTGATCACGCTCTTTTGCCAAAGATCTGGGGTCACTGCCATCTGCTGTAAATTGGGTGCTGTCACCGGAACACCGCTTTCAGCGAGGCGTTTTTGCAATATGGGGGCGGCTTCGCGCAGCAGATGCAAATCAGCCTGTTGCTGCTCAAGAGAGGCTAACGGAATCAGGCGATAGCTATCGATAGCTTTGTGTTTTTTAGCCTCTGCAAGCTCAGGAGCCAACTTTTCCAACCGTTGCAGGGTTTGCTCGGCAGTGTCGCCATAAACCACGAACCATTTCTGGTCCATCCCCTGCCCGGTCAAAGCGGTAATGGCCTGCTCTTCGCGTACCAGATCCTGCGGCAATGCCTGGAAACTGGCGATATCGTCATTGATTTTTAAGGATGCAATTCCCGCGAGGCTAACCACCAGCAAGGCGAGCGGCACCCCAACGCGTACCGCCATTCTGTTCTGCCATGCGTCAAGCCAGGCAGTGAGCACCCGGCGGCACGGCACCGGTCTGACGGGCAAACCGCGCACCGCGAACGGATACCAGCAAACCACCGTCATGCAGGAGGCAATTAAACCACTGGCGGCAAAGACGGCGAGTTGGCGAATGCCGGGGAACGGTGCAAGGATCATAATCAGGTAGGCAATAGCGGTTGTCGCGAGCGCCAGCAGTAAAGCAGGAAGCACTTTTCGTAAGCTTGAGATAGGCGAGTTTTCACCGCCATGCACCATGCGTTCAGTGAGGTAATAGAGCGTGTAATCGGCCGAAACACCAACGATGCTCATGCTCATAACCAGCGTCATCAGGTGCAGTTCACCAAAGAAAAGTAGTGTGATAGCGGTGCCTGCCAGTGCTCCGATAGCAACCGATGTAGCACACAGCAGTAAAGGTCGCACCGAACGAAACACCGCAAGCACCAGTAGCAACACGCCAATCACCGTCGCCAGGCCAAGCGTTGAAACATCATGCTTTGCCTGCTGACTTGCATAATCACTGTAGAAAAGCGTGCCACGCGACATCACTTCAGCCTGCGGGAAGTGCTGTTTCAGGTTTTGCTGCAAGGCTTGCAGTTGCTCAACCGCTACGCGCCCCTGCTGCATATCAAACGATGAACCTTTCAGTTCACCGTACAGCAAATACCAGTAACGCCCCTGTTTATCACGTGCCACCAGCCAGCCGTTCATCAACCGCATTTGACTGGCCGTTTGTTGCAGCGCCAGTTGTGATCCACGCACCAGCATCAGCGGATCGTTTGTCAGCTCTTTACCACTAACGCCAGAAAACGCCGAGTAGAGTTGCGACAATACCCACTGTGCCTGAGCTTCGCCGCCATTTTGCAAACGACTGCGCGTCTGGTTATCAACCAGGCCGTTGCGATGATCGAAGTAAAACTTCCCCCACTCCTGCTGGCCCTTTGCATCCATCGGCCCCTGCACACCCTCCAGGAAAGGCTGCTGTTGCAGTTGCGTTTGCCACCATTGTGCGGCAGATGGATCGGGTTGATTACCGGGGCTGACCATCCACATCATTTGCCTATCGAGACGTTGCAGAAAACCGTTCTCGATTTGTGGTGGGATGTTACCGAGGCTGCTGGCGGGCAGCAGCGACAGCACACTGCTGTCGAGGCGCGCCTTTGGCAACAAAGTTGCGAGCAACACCACCAGCAGAGCGACTATCGCAAACCAGCCCCATGCGAGACGACGATGCATATTAGAAAGCGAAGCGCTGCTGCTCTTCATGAGTCAACTTTGGTGGATTTGGTCGGTGGTCGCTAAAGGTGATTTCGGTAAAATCGCCCTGCAAATCATTCAGCGCAATGCGGTTAAGGTACTTATCGCCTTCCAGTGTAATCGTGCTAAACAGCTTATCGAGTGGCGTGGTAGTCGGCGTTAATACCAGTTGCCATTTGCCATTGCCATGGTCGGTAAAGGCGCTGGAAAAGTTTTCATCGAGTACTTTACGGTCGGCCTGGAATAGAGCGCGTAGCAAATGATTGAACTGGAACATTTGCGGGTTGCTATCCGCGGTAATGATTTGCGGGGCCTGACTGCCCATTACCTGCACCATATGGCTATCATCAAGCACCAGCGTCATCGGGAATGGGTGCTGTTGCTGCCACCACAAACCTTTGCTTTTAGCGATCAATACTTCACCGCTGGAATGCAACGGTTGCGCCATCCCACTAATCTGGCGGTCTTGCTGGAATTTAGCCCGCACCACCGGCTGCGATGCAAAGCTGCGTTGCACGTCATCGAGGGTGATTGCGTTTGCCATAAAGCTGATACACAGCAAGGCCATTAAAATAATCTTATTCATGACTCAAGCCCATGCGTTCAAAAAGTATCTGAGGAGAGACGAAACAAAGTTCTCCGCTTGTTGCCTCAACGGCAACCTGGATGGTGTAACCCGATGTGGTGCGTTTGCCACTTTGGGCATCCACAATTTCATAGCCGATTTTCAGGCGGTTTTCATACTCAACTACCGTGGCTCGCACCAGAATCTGCTGTTCAAATTTCACCGTATCACGGTATTTAACTCGCGTGTCGACCACTGGCCAGACATAACCAGACTCACTCATGGCACGATAGCCATAATCAAATTGGTTGAGCAATGCTTCGCGCGCCACCTCAAAGTAGCGGAAATAGTTGCCGTGCCACACAACCCCCATCGCATCGACATCATGGAACGGGACTTTGATGCTGACCTCCACAGTAAAACGTGGGTCATTTAACATCCGGACTCCTTTTCTGGTGGTAATTGCCAGAAATCATAAAAATTAAACCAATCGAGCGGCGAACGCAGTGCATAACACTCCAGACGGCGCGCGTAATTATCAATATATTCTTGTAGTGCTTGCTGCCTGGTTGCACGTGGCAACACCAATGGATCGGCAAAATTCTCAGCGTGGATGCGCAATTTTCCCTGTTCTCGCAAAACCATCATCAGAATGACCGGGCATCGTAATGCGGCGGCAAGAATAAACGGCCCTTGCGGGAAAGGAGCCCGGTTGCCCATAAACGGGCTCCAGCATACGCGCCGCTCGCCGCCACGTTGCGTATTAACGGCAACCCGATCACCGACAATCGCTACCCACTCTCCGGCATCGAGTTTTTCTTGCAAAAGCATGGCAGTTTCCGGGCCAATATGGCTAACCGGCAACAAATTCACACCGGCCTGTGGAGCAATTTCTTCAATAATCTGACGAAAGCGCTGGGCATGGTCGGTAAAGACAAGCGCATTAATCACAAGCCCTGCCTCAACCTGAGCCAGCGCGCGGCTCGCTTCGATATCACCCAGATGTGCGGCGAGGATTAATTTTCCTTGCCCGGTCTGCGGTTGTAAAACTTCACGGCTGCCGGGGGCAAATTCAATATCCCTACCCCAGAGAATATCGCCGCGCCAGGCGGCAATTTTATTCAGCATTGCATCGCCAAAGCGTAAGAAATGGCGATAGCTGTTTAACCCCGCAGGCAGCATTACGCCCAGACATTGCGCCTGTTGGCAAACCTGAGCTAACCACTGCTGTGATGCCTTACGCTGTGCACCACCCGTAAGCCACATCCAGGCCACCACCGGATAAAGCAACGCGTTAAATGCACGACGCCCTAAGCGCTGGTAGATATTGAGCATTAAGCGCATTCCCGCCAGCCCTTTGCGCTCGGGCACCTGCGCCCAGTGCGCGCTTTGGCGACGGCGAGTAAGCAATGCCGGAATGCGCGGCAGCATGCCGAAGAACAGTCGTGTGTGCATCCAGGAGATGCGCAGATTGTCGCGCAATGCATCAAAGTGCGACAGGCCATCGACCGGGTAAATCACGCGCGTGCGTAAAAATCGGCTGTCGGTTCCCGCCCAATATAAACGCACCATAATTTCGGTATCGAAATCCATGCCTTTACCTGGGGAATGTCTGGCAATAACCGCAAGTGTCGCCACCAGCGGATAAACGCGGAACCCACACATGCTGTCTTTTAACGACAGTGAGAGAGTTTCAATCCACACCCAAACATGCGTGACATAGCGCCCGTAAAGACGCGATTTTGGAACTGAATCATCGTAATCCGGCATTCCAGAAATGAGGCAACCAGGATGCGTGCGCGCTTCATCTAAAAAACGTGGCACATCTTCAATACAGTGCTGCCCGTCAGCATCAAGTTGGATAGCATGGGTAAACCCTGCCTGTGACGCCGCTTTAAGGCCGGTAATGACTGCCTCACCTTTTCCCCGATTGGTTTCCAAATGGATAAGGGTGACTCCGGTTAATTGAGCCAGCTCCTGCTTTGTTGCAGCATCGCTACCGTCATCAACAATAATGACCGGCAGAGCAAAAGGTTGCAGACGTTTCAGCACGCCCGCCATTGTCGCGCCGTGGTTATAACATGGGATCACCACACAAGGGCGAAAAGCGGTGGCCGTTATGGACATAGCTTAATTTTCCCACTGCTGGCAGCAACCCTACCCTCTTCGTTTACCAGGGTATAAGTGAAACTCAGGATATTGCGCGTGGCATCCCATTGCAGATTCAGCTCAAGTTCACTTCCCGGCACAATCGGGCGTTGGAATTTAACGCTATCAATCGAACAAAAGCGCATTCCCGGTGCAAGTATGGCTCCGTAAACCATGACCCAATCGAGCTGCGCCACGCCGGGTAATAATGGTTGAGTGGGAAAATGGCCAGCAAACCAGCCTACCGTCGCTGGAACAGCTAAACGTAGGCACAGTTTTCCTGCTTCGGGTTGCGAGCGCTGTAACTCAACGGGTTTCATTAAATAACTCCTGTAATTGCACCCATGAACGCTTGCCCTGGCTATTGTGCGGAATAAGCTCGACGACACGCCAGTAACGCGGGATGGCTATTGGTTCAAGCCAGGCGCGGAGCGCTTCACGCCAGAGTTGTTTGTTAGCCGTTTGTTCACAAGCAACCACCACCGCCCCCAGCGCAATTCGGTTACCGCGCGTAATGGGAACGACTGCTGCATCCTCAATACCGGGTAGCGCCAGTAATCGGCGTTCAATTTCACTTAGCGAAATGCGCTTTTCTTCAATTTTTACGATGCGATCGCGGCGACCTAATAAACGAAAACTCCCCTGCGGGCTAAATTCAAGAATATCGTCCAACTGCACGCAACGGCGATGAATCAATGCTGACTCAACCTGCCAGCCATCACCCTGCGGGGTAAAACGCACTTCCGGGAAAGGCCGCCATTCGGGCGAGATTTGCGAATGTTGCCGCCACGCCAGCACACCGGTTTCAGTGGTGCCATAAATTTCTGATACCGGTGTTTTAAGCCACGCCCGGGCATTTTGTGCGGTATCGTCATCGAGTTTCCCGGCGGCGGAAATCACGCGTTTAAAAGTTGGAGCTACAAGGTTCGCATCGAGGCGCTTTAAAAAAGCCGGGCTGCTGATAAACAATAAAGGATGGGTCGAATGCGCCACCAGTTGCTCAGGGAAGTGAATCATTACAGCATCACTGGCAAGACCAAGCGCCATCGGCAGCATCACACGGAAGGTAAAACCATAGAGATGCTGGTGCGATACCGAGCCCAGCACGCGGCAATCGCGTATCTGTTCGCCCCACAATGCCGCAAGCCAGGCAATCTCTTCATCCAGCGCTTGTAGCGTTTTGAAGATTTGCGCCGGTTCACCGGTAGAACCTGAGGTAAATAGCACCACGCCAGCATCGGCAGAAATCGGTTCGAAGGATTGAACTGCCGTATACGCCAGGGTTTGCGGGTTAATCACCGGGCAACTGAGGTTGAGCGGCGCATCGCTAATGACGCCGCAAAAATGCATTTGCTGCTCTTGAAGCTGGGCTTCCCGACAATGCCCGGGGATCACAGGGATTTTACCCGCATGCAGTGTCGCCAAAAGCGCAGCAATAAAGGCATAGCTGTTATCAAGACAAAGCGCCCAGCGATCACCCGGCTGTGTTTTTAGCCAGCCATAAATACGCTGAACATCATTGATTAAATCGGCCTGCGTCCAAAGCTGCGGCCCTTCAAATGCCACAACATGTTGCGGATGGCGGCCGCTTAGCCATAGCTTTAGAGGTAAAGGATTATTCATAGCGACGTTTCACCCGCTGCCTCACCAACCATTCACCGGTAAATAACGCGCCCATTAATAGGTAACTCACCATCCCATTCCACAACGTCCACCAGTGGATGTTACCCGCAAGACAGGTCAATAGCGCCATGCTGCCATTGAGGATAAAGAAAATGCACCACACTTGCGTTACTCGGCGGGTATATCGCACGCCCGCAGGTGGCAGATCCCCTTCACGCCAGCGAGCCAGTCGTTCAATCAAAGACTGCTTACTCCAAAGCGAAGCGCCAAATAGTGCCAGCATCACCATATTGACCACCACCGGATACCACAGCAAAAGCTGCGCTTCACGCATCCAGATACTGGCAAGTGATAACACCGCCCCCGCAATAGCCAGCCCTTTGAACGCGCGGCTCAAAGCACCCGTTTTGCCACGCAATGCGCACAAGCGCAGCACAAAGCACAACGCCAGAACAGGCAGTAAAATGTGTAATTTTGGATATGAAAGGGCTAACCAGACGGCAAAGGGCCAACCGATTACGGCTAGCCCTCCGACAATACTCAGCGCACGTTTTGCCAGCACGCTTTTAAGACCCGCTTTGCAGACGCTCAACCGCGTCTACGACATCCTGTACGGTACGAACCGTTTTAAAATCTTCCGGTTTGATTTTTTTACCGGTGCGTTTTTGCAGATGCACAACCATATCTACCGCATCGATACTATCGAGATCCAAATCTTCGTAAAGACGAGATTGCGGGGTGATTTGCTCAGGAGAGAGTTCAAATAACTTAACCAGTAACCCGGTGACTTCCTGATAAATATCTTCTTTATTCATAGCGTACTCGTGGTTTCAATCAGGCGCTGTGCGCAGGGTTTTGACTGTTAATAAATGCGGCCAGATTCGCGACCGAGTAAAAATGTTCAAGCATCGTTTCGTTTTCTGCGGATAGCACCACACCATAACGCTTTTTAACCGCCAGACCCAATTCCAGAGCATCAATGGAATCAAGGCCAAGGCCGTCATTACCAAATAAGGCAGCCTCACTTTCAATCTCATCGACACTTATCTCTTCGAGATTCAGTGTGTCGATAATGAGTTGTTTAATATCGGTCTCTAAGGATTCCATATAATTATCCGAGTCTTATAGCCCACTGGTACAGGGCTTTTAACGAACATCAGGAACAAGCTCCTGACATAAATATTGGCTAAGGCGGCGCGCCGCAATCGTAGGAGCATCGTCTTGATTTGCCATAAAGCTTTGGCTTGCGATCCGCTGTTTAACACTCACGGTGATCATCGGTTTGCGCTGAGGAATCTGGTACCAACGGCTGTATTTGTCCAGATAACGCTGGTCACAGTGGATATGCACCAGACGCAGCTCGCACCCACAACGCACCGCTATATTCGCAGCACCTCGCTGGATAACCAGCGGTTCGCCCGGGCGTGTACGCGTCCCTTCCGGGAAAATCAGTATCGCCTCCCCTGCCGCAATGCGTTTCTGGCTTTCAGGGAGTAATGTTTCGCCCTGACTGTTAACCAGATAGTCCGCGGCTTTAATCACCCCGCGAAAACAGGGATTGTTCACAAGGCTTGCTTTAACCAGGCAACCAATATGGGGTGCCCGTGAAGCGATAAACACGTAATCCAGTAGCGTCGGATGGTTGGCGACAATCAAACATCCCCGATCCCCTGCCAACTCTTCGCAATTTTCAAAGCGATAATCAAAGACGCCAAGGAGGCGCCCGATGCGTAAAAATAGCCGGAAGCTGGCGGCGATGCTACGACGGGCAATCTCACGGCGCTTGCCACTATCGCGAACAAACAGTAACAGCAAGTTAAACCACACCAGAGATAACGCCAGGCCACCGCTACCAAATAGAATGAACAACCAACCGGTCATCAGCACGCGCCAGCACCATTCAAAGCGTCCCCACATTAATGACGACTCCAACACCAGCAGAGGCGTTCACCAATAAGGGTAAATGTTGGCTCGCCACTGAGCCAGCCGTGCAAAAATGCCAGCCCCTGCGGCAAACCACGTGCACCAGGAGTTTGGTTCGGTGTTGTTTCACACTGAATCTGCGAGCCAGCCTCAAGCAACACAGCCACTGCAAATGGCAGGCTGACCACCTCATCAGGAAGATGAGAGTGGTAAAACTCAGGTATCAACCCATCGAAATCTACCAGCATCACGCGTTGATACCCGGAATGATGCAGCGCTGCCACTTCGATTAATGCCTGCGAAAAGCTGTCAAATCCTGCGGAAACAGAGGACGAAACCAATGCTTGTTGGGCCGCAATCGTGGTATTGCCTACCGCAGAATTGTGGACCGACATTGCAAAATCTGTTGGTGAAAGACTTTCCCGGTCTGCTAATGCAGTTAAAATCCGAAAATTTCGTTCCAGCTCACCATGGCGGCTGGCAAAAACCAGAGCATCAACATTTTGTCGCGACAAAATAGCCAGGGCACAATCAACAGCAAGGCGGCTACCTGACGCCAGACGGCGTGCGGTCATCATAGGCAAATGGCGGCTTTTAGTAAGCGGAGAAGAAACATCAATAATAGCTGCGGTTTTTCCCCATGCCTGCCAGGCGTCATGTTCAGATAAACCTGGAGCACTGGCCTGCCAGTCGACAATGTTAAACGCTAACTTCATGCTCTGTACCATCACTCATCTGCAACATCACGTCAGATATATATCTTCGGATTTATGCCGACTATAAAATAAGTCTTAAATTTACGGAGTTTTTCTCAAGCCGCTTATATTTTGTGCGTAAGTAACTCATCAACGGCGGGGAATAGTATCAAAATGACTGGGAAATAAATATTCATACATCGATTCCAACGGCCTGCTAATCACAGGCCGCTGATTTTAACGGTATGTGACTTCCAGAACGGCCAGTTGGTGTTGCGCATCTATGTAGCGCATTTTGGTAGAAAACGGGGCATCGCCACTCGCCGTATAATTATTCAGCTTATTGAGTGCAATCGTCTGAACAACTGGCTTCCCGTTTTGTGTGCAGGAGAATTTAACCGATTGTTCCTGATGCGATAAAAGACAACCATCTTCAACTATTGCCCCCTGAAAATGAATCACACCACCACTGGCATGAGCATTAAGTAAAGGGAAGACAAGAACTAAAATAGGCAAAAGCATTGAACGTCTCAAGCTTACTGTTTTCACGCTACGGACTCCTCAACTGAAGTGGTATGAGGGTTATCGGCACAAAACGGGGAACGCTACAGTTAAACCTGGTATACAGAAGAAATAAAATCCACATCTTCGCAGCATTAATTAAACATATTACTGTTAAACGCTACCCGGAGATGCCCACTGTTTTTCAAGATGAATATCTTTTCCGTCCGTCACGGTAACCATAATCGTCACACGATCGCCCGGAGAAAGCTCAAGGCTCATTCGCGATAATTTGGTAGGTTCATTACCTTTGATAAAAACACGTTGACTCTGGCTGCTGTTACTCTGGCCTGCGGTCCCTGAACTTTGGGCGGTAAGTTTGACCATGCATTGGCAATCCTGGGTTAAGGTTGCCACTGGCTCAATTATGTAGGTATTCCCCTGCTGCCGGGTGTCAAAAGTAAGCTGATTACCGAGAGCCGCAAGTAATAATAAGGTATGCATTTTTCGTCCTCCCGATTAAAAAAGAAAAACAGGGCAACAATGGCCCTGTTTTTATATAGTGCATAACTTCAATTAATGCTGTTGAAGATTTGCCTGGTTGCCATAACCAGCTTGCGTCAATTCAACTGAAGAGGCAGCGGCTGTTTGGTTAACAACTGCGCCGTTTCTGACACCATATTGGCTAACATCAATGGTAGAGCCTTTAGCTTCCCATTGATCGATAGTTGCATTGTTGCCATAACCTTTTTGCAGCAGGTCAATAGTTGCGTTATCCGCACCCTGGCCTACATCTGCACCATTCGAAGAACCTAATTGTTTAATGTCAACGGTAGATTTACGAGCATCAGCCTGTAGTGCAGTTACGTTGTTATTTGCACCATGTTGATACACTTTCATTGTTGATTCTGGGTCGCTATTGTTGCCATTACCATTTCCAGGCCAGCCAAATTGAAGATCTGAAGCCATTGCACTACTTGAAACCACCACTGCTGCGATTGCTGCGATTTTGAAAAAGTTCATGGTGAAACCCCCATTGTATTGAGAATGTTAGTCCAAATAGTCATGTATTAACGTTGAATAACGCGTACCGCCATTTGAGACTGTTTCTGTACAACAATTGCTGATTTTTGCGTGCCCTGTTGAATAATGCTGGCCTTATTAGCAGCGCCTTGCTGGATAATAATTGCGGCATTACCCGACGATTGTTGCTGAATATCTGCATCATTGCCGTAGCCTGATTGCGAAACATAAGCAACGTTATAACTCCCTGATTGATCGACGTTCGCACGGTTACCAGATCCTGCCTGATTAACAACCGCCAACTGCCGGGTTCCATTTTGATCAACACTGGCATTATTATGATTGCCATATTGACCGACTATTGCTGCCTGATTAAATGAAGCTTTGCTTAATTCATTTGTAGCAAAGTTATATTCCGATTTTGCGAGGTCAGGACTATTCGCAAATACGTAACCAGGCGTACCCAGCAATGCAAACATCAGAAATAACGATCTGTTTTTCATGTTGTCACCCTGGACCTGGGTGCAGCCGTTGAAATAATCATCTCAATTTAAGCTGCTGGTTATTTTGTTAACGCTTGCAATGAGAAGTTACTGCTGCGTTACGGAAATGAGTATGTCCGTCGACACATTTAAAATATCTCACCCGCATGTTGTATTTTTATATTTCACCTCATTACAAAGTATGAGTGGAATAAAAAAAACCAAATACAACAATGGGTTCAAAATGGATCATTTTAATTAGTGTAATTTTTTTAATTCCATCAGATTAATCATGGCTGGACTTGCCGTTTGGTTGGGACTAGATGACTGGCAATCAGCAATTTTTAGTACGACCCTGTCACGAAGATGAGTTTTCTTAAGAAATCTGATAACGGTAGATGTAACGTTAACTATTTACATATGTTAAGTTAAAAAACATATAAATTAAAAATACAATAAACATTTAAAATCAACAATTTATGTGAATTTGTATGATTTTTAAAATTATGCAAATTATAATATTTGTACAACTTTAGTGCTAAATCTAAATAGTAAAAATCCATCACTGCAACATTTCAATATCTACAGTTACATTCTGTAACAGCTTTAACACTTGCTTTAAGATTAGTAACCGCTAGATTGAAATCAGCAGTAACATTTTGTTTAACACATAAAGTCAGGTCGTAACTTAGCGATATTTGACAGTGTTATATTAATTTCAAACACAGCAGTGCAGCACCTATCAGTACTTCTGGTGAATTAACTTTCTGTTAATTCAGCTGATTGATGCGCAAACTCGGATGGAGTTTCATCATGTTTAATGAAGTCCGTACAATGAATAGCCAGGGGTTAAGTGCTCAAAGTTTATTATTGATCACAAAACCCTCGCTACAAGCTACTGCGTTATTACAGCATTTAAAGTCCTCTCTCTCTATAAATGGGAAACTTCATAATATTCAACGATCTCTTGAGGATGTCGCTGGAAATGTTGTGGTGCTTTTCGATATGGTCGAGGCCGATAAAAAGCTGATTAACTATTGGCAAGATAATTTAAGTCGTAAACATAACAGCATTAAGTTGTTGTTATTAAACACTCCTGAAGAGTATCAATTCCGTGACATAGAAAACTGGCCACATATTAACGGTGTGTTTTATATGTCTGAGGAAGAACCGCGTGTGGTGGAAGGTATCCGTGGTGTAATGGAGGGAGAATGCTACTTCTCACAAAAATTAGCCAGCTATCTTATTAATCACTCAGGTAATTATCGTTTCAATAATGTCGAGTCGTCCCTTCTGACTCACCGTGAAAAGGAAATACTTAATAAATTGCGTATTGGCGCCTCGAATATCGAAATCGCTCAGTCGTTATTTATAAGTGAAAACACGGTAAAAACGCATCTCTATAATTTGTTCAAAAAAATATCCGTAAAAAACCGCACTCAGGCGGTTTCCTGGGCAAATGATAACCTCAGGCGATAAAGCGATGAAATTACATACTGCTTTAATGCTGGCGTCCATCTTAGTCTGCGCCTCCGGGGGGGTACGCGCTGTTGAGGTGGAAGTCCCCGGTTTATTAACGGATCACACCGTTTCCTCTGTTGGGCACGAGTTCTATCGTGCCTTTAGTGACAGGTGGGAAAGCAGTTTTACCGGAAATTTAACGATAAATGAGCGACCCAGTGCCCGTTGGGGAAGCTGGATAACCATTACGGTCGATCAGGATGTCATTTTTCAGGCTTTTTTATTCCCCTCAAAACGTGACTTTGACCGTAATGTCAATTTCGCATTGGCTCAAACCGAACAAGCGATTAATCGCCGGCAAATTGACAAGACATTGTTGAGCACCGGTGATTTAACCAGCGATGAATTTTAGGAGGCTGTCATGCGTGCCACTCATGCAGTTCTATCTTTGCTGCTTATTTCTCCCCTTTCATGGGGGGGAAATATGACGTTCCAGTTCACTAACCCAAACTTTGGTGGGAACCCCAATAACGGGTCTTTTTTACTTAACTCTGCTCAAGCGCAAAACTCGTATAAAGACCCGAGTTTTGACGATAACTTTGGTATCGAAACGCCATCTGCACTGGATAACTTCACTCAGGCAATCCAGTCGCAAATTCTCGGTGGTTTGTTAACCAATATTAATACCGGTAAACCAGGGCGAATGGTAACCAATGATTATATTGTCGATATTGCTAACTCTGACGGGCAGCTGCAATTAAATGTGACTGACCGTAAAACAGGGAAAACTTCGACTATTCAGGTTTCTGGCTTACAGAGTTCATCTACTGATTTCTAGTGGATCTTAAATAATCAAAAAGTATTTAAGGATAAACATCATGCAGCGTTTATTTCTTATCGTAGCGGTGTGTTTATTGAGTGGCTGTTTAACCGCGCCACCTAAAGAAGCTGCGAAACCTACACTCATGCCTCGGGCACAAAGTTATCGTGATTTAACCCATTTACCGGAATCGAAAGGTAAGTTGTTTGTCTCGGTTTATAATATTCAGGATGAAACAGGGCAATTTAAACCTTACCCTGCAAGTAACTTCTCAACCGCGGTACCACAGAGTGCAACCTCTATGTTGGTTACTGCTTTAAAAGATTCACGCTGGTTTGTTCCATTGGAACGTCAGGGCCTGCAAAACCTGTTAAACGAACGTAAGATCATTCGCGCAGCGCAGGAAAATGGCACCGTTGCAGAGAACAACCGTAGACCACTAGATTCTCTAATAGCGGCAAACGTGATGGTTGAAGGTTCAATTATCGGTTATGAAAGCAACGTGAAATCGGGCGGTGTTGGCGCACGCTACTTTGGTATCGGTGGCGAGACACAATATCAGCTTGATCAAATAGCAGTGAACTTACGTGTAGTAAATGTGAGTACCGGTGAAGTATTGTCATCGGTCAATACCAGCAAAACAATTTTGTCTTATGAAGTGCAGGCCGGGGTATTCCGTTTCGTGGATTATCAACGATTACTGGAAGGTGAAATCGGCTACACCACCAATGAACCTGTCATGATGTGTCTGATGTCAGCAATAGAAACAGGGGTTATTTATCTGGTTAATGATGGTATTAATCGCGGCTTGTGGGATTTACAAAATCCGAAAGATATTAACAATCCGATACTGGCTAAATACAGAGAGATGTCCGTCCCTCCTGAATCTTGATAATCAACAGATAATAAAAAACCAGCCTCGGCTGGTTTTTTTATTTATTTGGCAATCATTTGAGTTTCAGACTTCGTTTTCCGTGCTGCAAGCCACAGTCCACTATTTTTCATCGCAAAACCAAATACAAGGCCTAGCAATAAAGAAGGCACTACAATCCGCCATTCACCGTGGTTTGCAAAGGTCGCGCAAGCACCAATAAATGTGCCCGGTACAAACGAGAGCAACATATGCCTGGCCTGAATACACATAAGGAATGCCACAACGCCCGTAACCATGTAGCCCAAAATCTCCAGGTGAGGTGCTATCGCACTACCGTGAATGATGACCTGAGCCCATAATACGCCGCTGCAGAGTGTGCATGCAGAAATGAAAAGACCTTTGATACCACTTTGTGGACACGCAAAATATGCGGTGCAACCAAGAAAGCCTGCCCAACTGATTAAGCCAAGACTCACCGCAACCCAACCCCAGAGGCCAGAGAGAATACCGGTGGTCAATGCAAGAGAGATAAGTATGTTCATAGCGGCACATCATAGCAGAGCCTTATCGTTCGACCACGATCTGCCGCACATTTTTTGTAAACCTAAAATAAAAGTTGCAGTTTATTTGTGATTTAAATCACATTACTCGTCGTCGGATTCTTCCAGTTCATCGCGCATTGCCTGAATGGCTTCGCGGCTGATTAACGCCAGTGTGCGGTAGAACGGTGTTGTAGAATGCGCTTCGACTTTGCCAAGGAAGGTGCCAGCCCAAGGCATCAGATAGTCGTCAAACAAGCGAACTTGCGCCTCAAACTCATCTTCCTGTGACTGATCTTCAAGCCAGGAGGCAGCCAGCAACAAAGTACCAAAATGATCGGCAGGGGTTTCGGCAAGCGGCATACCACGTTGTTTTAGAAACTCACGCACATCGCCCTCATTACTGCCTGCTTCCCATACTGAACGATAAGGCGGCACGCTACACTCTTCACCAACAAATAGCGCATTGTAATCAGCAGCCAGTTGTTGAGGATCGCAGCTGTGTTGCAGACGAGTCAGCAACTCATCTTGTTCCAGCGGCCAGTGCTCTGCCAGCTTGCCTTCACGGATCATCGTCAACAAGGGAACCAGAAGCGGATCCTGAGGCTGACGATAATAAAGTGATCCTAAAATACGGCAAATAATTGAAAACTCATTCATGCTAACGATCCATTTAGTAGAGATTTAACAAATAGAAATTAAAGTGTGGCGAACTCTTCGATTGGCGTCATACCGCGAGCTTCGAGGAAACCAAGCATACGGGCGACTGAAACATTCAGAATACGATCTTCCGGGAACTCAACTTCGTCAAGAATTTTGCGGCACTCATCAAAATCCCCGAGAGTAAAAGCGGTGTGGGAATCTGAACCCAACGATAACCAGCCACCGGCGTCACGCACTGCGGCAGCAATCGCTCGGCAGTTCGGGCTGCTGCCCTTACGTGAATGAGTAAATGAGGAGTTATTAAGCTCCAGCGCGACATTATATTTTGCTGCCGCTTGCGCTATTGCGGGGATATCGACCGGGAATTTGGGGTTGCCTGGGTGGCTAATAATGTGGACATTGCCACTCGCCATTGCGGCAATCATCGCTTCGGTATGAGTAGCACTATCCTGAGGCGGGAAAACAGGTTCGTGGAAACCGGCAATAATCAGATCCAGCGAGTCCAACATCGGCCCGGTGCAGTCAATTTCACCCGCAGTATTTTTTATATTGGATTCGATACCACGCAAAATACCGACACCATCGACCATTCGTGGCCAGATGCGCATATTCACAAAGTGCCAGTAATGAGGCGCGTCAGCCATGTCCGGGCCGTGATCGGTGATGGCAAACAACTTGATACCTTTGCTTTTAGCAATCGCAATGTAGTCATGAAGGGTGCTATAGGCGTGGGTGCTGGCGACGGTGTGCATATGCAGGTCAACGGGATACATGGCTCTCTCCTTTTATGTCTTTCTCGCAAGGATAGCAGTTATCACCGTGGTTTTTTAGCCCGGCTCAAGCCGGGCTGTGCACTAATAACCGTGATGCAAAGAAACCTGGCCACTCGGCGACTCACCGTTTTCAATCTGGCGAATCGTTTTGGCAATATATTCCATTGCCTCCTGAGGACGGGTGACGGCTGCCAGATGAGGTGTTATGGCAATACGCGGGTGTTTCCACAGCGGGCTTTCCACAGGAAGCGGCTCTTTGGCGAAAACATCGAGCATGGCCCCTTTCACTTTTCCGCTCTCAAGAGCGGCGAGCAAATCACTTTCAACCAGATGCACGCCACGCGCCAGGTTCATAACGAAAGCCTCATCCGCAAGTTGATTGAGCAACTGGCTGTTAATAATGCCTACAGTTTGCGGAGTATTCGGTAGCAGGTTAATCAATACACGAGTGCCTTTGAGGAAGTCACCCAGTTGTTCAGTGCCCGCAAAACTCGTTACGCCAGGATACTCTTTTTTGCTGCGGCTCCAGCAACGCACCGGGAAACCCCAGGCCGCCAGGCTTTCTGCCACTTTCCCACCCAGTACACCCGCGCCAAGCAGGCCGATAGTAAAGTCTTCACGGCGATAATCATCCAGCGGCTGCCATTTTGACTGCTGTTTTAATGCCTGATAATCATCAAACCTACGGAACCAGTGCAATACCTGACTCACCGCGTATTCCTGCATCTGCAGCGCCATACCCGTATCTTCCAGGCGAAATAGCGGTACACCTGCTGGCAGCATATCCGGATGCGCCTGAAGCTTACTTAGGATAGAGTCCACACCCGCTCCCAATGCAAACACCCCTTTCAGCGTCTCGCGTCCACTGAGCATTTCTACCGGGGGATGCCACACCAGGGCGTAATCCGCAGGCTGGGTGTCACCCGGATGCCATTGGCGAACCGTGGCACCAGGAAGTTGCTGCTGCATGCCCTCCAGCCAAAGTTGCGTATTAAATGTTGGGTGATGAAAAATAATGTCCATGCTTTCTCCATTTATTCTTAGGCTTACGCGCAGCCTTAAACAATACATGAGATGAATGTAATAAAAAATCAGCGTGTAATGCTGTTTTAAGAAGCAGGTTGCTTGAAGTTTGGCTTAACGCACCAGATTTACTTAAAAGTGAATTGACGCAGGCTGCTCTTTTCCCTACATTAGCGCCCGTCCCAGATGTCAGGGGACAACAAAACGGTGAGGTGTCCGAGTGGCTGAAGGAGCACGCCTGGAAAGTGTGTATACGGCAACGTATCGAGGGTTCGAACCCCTCTCTCACCGCCATATTCCAGAAGAAAGTCTGAATTCACATTCAGACTTTTTTTTCGCCTGTAATTCGTGGAGAGAGGGTGAGAACCCTCGACCCGAGGTTCGACAAATGCTTTAGCATTTGGACGTCAGGGGCGCTTGCGACCATGACGCCCGCAGGGTGAGCGCAGCGAATCAGCCCCTCTCTCACCGCCATATTTCAAGAGAAAGTCTGAATTCACGTTCAGACTTTTTTTTCGCCTGTAATTCGTGGAGAGAGGGTGAGAACCCTCGATCCGAGGTTCGACAAATGCTAAAGCATTTGGACGTCAGGGGCGCTTGCGACCATGACGCCCGCAGGGTGAGCGCAGCGAATCAGCCCCTCTCTCACCGCCACATTCCAAGAGAAAGTCTGAATTCACATTCAGACTTTTTTTTCGCCTGTAATTTGCCACCAAGAATACATTGGGTAGATGAAGCGAACTTAAAGTTCAACCATCGCTCACACCTTGACCAAACGGTATAGAAACAGAAGATTAAACTTGACCGAATGCGGCCTACTCCCTATAGTAGCGCCCCGTTGCCCCATGATGTTGGCAACAGATTCAAAACGGTGAGGTGTCCGAGTGGCTGAAGGAGCACGCCTGGAAAGTGTGTATACGGCAACGTATCGAGGGTTCGAACCCCTCTCTCACCGCCATATTCCAGAAGAAAGTCTGAATTCACATTCAGACTTTTTTTTCGCCTGTAATTCGTGGAGAGAGGGTGAGAACCCTCGACCCGAGGTTCGACAAATGCTTTAGCATTTGGACGTCAGGGGCGCTTGCGACCATGACGCCCGCAGGGTGAGCGCAGCGAATCAGCCCCTCTCTCACCGCCACATTCCAAGAGAAAGTCTGAATTCACGTTCAGACTTTTTTTTCGCCCGTAATTCGTGGAGAGAGGGTGAGAACCCTCGACCCGAGGTTCGACAAATGCTTTAGCATTTGGACGTCAGGGGCGCTTGCGACCATGACGCCCGCAGGGTGAGCGCAGCGAGTCAGCCCCTCTCTCACCGCCACATTCCAAAAAAAAGTCTGAATTCACATTCAGACTTTTTTTCGCCCATCTTTTGTCATTTCCTGTCGTAAAGACAAAAAGGGCAACGGTTCTCTCCGTTGCCCAGTCGATAAGCCCTTTCAAAGATCTTTAAACGTTCCCAGACGGTAGCCATGTTCTGCTATCGCATATTTTAGCGAAGCGGAGGTCAGCACATCCAGTTCGGCAAGACGCGGATAGCAATACTTGCTCGCAAGAATGGTGTTATCAATGAATGATGGGTGACACATAATTTCCAGTGATTTTTCACCACGCGACATTGCGCGATCCAGGGTATTCAGGAAAAGCGTTTCTGAGATTGCATCGCCATAAAACCCGCTGTCAAAACCCTCTGGTGTTTTAACGCCCTGACACTCTAAACCTTGTGGCGCGGCAGCATCGTAATCAAAACGAATTGCGACACCTTTTTCTTTAGCGAACGCTTCAACAATTGGGTAAATTTGCGCGATCATATGAACATGGTGATGGCTATCGATATGTGTTGGCATACGGCCAAATAACTCGATAAATCTCGCAAACTGGCATTCAAGTTCATGCTCAATTTCTGCAAGCGGCAGCGTGTCTTCTTCCGCTCGCTGCCAGATCCATTTGCCCAACTCGCCCTTTTCATCAACCAGGCCCGGCATGGCAGAAAGTGGCCGGCCTAATGTCAGTACAAAGTGCATCCCAACAGCCAGACCAGGATGTTTTGCACTGAGTGCAACAGCATGTTCAATACCTGCGGCGTTAACCATCGCGGTGGTAGACGTCACTACACCGTGGGTGAATGCGTCAATAATTCCGTAATTTTGTGCCTTACACAGCCCAAAATCGTCCGCGTTAACAATTAATAACTTATCCATTGTCGCCTCGGTAAGCAGCCCTCCCTTTACAGGGAGGGCCTCCAGTTATTTAAGTGCAGCGATAGCTTGTGCAAAGTTTGGCAGATTAGCTTCGTGCGCTAACAACATATCGCGAGCAATTTTCTCGGCATCTTTATCAGAATGAATCAGCGGGCTTAAATTCAGTGCCAGCAGAACATCATTAAAGTTCCCGCTAAGCGCCGCTTCACTGGCCGCCACTTCAAACCCTTTGATGGTGTAAATCAGGCCCAACACTTTTTCATCAAAATGAGTGATGCGCGAGCTTGGGGTTGCACCATCACGACCGATGGTACAGGTCATTTCGACCGCCCAGTCAGCAGGAATATTATCAACATGGCCGTGGTGCGGCACGTTAACATAGTGCTCGCTTTGCTTGTCGTTATAGATATCGCTGATAACTTCACAAGCTGCGTCAGAGTAGTAAGCCCCGCCACGCAGCTCCAGCTCTTTAGGTTTCACATTCAACGCAGGGTCTTTGTACAGCTCGAACAGTTGCTTCTCGACTTTCTGCACAACCGTTGCGCGCGCGCCACCTTTGTAGAACTCGCCCATTTCGATGGCCAACATCTCTTTTTGCTTGAAGTAGTAGAGCAAATAAGAGCACGGCAGCAGGCGCAGAGAACGAATCAGACCTTCACTGAACGGCAGATCAAAGATGTTTTTCACCGAACCTGCGGTCAAGGTGCCGGACGCCACGCCATCGAGCAGCTCGTCAAAGCGAGAGATACCGTTAACGATGACATCTTTGATGAAGACCATATGGTTCAGGCCGAACAAATCGATATTCAACTCATCTGTTGGTGCAAGTTTCAACACATCTTTAATGAACATTTTCATGCCCACGGGAATGTTGCAAACACCGATGAATTTTTTGAAGTCAGTGTGGCGATAAACCGCTTCGGTTACCATGCCGGCCGGGTTAGTGAAGTTGATGACCCATGCGTCCGGACAAATCTCTTTCACATCATTAATGATGTCGAAAATCACCGGAATCGTACGCAGGCCTTTAAACAAGCCACCCGCACCGTTAGTTTCCTGGCCCAAATAGCCGTAGCTTAGCGGAATACGCTCATCAAGCTCACGGGCTTTAAGTTGCCCAACACGCAATTGTGTAGTAACGAAATCGGCATCAACCAGGGCTTCCCGACGATTGAGAGTCTTATACAGTGCAATCGGTACACCTGCGCGTTCAATCATGCGTAAGCAAAGATCAAAGATAATATCTTGTTTCTCTTTACCGGCTTCGACATCAACCAGCCATAATTCACTAATCGGCAATTCATCGTAACGTTTAATAAAACCTTCGAGTAATTCAGGGGTATAACTGCTCCCACCACCAATTGTGACGACTTTCAATTTTTTACTCATAGGAACTCCGGTACAAGTATTTGCACTGTAATTAATACAGAAATATAGATGTATTATTGAAGATTATATTTAACCCTCACTAATACATTTACAGGATATAAATAAAATCACTTAATGCTATATAACTGCTTCCGATAATGCTGCGGTGTAAATGACGTTAGCTTTTTAAAGTTTTTAATAAACATACTGGCACTACTGTAACCTGACTCAAAAGCAATATCGGTGACAGAGTAGTTAGTGATCTCCAGTTGTTTCTTAGCAAAATTAATTCTTATCTCATTGATAATTTGCATCGGTGTTTTTCCATAGTGGCGCTGTGTAGCACGGGTTAAATATTCCTGTGACTTACCGGACAACTCCACCATATTCACTAATGCTTTATCACCAAACATTGACTTGCCATGCATCAACTCGACAGTATTTTTTAGCCAGCCTGGAATATCACCACCTGACTCAGATTCTTTATGGTGACGCAGACGGTTCACAATATAAAACGTCACCATTTCGAGAAACTCACTAAACTCGCCCTGACGGAAGTTTAATGAAGCAGTCACAGATTCAATATAAGTCAAAAACTCATTCTTAATTTGATAAACCTGTGACGCAATAAAATATGCTGGGAATAACGGTAAATAATGTTGTTCGAAAAAAGCCTTGCTAATACCAACATTCAGAATTCGAGTCGCACCAAAATCATAAAAGCTTTGATGATAAGAGCCGAGTGGAATGAAAACAAAACTCCCTCTTTCCAACAGCACACGTTTACCGTTGATTTCCTGATAATAACGTCCCGTCAATACCACCGTGAATTCGTAATAATCATGCTGATGCAGCCCGGAGACACTTTCGACTTTGTTGTGGATGAACATGTGGAAATGTTGACCATCAAAAAGCTGACTCTCGCGTGCCGTGTTGATTTCCATACTGATTACCGGTGGCTGCATAGGGACTCCAACTTATTTTATTTTTTCGTGAAGCTCAATAAGTTCTGTCACCAGCTCACGCGCCAGCATAGAAGTCATCAGGTGATCCTGTGCATGAACCAACACCAGGCTAACTTTAGTTTTGCCTTCGCCCTGGTCACCTTCAATCAGTTTGGTCTGTACCAGGTGTGCCTGGTTCAGTGCTTCACGAGACTGTGCCATCAACTCCCATGCCTTTTCAAAATCACCGGTTTTAGCGATTTTCAGTGCGCCGTATGCCAGGCTGCGGGCTTGTCCAGAGTTAATGATTAAACCCATTACAACTTCTTCAAGATCGTCAGTATCTACTTCGTTTTCTACTGCGCTATCCAAATCAAACATCTCAATCTCCCGGTGTGTTCAAAGTGGCTGGGGACAGGGGGCCATCCCCAGCCAAAACTTAACATTAGAATTTCAGTGCGTTAGCTATATCTTCTTCGCTTTCTTCTTCTTCAATTACAGCCTGCGCTTTGTTAGACAGGATAACGAACGGAATGTAGACACATGTCGCAACACCCAGGTTAAACAGTGCAACTAACAGTGCTGCAATACTACCGTTACTGTTGAAGAAGGCGCCCAAGCCGGTAGGCATCGTCCACGGGGCCAGGTTGGTGACCGGTGGAATAATTCCCAGAGAGTAAGCCGCAAGCGTGATGGCTGCCAGAATCGGCTGAACCAGTACGAACGGGATAAACATAACCGGGTTCATGATGATTGGCAGACCAAACAGGATAGGTTCGTTAATCTGGAAGATGCCTGATGGCAATGCCAGTTTCGCAACCTGACGGTGATCGGCACGACGTGAAACCATGAAGATGGCGATAATTAAGCCCAGTGTCGCACCAGAACCACCCAACAGGATGTAGGAGTCGAGCATTGGTTTCGCCCAGAAGTGGAACTGTTTACCCGCGTCAAGTGCCGCCTGTACAGAGCCATACTGGTTGTAAATTGCGATGTTTTCCAGCGCCCACGGGGTCATGATGCCGTTGTCCAGCGCAGTAAGCGCCAGTGAACCATGCACACCAAAGAACCACAGCAGGGAGTTGAAGATTACGTACGCCCAGCCCACTACCGCACCCATCGACGCCAGCGGCGTAGAAATGGAGTCCATAATGATCTGGTGGAAGTTGCTACCGTGATTTGCCAGCAGCCAGGAAATAATCCCGAAAATAGACAGGATAATAAAGCCTGGAATTAATGCAGAGAAAGAACGTGATACCGATGTCGGCACACTATCTGGCAAAGTAATAACCCAGTTTCTACGGATGACGAAAGTAAATAGCTCCGCGACAACCAGACCAATAACAATACCGGAAATAATATTCTGACCACCTAACCAGTTAGCGCCAACAGCATAAGCTTCGCCTACGCTATAGGGTGTAACGGTCATAAATGCCGCAACGGATAATAAACCGGCTGCAAGAGGGTCAACTTTACGTTCCTCAGCAAGTGCCATACCAATGAAAAAAGGAGCCATTAGCGACATAATACCTAACGTACCGTTATATACGTTGCCGCCAATGGCTTTTAACCCATTAAGAGTTTCAATGGTTGAGGGATCTAAACGAATACCTAGGGAATAAAAAAATGAACCAGCGCCAAAACTCAGAAATACGTTATTGATTAATACAAACATGGCCCCGGCAAGGGTCAATGGCATTAATTTGATGAAACCATTTTTAATTGCGTTGACGTGCGGTTGCTTCCCAATTTTCACTGCGAAAGGAAGCAATATCTTCTCAAGTGAATCAATGACTTTACTCATTTGTAATTTCCTTTATTGCCGCAAGATTCTTGCGGCCAGGTTGTGTAAGGTCGTTCTTTGACGGAAAAATAAAACAAAATATAAAATTAATTGTTTGCTGCTTTCTTGATAGATGCGACAGCTGCTTTCAGCACGCCTAACCCATCAATTTTGCCGTACATTGCTGAATCAATAACTTCTACCGGTTTACCTGGTAATACTTTCTGAATTTCTGGCAGCATATAAGCGATTTGTGGTCCAAGTAATACCAGATCCGCATCCTTGCCTTTTTCAGCAGCCAGAGTTTCAGGCCAGGCTTCGATAATTACAGGCACTTCATACTTCTCTGCCTGCGCCTTCATTTTTGATACCAGCAATGAGGTGGACATCCCGGCAGAACAAAATAGGTAGATACGTCTTTTAGTCATAATAAATTCCTCACGTTGCAACAGCCTGCATGTCTGAAATCAGCACAACCCACGCCTGCAAAAGGGACTGATTGGAAAGTTCTGATTGTTTCTTGTTGAGAGAAGTATACGGCAACACGCAGGCGGGGAATAATATTGTGAGGCCTAAAATTGTCTCTCCTTGACCATCCGTTTTGATACCCTTCACATTTTGGGTAAATAATTCGCGCAAAGAAAAAAGCCCAAACAGAGTTTGGGCTTTACAATTCTTTCACACCAGAAATCAGTCGTAGGCATTCAATGCGCGCTGGCAAAGGGCTGAGCGCACACAATCTTGTTTGCCAAAGCGGACCACACCTACCATCTCATCTTCTTCAAAACGTGCCAGAGCATCACTCAGGCCGGACTGAACACCCCGTGGCAAATCACATTGGGTGATATCGCCATTGACGATGACCGTCACGTTTTCCCCAAGGCGCGTTAAGAACATTTTCATTTGCGCTGCGGTAACATTCTGCGCCTCATCAAGAATAACCACCGCATTTTCGAAGGTACGTCCACGCATATAGGCGAACGGCGCAATCTCTACTTTGCCAATTTCGGGACGCAGACAGTACTGCATAAAAGACGACCCTAAACGTCGCACCAGGATGTCATACACCGGGCGGAAATAAGGTGCGAATTTTTCCGAAATATCCCCGGGTAAGAAGCCGAGATCTTCGTCAGCTTGCAGAACCGGGCGGGTGACAATTATCCTGTCGACATCCTTATGTATCAGGGCCTCAGCGGCTTTCGCCGCACTGATATACGTTTTGCCGCACCCGGCTTCACCGGTGGCGAATATCAGCTGCTTTTTCTCGATGGCGTTAAGATAGTGCTCCTGAGCCTCATTTCGCGCCGCTATCGGTGAGTTATCACGGCAATCTCTTGCCATACCGATAGATTCAACGCCGCTCATCTGCACAAGCGTTGTGACCGATTCCTCTTCGCGCTGTTTATGGCTACGCGAATCCCGTCTCAGCACACGTTTTGCTTCACGACGAGCTTTGATCACTGCTTTCTGTCTTCCCATGGATGGCACCTTACAGTTGGTTTCATTTCCCGCGCCACAGCACAGTGCGCGATTATGTTCACTAACGGATGAGGTTTGGCTTCCTTTTAAGCCATGAACTGCCGGTTGAGAGGATGCACCAGTTAGACGAATTACGCCGCTTAGCGCATCGTTAATACATTGATTGATTGTGGATTCAGGGTTTTTAGCGGTGAAGATAGCGAAGCCGGAGGAGATGCCTCCGCGCTGATTTGTGCGGGTAAGATGTTTGTTCAATCGTCCAGTACAGGACCCTACCATTCGCGATCTCCATTGTGATTAAGATTCACAGCCGGGAACTACCGCTCGTGCTTTAATTACATCAAAAATTATCTAAATTGCAACTTTTATTTTACTTTAAATCAACATTCGCGTTTCGTCATTCGCTTATCAAATTTATGACATAAAAATATTACACTTTTATATCAAAGGTATAGTCATAGAGAAATTGAATGAATACCAGGCAGGCAAATTGTTAGCAATTGAAAAATTAGCAGGAGAAGAATTATAGAAAGAGAGGTGTTTGACGTGAGAGTAGAACGCCCTCACCCCAGCCTTCTTTCAAAAAAGAAGGTCAGGATGAGAGTCATTCCAAAATGATTAAATCAAGCTTCTAAAAGCCCCTGCCCTAAATAATGCTGCTTATCCACAACACCCGGCAATACAAAGAAGTACCCGCCGCCAATCGGCTTCACGTACTCCTCCAGCGCTTCGCCATTAAGACGTTGCTGCACAGCCAAAAAACCTTTCTCAAGGTCATGCTGGAAGCAGACAAATAACAATCCCATATCCAGTTGCCCGGACTTTGATACACCCAGCGAATAGCTGTAACCACGGCGCATCATCAGGCTGGACTGCGTCTCTTTGGTGCGCGGGTTCGCCAGACGAATATGAGCATCAAGCGCAATCACATTACCGTCAGGATCGGCTGCATAATCAGGCTCGTCGTGCTCATTCTTCATACCTAGCGGCGCGCCGCTGTGTTTATCGCGGCCAAAAATCGTTTGCTGCTCTTTTAGTGGCGTTCGATCCCAGGACTCAACATGAAACTGAATAATACGCACTGCCTGATAGCTGCCACCTACCGCCCATGAGGGTTCCTGCTGGTCTGCCGTCACCCATACCACATTATCCATCAGCGGCTTATCTTCACTGTTGGGATTGGCCGTACCATCTTTAAACCCTAACAGGTTGATAGGCGTTTCTTTGCCGCGACTACGCGCTGCGTGGTTAGAGATAAACCCTTCCCGCTTCCAACGCACACTTAGCAAATCTGGCGTGTGTTTGATGATATCGCGCAGCGCATGGATAACCGTGTCGGCGGTATTGGCGCAGATTTGCAGCAATAAATCCCCGTGACACAAGCTGGCATCGAGCGAATCGTTCGTAAAGCGTTCCATCTTTTGTAACTTCTTCGGCATCTGTCCTTTAAGACCATAACGATCGTCGAATAGCGATGTCCCTACAGAGAGCGTGAAAGTCAGGTTATCAGGGTAAATCTGCGCACCGAGAATCCCTGAATCCATTGGTGGCATCCGCGGATTAGGGGTATCCGGAGCAGGCCCACCCGTAGTGAGGAAATCGAAACGCGCAGACAGTAACTTGAATAAACGCTCAAGGTCAGCTTTATCACTGGCCAGCACATCAAAGGCAACCAACATCATTGCCGCTTGCTGTGGAGTCAGTACGCCAGCCTGATGCTCACCGTAAAACGGTTGCTTTTCCATGCGTGCATCAGGGGGCAAGGTTCCGGGTGAGGTTTCTTGTTTTGCAGCATGCGCTACCGGGCAACCACCGGTAACGGCAAGGGCGCCACCAAGCGCGCCCAGGCTTTTCAGTAACCGACGGCGCGCCGGAAGATGGCCGCCGTGTTTAGTTTTTTCTTCCATAAAACTTAGTCCAGACCCAGTACGCCACGCAGTTGTGACAAGTCTTCCGCCAGTGCCGTTACTGGCCCTTTCAGTGCATTGCGGTCAGCATCGGTCAGTTTGTCGTAAGTCTCGTAACCGTCTTTGGTTTTGTACTTAGCGAGAATAGTGTCAACTTTCTTGAAGTTGGCATCCACTTTTGCCAGCAGCGGAGCGTTGTCTTTAGTCAGTAACGGGCGCAGCAAGTTAACAATTTTCTGTGCACCATCGACGTTTGCCTGGAAGTCCCACAGGTCAGTACGGCTGTAGCGATCTTCTTCGCCACTGATTTTGCTCGCCGCGACTTCTTCAATCAGGCCCGCTGCACCGCCCACAACTTTACTCGGCGGGAATGCCAGCTCAGAAATACGCGTTTGCAGATCCAACACGTCGTTGTTGAGCTGATCGGCATATTTTTCCATGCCCTTGGTGGAGTTATCACCAAACAGCGCTTTCTCCAGACGGTGGAAACCGGTGAATTTCGGATCGTTCGCTTTCTGCTCGTAATCATCTTCGCGGGCATCAATACTACCGTCGAGATCGGAGAACAGTTCAGCAATAGGTTCGATGCGCTCGTAATGCTGGCGTGTCGGCGCATACAGGGATTTCGCTTTTTCGATATCGCCGGCTTTCACAGCGTCAGTAAAGGCTTTTGTACCTTTAACCAATTCTGCAACTTCCGCAGTCACATAAGCTTTGTATTCGGTGATTGGGCCGGCCAGTGCCATAAGGTCGTTTTTTGGTGCAGTCTGATCGCCCGCCGCTTTAACGATAAGCTTGCCCTTAGGGTTGCTTAGCAGGCCACAAGTCATATCGTATTCGCCAGCTTGCAGGTTAGCGGTCATTTTCTGAGAGAAACCAGGTGCGATGTTCTCACGCTCTTCAACTACCATCACCCCTTTGAGGATTTCCCACTCAAGCGCTTTCTGGCTGTTGTTTTGAATGATGAACTGGGTTTTACCGGCGTTAACCGTAATGTTCATCGGTTCGCACTGTTTATCAGTCACAGTGACTTTTACCTGAGGAACATCAGCCGCATGGGCCGTAAAAGCAGTAGAAACAAGAGCAACCAGCGCAACATTCAGCGCCTTAAGACGGAAGTGTGTATTCATGGCCAATCCCTTTCAAACAAAAGTATGTTGTAACTAAGCGACGAGATGCGCCGCAATATTATTAGCGAACGCTATTTGTCGCTTGAGTGTTAATACGTGGTGGAATAAAGAACAGTACCAACGCGGGAACCAGGTAAATAAAGTACATCCCGACTTCACTGACAGTTGGCGTTTCCTGATAACCAAAGATCCCTTCCAACAGCGTTCCGGTAAGAGAATGAGTGGTAAGAACATTACTGAGGTCAAAAGCGATATCCTGGAAGTGATTCCAAAGTCCCGCTTCGTGGAATGCACGAACTGCACCCGCTGCAAGACCTGCTGCCACCAGTAAAATAAACAGGCTGGTCCATTTGAAGAACACGGCAAGGTTCAGACGAATACCCCCCCAGTAAAGTAAGAAGCCAAGCACAATCGCGGTGCCCAGACCAAGCATCGCACCAAGTGGTGGCATGATGCCCACATCCTGCTGGAACGCAGCCAGCAGAAAGAATACCGACTCCAGCCCTTCACGGGCGACGGCGAAGAACACCATTAAAATTAGCGCCCAACCGTGGTTGCCTTTGCTGTGTAGCGCTTCGTCGACTTTCTGCTCAAGCTGCCCTTTCACATTGCGCGACACTTTGCGCATCCAGAACACCATCCAGGTCAGAATAAAGACCGCGATGACGGCCACAATGCCTTCAAATAGCTCCTGCTCTTTTTGCGGGAACTCACCGGTGGTTTCATTAATAAAGATGCCCAGGCCTAAGCAAAGTGCAGCCGCCGCCACAACACCAATCCACATCACGCCAATCCACTGGCCGCGTTGAGTACGCTTCAGATAGCTGGCAATCAGGCTAACAATCAGCGCGGCTTCCAGGCCTTCGCGTAACATAATGAGAAACGGGACAAACATTACTGACACCCCAACTGTGAACCCAGGTCAAAAGACGTAAAGAAAAGTAAACCAGAACGATTGTGATTATCATTACCGCAAAAATAAACACAAGAGGAGAATTTAGTTATTTATGAACACTTGTAAAAAGGGCCGCTATTTGCGGCCCTTGCAGGATTATTCAGGTTGTAACTTCGTTGGCGGTGCGGTGTGGTATATCTCGTCCGCTTCCGCGAAGCGTTTCTGCATTGAGGTACTTGGTGCTTTACCAAGCAGGCTTACCACCACAATGCCGATGCTGCCGAAGATAAAGCCTGGGATGATTTCATACAGGCCGAGCCAGCCGAACTGTTTCCAGACGATTACGGTCAGCGCACCGATGATCATGCCAGCCAGCGCGCCATTACGCGTCATTCGTGACCACATTACCGAGAACAGTACAACCGGGCCAAATGCGGCACCGAAGCCTGCCCATGCATAGCTGACCAGACCCAGAACGCGGTTTTCCGGGTTAGCCGCCAGGGCGATGGCGATAAGAGCCACCAGCAACACCATAAAGCGCCCTACCCATACCAGCTCTTTTTGCCCCGCATCTTTACGGAAGAACGCTTTATACAGATCTTCAGTGATTGCACTGGAACAGACCAGCAGCTGGCAGCTCAGCGTGGACATCACCGCAGCTAAAATTGCCGACAACAAAATGCCCGCAATCCATGGGTTAAACAGCAACTGCGCCAGTTCGATGAACACACGCTCGCTATTCTGGTTAACCGCGCCTGCCAGTGATGGATTATTGGAGAAGTAAGCAATGCCAAAGAAGCCCACGGCACACGCACCACCCAGGCACAAAATCATCCACGTCATACTGATGCGACGCGCTTTAACGATGGTGTGATGTGAATCTGCCGCCATGAAGCGCGCAAGAATATGTGGCTGACCAAAGTAGCCCAGACCCCAACCCATCAAAGAGATAATTGCGACGAAGTTGAGCCCTTTGAGCATATCGATGTTTTCAATGCTCTTTTGTTTGATAACCATCATCGAATCATCAAACCCACCAACCGCTATCACCACCATCACCGGCGTTAAAATCAGGGCGAAAATCATCAAACTCGCCTGAACGGTGTCCGTCCAGCTTACAGCCAGGAAGCCACCAACAAAGGTATAAATGATAGTTGCCGCGGCACCCGCCCAGAGCGCGGTTTCGTAGCTCATGCCAAAGGTGCTTTCGAACAGACGCGCCCCGGCCACGATGCCAGACGCACAATAGATAGTGAAGAACAGCAGAATCACTAACGCGGAGATAATACGCAATACACGACTTTTATCTTCAAAACGTCCGGTGAAATAATCAGGCAGTGTCAGTGCGTTGTTGTTCACCTCGGTATGAACACGCAAACGTCCGGCGACCAGTTTCCAGTTGATGTAAGCGCCCACAGTCAGGCCGATGGCAATCCAGCTTTCCGAAATACCGGAAAGGAAGATAGCGCCAGGCAAGCCCATCAGCAGCCAGCCGCTCATGTCGGAAGCGCCCGCTGATAATGCGGTGACCACACTACCCAGGCTGCGACCGCCCAGAATGTAGTCATCAAAGTTTTTGGTTGAACGCCAGGCGATAAACCCAATCAATATCATGCCAAAGATATAGATGAAGAATGTCACCAGCATTGGTGTACTCATGGTCATGCAAGTTCTCCAGATTATTCCGGTGTTACCCGGTATTACCGTGCCGGAACGTAGCTCGGTTTATTTATAGTCATTTCACTTCGCGACAGTTTCCTGCTGGAAGCTTTTTTATTCACAAACGTTTTAACACAACATTCACAATAAATTCACCGTACAAAAAATAGCTTTTTTCGGGAGGTTGCACTCGCTCACGCTTTTGAGCGGTTGCACCTACAAAAAACGTTAACTATGCCCGTTAAATCTTCCTGCTCATGAAGGATTAACCCGCTCACTTTCTAATTTTTGATTTAACAATTCACTCTTTTCCCAGCTTGCTGGCTGGCTCACATTTAACAAGGTTGCACAAAGTTGCAACATGATAGATATTGCCGCATAACTTTTATCAACCCTTCAATATTTACCCGAGTGATAACGGGTATGGGAGTTACTGGCATGGCCACCACCATGGGCGTAAAACTGGACGACGCAACCCGCGAGCGCATTAAAGACGCCGCTTCACGTATCGACCGCACACCACACTGGCTAATTAAACAGGCGATTTTTAATTATCTCGAACGCCTGGAAAATAACGATGAATTACCAGAACTTCCGGCCATGCTGGCTGGTGCCGCGAATGAAAGCGAAGAAGCTGCCCCGCACGTTGAAGAAACACACCAGCCGTTCCTTGATTTTGCAGAACAAATTCTTCCTCAGTCTGTTACTCGCGCAGCTATCACCGCAGCCTGGCGCCGCCCGGAAACCGATGCGGTGCCAATGATTCTGGAACAGGCGCGTTTGCCACTGAATATTGCTGAACAAACTCACAAACTGGCTTACCAACTCGCTGAAAAGCTTCGTAATCAGAAGAGCGCATCAGGCCGGGCGGGCATGGTACAAGGTTTGCTGCAAGAATTCTCACTTTCCTCACAAGAGGGTGTGGCGTTGATGTGTCTGGCCGAAGCGTTACTGCGCATCCCGGACAAAGCCACGCGCGATGCGTTAATCCGCGACAAAATTAGCAACGGCAACTGGCACTCGCATATTGGCCGCAGCCCATCACTGTTTGTGAACGCTGCCACCTGGGGTCTGCTGTTCACCGGCAAACTGGTGTCCACCCACAATGAAGCGAGTCTGTCGACATCCCTGAACCGCATCATCGGTAAAAGCGGTGAGCCATTAATCCGCAAAGGTGTGGATATGGCGATGCGCCTGATGGGCGAGCAGTTTGTAACCGGCGAAACCATTTCCGAAGCGTTGGCTAATGCACGCAAACTCGAGGAGAAAGGTTTCCGCTACTCTTACGATATGTTGGGTGAAGCAGCACTTACTGAAGCCGATGCACAGGCTTACATGGTTTCTTATCAGCAAGCGATTCACGCGATTGGTAAAGCCTCTAACGGGCGTGGCATTTATGAAGGCCCAGGTATTTCCATCAAGCTCTCCGCACTGCACCCGCGTTACAGCCGTGCGCAGTACGATCGTGTAATGGAAGAGTTGTACCCACGCTTGAAATTCCTGACACTGCTGGCGCGCCAGTATGATATCGGCATTAATATCGACGCCGAAGAGGCCGATCGCCTGGAGATCTCTCTCGATCTGCTGGAAAAACTCTGCTTCGAACCTGAATTAGCCGGCTGGAACGGCATTGGTTTCGTGATTCAGGCATACCAAAAACGCTGCCCGTTTGTGATTGATTACCTGGTAGATCTCGCAACCCGCAGCCGTCGCCGCCTGATGATACGTCTGGTGAAAGGCGCGTACTGGGACAGCGAAATCAAACGCGCCCAGATGGACGGGCTGGAAGGCTACCCGGTTTATACCCGCAAGGTTTACACCGACATCTCTTATCTGGCCTGCGCGAAAAAACTGTTGGCAGTACCAAACCTGATTTACCCGCAGTTTGCGACGCACAACGCCCATACACTGGCGGCAATCTACAACCTGGCCGGGCAAAACTACTATCCAGGCCAGTATGAATTCCAGTGCCTGCACGGCATGGGTGAACCACTTTACGATCAAGTGGTGGGTAAAATTGCCGACGGTAAACTCAATCGCCCTTGCCGTATTTATGCACCTGTCGGCACCCACGAAACACTGCTGGCATACCTGGTGCGTCGCCTGTTGGAAAATGGCGCGAATACTTCGTTTGTTAACCGTATTGCCGACAACACGCTACCGCTTGATGAACTGGTTGCCGATCCGGTAACCGCCATTGAAGCAATCGCGGTTAAAGAAGGCCAACTCGGTCTGCCACATCCTAAAATCGCTGTACCGAAAGAGCTTTACGGCGCGAATCGTACCAACTCCAGCGGTCTGGATCTGGCGAACGAACATCGCCTCGCCTCCCTCTCCTCTGCCCTACTTAACAGTGCGGCACAAAAATGGCAGGCGCTGCCGATTCTGGAAAATGCCGTTGCTCCAGGCGATATGGTAGCGGTGAAAAACCCTGCGGAACCGACAGATATCGTGGGTTATACGCGTGAAGCCACTGAAGAAGAAGTTTCACAAGCACTCGTGAGTGCCGTTAACAATGCACCAATCTGGTTCGCCACCCCACCGCAAGAACGCGCTGCAATCCTTGAGCGTGCGGCGGTGATGATGGAAGGCCAGATGCAGAAGCTGATTGGCGTTCTGGTACGTGAAGCCGGTAAAACCTTTAGCAACGCAATTGCCGAAGTGCGTGAAGCCGTGGATTTCCTGCATTACTACGCGGGCCAGGTACGCGATGATTTCGATAACGAAACTCACCGCCCACTTGGCCCGGTCGTTTGCATCAGCCCGTGGAACTTCCCTCTGGCTATCTTTACCGGGCAAATTGCTGCGGCCCTCGCAGCCGGTAACAGTGTGCTGGCAAAACCTGCTGAGCAAACCCCGCTGATTGCCGCCCTCGGTGTTAATATTCTGCTGGAAGCCGGTGTGCCTGCGGGCGTACTGCAACTGCTGCCTGGCCGTGGTGAAACCGTTGGCGCACAGTTAACAGGCGATGCCCGCGTACGTGGCGTGATGTTTACCGGTTCCACAGAAGTGGCTACCTTGCTGCAACGCAACATTGCTGACCGCCTTGATCCACAAGGTCGCCCAACGCCGCTGATTGCCGAAACCGGCGGCCTGAATGCAATGATCGTCGATTCTTCAGCGCTTACCGAACAGGTGGTTGTTGATGTGCTGGCCTCGGCCTTTGATAGCGCAGGCCAACGTTGTTCCGCACTGCGCGTGTTGTGTATCCAGGAAGATGTCGCCGACCACACGCTGCAAATGCTGCGCGGTGCGATGGCGGAATGTCGTATGGGTAACCCTGGCCGCTTAACCACGGACATCGGCCCGGTTATCGACGCCGAAGCAAAAGAGAATATAGAGAAACATATTCAAACGCTGCGCAGTAAAGGCCGCAAAGTATTCCAGGCTGCTCGTGAAAACAGCGTGGATGCGAAAGAGTGGCAGAGCGGTACTTTCGTCGCACCTACATTGATTGAGCTGGAAAGCTTCGATGAGATGCAAAAAGAGGTGTTTGGCCCGGTGCTGCATGTGGTGCGTTATAACCGCAACAACCTGGAAACGCTGATTAACCAAATCAACGCGGCGGGATATGGCCTGACGCTTGGCGTACATACGCGTATTGACGAAACCATTGCTCAGGTCACCGGTTCTGCACACGTTGGTAATATGTACGTCAACCGCAATATGGTTGGTGCGGTCGTCGGTGTGCAGCCATTTGGTGGAGAAGGTTTATCGGGGACCGGCCCGAAAGCTGGTGGCCCACTATATCTGTATCGCCTGCTGGCAAACCGTCCGGACAACGCGCTGCAAACCACCTTTAACCGCCAGGATACTGAACTACCGGTGGACTCCACGCTTAAAGCCAGCCTTCAGGAAACTCATCAGGCATTAGCGCAATGGGCGGTAAAAAAAGGTGAATTGCCTGCTATCTGCGCACGCTTCGCGCAACTGGCGCAAAGCGGTACGTTACGCCAGTTACCAGGGCCAACGGGTGAACGTAACACCTATGCCCTTATGCCACGTGAGCAAGTATTGTGTATCGCAGATAATGAGCAGGACGTACTGGTGCAACTGGCAGCGGTCACAAGCGTGGGCAGTCGTGTGCTATGGGCTGATGACAAACTGCATCGCGAACTGGCAAAAGCGCTACCGGCTCAGGTACAGAAACATATCGATTTCGCGAAAGAAGATATGTTACTGACCCAGCCGTTTGATGCGGTGATTTATCACGGTGATTCCGACCAGTTACGCGCCCTGTGCGAGAAAGTGGCAGCCCGCGATGGCGCTATTGTTTCCGTACAAGGTTTTGCACGCGGGGAAACCAACCTGCTACTGGAACGTTTATACGTTGAACGTTCGCTAAGTGTGAATACCGCAGCAGCGGGCGGTAACGCCAGTCTGATGACAATCGGCTAAGGTTTCATTAAGCTAAAAAGGCTCCTTACCTGGAGCCTTTTTTATTTAAGGAGTGATGATGAAACGCCTTTGTTTACTGATGATGGGTCTGTTGCTAAGCGCAAACGTTCTGGCGGATAGCTGCGACTCGGCAACTTCACAAGCCGGGCTTAACGAGTGCGCCAGTAACGAATATAAAAAGCAGGATGATTTACTTAATCAAGCTTACAAAGAAGCAATGAAACTCGCCACGGATACCCAGAAAACCCAGCTCAAAGCGGCACAAAATGCGTGGATTACGTTTCGCGATGCCGACTGTGCATTCTTAGCATCTGGCGCTGACGGCGCATCCATCGCACCGATGGTGCATGCGCAATGTATGGCGGATAAAACTCGCGAGCGCACTGAATTGCTGAAAAGCACGCTCCAGTGCGAAGAAGGCGATCTGAGCTGTGTCTTCCATTCAAACGCGAATTAACGCACTCGAATTCCTTCAATAATCATTCGCTGCACGTTTTCCACCGTGCGGCGGAAAAATACTTCATCGTTTAAATTGCTACCCGCCACCGCTTCAACCTGGCTTGCAAAGTCAGCATAGTGTTGCGTGGTGGCCCACAGCATAAAGATCAAATGGTGCGGATCGACCGCCGCCAGCTTTCCGCTCTCAACCCAACCGGCAATGATCGCCGATTTCTCATCAACCAGCGCTTTCAAATCGCCACTCAATTCCTCTTTCAGCAATGGCGCACCTTGCAGCATCTCAAGGCAGAACAGACGCGAGGCTTGCGGGTAATCTCTGGAAACTTCCAGTTTTAGCCGGATGTATTCACCTATCGCCACCAGCGGCTGTAAATCCTCGCGAAACGCACGCAAAGGGGCAAGCCAGATATCAAGGATCTGCTTAAGCACCGCAATGTAGAGCGCTTCTTTGGAAGGGTAGTAATAGAGAAGGTTTGTTTTTGACACATCCGCACGCTCAGCTATCTGTTCAATACTGGTGCCGTGAATGCCAAATTGGGAGAAGAACTCCAGTCCTGCCGCCAGAATAGCCTGCTTTTTCGCCGCTACCGCTTTTGTACGCCGTCCGGTTTCTTTGGTTGCTGCCGCACCTTGTGCCATGCGCCCTCTCATCGTTCTGTTTTGCCCGACAGCATAGCAAAGACCTCGCAATAAGTGCGCGTTGTATGCACCCTGAACGCGCACGAACGCCTGTTTTTTGTGCACTCGTTTTGACCAAACAGTCTGGTTTTTTGCACCATCAAAATAGAAACTAATAATCAACATAATGATAACAAAAGCATTTTCTAACCTGGCATCAGGTTTGCAATATCTCTTTCGAAAATGGCTACCCACTTGAATGAGAGGCCCGTGATGAAAATTGGCGTATTTATTCCTATTGGTAACAACGGCTGGTTAATCTCCACGACTGCGCCGCAATACATGCCCACTTTTGAGCTTAATAAAGCGATTGTGCAAAAAGCGGAATACTACGATTTCGACTTTGCCCTTTCGATGATTAAGCTGCGTGGCTTTGGTGGCAAAACGGAGTTCTGGGATCACAATCTCGAATCGTTCAGCTTGATGGCCGGCCTTGCAGCGGTGACCTCCAAAATTCAGATCTACGCCACTGCCGCCACGCTGACCTTGCCACCCGCCATTGTGGCGCGGATGGCATCAACCATTGACTCCATCGCGCCGGGGCGTTTTGGCGTCAATCTGGTGACCGGCTGGCAAAAACCAGAATACGAGCAAATGGGGATCTGGCCGGGCGATGAATACTTCGCTCGCCGTTATGACTACCTGTCTGAATACGCCACCGTACTGCGCGATTTATGGGGAACCGGGCAAAGTGATTTAAAAGGCGAGTTCTTCACCATGAACGACTGCCGTTTAAGCCCGCGCCCCGCCCAACCGGTAAAAATGATTTGTGCCGGGCAAAGCGACGCGGGCATGGCCTTCTCCGCCGAATACGCCGACTACAACTTCTGCTTTGGCAAAGGCGTTAACACGCCAACCGCGTTTGCTCCAACTGCCGCACGCATGATGGAAGCGGCTGAGAAAACCGGGCGCGATGTCGGCTCCTACGTGCTGTTTATGATTATCGCCGATGAAACCGACGAAGCCGCCCGCGAAAAATGGGAACACTACAAAGACGGAGCCGATGAAGAAGCTCTGGCATGGCTTACCGAACAGAGCCAGAAAGACACCCGTTCAGGCACCAACACTAACGTACGGCAAATGGCTGACCCCACTTCAGCGGTGAATATCAATATGGGCACATTGGTTGGCTCTTACGCCACGGTCGCCCGCCTGCTGGACGAAGTAGCAAGCGTGCCTGGGGCTGAAGGGGTACTGCTAACCTTTGATGATTTCCTGAGTGGTATTGAAGCCTTTGGTGAAAAAATCCAGCCGCTGATGAAATCGCGCGCGTACCTTTCCCCATCAACCCGCGAGGTGGCGTAATGAAAAACATCACTCTGGAGGCACGCCCGGAAGCCATTACATTCGCAACTGAACAGACGGCACTGATTGTCGTGGATATGCAAAACGCTTATGCAAGTAAAGGCGGCTATCTCGATCTTGCCGGGTTTGATGTTTCAGCAACTAAACCCGTTATCGAAAATATTAAAACCGCCGTTGCAGCTGCACGCGAAGCGGGAATGCTAATTGTCTGGTTCCAGAACGGGTGGGATAGCGATTACGTTGAAGCTGGCGGGCCCGGCTCGCCAAACTTCCACAAATCTAATGCGCTGAAAACTATGCGTAAGCAGCCGGAATTACAAGGAACGCTATTGGCTAAGGGTGGCTGGGACTACCAGCTCGTGGATGAGCTGGTACCGCAGAGCGGCGATATCATTCTGCCAAAGCCTCGTTACAGCGGTTTCTTTAACACTCAACTCGACAGCATTCTGCGTTCACGCGGTATTCGCCACCTGGTATTCACCGGTATCGCCACCAATGTCTGCGTGGAATCAACACTGCGCGACGGTTTTTTCCTTGAATACTTTGGCGTAGTGCTTGCCGATGCCACCCATCAAGCCGGGCCTGCTTTTGCGCAGCAAGCTGCCTTATTCAATATCGAAACCTTCTTTGGTTGGGTGAGTGACGTCGGCACATTTTGCCAGGCGTTGCAGCCACAATCTTTCGCCCGCATTGCCTGATAAGGAATAGCCCATGCCGAAATCCGTAATCATTCCGCCGGGAACGACGACACCCATCGCACCGTTTGTGCCAGGCACCCTCGCTGATGGCGTGGTGTATGTCTCCGGCACATTACCATTCGATAAACAAAATAATGTGGTTCACGTCGGTGATGCCAAAGCCCAGACGCGCCATGTGCTGGAAACCATTAAGTCGGTGATTGAAACCGCAGGTGGCACCATGGACGACATTACCTTTAATCAGATTTTTATTACCGACTGGACGAACTACGCCGCCATCAACGAAGTGTATGCCGAGTTTTTCCCAGGTGATAAGCCTGCACGGTTTTGCATTCAATGTGGTCTGGTGAAACCGGACGCGTTGGTAGAAATCGCAAGCGTCGCGCATATCGGGAAATAGTTTATGCAGATTGAGCTGACTCAAGCGCCCTTCCCCAACGCCCCGACTTTGCTGCTGATTGCCGGGCTCGGTGGTATGGGCAGTTACTGGCTGCCACAACGTGCGGCACTGGCTGAACACTACCAACTGGTGGTTTATGACCAGCGCGGCACCGGAGTGAATAAGCAACCGCTGCCTAATGATTATTGCCTGCCTGATATGGCGCAGGAAATTCACACCGCCATGCTGCAACAGGGCATTACGCATTACAGCGTGCTTGGCCATGCGCTGGGTGGTCTGGTCGCAATGCAACTGGCGCTTGATTACCCCGCAGCCATCGACAAGCTGGCAATAATCAACGGCTGGTTGCAGCTCAACGCCCATACCCGGCGCTGCTTTGCGGTTCGTGAAACCTTGCTGCAAGACAGCGGTCCCGCCGCCTATTTGCAGGCGCAGCCGCTGTTTCTCTACCCGGCAGACTGGATGGCGGCCAACCAGCCACGCCTTGAAGCCGAAGAAGCGATGCATAACGCGCACTTTCAAGGGCTAGAAAATCTCACACGCCGCCTGAATGCGTTAAAGGCCGCTGACTTTCACGCCACCGCCGCCCGCATCCACCAACAGGTGCTGGTGATGTGTTCCCGAGACGATCTGCTGGTGCCATGGATCTGTTCTGAAGAACTGCACAACGCATTACCGAACAGTCTGCTTGAAATCATGCCGTGGGGCGGGCACGCCTGCAACGTCACTGCGGCCAGCGATTGTAACCAGCGACTGCTGAGTTTTCTGGTGACCGAACCTGCTTACCTCAAGGAAATTATATGAGTCACGCTATTACGTCCGAAGCGCTGGAAACCTTATTTACCGGCGCACATACCCATAGCGCGTGGCTGGATAAACCGGTGAGTGATGAACAACTTGCCGAGATTTATAACCTGCTACGCCTTAGTCCGACATCAGCCAACTGTTCGCCTGCCCGCTTTTTGTTTGTGCGCAGTACAGACGCAAAAGCGCGCCTGAAACCCATGCTTTCTGCGGGCAACGTTGAGAAAACCATGACCGCCCCCGTCACTGCGATTGTGGCCTGGGATCCGGCGTTCTTTGAGCTGCTACCCAAACTGTTCCCTTACGCAGATGCCCGTGCCTGGTTTACCTCGAGCCCGGAACTGGCGCAGGAGACCGCCTTTCGCAATAGCTCGATGCAAGCGGCGTATCTGATTTCTGCCTGTCGCGCACTCGGTTTAGATACCGGGCCAATGTCTGGTTTTGACCGCGAAAAAGTGGATGCCGAGTTTTTTGGCGCAAGCGGCTGGAAAAGCAATTTGCTGGTTAATATTGGCTACGGTGACCCGGCAAAAACCCATTCGCGCTTGCCTCGTTTAGCGTTTGAAGAGGCCTGTGTTCTCGCCTGAGGAGTTGAAGATGATCGAAAAACAAGCCTTTCGCGATGCGATGTCGTGCCTTGGTGCAGCGGTGAATATTGTCACTACCGATGGCCCTGCCGGACGCGCCGGGTTTACTGCCTCGGCGGTATGTAGCGTAACGGACGAACCACCAACATTGCTGGTATGCCTGAATCGTAGCGCTTCTGTGTGGCCGATTTTTAGCCGCAATCAGGCACTGTGTGTGAACACACTGGCGGCCGGGCATGAAGATCTTTCGAATTTATTTGGTGGAAAGACGGCGATGACCGAACGTTTTTCCGCTGCCCGCTGGCGGCACGGTATAACCGGCTGCCCGCAACTGGAAGGCGCACTCGTATCGTTCGACTGCCGGATTAGCCAGGTCGTCAGTGTTGGTACGCATGACATCTTATTTTGTGAATTAGTCGCCCTTGAACGTAACGACGATACCCATGGCCTGGTGTGGTTTGACCGTGGCTACCATCAACTGATGCGGCCTGCCTGTTAGCCGACACGATATCTGCTGGAGATGAATATGGCGAATACCTGGTTTCCACAATGGCGTAAAAAAACGGTGCCAGAAGGTGGCGTGGTGGCTCCGGACGAAACACTTCCCCTCGGCCAGACGCTAGTGATGGGCGTACAACATGCGGTAGCGATGTTTGGTGCCACAGTGCTGATGCCACTACTGATGGGGCTTGACCCGAATCTGTCGATATTGATGTCGGGTATTGGGACGTTATTGTTCTTTGTGGTGACTGGCGGACGCGTGCCGAGTTATTTAGGCTCCAGTGCCGCGTTTGTTGGTGTGGTGATAGCCGTTACTGGTTTTAACGGGCAAGGGCTGAATCCACATTTGAGCGTAGCGCTCGGCGGTATTATCGCCTGCGGTTTGGTATATACGCTGATTGGTTTTGTGGTGATGAAAGCCGGAACTCGCTGGATTGAGCGTTTGATGCCACCGGTTGTTACCGGTGCGGTGGTGATGGCTATCGGCCTGAACCTCGCTCCAATCGCGGTGCGCGGCGTTTCAGGCAGCAGTTTTGATAGCTGGATGGCGGTAATGACGGTGTTGTGTATCGGGCTGGTCGCGGTGTTTACCCGCGGCATGATTCAACGTTTGCTGATTCTGATTGGCCTGATCCTCGCCTGCGTCATTTATGCGGTTCTGGCGAATGGATTTGGCTTTGGCAAACCGGTCGATTTCGCACTCTTAAGCTCAGCCGCCTGGTTTGGCATTCCACAAATAACCTCCCCGACATTTAACGCGCAGGCGATGATGTTGATTGCCCCTGTTGCCGTCATTTTGGTGGCTGAAAACCTTGGGCACCTGAAGGCCGTCGCCGGAATGACGGGAAAAAACATGGACCCGTACATCGGCAAAGCCTTTGTTGGCGACGGACTTGCAACGATGCTTTCGGGTTCCGTTGGCGGGAGCGGTGTCACAACCTATGCCGAGAATATCGGTGTGATGGCAGTAACGAAAGTCTATTCAACGCTGGTATTTGTGGCAGCATCTGGGATCGCGATGTTATTGGGCTTTTCACCTAAATTTGGCGCATTAATTCACACCATTCCTGCCCCGGTTATCGGCGGGGCGTCAATCGTGGTATTCGGTTTGATTGCTGTAGCAGGAGCTCGTATCTGGGTGCAGCATAATGTTGATTTAAGCCAGAACGGTAACCTGATTATGGTGGCGGTAACACTGGTTTTGGGCGCCGGAGATTTCGCCTTAACACTGGGTGGTTTCACGCTTGGCGGGATTGGCACGGCAACGTTCGGCGCGATTATATTGAACGCTATTCTGAGCCGTCGCCCACAAATTGTGAGCGATAGTTCAGTGGTTCATCAGGATTCGTGACGTTGCAATTCATTCTCAGGCACCGGTAACGGTGCCTCTTTTTTCTTACGTTTAAGCTTCAATTCACTCACCAGTACGCCAAGCACAATCAACGCACCACCCAACAACGCCAACACCGGTAATCGTTCCCCGGCAATGCGCCCGAAAATCCCCGCCCACACCGGCTCACCGGTATAAATGACCGTAGCGCGTGTTGGCGAAACGCTGCGTTGTGCCCAGTTCATAGTGACCTGAATGATGGCACTGAAAATCCCAAGCCCTAACGCAATCACTAACAGACCAGGAGTAAAGGTCGGCACGCTTTCGCCTGCGGGGATCATGGTGGCAAACGCCACAACCGAGGCGGTAGCAAGCTGGACAATAGTGACACGCTTAATATCCACTTTGCCCGCCCAGGCGCTGATCAGAATAATTTCTGCGGCAATCGCAAGAGCACTTATCAGCGTGATAATTTCACCTGCGCCCAGGGTGAGTGAAGTGTTTTCCGGCCCGGCGAGGAAAACCAGGCCAATAAATGCCAGCACCACACCCACCCAGGACATCACCCCTGGCATTTTGCCGAGGCAAATCCATTGCAGCACTGGCACCAACGGGACATACATCGCTGTAATAAACGCTGATTTACTGCTGGGAATCGTCTGTAAACCCCAGGTCTGCATGCTGTAACCGATGGCGATTGAAACGCCGATAAAAACACCCGCCTTAACTTCAAGCCAGGTCAGACCGCGCAGCGATTTTATTGATAACAACCCTACGGCAAGCGCGGCAGTCGCAAAACGTAAACCTACAAAAAAGAATGGCCCGCTCATGGTCATCGCATATTGCACAGCAAGGAAAGTCCCACCCCAGAACATGGTGATGAGGATCAGAATCGCTTCTTGAGGTTTGACAGAGAGTTGGTAACGACGCAGTAAGGCAGACATGACAGGACCAGGGCGAGATAAGCAAGCCTGATAGTGTGCGATGCGGCAGTGAGCCTTGCAATGGGAGAGATAAAATAAAACCGCCGGTAAAAACCGGCGGCTGGGGTTAGCCTGGCGAGTGACTACTTACTACTACCTTTGCCATGACTATTTTTGCCCCCTTTTTGGCCTGCTTCTGAAGCGCGCTGCGGGTCATTCTTAAAATTCCCGCCACTATGCTGGCCACCTTTACGACCTGCTTCTGATGCTCTTTCACGGTCTTCAGCGAAATTACCTGAACCACCACGATGGTTTGCCATTTCTAACCTCCGGATTGGAAATAGTTAAGTCATCATATTGCATTCAGTCAAAGAGGATTCTTTCACCGCGCAGCTTAAGTAACGCTACGTGGAAGTAAGCTTAGTGCAGTCAGGGCAATTGACCAGTTAACCGTAATATCTTGCAACATGTAATCGCCAAAATGGGTGATTTTTTTGCCGCTTAATCCATAAGACTTTCTTATTTTTAATGAAATAGTCACCCAATGAAAATGTGACTTAATGCGACATTTCTTCCAAATCCTCCTGAATAATTCGAACTGCATCGAGGCGGCAAGGGAGTGACAAATTTTTTAACGCTGCCAGCAGCGGCCACGTAAGGGGAATAATCCCAGGAGCTGACTTAAGTAAGTCACTGAGATGAGTGAGTGCAGCCAACAAGGATGCAGTTTGAAGTATGACGGTGGATTTGCACTCTGGGCCACAGCACATATCTTTAAATGAGTGCAGCAAAACGCTGCGACACTGGTAAGGAGTGAGCGAGATGGCTAAAGTTCTGGTGCTTTATTACTCAATGTACGGACACATCGAAACCATGGCACATGCTGTGGCAGAGGGTGCACAGAAAGTAGATGGCGTGGAAGTGACGGTGAAGCGAGTTCCGGAAACCATGTCAGGTGAAGCTTTCTTAAAAGCCGGGGGCAAGACGCAAAATACCCCACAAGCCACACCGCAAGAGCTTGCCGATTATGACGCCATTATTTTTGGCACTCCCACTCGTTTTGGCAATATGTCCGGCCAGATGCGCACATTCCTCGATCAGACCGGTGGTTTATGGGCTTCGGGTGCTTTATACGGCAAGCTTGCCAGCGTGTTTAGTTCAACAGGCACCGGCGGCGGTCAGGAACACACTATTTCATCAACCTGGACAACTCTTGCTCATCACGGGATGGTGATTGTTCCCATCGGCTATGCTGCGCAAGAATTGTTTGATGTCTCTCAGGTTCGTGGCGGGACGCCGTACGGTGCAACAACCATTGCTGGAGCTGATGGTTCGCGTCAGCCAAGCCAGGTAGAGCTTTCCATTGCTCGCTATCAAGGTGAATACGTAGCGGGCCTTGCCGTTAAACTAAATGGTTAAATAATTCTGGAGGAGTACATGCAGAATCAACAATCAAAGGCTCATCATGTAGGCGAATGGGCGAGTTTACGCAACACCTCTCCTGAAATCGCTGAGGCTATTTTTGAAGTGGCTAAATACGACGAGAAAATGGCGGAGAAAATTTGGGAAGACGGCAACGACGAGGTACTGGCGTTGGCATTTGAAAAAACAGATAAAGATTCGCTGTTTTGGGGTGAACAGACGATAGAACGCAGAAACGTTTAGTCGGCTCCTGGCTCCCCCGCATCACGATGTCTCTTATACAGATCTCAATCTGGTCATTTTTTCAGGGTGAGAACTGTAAGGTGCGGAGGTTTTCCGTTCACCCGTGCGTTCGGCTTTTCCATGTGATTACAACTAACGGTGAACGTATCAAGGGGATTACGCCATCCCCTTGATAATCCCGGCGCCCGGCAAATAAATCGCCGCTAAAGCGGTAAACCCCAGTTTTTCCCCAACATTCAGGGTCGTGCGCGATTCGTTCCCGACGATCGCTCTCTCACGTGGTTCCCGACCACGTGCCCCTGACTGAAGGGGAAAAACTGGGGGCGATTTAAGCCGGGAACAAGGGCACAGCTGCACGTTTCGGGAAACAAAATGGTTTTGGTTTTGCTAAAGAATCTAAAGCGATACCTTGCACAAGTAATAATGCTGAGTGGAAGCTAGGGTGTTGGGTCCGGCTTAAATCGCCTCCATTTTCCCTCATTTTTAGGGGCGAGCCGTCGGGAACGGCGAGAGGTTGTGATCGTCTGGAACGAATCGCAACCGATCCTAAAAATGAGGGAAAATGGAGGTTTACCGCTTGCGGCGATTTGCTTGCCGGGAGTCGGGGTTCTTAGGGGAGTGACGGTGAACTCCCCTAAGACGTTCACCGGTTCGGTAGCTGCATAAAACACAGAACGCCTGGTGAACGAAACCCTCACGGTACTGGCAGAGTGAATACTCACTGCACTGAACTCAAAGATGTAACTAAGAGACAGCGCATCATGCGGCGGAGCCAGTAACTTCTTTACTTCACGCTCTGCGCCAATACTTGGGTAAATTTATCCCACGGACAAAAACCATTGGCATCAGTTGGACAACCATTAAGCTGGAGCGTAACCCGTTGTGGTGGCTGTTGCAGACTTAGTACATCAGCTTTACGCAGTTGTTCAGCACTTTGATAAACGTATTCCACCTTCATCAATTCACGATTGTTATTCGCATCATGCCAGCGCTGGAACATAATTTTCCCGCCAATTGGCGTGCGTTCATATTGTTCAGGCAATTGATAAGGTTTGAAATCCAATGCCGTCAAAAGCGATGCAATATTGGAGTCATGCCCCACCAGCAAGGTGATTTTTGGTCCTTTATTATTTCCCGCCAGCGCTTTCTGAATATATTTAATCAGCGGTGCTGCCACATTCTGAGCAACCTGCGGCGAGGTGAATAACGTGTCCTGATAACCATTTTTCAGCTGCGATAACACCTTCCACTGCTGATCCGTTTTGATTTGCCCCCAGGCAACCTGATCCAGTGGGAAACCTTCGTAATATTGCAATGTGAATGCATCGACCAGCGAATTCCCCACTTTTAGTGGGCCACTCACTCCCGGCTCCTCTGAAGCATTAGCAGTGAATTTATCTTTTTCCGCCGTGAGATCGCACTGCTGCTTTTCTTTACAGCTCGGCGAGTCTTTAAAAGCAACTATTTGCTCAAGAAGCTGATAGCTGTCTCCCAGTTTGTACTGCTCACGCTGGGTTTCCATCGCCTTCACGGCTGCTTGCTGGAACTCAGGTGAATCATTAGTAATCACCGGATTAAATGTTGGGTCCATCGTGCCCATTTTCTCCTGATGATGCACTGGTACATCACAACCCGGGAATGCACCTGTGATAAAGAACTGTGCTGTGGCAACGGTGCGCTGCAAACTGTTCGCGTAGGCATAAATGCTTTGCGGCGTTGGGCATTCACCGCTTGTCACTAAGCCCTGCTCCGCAAACCATTCACGCAAATAATGGCCCATATACACTTCCAGCACGCCACCTTTGGTAGTGAGTTGACCGCCAGGCACATCCCACTCCGGCCATGACTGCGCAGTAGACTGCTCCAGTACGCTGCCATTATTGGCAAGAGGCGCGCGCAGATTGTGACGACTCATTAATAAAACCTGTTGAAGCTGATAACCCTGTGGCGCTGTTTCGGCTTGTGCCAACGCAGGAGCGAAGTAAGCCATTGCCAGTAATGCCGCGATCGTTTTTTTATTCATCTCTTCATCCTCAGGATGTTATTGCACAAAAGTGCCGCATTCAGTTTGGCAGAAAAAACTGACACCGCCTTCCGGGCCGCTCGCAAAACAGCGCGATGAATGAAAACTACTCAATCCCGGCGAGAGGTTTTATAATAAAACCAATAAAGGCTCTCAGCCTGTGGAGGATTCATGAAACGCAAAAGTATGGAAGGTAACGTCTGCCCGGTTGCCCGTTCACTCGATATCATCGGTGACTGGTGGTCATTGCTTATCGTGCGCGATGCTTTAAACGGCCTGAAACGATTTGGCGAGTTCCAGAAAAACCTCGGTATCGCCAAAAACATGCTGACTCAGCGACTCAGGCAATTGGTGGAACAAGGTATTTTGACCGTGCGCCCTGCCACTGACGGCAGCGCCTGGAATGAATATGTATTGACCGAAAAAGGACGAGCGTTGCAAACAGTGCTGGTTGCCCTTGCACAATGGGGAGGTGATTACTTGTTTGATAACCATGAAAAATGCAGCGTACTTGTTGATGATGAACACCATCAGCCGCTGCGTAAGCTCCAGCTACAAGCGCAGGATGGCCGCACGCTTGCGCCTGATGAGGTGATCGCACAGCGCCCTGATGTTGTGATGGAGCCAAATTAATGTCACATGTCGCGGCGATAATCTGACCTACAAAAGCTGTCCGTAGAGTAGCGTCGCGACATCCACTTCCCTTTCATTATTAATTCGTTAACCCGCCAGCAAGCGTTCCTGTCAATGCAGAAATAAAAAAACGCCCTCAATATGGTTGCATTATAAAACCAATCAGCCTACTTTTAATTTAGTTTCATTATGAAACCTAAAATCAACTTTCACGACGAGGCTTTACCATGACCACTTCCCCTTCTGTTGCAGTCATCACCGGCGCATCTTCAGGTATTGGTGCGATATATGCAGAGCGCTTTGCCGCTCGCGGTTACGACCTGTTATTAGTCGCACGCCGTGAAGAGCGTTTACGTGAACTGGCGAGTAAACTCGAAGCGCTGCATGGCATCACCGTCCAGATTTTACCCGCCAATCTGGCGGCAGAAAGCGGTATTCAGGCTGTTGAAGAAGCGCTGCGCAGTAATGAACGAATCAGTGTGCTGGTCAATAATGCCGGAACCGCGCACCTGGCACCTTTCACCGCGGGAAGCGCTGCGTTACACCAGACGGACATCATGCTAAATATCACCGCGCTAACTCGTCTAAGCCTCGCCGTCCTCGGTCGTTTCCAGGCACAAAATAGCGGCACGCTTATCAACATCGCCTCGGTTGTCTCACTCCACGCCATTGCGGGTAGTGCCGTATATAGCGGCACCAAAGGCTATGTGTTGAATTTCACGCGCGGTTTGCAGCAAGAGATTGCAGGCAGCAAAGTGCGTATTCAGGCGGTATTACCTGCGGTCACCGCAACGGAAATCTGGGAAGTCTCAGGTGTATCAATGGACCATTTGGCCCCGGATTCCATTATGACGGCTGAAAATATGGTTGATGCCGCACTGGCGGGATTGGATCAAGGCGAAGAGGTGACGGTGCCACCACTGCACGATCTGGCATTGTGGGAGGCCTACGAATCAGCACGGCTGGCAATTTTTGCGGCTTCCCGTACTGGTGTTCCTGCTCCCCGATATCAGAAACAATAAGTGTAAAGCGCGGGATTCGTCCCGCTTTTTGCATAATTTTGTAAAAGATGACTTGTTTAATTGAGGTTGTAGTCAGATTGCTATACTTAGTATTAGTAATGACTTATTTCCACTAATGTAATGAAAATGTTTAATTATTCTGCGCTGGGTGCACTCGCTCTGGTTATTATGTTATGGGTTGCAATACTTTTTGATGTTGGCAATATTCTCCATCATATATCTGAAAGCCTGCACTTTATTGAAAAAATGGTGAAAACGGATATTGATTAATTTTCACACTATTCCAGAAGTATTTTCTGTTCATATTTCCCCCGATTTTAAATAGCCCAAAACCAACTGGGGCAGATCTCTGAAAGCTCTGCAGATAATGGCGAAAGCGCACCCCACCAGTGACAAACTGTAGTGTCAGAACAGGTTATGGTATCGGCCAGACTATGAGTTTCTAACAACCAGCAATTTTTACCTCCCGGATAGCCACTCGCATTAATATCACAAACTAAGGTTTTTATAAGGTTGATCCTGTCTTATTAATAAAAATTAATAACGGGAGGTCATATGGCTATTAACCCTGATTTCAATGCGCGAATTAATGATTATTTATCTTGTGACTTCACAACTCCCCTCTTCCCAGAGTACACCAGTGATGTTTGCATGATACGCTTCCCGGGTATGCTTTTGTTATTTCCCTACGGCAGGTCATATGAAGCGTAGATTACCTTTTCAGGTAAAACTCTTTTTATCTCTGGTGCTCTTTTCGTGCCTGCTATTGGTTTTGCTGGGCGTGATGTTGTTCCACTTTATGGACCGGCAAATACAGCATGACCTGGGTCAACGTGCGCGCGTCCAGGCCAGTGAAATTGCTCTGATACCGGGGTTGGCAGAAATGGTAGCCACCCGTGACATGGCGGGAATTGCCCGTTTAATCCAGCCGTTACGCAAGCAAAGTGACGCCAGTTATATTGTGATTGGCGATGCCCAGGAACAGCATCTTTACCACTCTGAATCTCCAGAGCGCATTAACCTACCAATGATTGGTGGTGACAACGCCGAAGTTTTGCAAGGTAAAACGATTATCTCTACGCGTAAGGGTGGCATCGGTGTTTCATTGCGCAGCAAGGCCCCCATCTTTAATGCTAAAAACCAAGTGATTGGTATTGTCTCTGTTGGTTATCTCACTTCATATATCGCCAATATTAATGCCTCCAGGCTTTGGCAAGCGGGTCTATATGGCCTGCTGCTATTGATTCTGCTGTTTATCTTTTCATGGATATTCACCCGGAATGTCAAAAAGCAAATGTTCTGGCTGGAGCCAAAAGATATCGCTCTGCTGGTCCTCCAACAAAAAGCGTTGCTCGAAGCAATGTATGAAGGTGTATTTGCCGTTAACGCGCAGAAGCAGCTGATATTAATTAACCGTGCCGCACGCGAATTGCTGGATATTCGTCAGCCTGAAAATGAACTACTCGGCAAACCACTGGTAGAAATATTACAAACTCCTGCCACATTTTTTAATCAACATGGCGTGACAGAAAATAACAGCCATCACGATCAAATAACCGTGCTGAATCAACGGCAGGTGATTGTTAACCGTGTCCCGATTGAACTTGAACCAGGAGCAGAAAGTGGTTGGGTTTTTAGCTTTCGCGACAAAAACGACATTAACACGCTCAGTAGCCAATTAAGTCAGGTGAAGCGCTACGCTGACAACCTTCGCATCATGCGCCACGAACAGCTGAACTGGACTGCAACACTCGCCGGTTTATTGCAGATGCAGCGCTATGACGATGCGATGCGCTATATACAGGCACAATCCGAAGGTGCACAAAATGTACTGGATTTTGTCTCAGCACGTTTTGCCTCTCCCGCCCTTTGTGGCCTGTTGTTGGGGAAATACGTCAGCGCCCGCGAGAAAGGTGTTGAGCTTACATTTGACCCAGCCTGCCAGCTAAGCCAAATTCCCGTGACAATTGGTGAAACCGAACTCATGTCGGTGATTGGCAATTTACTCGATAACGCCGTGGACGCTACGCTGAAAACCTCGACACATTCAGCGCCTGTGGAACTCTATATTTCAGACAGAAATCAGGAACTGGTGATTGAAGTAGCCGACCAGGGCTGCGGTGTGGATGACGAACTAAAACCCCATCTTTTTGAGCAGGGCGTCACCACGAAACCGTCAGGCATTCATGAGATGGCAGGCTCAGAGCATGGCATCGGTCTATATCTGGTTGCCAGTTACGTCCATCAGGCTCACGGCAGTATCGAAATCACAGACAATACGCCGCAAGGTACAATATTTTCTGTTTTTATCCCCTTTCCGGTAAGTGTTTGAGCAGGGTATTACCATGAATAACAGCAACTCATTTGATGTCGTCATCGTGGAAGATGAACCCCACCTTGCCGGTTTGCATCGCGATTTTATCGAGCAAAATTTTCATCTGCGTGTCGTGGGTATTGCCGCGACACTTGAGCAAGCCCGCACCCTACTGGAGTTACATCAGCCACGGCTGATATTACTCGATAACTTTTTGCCAGATGGCCAGGGAGTGGATTTAATCGATAGCCCGTTGCTTAAGAGCTTTGACTGTTCGGTGATTTTCATTACGGCTGCCAGCGACATGCAAACTTGCAGCCAGGCGATGCGCAGCGGCGCGTTTGACTACATCATTAAGCCCGTCTCATTTCACCGCCTGCGCAGTTCGCTTGAGCGCTTTATGCAACTGGTCAAAACGTTGCGTCATGTGAAGACGGTTGATCAGAACGCGCTAGACCGATTGTATAACCTACCCGCCATCAATTCGGCCTCAGCCCCATCCACGAAAGGCATTGAGCCAAATACGCTGGAGAAAGTTCAGCGCATTTTTACGAGCAGACCTGATATCAGTTGGTCGGTAGAACAGGTGGTGGAAGAAGTCGGAATCAGTAAAACCACGGGGCGCCGTTATCTGGAGTATTGCGTGGAGATGGGCATTATCGGTGTCGAAATGCAATACGGAAATATCGGCCACCCGCGACGGCTGTACCGCAAAATAGATGGATAAGACCTGCGGTTTATCCCACCTTCAACGGTGGGGAAATACATATTTTTTGTAGTCCAGAAAAGCATTCTGTCATGCGACATTGCCGCACGCTTTCACGGTTTTAATGGTGTTAATTGCCTAAAAAAAGCCCCGAATCACAATTCGAGAAGTTAGGAAATATCCCCCCATTGCCTGTCAGATTTCATGCGTTATGTTGATCGTTAGTTACTCAAATGCAGCTAAAGGTTAATAATAATGTTAAATAAAATACATCTCTCTGTCATTACTACCGCTGTACTGATCTCTTGTTCCGCAATGTCTGCCCTTCCCCAAGGCTATCCGGCTGACTACCAAAAAGTCATCGATGCTGCGACTAAAGAAGGCAAAGTGGTCATCTACTCAACCACCGACACCAAAGCAGCAGGCCCGTTGATTCAGGGGTTTGAGGCTACATATCCCGGCATTAAAGTTGAATATAACGATATGAACAGTACTGAACTGTATAACCGTTATATCAGCGAACAGGCGGCGGGTGGCACCAGTGGCGATGTGATCTGGAGTTCCTCGATGGACACCGCGCTGAAACTGGCTGTCGACTATGCACAGGAATATAAATCCCCTGAGCAGGGTCAGTTGCCAAAATGGGCTGTGTGGAAAGACAAAGCCTACGGCACAACTTACGAGCCGGTAGTGTTTATCTATAACAAACGTTTGATTCCGGCGAATGAAGTGCCTGATTCCCACACCGCACTGGCAAAACTTATCGCCAGCCAGCCTGATAAATTCAGCAAAAAAGTCACCACGTACGACATTGAGAAATCCGGCCTGGGCTTCATGCTTTCTGTACAGGATTTCAGAGCTGACCCGAATTATTTCAAAACCCTGGCTGATGTCGCTAAAGGCGGCCTCTCTGTGCAGTCCTCTACTGGCACCATGATGGAAAGGGTCTCATCAGGTGAAAACCTGATCGGCTTTAACATTCTGGGTTCCTACGCTGAAGCCCGCGCCAAAACCGATCCTTCACTGGGTATTTCCTATCCGAAGGATTACACCCTGGTGCTGTCCCGCGTGTCGTTTATCAGTCAGCAAGCGCAAAACAGCAATGCCGCGAAATTGTGGCTGGACTACGTACTGTCTGAAAAAGGGCAAAGCATCCTGGCAAATCAGGCAGACATCCCGTCCATCCGTAACGATATCGAGGGCAAAAATGATATCGACGGTATGACGAAAATGTTAGGCAATGCGCTCAAGCCAATCCCTGTGGATGAAACATTGCTGGAATATCTGCAACAGAAAAAACGCCTGGATTACATCAAAGAGTGGCGTGCTGCCGCATCCAAATAAAACACAAGCGGTGGATGGCGCTTCGCTTATCCACCCTACAAAACCTGCAACGTAGGTCAGATTTACGTTTGCGACAGCCGACATTCAAGACCATTCGTAGGTCGGATAAGTGTTAGTGCCATCCGACATTTAAGGGAAGCCCATGAGTGCATTACTCAGAAAGTGGCAAAGCTTGCCACGCGGCATTGTGGTGTTAATAACCGCGCTGGTTATCTACATACCGCTGTCGTTTATCGTGATACAAAGTTTCCTCTCTGCGCCATTCTTTTCACCGTCAAAAGAGTGGAGCCTTGAATCTTTTGGCTTCATCTTTACCGATCCCGATTTCTACAGGGCATTGAAAAGCGGATTTATTCTCGCCATCGGCCTTGTGGTCATAGCCATCCCTTTGGGGGGCATTCTGGCGTTCCTGATGGTGCGCACCGATTTGCCAGGCAGACGTTTGATTGAACCGCTGATCCTGGTGCCTATTTTTGTCTCGCCGATGGTTCTGGGATTTGGCTATGTTGTCGCCGCCGGTCCGGTAGGCTTCTTCTCGCTGTGGGCTCAATCCATTCTTGGTTTCGTGCCGTGGAATATCTACGACATGTCTAGCATCGTGGTCATCGCCGGGCTAACACATGTTCCACACGCTTATCTCTACATCTCCTCAGCTCTGCGCAGCGTGGGGTCTGATGTCGAAGAGGCTGCCCGAATATCCGGTGCCTCGCCGTTACAGGTAATGACCGCCGTCAGCCTGCCGATGGTGCGCCCTTCTATTCTGTACGCCACCGTCTTGCTGTTCTTCCTTGGGCTTGAAGTGTTCGGTCTGATGCTGGTGCTTGGCGACCCGGAAGGCAACATGGTGCTGGCCACTTACCTGTATCAGTTGACCAATAAACTCGGCACGCCTTCCTATCACCTGATGGCCGCGGTTGCCGTGGTGCTGATTTGCATTACTATCCCGTTAGTGATGTTGCAGCGCCGCCTGATGCGAACCGCCAACCGCTTCGTAACGGTTAAAGGCAAAGCATCACAGGCACGTGCATTGCCGCTGGGGAAATGGCGCTGGGTAGCCGGTGCAGTAGTGGCATTCTGGTTAACAGTGACTATCGGTGTTCCGCTAATCGGCGTGATGTTGCGCGCGTTTATTTCTAACTGGGGCGTAGGTGTATCCCTCTGGGATGAACTGTCGCTTCAAACTTTCCGCACTATCTGGGAGCAGCCGAACCTGCTGCGCGCCATTGTTAACTCGATGGCGATTGGTGTTATTGGTGGCGCTCTGGCTGTTGCCTGTTATCTGTTTATCGGTATCGCTATGCACCGCAAACCAGACAATATTACGCGTTTCCTCGACTACAGCGTGCTGGTGCCACGCGCGGTTCCTGGGCTACTGGCCGGTCTGGCCTTCCTGTGGGTGTTCCTGTTCCTGCCGATGTGGCTCGATAACGCCCTCAAATCCGGCTGGCTTTCCGGGATGCCGTGGTCGCAGTGGTTACGCGATAACCTGGTGGTGTGGCTGCGATCGCTGCGCAGTACCATTTTCAGCGTCTGGCTGGCCTATACCGTTGTATGGATGGCGTACGGCCTACGACTCATTTCCTCAACGCTGCTGCAAGTCGGGCCGGAACTGGAAGAAGCTGCGCGCAGCACCGGTGCCACGCGCGGGCAAATCACTCGCCACGTCACTATTCCGTTATCACGCTACGGCCTGATTGGCTCATGGCTTCTGATGTTCCTGATTTTTGAGCGCGAATATTCAACCGGCGTGTACCTGCTTGCACCGGGGACTGAAACCATCGGCTCAATGCTGGTTTCCCTATGGGCCGCCGGAGCCATTGATATTGTTGCCGCACTCTCGTTTATTAACATCCTGCTGGTGGTGGTAGGTCTGGGGATTGCCCTTCGTTTTGGAGTCAAATTGCATGATTGAATTAACGGTCGAGAACCTGCACTTAACCTACGGCGACAACCCGGTATTAAAGGGTGTTTCCATGAATCTAAAACGCGGCGAAGTGGTCTCTTTGCTCGGGCCATCAGGCAGCGGTAAAACCACATTATTACGCGCCGTTGCCGGGCTGGAAAAACCCACCCAGGGCACGATTACCATCGGGCAAAACAAAGTTTACGACGGCACGCCGCGCAGCGAGATCCCTGCCGAAGAGCGCAATCTTGGGCTGGTATTCCAGTCGTACGCACTGTGGCCGCACAAAACCGTATTCGAAAACGTGGCCTATCCGCTGAAGCTGCGTAAAGTCGCTGCCGCTGAAATGACTCAACGTGTACAGGATGTGCTGAACCAGCTTGGGCTAGGGCATCTGGGTAAGCGCCATCCGCACCAACTTTCTGGTGGTCAGCAACAACGCGTAGCAATTGGCCGAGCGCTGGTCTACAACCCACCGGTGATTCTGCTTGATGAACCGTTATCAAACCTCGATGCCAAATTGCGTGAAGAAGCACGCGTATTTCTGCGCGAGTTGATTATCAAACTCGGTTTGTCGGCCTTGATGGTCACGCACGATCAGAATGAGGCGATGGCAATTTCCGACCGAATTTTGTTGCTCAATAACGGCAAAATCGAACAGCAAGGTACGCCACAGGAAATGTACGGCTCACCAAAGACTCTCTTTACCGCAGAATTCATGGGCAGTAACAACCGCCTGCACGGAAAAGTCACCGAGGTACGTGACGGAAAAGCGCGTATTGAAGGCAAAGACTGGGCGTTGTGGGGACAAGCGGGTGAAGGTGTGCAAAGTGGTCAGGAAGGGACGGCTGTTATCCGCGTGGAACGCGTAGTGCTGGTTGACGGCGCTGGCGAAAACCAACTTGAACTCCCGTTGCTAACCAGCATGTATCTTGGCGATCGCTGGGAATACTTGTTCCGTACTTCAGGCGATGATTTTGTCATTCGCGCCTATGGCAGTAGTGTTCGCGATCCCCAGCATTGCCATCTGGCATTACCTGAGGAACATGTCTGGATTTTCCCTAAATCCTGATGGATGCAGGGAGCCGTGGTTAGCAGCTCCCTGCCCTCATTCGTTCTGTGCCAGTCACGGCTGTATTATCATCAGAACTTACACATTGCTTTTCATTTCGTTATTGGTTTAAATCAACGCGCAACAATCTCAAGGCGCGACTAATTTATATTTTTCATGATAAATAAAAAATACTTTGTCAAAAAATTGTGAATGCAATTAACAATAAAATGCTTTAGATAAACACATCATTACTTAATGAAACTTGTCCATATAAAATAAAACATCCCCAATTATAGGTATATTTAATTTATATACAAATAAGTATTCCTTTTTGGGTACAACAGGAATAAATGTGGAAATAAATCTTTTTCAGGTTTTATCAACGATTGCATTAGCGATCGAAACCAGTGCACCTGAATTGAATGGTCATCATAAAAGGACGGCGTTCATCGCGAATGAGCTGGCTGCTGAGCTCAAATTAGTACCTAAATACCGCGAAGATGTTTTTATTTCTGCATTGCTTCATGATATTGGTGGCCTGGTAAAAAAAGACTATTTAATCGCCATCGACGATCAAGAACCTTATAGCCATGCCCATGCAACCTATGGTGCTGCCATTTTTAAGATGGTTCCTTTACTGGCGGATAAAGCATCAATCATCCTCCATCATCATCGGAAATGGGGTTATGGCCGGGGTGAATATCAGAATGATGAGCGTATTCCCTTCGCCAGCCATATCATCTACCTGGCCGATCGCATCGACATTCAATACCTTAAATTACAAAAAAGCGGGCATGAGTCGCCAGCTGAACGCTGCATTGAATTGATTAAAGAGGAAGTGGAAACACGTTTCCACCCGTTAGTACTTGAGGCATTTCTTCGTCTGGCAAATAAAACTTATTTTTGGTTGGCATTATCCAGACCCTTACCATTAAATCTCTTGAGAATGTATTCCCCTATAGCAGATAAAACAATCAATCTCGATGAACTAATGGATTTTGGGTTATTGCTTAATACCATTATTGATATGCACTGTAATTTCACCTGCCGTCACTCACTGCATGTGGGAATTGTTGCCAGATTTCTTGCTGAGAAATGCCACTATTCTGAAGTTGAGTGTAAGAAAATTGAATTGGCAGGCTATCTGCATGATATTGGGAAACTGGCCATTCCGATGAGTCTATTACACAAAGAAGGCAAACTTGATGATGCAGATATCGCGATATTAAAAAGCCACAGTTATCATACTTTTGAGTTGCTTTCATCCATTGACGCTATCACCGATATCGCGCGCTGGGCAGCTCTGCATCATGAGAAACCCAATGGTTATGGTTATCCATTTAGTCTGGCTGGTGACGAAATTGGGCAAGAGTGCCGGATAATTTCGATTGCTGATGTGTTTGTCGCACTGACTGAAAACCGGCCTTATCGCACCGCAATGCCTGCGAAGAGAGTGAGCGAAATCCTTCATCAGGAAGCCGAAAATAACTCCCTTGATAGCAAACTGGTTAATCTGTTGCTGGAACACCGGCAAGAGGTGATGAACATTACTAATAATATGGACTTGATGCATTCTTATTAATGGTAAAAATAGCGCCCATATTCTTAATTGCCAGATATATTCAGCAAGTTTAAATATGGGCGCATGGAGCATTAGCCCTGCGATTACCGTTTGATTTTAAATTACGTACATTCCTTAGCGATTCAATATTTCCTGCGGAATGGGTTCGCCATGATACTTTTCGTATATAGCATTTAACTTTCCATTTTTAATATTAGTTTCGATCCACTCATTAAGTTTTTCTTTCAACTCAGGCTGGTTTTTTTGCAGCCCAATCGCCAAATCAAAAACAGTCAGCGTCATCTTTGGCTCAAAATTCAGCTTTGGATTCTGTTTTTTTATCTGGTTAACGAGTGTCGCTGACGTTGCAACGGCGTAAGCCTGCCCGCTGACGGCGGCGGTAACCAACGTTGCATCGTCATCATAACGCTGGAGCGTATAACCCTTCTTCATTGCATCTTTGCTTAACATTGAGTCCTGTGTCGTGCCGCGTGTAACCGTGATGGCACGCCCTTTAAGATCGTTCCAGTCACTTATTTTAGTGGCAGCGGGCGCCGCGATGACTGAGCGCAAACCTGCATAGGCTCTGGTGAAATCAATAACCTCTGCTCTCTGAGGCGTCACTGACAGCGTCGATATCACAATATCCGCTTTACCCGTTTGTAAGTTTGGAATGCGGGTTGGCCCTGTGGTTTCGATAAACTTAAGCTTCAAACCCCAGTCCTTGGCCAACAGCTCTGCAGTCTCGACATCAGAACCGACAGGTTTCATTGAGGCATCCAGCATCCCCGATGGCGGAATAGCCATATCCGTTGCGACTCGTAGCTCTCCGCGTTTCTGAATATCCTCGAGCGTGTTTGCCAGGGCAGGTAATGACAAAGAGGCACAGAGCAATGTTGCGAGCAATGCGATGTTTTTTGTAGGGTTCATTGTTATTCTCCTGATTGCGTATAGGGCTAAAACAGTTTTTTCTGTCAAAGATCGTTTGAAACAAACTCCTGCAGCGCCTCAGTAGACGGCGTTTTCAAAATGGCTACCGTGCCGCTTTCATGCACGGTTCCCTGGTGCATAAAAATCACTTTATCGGCAACCCGGCGTGCAAAGTTCATCTCATGGGTCACCATGATCATGGTCATGCCGCTACCGGCCAGCCGCTCAATAACCCGCAACACTTCGCCGGTGAGTTTGGGATCTAACGCAGATGTCACCTCATCGAATAGCATGACTTTCGGTTTCATCGCCAACGAACGGGCAATGGCAGCACGTTGCTGTTGCCCACCCGAAAGCTGTTCCGGATAACTATCGGCTTTGTCAGCCAGCCCGACCTGCTCAAGTACCGATAGCGCTAATCTTCTGGCTTCTGCTTTCGGCATTTTCTTCACCGACACCGGGCCGAGTGTAATGTTTTGCTCAATCGTTAAATGGGGGAACAGGTTGTAGCTCTGAAACACGATACCCACATCCTGACGCAGCTTACGTAAATCAAGGCGCGGATCTTCGACTTTATGCCCGCAGACCTCGATGCTGCCGCCGTCAATAGTTTCCAGGCGGTCAATACAGCGAAGTGCAGTGCTTTTTCCTGAGCCGCTGGCACCAATAAGTGCGATGACCTGACCTTGATTAACAGAAAAAGAGACGTCCTTAAGCACCGGGTTAGGGCCGAAGCTCTTTTGCACATTGCTCAATGTAATAATGGACATATTGATTACCTTCAGCGCTTAAGTGATTCGTGGAGTAGCAGGTTGCAATAATTTGGCTTTTTTCTCAGGAGCGCCCCGCTCCAGCCTTCGGCTTAATACAGATACCGGGAAGCAGAGACAGAAATACACAGCTGCAACAATGAGATAAATAATGAAAGGCTCAAAAATAGAGTTGTTAATTAACTGACCAGCGCGAGCCAATTCGACAAACCCGACAACGGATGCCAGCGAAGTGTTTTTGATAATTTGTACAGAGAACCCCACCGTTGGTGGCGTCGCCAGTTTGATGGCCTGTGGCAAAATAACTTTAAACATGCGTTGTGTGCGTGACAGCGCCAGACATTCAGCGGCCTCCCACTGCGCGCGAGGAACAGACTGAATGCATCCCCGCCAAATCTCACCAAGATAAGCGCTGGCATAAATAGTGAGAGAAACGCCCGCAGCCAGCAGTGGTGAAATTGAAAAACCGAGCTGCGGCAAACCGAAATAGATCATAAACATGATGATCAGTAACGGTGTACCCTGAATCAGCTGAACCCACAGGCTGACCAGTAAACGCAGCGGTCTGACGGGGGCAATACGTCCAAGTGCAATAAGAAAACCCATCAATCCACCGCCGATAAAAGCCATCAGCGATAAATTAATCGTCCATAACGTGCCTTCGAGCAAGAATTGGATATGGGCAAAGTTGAGGGGAATATTCATCTATCAGTCCTCCCTAAATCATGGTGCCAAGTCGGCGACGGCGAGGAAAAATTGCCAGCCCAAACAACCAAAAGATCAGGCGCATCAGCATAGAAAGTGCAATATAGATACCTGCCACAATGAAGAAGGTTTCAAAGGGGCGATAAGTCTCTGATTGTATGAAGTTGGCGGTTGCCGTCAGTTCTTCAGCAGAGATTTGTGATGTGACTGAAGAGGCCAGCATTAAAAGAATGAACTGGCTGGTCAACGATGGATATACACGCTCAATCGCCGGGCGCAGTGCAACATGCCAATATTGCTGCCATTTAGTTAACCCAAGTGTCTCAGCCGCTTCCCACTGCCCCTTATGGATGGATTCAAATCCTGCGCGCATGATTTCAGCTGTATAAGCACCGACGTTTATCGTTAAGGCAATAACGGAGACGGTGAACGCCGTAAATGAAAACCCCAGGCTAGACAGACCGAAGTAAACCAGGAATATCTGCACCAGAAACGGCGTATTGCGGATCGACTCGACGTAGATGGCCGCGACTCTTGCACAAAATACAGATTGAGAACGCCGTGCAATGGCACAGAGCGTACCGATAAGAAAACCGGTCACCGTGGTAACCATGGCAAGTTTCGCAGTTAACAATGCACCGTCGATCAGCAGCTGCCATTGCGAAAAAATTGCAGTGAAATCAAGGACCATTATTTTTCACCTATGTCATTTGGTCAAAGAGTCTGCTGACCGGTTAGGCGGTCATAAACCTTGAATAGCGCCTGATTACCATTTGCCCCTTCACCGTATGCCTGTGCGTTTTGATACTGAGTGGCAACCAGCGCGGTGGCGGGAAGTGGTACCGGATGTTTTTGCGCAGCTTCCAGCACCAGACGAAGATCTTTCATCATCAGGTCAATACGAAAACCAGCCGAAACATCCCCTTCGATCATTGCCGGCCCGAGCTTTTCAAGCATCCATGAAGCTGCAGATCCACCCAGCAACACTTCACGCATTTGTGGCAAATCGATATTCCAGGCTCGCGCCAGAGCCAGCGCTTCACAAATAGCCTGAATATTGATACCGCAGATAAGCTGATTGCAGAGTTTGACGGTCTGCCCGGCACCAGATGCCCCAACGTGGTTCAAAGTGGTGCCCATTGCTTTGAGATAAGGAGTGGCTTGTTCAAACCCACCAGCGTCACCGCCGACCATGATGCTCAACGTGGCGTTTTTAGCACCAATTGGGCCTCCGGAAACGGGGGCGTCAAGCATAGTGACCCCGACGGCTAATAGTTCCTGGCTTAACTTTCGCGTAGCTTCTGGAGCGATGGTACTCATATCGACAAACAACTTTCCGCGTGGAGGATTGGACAACAGCCCGCCGGGCCCATGGACAATATCTTCAACCTGCGGTGTATCCGGCAGCATGGAAATGACAATATCGGCGTCGCGGGTTACAGCGCTAATCTCGGAGACAATTTCTACGCCAAACGAGCGCAATGCATCACCGGCGCCAGGGATAATGTCAAAAGCGCGTACGGTAAAGCCTGCCTGAGCAAGGTTACGGGCCATTTCCCGCCCCATCACACCTAAACCAAGAAAACCAACGATGCCGGAAGTATTGTTATTCATCATCATTCTCCTTGCTGCTAATTAGTTGGATTGCTCAAGCTGGGATAACTTCTCTACGCGACGAATGAAGTCGGCATCCTGGACAAACTCAGCCTCTAAAAAAGCAGCAATGAGATCGCGTGCCAGCCACGGGCCAACAATTTGCGCGCCAATGCACATGACGTTGACGTCATCGTGTTCGACAGACTGATGTGCTGAATGGACGTCATGGCAGACAGCGGCACGAATACCTTTCACCTTATTTGACGCAATCACCGCGCCCACACCGGTACCACACACCAGGATTCCGCGTTTACCGTTACCCTCACGAACTTTGCTGCATAAGGCGTAAGAAATATCAGGAAAATCCACAGGTTCCGGGTCATGACTACCAATATCTTCGAGTTCATACCCACACTGGCGTAGCCATTGAGAGAGTTCTTGTTTGAGATGAAATCCGGCGTGATCGCTACCAATTACTATCTGCATCTGTCTTTCCTTTTGAGTGGGTTTTAGTTTGCAAATGGGGCTCCGCCTACCATGCGAATGGTGGCGCGACGGCGAAAATCGGCCCCAATCTCAAAATGGCGGCCCAGTAATTCATCGGCTTTTTCTTCGTTGCGATCGACGATGGCGGCAAAAATGGCGCGATGGTGATCGATAAGAAACTCTTCAATACCTTCGAGTTGAATAATCTGTTCGCGTCTGTCGAGGTGGGATCGATGCATCAGCACACTGATCGATTGATACATATTGATAAGCGTTGGGGAGCCTGAAGCATTAACGATGGCTTCATGGAAACGAAAATCAGCAAGACCGCCTGATTCAGGAATATGGATGGTATCGACGATATCGCTAAGACATGCGGCCAGGCGGTCGTAATCACTCTGAACAGCCCTGCGGCAGGCAAGGCGCGTGGCCTGGCGTTCAATCGCGATACGTGCCTGCATCACGTCATCAACCACGTTTGGCTGGTGTGCCAGAACAAAGGTGAAAAACTCGCCCAGGATGGAGACATCTGGTTTAGTTACAACCGTCCCCACTCCATGCCGGATTTCTACAGCACCGATCATAGCTAATGCTCTTAGCGCCTCACGTAATACTGGCCGGCTAACCCCTAACCTTGCAGAGAGGTCGCGTTCAGGCAGCAAACTGTCTCCAGCTTTGAGCTCTCCGGAAAGTAATTGCTCACGCAAAAATTTAACAACCCGGTCGTAGCCGCTGATGTGTTCCGTTTTTTCACGACTGATTTGCATACAATATTACCAGTGGTCTGTAGTGGTAATACCAATGGTAGATATGTTAATAAAATATTAATGTGATGTTGATCTTTTTTTAACTGATCATTATGTGATCAACTTTGCAGATGATTTAAAAAGCGCTGATATCAGAACTGGTAGGTGAAGCGTTGCTGATGAAGGGGTAAGCCTGGAGTGGTAAACGACAGAAACGAAAAAGCCCCAGCTTATTTCTAAGCTGGGGCTAAAATGTTGGTGGAAGCGTAGAGATTCGAACTCTAGAACCCTTTCGGATCGCCGGTTTTCAAGACCGGTGCCTTCAACCACTCGGCCACGCTTCCAACGAGGCGAACTATAAACATACCCAAACTGCATGTAAAGAGCGATTTTGTTCGTTCGCCTGAAAAATCATCAAATCTGGTTTATTTGTTTGAAACATCAACAAATAGAAACGAAAAAGCCCCAGCTTATTTCTAAGCTGGGGCTGAAATGTTGGTGGAAGCGTAGAGATTCGAACTCTAGAACCCTTTCGGATCGCCGGTTTTCAAGACCGGTGCCTTCAACCACTCGGCCACGCTTCCAACGAGGCAAACTATAAACATCCCCATACTTCATGTAAAGCACGATTTTGTTCGTTCGCCTGATTAATCACCAATCCCGTATCGTTTGGGTAAAACTACAACAATTTGATTGGTTTAACAGCAGATATTACCCGTTATTCCCGCCCCACTATCAGTGCTTTTTGATGTACATATCTTTGGTGTAATAGAAGCCAAGATTATTTGGCGCGTACCCACCGACATAAGGTTTCACTAACTGGACTAAAACATAGTGATAAACGGGAATCGCTGGCACATCTTTCGCCAGCAGGTCTTCGGCTTGCTGGTAGAACTTGCCGCGCTGCGCAACGTTGTCTGCTTTCGCCGCATTTTTCAGTGCGTCATCAAAAGCAGCATTACTGTACTTCGAGGTGTTTTCACTATCGCCTGTACGGAAGTTATTCAGGAACGTCGCCGCATCGTCGTAATCAGCAATCCACGCATAGCGCACGACGTCAAAAGTCCCGTTGTGCATGGTATCGAGCATCGTTTTCCATTCCTGATTTTGCAGCTTCGCTTCAACACCCAGATTTTTCTTCCACATTGAACTGGCCGCAATCGCAATGCGCTGATGTGATTCAGAGGTGTTGTACAACAGATTAAAACTCAACGGGTGAGAGGCATTAAACCCAGCCTCTTCCAGTAATTTTTTGGCTTCAGTTACACGCTTCTCATGGCTCCAGGACGCATAGTCTGGGGATTTTAGTTCTACACCACCGATATTTTTCTGGCTGATAACCCAGGCAGGGATCTGTCCCTGTCCTAATACTTTCTCTGCAATGATGTCTTTATCCAACGCCATATTAAGCGCCCGGCGAACGCGCGCATCATTAAACGGAGCTTTGGTTGTATTGAACTGGTAGTAGTAGGTTGCAAGCTTCGGTGTCACATGAACCTGATCCGGAATGGATTTTTTTAATGAAGCAAACTGCGTCTGTGGGACGGTTAAAACAATATCTATTTCACCTGCTTTATAGCGATTGATATCGGCAGTTTCAGAAGCAATGGGTAAGTAAGTCACTTTGTTAATAACGGTGTGGCTATCGTCCCAATAGTTTTTATTACGCACCCCGATGACTTTTTCGTTTACCACCCAATCAGAAAGTGTGTATGGCCCACTACTCACAAAATTCGCAGGCTGCGTCCATTTGTCGCCGAACTTCTCAACGACGGCTTTATTAACAACCACCAGCGAGGTGTGTGAGAGCATTGCGAGGAATGCTGCGGTAGGTTGAGTCAGCGTAACTTGTAGCGTCGCATCATCTAACGCTTTAACACCTAACGTATCAGGGGATTTTTTACCTTCTGCAATATCTGCAGCGTTTTCCACATGCATATTGCCGAGATAGCTCGCATAAGGTGATCCTATTTTGGGGTCAACCAGACGCTGCCAACTCCACACCACATCTTCAGCGGTGATCGGCTCACCATTGGACCATTTAATATCAGGGCGAAGATGGAAAACCCAAACCGTATCGCTTTTCTGTTCCCACTTTTCAGCAAGCCTTGGTTCAATCGAACCATCGTTGCGTACTTCCACCAAACCTTCAAAAAAGTCACTGATAATACTCGACTCAACACTGCTTTCGACTTTATGAGGATCAAGCGAGGCTGGCTCACTGCCGTTGTTACGTACTAATTCCTGTTTCGTAGCCAGTTCTGTTCCTGCTGGCACATTGGCAGCCCAGACCCCAGAAATTGCACAAGCAACGCCAATAGCGACAAACGATCTGATAATTGTGATGTGGTTATTTGCTTTCATTAAACACGCCTTATTTGAGTTATTAACGACGGTACGGTTAACACTCTTAGCATCCGAAATGATTAAAGCAATAATTTTCAGCTACATATAAGTGAGTTTTATGACAGATATCGAATCTGTGAATTAAATCAGAGCAAGGTAAAGATGGGTAAAAGGGCTTCCTTGCAATAAAGGAGGCTATTATTCTCACTCACCATATACACCTGTAATAAGAGAGAGTTTCTGAATGGATCGCATAATTACTTCCTCGCGTGACCGTTCGTCACTGCTAAGTACCCACAAGGTACTGCGTAATACCTATTTCTTGCTCAGCCTGACGCTGGCGTTCTCTGCGATTACCGCAACCGCAAGCACCGTGTTGATGCTGCCATCTCCAGGTCTGATTCTGACGCTGGTAGGTATGTATGGTCTGATGTTTTTAACTTACCGTCTGGCTGATAAACCGACGGGTATTCTCGCTGCCTTTGCGTTCACCGGCTTCCTGGGTTACATCCTCGGCCCAATGCTTAATTCCTACATCTCTGCCGGTATGGGCGATGTGATTGGTATGGCATTAGGCGGCACAGCGCTGGTGTTCTTTAGCTGCTCGGCTTATGTGCTGACCACCAAAAAAGACATGTCTTTCCTCGGCGGTATGCTGATGGCAGGCGTAGTCGTGGTGTTGGTGGGTATGGTTGCGAACATCTTCCTGCAACTGCCTGCTCTGCATCTGGCAATCAGCGCGGTATTTATTCTGATCTCTTCTGGCGCGATTTTGTTTGAGACCAGCAACATCATCCGTGGTGGCGAAACCAACTACATCCGCGCAACGGTAAGCTTGTATGTTTCTCTGTACAACATCTTTATCAGCCTGTTGAGCATCCTGGGCTTCGCAAGCCGCGACTAATCGCTGTTTGTTCCCCATCCAAAGCCTCGCTATCGCGGGGCTTTGTTTTTTCTGATACGCCAAAATTTGCTACACTGCCGCCAGTTTGTCTGGAGCAAAGAATAATTATGTTGATGTTTGAAGGCCGAGAAATAGAAACAGATGCCGATGGCTATCTGAAAAATAGCCAGGAATGGAGCGAGCCGCTTGCCGAAGTTATCGCCGCTAATGAAGGCATTACCCTTGCAGTTGAACACTGGGAAGTAGTGAGATTCGTGCGCGAGTTTTACCTCGAATTTAATACCTCCCCGGCAATTCGAATGCTAGTCAAAGCAATGGCTAACAAATTCGGCGAAGAGAAAGGTAACAGCCGCTATCTGTACCGTTTGTTCCCAAAAGGACCGGCTAAGCAGGCGACAAAAATTGCTGGCCTGCCAAAACCGGTGAAGTGTATTTAGTAGCGAATACTAAAATCAGTCCACTGTCGATCGGGTTGATGCGGCTCCGTCAGTACTTTATCAACCCGAGCGCTGCGCGGCCCTCCTGATTTCAGCCACGCGATAAGTTTATCAACCTGCTGCGCTTCGCCGCAGGCTAATACCTCAACGCTGCCATCATCCATATTACGGGCATAACCGGTTAATCCCAGTTTTAACCCTTCACGCTGGGTGCTGTAGCGAAACCCAACCCCCTGAACCAGGCCGTGGACCCAGGCAAGTGTGCATACTGTGGCCATAACTTCCTCCGTTTCGGGTTCTTGCGTTGCATTTAGCCGGTCTAACCCGGAAAATGGCGCCAAATTCTTAGCAAGAAAGCATAGCAAATTATGAGTGTACGTTTAGTGTTAACCAAAGGGCGCGAAAAATCGTTATTGCGCCGTCATCCGTGGGTGTTTTCTGGTGCTGTTGCACGTATGGAAGGCAAAGCCAACCTCGGTGAAACAATTGATGTTGTTGACAGCAATGGCAAATGGCTGGCACGCGCCGCTTATTCCCCATCTTCGCAAATCCGTGCACGCGTCTGGACTTTCGATGCTAATGAAAGTATCGACATCGATTTCTTCACTCGTCGTTTGCAGCAGGCACAGGTCTGGCGTGAATGGCTCGCCGCTCGTGACGGGCTGGATAGTTATCGTCTGATTGCTGGTGAATCTGATGGTTTGCCCGGTGTGACGATTGACCGCTTCGGCAATTTCCTTGTGCTGCAATTACTTTCCGCTGGTGCTGAATATCAACGCCCTGCGCTGGTTGCTGCTTTGCAAAAGCTCTATCCGGAATGCGCTATTTACGACCGTTCCGATGTTGCGGTGCGTAAGAAAGAAGGAATGGAACTGGCGCAAGGCCCGGTCAGCGGTGAACTGCCACCTGATTTGTTGCCAATCGAAGAACACGGCATGAAGTTGCTGGTCGATATTAAAGGCGGCCATAAAACTGGTTACTACCTTGACCAACGCGATAGCCGCTTTGCGACTCGCCAATATGTGAAAGATAAGCGTGTGCTGAACTGTTTCTCATATACCGGTGGTTTCGCGGTTTCCGCACTGATGGGTGGATGTCGCCAGGTTGTCAGTGTTGATACCTCTCAGGATGCCCTGGATGTTGCGAAGCAAAACGTTGAGCTGAACAAACTTGACCTGAGCAAAGCTGAATTCGTGCGTGATGATGTATTCAAACTGCTGCGCAAATACCGCGATCAGGGTGAGAAGTTCGACGTAATCATTATGGACCCACCAAAATTTGTCGAAAATAAGAACCAGCTAATGGGCGCCTGCCGTGGCTACAAAGATATCAACATGCTGGCAATTCAGCTGTTAAATCCGGGTGGCATTCTGATGACGTTCTCTTGCTCTGGTTTAATGACGACAGATTTATTCCAGAAAATCATCGCTGATGCCGCCGTAGATGCCGGGCGTGATGTACAATTTATAGAGCAGTTCCGTCAGGCGGCCGATCACCCAGTGATCGCTACCTACCCGGAAGGGCTGTATTTGAAAGGGTTTGCCTGTCGCGTCATGTAACTTGAAAAATGGAATGTTGCCCGCACATTAATGGCAGGTAATGTTTCTCAGGAGGTGACTATGATTGCCAGCAAATTCGGCATAGGCCAGCAAGTACGACACTCTTTGTTGGGTTATCTGGGGGTAGTGGTCGATATCGACCCGGAATACTCTCTGGATGAACCAGCAGAAGATGAACTGGCCGACAACGATGCCCTCCGCAGTGCCCCCTGGTATCATGTAGTGATGGAAGATGATGATGGCCAGGCAGTGCATACCTATCTTGCTGAAGCCCAGTTAAGTGGGGAGTCACAAGACGAGCATCCCGAACAACCGTCGATGGATGAATTGGCGGCTTCGATACGGCAACAGCTTCAGGCACCTCGCCTACGTAATTAGCAAAAACCCCGCAATCGCGGGGTTTTTTATTATTTAGCCAGGCCTAGTCTTGGTATTTCAATCGCCGGGCATTTATCCATCACCACATTTAATCCGGCATCTTGCGCGAGGACAGCAGCCTGCTCATTAATCACGCCCAACTGCATCCATAACGTTTTGGCGCCGATGGCTATCGCTTCGCGCGCGACTTCCCATGCTGCTTCCGAATTTCTGAACACGTCAACCATATCGACTTTCTTAGGGATGTCTGCAAGTGAGCCATAACCTTGCTGCCCTAGCAGGGTTTTACCCGCCACTTTTGGGGACACCGGGATCACTTCATATCCTTGATCGAGCAAATACGCCATCACCCGATAGCTTGGGCGATCTGGCTTATCACTGGCTCCCACCAGCGCAATTGTTCGGGTGTTTTTTAGAATAGTTTCGATATCAACCTGTTTCATCACTCTCTCCGCAGGGACTCAGTAACTAGAAGTGTATGCCATCCGTTACTGACTCACCATCTTTCCCATACACAGGTAGTAGAGCAATTTTCGGGAATATGTCTATATGTTAATGAACCGCCCATATGAAAAACTTTGAAACATTCAGTAAGGGATGGTCCTATTTAACCTCAGGCAGGAGAAATTGATGAGAACCGTGTTCTTTATCGCACTATGTTGGCTCCTTCTTTTGCCTGGTGAATCGAGGGCGACAACCCTGCGCCTGTCCACCGAGATCGACTTGCTGGTACTGGATGGGAAAAAAGTTTCCAGTTCCTTGCTAAGAGGTGCTGATAGCATTGAGTTGGACAATGGTCCTCATCAGTTAGTCTTTCGTGTGGAAAAAAATATCAGGAGCAACACACGAGATCAGCGTCTTTATATCTCCCCTCCTTTAGTGGTTACTTTTAACACTAAAGAAGTCAGCCAGGTAAATTTCAATATCCCACGTATTGAAAATGATAAAGACAGCGATGAATTTGACCTGGCGCCCAATCTTCAGTTGCTTGATGGTGATGCTGCGGTAATCCCATTGAAAGTGGATATTTTGCCGGTAAAAATTACACCACAGGGAATTGATTACGAACGGGATACTCAGTTTTACAACAAGTCCGGGAAAACTGCGGCGGTAAAAGGGTTCGCTACGATGATGGCTGACGATAGCGAACTACTCTCGAAAACATCTGAACTCGACACTCCCCCTCGTCAATCCGATACATTAATCGAGCAGCGCCTCAGATATTGGTTTCTACAAGCAGATAAACCTACCCGCGACCGTTTCTTGCAATGGGCAAAAGATAATCCAACGCAATAATTGACTTCCAAATCCTGCATTTTTGACACCCTTCTCTTGCAGCATCAGTGGCTTCCAGTAAGCTGTAGCCAATATAAATCAATCAGGATTAACCAATGGAATTAACGACCCGCACCCTGGCGGAAAAAAAACATATTGCGCTGGTTGCGCATGATCACTGCAAAGATGCGTTATTGAAATGGGTTGAGCGCCATAAAGCCAATCTTTCTCATCATGTATTGTACGCAACCGGCACCACTGGAAATCTCATCCAGCGCGGCAGTGGCCTGGATGTCAACGCCATGTTAAGCGGCCCTATGGGCGGCGATCAGCAAGTCGGTGCTTTGATTTCCGAAGGGAAAATTGATGTGCTGATTTTCTTCTGGGACCCGCTTAATGCAGTTCCACACGATCCTGACGTTAAAGCATTGCTACGTCTGGCAACTGTGTGGAACATACCTGTTGCAACTAACTTATCAACCGCCGATTTTATTATTCAGTCGCCGGGTTTTAATCAGGCAGTTGAAATTTTAATCCCCGATTACGCACATTATCTGGCAGAACGACTGAAGTAATTACGGTCGATTTGCTGCGGGCACGCCAAGATTTTTCAGGATATCGACAAAACTGGACGGTTCCTGTTTGTTGAATAAAAGCCAGACTCGATGACGTGCCCGCGTCATCGCCACATACAATAATCGCCTTTCTTCAGCATCTGGATAATCTTCCGGCTGCGGCAACAATGCCTCTTCCATTACCGATTCTCGCGCCAGTGCCGGGAAACCATCTTTCCCCTGCTGCAGCCCCAGCACTACAACATAGTCAGCCTGCTGCCCTTTGCTGGCATGAATAGTCATAAAATCAATGGCGAGCTTTGGCCAGCGTGTTGCGGCCTTTTCCAGAATCGCAGGGCGTAAGTGATGGTAACGGGACAAAACAAGAATACGCTGCTCCGGTTTCACATATCCGCTCATCTTATCCAGCAGGGCTTCAAGCTGATCATCAGCCAACAATGTAACGGATTTTTTATCGCCTTTAGACAGACTATTTAATGGCTTAGCTAATTGATGCGGATTTTGCTGTACAAATAGATTCGCTATTTCACCTATGCGATCATTGAAGCGGTAAGTGGTATCTAATGCGCACTGGTCTGCATCACCAAAATGGTGAGCAAAGGCGGTTGTCAGCGACATTTCTGCACCACTGAATCGATAAATTGCCTGCCAGTCATCACCCACCGCATATAACGAAGTATGCGAGTTTTGTTTTCTAAGTGCCGCAAGAAGCGCTGCACGCTGTGGCGAGATGTCCTGAAATTCATCCACTAAAATATGCTTCCACGGACTAATAAATCGCCCCTTTTCCAGCACATTAATAGCCTGATGAATCAAGCCCGAAAAATCGACTGCGTCTTCCGCTTTCAGCGCTGTTTTCCAGCTTTTCAGTAAAGGGGCCATCAGCTTGACGCGTTTGGCAAAGAGATCGCGGATTTCGTCAGGCGCTGCGGCAATCATTTCTGCCTGCGAACCCCCATGCATACGCATTAACCCCAACCAGCGATCTAAACGGCTTGCCAGACGTTTAGCTAATCGTTCATCTTTCCAGTATTCACCTTCTGGCACTTCCCATTGCAACTCATCTCGTAACCATTCCCGCCAGCCTTTTGCCTGTGCTTTTTTCTCACCACACTGCTGTTGCCAGCTTTCAATTAGCAATTGGTGGCGTGCCGTGGTGTCGGATTCCAGCTCGCTAACCCGTGGCACTTTTTTGCTTCCTTGCTGAATAATATGCAGAGCAAGAGCATGAAACGTACGCGCGGAAATAGCATCGGTATTCAGGCGTTCAGCAATTCGCTGATCCATCTCCTGCGCGGCTTTGCGCCCAAATGCCAGCAACAGGATTTGATCTTCACTGGCTTCGCCACGTTGTAATAGCCAACCGGCACGAGCAACCAGAACGGAAGTTTTGCCACTCCCCGCCCCCGCGAGCACTAATAGTGAATCTTCGCCATTGACGACGGCACGAGCCTGCGAAGGATTCAGCGGAGAACTTTCGATGCGCTGGAAAAAGTCAGCATATTTTTCCAGCATGTGGTTGGTAAAAGCGGTATTGCGCTGATGGCGTCGCGTATCACCTTGTTCAAGCCAGGCTTTACAATGAAACCAAAGCTCGCGGCAATTTTCGAATTCATCAAGCCGTGCTAATGGCAGCGGTAGCGCTGAAAACGCAGCGCGAACATTTTGCTGTAGCGCCTGCATATCACTGCGTTTGAACCATTTCTCTTGCTGCACCCTGCGCGTTATTTCGGCATATTGCTGTTGTAGCACCTGAGCTGCCACTTCGCTCATTTCAGTGCTCCAGTTCTGCCAGCGTTCGTTCAGGTGATGATAGAAGTGCTGCGTTTCACTCCATTCCGTACCATGCAAACGCACGACTTTATCATCGGGTAAGACAAATTCCAGTTCGCCCCAAACCAGCCCGCGCTTGCAATTGATTGCGATTAACTGATTGAATGGAATAAGGTATTCATGACGATCGCCCTTTACCTCTACACCCGCAGTCAGTAATCTCACCCGATTGTAGGGATGTTGTGCTAAATGTTTGCCAAGGGAGGTCGCTTTCAATTCCATTACGCTTTGCCTGATCCAAAAAATGGTTGTGGTTAAGTTTACTCGCCGAAGGAATGACGCTCCAGAGTAAAAACGCGTTACAATTGCTGTGGTTATTCATTTATCTATATTCATGCCAACAAAGAGTGATTATGCGTACAGTCCTTAATGTATTGAACTTTGTACTGGGTGGTTTTCTCACCACTCTCTCTTGGTTGCTGGCCACTCTCGTCAGTATCATTTTTATTTTCACTCTCCCGCTGACTCGTTCCTGCTGGGAGATAACTAAACTTTCGTTCGTTCCGTACGGCAACGAAGCTGTTCATGTTGATGAACTCAATCCACAGGGTAAAAGTGCCATCCTGAATACCGGCGGTACGCTGCTAAATATTCTCTGGCTGGTGTTTTTCGGCTGGTGGCTCTGTGTGCTTCATATCTGCACCGGGATTGCGCAGTGCATCACTATTATCGGCATTCCTGTAGGAATCGCTAACTTCAAGATAGCCGCGATTGCACTTTGGCCCGTTGGTCGCCGTGTTGTTTCTGTAGAAACTGCCCAGGCTGCACGTGAAGCTAATGCACGACGTCGTTTCCAGTAAAATTTGACAAGAATAGTGAGTATTAATGCTTAGCCCAATTCTGCGCCGCTATACCTGGAACAGCACCTGGCTCTATAACTTACGTATTTTCATTGCGCTTACGGGCACCGCTGCCTTCCCATGGTGGTTGGGCGAGGTCAAACTCACTATTCCGTTGACGCTCGGCGTTGTTGCGGCAGCTCTTGCAGATTTAGATGACCGTCTCGCCGGACGTTTACGTAATCTTCTGATTACTCTAATTAGTTTCTTCATCGCTTCCGCATCGGTGGAGCTGTTATATCCATGGCCCGTGCTGTTTGGTATCGGGCTAATGGTTTCCACGAGCGGATTCATTCTTCTGGGTGGGTTAGGTCAGCGTTACGCCACTATCGCTTTTGGGGCGCTGCTTATCGCCATCTATACTATGCTCGGCATTTCTTTGTACGATCACTGGTATCAGCAACCCATTTTGCTGCTGGCAGGTGCCATCTGGTACAACTTACTGACACTTGCCGGACATCTTGTATTCCCGATTCGACCGCTTCAGGATAACCTGGCACGCTGTTATGAAAGCCTCGCGCGTTATCTCGAAGTCAAAGCAACTCTCTTCGACCCCGATATCGAAGAGGAAAGCCAGGCACCAATGCTTGAACTTGCGATGGCGAATAGCCAGCTTGTGACAGTTTTGAATCAAACCAAAGGATCGTTGCTGACGCGTTTACGCGGAGATCGTGGGCAGCGAGGCACTCGGCGGACTCTGCACTACTATTTTGTCGCACAGGATATTCACGAGCGGGCCAGCTCTTCTCACATCCAGTACCAGGCACTGCGCGATAAGTTTCGCTACAGCGACATCATGTTTCGCTTTCAACGCCTGTTAACCATGCAGTCTCAAGCCTGTTTGCAGCTTTCACGTTCCGTTTTATTACGTGTGAAATATCAACATGACCCACGGTTCGAGCGGGCGTTTACCCATCTTGATGCCGCCATTGAGAGATTAAAAACGGATCAATATCTGGCGAGTGAATTAAAAGCACTTGGCTTTCTGGTGAGTAATTTGCGCGCCATCGATGCTCAGTTAGCAACAATTGAGTCTGAACAAGCGCTCGCCGCTCCGCACAGCGATATAGAAAACCGCCTGTTAGATGATCGCTTAACTGGATTTGGTGATATGTGGCAGCGATTAAGACGCAATTTGACACCAGAATCTGCGTTATTCCGCCATGCGGTACGCATGTCTGTTGTGTTGTGCGTCGGCTATATGTTTATTCAATTCACCGGGTTAAAACATGGCTACTGGATATTATTGACCAGCCTCTTCGTTTGCCAGCCTAACTACAGCGCTACTCGCCGACGTCTGGCTTTGCGTATTATCGGTACGTTGGTGGGCGTGGCCGTCGGGCTTCCCGTATTGTTCTTTGTGCCATCAATTGAAGGACAGCTTGTTTTAATTGTGATTACTGGTGTGCTCTTCTTTGCTTTTCGCAACGTGCAATATGCGCACGCCACCATGTTCATCACCTTGCTGGTATTGCTCTGTTTCAACCTGTTGGGCGAAGGGTTTGAAGTCGCAATGCCACGTATCTTTGATACCTTATTAGGATGTGCCATCGCCTGGGCCGCCGTAAGTTTCATCTGGCCTGATTGGCGTTTTCGCAGATTACCATTAGTGGTTGAGCGTGCATTTAACGCTAACTGCCGTTATCTGGACGCAATTCTTGAGCAATACCACCAGGGGCGTGACAATCGGCTGGAGTATCGTATTGCACGCCGGGATGCACATAACAAAGATGCTGAACTGGCTTCAGTTGTGTCTAATATGTCGTCTGAACCGCGTGTTTCACCGGAGATGCGGGAAACAGCCTTTCGCTTATTGTGCCTGAATCATACCTTCAATAGTTATATCTCAGCGTTAGGTGCACATCGTGAAAGACTGACCAACGAGGATATTTTACTACTGCTTGATGATGCGGTGTGCTACGTCGACGATGCACTTCATCACCTACCAACAGATGAAGAAAGAGTTCAAAAGGCACTTCAGGGACTATCTGAACGCATAACCACACTTGAACCGCAACCAGACTCCAAAGAGCCACTTGTGCTTCAGCAGATTGGTCTGCTGGTTGCGCTATTACCTGAGATATCGCGCCTTCAACAACTTGTGTCACAACAACACGATTAACGCCTTTGGCGTTGCTCGTAGTGATGTCCCCACTCGACCAACTCCTGGCGCGTTGCCGCCGGGAGTGCCGCCTCGTGAATTCCGCAAATAGCACCTGCTAATGCCAGCAATACCTGCACGCCAAGCCCTTTCTTAACACCCCTGAGCTTTATCCAGGAGCGCTTTGCGCCGTAGGCATGAAGGGTGCGCACATCAGCAATACCCACTTCCCACAACATCATTTCCAGACTGTGCGTTAAATTAGGTAAATCTTTAAGTCTTTGCTGAGCACGCTGGCGGGATTTTTCGCGCCGGGCACTGAATAGAGCATCCATTGACAGTTGCACTAGCTTTTCCCGATCGCTCCACAGCCCCTCATCAACGCGGTAATAATTGAGTTCGATAGTACGTCCACGTTTATTGTAAAGCAGTGGTTGTGAGGCTCGTTTAACAAAATAGACTTCCGTTTGTTCGCATGCTCGCAAGTAGAGTTCCCCTTCAGAAACCATGGCAAACACAACGTTTTCTACCGTTAGGCTATATCCACCAAATAGCGATCGGCAGCCAATCTCTCCTAGTGGAGATAAGTATTCTTTGGATTGATGAATCCTTGCATATGATTTATTTTTCATGAATATATCCCTAAATATCATGTAGTAACGCAGCATCACGGTTTATTACCGCTCCCCGTAATACGAAAATAAGTAACCTAATCACTCACGGCAATCACATTCTCACTTTCCGTGGAATTACATGATGAAATTGCGAGACACTTTCCGAAATTTAGATTGATCTTTATCCAAACAGGCATTACTGTATATTCATACAGTAACCCATCAGGCGGGATTAACTATGCATTCACATAACGTTCTAACTCAGGTTGCCACTGTTCCCAATACTGTGCCTTCTGTGGCCCAGTCATCAGCAGGTAACAAAATTAAAGGGTTGATCAGTGAAGTGATCTACAGCGAAGATCAGCCATGGGTTACACAGCTGGTTTTATTGCCGCTACTTCAACAACTGGGGCAACAGTCACGCTGGCAGCTGTGGCTAACACCACAGCAGAAATTAAGTCGTCAGTGGGTACAATCAGCAGGTCTGCCGCTGGCAAAAGTTATGCAGGTAAGCCAGTTAGATCCACTTTTCACCGTAGATGCTATGGTAAAAGCGTTGCAGACAGGAAATTACAGTGTTGTTATCGGTTGGTTACCCGAAGAATTGACCGATGAAGAGCATTTGCAACTGTCATCTGCCGCCGAAATGGGGAATGCGATCGGCTTCATTATGCGTCCAACCCGTATCTCGGAAACAGGGTGTCGACCACGAAGTGAGCTAAAAATTCATTCTAGTTTGTATCATTAAGTAAATTTAAGAGAATTCCTGGAACTTTTTATGAACTCTTGACAATTCATTGTGAATTATCAAGAATCCGCGTCCCAAGCCGCTCCAGGCGGCCTTCCAGCAAATCTTTAGAGTGTGAATTACGCGCAAAGATGTTAGAAAATGTGTATACAAGTCGTTTTTTTTCATATGCCTGACGGACTTCACACTTGTAAGTTTTAAACTACGTTGTAGACTTTAGCTCGCCAGGGTTGCTCTTCATAACACCGATTGATCGGTAGAGTAACAAGTGAGCATAAACTCGGGCGAAGGATTTAACCCTGGGCTTTAGAGCGATTTTAAAGCTCATGGCCTTTTTGGATGATAATGAGGCGCAAAAAATGAAAAAGACAGCTATCGCGATTGCAGTGGCACTGGCTGGCTTCGCTACCGTAGCGCAGGCCGCACCGAAAGATAACACCTGGTATGCAGGTGGTAAATTGGGTTGGTCCCAATTCCACGACACCGGTTTCTCTAACCAGAACGGCTATGATAGCGGCATCGGTAATGGCCCAACTCACGAAAGCCAACTGGGTGCTGGTGCGTTCGGTGGTTACCAGGTTAACCCGTACGTTGGTTTTGAAATGGGTTATGACTGGTTAGGTCGTATGCCATATAAAGGCAGCGTAGAAAACGGTGCTTTCAAAGCGCAAGGCGTTCAATTGACCGCTAAACTGGGCTACCCAATCACTGACGATCTGGACATCTACACTCGTCTGGGTGGTATGGTATGGCGTGCAGATTCTACAGCTGTGAATGCTGCTGGTAACCGTGTAAGCGATCACGACACTGGTGTATCTCCACTGGCTGCTGGTGGTGTTGAGTGGGCAGTTACCCGCGATATCGCTACCCGTCTGGAATATCAGTGGACTAACAACATCGGTGACGCTGCTACCGTTGGTACTCGTCCAGACAACGGCATGTTGAGCCTGGGTGTTTCTTACCGTTTCGGTCAGGGCGAAGTTGCAGCACCAGTTGTAGCTCCAGCTCCAGCTCCAGCTCCAGAAGTACAGACCAAGCACTTCACTCTGAAGTCTGATGTTCTGTTCAACTTCAACAAAGCAACTCTGAAACCAGAAGGTCAGCAGGCACTGGATCAGCTGTATACTCAGCTGAGCAACCTCGACCCGAAAGATGGTTCTGTTGTAGTTCTGGGCTTCACCGACCGTATCGGTTCTGACCAGTACAACCAGAAACTGTCTGACAAACGTGCGCAGTCTGTTGTTGATTACCTGATCTCTAAAGGTATCCCAGCTAACAAGATCTCCCCACGCGGTATGGGCGAATCTAACCCAGTTACTGGCAACACCTGTGATAACGTAGCTCCTAAAGCTAAACTGATTGATTGCCTGGCTCCAGATCGTCGCGTAGAGATCGAAGTTAAAGGTATCAAAGACGTTGTAACTCAGCCTGCGGCATAAGTTACCGTTATAAAAAAACCCCGCCCAGGCGGGGTTTTTTGTTTTTATTCTTGGGAGAATACACAGAACAGAACAACAGAACTCTGCGTCAATACAATCGACTATCTACTCTTTGCCTAGCAAAGCCTGGAGATCCTGTTTGAGTGATGACATCTGACTGGCGTATTGCTCTTTACGCTCAGCATCTTCAATCAACTGCACAATAGTTTCTGAAAGTGTGCATCCTCGTCGGTGAGCAAGCCCTGCTAACCGCTGCCAAACCAAATATTCAAGGTCGATGGACTTCTTGCGCGTATGTTGATGCTCAGCATTAAAGTGCCGTTTACGTCGCGCGCGGATAGTTTGCTTCATACGATTATGAAGATCTGGATTCATATGTTTCTCTATCCAGCTCAACACATGCACAGGTTCATTTTCGAAGCGTAAAAGTTCATCAACGGCTTCTTTCGCCACACTAGCTTCGATATAGCGTGTAATTAATTCGCCTTCGCGGTGTTTTTTGACCAGATACTTCCACTTCCAGCCGCTCTCGAGATTTTCCAACTGTTGATATTTCATTGCGATCTCAGTGTGACCGTGTAACTCATTTCAGAATAACAGTTTTTTTTATTTTCGCTTACCTGAAAAATGAAAGCTGTGAGCTAAGTAAACTTGCCGCTCCGCATAAACCGTGTGCTACCTCCCCTATTCTTGTATAATCGCGCCTTTGACATCTAATTAATAAATAGCGACTTTGACGACTAATCGACTTGAATGGCGTGCTCTTGTACCTGATACCGAAAGTTATCAGGAAATTTTCGCACAGCCTTATGATTCCGAAACTGCCCCTTTCTCCGCTGTGCAACCCCGTCTGTCTTACGGACTGGTGCAGCTCAGCCAACCGGTAGCCTCGGCCGATCTGATGCTGGTAAAAGCCGCTGAAGAAGCCGAATACCTCAATCTTATTACCGAAGCGGCTCGCGAATGCTGGTCACAAGACAAGGCTTTGGCGGGTGGCCATTATCTAGTAGAAGGCAGTCACGTAACGTTACGCCCGGCCGAGTCAGCAGAAGACAATTTTGCAGGGCTATCCAAGGTGGTCGCTGCCGACTGGATTGAAGCAGAGCAACTGTTTGGCTGCGTGCGTCAGTTTGCCGGCGAAGTTACCCTGACTCCTGGCCTGGTTCATAGGGCCAACGGTGGTATTCTGGTGCTGTCATTGCGTAGCGTGTTAGCACAACCGCTATTATGGCTACGCCTGAAGCAAATGGTGAGTCAGGGTCGCTTCGACTGGATTTCACCTGACGAAACGCGTCCTCTTCCAATTAATATTCCTTCGTTACCATTGAGCCTGAAACTGGTTCTGGTTGGCGAGCGCGAATCGCTGGCAGACTTCCAGGATATGGAACCTGAGCTAGCGACTTCGGCGATTTATAGCGAATTTGAAGAAAACCTGCAGATTGCCTCTGCTGACGACATGGCGTTGTGGTGTCAATGGATTTACGCGGTTGCTAAATCCAAAACACTACCAGCCCCTTCTACCGATGCATGGCCTGTGTTAATCCGTGAAGCCGTGCGTTATACCGGCGACCAGGAAACACTGCCGCTATGCCCATCGTGGATTAGCCGTCAGCTGCGCGAAGTCGCCGCATTTACTGAAGAAGAAAGCTTTGGTGCTGACGAACTGACGCAAATGTTGGCACAACGTGAGTGGCGTGAAGGTTATCTTGCTGAACGTATGCAGGATGAAATTCTGCTTGAGCAGATCCTCATCGAAACTGAAGGTGAAATGGTCGGGCAGATCAATGCCCTTTCGGTAATTGAATTCCCAGGCCATCCTCGCGCATTCGGTGAACCTTCCCGTATCAGCTGTGTTGTTCATGTCGGCGATGGTGAATTTACTGACGTTGAGCGCAAAGCGGAGTTAGGCGGCAATATTCATGCAAAAGGCATGATGATCATGCAGGCATTTTTAATGTCTGAATTGCAACTTGACCAGCAAATTCCCTTCTCTGCATCTCTGACTTTTGAACAGTCTTACAGTGAAGTAGATGGTGATAGCGCCTCAATGGCTGAACTGTGCGCATTAATCAGTGCACTCGCAAATGTACCGATTTATCAGCATATAGCAGTGACAGGCTCCGTAGACCAGTTTGGTCGAGTGCAACCGGTAGGCGGCCTGAATGAGAAGATCGAAGGTTTCTTCCGAATTTGCCAACAACGCGAGTTTACTGGCAAACAAGGCGTGATTATCCCGGTTGCCAACGTGCGTCACCTTTGTCTGCACCAGGATGTTCTGGATGCCGTAGAACAGGGCCAGTTCACTATTTGGGCCATCGATGATGTCACTGATGCACTACCCTTATTAACAAATCTGCCCTGGGATGGCGAAGGGCAAAATACGCTCATGCGTGCGGTACAAGAGCGAATCGCTCAGGCATCCGCGCAAGATATTCGGCACCGCTATCCATGGCCACTGCGTTGGCTCAATTGGTTCAATCAAAACTGATCGGACTTGTTGAGCGTACACGTGTTAGCTAACATGCGTGCTTCATTACAATAAGGCTTACTGTAAACATGGTAGATAAACGCGAATCCTATACAAAAGAAGATCTCCTTGCCTCTGGTCGTGGCGAACTGTTTGGTGCTGAAGGCCCACGTTTGCCTGCGCCATCCATGCTGATGATGGACCGCGTCGTCAAGATGACCGAAGACGGTGGTAACTTCGATAAAGGTTACGTTGAAGCAGAATTAGATATTAATCCTGACCTGTGGTTCTTCGGTTGCCACTTTATTGGCGATCCAGTAATGCCTGGTTGCCTGGGTCTGGATGCGATGTGGCAGCTGGTCGGTTTTTACCTCGGCTGGTTAGGCGGTGAAGGTAAAGGACGTGCACTGGGTGTGGGTGAAGTTAAACTCGCGGGCCAGATCCTGCCTACAGCGAAGAAAGTCACCTACCGTATTCACTTCAAACGCGTTATCAATCGCCGCCTGATTATGGGCCTGGCTGATGGTGAAGTGCTGGTTGACGGCCGTGTAATTTACACCGCCACCGATCTGAAAGTGGGTCTATTCAAAGACACCACCGCTTTCTAAGCTCTCAATACCGTCATTCATACCCGCTAGCTTTCAAGTTGCAGGTGGGCGGAAAGAGAGCCTATCCCGATGAGCTTACTCAAGTAAGTGATTCGGGTGCGTGAGCGAGCCAACAAAGAAGCCACGCGAAGTATGAAGGGTATAAACGAGAAACCTCCGCAATGCGGAGGTTTCTTTTCTTAAAGAGACAGTGATTACGCGGTAACCGCCCTGTCTTCCATGGCTTCTCGCCAGCCTCCCATCCAGTACGACCTTTGATTCAGTGTCTGATAGGGACACATCTCTTTGGAGCGTCCGACGATACCTGCTTGATAACCACGTTGATGAGCCCGTTCCAGGCGATCTCGTTTTTGTCTCTTCATGCCTCGTTTCCCTCATTTCTATATAATCTGGTGGAAAGAAAACAGTGGCCACAAAGCGTGCAACCACATATAAGCAATAACTCCTAAAGACTCTATCGTCAATGCGCAAAATTCACGCCAATGTCATAAATGTGAGCTACAAGAGTTTTGTTTTGCACAAAAAGAGTGAGAACGTGTGGGTAACAAATTAATGCCAAAAGAAAAGCTGCGTTCCGCTTTGCAGGCGAATGACGCAGCTTTTTTGTGCTACTGAGGTGATTAGTTAAAGCGTGTCAGCTCACCAGCGATACTTTTAGCTTCTTGCTGCCAGGCCTGTGCTAAGGTTTTCACCATGGCATCGTAACCATCAGCTTCCTGCTTCAGCTCAACGTGGAACGGACGTTTAATCAATTGCCCCTGATGCTTGAGCAGCCACTCGCCACTTACAATCACTTTCCCGTCATAACGTCCGTGAAAACCGGTCACGTTAACATTCAGAGTATCCTGATCGTTGCCTAGTGGTTGTGATGCCACAACCCAACCAGGTAACGCACTACTCAGATTGCTTACAAGAGTGTTACGCAATTGCTGATCCAACGGACTTGCCCACAAGTTGCTGGAAGCAATGACGTACTGCACCTCACTGGTCTGATAAACCACGCCATTGCCGGCGAGATAATCAGGAACCGCAACCTGCTCTACCCACAATAAATGGGTTCCAGGCTGGCTCGCAGCCTGCATAGCAGGTGCGGAGCTTTGAGGTAGCTGGTAATAGGTCTTTCCATTATCGCTGCTGCTACAGGCCGTTAGAGCCAATGCAGCAAAGAGCGGGAGCCATTTTTTCATTCTTTCGCCCTCTTCGGCTGGGGATCTTTTTTATCCTTCGCTTCAAAGACCAGCGAATTACTCTTATCGTTTAACGTGCGCAGTACAGGCTGCAATTCACGCAGAACCTGATCAAGACGCTGCATATCGGCCACCATCTTGTTGTAGGCCGCAGAACCCGGCTGGAAGCCCTGCATACTACGATTAAGTTCACGCAGCGTTGACTGCATATCTTCAGGCAACGATTGCATCGACTTATTCGCGGTAATCTTATTCAGATTATCGAGCGTCTGCTGCAAACGTTTCATGGTTCGCTGACTTTCCGCAAGCGAATTGGTGGTTTGTTCAATCATCGGATTGAGCGGCAAGTTATTAATCTTATCCAGTGTCTCCAGCAAGCGTTGTTGGATTTGTGCCAGACCACCGCTCATGGTTGGGATAATCGGATAACCACCAAAAGTCGGTAAATCGGTAACAGGTGGAGCTTTAGGATTGAAATCAAGATCGATGAACAACGCTCCTGTCACCAGGCTGCCCGTTTTCATTGAAGCCCGTAAACCACGCTTGATAAGCGCAGCCATATTTTCCTGAATACGAACATCGTCTCCAATGAGATTTTGCAAACGTTCTGGCTCCAGACGAATCAAAACAGGAATACGGAAATCATCATTAATTTTTTGACGCATACCTGGCGTAAAGAATGGCACCTTCGCTACGGTTCCCAATCGAATGCCGCGGAACTCAACTGGTGCTCCTGGTTGCAGGCCACGCACTGAATCTTTAAAGAACATCAGGTAATCAATGTGATCGGTATACAGAGAATCCTGAATACTTTTCTGATCATCGAAGAGATTAAACTCGCTACCCGGTTTCGCAGGTTTACCAAGCTCCCAACCTTCTGGTACGTCAAAACTTACACCGCCACTAAACAGCGTTGTAAGAGAACCCATTTCTACGCGCATACCTTGTGAAGACATATCAACGGCAATGCCACTGTCTTTCCAGAAGCGTACGTTACTGGTCACCAGGCGATCGTTCGGCGCACTGATGAATAACTGATAACTGATGCTACGTTTCGCCGGATCAAAGGTGCTCGTTTCAACTGAACCGACTCTATAGCCACGGAACAACACCGGGTCACCAGGAGAGAGCTGCCCTGCTTTATTACTGTCGAGGGTAATGCGAATACCTTTAGCATCAGGTGGTGCCAGTGGAGGAGCATCCAGCAAATCGTATTTAGTGGATTGAGCCCCCTTACTGCCCGGTTGCAGTTCGATATAAGCACCGGAGAGCAGAGTACCAAGCCCGGAAATACCTTCACGCCCGACTTGCGGCTTAACGACCCAAAAGACTGTGTCATTATGCAGAAGTTTTTCCATCCCGGAGTTCAGCCGGGCTGTAATTTCGACATGTAGCAAATCGTCTGACAACACCGCGCTTTCCACCACGCCCACATTAACGCTACGGCTTTTAATCATGGTTTTCCCACCTTCAATGCCTTCAGCATTAGTGGTAATCAGCGTGACTTCAGGCCCTTGATGGCTGTAGTGATAAAATAAGATCCACGCGCCGATTAGCACGGTTACGATAGGGAAAATCCATACCGGGGACCAATTTTTCACCTTTGCTACTTTTGCTTCCCCGCTTTTATTTTCCATGCTCAGACGACTCCTCATGAGTTGAATCCGGTGCGCGATCCCAGGACAAGCGAGGGTCAAAGGTCATCGCTGCAAACATTGTCAAAATCACTACTAATGCAAACATCACGGCACCAATCGCGGGGTAGATACTCATCAATCCTCCCATACGTACCAGAGCCGACAATACCGCTATAACGAACACATCGATCATTGACCAGCGTCCGACAAATTCGACCACCTCATAGATCAAATGCATTCTTTCACTGTCACGTTGCCCGTGGCCTTTAGCATCCCAGCACAACCAGGCAATCGCCAACATTTTAAGTGTCGGAACCAAAATACTGGCGATGAAAATAACCCCAGCAACCGGGTAAGAGCCTTCGCTCCACAACAAGATAACCCCGGCAATAATCGTCGACGGGATTTTACTGCCCAGTACTTCGGTTATCATGATGGGCAATATATTTGCGGGTAGGTAAAGCATAATTGAAGTCAGCAGCAGAGCGAGTGTCCATTGCAAGCTATGACGGCGACGAACGTACCCTTTGGTTTCACAGCGCGGACAAATTTCCTGATCCTCTGGCACAATTGCTGTGCAGCATGAACAAGAACGCAATCCCTGACGAAGGCCCGATACACCGACTTTAAGCGGTACCGAAATCTCCGGCTCAGGCGCAATATCATCCCAAAGCCAGCGGCGATCTACACACTGAAAAGCCCTGAGTTGCAACACACAGAATAAGCACCACGGAATAAAACTGCTCCCGACGCCAATATCGCCGTAAGCCATTAATTTGACGAAACTCACCAAAACGCCCGCAAGAAAAATTTCCGCCATGCCCCATGACTTCAGCTGGAACAGGATACGTGCCAGGCGCTTTTTAAACGTCAGTGGTAATGCCACCTGGTTAACCAATAACAAAATCGTGATTAAACAGAACGTAGGTACCGCCTGCACAAAGACCATAAAGAAAGTGCCAAGGCTTGCGTAGTCTTCGTTGAACATGACGCCTGGAATTTCAAGCAGCGAAACTTCACTACTGAGTCCAGCTACTTTCATGTTGATAAAGGGAAATAAATTGGCAAGCAGCAACATAAACAGAGCTGCCAGCGCATAAGCTGTAGGACGTTGACGTGGCGAGGACCACTGAGTGAGAAGTGTTGTACCGCAACGTGGACAGACGGCCTTATGGCCGTCCTCCAATACCGGTAGCGCAACCAGTAAGTCACATTGCGAGCATAATATGTGTGAACGATGGTGATGCGTGGCACACATATCGTGTCTCCTTGTGTTACGCGCCGTTTTTCAGAGCTTCAAGATATTCCCAACGTTCAAAAGCCTCTTCCAGTGCTTTTTCGGCTGCGGTCAGGTCGCTCAATGTTTTTTGTGTGACGTCGTGTGGCTGGTTAAAGAACTCAGCATCTCCCACCTTCGCCTGGATAGCTTCCAGTTCCGCCTCAAGTTGTTCAAGACGTTGTGGTAATTGCTCTAATTCACGTTGCAAGTTATAGCTTAGCTTGCTACTTGCCCGTTTAACAACTTCAGCCTTTGCAGGCTGGTTGTTTTGCGCCTTATCTGCCACAGAGTGGCGCAAAGTTTGCGCAGATGCCTGTTGGCCTTTTGCGTCATGATAACCACCGACGTAACGACCAATCTTACCTTCACCTTCAAAAATCCAGCATTCGGTAACAGTGTTGTCGACAAATTGACGATCGTGGCTCACCAACATAACCGTGCCCTGGTAACCATCAATCAACTCTTCAAGTAATTCGAGCGTTTCGACATCCAGGTCATTCGTCGGTTCATCGAGAATCATCAAGTTGCTTGGTTTTAGGAATAACTTCGCCAGTAAAAGACGGTTACGCTCACCACCAGACAACGCACGAACAGGGGTCATGGCGCGTTTAGGGTGGAACAAGAAGTCCTGCAAGTAACCCAGCACATGGCGCGGCTTGCCGTTTACCATCACCTCTTGCTTACCTTCCGCCAGGTTGTCCATTACCGTGCGATCAGGATCGAGCTCCGCGCGATGCTGGTCAAAGTACGCCACTTCAAGCTTGGTACCGCAATGCACGCGCCCGCTATCTGCTTTCAACTGATCTAACATCAGTTTCAACAATGTTGTTTTACCACAGCCGTTTGGCCCCACCAGCGCGATTTTGTCGCTACGCTGCACCTGCGCTGAGAAATCCGACACCAGGTTTTTGTTAGCGATTCGGTAAAACACGTTTTCCATTTCAAAGACGATCTTGCCGGAACGTGCCGCTTCACCAACTTGCATTTTAGCGCTGCCCAACACTTCACGACGAGCACTACGTTCGTTACGCATTGCTTTCAAGGCACGCACACGGCCTTCGTTACGCGTACGGCGTGCTTTAATACCCTGACGGATCCACACTTCTTCTTGAGCAAGTTTGCGATCAAATTCAGCATTTTGCAGATCTTCAACACGCAGAGCTTCTTCTTTTGCCAGCAGATACTGATCGTAATCGCCAGGGTAAGAGACCAGTTTGCCGCGATCAAGATCGACGATACGCGTCGCCATATTGCGAATAAATGAACGGTCATGCGAGATGAAGATAATGCTGCCCTGGAACTCTTTCAGGAAACCTTCCAGCCAGTCGATAGCTTCGATATCCAGGTGGTTGGTTGGTTCATCAAGCAACAGAACGCGTGGAGAGCTCACCAGCGCGCGGCCCAATGCCGCTTTACGCAACCAGCCGCCAGAAAGAGCTGAAAGTTCAGTATCCGCTTCAAGGCCTAATTGTTCGAGCACCTCATTAATGCGGCTATCCAGTTGCCAGAGGTTCTGGTGATCCAAAATCTCCTGGATACGCGCCATTTCATTCAGGTTTTTATCGCTCGGGTCAGTCATCACTTTATGGGAAATATCGTGATACGCCTTGAGGTACTCGGCCTGCTCTTCCACGCCTTCAGCAACGAAGTCGTAAACTGTTCCCGCAACATTACGCGGTGGATCTTGTTGCAAACGCGCAACAATCAAATCCTGCTCGTAAACCATGCGCCCATCATCCAGCGGCACTTCACGGTTGAGGATTTTCATCAGTGTGGATTTACCTGCACCGTTACGGCCAACCAGACAGACGCGTTCGTTTTCTTCGATATGGAGTTCGGTGTTATCTAACAACGGTGCGTCGCTAAACGACAACCAGGCACCGTGCATACTAATTAATGACATGACAATTAATCCTTGGCTACGTGAGTAACGAGCCAGCAGTTATGAATTTGGCGATTACGGGCAAAATCTTGTGACAACGTTTTCTGCGTGATTTCCTGAGCGCTCAAGCCCAGATTTGCCAGCCCGTCAAAATCCATTTTGAAGCCGCGTTTATTGTTGGAGAACATAATGGTGCCGCCCTGGCGCAACAGACGCTTAAGGTCTTTCATCAGCACGATGTGGTCGCGCTGGACATCAAAAGATTCTTCCATACGTTTTGAGTTTGAGAACGTCGGTGGATCGATAAAAATCAGATCAAACTGTTCATCAGTTTCACGCAACCAGCCCAGACAATCAGCCTGAACCAGGCGGTGCGCACGGCCACTCAAGCCGTTAAGACGCAAGTTACGCTCAGCCCACTCCAGGTAAGTACGAGACATATCGACGGTAGTCGTCGTTTTAGCGCCACCTAACCCTGCGTGAACTGTCGCGCTGCCGGTATAAGCAAACAGGTTAAGGAAATCTTTCCCTTTGCTCATTTTGCCCAGCATTTGGCGTGCAATACGGTGGTCGAGGAACAAACCGGTATCAAGGTAGTCAGTCAGGTTAACCCACAGACGAGCGTTATATTCGCTCACTTCCATAAAGTCGCCCTTCTCATCCATTTTCTGATACTGGCTTTTCCCTTTCTGACGCTCACGGGTTTTCAGAATCAGACGGTTGGAGGGTAATTCCAGTACAGACATTGTTGCAGCAATCACATCAAACAGACGCTGACGCGCTTTGTTGGCATCCACGGTTTTCGGCGGTGCATATTCCTGAACCACAACCCACTCGCCGTAGCGGTCAACAGCTACGTTATAGTCTGGCAAATCAGCATCGTAAATTCGGTAGCATTCGATGCCTTCCTGGCGCGCCCATTTATCGAGTTTTTTGATATTTTTGCGCAGCCGGTTCGCGTAATCGTCAGCAATCTGGCCTGATACCACACCGCTGCTGGTCGCAGATAACTGATAGTTTTTCTGCACGCAATCCAGCGGGCCGTTTTTCGCTTTAAACTGACGTTCGGCACGTAGTTGCAGGCAGCTTAGCAAATCCGGAGAGGCGCTAAACAGCGATAAATTCCAGCCGCCAAAATGGTTTTTCATATTGCGGCCAAGCAGACTGTGCAACGCAATCAACGCGGGCTCGCTGTCCAGACGCTCGCCGTATGGCGGGTTACTGACAACTGTACCAACCGGGCCTTCTGGCAGCGGATTGGTCAATTTAGCCACGTCTTTGACTTCATAGCTTATGATATCGCCCAGACCCGCACGACGGGTGTTGGCACGGGCGCGTTCGATAACGCGTGAATCGTTATCCGAACCATAGAAGCGCGAAGTGTATTCGCCAAGACCTTTGCGAGCGCGAACCTGTGCTTCAGTGGTGATCTCTTTCCACAAATCAACATCGTGATTTGCCCAGCCGAGGAATCCCCAATGCTTACGATGCAAACCCGGCGCACGATCGGTGGCGATCATCGCAGCTTCAATCAGCAGCGTACCGGAACCACACATTGGATCGAGCAGCGGTGTACCCGGCTGCCAGCCTGAACGCATAACAATAGCGGATGCCAACGTTTCCTTAATAGGAGCCGCACCGGTGCTGTCGCGGTAGCCGCGCTGATGCAGGCCTTCGCCACTCAAATCCAGCGCAATACTGGCAGTGTCTTTATTCAGCCAAACGTTAATGCGCAAATCAGGTTGTTCACGTTCAACGTTAGGGCGCGGTAGATTTTTACGGGTAAAGGAGTCAACAATCGCATCCTTCACTTTTAGCGCGCCGTATTGGCTATTACGGATAACGTCATTCAGACCACTGAAATGCACCGCAAAGGTCGCATCCGGGCCAAACAGCGCAGGCCAGTCGATAGTCTGTACGCCCAGATACAAATCCAGGTCGCTATAAACACTGCATTCATTCAATGGCAGCAAAATGCGGGACGCAAGGCGGCTCCACATCAAGCTTTGATAGAGCAGACGTGAGTCCCCCTGGTAATGTACGCCGCCCTGAACCACCTGGCATGCTTGCGCACCAAGGCCCTCCAGTTCAGTTTTTAATAGCTCTTCAAGCCCACGCGCCGTACTGGCAAACAGAGAATTCATATCGTCACTTAATCAGGTATAAAAAGAAAATTGTGGCGCATTATAGCCAATCCGCCACGCATGTCATAAAGTTGGCCTCTTATATTCTCTTTTTCTTCATTTATGCAAGGAGCGCGTGCGTATCATGATCACCCTATCTCAGCTTTATATTCACCCGGTGAAATCGATGCGTGGCCTTGCGCTCTCCCATGCACAGGCAACAACCAGCGGTTTAGCTTTTGACCGCATCTTTATGGTGACAGAACCTGACGGCACTTTTATTACCGCACGTCAGTTCCCGCAGATGGTGCTATTTACTCCGGCCATTATTCACGACGGTCTATTTTTGAGCGCACCGGACGGCAGTTCCGCCACAATACGCTTTAGCGATTTCCAGCCGGAGGCTGCACCCACAGAAGTCTGGGGAAACCATTTCACCGCGCAAATTGCGCCAGATGAAATTAATCAATGGCTGAGTGGATTCTTCTCACGCCCGGTACAACTGCGCTGGTTAGGTGAAAGTTTAACGCGCCGTGTTAAACGCCATGAAGATGTGCCGCTCTCTTTTGCTGACGGTTTCCCATTCTTGCTGGCTAATGAAGCCTCACTGCGCGATTTGCAAAACCGCTGCCCTGCAAGTGTCAAAATGACGCAATTCCGCCCTAATATCGTGGTCACTGGCGCAAATGCATGGGCAGAAGATAGCTGGCAAGTGGTGCGTATTGGTGGCGTCACCTTTGATGTGGCAAAACCATGCAGCCGTTGCATTTTCACCACCGTCAGCCCGGAGCGGGGCCGTAAACATCCGAGTGGTGAACCGCTGGCGACATTACAAAAATTCCGCACCGCACTGGATAATGGTGATGTCGATTTCGGCCAAAATCTGATTGCCCGCAATAGCGGAGTGATTCGTGTAGGTGATGAGCTCGAAGTACTGGCAACTAAACCTGCGAAGGTTTATGGCGCTGGGGTGACCGAAGAAACTCTTGAACCTTTTGAACAGCAAGAAAGCATGGTGGCAATCGGCTGGCAGGGACAACAATTTCGCGGTAACAACCAACAAATTTTGCTGGAGCAACTCGAACAACAAGGAATTCGCGTGCCCTATTCTTGTCGAGCCGGAATTTGTGGCAGTTGCCGGATAAAGTTAGTCAGTGGGGAAGTCAAAGCGTTGAAGAAAAATGCTATCAATGATGATGGCACAATCCTTTGCTGTAGTTGTATTCCTGCTGGAGATGTAGAGTTAGCGGGTAATTAAACCGCCTGATCAAGGTTAAGGGCGTTACTTATTGGTTGCGGCCTTAATCTGTCATTCATCACTTTAATCGCATCACCGAGCTGCATGGTACGGCCAGCAAGTTGCAAGCTTGGCTGTGCTAATAAACAGAGCGCAGCGTTATCACCCGTTTCTACCACCAGCAGATTCACCTGCTGCATATCGTCGCTTAACCACACACAGGCAGCATCGCCCGGTATTGGCTGCCAGCATTCCCCATGAGAGAGAAAGTGCCAGCTTTTTGGCATTTGCGGCTTAAGATAACGAATTGCTACGAGTGCATTTAACACCAGTTCAGCACGCTGTTCTTTACTTAATACCAGGTCACGACATTTTTCTTCAAAAGAGAAAAATAGAGCTGCATCATCGACACAAAATCCTGTGTTTTCAAAGGCATCGGGAGTAAGCATTTTACGAGGGAAACGCGAACGGAAAAGCATGCCATTGGCTAAATCGAGCATCATACGATCATGCTCCTCATCATAATACCAACGCCAATTATCGTCCGGTTTAATCCGCATAATTATTTGCCCTTATCCCCATATTCCTGCGATTAGAAATATCCTTATCACCGCTTCGTAAATGAACACATTAATAAAAGACTAATATGTTCAAATTAGCAACAGTGATGGAATATAAAACAACCAGGGCTGAAAATAAAGCCCCGGTTGTCCGAAAGTAAATACTTAGAGACCTGAAACGATTTCTTTAATCAGAGGCGGGCCTTTAAATATGAACCCGGAATATATTTGTACTAAAGAGGCACCCGCAGCCATTTTCTCACGAGCAGCAATCAATGAATCAATACCACCTACCCCAATAATCGGCAAGCGACCATTTAATTCTTGCGACAAGCGGCGAATAATTTCTGTGCTTTTTAGTTGAACCGGACGGCCACTTAAGCCACCCATTTCATCGCAATATTTCATGCCCTGAACCAGGCTGCGATCCAATGTCGTATTGGTTGCAATTACCCCATCAATATTATGGCGAACCAAACTATCAGCCACCTGGATCAATTCTTCTTCAGAAAGATCCGGCGCGATTTTCACCGCCACAGGTACATATTTATGATGCAATTCCTGAAGCGTTTGCTGCTTATTTTTGATTGCAGTTAACAGATCATCCAGCGCATCGCCGTATTGCAGCGTGCGTAATCCAGGGGTATTTGGTGATGAAATATTAATCGCTATATAACCCGCGTATGGATAAATTTTATCCATGCAGATCAAATAGTCATCTTTCCCTTGTTCAACTGGAGTGTCTTTATTCTTACCAATATTGATACCAAGTACCCCATCAAAATGGGATTTTTCGACATTCTCAACCAGGTTATCAACACCGTGGTTATTGAAACCCATACGGTTAATTAATCCTTCAGCCTCTACCAGACGAAAGATTCTTGGCTTGTCATTTCCAGGCTGTGGGCGAGGCGTTACTGTGCCAATTTCAATGGAGCCAAAGCCCATTGCACCCAACGCATCAATGCACTCACCATTTTTGTCCAAGCCTGCCGCCAGGCCTAATGGGTTCTTAAAGGTCAATCCCATACAAGTGACAGGTTTCGACGGCACGTTTTGCCGCACCAGCCATTCGAGAGGTGTACCTGTTACACGACGCAATTGCTGGAATGTCACTTCATGAGCGCGCTCTGGATCGAGCTTGAATAGGGCTTTACGAACGAAGGGGTAGTACATGAACTCTCCTGGATTCCCGGTATGCAAACCGGGGCCGTATTATCGTTGATAACGTGAGTGAATGGAATTGACCTGCGACAAAAAAGGCTGAATCAGCGCAATCGTTTACCTTTCTCTCCGTTGTTATGCGTTTTTTAGCAAATGTTTTCCATATAAATCATTTAGTGGAATAACAGTTCTGCGCGAATATCACACTCAATTGTTATCAATGTCACTTAAAAGCAAACAATTAGTTATAAGGAAACAATATGCGTGTGATTACCCTTGCTGGAAGCCCGCGCTTCCCATCCCGTTCTAGTGCACTGCTGGAATATGCCCGCGAAAAACTGAGCGCTCTGGATATCGAGGTGTGTCACTGGCATCTACAGAATTTCGCGCCTGAAGATTTGCTCTACGCCCGTTTCGATAGCCCGGCTCTTCTGGCGTTAATAGAACAATTAGAACAGGCCGATGGCGTGATCATCGCAACACCTGTTTATAAAGCTTCATTTTCTGGCGCTCTGAAAACGCTGCTCGACCTATTGCCTGAGCGCGCTCTGGATAAAAAAGTCGTTCTGCCTTTAGCCACCGGCGGTACGGTTGCGCACATGCTGGCAGTCGATTACGCACTCAAGCCTGTCCTTAATGCGCTAAAAGCACAGGAAATTCTGCATGGTGTGTTTGCCGATGACAGCCAGATTGCGGATTACCAGCATAAACCAGTGTTCAGCAATAACTTACAACAACGCCTCGATAACTCGCTGGAAACCTTCTGGCAGGCTCTGCACCGCCGGGATTTCATTGTCTCCTCCCCTTTTAAGACGCAAGGAGTTGCTCATGTTTAACTTTCTGAAACGAACCGCTCCCTGGCTTGCACTCGCAGGAACATTAAGCCTGAGCGCTACACTGCACGCGGCTGAAACCGGGCCTGAGCAGCTACGCATTGGTTATCAAAAAGGCTCGGTCAGCATGGTACTGGCGAAAAGCCATCAGCTGCTGGAAAAAGAGTATCCGAACACAAAATTCCAGTGGATTGAGTTCCCGGCTGGCCCACAAATGCTCGAAGCGCTGAACATCGGCAGTATCGATCTGGGCAGCACCGGTGATATTCCGCCAATCTTCGCGCAGGCAGCAGGTGCCGATCTGGTGTATGTCGGTTCAGAACCGGCAAAACCGAAAGCCGAAGTGATTCTGGTGCCGGAAAACAGTCCGATAAAAACAGTCGCGGAACTCAAAGGCCATAAAATCGCTTTCCAGAAAGGTTCCAGTTCCCACAATCTGGTATTAAGAGCGCTACAAAAAGCTGGCCTGAAATTTACCGATGTCGAGCCTGCATACTTAACGCCAGCCGATGCCCGGGCGGCGTTCCAGCAGGGTAACGTTGATGCCTGGGCGATTTGGGACCCGTACTACTCCGCAGCATTGCTCAATGGTGGAGTGCGCGTTTTAACCGATGGCACCGACCTTAATCAAACCGGTTCCTTCTATCTCGCTTCTCGTCCATATGCCGAGAAAAATGGCGCTTTCCTGCAACACGTTTTGAAAACCTTTAGCGATGCCGATGCGTTAACCCGTAGCCAGCGTGATGCAAGCGTTGCGCTGCTGGCAAAAACCATGGGCTTGCCGGAAAACGTAATTGCCACCTATTTCGATCATCGTCCACCAACGGTGATTACCCCTGTCAGCGCCGAGACTGCGGCAAAACAACAGCAAACTGCAGATCTGTTTTATGACAACCACTTAGTGCCTAAGAAAGTCGATATTCGCACCCGCATCTGGCAACCAACTGAAGGAAATAAATCATGAGCTTAAATTTATTCTGGTTTTTACCTACCCATGGCGATGGCCACTACTTAGGCAGCAACGATGCAGCACGCCCGGTTGATCAAGGTTACCTGCAACAGATTGCACAGGCTGCGGACAGACTTGGCTTTACCGGTGTACTGATCCCAACGGGCCGCTCTTGTGAAGATGCATGGCTGGTTGCCGCATCTATGATTCCCGTGACGCAGCGTTTGAAATTCCTGGTCGCACTGCGCCCAAGTGTGACCTCACCAACCGTGGCTGCACGCCAGGCTGCAACGCTCGACCGACTTTCCAACGGGCGTGCTTTATTTAACCTGGTTACCGGTAGCGACCCGGAAGAATTAGCCGCAGACGGCGTGTTCCTCAATCATCAGGAACGTTACGAAGCCTCCGCAGAATTTACCCATATCTGGCGTCGCTTACTGGAAGGCGAAACGGTGGATCACGAAGGCAAACACATTCAGGTTAAAGGGGCAAAACTGTTGTTCCCGCCGGTGCAACAGCCTCGCCCACCGCTCTATTTTGGTGGGTCATCAGATGTGGCGCAGGATTTGGCCGCCGAACAAGTGGATCTCTATCTCACCTGGGGCGAACCACCGCATTTAGTGAAAGAAAAAATTGAGCAAGTCCGTGCTAAAGCCGCAGCTCATGGTCGCACAGTACGCTTCGGTATTCGCTTACATGTGATTGTGCGTGAAACCAACGAAGAAGCGTGGGATGCCGCTAATCGCCTGATTTCTCAACTTGATGATGAAACCATCGCCAAAGCGCAGGCCGCATTTGCGCGCACCGATTCCGTCGGCCAGCACCGCATGGCAGCGTTGCACGGCGGCAAACGCGATAACCTGGAAATTAGCCCGAATCTGTGGGCAGGAGTTGGCCTTGTGCGTGGCGGTGCGGGTACTGCGTTGGTAGGCGATGGTCCAACCGTTGCGGAGCGCATCAACGAATACGCAGCGCTCGGAATCGACAGCTTTATTCTCTCGGGTTATCCGCATCTGGAAGAGGCTTATCGCGTTGGGGAGTTACTGTTCCCGCATCTTGATGTCGCGATTCCACAAATTCCACAGCCGCGCCTGGTTCATGAAAGGGGCGAAGTGGTAGCCAATGACTTTATCCCGCGCAAAGTGGCGCAAAGCTAAGGAGCAGCCAATGACCCCTTCAACGCATAAACTGTTACTGAGGCTGGCACCGTGGATTCTGCCGGTTGCGGTTATCGCAATCTGGCAACTTTCTTCTAGCGCAGGCTGGCTCTCATCGCGCATCCTCCCTTCTCCGGAAGGGGTGGTGATTGCCTTCTGGAACCTTTCTGCCAGCGGTGAATTATGGCAACACCTGGCTATCAGCTCATGGCGTGCGGTGATTGGTTTTAGTATTGGCGGTTCTCTGGGGTTAGTGCTCGGGTTGATAAGCGGCCTGTCTCGCTGGGGAGAGCGTCTGCTCGACAGCTCGATTCAGATGCTGCGCAACGTTCCGCACCTGGCGCTGATTCCGCTAGTGATTTTGTGGTTCGGCATTGATGAGTCTGCGAAAATTTTCTTAGTCGCACTCGGCACGCTGTTCCCGATTTACATCAATACCTGGCACGGCATCCGTAATATCGACCAGGGTTTGCTGGAGATGGCACGTAGCTATGGGTTGTCGGGCTTTAGCCTGTTCGCTCAGGTGATTCTGCCCGGTGCATTGCCTTCGATTATGGTCGGTATCCGTTTTGCACTCGGCCTGATGTGGCTGACCTTAATCGTGGCAGAAACCATTTCTGCTAACTCAGGAATAGGTTATCTGGCGATGAATGCGCGCGAGTTTCTGCAAACAGATGTCGTTGTCGTCGCCATCATTCTTTACGCCCTGCTCGGCAAACTCGCTGACATCAGCGCGCAATTACTCGAACGTGTCTGGCTGCGCTGGCATCCGGCGTATCAGTTGCAGGAGGAGAACGCATGAATACCGCCCGCTTAAACCAGGGGACTCCCCTGCTCCTTAACAGCGTGACCAAACGCTACGGTAATAAAACGATTCTTGATGAGCTGGAGTTACATATTCCTGCCGGGCAGTTTGTTGCCGTAGTTGGGCGCAGCGGTGGAGGAAAAAGTACCCTTTTACGTTTATTGGCAGGGTTGGAAAATGCCAACGGTGGCTCGCTGATTGCCGGAAACGCCCCGCTACGTGAAAGCCAGGATGAAACACGGTTAATGTTCCAGGATGCTCGCCTGCTGCCGTGGAAATCGGTGATTAACAATGTTGGCCTGGGGCTGAAAGGAAACTGGAAAGAATCGGCGATGAAAGCGCTGGAAGCTGTTGGGCTTGCCAATCGCGCGACCGAATGGCCGGCCGCCCTGTCCGGCGGCCAGAAACAACGCGTGGCGCTGGCTCGGGCGCTCATTCATCGCCCACGCCTGCTATTGCTGGATGAACCGTTGGGTGCACTGGATGCCCTGACGCGTATCGAAATGCAGGAGTTGATTGTCTCTTTGTGGCAGGAACATGGTTTTACGGTATTGCTGGTGACGCACGATGTCAGCGAAGCCGTCGCAATGGCGGATCGAGTGTTACTGATTGAAGAAGGAAAGATCGGTTTGGATCTGACGGTTGATTTGCCACGTCCCCGTAAGCTCGGGTCTGTGCGGCTGGCAGAACTGGAAGCTCAGGTATTAGAGCGTGTGATGAAACGACAGGTTATAGAAGAACCGGAACGCGTGGTGCGCACCGGTTAGTAAAGAGTGCCCTCTTCCTGTTAACTCCGATAAAGAGAAAACAGGATAGAGGGCATTTGCATTACGCTAATGCTTTAGAAATCTTCTCGAACAGATCGCCAGACAAATTTTCCAGCCCTTTCAGCTGTTCCAGCGCCGCACGCATCATTTCCTGACGTTTTGCATCGTATCGTTTCAGACGAATCAATGGCTCAATCAGGCGTGACGCAACCTGCGGGTTACGGTGGTTCAATTCGCTGAGCATTTCCACCATAAACTGATAGCCGCTACCATCAAGTGCATGGAACGTAGCCGGGTTACCCGCAGCAAACGCACCAATCAGGGAACGTACACGGTTCGGGTTGCCCATGCTAAACGAACGATGGTTCAACAACTCACGTACTTTGCTTAATGTATCTGCTGCCGGGCTGGTGGCCTGCAAGATAAACCATTTATCCATCACCAGACCGTCCTGATGCCATTTCTCATCAAATGCGGCCAGCAGTTCTGCACGGCACGGCAATTGCGCAGCAACAGATGCAGATAAAGCGGCAATAGAATCCGTCATATTATCAGCACTTTCGAACTGGCTACGCACCAGTTGCTCAGCAAGCTGTTGCTCGCCAAAGGCCAGATAACGCAGGCAAGTATTACGCAGCGCACGCTTGCCGATATCCGCATGTTCAACGCGATAAGCATCAAGTTTGTTGGCGTTGTAAACCGCCAGGAATTCATCCGCCAGTTCTTTTGCCAGCGTGCGGGTTAACGCTTCATGCACTGCGGCAATCGCCTGCGGATCGATTTTCTGGAACAGCTCGGCAATTTCATTCTGTGAAGGCAGCGTCAGAATTTCTGCGGCCAGAGCCGGGTCGATTTTCTCATCCAGCAAAATGGCGCGGAACGCATCAGCAACATGCAGTGGCAGCGACAACGGCTGACCCTGCTGACTGCGGTTGACGTTCAGCTTGATGTAAGTTGCCAGCAAGCTTTGTGCAGCATCCCAGCGGGAAAAATCATTACGCGCATGGCGCATAAGGAACGTCAGTTGCTGGTCGCTCCATTTGTATTCCAGTTTCACTGGTGCTGAGAACTCACGCAGCAGAGACGGAACCGGCTGGAAATAGACCTTATCAAAGACGAATGTCTGCTCTGCCTGGGTCACATTCAGCACGTGGTGAATCAGGTGACCATTTTTCTGCAGCGGGATCACTTTGCCTTCGTTGTCATACAGTTCGATGTCGAACGGTATATGTAACGGATGTTTTTCCTGCTGCTCAGCAGTTGGCGGCGTGGTTTGGCTGATGGTCAGTGTATACAGCTCGTTTTCCGGGTCATAATCATCATGCACGGTGACCACTGGCGTACCCGCCTGGCTGTACCAGCGGCGGAAATGAGACAGGTCAACGTTTGATGCATCTTCCATCGCCTGCACGAAATCATCACAGGTTGCCGCGCTGCCGTCATGACGCTCAAAGTAAAGTTGCATCCCTTTCTGGAAATTCTCTTCACCCAGCAAGGTGTGCAGCATACGGATAACTTCTGAACCCTTCTCGTACACCGTCAGGGTGTAGAAGTTGTTCATTTCGATAACTTTATCCGGGCGAATCGGGTGAGCCATCGGGCTTGCGTCTTCAGCAAACTGTGCGGCACGCATGGTACGCACGTTTTGAATACGGTTTACCGCGCGTGAACCAAGGTCAGAACTAAATTCTTGATCGCGGAAAACAGTCAACCCTTCTTTCAGGCTTAACTGGAACCAGTCGCGGCAAGTGATGCGGTTGCCGGTCCAGTTATGGAAATATTCGTGGCCAATCACACGCTCGATATCGAGGTAGTCTTTATCCGTCGCCGTTTCGGCTCGTGCCAGCACATATTTGGAGTTAAAGACGTTCAGGCCTTTATTCTCCATTGCGCCCATATTGAAGAAGTCCACGGCGACAATCATGTAGATGTCGAGGTCATACTCAAGGCCAAAACGAGTTTCATCCCATGCCATGGACGCTTTCAGAGAGGTCATCGCCCAGCTTGCGCGGTCAAGATTACCGCGATCAACAAACAGTTCCAGTGCTACATCACGGCCTGAACGCGTTTTGAAGGTATCACGCAGGACATCGAAATCACCTGCCACCAAAGCAAACAGGTAGCATGGTTTCGGGAATGGATCCTGCCATTGTACCCAATGGCGGCCGTTATCCAGTTCGCCTTCGGCAATGCGGTTGCCGTTAGATAAAAGGAAAGGATATTTGGATTTATCAGCAATGATTTTGGTGGTGAAGCGCGCCAGAACGTCTGGTCGGTCGAGATACCAGGTAATGTGGCGGAAACCTTCGGCTTCACACTGAGTGCAAAGCGCATCGCCTGAAAGATAAAGCCCTTCAAGCGCGGTATTGGTTGCCGGGCTGATTTCGTTAACGATGGTCAGCGTAAAGGCTTCTGGCAGCGCTTCAATGATCAACGCGCCCTCTTCCTGACGGTAATGCTCCCAGGCGGCACCGTTCACATCAATTGAAACAAGCGTCAGATCTTCACCATCAAGACGCAACGGCGCACCAGCGGCGCCCTGGCGGGTAATCTGGCTAATAGCAGTGACCAGGGTTTTTGTGGCATCAAGGTCAAAGGTCAAATCGATATCGGTAATCGTGTAATCCGGCGCGCGGTAGTCGTGGCGGTATTTGGCTTGTGGCTGTTGTGTCATAAAAAACCTTATACATCATCGGTAAGTTTGCGAAGTTCAGTCTATTCCTGTTGCCCTAATGTTGCCACGCAGAATCTTCATCTTTTCTGGGCTTTTCACATGAATTGCTACATTTTTATAACATGCGGCACGAATTGCCATCGACCATCACGAAATGTTCGTTATAACCTAAATAATTCGAGTGGTGGGTAGGTGCAGCCAACCCCCCACAGCTCGAAGAATGACGGTTATATTGTGATCCGGGTTTAATAAACAGATAATCAGGGTATACTCCTGCGTCTTTTATCTGCTTAGCCCTTGATGGAAACGCTCCTGTGAGAGGATGCTGCAACGCGCCATGACACGACACGCTTCCCCGATTTTGCAAACGCTTCTGGATACTGACGCCTATAAGCTTCATATGCAGCAGGCTGTTTTCCACCGTTATCACGATGTGAGCGTCGCGGCCGAGTTCCGTTGCCGCGGTGACGATCTGCTGGGCATTTATGCAGATGACATCCGTGAACAGGTTGATTTAATGCAGCACCTCGCGCTTAGCGATGAGGAGTTCACCTTCCTGGAAAGTCTGCCGTTCTTTAAAGCAGATTATCTCTCGTGGCTGCGCACCTTCCGCTACGACCCCACGACTGTGCACATCAGCAATAACAACGGCCATTTAGACATTCGTCTGACCGGCACGTGGCTGGAAGTGATTATGTGGGAAGTCCCCTTGTTGGCCGTGATCAGTGAAGTGGTGCATCAGCACCGCTCACCAGGCGTAACACCGCAAATGGCGCTGGAGAGCCTGGAAAGTAAACTGCTTCAATTCAAAGAACTGACAGCAGATATCGACCTTTCCGCATTCCGTCTGATGGATTTTGGTACGCGCCGCCGCTTTTCGCGTGAAGTGCAAGAGGCTATCGTCAGCCGTCTGCAACAAGAAACGTGGTTTGTGGGCACCAGCAATTACGATCTGGCTCACCGCCTGGATTTGACCCCAATGGGGACTCAGGCACATGAATGGTTCCAGGCACATCAGCAAATCAGCCCGACACTGGCCAACAGCCAACGTGCAGCGCTTCAGGCATGGCTTGACGAATACCCTGACAAACTCGGTATCGCATTAACCGATTGCATCACCATGGATGCCTTCTTACGCGACTTTGACCTCTCGTTTGCCAGCCTGTACCAGGGATTGCGTCACGACTCAGGGGATCCGGTCGAATGGGGTGAAAAAGCTATCGCCCATTATCAGAAACTCGGTATCGATCCTAAAACCAAAGTGCTGGTGTTCTCTGATAATTTGGATTTACCAAAAGCTATTGAGCTGTATCGCCACTTCGCTGCGCGCATCAATTTAAGTTTTGGTATCGGTACGCGCCTGACCTGCGATATTCCACAGGTGAAGCCGCTTAATATTGTTATCAAGCTGGTGGAGTGTAATGGCAAGCCAGTGGCTAAACTTTCGGATAGCCCGGGTAAAACCATTTGCCACGATAAAGCATTCGTTCGAGCGCTGCGTAAAGCCTTCGATTTACCGCAAGTTAAAAAAGCCAGTTAGTCCTGATAAAACCCATAAACGATATTCAACTTGTTTATGGGTTCCCTTCTTTATTGTATTTCTTCATCTGATATACCCAAAAGATTTCGAGCTGTGGGAAGGCGGCAAACGAGCAAATCCCCGGGTGCTTACATTAGTAAGTGACTGAGGTGAGCGAGAGCAGCTAACGCACCTGCAACTTGAAAGATTAAGGGTATATTGATTTTTCTGCTTGTCAGTCGGCTCGCGACAGGTAACATAGATAACCCCCCGTTGTGGGTAATTTATTTTTGTCATTGACCATTTAATAGAGAGAAAAATATGAGCGTTGTGCCTGTAGCCGACGTACTCCAGGGCCGTGTAGCCGTTGACCAAGAAGTCACCGTGCGCGGATGGGTGCGTACTCGTAGAGATTCAAAAGCTGGTATCTCCTTCCTCGCCGTCTATGACGGTTCCTGCTTCTCTCCTGTACAGGCCGTCATTAATAATTCTCTGCCTAATTACAATGATGACGTACTGCGCCTGACAACGGGTTGCTCCGTTGTTGTAACCGGTAAAGTTGTTGAGTCTCTCGGTCAGGGCCAGAGCTTTGAAATCCAGGCAACTGAAGTTGAAGTGACCGGTTGGGTTGACGATCCTGATACATACCCGATGGCAGCTAAACGCCACAGTATTGAGTATCTGCGTGAAGTTGCTCACCTGCGCCCGCGCACCAACATGATTGGTGCTGTTGCACGCGTTCGTCATACTCTGGCTCAGGCGCTACACCGTTTCTTCCATGAGCAAGGTTATTTCTGGGTTTCTACGCCATTGATTACAGCCTCAGACACCGAAGGTGCGGGCGAAATGTTCCGCGTTTCAACGCTAGATATGGAAAACCTACCACGTACCGACGCTGGCAAAGTCGATTTCGATAAAGACTTCTTTGGTAAAGAAGCATTCCTGACCGTATCTGGTCAGTTGAACGGCGAAACCTATGCGTGTGCTCTTTCTAAGGTTTATACCTTCGGCCCAACCTTCCGTGCTGAAAACTCCAACACCAGCCGTCACCTGGCTGAGTTCTGGATGCTGGAGCCTGAAGTCGCTTTCGCAAATCTTGACGACGTAGCGGGTCTCGCAGAAGCCATGCTGAAATATGTCTTCAAAGCGGTGCTTGATGAGCGCATGGATGACATGGAGTTCTTCGCAGAGCGCGTGGATAAAGATGCAGTGGAACGTTTACAGCGTTTCATCAACGCCGATTTTGCACAGGTTGATTACACCGACGCTGTTACAATTCTCGAGAATTGTGGCCAGAAATTCGAAAACCCAGTTTATTGGGGCGTTGACCTCTCTTCCGAACATGAACGTTACCTTGCTGAGCAACACTTCAAAGCACCGGTTGTTGTGAAGAACTATCCGAAAGATATTAAAGCGTTCTATATGCGCCTTAACGAAGACGGTAAGACCGTTGCCGCGATGGACGTGTTAGCTCCAGGCATCGGTGAGATCATTGGTGGTTCTCAGCGTGAAGAGCGTCTGGATGTGCTGGATGCGCGTATGGCGGAGATGGGGCTGAATAAAGAAGACTACTGGTGGTACCGCGACCTGCGTCGTTACGGTACCGTTCCGCATTCTGGCTTCGGTCTTGGTTTTGAGCGTCTGATTGCCTATGTAACTGGTGTTCAGAACGTTCGTGACGTGATTCCATTCCCACGTACACCACGTAATGCGAACTTCTAAGCAGTCATTTTTCTAAGGCCAGCGTTGCTGGCCTTTTTTCTGTCTGCCGTATAAACGTCTTTTTTCTTCAACGAAAGTTAAACAAACGTCAATTTCAACCCCATCCTGCAACTCCCCAGTTACGAATTGTGTCCGCGAAATAAACAATCACAAAACACCCCCTATTTCCGCTTGCTTCCTGCTTCGGTTAGTTGACTTAGCACATTCGGATAAATTTCACTCAGATGTCTGGACATCTAAAAATCACTCAAAGATTGTACAAATGTAAGCAAAAAATTAAGAAGATTTGCTGTTATGCAAATTAAACATAAGTAATTCATATATATAGGATTAGAAAGGTGGTTTTTTAAACGAAGCGGTCAGGAAGTTTGAGATAGTTCACAAAGTTCAATAAAATACACATTTAGTTACACATACTTTCTTCTTGTAACTAACTCTCGATGTTTGTAGCACTTTCAGGCTAGCGAAACGGTTTCATGGATGGAAAGATGCCTGACAGATACAGAAAGACACCAAACTCTCATCAATAGTTCCGTACAGAATTATTGACGGCAGTGGCAGGTGTCACAAAAAAACCAATGAGGGTAATAAATAATGATGAAGCGCAATATTCTGGCAGTGGTTATCCCTGCTCTGCTGGTAGCCGGTGCAGCTAACGCTGCAGAAATCTATAACAAAAACGGCAACAAACTGGACTTCTACGGTAAAGCTGTTGGTGAACACGTCTGGACTACTAACGGTAACACCAGCAACGAAGACACCACTTATGCTCGTATCGGCTTCAAGGGCGAAACTCAGATCAATGACCAACTGACCGGCTATGGTCAGTGGGAATACAACATGGACGCCTCTAATGCGGAAGGCGCCCAGGGTACTAAAACCCGTCTGGCATTCGCTGGTCTGAAAATGGGTGATGCAGGTTCCTTCGACTACGGTCGTAACTACGGCGCAATCTACGACGTAGAATCTGCGACAGATATGCTGGTTGAGTGGGGTGGTGACGGCTGGAACTACACCGACAACTTCATGACTGGTCGTACTAACGGTGTTGCTACTTACCGTAACTCTGATTTCTTCGGTCTGGTTGACGGCCTGGCATTCGCAGTACAGTACCAGGGTAAAAACGAATCCTCTACCCGTAGCGTGTTCAAACAGAACGGCGACGGCGTTAGCACCTCTGTATCTTATGACCTGGGCGAAGGTTTCGGCCTGTCTGCTGGTTATGCGAACTCTAACCGTACCGTTGATCAGAAAGCTAACGGCACTGGTGACAAAGCTGAAGCATGGGCAACTTCTGCTAAGTATGATGCAAACAACCTGTACGCAGCAGTTATGTATTCCCAGACGTACAATATGACGCCAGAAAGCCGTATTAACGATACTGATGCTGCTTTCTTCGCTAACAAAACTCAGAACCTGGAAGCGGTTGTTCAGTACCAATTCGACTTCGGTCTGCGCCCATCTGTTGGCTATGTACAGTCCAAAGGTAAAGATCTGGAATCACGCGCTGGCTTCAGCGGCGGCGATGCTGACCTGACCAAATACGTAGAAGTGGGTACTTGGTACTACTTCAACAAAAACATGAACGTATACGCAGCGTATAAGTTCAACCTGCTGGATGACAACGATTACGCTAAAGCGACCGGTCTGGCTACAGACGACCAGGCAGCTGTTGGTATCGTTTACCAGTTCTAATTATCCAGCAACTTAGTTGCAAGGATGGTTTAAAAACAGGGCTTCGGCCCTGTTTTTTTATGCCTGAAAAGCTGAAAAAATTAACTTGTGACGGGAGCTGTTTCTTTTTGTTGCAAACGGTTGGCATTTGCTAAAACAGCAGTTAACCTGAGAGCGTTACTCCCTCGATATCACAATGGAAACCCGTCATGTTTGAGAACATTACCGCTGCTCCTGCTGATCCAATTCTTGGTTTGGCCGATCTGTTTCGCGCCGATGACCGTCCGACTAAAATTAACCTCGGTATTGGTGTTTATAAGGATGAAACGGGTAAAACTCCGGTTTTGACCTGTGTAAAAAAAGCGGAACTTTATCTGCTGGAAAATGAGAACACCAAAAACTACCTCGGCATCGACGGTATTCCAGAGTTTGGCCGTTGCACACAGGAATTGCTGTTCGGGAAAGATAACGCTCTTAGTGCAAACAAGCGCGCTCGCACAGCACAGACTCCTGGCGGTACTGGTGCACTGCGCGTTGCTGCTGATTTCCTCGCTAAAAACACTAACACCCAACGCGTATGGGTAAGCAACCCTAGCTGGCCGAACCACAAAAGTGTATTTAACTCCGCCGGTCTGGAAGTGTGCGAATATGATTACTACGACGCGCAGAATCACGCTCTGAATTTCGACGGACTGATCAACAGCCTGCAAGCAGCGCAAGCAGGCGACGTAGTCTTGTTCCACGGTTGCTGCCATAACCCAACCGGTATCGACCCAACAGCTGAGCAGTGGCAGGTCCTGGCTGAGATGTCACTGGCTAAAGGCTGGTTACCGCTGTTTGACTTTGCATACCAGGGCTTTGCCCGTGGTCTCGAAGAAGATGCAGAAGGCCTGCGTATCTTCGCAGCAAGCCATCAAGAGCTGATTGTGGCTAGTTCCTATTCCAAGAACTTCGGCCTCTACAATGAGCGTGTAGGTGCCTGTACGCTGGTTGCTGCTGATGCAGACACCGTTGACCGTGCATTCAGCCAGATGAAATCTGTGATTCGTGCTAACTACTCAAACCCACCAGCTCACGGCGCGTCGGTTGTAGCCACAATTCTTAGCAACGATGCCCTGCGTACTCTCTGGGAACAAGAGCTGTCTGACATGCGTCAGCGTATTCAGCGTATGCGCCACCTGTTTGTGAATACTCTGCAAGAGAAAGGCGCTAACCGCGATTTCAGCTTCATTATCAACCAGAACGGCATGTTCTCGTTCAGTGGCCTGACCAAAGAGCAGGTACTGCGTTTACGTGAAGAGTTTGGTGTTTATGCAGTAGCATCCGGACGTGTAAACGTAGCAGGTATGACGCCAGACAACATGGCGCCACTGTGCGAAGCGATTGTCGCTGTACTGTAATTAAGTTATCGACAAAAAAAGAGCCGCATTAAATTAATAATGCGGCTCTTTTTATTTCAGCAGGAGGAAATCACCAGACCGGTAATTCGTCTTGCAAGAAGGGATTGTGCAGGCGTTCGTAACCGAGCGTCGACAACGGTCCATGGCCTGGAATAAACGTAACATCATCGCCCAATGGCAATAGCTTACGTTTAATTGAGTCAATGAGTGCTGCATGATTACCCTGAGGGAAATCGCTACGCCCTACCCCACCTTTGAAAATCACATCGCCGGAAATCAGTAACCGGGACTGAGCATCAAAGAAAACAACGTGGCCAGGTGTATGGCCCGGGCAATGCAGAACCTGTAAGGAGACATTCCCTACCGACACCGCGTCGCCTTCGTTCAGCCAGCGATCAGGCGTCAGCGGCAAACACTCTTCGAGTCCAAACATTTGGCTTTGTGCAGGTAAACCCTGCAACCAGAATTCGTCTTCTTTTTCCGGCCCAACTACAGGAACACCGTAGTGTTCAGCCAGCTCAGCTGCCGCTCCAACATGATCAAGATGGCCGTGAGTTAACAGGATCTGCGTAATTGTCACGCCTTTCGCAGTCACTTGCTGTTTGATCTTTTCGGCTTCACCGCCAGGATCAACCAATGCTGCCTGCTGAGTTTCTTCGCACCAAATGAGAGAACAGTTTTGGCCGAATGCGGTGACCGGAATAATGTGATAGTTCATGATGCTCCAATACCGGCAACGCTCGCCGGATTCCGTTGTTTTACCAGTGCCTTAGTGGCCCGGTATCAATATGCACAAAGTTGCTGCTTGGGTAGTATCCTACACCACCAGCGCGCATTGATAATGCTGCTTTGCGAACATTGCTTAACGAAATCCCTTCAATATGGAAATCCATTGCCTGGCCTTTGGTGTGATAGCTCTTTTTAGCTACACCTCGGCTGTGAGCACGTAACTCATTGTTCGTGTCCAGGGAGCGATAACCAGATACCAGTTGCACCGGTTTGTTGGTTCCTAACAAACCCTGCAAGCGGTACAACTGATCGAATAATTTAGGATCGATGGATTTGATTTTATTCGCGCGATAATCACGGAAGAAATGATTAAGTCTTGCTAATTCATCCTGAATATAGCCTTTACCATCGAAAAATTCAGCCTTCAATGACTCCCCAGTATGCAGGTTATTAAGAGTCAGAATGCGTGGGCGCGGTGTTGATAGCATTGCAAACGCTTGTGTTGGTAACAGCGAGGCACCTAAAGCCACACCACCCAACGCCAGCAGCTTGCGGCGGTTTGCGTCAAATTTGTCCATGATGTCCAGGTCTACAGATAAAAAACGATCGAATAATATGCACTTTGGGCGCACTGCTCCGCACCTTAACCGCCAAAACAAAGCGAGTCAAGGCGTGCAAAACCCAGTAAAACCGGGCCCTGCAGAGGACCCGGAAGGATTAAGCAATTATTACGACCGCTAATTCATTAGAATTACTGCATTTAGCGTATTAATAGTTCAGCTTTTGAAAGGATTTGTGCGCCCGATCGCGCGGTAAGATCATAATTGTAAATATCTGTACGGTACTGCGTGCGCCCATCGTCACCGACAAATGCGGTCAGGTAATAGAGACTCACCGGGATGGTCTGCCGAATGTTCACGTATTTCGTATTGCCATCTTTCAATTGACTCGAAATACGGGCATCGTTCCAGCCTGCGTCTTGCAGCAACATGTTTGCCAGCTCAGAGGCTTTGTTGACTCGTACACAGCCAGAACTCAACGCTCGCGCATCTTTCTGGAACAAGTTGTGGTTTGGCGTGTCATGCAAATAGATAGCGTCAGAACTCGGCATATTAAACTTGTAACGCCCTAACGAGTTCTGGACCCCAGGTTTTTGCTGGAAGCGGAAAGGCAAGTTGCTGGCAGTAATAGTTTCCCAATCGACATGCCATGGGTCGATTGCTTCTGCATTATTACTCCAACCGCGTAGTACGCTGTAACCATGCCTGTCGAGATAGCCTGGGTCCTGGCGTACTTTTGGCAAAATATCGTTGCGCGCAAGTGTTGGTGGGACATTCCACGGCGGGTTAACGACCACATTATTAAGCGCACTGCTCATCATTGGCGTTTTGCGATCTGGCCGCCCAACGATTACGCGCGAAGCTAATACTTCACTGCCGTTAAGGTAATAGCTCAGAGAATAATTAGGGATATTTACCATAATGCCGGTATCAAGTTTCTTCGGCAGTAAACGTAAACGCTGAATGTTTAGGGCTACCAGCGAAGCTCGTTGTTGCGGTGTGACATTCAGCCAGTCGCGGGTTGATTGCCCGATAGAACCATCAACACCCAAACCTTGCCACTTCTGGAAACGTTTTACACCTTCAACCAGCTCTTTGCTGTAGGCACTTCGAACAGCTGGGGTTGATTTCTTTTTCTTCCCAGCCACTGCATCTGGTATCTGTTGCATGGTTTGCTCGCCGTCTAACTGAATAGCTGACGGGCTGACAGCAACCGCTGTCTTAGAAACATTGTCGCGTTCAGGTAATGGAATCGAAGGTTCAGCCTGCAACATACCGGTGCGTGCGAGTATTTCCCGTAGCGCTGGCACATCATTGCTCCACTGACCGGGGCGCAGAGTTTCAGCGCTGGTCAATTGAGGCCATGGACGCGAGTCACTGAGTAAGTGTACCAACGACTGGTGCAACTTAGCGTATTGCGGATGCTGAGGGGCTAGCGTTTCAACAAAACTGACTAGCGTCCCTTGATCTACTGCCACTTGCCATTGGTTAATAACGGAAATCGGTGGAGTTTGCAGCTTGTAAGGCTTAGCACTGTACAACCAGCGATTGCCTTCCGTCGGGATGCCATAGACAAATTGCAAATAACCCATCATCGCATCAGACAATACAATATCGCGCGATAGCCCCGTGACCGCCGGATCGGTAAGCAACTCGACCCAGGTAGTAAACTGTGGTTGGATGCCAGAAATGGCAACTTCGGCAAGTTGCTGCTGGAAGGCCTTCACGGCATCGCGATTCTCCCACATCGGTTTCATCTCGCGGGCCGCATAAAATGCAGACAACGCATTCAGATAAACCGGAGTGTAGCCCGCAGGTAAATGCGCCACGAGCTGAGAACGGCTTTGTGCGGCAGACATGCCGGTAGAATTTAGCGGTAACACTCCTACCATGGTAGCGGTAGCAGCAGATTGCGGTAATGGTTGGTCTGGCGTGCTGGTTGGTTCAATGCTCACAGCAGAGCTGTCAGAAGGAACGACCGCTGGCTCATCGGCCTGCGCCATAAACAGTGGAGCGAAACTCAGTGCCAGCCCGTAACCGAGCGCTGACAGCTTAAAACCGTGCAATTTTGTTAGCAACATCCCTTGCCCCCTGTTTATACCTGTTTTTACATCACCCAGCTTTGTCGCTGGGTTTTAATAATCAGTATATAAACAGCGAATATTATTTGCCCGTATAAATGTAAATAAAATTAAAGATTAAGAATTCTTAGAAAAGAAAACGCGGGCCGTAGCCCGCGATTTTTATGACGCATCTATTGTGCCGAGAACCGGCTCAGGAAGGGGCGGCGCAAAGCCTCTGAGACCTACAACATGGACGTGCTCATGGTTCTGAACAACCTTACGTACCAGCTTGTAAGTGGTGCCTTTTTCCGGACTAATGTTCTCAGGTGCAGCAATGATCAGTTGCATTTCAAGTCGCTCACACAGCTCAAACAGTGTAGCAATTGACTTCGCATCCAGTCGTGCCGCCTCATCGAGGAACAGTAAACGGCATGGGGAGATATCTTTACCACGCAGTCGGCGTGACTCTTCTTCCCAGCTTTGAACGACCATTACCAGAATTGACATACCGGTACCGATAGCTTCACCTGTCGACAATGCGCCACTTTCCGCACGCAACCAGCCATCTGAACCACGGTTTACTTCAACTTCCATTTCCAGGTAGTTGCGGTAATCGAGCAGCTCTTCCCCAATAGTTTGTGGTGTGCGCTGCCCCATATCAATTTGCGGATTCAGGCGTTGATACAGTTTCGCTAATGCTTCCGAGAAGCTCAGGCGATTACTATTAAACAGATCCTGATGCTGTTCATGTTGTTCCGACAGCACATTCAGCAATGTCGCATGCGTTTCACGAACGTTCACATTTAAACGCACGCTGTTTACCTGGCCAAAGGAGACGCTTTGCAACCCTTGGTTAAGCATGCGGATGCGGTTCTGCTCGCGCTGAATCGTCTTGCGAATGATGTTCGCCGCACTACGTGAACTGATTGCCAGTTTTTGCTCACGAGAGGTCAACTCTTCCGTGAGACGGCTCAGCTCAATTTCCATCTGCTCGATGGCTTCGACAGGGTCATCGGTACGGATAATATCCTGACGAATGCGTTCGCGCAGATGCTGATAAACCGCGACAAAGAACTGAATTTTGCGCTCAGGTCGTTTTGGATCTTCTGACATACGAAGCACATCGCGCAGATGTTCGTTATCCGCTACAGCAAGGCGCAAGGCACCCAATGCTTTATCCGAGATTGAACGCAGCTCATCGCCGGTGACATAGGCCAGCTCGCGGCGATGCAAACGACGCTCTACGCCGTTTTCTTTCACCATACGCATCACGGCACACCAGCCTGCTTTCGCGGTAACAACATGCTCACGCATTTCGAAATAGCTGCGCTCTAGTTGCTTGAGCTTGCGGGTCAGGTTGCTCATTTCTGCTTCACACATGGTCAGCGCTTTTTCAAGCTGATTACGGCGTGAGCGGTTGTTACTCAAAGCGGTGTGCAATTCGTCCCGGCGGGCGCGGGCGCGTTCTTCTGCGCCGATATCAGCACGAACGCCTATATCCTGCAGCTCTTTATGTAGATCGGTCAGCAGCTCTTTTTTGGTATCAAAGGAGCTTTTCAACGACGCCATTAACTGGCTGAACTGACTCAGTTGCTGGGCATGGCTACGCAGTGCCTCACGCGAACGGGTACGCTCAGCTTCAGCATGCTCCAGGCGGTTACGCAGTTTTTCATTCAAATCGCTATTGCCATCAAGCATAGCGGCTGAGTCAGAGTAACCAAAGTGCGCACGACGCTGCACCACTTCGGTCAACGCGAACGCCTGCTGGCGTGCATCACGCTGAACCTGTTGTGCGTACTGATAATCTTCTTTTAGCTGTTCGAACTGCTCAGGGTCACTTTGCAACACCGAAGCCACAGCTTCGAGTTTAGCCAGTTGATTACCGAAATGATGGAGGAAACGCGCGGCTTCATCGGCTTCATCCAGACGTTCGCGAATTTCGTCACAACGATCGGCCAGCGTTTCGTCATTGAGCAAACTGATGCGAGGCAACAGGCGGTTAAGTTGATCAACCCCTTCTTTAGCCTGTTCAAATTGCTGACGCTGTTGCTGATTGTCATTTTCGTGGTTGCTGATAGCGCGTTCAACTTCACCACGACGAGTATTGAGCTGACGAATTTCCACTTCTGGATCATCATCAAATGCCACACCCAAATGTTGTCCAATAAAGCGGCTAAATGCCTGGTGCAAACGCTGAGATTTCTGAACATCGAACGACAGCGTGGCAAAACGCTCCGCCAGAGTTTCACGCTCAGCATGGAGGTTTTCAAGGCGATTCTCACGTGCTGCGCGGCCAAACAGAGGCAACACCGGCAAACGAGAATAACGCCACTGGCGCTCTGCCGTTTTTACCAGAACGGCAGCATTAAGCTCTTCAACGGTAAACACGCTGTCATCGAAGGAAGATGGGTCCCCTTCAATCAGATACAGGTCTTCCGGGCAATCTTCAAGATTATCCAGTTGATCGCGAACCAGTGACAAATCTGGAACCACGATCGCGTGACGTGATGGGCCGTACAACGCAGAGAAGTACGGTGCGTCATCAATGCTAATGTCGTCATAAATCTCCGACAACAACACGCCGCCAAAACGTTCAGCCAGGGCATTTAAACGTGGGTCTTCAGCACCACCTGGTTGGCTAAGGCGTTCGATTTCCTCGTCAATGGCCCGTTTACGCGCTCCCACTTCATCACGTTCAACCGTGACTTCACGCTCACGCTCAAGCAGTTGCTGCATGTATTCAGTAACTTGCTGGCTACTTTCAAACTGCTCATGACTCTGCTCGCACAACTGGGTAAGGCTGGTTTGTGCGGAAAGCCAGATTGGCGCACGCTGCTGGAGGCGTTTGATGCGCGCTTGAATTTGCTCTTGTTCCTGGCGCAAATTTGCACGCTGATCGCTGGCATCAGAAACACGTTGCTGCAATGTCTCGATGCGTTCAGAAAGTTCTTCGTGCAACACTTCCAGATCTTCAGGATCAAAGTGTTTGCCCTGACGCTTGCAGAACTCAGCAAACATACGTTCGGCTTCTTGCTGTTCACGCAGGCGTTGTTCAAGTTCATTAAGACGTGCTCTGAGCGGCTGAACTTGTTCCATCAGGTGGCGCTGGTTATTGCTGTCACGCAGTAATTCACGCGCAACATTCCAGGCGTCACTACGGCTCACCGGACCATTAATAGCGGTGACTAGCTGATAAGCATGCTCAAACTGGCTATGCGCCGTTTGTGCCACACTCATCTTCTGTTCAAGTGTCAGCAGTTTTTCGGTTGTTTCCTGCTCTTTCGCCTGGAAGGTTTCAAGCCACTCTTCAGCACTGTCAGCAGTCAAATCTGGCAAGTGACAAAGCGCGCGCGCGCGCTCAAGTGCTTGCAATGCTTGCTGGTATTGAATAGCACGCGTCTGTTGTACATCGAGTGCTTGTTGGTAGTCGGCCAGCTGACTTTTCAGCTCATCGACTTCCAGCTCTGCGGCTTCTGCGCGAGCTTCATTCTCTTCTTGCTGCTCTGATGCTTCGGCAACAATTTCATTTTGTTCTTCGAGGCGCATTTGCAGTTCGTCGAGGTCAGCTTCGTAACGCTCGATTTTTTCCTGCTGGCGAATCGCCGTTTGCACCAGGTTCAGGTGATCGCTGGCGGCCTGATAATCAGTTTCCAGATCCCCTTCCGCACCGCTATGTTCTGCAAGCTCGCGCGCCATTTCGACATGTTTATATTGCTCCGCAGCCAGTTGTTTACGGCTGGTCAATAGTTCACGACGGAATTCGAGCGCTTTATCCAGATGGATACGACGTTCATTAGCGTGGCGCATGTAATCAGCAGCTACATAGTTAGTCGCTTCAGAAATCAAATGCTTAAACAGATCACGGTCTGACTGGGTGACGCGAATCGCTTCAAGCGTCATACGGTTTTCACGCAAAGCCGCTTCCATATCCTGGAAGGCTTTACGCACACCGCCGTTTTCTGGCAACAGATAGTCGCGCAGTGAACGAGTAATAGCGCTGGAAATCCCGCCGTATAGCGAGGCTTCGATAAGACGGTAGTACTTACTACGGTCGGAAGCACTGCGCAGACGACGTGCAACAATGCCCAAATCGAACATCAACGAGTGGTAATCGGTAATCGAGTTGAACTGTTTAAATTGAACGCCTTCGATGGCTTCCACTTTATCTTTCAGTTCTTGCAAGCTCAGTACGCGAGCCTGACGCTCATTTAATGTTTCCGTTAACAACTGAGTTGGCTGAATGGAAGACGGTAAACCTTGAATCGCAAACGGTTTGATGTCGACTTTGCGATCACGTCCAGCCACTTGTTGCAGGCGCACACCGACCACAACACGCTGATTACGTGAGTTGACCACATCCAACAAGGAGTAGCAGACACCCGCTTTTAATTTGCCGTGCAGACCTTTGTCACGTGAACCTGATGTCGCTCCCGCTTCAGTAGTGTTACGGAAGTGCAACAGGGTTAAGTCGGGGATTAGCGCGGTTACGAACGCTGCCATAGTAGTGGATTTACCGGCACCATTACCGCCAGAAAGCGTGGTCACCAGTTCATCTAAATCAAAAGTACGCGCGAAGAAACCGTTCCAGTTAATCAGCGTTAGTGAGCGAAACTTACCGCGTTCAATCATTCCTGTTCATCCTCCGCGTTATCTGAAGCCAATTGCGACTCTTCAGTTTCATCATTGAGTTGCAAACGAGTTTCTACCGGCATCGCTTCACCATCACGGATCATGCGGAGTTGCGCTTCACGCGCATCGTCGCCAGCACGTACGTCTGCACCAAAGCGGAATACTGATTCGGTAATGCGGAATTTGCTGCTGTCATGGCCCATAAACCAGATCATGCCAAGACGGCGTAAACGCGTTAATGAGGCACGGACTTTCTCTTGCAGCTTTTGACGGTCGAGATCTGAGCCAGTAGAACGGTTGTTTACCAGCTTGAGTAGCTTGCTTTCATCCGCAAGCGTCAACAGCTCATCGTACAGCTCGGCCTGTGTGAAAATACCTTCATTCGCCAACCGTTCTGGACTGAGATAGAGGTAACAGAGAATCTTACCTACCATCATGTCCAACTCAGACAGTACTGAGCGCGGGATCAGCGTGGTGGAGCGTGGGCGCAAATAGAAGAAACCTTCAGGTGCTCGAATCAACTCCACATTATAACGGGTATAGAACTCTTCCAGTTCATCCTGGAAGTCCATCAAATAAGCATGATTATCCAGTTCATCGAGCCCGACATGGCGACCTGCGCGCAGTTGGCTATCGAGTGCCGGAAATAACGGATTGGCCAACGCCTGTGCCAGTTTTACTGGCATCACTTTTTCAATATTTGTTGATGACATGCGCCTGTACCTTGGCTCCGTAATCGTTAATTGCCTGCCACTGTGGCGGCAAGCCAGTAAAGTCTGCTTCAGCCACACCCAGACGTACCGCCTGGTCGACTACGATTCTCGCCACATCAAAATGGCGTGCGCGTGGGTATTGCGCCAGATAGTCCCGCATGACAATGCCCAAATCTAGTGGCACTTGTCTGGTTTTATAGACCTGGAGGGCAGCTTCAATCATTGCGGCAAGTTGTTCGCGGATTTCATTGAACTCTTCGAATTCCAAATCGCTTGGCAGTTCGCCCATCACCTCATCGTCACGCAACGTCATTTCTTCATCGCGCATATCCAGCAGACGATCGGCATTAGCGTAGGTCAGAGCCCATGGCGCATCGAAATAGTTTTGAACCGAGACACGCAGACGTTGCGCAAAGACGCGGTTTTTATCCATATCGATGGCGGTACGAATGAATTTATGAACATGGCGGTCATAGCCAATCCACAGGTCGATAGCCTGCTGGCCCCAACTGACGATACGGTCGAGTTTGCTTTGCAGATCAAACACCAGACGGTCAACAAAGTGCAGATCATCGCGCCCCAGAATCGAATCCTGAATACGTAATAAATTTGCCTGCAATTTATCGCCCGCAGCTTCCAGGGTGTCCTGTAACTCACGTAACGTACCCGATGTTTCGGACAACAGCATTTCGCAACTAGAGATGGCTGCACGCCAGTCTTTGTTCAGCAGCTGTGCAATATCATCTTTAACCTGTTGCTGGTGTTCATCCATGATGCGCTGCGTGAGATCGATACTGTCAAAAATCTCGGCGACGGAATATTTTAATGGCGCGAACACGTTGCGATGCCAGTGGAATTCATCACCACCTTCATCTGCTGAGTCGGCAGCACGTTTCAATTCACCAGCAACTATCGATAGCTGCATAGATAAACGCAACGTTGAAAACTCACGCTGGCGAATGTAGTAATCGGTAATGCCGATACCGAGAGGCGTCAGGCGATAAATTGCATTGCCTTCATTGATTTCACTGACGAAACGGTTGATCAAACGCTGGCGCACCATGTCATTGATGGCGTTATTGGCACGAACGTTAATTGTTTCGCTGGTTTGATCAAAGCCTTCACTCACGTAACGGAAAGCGTCAATCAGCTCACCTTCACTCATTTCGCCATCTAGCCGCTCACCGTTTAAGGTCGCGATCGCCAACAGAAACGTCAGACGTTCTGTAGGTAGCGAAATCGAATAGTCATTTTTCCTGGCCCAGGCAACCAGCTCCGGCACTGTCTGGGAAACATCACTCATAATTTTTCCTTGGCTCAAGCGGCTTGATTGCTGTCACGTGGATATAGCGGCCGAGGCTAACAAAAGGTTCCTGGCGGCAATAACGCGTTTCCAGTTCAAGCAAATTCTCAAAACCATCGTGTTGTTTATGCTTATCGCGCAAGTAATCGTGGAATACTCGCACACCGGTTTTACCGGTAATCTGCCAGCCAATTTGCTCCAGCCAGTGATAGACCTGTTCTGGCTGTAGCGGATTGTCAGGCGAAAGCGTTTTCCGTTTGTTCTTTTTCATACCCTGAAGAACATATTCAAAGTTGCCGACAAACATGTTCCGCATCAGCAAGCCGTTAGCATTGTAGAACATCAGGGATAAAGCACCGCCGGGTGCCAGGCAATCCCATAGTGTTTTGAGTACGGCTTGCGGATCTACGACCCATTCCAGCACCGCGTGAAACAATATCAGATCAACCGGTTTTTCCAAATGTTGGCCAATATCCTGAGCGGAGGAATGTACGAAATGCATGTTGCCGCTCACACCTTTCTCATCAGCCAGAGCTTTAGCACGAGAAATCATCTGTGCAGAAACATCACAAAGCAGAACTTCATGGCCCCGCTCAGCAAGACCACACGCAGTTTGCCCTTCGCCACCCCCCGCATCCAGAACGCGGATTTTTTCAGGCATAGTTGCCAGCAAAGCATCAAGGTCTTGCCATAAGATGGCCTGGCGGAGCTGCCCTTTGGTTGTACCGTAAATGTTGCGTGAGAACTTCTCAGCAATATCATCAAAATTGCGGTCACGCACGGGTACGGCTCCATGAGGGAAAAGGGTTCATACGAGAAAGTGGGTATTTTGGCACAGCTGCGCCAGGAATGAACCCGTCTGGTGTAATATCACCAGCGTTTGCCTATTATATGGCTAAAAAGGACCCATAATTCATGCTTTTTATCCTGAAAAAATTTATCGGCGGGCTGCTGCTGCCTCTCCCTTTTTTATTATTGATGATGGGGGTAGCACTTTGCTTGTTGTGGTTCACTCGTTGGCAAAAAAGCGCCAAAGCGCTATTAAGCGTGAGTTGGTTAGTTTTGCTGCTGATTAGCCTACAACCGGTGGCCGATAAAATGCTCAAGCCCATCGAGGACACCTACCCAACATGGCGTGGCAGCGAAAAAGTGGACTACATTGTGGTACTCGGTGGCGGCTATACATGGAACCCTGATTGGGCACCAAGTTCCAATCTCATCAGCAATAGTTTGCCTCGGCTGGCCGAAGGGGTACGCTTATGGCAGGCAAATCCTGGAGCAAAAATTATCTTCACGGGCGCAAGAGCAATGACCAACCCGGTGAGTACCGCTGAGGCGGGAGCGAGAGTTGCTGAAAGTTTAGGTGTCCCGCGTTCGCAAATAATTACCCTTGATGAACCAAAAGATACTGAAGAAGAAGCTGCTGCGGTGGCAAAAACGATTGGCCAGCAGCCATTCTTATTAGTGACTTCTGCTTCCCATCTGCCACGGGCGATGATTTTCTTCCGCAATGCCGGTTTGCACCCTATTCCAGCCCCCGCTAACCAACTGGCCATCGAATCACCGCTGAATCCTTGGGAGCGCATAATTCCATCGCCAATTTGGTTAATGCATAGTGACCGGGTTGGCTACGAAACCCTCGGCCGCATCTGGCAGTGGTTGAAAGGGCCGTCAGGCGATCCAGGGAAGTAAGTTTTTTGCAGCCACATCGAAGGCGGGTCGATTAAGTCGGCCCGTCTGTAATAACTGCGCTACACCATCCCACAGAATATACAACCACCGTCGCCATAGAAATGACTCCGCAACCGGAGCTCGTTGTAAGTAGTGCCACATCAGGCTTTCAGACTGACCAGGTTCAAACAGACGGAATATTTCATATTCACGCGGCGCCCAAAGCGTTATTCCGGGATTGACCATTGCCAGAAGCTGATCGCTGCGCCCATCTTTTAACATACTGCGAAGCGTAAAGTTGCCATGCACCAGTACACAGTTGTCGTTAAAGTCTTCGAATAAACGTGGCAAACATTCGCGGGTGCGGAACAAAATGCGCCTGTCTTGCATCGTCAGGCCATTATTGGGGTATTGATTGATGGTGGCCCACAATGTTTCTACATGCTGCCGATACCATGAAGGCCAGATATTTTCTTGTGTGCTATCGACGTTACCGACACACCCACGGCTATCGACACGATGCCATGCAAGAAGCCCTTCAACAATTTGATCTTTTAGATGCTCCCAGCGATCAGGTGTGCGGGTTGGCGCTTCGACGGGAACCCCCCGTAAACGCTCCATTAATAATACGTCTGGCCCCGGCGTCTCGTCATGTGTCACCACGCCGTAAACCACAGGCATGCGAATCGTTCCGGAACGCGTTAGCATGGACATTTTCCAGGCTAGCTGAGCGGCGAGACCTGGAGTACTAAAACTTTTAGCCAGCAATGACATCGCATTGCCGTCACTGTCATACAGCGACCACAAGGTGCTATTTGGCTGTTCATTGATACATTCAATCCGGCTTAGTTTTTCACCCAGCAGATGACTCAACTCCTTGCGTAGTAACTCCATGACTCATTACCCCTTACAACACTGGTGTTTTTATAATGAGCTTGAAGGCAGAGGTTGTCATCACTCTCAGATCAATATGCCTTCAGATAGTAAAAAACCGGCGCTAAGCACCGGTTTTTTTCTAAGCATTGATAACTGAGGATTAAATCATCGCTTGTCGCACACGCTCTAAATCTTCTGGTGTATCAACACCAATACTCGGGACTTCTTTCGCAACCGCAACATGGATTTTTTCACCATTCCACAGTACGCGCAGCTGTTCGAGCATTTCGATTTGCTCAAGCTGGCTTGGCTCCCAGGTCACGTAGCGACGGATGAAACCTGCGCGGTAGCCGTAGATACCAATGTGGCGTAAAAGGGAATCACCGATCTGTTCACGCGATTGTGCAAAGCGGTCTCTGTCCCATGGAATGGTCGCACGAGAGAAATAGAGGGCGTAGCCCTGCGCGTCCATCACCACTTTTACTGCATTCGGGTTAAACGCTTCTTCAGCAGAATCGATTGGCACAGCAAGCGTTGCCATACCCGCCTCGCTGTTCGCAAGATTGCTGGCAACCTGGCTGATGATCGCTGGAGGGATCATTGGCTCATCACCTTGCACATTCACAATCACGGTGTCATCGCTAAAACCACATTTTTCAATCACTTCAGCAAGACGCTCAGTGCCAGACTGATGATCAGCGCGAGTCATACAAACTTCGCCGCCGGCAGCTTCCACTGCACGAGCCACATCCTCATGATCGGTTGCCACAATGATACGTTCAGCACCCGATTCGCGAGCACGTTCCATAACGTGAACGACCATCGGTTTGCCATTGATATCTTTAAGCGGTTTACCCGGTAAGCGTGTAGAGGCATAGCGGGCAGGGATTATTGCCACAAAACTCATGGATTTTTCTCGTCAGAAGTCAGAACTCGAGCTTCAGTCTCCAGCAGCACCGGAATACCATCGCGCAGAGGAAACGCCAGATGATCAGGTTTGCAGATAAGCTCCTGCTTTTCCTGATTAAAGTAGAGCTTGCCGTTACAAACCGGACAAGCAATGATTTCAAGTAATCGATGATCCATGGTTACTCCAGAATGGCTGCCATCAAAGGCAGCAGAATAACATAACTTACTCGCTCTCCGGGCTAATTTCCCAGCCTTCACCCCATGATGCCGTTAACGTGGCGGGAATATTCCCGAAGCGAATCAAGGTTGCACCCTGCCAGCGGGCAAAATCGGTTAGTGCCTTGTGCAAGCCGTTAATCAATGACGGCTCAGCCTTAATACCTTCTTCAAGATACAGACTGATAATTTCTAATAAGTTACTTTTGCGATGCATTTTTGCATCAACTCTTCCCACCAGCACTCCTTGATGCAGCAACGGAAGAACGAAATAACCGTATTTACGTTTCTGAGCAGGGGTATAACATTCCAGTCGATAAGAAAAGTTAAAAAGTTCTTCAGCACGTTTACGATCCCAGACCACCGGATCAAACGGTGACAGCACCGCACTGTAGGTCGCTCGCAAGGTGTTTTTCTCAGCCTTTTCCAGCAATGGCCATTGGTCGCAATGCAACCACATCTCGCCAATACTCTCGACATTAACAGGAATAACGATGCCTTTTTCCTGCCATTGGGCCAGCAATGGCTTAATTGAGACATTCTTCAGACGATAATAATCTGCCAGCCACTCAGCGCGAAAAATGCCAAGGCTACGAGCGCTGTTCTCCAGCATTTGCTGTTCGGCATCTGCCTGATGAATCAGATGTAACTTGTCATCCCAGTGCGGCAGTACGCGTGAGGTCAGATCGTAAACACGTTGAAAATTGCGACGCTCAATCACCATCACCTTGCCTGCGGTAAACAAGCCTTCAAGATGTTTTTTATGCGGTTTCCATTCCCACCAGCCACTGGAACCTTTTCGTGGATGCTCAAAATCAGCGGAGCGCACCGGACCATTGCTCTCGATATGCGTTAAGAGTTTTTCGATCTCTTCGGCGTGCTCAATCATCCATTCAGGACGATATTTCCAGCCCATTTTTTCAGGGTTGAGCATCCGGTGGCGGATTAGCGAAAAGTCTTTTCTCGGTAGGAAGCACGCTTCATGTGCCCAATACTCCATTAAATCGCCCTTGAGCAAAGCATCATCTAGCCAGGTTTGCGGGTAATTACCTAATCGGCTGAACAGCACCAGATAAGGGCTGCGCGCAACGATATTGATGGTATCAATTTGTAGAAGGGACATACGGGAGATGGCGGCAACAATATCAGCAGGTTTAGCACGGCGACGAGGCTTTACTAATAAGCCTTGCGCCGCAAGGTGAAGATTGCGGGCTGCACGTAAAGTCAGTTGCGGTACGGACATGAAGAAATCCTGTCGTCAGCAAACTCGAATTCTGGTGCGATAACCTAAAGTTAGCGCACCAGCGCCAATAGTGATTGCAATAACTCGTTGGCCTGCGGTTGCGCCAGGTGTGCATCGACGGGCAAATACCACCAGTTTTCATGGCCCGTAACGAAAACACGGCACTTCACAGCATCTTTTTCAGTCATCAACAGGGCTTGCCCCGGCTGGACTAATTTAGCCACATCACTTTCACTCAGAGCCTGATGGTCTGCGAGGCTAACCGTATTAACTGGAGTTACGCCACATTGCTGCAAAGTAGCAAAAAAACGGGGGGGATGGCCAATTCCTGCCATAGCAACCACGTTTTGCAACATGCGCGCAGGCCGGTGTTCACCGGTAAGCAAATTAACCGCATCGCCCGGGCGCAGCGTCATGGCTATTTCACCAGCCTGAACATTGCCACCATTGGTGATAATTGCGTCGACAGAAGCCAGTCGCCCTGTTCTCTCACGCATTGGGCCAGCTGGAAGCCACCAGCCGTTGCCAAATCGCCGGACACCATCAATGACAACAATTTCTTTATCGCGCCCGAGAGCGTAATGCTGCAAACCGTCATCTGTAATAATCAGCTGCGGATGTACTTTTTCAACGAGCATTTGCACAGCATCACTTCGACGAGGCGCAACCGCCACAGCAGCGCCAGTGCGTTGATAAATAAGTACGGGTTCGTCGCCTGCCTGCATCGTCGTCGTGTTCTGGTCAAGCAACAGCGGATAATGCTCAGATTTACCGCCGTAACCTCGAGAAACAACACCAACGCGAACTCCGCGCTGCTGTAGCTGTTCGACAAGCCAGATAACAACCGGCGTTTTACCGTTACCACCAGCAGTCAGGTTACCCACGACCACCACAGGTACCGGCGCACGCCAGGTTTTTTTTATACCTAATCGGTAACTAAGACGAATAGCACCACTCACCAGACCATAAAGCCAGGAGAGCGGTAAGAGCAAAAGGTAGAGAGGAGATTTCCCCGACCAAATGCGTTCTATCATTGCCCGAATTGCATCCTGTGCAGTTGCGCGTAAACACCGCGATGCTCAATCAGTTCTGCATGTGGACCACGTTCCACGATACGGCCATCTTCAACAACCACGATTTCATCCGCCTGTTCAATGGTTGATAAGCGGTGAGCAATTACCAGCGAGGTACGGTTCTTCTGTAGTTCATCAAGTGCCGCCTGAATGGCACGTTCAGATTCCGTATCCAACGCAGATGTCGCTTCATCCAGAATCAGGATTGGGCTGTCACGCAATAACGCACGAGCAATGGCAATACGCTGGCGCTGACCACCTGAAAGCAGCACGCCATTTTCACCGATGATTGTATCAAGGCCGTTTTCCATCTTATTGATGAAATCCATGGCGTAGGCCATGCGCGCGGCATTCTCTATATCACTACGGCTGTACTGTTCAGTACGCGCGTAAGCAATGTTGTTGGCAATCGTGTCATTGAACAAATGGACGTTTTGCGAAACGAGAGCAACCTGATTACGCAAAGAAGACAAAGTGTATTCACGAATATCCACGCCATCAATGGTAATGCTACCTTCGTCAATATCGTAAAAACGCGTCATCAGGCTGGCGATCGTTGATTTACCAGAGCCGGAACGCCCTACCAATGCCACTGTTTTGCCAGCAGGAATGGTCAGGTCGATTTTACGCAGCGCTGGTATTTCGCGGCCAGGATAGGTAAAGGTCACGTCACGGAATTCAACATCCCCTTTCGCACGTTCAATTACGCGAGTTCCTTCGTCTTTCTCTTGCTCTGAATCGAGGATAGAGAACAAAGTCTGACATGCCGCCATACCGCGCTGGAACTGAGCATTGACGTTAGTCAGCGATTTCAGTGGGCGCATCAGTGCAATCATGGAAGAGAACACAACGGTGATGGTACCAGCGGTTAACGTTTCCATGACACTCGGGAAGCTTGCCGCGTAAATGACGAAAGCCAGAGCCAGAGAGGCAATGAGCTGAATAATCGGGTCAGAAATAGACGAGGCAGATACTAGTTTCATACCCTGGCGACGCATACGGTTACTGACTTTGTTGAAGCGCTCGGTTTCCACTTCCTGACCGCCAAAGATCAACACCTCTTTGTGACCTTTCAGCATCTGCTCAGCACTGGTCGTTACCTGCCCCATGGTGTTTTGCATGTTTTTGCTGATATTACGGAAACGCTTGGAAACCATGCGAATCGCAAAGGAAACGATAGGTGCCAGAACTATCAGAATCAGCGAAAGCTGCCAGCTATACCAGAACATCAGCACAAACAGGCCAATGATGGAGGCGCCTTCGCGTACTACCGTTATCAGAGCACTAGATGAGGATGAAGCAACTTGTTCAGAGTCATAGGTAATGCGCGAAAGCAGTGTACCCGTAGACTGTTGGTCAAAGAACGAAACCGGCATTCCCATCATATGGCTGAACAAGCGACGACGCATGTTCATTACTACCTGCCCTGAAACCCAGGAAATGCAGTAGCTTGAGACATAGCTTGTGATACCGCGCATCACCATAAGCCCGATGACAACCAGTGGCATCCATAACAAAACAGATTTATCCGTTTTACCAAAACCATCATCCAGTAACGGTTTGAGCAGCGATAGCATAAACGTATCGCTGGCTGCGTTGAGGATTAACGCAATCCCAGCCACGATCAGACCAGCTTTAAAAGGCGCAATCATCGGCCATAGACGGCGGAAGGTCTGCAATGTGGAGAGATCTTTATCGTTCTGCATTAAGTCGAACCAGCATTTGATGAAATAGCCGCATATTCTACCCATTATCCCGGGATACACCAAACCACTGATGATACCAACGGGGTGAAATTTGTGCTCTGAAGCTATTGATTTGCCATTTATCACTATTTATATCGATAGTGAGTTGGCCCGATTGCGCTGTGTCATACCATTTGTACCCCTGCAACTGGTAGCGTTGAACTACTTTTGCGGAGGGCAAATGCCAGGCGTTATAGCGCGATGAAGAAGAAAATGCAGCACTTCCAGCGACAGCACGCAACAAAGGTGCACTCGAAGATGTCCGGCTGCCGTGATGAGGGACTTGAATAATATCAGCATGTAAGGTTCCCCATCGCCCCTTCAGCATAGCTAATTCCGCTTCAGCTTCCACATCTCCGGTTAATAAAATACGAACGTTACCGTCACTGACCATCACAACGCATGAGCCGTTATTACCTTTCATCAGAGGCTGTGCGGGGGGCCACTTCACGGTAAATTCCAAACCCTGCCATTGCCAACGATCCCCTTGAAAACAAGAATGATGCCCTTCCCATAGCAATGGGCTGCGAATTTTTAGTGTTGGCCATTCACGTTGCAAACTAAGCAAACCGCCACGGTGATCCAGATGCTCATGGCTAATAATTGCTTGTTCGAGAGATAAATGGTGCCAGCGCAGCCAGGGGATGATCACTTGTTGAGCAGCATCGCCGCCAGGCCAGGCATTTCCTGCATCATACAGAAAGACTTTCCCATGGCGGACAATAGCAATCGCCAATCCATGCCCAATATCCAGCATATTCACTTGCCATGAGTTGTCTTTCTTCTCAGCCCGTATTACTGGGGTGGACAAAGACAACATCAGAACAATTACCGATAGACATGAACTACGCCACAGGGATAAACGATGGATAATGACAGCGAGCCAACCACTCAAGCTAAGAGCCTGAAAACGCTTATCGACCTCTAGCCAACCATCGGGCAATAAAGATAGTGCGGTAAAAAGAAGAGTCAGCGAACGGTCAACACTCCACCAGATATATTCTCCGAGCCACGGAGTCGACGTAAAAACGAGTGCTACCAATATTAGAGGAACCACAACAAACGAAATGAGCGGGACCGCCAATAAGTTCGCAAGCAAGGCGCTAACACTGATGCCATGAAAGATTAAAACTTGTAGTGGCAACAACAAAATCATAATGCCAATTTGCAGATGTATTAGCGCTAATGGGTACCGATAAAACCATTTCGCAGTTGCAATATATCGAGGAAGCGGCATCCACTGATACCAGAAAATAAGTGCCGCAACAGCCAGTACCGATAACCAGAAACTGTCAGATAAAACGGTCAAAGGATCATAAATAAGGATACAGGTAATGCAACAAAGCCAGACTTCCCAACCCGACCAATTCCGGCCCTGTAATCGCAAAAATAGCCATATAACAACGCCAATCAATGCTCTCACTGCCGGAGGATTTCCTCCTGCAAGCCAGGTGTAAATCCCAGCAGCAAGTACACTTGCGAATAACGGCATTCGGAAATAAATTCTGTGGGCTGGAAAAGCCAATTGCAGTAAACGACCCATTAACCAGCCAATCATCGCTGCCAGTGAAATATGCATCCCAGAAATAGCCATCAGATGTGCTGTTCCACTTTGGCGCAGCATATTTTTTTGCTCGTCACTAATCCCATATCGTTCACCAAACGCCAGTGCAAGAATAACTCCTTGATAGGGTAACGCCTGGGTTGCAGTTTCAACGACAGATAACCACTGGGCACGTAAGCTACACCGCTGCGTAATGCGCTGGGCTGAAATAATACGTGCACTTAATGGTTGGTGCTGTGCAAGAGCATAACGCTGACTATCGAAGCCTCCTTCGTTGAGTTGCCCATGCACAGGGCGAAGATAGACTTTCATGCGCCAGCGTTGCCCAGCACAGACACTATCTGGTAAATAACTACTCTGACTCCTGATACCTAAAGCTGGGAAAACAATTCTCCCAGCCATCGAAACTATCTGCATTTCATGATCTTGCTTGCCATCACTACGATTAATGACGGCTTCGACCACAACAGGTTTACCCGTCCATCCCTCAACGGGGATCAAGATTTCTCTCGCAGAAAATAATGCCCAGCTACAACAAAGCATGCTCAATGCGAGATAACGTGCCAATGGGTGACGAATGAGTGCGACACCCAATGCAGCCATGAACAATATTGCAATGGCTCGCAACCCTGGAATAACGGGCAACCACAGCAGAGGTAGAGTACCAATAATTGCACTACAACATAGCCCGATAAGATTCCTCACAGCGCCTCCTTGTTGCAGGCAGTCTGAGGTATCCTGGCATTTGCGTCAGCCTGGGTTTATTGATTTCACGAGAAGGTTTCCACAGATTTTATGCGATTTGAAAATGGGCTTAATATTTTTGCGAGGAGACTCGGAAATATAAATTTCAGACATAAAAAAACGGCACCCGAAGGTGCCGCTCTTAAGAATCAAATCCGAAGATTTAATTGCCGTAAATGTTGGCGCGGTCACGTAATTCTTTACCTGGTTTAAAGTGTGGAACGTATTTGCCTTCCAGATCCACTTTGTCGCCAGTTTTAGGGTTACGTCCGGTGCGAGGTGCGCGATAGTGTAAGGAAAAACTGCCGAAACCCCGGATTTCTATACGCTCACCTTGGGCGAGAGTAGAGGCCATATGCTCCAGCATCTCTTTAACTGCATCTTCTACAGCTTTCGCCGGGATGTGAGATTGCTGAGTTGCAAGTCTTTCTATCAATTCTGACTTGGTCATGATTCCTCCGGTTTCCTTTCAGGAAAATTAACTTACAGCTATCAATCGAACAAGGGCGGCCGTAGCCGCCCTGATTTAGTGCTCGGGCGATTACTCGCCTTTAGCTGCTTTGAATGCTTCAGCCATTGCGTTAGAGAAGTTCGGTGCATCTTCCTGTTTGTTGTTAACAGTAGCGATTGCATCTTTCTCGTCAGCTTCGTCCTTAGCACGAACAGACAGGCTTACAACACGGTTTTTACGGTCAACGCCGGTGAATTTAGCTTCAACGTCGTCGCCTACGCTCAGAACCAGAGTTGCATCTTCAACGCGGTCACGGGAAGCTTCAGAAGCACGCAGGTAGCCTTCTACGCCATCTGCTAATTCAACTGTAGCACCTTTCGCGTCAACTGCTGTTACTTTACCAGTAACGATAGTACCTTTCTTGTTCAGTGCAACGTAGTTGTTGAACGGATCTTCTGCGAGTTGTTTAACACCCAGGGAGATACGCTCACGTTCTGCGTCAACTTGCAGAACCACAGCCGCGATTTCGTCGCCTTTCTTATATTCACGAACTGCTTCTTCGCCTGCAACGTTCCAGGAGATATCAGACAGGTGAACCAGGCCGTCGATGCCTCCGTCCAGGCCGATGAAGATACCGAAGTCAGTGATAGACTTGATTTTACCTTCAACGCGGTCGCCCTTGTTGTGGGTTTCAGCGAACAGCTGCCATGGGTTAGATTTGCACTGCTTCAGACCCAGGGAGATACGACGACGTTCTTCGTCGATATCCAGAACCATAACTTCCACTACATCACCAACGTTAACAACTTTGGATGGGTGGATGTTTTTGTTGGTCCAATCCATTTCGGAAACGTGAACCAGACCTTCAACGCCTTCTTCGATTTCTACGAAGCAGCCGTAATCAGTCAGGTTAGTCACGCGACCAGTCAGTTTGGTACCTTCTGGATAACGCTTAGCGATTGCGACCCATGGATCTTCGCCCAGTTGTTTCAGACCCAGAGACACACGAGTACGCTCACGGTCGAACTTCAGTACTTTAACGGTAATTTCATCGCCAACATTCACGATTTCGCTTGGATGCTTAACGCGTTTCCATGCCATATCAGTGATGTGCAGCAGGCCGTCAACGCCGCCCAGATCAACGAATGCACCGTAGTCAGTGAGGTTCTTAACGATACCTTTAACTTCCATGCCTTCTTGCAGGTTTTCCAGCAGTTGATCACGTTCTGCGCTGTTTTCGGATTCGATAACTGCACGACGAGAAACAACAACGTTGTTACGCTTCTGGTCCAGCTTGATGACTTTGAACTCAAGCTCTTTGCCTTCCAGGTGCAGAGTGTCACGTACCGGACGAACATCTACCAGTGAACCTGGCAGGAACGCACGAATACCGTTCAGCTCTACAGTGAAGCCACCCTTAACTTTGCCGTTGATGATACCGACCACAGTTTCAGCTTCTTCGTAAGCTTTTTCCAGCGTGATCCAAGCTTCGTGACGCTTAGCTTTTTCACGGGACAGCAGAGTTTCGCCAAAGCCATCTTCAACAGCGTCCAGAGCAACATCAACTTCGTCACCAACCTGGATTTCCAGTTCGCCAGCAGCATTTTTGAACTGCTCTACAGGAATTGCAGACTCAGATTTCAGACCAGCGTCAACCAGTACGATATCTTTGTCGATAGCAACTACTACGCCACGAACGATGGAACCCGGACGGGTTTCGATTGTTTTCAGGGATTCTTCAAAGAGTTGAGCGAAAGATTCAGTCATGTTGTTAATCTTCAAGGTTCTTTTGTTTAACGTCCATTTAGCATCCCGCCGAATGGGGTTGTTTCACATACCCCGCCATTGGCTCCATGCCGACAGGGTTTAGGTTACAGGGGTAAGAAACTTACCCGATATGTCAGGATACCATTATGGCAATATCATGACAAATATGACAAAACAGACACCAGCACAATATTGACTATTGTGCTGGTGTTAAAATCTTCTGCGCATAGGTCAGCGCTTGTTTGATGACTTCGTCAATGGACATGCTGGTTGAATCCAGCACCAACGCATCTGCGGCTGGCACTAACGGTGCTACTGCACGGTTACGGTCACGATCATCACGTTCTTTAATTTCTGCCAAAAGGCGCTCAAAGTTAACACTAAAGCCCTTTTCCTGCAACTGCAGCATTCGCCTGTGAGCGCGCTCTTCAGATGAGGCGTCAAGGAAAATTTTTACCGGTGCGTCAGGGAAAACAACTGTTCCCATATCACGGCCATCAGCAATCAGGCCAGGGGCCTCTCTGAACGCGCGCTGACGGCGTAATAACGCTTCACGTACACGAGGAAAAGCGGCGACTTGAGACGCTGCATTGGCGACGTCCTGAGTACGAATCTCCGCGCTGACATCCTCACCTTCAAGGATAACTTCCAGATTGCCATTACTCGCGACAAAGCGCACATCCAGATGTGCAGCCAGTGGAACCAGCGCATCTTCAGAAGTCACATCAACCTGGTGATGCAGGGCCGCTAAAGCAAGAACTCGATAAATTGCACCAGAATCAAGTAGATGCCATTGCAATGCTTCCGCCATGGCCTTACACAGCGTACCTTTACCTGCGCCGCTTGGGCCATCAATCGTTATTACCGGGGCGGGTGCCGTCATCGTACTCTCCTCTCGCTGGAATTGCGGACCTAAAATATCAACGCCGCATATTATACGCCGCCAGATTACTGACCGTTACCTTTCCTGCCAATTATCGTAGTTAATGAGGCTGAGTGTAGAAGAATTGCGCAACTTACGTTAAAAAGCCTGGAAAAACAGCAGCAATAGATATAGAGGATGTGATATCAGAAGGGAAAATTTGTTGAAACCAGCTCCGCCACATTGTTTGGTCGGAGCTGATATTCATCTATTAAGCCGGGGTGCTAATGCGTGCTAACTGCTCGAAATAGTCCGGGAAAGTTTTCGCGGTACATTTCGGGTCAAGGATAGTTACAGGTGTGTCGGATAACGCCACTAGCGAAAAACACATCGCCATACGGTGGTCGTTATAGGTGCCGATTTCAGCAACCTGTAGCTGAGCTGGCGGAGTAACGGAAATGTAATCTTCACCCTCTTCCACCACAGCTCCAACTTTACGCAATTCTGTTGCCATTGCGCTCAGGCGGTCAGTCTCTTTCACACGCCAGTTGTAGATATTGCGCAGTGTCGTGGTGCCTTTAGCGAACAAGGCCGCTGTGGCAATGGTCATCGCAGCATCCGGAATATGGTTCATATCCATATCAATGGCGTTAAGTTCCCCGCGTTCGCAGGAGATGAAATCATCGCCCCAGGTAATTTTTGCACCCATTTTTTCTAGCACATCAGCAAAGCGGATATCGCCTTGTACGCTGTTGCGACCAATACCCGTGACTTTTACCGTGCCGCCTTTGATTGCGCCAGCTGCCAGGAAGTAAGAAGCGGAAGATGCATCGCCTTCTACCAGATAAGCACCCGGTGAGGTGTATTGCTGGCCGCCACGAATAACAAAGCTGCGGTAATCACGATTTTCGACGTCAACGCCAAATGTTTTCATCAGGTGCAAGGTAATATCGATATACGGCTTTGATACCAGCTCACCTTTTATAGTGATTTCGGTGTCATTTGCCGCCAGTGGCGCAGTCATTAAAAGCGCCGTCAGAAACTGGCTGGAAACACTACCATCAACCGAAACCTGGCCGCCGCTAAAGCCACCACGCAAACGTAGCGGTGGGTAATTTTCCTGCTCCAGATATTCGATCTGAGCGCCACCCTGGCGTAATGCATCAACCAGATGGCCAATTGGGCGTTCTTTCATGCGCGGTTCGCCCGTCAACACGATATTGTTGCCTCCCAGACACAGTGCAGCTGCCAGTGGACGCATCGCCGTACCCGCATTCCCTAAGAACAAGTCCAGCTCGCCTGACGCTTGAAGTGGGCCACCCATACCAGTCACTTCGCAACGCGTGCGGTCAGCAGAGAGCGTATAAGTCACGCCCAGAGCTTTCAGCGCGTTAAGCATATGACGCACATCGTCGCTATCCAGCAAATTAGTCAGTTCGGTGGTGCCATTAGCCAGCGCAGCCAGCAAAAGAGCTCTGTTAGAGACACTTTTTGAACCAGGAAGATTAATCGTGCCGTCGACAAGGGCGATGGGTTGTAACGTCAGGGATTCCAGCATGGGGAAAATACTCTCAACTCAAACAGAATAAAAACCCCGCTAAACAGGTCGCGGGGAGAATAACAACGAGCAGCGATTAACCGTGGCGACGTTCGAAGTCGACCATAAAATTGGTTAACGCTTGTACACCTTCAAGCGGCATCGCATTGTAGATGGATGCGCGCATTCCACCCACTACGCGGTGGCCCTTCAGTGCATGCAGACCTGCGGCAAACGACTCTTCCAGGAACACTTTATCAAGGGCACTGTCAGCTAACTGGAACGGCACATTCATACGTGAACGGTTAGCCGCAGCCACATCGTTACGGTAGAAGTCGCTTTTATCAATAACACCATATAACAACTCAGCTTTTGCTTTGTTGATTTTGTCCATTACTTCAACGCCGCCCTGCTCTTTCAGCCATTTGAAGACCAGGCCGGAAAGGTACCATGCGAACGTTGGCGGGGTGTTAAACATGGAGTCATTTTCGTTAAGCACGGTGTAGTCAAGAATTGACGGGCACGCTTTATGCGCCTTGCCGAGCAAATCTTCACGCACAATAACCAACGTCAAACCCGCAGGGCCGATGTTTTTCTGCGCACCAGCGTAAACAACACCAAACCGGCTGATATCCATCGGGTGCGACAAAATAGAGGATGAGTAGTCAGCAACCACAACTTTATCACCGAAATCTGGCGTTTCATGAGTCGCGATACCGTCAATAGTTTCGTTCGGGCAATAGTGCAAGTAGGCACTGTTTTCAGAAACCTGCCACTCGCTCATCGGTTTGATGGCACGCAGGCCATCGATTGTGACTTTGGCATCAATAACATTCGGAGTGCAGTATTTATGCGCTTCTTTTACTGCGCTGCTCGCCCAGTAACCACCATCAACATAATCAGCGGTAGTTTTGTCGCCCAGCAGGTTTAACGGTACACCAGCAAATTGGCCGCGACCACCGCCGTGACAGAACAAAACTTTGTAGTTTGAGGGGATTTGCAGCAGATCACGAAAATCTTTTTCAGCTTCTTCAGCGACCTCAATAAACTCTTTACCACGGTGGCTAATCTCCATTACGGAGGTGCCTAAACCTTGCCAGTCGCAAAGTTCAAGTTGCGCACGACGAAGCACTTCAGCCGGCAGCATTGCCGGGCCGGAACTAAAATTGTATACCTGAGCCATTTCCCCTCACCACGCTTAGAGCAATAAGTTTTATCACGCTATCGGTTTTATCACTCAGATGCAGAGGCTGCAACGGTTAATCAGACATGGCTTGGTAATGTGCGCAAAATCACACAACATAATCAACCAGTCGCTGAATTAAACGCCCGATAACCACCCGTCAGGTGACTCGTGTTGCCGTGCTGGCTTTGACCCATTGATGATGTTTACAGCGTGGACAAAGAATTTTTGTTCCCGCATTTAACGTCAGCACTTCACTACATCGAATGCAGGCGTAATCCCCATCCTCCGGCACCCTCTCGAAACGCTCGCTACAATACTCAGGCAATATAGATAAACCCGGCCTGACCAAATCATCGGGGAAGTAATAGACGCTAATCTGCCCATTGGTTTCTAATATTGCCAGCCGAACCTGCCCCAAATGCTCTACACCATGCAGGCGTAGTTCCATGAAGAACTCAAATTCGGTCATGTTTTGTGCCTGCATTTTTTCCCAGGCAAACTCACCTTCTTCTATTATTACCGCAGGTTTTCCTTCCATCAGATTTTCGAGTTTTTCACTGTGGCTCATCAACCACATAGCCAAACGATATAAGCAAGCGAGCGTCATAAATACGATGAAGACAGGCAGCATCGGCACATCGTCATAAAACGCCACATCACCTGCCGCTGAGCCAAGAGTCAGAATTATCAACACTTCAAACAACGACATCTGCCTTACGCCACGCCGCCCGGTTATCTTTAAAAACAAGAACACAAGTACAAAGGTGTAAAGGCTACGAAAAGCCACTTCCCACAGAAAATCTAAAGGGACTTTGTCTAGCGCCATCCGCTGGAGATCAAAGGTCTTCATTTATACCGCCATAACAGTAGGTTACTGACAGTAAGCATAGACTGTTATGCTAAGGCCGCCTGCGTGCTGCTGACGATGGCGTCAGTCTGCTAAAACCCGTATCATTGCGCGCTTTGCGTACGACAAAAGTGAAACCTCATGACTCAAACCTTTATTCCTGGCAAAGATGCCGCTCTGGAAGATTCCATCGCTCGCTTTCAGACCAAACTCGCCGATCTTGGCTTTAATATAGAAGAAGCTTCCTGGTTAAACCCTGTACCGAACGTCTGGTCCGTACATATCCGTGATAAAGACAGCGCGCTGTGCTTTACCAATGGCAAAGGCGCAACTAAAAAAGCCGCTTTAGCTTCAGCGCTGGGTGAATATTTCGAACGTCTGTCGACTAACTATTTCTTTGCTGATTTCTGGTTGGGCAAAACCATCGCTAATGGCCCGTTCGTGCATTATCCAAACGAGAAATGGTTCCCAATCCCAGAAGATGAGCAATTGCCGGAAGGCATTCTGGACTCACGTCTGCGCGCGTTTTACGACCCTGAAAACGAAGTCACCGCAGGTATGCTTATCGACCTGCAATCAGGTAATGAAGAGCGCGGTATCTGTGCGCTGCCATTCACCCGCCAGTCCGATCAAGAAACCGTGTATATCCCGATGAACATCATCGGCAATCTGTACGTTTCAAATGGGATGTCCGCAGGGAACACCGCGAACGAAGCTCGCGTACAAGCGCTCTCAGAAGTCTTCGAACGTCACATTAAAAATCGCATTATCGCAGAAAGCATCAGCCTGCCAGAAATCCCACAGGAAGTGCTGGCTCGTTATCCGGGCGTGGTTGAGTCAATTGCAACGCTTGAAGCTGAAGGTTTCCCGATCTTTGCTTACGACGGTTCATTAGGTGGTAAATATCCGGTTATCTGCGTGGTGTTGTTCAACCCGGCAAATGGCACCTGCTTCGCCTCCTTCGGTGCTCACCCTGATTTCGGTGTAGCACTGGAACGTACCGTGACAGAACTACTGCAAGGCCGTGGCCTGAAAGATCTTGATGTGTTCACTCCACCAACGTTTGACGACGAAGAAGTGGCAGAGCATGCCAATCTCGAAACTCACTTTATCGACTCCAGCGGCCTGATCTCCTGGGATATGTTCAAGCAAGATGCTGACTATCCATTTGTTGACTGGAGCTTCTCCGGCACAACAGAAGAAGAGTTCGCCACGTTGATGGCAATCTTTGATGCAGAAGACCAGGAAGTCTACATCGCTGACTACCAGCATCTGGATGTTTACGCTTGCCGCATCATCGTTCCAGGCATGTCCGATATTTACCCGGCGGAAGACCTGCTACTCGCAAACAACAATATGGGCTATCACCTGCGCGATACAATTCTGGCTCTGCCAGGTAGCGAGTGGGAGAAGCAAGATTATCTGGACCTGATTTCTCAGTTAGATGAAGAAGGCCACGATGACTTCACTCGTGTGCGTGAATTGCTGGGTCTGGCCACAGGTAAAGATAACGGTTGGTACACGCTGCGTATTGGTGAATTGAAAGCCATGCTGGCTCTGGCTGGCGGTGATACCGAGCAGGCGCTGATCTGGACTGAATGGACGATGGAGTTCAATGCGTCTATTTTCAGCGCCGAGCGTGCTAACTATTACCGTTGCCTGCAAACGCTACTGCTGCTGGCAATGGAAGAAGACCGCCAGCCATTGCAATACCTGAATGCCTTCGTACGCATGTACGGCGCAGAAACGGTTGAAGCCGCGAGTGCAGCCCTGAGTGGAGAAGCTGCATTCTATGGGCTGCAAGTTGTAGATAGCGATTTGAAAGCCTTCCCTGCACATCAGGCGCTATTGAACGCATATGAAAAATTGCAACGCGCAAAGGCTGCGTTCTGGAAATAAAGTAACAAAAAGAAACTCAAAGGTGCGTAAACCATAATGTTTACGCTATATTACGGGGCGATTTTTATTGCCCCGTGTTTTTATTGGCCGCGTAATAATTTCACTTGTGACTCAATGGTTAAATATTGGTGAAATATTATTAAATTAAATTACAAATGCTGTTGCCAAATTATTGAAATACTCCATTCTAATTAATCAAACAGAAGAGCTTCGAGGTTAAATATCAAATTAGATTATAAAATTTAAACTTTATTTTTATCACTACAATCAATAACTTGAACTGAAAATCAGGTAAACACCTGCTTTTTTCAGGCCTATAAGCTTGGCGAGATATGATCCATATCAAATTTTACTCTATAATGCTTTGTTAGTATCTCGTCGCCGAATTAAATAAGAGAGAGTTAGTGTGAAAGCTGACAACCCTTTTGATCTATTGCTCCCAGCTGCTATGGCGAAAGTTGCCGAAGATGCTGGCGTCTATAAAGCAACAAAACACCCGCTAACCACGTTTTATTTAGCGATAACTGCGGGTATGTTCATCTCGATTGCCTTTGTCTTTTACATCACGGCTACCACCGGTACCGCAACAATTCCGTTTGGTATTGCAAAATTGATTGGCGGTACATGCTTCTCCTTAGGGCTTATCCTGTGTGTCATCTGCGGTGCAGACCTTTTCACTTCTACAGTGTTAATCGTTGTTGCTAAAGCCAGTGGACGTATCACCTGGGGTCAGCTAGCCAAAAACTGGATCAACGTCTACGTTGGCAACCTGGTTGGGGCACTGCTATTTGTGGTGCTGATTTGGCTATCAGGTATGTATATGACAGCAAACGGTGCGTGGGGTCTGAATGTGCTACAAACTGCAGACCATAAAATGCACCACACCTTTATTGAAGCTGTGTGCCTGGGTATTTTGGCTAACCTGATGGTCTGTCTGGCTGTCTGGATGAGCTACTCAGGTCGCAGTTTGATGGACAAGATGTTTGCTATGATCCTCCCGGTCGCCATGTTTGTCGCTAGTGGTTTTGAGCACAGTATCGCAAACATGTTCATGATCCCTATGGGTATTGTAGTACGCAACTTTGCAAGCCCGGAATTCTGGACCGCAGTTGGGTCGTCTCCGGACAATTTCACACACTTGACCGTGTTGAACTTCATCACTGATAACTTAATCCCCGTGACAATCGGGAACATCATCGGTGGTGGTTTACTGGTTGGGTTGACGTACTGGGTAATTTATCTGCGCGGTGGTGATAAGCACTAAGTGCTAACCATTGTGTAGGGAATAAGAAATCCACATTAGAAGGTAGGTGTTAAATGTCCGAGCTTAATGAGAAGTTAGCCACAGCCTGGGAAGGTTTTGCCAAAGGCGACTGGCAGAATGAAGTCAACGTGCGTGACTTTATTCAGAAAAACTACACCCCTTACGAGGGTGACGAGTCCTTCCTGGCAGGTGCTACTGAAGCAACTACCACTTTGTGGGACAGCGTCATGGAAGGCGTTAAACAGGAAAACCGCACTCACGCGCCTGTTGACTTCGACACTGACCTCGCATCCACCATCACCTCTCATGATGCTGGTTACATCAACAAGTCCCTCGAAACTATCGTGGGTCTGCAGACTGATGCTCCGCTGAAACGTGCAATTATTCCGTTCGGCGGCATCAAAATGGTTGAAGGTTCTTGCAAAGTATACGGTCGTGAACTTGACCCAATGCTTAAAAAGATCTTCACCGAATACCGTAAAACCCACAACCAGGGTGTGTTTGACGTTTATACCAAAGACATCCTGAACTGCCGTAAATCAGGCGTAATCACCGGTCTGCCGGATGCTTATGGTCGTGGTCGTATCATCGGTGACTACCGTCGCGTTGCGCTGTACGGTATCGACTTCCTGATGAAAGACAAATTTGCTCAGTTCAACTCTCTGCAGACCAAACTGGAAAACGGCGAAGATCTGGAAGCAACTATTCGTCTGCGCGAAGAAATCTCCGAGCAACACCGTGCTCTGGGTCAGATCAAAGAAATGGCTGCTAAATATGGCTGCGATATCTCTGGTCCTGCTAAAAATGCTCAAGAAGCTATTCAGTGGACTTACTTCGGCTACCTGGCTGCAGTTAAATCTCAGAACGGCGCTGCAATGTCCTTCGGTCGCGTATCCACCTTCCTGGATGCATTCATCGAACGTGATCTGAAAGCAGGCAAAATTACTGAGCTTGAAGCACAGGAAATGATTGACCACCTGGTCATGAAACTGCGTATGGTTCGCTTCCTGCGTACCCCTGAGTATGATGAGCTGTTCTCTGGTGACCCAATCTGGGCGACCGAATCTATCGCCGGTATGGGTGTAGATGGCCGTACTCTGGTTACTAAATCTAGCTTCCGTTTCCTGAACACCCTGTACACCATGGGGCCGTCTCCGGAGCCGAACATCACTATTCTGTGGTCTGAAAAACTGCCACTGAACTTCAAGAAGTTCGCAGCTAAAGTTTCCATCGACACCTCTTCTCTGCAATACGAGAACGATGATCTGATGCGCCCTGACTTCAACAACGACGACTACGCGATTGCTTGTTGCGTAAGCCCAATGGTTGTTGGTAAGCAAATGCAATTCTTCGGTGCTCGTGCTAACCTCGCGAAAACCATGCTGTATGCAATCAACGGCGGCGTTGATGAAAAACTGAAACTGCAGATCGGTCCTAAAGAAGCACCAATCATGGCTGATGTTCTGGACTACGATAACGTTCTGGATCGTCTTGACCACTTCATGGACTGGTTGGCTAAACAGTACGTCACTGCGCTGAACATCATTCACTACATGCATGATAAGTACAGCTACGAAGCGTCTCTGATGGCTCTGCATGACCGTGACGTTGTTCGCACCATGGCTTGTGGTATCGCGGGTCTGTCTGTTGCAGCTGACTCCCTGTCTGCAATCAAATACGCGAAAGTTAAACCAATTCGTGACGAAGACGGCCTGGCTGTAGACTTCGAAATCGAAGGCGAATACCCAATGTTCGGTAACAACGATTCTCGCGTAGATGATATCGCTGTTGACCTGGTAGAACGTTTCATGAAGAAAATTCAGAAACTGACTACTTACCGTAACGCTATCCCGACTCAGTCTGTTCTGACCATCACCTCTAACGTGGTTTATGGTAAGAAAACTGGTAACACCCCAGACGGTCGTCGCGCTGGCGCTCCATTCGGTCCAGGTGCTAACCCAATGCACGGTCGTGACCAGAAAGGTGCTGTTGCCTCTCTGACTTCCGTTGCTAAACTGCCGTTTGCTTACGCTAAAGATGGTATCTCTTACACCTTCTCTATCGTTCCTAACGCACTGGGTAAAGACGACGAAGTTCGTAAAACTAACCTCGCGGGTCTGATGGATGGTTACTTCCACCACGAAGCGTCCATCGAAGGTGGTCAACACCTGAACGTGAACGTTATGAACCGTGAAATGCTGCTGGATGCGATGGAACACCCTGAGAAATATCCTCAGCTGACCATCCGTGTATCTGGTTACGCTGTACGTTTTAACTCCCTGACTAAAGAACAACAGCAGGACGTTATTACCCGTACCTTCACTCAAACCATGTAATTTCCGGTTTGTCTGAAAAGGCGTAGAATAAAGGCTCTCCTTATGGGGGGCCTTTTCTTATGTATATCCGTTAGCATTCGAGTTGCAGGGGTGTTGGCTGCACTCCCTCACCCCTGCAGCTTGAAGGATGACGGGTATATGAACCGATTTTGCAAGATAACTGCTACGTTTAAGTTATCTCGCAAAATTGATTCGACGCGGCAAGGATTTTATTCGACCGCGCTCAACCTGGTTCTTGCTTAAAAGCATGAACCAATACTGGAGAGAACACCGCAATGTCAGTAATTGGCCGAATTCATTCCTTTGAATCCTGCGGTACCGTGGATGGTCCCGGTATTCGTTTTATCACCTTCTTCCAGGGCTGCCTGATGCGCTGCCTGTATTGCCATAACCGTGATACATGGGACACACACGGCGGCAAAGAAATTACCGTTGAAGAACTGATGAAAGAAGTGGTGACCTATCGCCACTTTATGAACGCTTCTGGTGGTGGTGTAACAGCCTCAGGCGGCGAAGCTATGCTACAAGCGGAATTTGTTCGTGACTGGTTCCGCGCCTGCCGCAAAGAAGGTATCCATACCTGTCTTGATACCAATGGATTTGTGCGCCGTTATGATCCGGTAGTCGATGAATTGTTGGAAGTGACCGATCTGGTGATGCTGGATTTAAAACAGATGAACGATGAAATTCACCAGAACCTGGTGGGTGTTTCTAACCATCGTACTCTGGAATTTGCACGCTATCTGAAAGATAAAAACGTTAACGTCTGGATTCGTTATGTTGTCGTGCCTGGTTGGTCTGACGATGATGATTCCGCGCATCGCCTTGGCGAATTTACCCGCGATATGGGCAACGTCGAGAAAATTGAGCTATTGCCTTACCACGAACTGGGCAAGCACAAATGGGTAGCGATGGGCGAAGAGTACAAACTTGATGGCGTACATCCACCGAAGAAAGAGACTATGGAACGCGTAAAAAGCATTCTGGAACAGTATGGTCACAAGGTGATGTACTAAGTTTTCGATTGCAGTATCGTCGCTCTGTGCAACAAGCCCCTCCACACCGAGGGGCTTTTTTGTATTTCAATATCAGGCGTGGGCAATGGGTGTTGAATGGGGGCCCGCTTTACGCAGCAGCATCAGTAAGTAGATAAATGCGACGCCAGCTATCATTACGAACAGCAAGTTATCCGAGAAACTTTGCATCAGCATTGAGGTAAACGTTGGACCAAGCAAACTACCTACGGTATAGCTGAGTAACAGAGCCTGGTTCATTGCTACCAGCTGATGATGTTCAACTTTCTCACAGGCCCATGCCATCGCCACGGGATAAAGTGTAAAACCGGCCGCTCCCAGCACAAACAATGTAGGCCCCATCGCCGCATTACTTAGCATTGCCATGCAACCAAGTATCACAATAAATACCTGAACACGTAGCACCAGTAAACGGCCAAAGCGATCGGCCAGGCGCCCTACCGGCCACTGCCCGACAATACCGGCACTGACCATCACCGCCATCCAGAAACCAATACCGGCATCGCTCACACCTTTATGGTTCAAATACAGCGGCATTAATCCGTATAACGAACCGAGAACAATCCCTGAAATAATACAACCGTTCACGCCAAGACGCGCATAGCGCAGACGCAACATTGGCCAGACAAGCGTTGCTTCCTGGTTTTCGTTGCGATCATTCACTATGCGGGTAAACAGCAGCGGAAGAATCGCAGTCAGAATAAGTGCGGTCACCCACGGTAATACGCTGGCTAAATCCGTTGGCATCTTGCTTATCATCAATTGACCCAGTACGGTGCCAACGTAATAAACCATCATGTAGGCCGCCAGCAAGCGCCCGCGGTTGTGGGAAGTGCCGCTACACATCAGCGCGCTTTCAACCACCACCCAAATCATCGCGCAGCCGATACCCGCTACAAAGCGCCACATCATCCAGCTCCAGAAGCCGGTCATCAGCCCCAAACCTGCACAACCCGCTGCAAAAATCAGCGAGGCAAGATAGTAGCTACGGTTAAACCCCTGACGCTTAATTAGCCACCCGGTCAGCAAAGTACCCGCCAGGTTTCCTGTAAAGTACGACGACCCCACCATCCCGACTTGCCAGGTTGGAAGATTTTCGTGAGCTAACCAAAGCGGGACCAGAGTATTTAAAACCGCTATCGCCAGGGTCAAAAGCATCAGACCACAGAGCAAAAGCATCACTGGCCGGGTATAGGTGGACATGTAGAAACCGCGAGGAAGAGAATAATTTGTGCGCATCATGCCACTGGGAAAATGATTGTCAATCCAGTGCTGGCGTGGCCTGGCACGATTTGAAAACTGTCGATTTGAAAAACTTATCTTACTTGTGAGCAAAGCATATAGACGAAATGCTATCTCTCTGTTTTTGATAGGATCAGGTATTAGGAATCGAAGCGGGTTGGATGAAAAATTTCATGGTCAATCGGATGATATTTTTTTATCCGAAAAGACTAAATGCGCCCTAAAGCGCATTTAGTCGCTTGGTCTACTAACTTGCGATAGCCATACCAACCGTCATATGAAGACCGTAGAACACACCACGGCCAATCAGTTCACCAACAATAATCAGCACGAAAGCGAATGTCAGAACTGCAGGGTTTGCCTGGCCACCTTTTAGTTGCGGGATAATCCAACAAGCTAATGCAAGTGCCAGCACCAGCAAGCGCCATGACATTAATGCACCATATTGAGAAACCAGTGCTGATGCCTGAGTAATTGAGCTGTGGATTGTTGCTAAATCCATACCCTGCAACATCACAACCACAGTACTTATTACAACAGCCAGCAATGAAATTGCCGGGAGAAGGCGCATTCCCCACCCCGTTACGCCTGCAACGCTCAGCAATAAGTAACCGAGCAGTGGGCCACCAATAAACATTGTCAGGAAGAAACTCAACGGTGTATAAGCGCTATACCATGTTGGTACGGTGTCAATCAGGTAAACCTTGCACATCATCCAGACAAAGAACACGCCCAGAATCATCGTCAACACCATCCAGATTTTACCCAGTGCCTGCGGCATTTTGCCCAGCACGGTAATCAGCCACCAGAAACCGCCTACCGCAAAGAAGACCGAGCCACTGGCTATCTCATTACTTAATGCTGATTCCCCAATGCGATTAAGCGAGTTGAAGGCGCGTAACGGTGAACCGAGATGCAGTACTGAGGCCATAAAACCAATTCCCATCAGCACCCACAGCACGATCATCGTCCAGTGCACACGCTTTTGCTGTGCACGGTCGGAAACACCTGTCAGCAACGCTAACGCCATGACGATAAAACCACCTGCGACACATTGCCCTAAAACCGTAAAGACCATCAGCGGCCATTCATGCCATCCGTTACCCATCTCACACCTCCTTCGGGTTTGCCAGATAGCCGGTTTTATCCCCACAAGGGCGGCTGTTGGCGTTAGGTTTAATGACAATATTTGGCTTCGTGAAATGCGCTGATGGTAGCGGTGCAATAGCCGCTTGTTCGCCATATTTCTTACGCAGTTCGTCAATAGGAGCCATATCCAATGCACGAAGCGGGCAAGATTCAACACAAATAGGTTTCTTACCTTCGGCAATACGCGAGTAACAGCCGTCGCATTTAGTCATATGGCCTTTTTCTGCGTTGTACTGAGGTGCGCCATACGGACAAGCCATGTGGCAATAACGGCAGCCAATGCAAACATCTTCGTTTACCACGACAAATCCGTCCTCACGCTTATGCATTGCGCCACTTGGACAAACCTTCGTGCAAGCTGGATCTTCACAGTGGTTACAGGCAATCGACAGATAGTAGGCAAATACGTTTTGTTGCCAGACCCCGTTGTCTTGCTGCCAGTCACCACCGGCATATTCATAAATGCGACGGAAGCTGACGTCCGGGCCTAAATTTTTGTAATCTTTACAAGCCAGCTCACAGGTCTTACAACCAGTGCAGCGGCTGGAGTCTATATAAAATCCGTATTGGGTTGTCATCAGCTATTCCTTACGCCTTCTCGACCTGGACAAGGTTACTGTGGGATGGGTTGCCTTTTGCAAGTGGCGATGGCCGCTGCGTGGTTAACACGTTAATGCTACCCGAGTGGTCAACTTTATTGGCATCCGGGCTATACCAGGCCCCTTCCCCCATCGCGACAACGCCAGGTATTATGCGTGGAGTCACTTTTGCGTTGATTTGAACTTCCCCACGCCCATTGAAGATGCGCACTGTATCGCCGTTCTTAATTCCACGTTGCTGCGCATCAATGGGATTGATCCACATTTCCTGGCGGCAGGCTGCTTTCAACACATCCACATTGCCGTAGGTTGAGTGAGTACGCGCTTTGTAGTGGAAACCGGTCATCTGCAATGGCCATTTCTCGGCAAGCGGGTCACCAAAGTTTTCAAAACCGGCGCTGTAGACTGGAAGCGGATCGATGACATCTCCTTCATCAAGTTGCCAGGTGGCTGCAATTTCGGCTAACTGTTCAGAATAGATTTCAATTTTCCCTGATGGTGTCGTCAGTGGATTCGCCACAGGATCTTCGCGGAAGGCTTTATACGCCACGTGGTGGCCTTCAGGGTCACGCTGCTTGAAGATGCCAACCTTTCGGAATTCATCAAAGCTCGGTAGGCCAGGAATCGCTTCCTGAGACTGTTGATAGAGATGACGCATCCAGCCTTCTTGCGTGCGTCCTTCAGTGAACTGTTGCTCAACACCCATGCGTTTTGCCAGTTCAGTAGTCATCTCGTAAATGGTTTTGCACTCAAAACGCGGTTTGATCGCCTGATCGGCAAAAATTACATAAGCCATGTTGCCGCATGACGCATCGAGACAGAAATCCATCTGCTCAGAAGCGGTGCAGTCAGGCAGCAAAATGTCAGCGTATTTTGCTGATGACGTCATGTGGTTATCGATCACCACAATCATTTCGCATTTCTTGTCGTCTTGCAGGATATTGTGGGTACGGTTAATTTCTGAATGCTGGTTAATCAGACAGTTACTGGCGTAGTTCCAGACCATTTTAATTGGCACATCGAGCTTATCTTTGCCGCGCACACCATCTCGAGTGGCGGTCATTTCAGGGCCGCGTTCGATGGCATCTGTCCAAAGGAACATTGAAATACTGGCCTGCACTGGGTTTTTCAACGTCGGCATGCGAACAAATGGCAGGCTGTATGAACCTTCCCGCGCACCACTATTGCCACCGTGAACTCCAACGTTGCCGGTCAGAATCGACAACATCGCGATGGCGCGGGAAACCAGCTCACCATTTGAGTGGCGCTGCGGCCCCCAGCCCTGGCTAATAAATGCCGGCTTCGCCGTGGCGATTTCACGAGCAAGTTTAATGATGCGATCGGCTGGAATACCAGTAATTTGGGCCGCCCATTGGGGCGTTTTAGCCTTGCCATCAGTCCCTTCACCAAGAATATAAGCCTTGTAATGCCCGTTTGCTGGAGCCGTTTTTGGAAGGGTTTTTTCGTCGTAACCGACACAATATTTATCAAGGAATGGCTGATCAACCAGATTTTCAGTGATCATTACCCATGCTAAAGCTGAGATAAGGGCGGTATCAGTACCAGGACGAATAGGAATCCATTCATCTTCACGGCCTGCGCCGGTATCGGTGTAACGCGGATCGATGATAATCATGCGAGCATTAGATTTCTCGCGCGCTTGTTCAAGATAGTAAGTCACCCCGCCGCCGCTCATACGCGTTTCACCAGGGTTATTGCCAAACAGCACGACTAATTTGCTGTTTTCAATATCAGATGGGCTATTGCCATCCGCCCAGCCACCGTAGGTATAGTTCAGTCCAGCAGCAATTTGCGCGGTTGAATAGTCGCCATAATGGTTCAGATAACCACCACAGCAGTTCATCAGGCGGGCGATTAATGTTGAACCCGGCGGCCAGGAACGGGTCATCGTTCCACCCAGCGTACCGGTGCCGTAGTTCAGGTAAATGGCTTCGTTACCGTACTCTTTGATGATGCCTTTCATGCTGTTAGCGATGGTGTCGTAGGCTTCATCCCAACTGATGCGCTCAAATTTCCCTTCTCCACGTGCACCAACACGCTTCATTGGATATTTCAGACGATCGGCATTATAGACACGACGACGCATTGAGCGGCCACGCAGGCAGGCACGAACCTGATGCAACCCTTCATAATTGTCATCACCGGTATTGTCTGTCTCAACGTATTTTACTTCACCGTCCACCACATGCATCCGAAGTGGGCAACGGCTGCCGCAGTTTACTGTACAGGCGCTCCAGATAATTTTTTCAGCAGCGCTTTCGGTATCAGAGGCGGTCTGTGCAAAAGCCAGGCGGCTAAAGGGAAGTGTTAATGCTCCACTCGCAGCAGCAAGTCCACCGATAGCAGTGGTTTGCACCAGCTTACGGCGACTCACTTGTGCGGTAAGGACCGCATTAGAAGTTTTCTCTTTCATAATGACCCACTTGTTTAGTGCTCACATTTAAACAAGCTGACAACGGTTACTGACTAAATTGCGGTATGCGTATCCATTGCTCAGCCCAAAAGAGAAAGGAGTGTTTTGGTTTATGTCAGGGCCACAATTGTTAGTCCAGTTACATCATGTAACCTGAAACCATCAAATGATAAGGACCCTGAACGAATTGTATTAATAATCGCCACTCTCTTTCCGGGAGGGATAATACCCATATAGGGGTATTTGTTATTGTCTGGTGTCAATAAAGGCAGATTATCTGTGGTAATGAGAATGTTTACGGCATAAAAAAAGCGCCCGCAGGCGCTTTTCGAGAATAAAGCAGCACTAATACATTAGCCGATGAACTCGAGCCCTTTCATGTACGGACGCAGCACTTCAGGAACTTCGATTCGGCCATCTGCTTGCTGGTAGTTTTCAAGTACCGCAACCAGTGTACGACCTACAGCCAGACCAGAACCGTTCAGCGTATGCACCAAACGGGTTTTCTTGTCTGATTTGCTGCGGCAGCGAGCCTGCAAACGACGTGCCTGGAAATCTCCACAGTTGGAGCAAGAGGAGATTTCACGGTAAGTATCCTGCCCAGGCAGCCACACTTCCAGATCGTAAGTTTTGACCGCGCCAAAGCCCATATCACCAGAACACAACAACACTTTGCGGTATGGCAGATTCAATAACTCCAGGACTTTCTCCGCGTGGCTGGTCAACTCTTCCAGTGCTTCCATAGAGTCTTCCGGACGCACAATCTGCACCATCTCAACTTTATCGAACTGGTGCTGACGGATAAGACCACGCGTGTCACGACCGTAAGTACCCGCTTCAGAACGGAAGCATGGGGTATGTGCGGTCATTTTCAGCGGCAGAGTATCTTCATCGAGAATTTCATCACGCACCAGGTTGGTCAACGGCACTTCTGCGGTTGGGATCAATGCATAGTTGCTGGCATCGGCTTCTTCTTCCAGCGGACGAGTATGGAACAAGTCACCAGCAAATTTAGGCAATTGGCCTGTACCATAAAGCGTGTCGTGGTTTACCAAGTACGGAACATAGTTCTCAATATAACCATGCTGCTCAGTATGCAGGTCAAGCATAAACTGGCTCAGGGCGCGGTGCAGACGAGCAATTTGCCCTTGCATCACAACAAAGCGAGCACCGGTCAGTTTAACAGCAGATGCGAAATCCAGACCTTTAGCCATTTCGCCCAGCGTCACGTGGTCACGCACTTCAAAATCGAATTTACGCGGCTCACCCCAGCGGCAGATTTCAACATTTTCACTGTCATCTTTACCCATCGGCACGCAATCGTCCGGGATGTTAGGCAACGTCAGCGCGATGTCGCGGATCTCTGCAAGCAGGACATCAAGTTCAGTTTTTGCTGCATCCAGCTCTTCACCCAACTGGTTGACTTGCAAACGCAACGGCTCGATGTCTTCCCCACGAGCTTTCGCCTGGCCAATGGATTTCGATCGCGAGTTACGCTCAGCCTGCAGATTTTCTGTTTTAACCTGCAATACTTTACGACGCTCTTCTAAAGAGCGCAGCGTTTCTACATCCAGCTTGAAGCCTCGGCGTGCCAGTTTTTCAGCGACTGCGTCTGGCTCTGTACGCAGTAGATTGGGATCGAGCATGCTTATCCTGTGCTTATCGAATTAAATGAAGGGGATAGCGGTCACAGCCTGCAACCGCAATGATAGTCTTGCTAACCTTACCGCAACACCTGAATTATCGGTAGCGTTTTGTCGGGCTATTTTGATCCTGTTCAGCAAGCCAGGCGAGCTTTTCACCAATCTTGCCTTCAAGACCTCTGTTTGTCGGCTGATAATAGCGTGTTTGTGCCATTTCCTGCGGGAAGTAAACTTCTCCGGAAGCATAAGCATTGGGTTCATCATGAGCATAGCGATACTCCTGACCATACCCCATTTCTTTCATCAGTTTGGTTGGGGCATTACGTAAATGAACCGGAACGTCATAATCCGGACGCTCACGAGCATCCGCCATTGCGGCTTTGAATGCGGTGTAAACCGCATTACTTTTAGGCGCGCAGGCTAAGTAAACAATGGCCTGAGCAATTGCACGTTCGCCTTCTGCCGGGCCGACACGGGTAAAGCAGTCCCACGCAGAAATAGCAACCTGCATCCCACGAGGATCGGCATTTCCCACATCTTCGGACGCGATCGCAAGCAAACGCCTGGCAACGTATAACGGATCGCCACCGGCGGTGATGATACGCGCATACCAGTACAGAGCTGCATCAGGTGATGAGCCACGCACCGACTTGTGTAACGCAGAAATAAGATCGTAAAAACGGTCGCCTTTATTATCAAAGCGAGCGCTGCGTTCCCCAGCAATTTCAGTTAACAGAGCAATTTGTAGAACACGCTGACCGCTGTTATCAATTTCGGCCATATCAGCCATCATTTCCAGCGTGTTTAATGCGCGGCGTGCATCCCCATTGACTAGTTCTGCGATTGCAAGACGCGTGTCATCAGGCAGGACGATATTTTGCCCACCGTAGCCGCGCGCAGCATCATTCATCGCCTGGTCGAGAACTTTCTCAATATCTTCAGGGGTGAGCGATTTGAGCAAGTAAACGCGAGCGCGCGACAACAGTGCCGAATTGAGCTCGAATGAGGGATTTTCAGTGGTTGCGCCGATAAACGTAATCGTGCCGTCTTCAATGTGGGGCAAAAAAGCATCTTGCTGGCTTTTGTTGAAGCGATGGACTTCGTCGACAAACAGAATTGTGCGCCGCCCGGCATTGCGATTCTGGCGTGCGCGCTCTATGGCTTCGCGGATTTCTTTGACACCTGAAGTGACAGCCGAAATGCGTTCTACATCCGCGTCAGCATAGTGAGCAATTACTTCAGCCAATGTCGTTTTGCCCGTGCCCGGCGGCCCCCATAAAATCATTGAATGGAGATGCCCCGCTTCTATCGCTTTTGGAAGCGGTTTGCCCGGTGCGAGTAGATGTTGTTGGCCGATATATTGCGCGAGATTTTCTGGCCGCATACGCGCGGCCAGAGGTTTGAAGGTATTCTCAGAAAAATCGAGCGACAAGTTGCTCACTCATACCTCTACTTACGTTGGTCGTCCACCGTCACGCCTTTAGGCGGGGTAAACGTAAACTTACTCATATCCACCGCGCCATTCTGCTGCGTTTTCAGTGCATAGCTGCTGCGTTGATCGTCTTGCTCAATCGCACTGAACTGATGGATAGTCCCGTCGTTCCCGACGTTTATGGTGAACTGTTTAAGGTTCCCAGCGCTGGTTTTTGGAGTCAGAACAAAATCGTCGCCGCTTTGTTTGATGTTGTATTGCTGCCAGTCACTGCTTTGGTTGCGCGCAATCAGCATAAACGGGGTATTACCGGTCGCATCTTTCAGCCAAGTTGCACTAACTTGCTCAACAAACGGATTGTAGAACCACAATGTTTTGCCATCAGAAACCAGAATGCTTTCATCTGGCTGAGTCATATGCCAGTTGAACAAATTCGGACGTTTAACCCACAAATCACCCTGACCTTCCTGGACTGCGGCACCACTGCCATCAGTCACTTTCTGAGTAAAACTCGCGTGGAAGCTGCTGACTTTGTCCAGACGAGCTTTCAGATCACCTGCGGCGTCTGCCCAGGCAGCGGTTGCAGTCAGAGCAGCCAACAAAGCACAAGTAATAGCGATTTTTTTCATTATGATTCCTTAAAATTCATGCGCCACAAAGCGACTGCGCTGTGGTATTTCTGCTGCCCACTCTAGTCGAGAGTTCTTCTGTAGCAACAGAAGAATAAGCTGATTTTCCGGTAATTTACCCTTCTTTGCAAAGGAGCCGTAACGACGGCTCTTTTGCTTAGAATTACTCAAATGGCGGTGGCGCAAGCACTTCGCGGTTACCATTATGCCCTTGTGGACTCACGATACCCTGCGCTTCCATCTGTTCAACAATTCGGGCTGCACGGTTATAGCCGATGCGGAACTGACGCTGAACTCCGGAAATAGACGCTTTACGTTTTTCGACTACAAAAGCGACTGCTTGATCAAATAGCGGATCGAGTTCTTCATCACCGTCAAGACCACCACCTGTACCGCCTTCACTTTCGTTATCGGAAGTAATGCCAGTGATGTATTGTGGGCGGCCACGCGCTTTCCAGTCCTGAACGACAGCATGAACTTCCTGGTCACGAACAAACGCGCCATGGACACGAACCGGCAAAGTAGAGTTTGGTCCGGAATAAAGCATGTCACCCATGCCCAGCAGGGACTCAGCACCAGCCTGATCGAGGATGGTACGGGAGTCAATTTTGCTCGATACCGTAAACGCCACACGCGTTGGGATGTTGGCTTTAATCAAGCCGGTAATCACATCTACCGATGGACGCTGAGTAGCTAAAACTAAGTGAATGCCTGCAGCACGCGCTTTCTGCGCCAGGCGAGCGATCAACTCTTCAACTTTCTTACCGACCGTCATCATCAGGTCGGCAAACTCGTCCACCAGCACGACGATATATGGCAGTTTCTCAAGCATTGGATGGGAAACTTCCATACTGTCGCCCGGCTTCCAGAATGGATCTGGGATTGGGCGGCCCATGCGTTCAGCTTCCAACACGCGTTCGTTGTAACCCGCCAGATTTCGCACGCCTAACGCGGACATCAGCTTGTAACGACGTTCCATTTCGTTAACGCTCCAGCGCAATGCATTGGCAGCATCTTTCATATCTGTTACGACTTCAGTTAACAGATGTGGAATGCCTTCATACACTGACAACTCAAGCATTTTCGGGTCGATCATAATAAAGCGCACATCTTCAGGAGTGGCTTTATACAACATGCTAAGGATCATGGCGTTTACGCCAACAGACTTACCGGAACCAGTTGTACCGGCTACCAGCAAGTGCGGCATTTTTGCAAGATCAGCAATAACCGGTTCACCACCAATATCTTTACCTAATACCACTGTAAGTGGCGAAGTGCTTTCACGGAATTTGGCACAATCCAGCACTTCGCGCAGGTAGACGGTTTGGCGCTTTTTGTTTGGTAATTCCAGGCCCACATACGGTTTCCCCGGGATAACTTCCACAACACGCACGGCCACTGTCGACAATGAACGAGCAAGGTCGCGAGACAAGTTAGAAATACGCGCGGCTTTAACTCCAGGCGCTAAATCAAGCTCAAATCGGGTAATTACCGGACCCGGCGAGTAATCCACCACATCGGCTTTAATGCGGTAATCCGCAAGGCGGGCTTCAACCAGACGCGCCATTTGCTCAAGAGCAAAAGTATCTATTGGTTCAACTTCCGCAGGTGGAGAGGTCAGCAAATCCAAAGACGGCAACGGCGTGGTTGGGCGCTGCAACGGACGGTCATCACCATTACGCATCAGGAAAGGATGGATCAAACTTTCTTTTATCGATGGGGTGGCAACTGGTGCAGGTGTCGGTTGTTGTTGCACATGCGGCGGTGGAACTGCCTGCCAATTTTGCGATTGCTGCACAGGAACAGGTTCTTCAACGTGACCCGGCGTAAACAATGGCTCACTCGGCCCATCGTTAACTAACGTTTTCATTGGTGAGAAATCAAAATCATCCAATGAGAACGGCACATTATTTGGCTGTTGCTGATTCGGCTGCTGCTGGGGTTCTGAATAACGCTGTTGCTGTTGTGCAGCAAACTGGCGGGCTAATTCAGCCTGCTCGGCCTCATCTTCGTCTTGCTGCAAAGAGTCGTCTTCATACTCTTCACCATAACGCTGCTGCTGTTGAGCCGCAAACTGGCGAGCAAGTTCATGCTGTTCCATTTCTTGTGCATCGTCAGCATAGTCGTCTTCAATATCCATGCCATTCTGGCGACGCGCTTCCTCTTCAGCCATACGCTGAGACGGCAACTTAATTCCGTAAGAGGCAAGTTCACGACGAGTCGGCACGCGTACACGATTTGGACGTGGTAGCTGTGGGCCAATCCCCTCTTTAACCTGAGGGCGTGGCGCATCGCTGGCAATACTGAATACCGGACTAAACGCAGCCACGGCACCCGCAGCTTTCGCTGCGTCTTTAACACCTTGCGGAACAGATGGAGCCGCTACGATCGGAACCTCCGGCACAACGCCAGAGAAGCCCTGAGGTATAGCTGGCGCTTCAGAACGTGAAGAATCCGGTACTGATGTTGATGCAAATGCCGGGGAACTGTCATACCCATAAGGATCGGGTTTCGGTTCATTAACCGGCTGATACCAGGCCGCCAGTTGTTCACGTTCACGAGCACGTTTGGCTTCGACTTCTTCAAAATGATAGATCGGTGGACGAACGGCCGGCTTTATCTCTTCAACAGGTTCAGGCTCAGCAATTGGTTGAACGGGTGTTGGATCGTAATAAATTGGCTGAACTGGAGCTGGTTCAACAACAGGCTGAACCATTTCTGGTTCAGACCAATGGCTGGTCACCTGTTGCGGGTTGTATTGTTCCGCTGCTCGAGGCGCATGGTAACTTTCAGGTGTCGGCGCAAGCACTGGTTCAGGAGTCACCGTGGTCGGTGCAGGTTCCCAGGCGATTGCCGGAGTCTCCGCCACTTCCGGCGCAGGCGTGGCTACAGGAGATACGGTACCCGTTGGCATCACTGGAGCGGCATAAGCAGGGTTCGCCATTGCGGCAGCAGCAGCGACTGGCGCGACAATAGACTGTCCGTGTAATAGCGGATCGTACTCATCGCTTTCTGGCAACGTTGCTTTGTTACCAGAGAAGAGCACGTCATCTTCCGGGAATGTGGCTTTATTTGGCGAGAACAAAACATCATCCTCGGCATCATCCATTCTTTTGCCAGAAAATAGCGCCGAGTCTGTTTTGCGTGCATTTGGATTGGCGAATTTCTCTGAGATACGCTGCTTGCGAGCCAATGCCCCACGTAAAATACGCGCACGACGAGACTCACGCTTTTCTACTGCTGGTGCGTGTTCTTCATCATGTTCTTCTTCGTCGTCGTAATCATCGTCCTGCCAGGTGTTATCCCGGCGGGTGCGGTTGCTGGCAAACGTCAGCACGCTCAAAGTTGCGCTACCAATTTTCTCAGCAATACCGACCCAGGACCAACCAGTAAACAACGTTAGACCTGCCGCCCACACGCACAACAGAGCAATAGTACCGCCACTGCTGTTAAGCAATGGCATCATGGCAGTGCTCAGCAAACTACCGATCACCCCGCCGGAGGCAAAATACCAAATATCATCGGCGTTAATCGCAGCAAGGCCGCAGGCGGTAAGTACCATGGCCAATACGCCTATAAGGCGTAAGGAAACGGCAAAATAATCAATAAATTCTTCGTTATCCCGATTGCGGAAAGTAAACCAACACGCACCGATAATGATAACCGGAATGGTGTAGGCCATTACGCCAAAAATAAACAGCAGCGTATCGGCCAACCACGCACCCGGCATCCCACCTAAATTATGAATAGGTTCGTGCCATGCGGTTTGTGACCAACTGGGATCGGAAGGATTAAAACTAAGCAGCGCTACCATCAAATAGACGGCAAAAATGGCAACAAGGAGGAGTAAGGCCTCTAATGCCCGACGCCCGCTGCTGAGTTTCCTCAATGTAACTTCTTTTTCTTCGGTGTATTCCTGGCTCAAGTAAGACTCTCCAGGTCCTTAATAAATATGGAGAGCCACAGTGCCGGGCATTCCCGGCACTGTGGCTGTATGAATGACCAGGAGTGTAACCAAAATACGCAGATTTTGCACCTGGCCCGTGTTAACGGGTCTTAATAACCAGACGATTGCTCTGTTTGACCTCTTCCATGACCACATAGGTACGGGTATCGTTCACACCCGGCAGTCGCAACAAGGTCTCGCCTAGTAATTTGCGGTACGCAGACATATCAGGCACACGAGTCTTCAACAAATAGTCGAAATCACCGGATACCAAATGACACTCTTGAATTTCTTCAAGTTTTTGCACTGCGGCGTTAAATTGCTCAAACACATCTGGCGCGCCACGATTCAGAGTAATCTCAACAAAAACCAGAAGTGATGCATCCAGATAATGCGGGTTCAACAGAGCGGTATAGCCCTGAATGAAACCCTGTCGTTCCAGACGACGCACGCGCTCAAGGCACGGAGTCGGTGAAAGCCCAACACGCTTCGAAAGCTCGACGTTGGAAATACGCCCATCCTTCTGTAGCTCATTAAGAATGTTACGATCGATGCGGTCGAGATCTTTGCCAGGGCGCTTCTTACTATCTACCATTATTATTGTCTCTCTGTGTTCCTTCCTTCACCTGCCATAACCCGGTCAACGTCACTGTTCCGGGTGTACGTGAGAAGACCGGTGCCCAACGGCTGCCATCGACATCACTCATGGCGTCTGTCCACGCCATGAGTAGATTTCAATAACCCGGTAAAATTGCATCAGGTATGCGTGATTATTTTACTGCTCTCATACCAAATGTTTTTCTTCCTCGAATGTTTTCGCAAATGCTTAGCGGATTGTCAAAGCAAAACATCGAAATTTAGTGGAACGTGCCATATATCCGGGGCACTTGATGATTATTCATCACTTTACCTGCGTGACTAATTACCCTATTTAGACGGATTTTTATGCGTTTTATATGCGTTAAGCAATGGCTGATTGAGTTGAGCTATTACACATATAGTTAACAAAATCGCTGCACCCTTTTTTTAACCCGCCAAATTCCCTACAATCCCTCGATTGTCTGCCAACGAACAATGAGGATCTCATGGGCACCGCTAAACACAGTAAATTGCTAATTCTTGGCTCCGGCCCTGCGGGCTACACCGCAGCAGTCTACGCGGCGCGCGCCAACCTCAAGCCCGTTTTAATTACCGGGATGGAAAAAGGTGGCCAATTGACCACTACGACCGAAGTCGAGAACTGGCCGGGTGATCCAAATGACCTGACTGGCCCCGCTCTGATGGAGCGCATGCACGAACACGCAACTAAATTCGAAACCGAAATTCTGTTCGATCACATTTCTAAAGTTGATCTCCAGAATCGTCCATTCCGTCTGTCGGGTGACAGCGGTGAATACACGTGTGATGCGTTGATCATCGCAACCGGCGCTTCAGCACGTTACCTGGGGCTGCCTTCAGAAGAGGCATTTAAAGGCCGTGGCGTTTCCGCCTGCGCTACCTGCGATGGTTTCTTCTACCGCAATCAAAAAGTTGCAGTCATCGGCGGCGGTAACACCGCAGTTGAAGAAGCGCTTTATCTGGCAAACATTGCCTCTGAAGTGCATTTGATTCACCGCCGCGACAGCTTCCGTGCGGAAAAAATCCTTATTAATCGCCTGATGGATAAGGTGAAGAACGGCAATATCGTACTTCACACTAACCGCACGCTGGATGAAGTCACTGGCGATCAAATGGGTGTTAGTGGTTTGCGTCTGCGCGATGCGCATAACACTGACCAGACGGAAGAGTTAGAAGTTGCGGGTCTGTTTGTTGCTATCGGCCACAGCCCGAACACTGGGATTTTTGACGGTCAGCTAGAGCTGGAGAATGGTTACATCAAAGTGCAGTCCGGTATCCACGGTAATGCCACGCAAACCAGCATCCCTGGTGTATTTGCTGCAGGTGATGTTATGGACCACATCTATCGCCAGGCAATTACCTCTGCAGGCACAGGATGTATGGCTGCATTAGATGCTGAGCGTTACCTGGACGGACTCGCCGAACAGAATAAATAACTCTCGTAATCCATAGCGACAATTTGAAGATACGTAAAGGCGACTGAATAAGTCGCCTTTCTTTTGCCTGCGTTGTAACATTGCCCGCAAATTTTGCCTGATAATTCATCATTTACCTGCACTGGCAACCATGAATAAAACCCGTCAAAAAGAACTTAGCCGCTGGCTAAAAACACAAAGTATTATCTCGCGCCGCTGGCTGGGGCTTTCCCGTTTTTTGGGTTTGGTCAGTGGGCTGTTAATCGTTGCTCAGGCCTGGATTTTAGCCAGGATGTTGCAGCATATGATTATGGAAAACATACCGCGTGAAGCTTTGCTTCTGCTGTTCGTTATCCTGATTCTTATTTTTGTATTACGAGCCTGGGTCGTATGGCTGCGAGAAAAAGTCGGTTTCTACGCCGGGCTTCATATTCGGCAGGAAATACGCCGTAAAGTGCTCGACCGCGTGCATGAAGCCGGTCCTGCCTCAATTCAGGGTAAACCTGTCGGCAGTTGGGCAACGCTGGTTCTCGAACAGATTGAAGATATGCACGATTATTACGCCCGTTACCTGCCACAGATGTCGCTTGCGGTGATGGTTCCGGTACTGATTTTAATCGTAATTTTCCCATCCAACTGGGTCGCTGCGTTGATTTTGCTTTGCACCGCACCGCTTATCCCGCTGTTTATGGCGATGGTAGGTATGGGGGCTGCAGATGCGAACCGCCGTAACTTCCAGGCGCTTGCACGACTGAGCGGGCATTTCCTTGACCGCCTACGTGGTATGGAAACACTTCGCTTGTTTAACCGTGGTAGCGCGGAAACAGAAAATATCCGTGTTGCTTCGCAGGATTTCCGCCAGCGTACTATGGAAGTTTTACGCCTTGCGTTCCTCTCATCCGGCGTACTGGAGTTCTTCGCCTCACTTTCAATCGCGGTGGTTGCGGTTTACTTCGGCTTCTCCTATCTGGGCGAACTTAACTTCGGCCACTACAGCACCGGCGTGACTCTGTTTGCTGGTTTTCTGGCCCTGATTCTCGCTCCTGAGTTTTTCCAACCGCTACGCGATTTAGGCACTTTCTATCACGCTAAAGCACAAGCCGTAGGTGCAGCTGATAGCCTGATGACATTCCTCGATGCACCATTGCAGGAACGTAAAAAAGGCAGTGCACAATTTAATTGCAACGAGCCTATCTGCATTGAAGCGCGTGATTTAGTTATCCTGTCGACCGAAGAAAAAGTTCTCGCAGGGCCTCTGAACTTCACTCTTTCAGGTAACCAACGCGTCGTTTTGGTTGGGCAAAGTGGTGCGGGTAAAAGCTCACTGCTCAATGTGTTATCTGGCTTTTTACCTTATCAAGGGCAGTTGCTGGTCAACGGTATTGAGCTTTCAGAGCTTGACCCTAAATGGTGGCGCGAACAACTCAGTTGGGTTGGGCAAAACCCACAACTTCCGGCTCCAACCATCCGCGAAAACGTGCTGTTGAGTGCCCCAGATGCGAGCTCTGAACAATTAGCTACCGCACTGGAAAAAGCCTCTGTCAGCGAATTCCTGCCGTTGTTACCGCAAGGTATTGATACACCTCTTGGCGAAGCTGCTGCACGCTTATCGGTCGGCCAGGCACAACGTGTCGCCGTAGCTCGCGCCTTATTGATGCCATGCGGATTGTTACTGCTGGATGAACCAGCCGCAAGCCTGGACGCTCACAGCGAGCAGCGAGTAATGGATGCTTTGAGTGACGCTTCCCGTCAACAAACGACGTTAATGGTAACGCACCAGTTGGACTACATCAGCGGCTGGGACGAGGTGTGGGTGATGCGTGATGGTCGTATCGTGCAGCAAGGAGATTACGCAACGCTTGCCTCTCAGGAAGGCCCGTTTGCCACGTTACTGGCTCATCGCCAGGAGGAGATTTAATGCGCGCTTTACTACCCTACCTGGCGCTTTATTGTCGCCATAAATGGCTGCTGACGCTTGGCGTGGTGCTGGCAATTATCACGCTACTGGCAAGTATTGGGCTTCTGACGCTTTCGGGCTGGTTCCTGTCAGCCTCGGCCGTAGTCGGCGTAGCGGGCATTTATAGTTTTAACTATATGTTGCCTGCCGCTGGTGTGCGTGGTGGTGCAATTACGCGTACCGCAGGGCGTTACTTTGAACGTCTGGTCAGCCATGATGCGACGTTCCGCGTGCTTCAACATTTGCGCGTCTCCACTTTTAGCAAACTGCTTCCGCTCTCCCCTGCCGGACTGGCACGCTTTCGTCAGGGCGAATTACTTAATCGCCTGGTTGCTGATGTCGACACCCTTGACCATCTTTACCTGCGCGTGATTTCTCCGATGGTTGGCGCGTTTGTCGTGATCGTCGTGGTGACCTTCGGTTTAAGCTGGCTCGATGTAGAGTTGGCGCTTACGCTCGGCGCTATCTTACTGGCGACGTTAGTGTTGTTACCGCCGGTGTTTTATTTCGCAGGAAAATCAACCGGTGAGGCAATCACTGTCCAACGTGGACAATACCGTCAGCAACTCACAGCATGGCTACAGGGCCACGCAGAGTTAACCATTTTTGGCGCTACCCAGCGTTATCGCCAGCAACTCGAAGCGACTGAAGATCGCTGGCAAGAAGCACAGCGCCGCCAGGCTGAGCTTACGGCTCTCTCGCAAGCCGTGATGCTGCTTATTAGCGGCGCGGCAGTAATATTGATGCTGTGGATGGCTGCGGCGGGTGTTGGCGGGAATACCACACCTGGCGCGCTTATCGCGTTGTTTGTGTTCTGTGCCCTTGCCTCTTTCGAAGCCCTGGCTCCGGTCACCGGTGCGTTTCAACATCTGGGCCAGGTGATTACCTCGGCACTGCGCGTTACGGAAATCACTAGCCAAAAACCAGAAGTGGTGTTCACTGAGCAACCTCATGCCGTTCCTGAACGCGTAGCGCTGGATATCAACAATCTGAGCTTTGCTTATCCTGACCAGTCGCAGATGGCGTTACGCGGTATCTCGCTTAAAGTCGATGCAGGACAACATGTCGCGATTCTGGGGCGCACTGGCTGTGGGAAATCCACTCTACTCCAGTTACTTACTCGCGCCTGGGAACCACACCACGGCGAAATTCGTATTAATGGCGAAGCTTTAAGTCAATTTGATGAAACGGCTTTGCGTGCTGCCACGAGCGTCGTATCACAACGTGTACATCTGTTTAGCGCCACATTGCGCGATAACTTACTGCTTGCAGCTCCACAGGCCAGCGATGAACAACTCAGCAGCATCCTGACCCGCGTTGGTCTTGAGAAGTTATTAGAAGATGCTGGTCTCAATAGCTGGCTTGGTGAAGGTGGCCGACAACTGTCTGGCGGCGAGTTACGTCGGCTGGCGATTGCACGTGCGTTATTACACGATGCCCCTCTGTTCTTATTGGATGAACCAACTGAGGGTCTGGATGCTGAAACAGAGCGCCAGATACTTGATTTGCTGGCCGAAGTGACCAAAGAAAAGACCGTGCTGATGGTTACCCATCGCCTGCGTGGACTTGCTAATTTCGACAGCATAATTGTGATGGACAACGGGCAAATTATTGAGCAAGGTAATCACCCAGATTTAATGGCCAGCGGTGGGCGTTATTATCATTTCCACCAGCGTTTGTAGGCTGTGTAATTGGTCTATTATCAATATTTACTGCCCCCTGGAGTTTGGATGTCATGCGCCTTATTCAGCTTTCCCGTGACTCAATCGCCTTCCCCTCACCGGAAGGCGCGTTGCGTGAACCTAATGGGTTACTGGCGCTCGGGGGTGACTTAAGCCCGGCTCGTTTGCTGATGGCTTATCAGCGCGGTATCTTTCCATGGTTCTCCCCTGGTGACCCCATTTTATGGTGGTCGCCAGACCCGCGCGCGGTGCTTTTTCCGGATCAGTTTCACCTTAGTCGCAGCATGAAGCGTTTCCACCGCAACTCCCCATATCGGGTGACCCTGAATCACGCTTTCGAGCGTGTTATCAGCGAGTGCGCTGACGATCGCGACGAAGGAACATGGATAACCCCTGAAATCATCGACGCCTATAAACGGCTTCATGAATTAGGCCACGCCCATTCGATTGAAGTCTGGGAAGATAAAGAATTGGTTGGCGGAGTATATGGTGTTGCACAAGGCTCTCTGTTTTGTGGTGAATCCATGTTCAGCCGCAGGGAAAATGCTTCAAAAACGGCGCTGCTGGTCTTCTGCCAACACTTTCTCAGTTATGGTGGCAAGCTGATTGATTGCCAGGTGCTAAATGCCCATACCGCATCATTGGGAGCGATTGAAATTCCTCGTCGTGAATATCTGGAGCATTTGTCTACTTTTCGTCCGCAGCATCTTGCATCTTATTGCTGGGTGCCACAAATACTGTCGTAACGATAATGTTTACGGCACATTACTGTTAAGAGTGTTATAATTAGCCCCGCAGAGTGAGCTCTGCTCATTACCCCGCCGCCGTTTGGGATTAGCTTTAACAGGGATCGCCCATCGTTTATCTCTTCGCAGCCCTCATCGTAAGCGCCAACAGTGCAGCTTTTGAGTGGGTTTTGGGTAATGCGCAAATTGCACTTTCGCTGGTGATTTCACCAACAATTCTTTACATGATACGTGAACTTGGGCATTATCTTGCCGGTTCAAAACTATGGTAGTGATACCCTCGAGGATTAGATGGCCAAAGAAGACAATATTGAAATGCAGGGTACCGTTCTTGATACGTTACCTAACACCATGTTCCGCGTTGAGCTGGAAAACGGGCACGTGGTAACCGCTCATATCTCCGGTAAAATGCGTAAAAACTATATCCGCATCCTGACGGGTGACAAAGTCACTGTAGAGCTGACCCCGTACGACCTGAGCAAAGGCCGCATTGTCTTCCGTAGTCGCTGATAGTTTTATTTAACGCTGCGTGATAAACAGGCGGCGTAAACAATTTAATAATAGAAAGGCCAGGTCAATGACCTGGCCTTTTTTTATACCCGTAATACTTTGGGTATATATTTAAAATTAATGAGCAGCTTCCGGTTTATGTTTCTGCGCACTATGGAAATTATAAATCAGTTTCTGATTCTCTTTATCCAGTGCCACCGTTACCTGTCCGCCATCCACCAGTGAACCAAATAACAGCTCGTTAGCGAGTGGTTTTTTCAGGTTGTCCTGAATAACACGTGTCATTGGACGTGCGCCCATCGCACGGTCATAGCCTTTTTCTGCCAGCCAATCGCGTGCTTCCTGGCTCACTTCCAGAGACACCCCTTTCTGATCCAGCTGCACCTGAAGTTCGACGATAAATTTGTCGACCACCTGGTGGATCACATCTGTAGACAGATGGTTGAACCAAATAATGTTATCCAGACGGTTACGGAATTCCGGGGTAAAGATCTTCTTGATCTCTTCCATCGCGTCGGTGCTGTTGTCCTGACGAATCAGGCCAATAGACTTACGCTCGGTTTCACGCACACCAGCGTTGGTGGTCATGACCAGAATCACGTTACGGAAATCGGCTTTGCGCCCGTTGTTATCGGTCAGCGTGCCGTTATCCATTACTTGTAATAACAAGTTAAAGACATCCGGGTGCGCTTTTTCGATTTCATCGAGCAACAACACAGAGTGGGGGTGTTTAATTACCGCATCCGTCAGCAGGCCGCCCTGGTCGAAACCAACATAACCCGGAGGTGCGCCAATCAAACGGCTCACGGTGTGGCGTTCCATGTATTCCGACATATCAAAACGCAACAGCTCAATGCCCAGCGATTTCGCCAACTGAACGGTCACTTCCGTTTTACCCACGCCCGTTGGCCCGGCAAACAGGAATGAACCCACAGGCTTGTGATCATGGCCCAATCCAGCACGGCTCATTTTGATGGCTTCGGTTAATGCCTCAATGGCTTTATCCTGGCCAAACACCAGCATTTTCAGACGATCGTCAAGGCTTCTGAGCGTATCGCGATCGCTTGCTGAAACACTCTTCTCCGGGATACGTGCAATACGTGCAACCACGGTTTCGATGTCAGCAACATTCACGGTTTTTTTACGCTTGCTCACCGGCATCAGACGGCTGCGGGCACCCGCTTCGTCGATAACGTCAATAGCTTTATCGGGCAGGTGGCGATCGTTGATGTATTTCACCGCCAGCTCCACCGCCGCACGAATCGCTTTGGCGGTATAACGTACGTCATGGTGCGCTTCGTATTTCGGTTTCAGGCCGTTAATAATCTGAACGGTTTCTTCAACGCTTGGCTCAGTAATATCAATTTTCTGGAAGCGACGCGCCAGAGCACGGTCTTTCTCAAAGATATTGCTGAATTCCTGGTAAGTGGTTGAACCGATAACACGAATCTTACCACTCGACAGCAGCGGCTTGATCAAGTTTGCGGCATCAACTTGCCCACCCGACGCGGCACCTGCACCGATAATGGTATGAATTTCATCAATAAACAGGATGCTGTTCTGATCCTGCTCAAGCTGTTTAAGCAGCGCTTTGAAACGTTTCTCAAAGTCACCGCGATATTTAGTGCCCGCCAGCAGCGAACCAATATCCAGCGCGTAAATAGTGCAATCAGCAATCACTTCCGGAACGTCACCCTGCACGATACGCCAGGCAAGACCTTCAGCAATCGCCGTTTTACCTACGCCTGATTCACCCACTAACAGCGGGTTGTTCTTACGGCGACGGCACAGAACCTGAATGGCGCGCTCAAGCTCTTTCTCGCGGCCAATCAGCGGATCGATCCCTCCCACACGTGCAAGCTGGTTGAGATTGGTGGTGAAGTTTTCCATACGTTCCTCCCCGCCTGCTTGCTCTTCATTGACCGGATTTTCTGCACCCGGTGCCTGATTAGGTTCGTCTTTACGTGTACCGTGAGAGATGAAGTTCACCACATCAAGTCGGCTGACTTCATGTTTACGCAGCAGGTACGCTGCCTGGGATTCCTGCTCGCTAAAGATAGCCACCAGCACGTTTGCGCCTGTGACTTCACTGCGACCAGAAGACTGGACGTGGAACACCGCACGTTGCAGCACGCGCTGGAAGCTAAGCGTAGGTTGGGTATCACGCTCTTCTTCACTGGCAGGCAGAACCGGTGTGGTTTGTTCGATGAAGGCCTCGAGTTCCTGTCGCAGCGCCACCAGATCTACGCTACACGCTTCCAGCGCTTCGCGAGCCGATGGGTTACTGAGCAAAGCCAGTAACAGATGCTCGACAGTCATAAACTCATGTCGGTGCTCGCGCGCTCTGGCGAAAGCCATATTTAAACTGAGTTCCAGTTCTTGATTGAGCATAGGCACCTCCCCCAAATTTTGCCTTCTTCAGGCTTTTTCTAGCGTACACAGCAGCGGATGCTCATGCTCCCTTGCATACTGGTTCACTAACGCGACTTTGGTTTCTGCTACTTCTGCAGTAAAAATGCCACAGATAGCTTTACCCTGATAGTGCACAGTGAGCATCAATTGCGTTGCACGTTCTACATCATAAGAAAAGAACTTTTGCAGCACGTCAATAACAAATTCCATCGGCGTGTAGTCATCGTTCATTAACATAACTTTATACATCGATGGTGGTTTCAGCGCTTCGCGCAGTTTGTCACCCACCAGCTGGTCGAAATCCAACCAATCGTTCGTCTTACCCATTGCAAATTGTCATCATGTTTAATCGCCCATTGTCATTAAGGCGAAGCCCATAGGTTGAGTGTAATACGCTTTTAGTTAACGTGACTCATCGTGTTTAAAAGGGACAGCAATTCACAATAGAGAGCTCTGTCACATTAATCACAATAGCGTTAACTGCTTCAAATTTTTGATTCATTTTCAATCGATCACCCCCGTGCAACGCTTGACGACATGGTTAAATTATCTACATTGTACAAGCGTGAGTTGGCGAGGTTTTGAACAGCCCGCCCTCACCCACCGGTTCATTCCATCTCACTTATAAGATTTTCGAAGGATGTAGAAGCATGGAGACGGGTACAGTTAAATGGTTCAATAACGCCAAAGGGTTCGGTTTTATCTGCCCTGAAGGCGGCGGCGAAGATATCTTCGCTCATTACTCCACCATTCAGATGGATGGTTACAGAACGCTTAAAGCCGGGCAAACAGTCAGGTTTGATGTACATCAGGGGCCAAAAGGCAATCACGCTAGCTTGATTGTACCTCTGGAGCTCGAAGCAGCGGTCGCCTGACCCTTTGTTTCATTGTGTACATCCCTAAATCAAAATGCCAGCTTGTACGCTGGCATTTTTATAACCAAACGTAATACCAAAGATGAAAATTATTCACGCGCCAGCGCATCAATCGGGTTCAATCTTGCGGCATTTCTCGCCGGCAACCAGCCAAAAATAACTCCCGTCGCAGTCGAACAAGCAAATGCAGTTAACAACGCCATGGGTGAAAAACCGATTTCCCAGCCCGGCAAAACCAGTTGCAATGTGAAGGCAATAAGCAGTGATAACGAGATCCCCAACGCACCGCCAACCAGACACACCAGCACCGCCTCAATCAGAAACTGCTGCAATACATCGCTTGCCCTGGCGCCAACGGCCATACGAATACCGATCTCTTTAGTACGCTCCGTTACTGACACCAGCATGATGTTCATCACGCCAATCCCACCAACCAACAACGAAATTACCGCCACCAAAGTCAGGAACATCTGAAGAGTACGTGTGGTCTTTTCCGCCGTTTTCAACAGGCCATCCATGTTGTAGGTGAAGAAATCTTTCTTACCATGGCGTAACTGCAACAAGCGATTGAGCTGTTGTTCGGCCTCGTGGCTATTGTAGCCTTCTTTGACACGCACCGTGATGGAGTTCAGCCAGCTTTGCCCCATCACGCGCCCAGCCATAGTGTTATACGGCAGCCAGACACGCAGAATTTTACTGCTGCCAAACATCGACTGCTTCTCCTGCGCCACACCAATCACTGTTGCGGGCATATTCCCCAATAATATAATTTCGCCAACAACTTTGGCTTTATCAGGAAATAGCTGGCGTTTGGTGTTGCTATCAAGCACGACAACCTGCGCACGCCCTGCCAACTGTTCTTCATTAAAGGTATTACCTTCGCTAAAAGTCATGCCATAGACGTTAAAATATTGGCTACTGACACCGTTCACGCTGGCGGCAGCATCAACGTTGCCATAGCGTAAGCGTAAGTTGCTCGAAAGAGCAGGTGTGGCTGAGCTGACCCATGGCTGTTGGCTGATGGCTGCCAGGTCGTCGTATTTCAGCGCTTGCTGATACTGTGGATCATCATCACCAAAATCTTTACCGGGATAGATATCAATCGTATTGGTACCTATCGAGCGAATATCCTGCAACACCATCTGTTTTGCCGCATCACCGACGATGACAATCGATACCACAGAAGCTATACCGATAATAATTCCAAGCATGGTCAACAGCGTGCGCATTTTATTCGCCGCCAACGCAAGCCAGGCCATGGTAAATGCTTCGCGGAAACTACTGAGTGTTTGCTGAAATGCCGAGTAAGTCGGCTGAATTTTCACTTCTTTCGGCACACCGGGTTGCTGCGCCAGTGACGGCGGGTTACTGATAATTTCGCCGTCACGAATTTCAATAACACGCTGCGCCTGAGCCGCAATACTCGGGTCGTGGGTCACGATGATGACCGTATGCCCCTGCTCACACAGTTGCTTGAGCGTCGCCATTACCTCTTCACCAGAGTGACTATCCAGCGCGCCGGTTGGTTCATCAGCAAGAATAACCTGGCCGCCATTCATCAACGCTCGGGCGATACTGACGCGCTGCTGCTGGCCACCTGAAAGCTGCGAAGGGAGATAATCAACACGGTCTGTCAGCCCGAGGCGCATCAGCAACGCACGCGCACGTTGCTGGCGATAAACCCGTGCCGTACCCGCATACACCGCCGGTACTTCGACGTTTTGCGTCGCATTCAGGTGTGATAGCAAATGGTAGCGCTGGAAGATAAAACCAAAGTGCTCACGCCGCAACGTGGCGAGTGCGTCACTATCGAGCAGCGCAATATCCTGCCCGGCAACTTTGTAACTGCCACTGCTGGGTTTATCGAGGCAGCCAAGAATATTCATCAGCGTGGATTTGCCAGAGCCCGACGCCCCGACAATCGCCACCATCTCACCCGCTTCAATAGCGATATTGATGCCTTTAAGCACTTCAACTTGTTCGTCTCCCGACGGATAGCTACGGCGAATATCCCGTAGCTCAAGCAGTGCTGTCATGGTGCACTCCCGGCAGTGCTTTTCCCAATCACTACTTCTTCGCCCTCGGTGAGGCCTGTAGCAACTTGCGCCTGAGTGTCATTACGCATACCGATGGTAATTTCACGGTCGCGGGTCTCACCGTTGCGTAAAACCGAAACTTTATAACGGTTATCACCAACCGGCTCACCCAGAGCTGCAAGCGGTATGGTTAACACATCTTTCACACCACCGAGTTGAATATGCACCTGTGCGGTCATTTCCAGACGCAGCACACCTTTCGGATTCGGGACTTCAAAACGTGCGTTATAAAATATCGCGTCGTTAACTTTAACTGGCGTTGGTAAAATATCGATTAACACACCTTCATAGCGTGTCAACGGATCGCCAAGCACCGTAAACCAAGCTTTTTGGCCGGGCTTCAGGTGAATCACATCCGCTTCAGAAACCTGGGCTTTCACCAGCATCGTGCTGAGATCGGCAAGCGTCAGAATGTTCGGCGCTTGCTGAGCCGCAATCACCGTCTGGCCTTGTTTAGTCGTGATTTCAGTGACTTCGCCTGCCATCGGTGCCACAATCTGCGTGTAATCGAGGTTAGTTTTTGCGGTGTCTAATGAGGCCTGATTGCGTTTGATTTGCGCATCAATGGTGCCGATTTGTGCCTGCCTGACTTCCAGATCGGTCACGGCAGTATCCAGATCCTGTTGCGAAACAGCCTGCGTTTTTGCCAGCGCCCGTTGGCGATTTAACGTCACCTGCGCAAGTTTAGCCTGCGCTACGGCCTGGCGTCGCTGCGCTCGCAACTCCATCAGCGTAGCCTCAACTTCTTTGATCTGGTTTTGCGCCTGTTCGGGATCGATAACCCCCAACAGCTGATCTTTTTTCACTTTATCGCCAATGTTCACCGACAGCGTTTTTAACTGCCCGCTGACCTGCGCACCCACGTCAACTTTACGCAACGCATCCAGCTTGCCCGTCGCCAGCACGCTTTGTTGCAGCTCACCTTTGCGCACAATCATGGTCTGATAAACCGGCGCTGGCGCGTTGAGAAATTGCCAAACCCAGACGCCCAACAGCAGAATCAACAGGCCCAGAAGCCAATAACGTTTTTTTATTTTTCCCTTGAATCTCATAGGTATCCTGCAAACAAACTGGCTAATTAAATAAAGTCTCAACAAAAATAGCGAGCCTTCGGTTCTCTGGCTGCTGATTGAACATTCATTGAACTTATGGGTGGTGAAATTACACCATTCTTTATCAATCAGGTTTCAATCATGTCGCCAATTACCGTAGACGAACTTATTTCAGCACCACAACTCAGTGGCTGGCAGCTGTTTCTTTGTCTGGCAAAGGGACAATGGACGCCTGGCAGCGCGTGGAAAAACCCGTCTTACCGGCGCAAGTTTGTCCTGCGATCACTCGTTAATCCGTTGGCTACGGCGCACTTACTAAGCGATTTATCCCATCAGCCCTGGCTTGAAAAGTTACTTAGCGTGCAGCCTGGTTTACCCTGTCGCACCCATCGCCCTTATTTAACAACGAATTTTAACCGCAAGGCGGTAGTGAATGCATTGTCTTTCCACTACAACGAGCTGACCCATGCTCTGCCTGTAACCCTACTACAGCAGCACTTTTCAGAAAAAGGGGCGCACCTGGCAACCATAACGGGTAAAGATGAATGCTTCTACTACCTGAATTTTTGCGCCATCGCCAATCTCGACAAAGAAGGTGAAGCGACATTGGCGTTCACCCGTCAGGACGGGATTGCGCTTGCTGGATTAACCTTCACTTTGTGCCAGTATCAGGGCCAAAAGACACTTTTTATCGGCGGATTGCAGGGAGCCCACAGCGACGTGCCCCATGAATATATCCAGGTCGCCACGAAAGCCTGTCACGGATTGTTCCCAAAACGCCTGGTTCTTGAAGCTGCCTGCCTACTGGCACGCCATTTGGAAGCGAAAAGAATCCTTGCGGTCAGCAATAGCTCGCATATCTATCGCTCATGGCGTTATGCGAAAAAGAAGAAAGATAAAATCCATGCCGATTACGATAGTTTCTGGCAATCGATGAGTGGTGAGTTATTACCAGAAGGTTTCTTTAGCATGCCTTTGAGCGTGGCTCGTAAACCCCTTGAGGATATCGCCAGCAAAAAACGCGCTGAGTATCGCCGCCGCTACAGTTTACTCGACGAGATGATGGCGCAAATTGAGCAGCAGTTTTAAGCAACTGCCGGGCTAATCAGCCCGGCCACGCGCAAGCCAAAGCACCCGCGAGAACATTTTACGTAGCAACGACGGCACTGACTCAACACCACGCCTACCCGCCTCCATCGCGACTTCAATTGCCAGGTCGGGTTTAGAAGAACGATGAATAGCTTTTACAATCACGCGCCGCATATTCATCGGCACATTTTCGGGAAGTTGCGCCACGCGATGGAAAACATCAGCAAATCCCTGGCGATACATGAAATGCTCCATGTCCATCGCAGGCAGCGTCGTCAGATGATCGCGCTCCTGGTCACGATCATTTTCCAGAATGCCGCGCACCACGGAGGCGTATTTTTTACCGGCTTCATCACCATCAACCAATACATGCCATTCAATGCCCATACGCCGCGCAAACTTAATTAGTGGCCGGAGGCCGGACTGCGCAAACTCGATGACTTTCACACCTTCGGCATCGAAATGGTGCCCGCACTGGCGCGCCAGTTCGTTCATCACCCACACCTCTGTTTCCCCCTCGACTAACAACCAGCAGCGAGCAAACAGTGATGAGGCCCGATTGAAACGGATATGAAATGCGATACGACGACTGTCTTCGGCATTCATCCCGCCGGGGCCGAGCCGCCAGGCGGCAACTTTTGAGGATTCACGCACCAGACGACAGACATTCTCAACGGGCGTGAGTGATAACAGTTCACCAGAATTGGTGGTGGTGATTTTTTGTAGCGGCAGCAGATTTAATAAATGCCAGGCCACTGACAGCATAATGGGATGCAGACGTGTTTCAGGATCTTCCACCAGCAACAGCGGGCGGGCGTCTTTATCAAGCGCCACGCTTCCTTTTGCTTGCAGAAGTGTTGAAAACATTCCCAATAAGATCATGCGATGAGCACGACTATTGGGTTTGTCTATCATACGGTTGATGACATCCAGATAACGCCAACTACGTTGCTCATCATGCGAACGACGTCGTAACAAACGCTGATGGGCCGTAGCACCTTGCTCTGAAAAATAGTGTTCAAGCAATTGCACCATAGCCGAAAGCCCCTGGCGCAACTGTGCATCGGTGAGATTTTGTGGTCGGGAAACTAATTCGCGAGCAAGGAAATCAAGCTGACGGGCCGTCATTTCAGTTTCTGGCATTACCGGGATGCTGTCGTTGCGTAGGCGGCGCATAAATCGCGCGTCACGCAAGCGTAACACGGGGTTGAGACGGATAATTTGCCTGGCAAGCGTATCAATATCATCAAGCTCAACGGAGTGGCCGTTGTTATCAAGGAAGCTGCGTAGCGTCAGAATCGAACCATCTGCTGCAAGCTCACCGACCAGACGATACATGATGCGATGGAAACCATCATTCCCTTCGGCCCAAACAGGCTCCAGTGAGCGGTAACGCCGCCCGAGATGGTGGCCAGGTGCTGTTTCCCGAAAGGTCAGCACAATGTGTAAATGGTGTTCCCGGCCTTGAAGGTCTCCCGGAGGGAAATAGAAATCATCACGACTGAAGTGATAGAGAGTTTCATGTGGTGACAACAACAAAGTGAGCGCATCCAGCAGGCTGGATTTACCCCATGCGTTTTCGCCAATCAACACGTTATTTTGCTCAAGCATTAACGATAGACGGTTAATACCCCTGAATCCGACAATCTCTACACGCTCGAGAAACATAATCCCTCCAGATTGGTTAATGCTTTCCTTTAGCTTCCGCATCTGACTGTATAGCTCGAGTATATACTCTTCATACTCGAGGCGGCAGGTTAGCTGCGCGCGTTATTTATCGTGTAGCAGGCGGCGATGACCTTTTCCATATTTCTTTTATTTAATACTAAAAGGATTAATTCTTCGCTTAATTCTCTGTTGTTTCACAGCAATGTCATAAAGTGCTTTTAATCTAAGACAACTCTTATTTCTTGAAAAACTCTTCTATACTTCCACCGTGTTACCTTTGAAAGGAATGCCATCTCATTGCCCTACATCAAATTTTTAGGATTTAATAGGGTAGTTCTGAATTACAGAACTCATTAATATCACTGCTCTTTTATTATTAACGTTACATCACTACTAGTTGTAACAAACAATAATCGGGTAGGTGCGGTTATTTGCCTCGCCCGTGATTCATCTTTATGAAATTGCAGAGGTGGTTATGTTCAGGAAATTAGCGGCAGAATTCTTTGGCACATTCTGGTTGGTATTCGGTGGTTGTGGGAGTGCGGTACTGGCTGCGGCATATCCTGAATTGGGGATTGGTTTTGTCGGTGTGGCATTAGCATTTGGTTTAACCGTATTAACTATGGCTTATGCAGTAGGTCATATTTCTGGCGGCCACTTTAACCCAGCAGTCACTTTGGGCTTGTGGGCTGGCGGTCGTTTCCCGGCTAAAGATGTAATTGGCTATATTGTGGCGCAAGTCATTGGCGGTATTGTTGCAGCCGGTATTCTTTATTTGGTCGCCAGCGGTAAAAGTGGCTTTGATGCAGCGGCAAGCGGTTTTGCCTCCAATGGCTATGGCGAACATTCACCAGACCATTATTCCATGTTGTCAGCAATCATTATTGAAATTGTTTTGACTTGTGGCTTCTTGATTGTGATTCATGGCGCAACTGATAAGTTTGCACCAGCGGGCTTTGCACCTATCGCTATTGGCCTTGCGTTAACTTTGATTCACCTGATTAGTATTCCCGTCACCAATACCTCTGTGAACCCGGCACGTAGTACTGCCGTTGCTATCTTCCAGGGCGGTTGGGCATTACAACAATTGTGGCTGTTCTGGGTGATGCCAATCATTGGCGGTATCCTGGGTGGCGTTATCTACCGGACATTGCTGGAAAAACGTAACTGATTTGATTCCAGCGTCACCGGCTGCAATTTGGCTGGTGGCGCTGTATTTACCTGCCCTGCCCCAAATCCTAAACCTGCATAAAAATCCTTTTTTTTCGTAGCTTTACTCATTCTCTTTCTTTGGGTAGTGTGACATACGTCGTTACTTCTATCGCAAGGATTTTCCGCACCATGTTTTCGGGATTGTTAATTATCTTAGTGCCGCTGATTATCGGTTATCTGATTCCTCTGAAACAAACCAGTCTGTTAAAGCTCATTAATCGCCTATTGAGCTGGATTGTGTATGTCATTTTATTTTTCATGGGCATCAGCCTCGCATTTCTCGATAACCTGGCAAGTAACCTGCTAGCAATCCTTCATTACGCCGCGGTCACCGTTGTGGTGTTATTGCTCTGCAATGCTGCTGCACTGCTTTGGCTTGAGCGTTCCATGCCATGGCGACACAATCATGAACAAGAAAAACTCCCTTCACGAATTGCGATGGCGCTGGAATCACTAAAACTATGTTTCGTGGTGGTAGCGGGTTTTCTGCTTGGCCTGACTGGCTGGACCATTCTCCATCACGCGACCGACGCCAGCGAATACACACTGATATTCCTGTTGTTGCTGGTAGGTATCCAACTGCGTAATAGCGGTATGACGTTAAAGCAGATTGTACTTAATCGGCGCGGGATGATCGTGGCAGTTGTCGTGGCACTCAGCTCACTTGCCGGTGGTGTTATCAACGCTTTTATTCTTGATCTACCGATTAAGACAGGTTTAGCGATGGCATCAGGATTCGGCTGGTATTCACTGTCGGGTATTTTGATGACGGAATCCTACGGGCCAGTCATTGGCAGTGCGGCATTCTTTAACGATCTGGCGCGCGAGCTCATTGCCATCATGTTGATTCCCGGACTGGTACGCCGTAGCCGCTCAACCGCCCTCGGCTTGTCTGGCGCAACGTCAATGGACTTTACCCTTCCTGTGCTGCAACGCAGCGGTGGGCTGGAAATTGTTCCGGCGGCGATTGTTCACGGGTTCATTCTCAGCTTGCTGACACCTCTGCTAATGGCATTTTTCGCTTCCTGATACCTCGTTGGCGGTAGGCTCCTGCCGCCAAAATTGCGCTATATCAATATCCATTTAAGTTGCATAAAAAATCTCTTTTCCCCGCGCGACACTGAGCATAACCTTAAACATGTATATTAAATATAACTTTAAAAGGTACGATCATGTTTTGTGTGCAATGTGAACAAACAATCCGCACCCCAGCGGGCAACGGCTGCTCTTACGCGCAGGGTATGTGTGGCAAAACTGCTGAAACTTCAGATCTCCAGGATCTGCTAATTGCTTCGCTGCAAGGGCTGTCTGCATGGGCCATTGCCGCACGTGAAGTTGGCATTATCGATCATGAAGTTGATAGCTTTGCACCACGCGCTTTCTTCTCTACTTTGACCAACGTTAACTTCGACTCCCCGCGCATCGTCGGTTATGCGCAGGAAGCGATCGCCCTGCGTGAAAGCTTGAAAGCTCGCGCCCTGGCAGTTAACGCTAACATTACTGTGGCTAACCCAATGGCCGATCTGCAACTGGTCAGTAATGATTTGGGTGACCTGCAACGTCAGGCTGGCGAATTCGCGCCAAACCGCGACAAAGCAGAAATTGGTGAAGATATTCTTGGCCTGCGTCTGCTGTGCCTGTACGGTCTGAAAGGCGCTGCGGCATACATGGAACACGCACACGTTCTGGGTCAGTACGACAACGACGTCTACGCTCAATACCACAAAATTATGGCATGGCTGGGTACCTGGCCTGCAGACATGGGCGCACTGCTTGAGTGCTCCATGGAAATCGGCCAGATGAACTTCAAAGTGATGAGCATTCTGGATCACGGCGAAACCGAGAAATACGGTCACCCAACTCCGACCCAGGTTAACGTTCGTCCAGTTGCGGGCAAATGTGTATTGATTTCCGGTCACGACCTTAAAGATCTGTTCCACCTGCTGGAACAAACCGAAGGGACAGGCGTAAATGTCTACACCCACGGTGAAATGCTGCCAGCACACGGTTACCCAGAACTGCGTAAATTCAAACACCTGGTCGGTAACTACGGCAGCGGCTGGCAGAACCAGCAGACCGAGTTCGCACGTTTCCCTGGTCCAATCGTGATGACTTCAAACTGCATCATCAACCCAGAAGTGGGTTCTTATGCAGACCGTATCTGGACCCGCAGCATTGTTGGCTGGCCGGGCGTTAGCCACCTCGAAGGCGATGATTTCACATCAGTCATCACCCAGGCGCAGCAAATGGCAGGCTTCCCGTACAGCGAAATCGAACACCTGATCACCGTTGGTTTCGGTCGTCAGACTCTGCTGGGCGCAGCTGACACCCTGATTGACCTGGTAAGCCGTGAAAAACTGCGTCACATCTTCCTGGTTGGCGGCTGTGATGGCGAACGCGGTGAGCGTAGCTACTTCACTGATTTCGCGACCAGCGTTCCAGAAGACTGCCTGATCCTGACTCTGGCTTGTGGTAAATACCGCTTCAACAAACTGGACTTCGGCAACATCGAAGGTCTGCCACGTTTGGTCGATGCAGGTCAATGTAACGACTCTTACTCTGCAATCATTTTGGCCGTGACCCTTGCCGAGAAACTCGGTTGTGGCGTAAACGACCTGCCACTGAGCCTGGTTCTGTCCTGGTTTGAGCAGAAAGCGATTGTTGTTCTACTGACCCTGCTGTCTCTGGGCGTGACCAATATCGTGACAGGCCCAACTGCACCAGGCTTCCTGACACCAAATCTGCTGGCTATCCTCAACGAGAAATTTGGCCTGCGCGCCATCACCACCGTTGAAGAAGACATCAAACAGCTGATGGGTGCATAAGGAGAAACCATGACTATGCCAACGCCAATGTGCCCGTATCGTATGCAGGTACATCATATTCATCAGGAAACGCCGGATGTCTGGACGCTGTCGTTAATCAATCACGACTTCTATCCATACAAAGCTGGGCAGTATGCACTGGTGAGTATTCGTAACAGTGATGAAACGCTGCGCGCGTACACAATTTCTTCCACCCCGGGAATCAGCCCGTTCGTTACGCTGACTATCCGTCGTATCGAGAATGGCGTTGGTTCTGGTTGGTTGACCAATGAAGTAAAAGTCGGCGATTACCTGTGGCTGTCTGAAGGCCAGGGGGAATTCACTTGCGAAAATCTGACAACGGACCGCTATTTGTTGATGGCGGCAGGTTGTGGCGTAACACCGATTATGTCGATGCGCCGCTGGCTGGCAAAACACCGCCCACAGGCTGATGTTCAGGTGATTTTCAACGTGCGCTCACCGGAAGATGTCATCTTTGCCGAAGAGTGGCGCGACTACCCGGTCACGCTGGTTGCTGAAAACAATGCAACGCACGGTTTCATTGCTGGCCGCCTGACTCGCCAGATCCTTGAAGCCGTTCCGGATATTGCTTCTCGCACCGTGATGACTTGCGGCCCGGCTCCATACATGGAGATGGTGGAAAAAGAAGTGAAAGCGCTCGGTGTTACCGATTTCTATCACGAAAAATTCTTCACTCCTGTCGCAGCACCGGTAAATAGCGGTTTGAAATTTACCACACTGAAACCCATGCGTGAGTTCTATGCCCCGGTAGGTAGCACTCTGCTGGCAGCGATGGAAAGCAATAGCGTTCCGGTCAATGCTGCGTGCCGTGCAGGTGTATGTGGTAGTTGCAAAACCCAAATTGAATCCGGGGATTACACCGTAAGCAGCACGATGACACTGACCGAAGCAGAGATCGCGAACGGCTATGTGCTGGCTTGTTCGTGCCACCCGCAAGGGGATTTGGTTCTCGCTTGATGTAAAACATGCCGCCCAGTTCCTGGGTGGCACTTTCTGCCCTCCCCCTCTCATTTCATTGACTAAGCTTGTTTACGATAACTGAATCGTGACAAGGAAAATCGATGAAACAGACAGTAGCCGCTTATCTGGCAAAAACCCTCGAAAGTGCTGGAGTAAAACGAATTTGGGGTGTCACTGGCGATTCCCTGAATGGGCTAAGTGACAGCCTCAACCGGATGGGCACCATTCAATGGATGCCGACACGTCATGAAGAAGTAGCCGCTTTTGCCGCGGGTGCTGAAGCCCATCTTTCTGGTGAACTGGCGGTGTGCGCAGGTTCATGTGGACCGGGAAATCTCCATTTAATTAACGGTTTATTCGACTGCCACCGTAACCGCGTGCCGGTGCTGGCGATTGCTGCACATATTCCCTCCAGCGAAATCGGTAGCGGTTATTTTCAGGAGACGCACCCCGAAGAGTTGTTCCGCGAATGCAGCCATTATTGTGAGCTGGTGTCATCCCCGGAACAAATTCCCCAGGTTCTTGCGATTGCAATGCGTAAAGCGGTATTAAACCGAGGCGTTTCGGTCGTCGTTTTACCCGGTGACGTGGCGCTTAAACCCGCTCCGGAAACCGCCAGCACGCACTGGTATCCCGCACCACAGCCAGTGATTATTCCACCGCACGACGAGCTGAAAAAACTGGCACAGCTATTACGTTACAATGACAACATCGCGCTCATGTGCGGCAGCGGTTGTGCTGGCGCGCATGAAGAACTGGTGCAGTTTGCCGCCACGCTTAAAGCGCCGATTGTTCACGCGTTACGTGGTAAAGAACACATTGAATACGATAATCCTTATGATGTTGGCATGACCGGACTAATTGGTTTTTCGTCGGGCTTCCATACCATGATGAACGCCGACACGCTGATCCTGCTCGGCACCCAATTCCCCTATCGCGCCTTCTACCCGACCGATGCGAAGATCATTCAGATTGATATCAACCCCGGCAGCATCGGCGCGCACAGTAAAGTGGATATGGCACTGGTCGGCGATATCAAAGCGACACTTGCGGCGCTCATTCCACTTCTTGAAGAAAAAACCGACCGCAGTTTCCTCGATAAAGCGCTGGATAATTACCGTGAAGCCCGAGAAAGCCTGGACGAACTGGCTAAGCCCGGCGATAGCGACGTTATTCATCCGCAATATGTCGCGCAGCAAATTAGCCAGTACGCTGATGAAGATGCCATTTTCACCTGTGACGTCGGTACACCTACCGTTTGGGCTGCTCGATATCTGAAAATGAACGGCAAACGCAGACTGATTGGTTCGTTTACCCATGGTTCTATGGCCAACGCCATGCCACAAGCACTGGGCGCAAAAGCGACCGCACCAGAGCGGCAGGTTATTGCCATGTGCGGCGACGGTGGCTTCAGTATGCTGATGGGGGATTTCCTCTCCGTGGTGCAAATGAAGTTGCCGATCAAAATTGTGGTGTTTAACAACAGCGTGCTGGGCTTTGTGGCAATGGAAATGAAAGCCGGTGGCTACCTGACAGACGGCACAGAATTACACGATACCAACTTTGCCAATATCGCCACCGCATGCGGCATCACGGGTATTCGAGTGGAAAAAGCTGCCGACCTTGATAGCGCTCTGCAACGCGCGATGAGTATCAACGGCCCGGTGTTAGTTGACGTTGTGGTCGCTAAAGATGAGTTAGCCATTCCGCCGCAAATCAAGCTGGAACAGGCCAAAGGGTTCAGCCTGTATATGCTGCGCGCCATCATCAGCGGACGTGGCGATGAGGTTATCGAACTGGCGAAAACCAACTGGTTCCGGTAAAACAGAGGTTTATTATGGATAAAAACAAGGACCCACCGTGATTGATTTACGCAGCGACACCGTAACCCGCCCGAGCGATGAAATGCTCAAACGTATGATGGCCGCACCAACCGGCGACGACGTTTACGGTGATGACCCAACGGTCAACGAACTCCAGGATTACGCCGCTAAACTCAGCGGCAAAGAAGCAGCGCTGTTTCTGCCAACCGGCACCCAGGCAAACCTGGTGGCGCTGCTGAGTCATTGCGAACGCGGCGAAGAGTATATTGTCGGGCAACTTGCCCACAACTATCTCTACGAAGCAGGCGGTGCTGCGGTTTTAGGCAGTATTCAGCCGCAGCCAATTGATGCAAACCAAGACGGTTCGCTCCCGCTCGATAAAGTGGCCGCGAAAATCAAACCTGACGATATCCACTTTGCGCGCACCAAATTGCTGAGCCTTGAAAACACTCATAACGGCAAAGTTTTACCGCGTGAGTATTTGAAGCAGGCCTGGGAATTTAGCCGCAATCACAACCTGGCTTTGCATGTTGACGGCGCGCGTATTTTTAACGCCGTCGTGGAGTATGGCTGCACACTTGAAGAAGTCGTGCGTTACTGCGATACCTTCACGATTTGCCTCTCTAAAGGACTGGGGACGCCTGTCGGTTCACTGTTAGTCGGCAGCCACGAGTACATCAAACGTGCGACACGCTGGCGTAAAATGGTCGGCGGCGGTATGCGCCAGGCCGGTATTCTGGCAGCAGCAGGTTTATACGCACTTCAGAATAACGTCCAGCGTCTCAAAGAAGACCACGACAACGCCCATTGGCTGGCTGGCGAGTTGCGTGAAATCGGTGTTGATGTCTCTCGTCAGGACACCAATATGGTGTTTGTACGCGTGCCGGTTGAACAAGCGGAAAGCCTCGGTAAATTCATGAAAGAACGTGGTGTTTTGATGAGTGCAGGCCCGGTAACTCGCCTGGTGATTCACCTTGATGTGAACCGTGAACAGTTGGCCGAGGTGGTTTCTCACTGGCAGACTTTTTTACAGCGCTAAACAGAGGTCACGGACGATGACACAGCCACAAAACATTCTGGTGCTCGGTGCCAGCGGCTATATAGGCCAACATCTGGTGCCAAAGCTTGCCGCTGCCGGGCATCATGTTACTGCTGCCGCAAGGCGTGTAGAGTGGCTGGAAAAGCAACCCTGGCCTGGTGTCATTTGCCGACATGTTGATTTACAGTGGCCGGGAACGCTTCCCGCATTGCTGGAAAACATCGATACACTTTACTACCTGGTACATAGCATGGGTGACGGTGCTGATTTCGTTGCCCATGAACGCCAGGCCGCACTCAATTTACGTGATGCGCTACGAGAACATCCTGTAAAACAGCTAATCTTTCTGAGTTCACTGCAAGCCGCTGAAGGTGACGGTGATTCCGCACACCTTCGTGCTCGCCAACTCACCGCCGATATTCTGCGTGATGCCGGGGTTCCGGTCACTGAGGTTCGGGCTGGTATTATTGTCGGCGCAGGTTCTGCCGCTTTCGAAGTCATGCGCGATATGGTTTATAACCTACCAGTACTCACCCCTCCACGCTGGGTACGCTCACGCACCACACCAATCGCCCTCGAAAATTTGCTGCATTATTTAACTGAATTGCTCAATCATCCATCACAGGAAAATCGTGTTTTCGAAGCCGCGGGCCCGGAAGTACTGAGCTATCAGCAGCAGTTCGAGCGCTTTATGGCAATTAGCGGTAAACGTCGCCCTCTTATCCCTATTCCGTTGCCGACCAGTTGGATCTCAGTATGGTTCCTGAACATGATCACTTCGGTGCCACCAACGATTGCCAAAGCACTGATCCAGGGGTTGAAGCACGATCTGCTTGCCGACGATCGTGACCTTCGCAGGCTGATCCCGCAAAAACTTCTCACTTTTGACGATGCTGTGCACGCAACGCTTGAAGATGAACACAAACTCGCGAATTCACAGGACTGGGGTTATGACGCCCAGGCATTTGCCCGTTGGAGACCAGAGTATGGCTACTTCCCAAAACAGGCAGGTTGCACGCTAAAAACGAGCGCTGAGCTGGCAGATTTGTGGCAGGTCGTTAATCAGATAGGTGGGAAAGAGGGGTATTTCTTCGGCAATATTTTGTGGAAAACCCGTGGCTATATGGATCTGTTGGTCGGTCACAGGCTGGCAAAAGGACGTCCGGAGCGGGAGATGCTCGAAGTCGGCGATCTCGTCGATAGTTGGAAAGTGATTATTGTTGAGCCGCAAAAAGAGCTGACGCTGTTATTTGGTATGAAAGCACCAGGGCTGGGGCGACTTTCTTTCACGCTACGTGACCACGGTAAGTATCGAACCCTGGATGTTCGCGCCTGGTGGCACCCCCATGGAACCGCAGGTTTATTCTACTGGTTGGTGATGATCCCCGCGCATCTGTTCATTTTTCGGGGTATGGCCCGCCGGATTTGCCAACTTTCCGAACAATTGTCACATAAAGTCTGTTAACTCCTCCTAATCTTTGGCTTTCCCCATTGCAAGCGCTGCCATTTCACGGAAAAATGCGCAGCGTAAATCTCAATTATCATGAGTTGGTCGACATGAAGGTACTGGTAACGGGCGCCACCAGCGGTTTAGGCCGAAACGCGGTCGAATTTCTTCGCGCAAAGGGCATCAGCGTTCGGGCAACTGGTCGTAATGAGGCCATGGGTAAACTGCTGGAAAAAATGGGTGCAGAGTTTGTTCATGCAGACCTGACAGATCTGGTTTCTTCACAAGCCAAATTGATGCTGGCCGATGTAGATACGCTCTGGCACTGTTCAAGCTTCACCTCTCCGTGGGGAACTCAGGAAGCCTTTGATCTCGCTAACGTCCGCGCCACTCGCCGTTTAGGTGAATGGGCCGTTGCCTGGGGCGTGCGCAACTTCGTGCATATCTCCTCGCCGTCGCTCTATTTTGATTACCATCACCATCGCAATATAAGTGAAGAGTTTCGTCCGGTGCGTTTTGCTAACGAATTTGCGCGCAGCAAAGCCGCCAGCGAAGAAGTGATTCAACTGTTAGCGCAGTCAAACCCGCATACGCGTTTCACGATTCTGCGCCCGCAAAGCTTATTTGGCCCACATGATAAAGTCTTTTTCCCACGCCTGGTGCAGATGATGCGCCACTATGGCAGCGTGTTGTTGCCACGCGGTGGCGAGGCGATGGTGGATATGACTTATATCGAAAATGCGGTGCATGCGATGTGGCTTGCCACACAGTGCGAAACGCAGCCATCAGGCCGGGCATACAACATCACTAATATGGAAGCTCGCCCGCTACGCGTTATCGTGCAGAAATTGATTGATGAGTTAGAGATCAAATGCCGGATTCGTTCTGTGCCCTACCCTATGCTGGATGTGATTGCCCGCAGCATGGAACGCCTGGGTAGCAAATCAGCAAAAGAACCGGTGCTGACTCACTATGGTGTGTCGAAGCTGAATTTTGATTTAACGCTGGATACAACTCGTGCGGAAACAGAGTTAGGTTACCAGCCGATTGTCACGCTTGATGAAGGCATTCGACGCACAGCCCTTTGGTTGCGCGACCACGGAACACTGCACCGCTAACCAGACCCGCATCCTTCAAACCGCAGGGGTGTTAACTGCAGTTTGAAGGATGGCACGTTTACCCCTGCCCGTATTTCTCCAGCAATGCTTCTGCGATGGCTTCAGTTTGCGCATCCGGCAGACCCGAATACTCTTTTGGCCGGAAGTGCATCTGGAAAGCCTGAATCACTCTTTTTTGCTGCTCCGACGACATTTCAGGTGTTACCTGATAACCATAACGAGAGAGTAACTCGAGCAGACCTCGCTTATCTACAGGCTGGTATGGGCCTCGACCATTCAGATAAAAGGCCACTCTGTTGGCGTCCGGCCAGGCACCCACGCCCTGTTGCGCCAGTTGCTGCCACGGGAATAGTGGGCCAGGATCAACTTTACGCTGCGGGGCAATATCCGCATGCGCTACCACATTTTGCGGCTGGATTTGATAACGCGCGATGATCACTTTCGCCAATTTCTCCAGCACCGAGATCTGCGCCGGGTTGAACGGATAAAACTGCTTTACGCGGCCCTGCCGCGTAAAACCTTTATTCTCAAGCTCAATACCAATCGACGTATCGTTAATTCGCGTCGCGCCACGCCAGAAGCTCACCCCGGCATGCCAGGCTAACTCACTCTCAGGCACCAGTTGCCAGATAACCGGTTTACCGCTGGAAGTCGGTGGTGTATCGGGGATCAAGTAGTGGGAACTGACATTTTGTTCAGTCAACGTGGATAACGAACCGGCAAAGTCATCTGCCGTGTAGTGAATAACCAACACTTTCACACGTGGCCAGGCAGCACGCGCAGTGTGGCTGGTGTCGACTTTAAAATCGCCTTTGTCCACAACGGTTTTTTCAGCAACTTCAGGCTTGCTGGCACACCCCGCAAGCAAAAGCGTGATTAAAAATGCAGCCAGACGCCCCTTCATCGACGCGTTTTCACCGCGGTGCCGGTGACGCTCACCATCAACATGCTGCCATCTTTGCCCACCGTTTCGTAGTCGATATCAATACCCACCACAGCGTTAGCACCCAGGCTTTCCGCCTGCTCCTGCAATTCTCTAAACGCTATCTCACGCGCTTTGCGCAGCTCTTTTTCATAGGCACCAGAACGGCCACCAACGATATCGCGAACGCCAGCAAAAAAATCACGGAAAATATTGGCACCCAGAATCGCCTCCCCAGTCACCACGCCACAATATTCCGTGATGCTCTGCCCTTCAAGGGTAGGGGTTGTTGTAAATTGCATAAGCTTCTCCTCTCTTTGTATCAACATCTTAGCGCACAAACCCGCCACGCATTTTGACAGCGATACGCTATGCTAAGTTAGTCCTCCTGAGAAGATAAGGAAATAAAAATGCGCAGCTCAGTTTTGGTTCTTCTTCCGTGCGCGATGTTACTCACGGCTTGTACCACCAGTGTCCCTCCCGCTTTTAAAGATATTGGCACTCGCAGCGGCCCTTGCATTGATGGTGGCCCGGATAGCGTGGCGCAACAGTTTTACGATTACCAAATAAACCATAAAACGCAGGGCAGCAGTGCGATTACCGGCTTACGTCCTTATATGAGTGACGCGTTGGCACAGCAAATGCAAAAAGCCAGCACGTCACCGAACGCGCAGAATGCGTTTATGCGAAGCAATATGTTTACCAGCAATGCCGATGGCGCCGACAGTGCAGAAGTAGCCTCCGCATCAACCATTCTTAATAATGATGCGCGCAATATTCCGCTGCGTGTAAAACTCACGAAAGGTAGTCAGAGCTGGCAGGACGAAGTGCTGATGATTCGTGAAGGCCAATGTTGGGCTGTCGATGACGTGCGTTACTTAGGCGAGAACAGCCATGCGCCTTCAGGAAGCCTGCGTCAGGCGATAGAAACAAACTAATATTTACATTATCCATCAGGCGGGAAAGGTAACCCTTGTAAATAGTCTGGAATTTTTGAATAACTCCGACATTTATTCTTACCTCCCTCCCGCCCCGCTATACTGTGCTACCTTTAATGCATGGGAGTAGTTATTTTTAGGTTTTAACGCACAAAGATTGCATAACTATTCTGTTAAAGGTACCCTTTGCGGCTTCAATTGCTATTCAACTTATGCGCATGAGTATTCAACTAAACGGCATTAATTGTTTTTATGGCGCTCATCAGGCGCTGTTCGATATCACCCTTAGTTGCCCACAGGGCGAAACGCTGGTGCTGCTTGGTCCAAGTGGCGCAGGTAAAAGTTCGCTTCTGCGCGTACTCAATCTGCTTGAGATGCCGCGCTCCGGGCAACTCACCATTGCAGACAACCATTTTGACTTTGCAAAAGCGCCTGGCGATAAAGCCATTCGTGAATTACGTCGCAACGTTGGCATGGTGTTCCAGCAATACAACCTCTGGCCTCATCTCACCGTGCTGCAAAACCTGATGGAAGCGCCGTGTCGTGTCCTGGGTATCAGCAAAGATGAAGCACGTATTCGTGCCGACAAACTGCTTGAGCGTTTACGCCTGAAACCTTATCAGGACCGTTTCCCGCTCCACCTTTCTGGCGGTCAGCAGCAGCGTGTCGCTATTGCTCGAGCATTGATGATGGAACCACAGATTCTGCTGTTTGATGAACCCACTGCAGCACTGGACCCGGAAATCACCGCGCAAATCGTCAGCATTATTCGTGAGTTGGCTGAAACCAACATCACTCAGGTCATTGTTACCCACGAAGTGGAAGTTGCGCGTAAAACCGCAAGCCGTGTGGTGTATATGGAAAATGGCCACATCGTTGAACAAGGTGATGCGAGTTGCTTCGCAAAACCACAGACCGAAGCGTTTAAATTCTATCTGTCACACTGATGTATCCGGGAAAATAACCATGAAAAAAGTTCTGCTTGCCACATTATTAGCCAGCCTGAGCCTTTCCGCGACGGCTGCACAAACTATTCGTTTTGCTATGGAGGCGTCTTATCCTCCGTTTGAATCAATGGATGCCAGCAACAAAATCGTTGGTTTTGATGTCGATTTGGCCAACGCCCTGTGTAAAGAGATCGACGCGACCTGTACTTTCAGCAACCAGGCATTTGATAGCCTGATCCCAAGCCTGAAGTTCCGTCGTATCGACGCGGTGATCTCTGGCATGGATATCACCCCAGAGCGTGAAAAACAGGTCCTGTTCAGCAGCCCGTATTATGAAAACTCTGCGCTGTTTGTCGGCCAGAAAGGCAAAGTTGCTGATATTGCTGCGTTGAAAGGTAAGAAAGTGGGGATGCAGAATGGCTCCACGCATCAGAAATTCATCATGGATAAACATCCGGAAATCACCACCGTTCCCTACGACAGCTACATGAATGCCAAGCTGGATATGGAAAACGGTCGTATTGACGCGGTATTTGGTGACACTGCAGTGGTAACCGAATGGCTGAAAGCCGATCCGAAACTGGTCGCAATTGGCGATAAAGTGACGGATAAAGACTACTTCGGTACTGGTCTGGGCATCGCTGTTCGTCAGGGCAACACTGACCTGCAAGCGAAGTTCAACACTGCGCTGGAAAAAGTGAAGCAAGATGGTACCTACAAAACCATCTACGAAAAATGGTTCCAGAAGTAATCTGAATGAACGAATTGTTTACTTTAGCGAGCGCCGCCGGGATGACCGTCGGCCTTGCCGTTTGTGCGCTAATCATCGGCCTGGCTCTGGCGATGATTTTTGCCGTATGGGAGTCTGCGAAATGGCGTCCAATAGCCTGGCTGGGTTCAGCGTTGGTTACGGTGTTACGCGGTCTGCCTGAAATTCTGGTGGTGCTGTTTATTTACTTCGGCGCCTCGCAATTACTGCTGATTCTCTCAGATGGTTTTGCACTCAACCTCGGTTTTGTACAAATCCCCATTCAATTACAAATTGAGAATTTCGATGTCAGCCCGTTCCTGTGCGGTGTGATTGCCCTTTCCCTGCTCTACTCGGCTTATGCATCACAAACTTTGCGTGGCGCACTTAAAGCCGTGCCAGTTGGGCAATGGGAATCTGGCCAGGCATTAGGCATGTCGAAAGCAGCCATTTTCTTCCGCCTGGTGATGCCGCAAATGTGGCGCCATGCGCTGCCGGGTTTAGGTAATCAGTGGCTGGTATTGCTCAAAGATACCGCATTGGTGTCACTGATTAGCGTTAACGATTTGATGCTACAGACTAAGAGTATCGCCACTCGTACTCAGGAGCCGTTTACCTGGTATGTGGTTGCTGCCGCGATCTACCTCGTGATCACCCTCATAAGCCAGTATGTTCTCAAACGTATTGACCAGAGAGCGACTCGTTTTGAACGGAGACCCGGCTGATGCTTGAGTATTTACCAGAGCTTTTTAAAGGCCTGCATACCAGCCTGACACTCACCGCGGCATCTATTGTGGTCGCGTTGATTTTATCGCTGCTTTTCACCATCGTTCTGACGCTGAAAACACCGGTACTGGTTTACGTGGTGCGCGCCTATATCACTCTGTTTACCGGCACGCCTTTGCTGGTGCAAATCTTCCTGATTTATTATGGCCCAGGTCAGTTCCCGTCCATTCAGAACTACCCCGTTCTGTGGCATCTACTTTCTGAGCCATGGCTATGTGCATTGATTGCGCTGTCGTTGAACAGTGCGGCATACACTACGCAGCTATTTTACGGAGCAATCCGCGCCATTCCTGAAGGCCAGTGGCAGTCATGTGATGCATTAGGGATGAGCAAGAAAGATACACTAGCCATTTTGCTTCCTTATGCATTTAAACGCGCACTTTCTTCTTATTCGAATGAAGTGGTTTTGGTGTTTAAAAGTACTTCTCTTGCGTACACCATTACGCTGATGGAAGTGATGGGCCACGGGCAGCTTCTGTACGGTCGCACATACGATGTGATGGTGTTCGGTGCTGCAGGCCTGGTTTATCTGGTGGTGAACGGGCTCTTAACGTTGTTGATGCGTGTGATAGAACGCCGTGCGCTGGCATTTGAACGCCGTAATTAAGCTGTAATAAGTCAGTCAAATCAGGCGGGGATCTCCCCGCCTTTTTTATGTCCAGAAAAATATAATTATACATTTTTATTGCATATAAATTCACTTAATGGCATGATTTTTTTGACGCCGGGAAACGGTGAATACAATAAAACATGACAGACGGGAGCAACACACATGAAGAAGTTTATTTTGGCCGCCATGTTCGCTACAGCCGCATTTAACGTGGTTGCTGCCGACAAAATCAACTTTGGTTCTTCGGCCACTTATCCGCCATTTGAATCACTTGATGCCAACAATCAGATTGTAGGTTTCGATATCGATTTGGCTAAAGCTTTATGCAAACAAATGCAGGCAGAGTGCACATTCACTAACCATGCATTTGACAGCCTTATTCCGTCGCTGAAATTCCGTAAATACGACGCAGTCATTTCTGGTATGGACATCACGCCTGAGCGTAGTAAACAAGTTTCTTTCACCACACCGTATTACGCTAACTCAGCCGTCGTTATTACCAAAAAAGGTGCATTCAAATCCTTTGAAGAGCTGAAAGGCAAACGTATTGGTATGGAAAATGGGACCACTCATCAAAAATATCTCCAGGACAAACATCCGGAAATTAAAACCGTCTCTTACGATAGCTACCAGAATGCGATTATCGATCTGAAAAATGGCCGTATTGATGGGGTATTTGGTGATACAGCAGTAGTGAACGAGTGGCTAAAAACAAACCCGCAATTAGGCACAGTTGGCGAGCATGTTACTGATGCAGAATATTTTGGCACAGGTTTGGGTATTGCAGTTCGTCCTGACAACCAGGCTCTGTTGACCAAACTCAATACCGCACTGGCGGCGATTAAAGCTGACGGGACTTATAAAAAGATTAGCGATCAGTGGTTCCCGCAGTAATAATTTTAAGCCCGCAATTTATTTGCGGGCCTTCTGATGTACTAAGTAACTACTAACAAACTAGCATTACTGCTCACCCACCAAACGATCAATCACAGGATTGATCTTATACTCTGTCCCTCTCCACTTCATAAGAGATAATCCCCCACCAGCCCTTAAATGGAAATTTGCGGATGCAATCATCACGCCTTCACGATTAATAGTAAAATCAGCCGAAGATAAATAAGGCACAATATCCCAGGTTCGATACGCCACATAATTCATGATGTAGCGGCAATTATCAGGGCGAGTTGTAGAGAATACTTCAGAATTTATATGATGATATTGTAACCTTTGTTGCACGACTGCCAACAAGTCGGTTACTTTTACAGCATCATTTTTTTGAATACATATACGATCAATCAATTCTGTTTTAGGTAACGGGCTTACTTTTACTGACGTACAGCCGACCAGGCCGAGTGCTACCAACGGCAAAACTATTATTTTTTTCACGGTTTTTATCTATAGGTAATTCGAGAAAAAATTATCTCACAGTACCTTTTAATAAAAATTGACAAAACTACGCCTTATTACGGATTAGCAATGCCAAAACTTCGTAATGTGCCGTATGCGGGAACATATCGAATAACTGCACGCGTTCGACCCGATATTCCGCCAATGAAGAAATATCCCGCGCCATGGTCTGCGCATTACAACTTGAATAGATAATGTATTTAGGGGCCATGTTATTAAGGAAATAACAGAGCGCCTGGCCAATACCGCGTCTTGGCGGGTTCACTAATACCAGGTCAGGGACATCCTGTTGCTCAGTCGCAAATTTTGTGGAATCAAGCGCCTGGAAGTGAATATCCGTTAACCCTATTTTTTCTGCGGACTGACGTGCGCAGGCAATGGCTTCAGGGGCAATCTCAATCCCGGTCAATTTCATATCGGGTGTCGCACAATGCAGGCCAAACCCGCCTACTCCACAGAACAAATCCCACATATGTTTGACGGGCAATTCATGGACCCACTCACGCGCAGTCGCATACAGCGAGGCGGCAACCGTTGGGTTTGTTTGGAAGAAACTTTGCGGGCGGATATACAACGGCACGCCGTTAAACTGTTCTTCCAGTGCCTGTTGTTCGGTCAGCGGGATTTCTTGCTCTCCTTCCATAATCGCCATATGCACTGGCTGAATATTGGCAGAAATCACCTTTAACTGTGGCAATTGTTGCACTAACCACGGCAATGCCGCACGAAGTTGTTCCAGTTTGACTTCAGAACGCAGAACAAAGCGCAGCATCATGCCACCATCTTTCTGGCTTTCAGTCAGCAACAGGTATTTCAACTCACCACGCTTACGGGAGACGCTATAAGGCGTCAAACCCGCACGAGCGATAAAAGGCTTCAGTACGGCAAAAACCTTCTGGAATGAGGCAGGATAAAGCGGGCACTCCGTTAAATCCTCAGGAGTACCGTCACGATGCAACATTCCCAATAACGGTTTTTCTACGCTGCCGCTGACCACCATTTTGGCTTTATTGCGGAATGCCTGTTCAGGACCACTCATCGGCTCACGCCAGTCATGCACCGCAATGCCCTCCAGCAGGTGCTGAAGTTCGTTCATTTTGGCGGTGAGCTGTTCGGAAATCGACTGTTCAATCCACTGACAAGAGCGGCAGCGATTAGCCTGATAGAGCGCGCAATGCATAATTAAGTCCTGAAAACCGGGGGCACAGATTGTAGCACTACGCGGTTATTGAAGTTTAAAAAAAAGCCGGCTCCGCGAGGGGATAAACAGCAGAAATAGCACTAACAAATCGGGAAGTTTTTGCGTCATCAACGAACGGAAAATTTCACGTTTTGATTCACCAGGGATACTGAATAGCTCAGGGTAACCCCAACCAAGCGACGCCGCCCACAGATAGGCAACTGCAATGACCTGCGTGGCAAGAAATACCCAGCGTCCCCAATTGCGCCCTTTCATAATGACAAACGCACAACGTAACTCAATACACAGCATCACCAGACTGCCGAGAAAAATTAGCGTCAGGTTCCACGTTTGCACACTACGATGAACAAAATCAATAACGCCCCGAACCCCGAGCATGTTGAAAAGCAACATAAGATCGAGCATCCGGGTTGAAAGAATAGCAATTGCCGCCACCAGCACTAAAGTGGGAGCGTTCAATTTGGCTTGTGTTTGACTTCGTTTACTGAAAATTTCCGCAAACCTCGTGTTCCATACGACACAGTGCCGCGTCTGACGCGGCACTGTGGGAATTATCGCTGCAGATTTTAAGTTGCAAGGGTGCTGGCTGCAACCCGTATTATCTAAGCGGTGTGCCTTGCCCGTTGGATATCGCGCAGACGCTGCTTTTCTGCCCTGGCCATAAACCACCAGGCGATTAAACCGATAACCCCGACAACGCCCAAAATTATAGACGCCAACGCGTTAATTTCAGGATTCACCCCCATTCTTACGCTTGAGAAGACCAGCATCGGCAATGTTGTCGCACCAGGCCCTGAGACAAAACTGGCAATCACCAAATCGTCGAGCGATAACGTAAAGGCTAACAGCCAGCCGGAGATAATCGCCGGAGCAATCATTGGTACGGTTATGACAAAGAAAACCTTCAGCGGCGTTGCCCCTAAATCCATCGCGGCTTCTTCAATGGAGTGATCCAGTTCTCTTAAACGCGAGCTGATCACCACCGAAACATACGCGGTACAAAACGTGACGTGCGCAAGCCAGATAGTCAACATGCCGCGATCGCTTGGCCAGCCAATGGCGTGCCCTAGCGCCACAAACAGCAATAGCAGCGAAAGCCCGGTGATCACATCCGGCATAACTAGCGGCGCGGTGAGCATAAAGGCGAACCCCGTCGAACCACGGAATTTACCAAAACGCACCATCACCACTGCCGCAATTGTTCCGAGAATCACTGCCGCCGTGGCCGCTGCCGCCGCTATGGTCAAGCTCAGCCCGACGGCGCTCATCATTGCTGAGTCCTGGAACAACTCAACATACCAACGCGTTGACCATCCTGCCCATACCGTCACCAGTTTTGAGCTGTTAAACGAGTAGATCACCAGCATTAACATAGGTGCATAGAGGAAAGTGAAACCAATCACCAAAATCAAAATGCGCCACGGTGAACGCACTACCGGTAAATTATTCATGCATGGTCCCCCGCCGTTCTATTCTGGTATTTGTGGAACCACATAATCGGCACAATCAGCAGAATCAGCATGGTTATCGCTACTGCGGACGCAACCGGCCAATCGCGGTTATTGAAGAATTCCTGCCACAATACGCGACCAATCATGATGCTATCTGGCCCTCCAAGCAGTTCAGGGATAACAAACTCACCTACCGCCGGGATAAAGACCAGCATCGAACCCGCAATAATGCCGCCTTTAGTCAGTGGCACGATGACGCTGAAGAACGTTTTCAGCGGGCGCGCACCTAAATCCAATGAGGCTTCCACCAAAGAATAATCGAGTCGTGTCAACGCGGTATAAATCGGCAACACCATAAATGGCAGATAGGCATAAACGATACCGATATAAACTGCCAGATTGGTATGCAGAATCACCAGCGGTTGATCGATAACGCCTAACCACATCAGTACATTGTTCAGGACTCCGTTATTTTTCAGGATCCCCATCCACGCGTAGACGCGGATCAAGAACGACGTCCATGAAGGTAAAATAACCAGTAACAACAGAATATTACGGGTTGATGGATTACTGTGGGCCACCGCCCATGCTAATGGATACCCCATTAACAAACAGCAAATAGTGGAAATACCCGCCACTTGCAGCGATTGCAAATAGGCTTCGGCATAAAGCGGATCGTCGGTTAACTGGAGATAGTTTGCCAGGTTAAGCACAAACGTTATCTGATCATCAGCCCAGGTTATCAGGTCAGTATAAGGCGGAATGGATCGTGCCATTTCTGCAAAACTTATCTTGAAAATAATCAAGAACGGCAGCATAAACAGCAATATAAGCCACACATAGGGCAAAGCGATCACTAGCTTGCGGCCATGGCGCATTTGCATTTTTGCCAGCCACAATTTAAAACCGCTTGCCGGTGGCTCGGCCGGGCGTTCAGTTATCGTGCTCATTTCGCCCCCTTAAACCGTGAGAACCACACAACTTTCGGCATCCCAACACAGACGAATTTCATCGCCCCATGTCGGCATCCCTTTCCGATTACGGTGCTCGTTTTGTAATTGCGCGCTGATCATCTGGCCGCTTTTCAGGCGCACATGATAAATCGACAGATCGCCAAGATAAGCAATGTGCACCACTTCTCCGACCGCGAAGTTATAACCATCGGCCGGCGGCTCGTCGCAAAGCATCACTTTTTCCGGACGCAAAGCCACATACACCGGAACACCGTCGACAACGGAAATATCAGGATCAACTTTTAGGGGGTGCACAAGACCTGGGCTATCAATCACCAGACCATCGTCCTGACGATCTTTTAGCAAACCTTCAAAGACGTTTACCGAGCCGATGAATTCAGCGCTGTAGCGCGTCGCCGGGTATTCATAAACTTCTTCTGGTTCGCCGATTTGTTCAAACTTGCCGCGATTCATAATCGCGATGCGCCCCGCCATGGTCATCGCCTCTTCCTGGTCGTGCGTTACCATGACGCAGGTCGCACCCACTCGCTCCAGGATGTCCACCACTTCGAGTTGCATACGGTCGCGCAGTTTTTTATCCAGCGCGCCCATCGGTTCATCAAGCAGCAATAATTTTGGCCGTTTCGCCAGACTACGCGCCAAAGCAACACGCTGGCGCTGCCCACCAGAAAGCTGGTGCGGTTTACGTTTCGCGTACTCCTGCATATGCACAAGCGTTAGCATTTCCTGCACACGCTGAACTATTTCATTTTTTGGCAATTTATCTTGCTTGAGTCCAAACGCGATGTTCTGTTCCACCGTCATATGCGGGAAAAGAGCATAGGACTGGAACATCATGTTGATTGGGCGCTGATATGGCGGTACATGCGACAAATCCACGCCATCGAGCACGATTTGGCCTGCGCTCGGCTGTTCAAAACCCGCCAGCATGCGCAGCAAAGTGGATTTACCACAGCCGGATGGCCCGAGCAGCGCAAAAATTTCGCCTTTATAAATCGTCAGATTAACATCATCAACGGCGTGCTGGCCGTCAAAGGACTTGGTGAGGTTGCGAACTTCAAGCAGCGGCGTGAGCGCTTTGCGAGTTTTCGCTTGCGGACGAGGGGTTGCGTCGTTCAATTATGTTGCTCTCCGGCAAAAACAAAATAGAGGTACGGCCCGGTTGCCGTACTAATGACGGACAGAAGATTTAAGGTTTCTGTCCGTGTTGGAGCGCATGCACTATTTCGGTGCGCCACTGTGTTGCAAATCTAATTAGATAACACTTATACCCAAAATAATTCGAGTTGCAGGAAGGCGACCAGGCCGTAAGTCCCCAGGAACATAGATAACTATGTGACTGGGGCGCACGGGTGCAGTCAACGCATCTGTAGCTTGAAGTATGACGGGTATTATTTCCCAGTTTTAACTTTAGTCCAGGCGCGGGTAATCACACGATCAACTTTTGGCGATTGCACACCCTGGGTGAACAATTTGGCACGCACATCCGCTGGCGGATAAATTCCCGGGTTATCACGAATTTCAGCATTCAACAGCGGAAGCGACTCTTTATTCGCATTTGCGTAATAAACGTGATTACTGATATTCGCCACCACGTCTGGTCGCATCAGATAGTTCAGGAACTGATACGCTTCGTCTTTATTTTTCGCATCAGCCGTCATCGCGAACATATCGAAGTAAACCATCGCGCCTTCTTTAGGAATGGTATAAGCAATATTCACGCCATTTTTTGCTTCTTTGGCACGGTTAGCCGCCTGGAGAATATCGCCTGACCAGCCAATCGCTACGCAGATGTCGCCGTTAGCCAGATCGTTGATATATTGGGATGAGTGAAAATATCGGATCGACGGGCGCAGTTTTAGCAGCAGATCGTTGGCCGTCTCGGTGTAATCTTTCGGATCCGTGCTGTTAGGATCTTTGCCCAGATAATGCAGCACGCTGGCATAAACCTCGCTTGGCGCATCAAGGAAGGACACACCGCAGCTTTTCAGCTTCTCAAGGTTTTCTGGTTTAAGAATCAGATCCCAGCTATTTACCGGCGCATCTTTGCCCAGTGCCGCTTTGACTTTATCGACGTTGTAGCCAATCCCCGTCGTCACCATCATGTAGGGAATGCCGTATTTATTGTCGTGGTCGTTATGCGCCACCAACTTGAGCATTTCCGGATCGAGGTTTTTATAATTCGGCAGTTTGCTCTTATCAAGAGGCTGGAAAATACCGGCCTGAGCCTGGCGCTCAAGGAATTGGGAAGATGGGACGACAAGATCATAGCCCGTGCTACCCGCCATCAATTTTCCTTCCAACACTTCGTTGGAGTCAAAAACGTCATAAACCACTTTAATGCCGGTTTCTTTAGTGAAGTTTTCCAGCGTGTCTGGCGCGATATAATCTGACCAGTTATAAACGTGCAGCGTCTTTTGTTCGGCGGCAAACGTCGTGGCAGAAACCGCCATCAACAAACCCGCCACCATACCCGACAACAGTTTTTTACGTTGGGCGAACATATTTCATTCCTTCTGAATAAAGGGTAAATCTCGCTTTCGCGAGCATAATTTACTCAATCAAACTTTTACGCATTTCATTCCCGCATTTGTTGCATGCAAGAATCATGCATCTCTATTCAAACTGCAGTAAAAAGGAAGGAATTTCCCCTGCAGGCGTTGCACGCTTTTATATCCAAAATAATTCGAGTTGCGGCCAGGCGACAAGGGAGCAAATCCCCAGGAGCTTACTTGAGTAAGTGACTGGGGTTTGTGAGTGCAGTCAACACCCTTGCGGCTCGAAGTATGAAGAATTAAGCGTCTTGCAAGAATAACTGTAGCCAGACTTAGCCACTATAGCCCAGGCAAAAAAGTGGGCTTTATCAATTTTTTAACAATTAAATAGCTATGCTGTGTCCCGGAACGGGCAATATTGGCGTGAATCATGCTGGATGGGGAGGATTGAGGCAGAATAAAAAATTGCGAAGCGCAGCGGTTTTGGTCGCCGCTGCGGTTAAGAATGAAACGATTAATGCAGAAAGTGGGTTTGAATAATGGTGCCTTCTTGCTCTTCTTCTCCTTCAGAGATGTAGAGCAACTGGTTTGCGCAGGCTTCCAGAATAACCATGGAGATCTGTTCTTCGCTTTGTTTAACAAAGGCGGCGAACTGTTCGCGGGTAATGCCTACCGATGCCTGGAGTGACTGGCAAACCACAAGCTTAGGTAAATTATCATCCTGAATATCCAAAAACGCTTTCACCGTCAGTGAACTGGCGTTAATCGACGAAAGATCGGATGCCAATGGCAGTAAAGCAGATGGCTTTACTTCGGCCAACGCTGAAAACAAGACGATATCGTCGACCAGATCGATTTTCGCATCATAGACACCATCAAAATTCTGCATATGCGGCAGATGGAGCGCCTGGCAAGTATCGCACTCGAAGATGGTCACACCGATTTCGTCCAGCCAGCGGCGTAAGATGTCCAGAGTAGGGACAACGAGTGAATCCATAAATGCCGTAGCCTCTTTAAGGGGGTAAATGAGTCGCGCCATAGCTTACGCAAAAATGACGCTTCATACTATTATTATGCGCCCATAAGCAATGATGCTAGCGGTTAGCCACCCGTTTTCAGGCAATAGCCCGGCTGCGCTTGCTGCTCAATCCATTGGATCATTAATGTCGCGATATCGACTCCACTTGTCTTTTCAATGCCTTCAAGACCGGGTGACGCATTAACTTCCATCACCAATGGCCCACGTTCAGCACGTAAAATATCCACTCCAGCCACGTCCAGACCCAGCGTCGCCGCTGCATGTAAGGCAATTTCCCGCTCACGTTCCGTAATTGAGACCTGATTCGCCACGCCACCACGGTGCAAGTTGGAGCGGAAATCTCCCGGTTTCGCCTGGCGTTCAATTGCGGCAACGACTTTATTCCCCACCACCAGGCAACGTATGTCCCTGCCCTGCGCCTCTTTTATATATTCTTGCACCAGAATATGAGCATTCAGGCCACGAAATGCATCTATTACACTTTCCGCCGCCTGGCGCGTTTCGGCTAACACCACGCCAATTCCCTGAGTGCCTTCCACCAGTTTCACCACTAGTGGTGCCCCTCCAACCATGTCAATTAAATCGCTGGTGTCATCTGGAGAGTGAGCAAAGCCTGTAACTGGCAGGTCAATGCCCTGACGCGCCATTAATTGCAACGATCGCAACTTGTCCCGCGCGCGTGTAATGGCAACAGATTCGTTGAGCGGGTAACTACCCAGCATCTCAAACTGGCGCAATACCGCCGTGCCGTAGAACGTTATCGCAGAGCCGATACGTGGAATAACCGCATCGTAATGAGGAAGCTGACGGCCTTTATAGTGCACTGATGGTGCAGAAGGATTGATGTTCATGTAACAAGAAAGGGGATCAATAATTTCGACTGCATGACCACGGCGAGACGCCGCTTCACGTAGGCGTTTACAAGAATAAAGCGTTCCATCCCGGGATAAAATGGCGATTTTCACCCTGCACCTCAGCGTTTCCAGTCCAATAATGACAGCGCAACTATCATATCACTGCCATCTGGTTTCAACGAACGGGCAATGTGTCTGGCGACTGCTTTAACACGTCGATTAAGTGACGCGTCGTAGATGCCAGATGATGCGGATCGTACACCACATAAAGATCTGCCGGGATCGCTTTTGTCAGCGGACGGAAGGTGACACCCGGCCAACTCATCTGCGCATAACTATCGGCCATGATAGTCAGCCCCATACCGATACTCACCAGCGCCAGTACGGTTTGCGGCTCAACCGCTTCTCTGACTATTCGCGGCGAAAATCCCGCTTCACGGCAAACGCCTTGCAAAAAGGTCCAGTCGGAATGCACGGCTGTCATGGTGACAAAGGCTTCGTGGCGCAACTGCTCAATATCAATAGCAGATTGTTTCGTCAGCGGATGTTTTTCTGGTAAAGCAACAAGGAACGTAGCCTCATGCAGCTTTTCACTTCGTAGACCCGGGGGAGGATTGGTTTCCATGCGCCAGATACCTGCGTCAATTTCGTGACGCTCAATTAAGGAGATCTGATCGCCCGGCGACTTCTCGCGAAACAGGATATCAATGGCAGGAAAATCAGCGATAAACTGTTGTAATCCAAGACGTAATCCACCCCAAATCGCTGTACCAACAATGCCCAGATGAATGCGCCCACCTTCACCACGGCCAATTTGTTCTACCCGGGCCAATGCAAGGTTTGCGCTGTCGAGCAATCGACGGGTCTCTTCAAGCAAGATTTCCCCTGCGTGAGTCAGGGCCACGCTGCGAGAATGGCGTATAAACAAAACGGTGCCGAGCTGTGATTCCAGCTCTTTGATATGAAAACTCAGCGGTGGCTGAGACATATTGAGCCGTGCAGCAGCTTTGCCAAAATGCAGCTCTTCCGCCACGGCCTGGAAATAACGCAGAAGTTTTAAATCGGTGCGGTAAGTTCGCTGTGAAATAGTCATGGGGCTCCCTTTGCTGGCAGCCCCATACGTTATCACTCCTGCTGCTCGCTGTAATCCAGCCGACTGTTAATGTGCGACCGGTGCCGAAGCCTTGAGTGTTGGGTTGTGGCGATACTGGAAACTAAAGTGAAAGATAACCGCCAGCACTAACGCATATCCGGCAAACACCAACCAAATTGTGGTCCAGTCTTTAACGCCATCAACGCTGAAGTAGTCCACGACATATCCGCTGAGAATTGCGCCGAGGTAGGCACCAATTCCGTTGACCATCGTCATAAACAACCCCTGAGCGCTGGCACGAATACGCGAATCCACTTCTTGTTCTACAAACACAGAACCAGAGATATTGAAGAAATCGAATGCACAGCCGTACACCACCATGGAAAGCAGCAGTAATACAAAACCAAACGCTGACGGGTCACCCCAGGCAAACAGTGCAAAACGCAGCACCCAGGCCACCATACTCATCAACATCACCTGCTTAATACCAAAGCGGCGCAGGAAGAACGGAATGGTGAGGATAAATGCCACTTCAGACATCTGAGAAACAGATAACAAAATCGATGGATACTGCACGACAAAGCTATTTGCAAACTCAGGTTGGCGGGCAAAATCATGCAAAAATGGGTTACCAAAGGTATTGGTTATCTGTAATACCGCACCTAACAACATGGCGAATAAGAAGAAAACAGCCATGCGCGGATTCTTGAACAACACAAAAGCATCAAGCCCCAGGCGGCTTACCCAAGTACGAGAGATACCACCTTTCACCACGGGAATGGTTGGCAAAGTTAGTGAGTAGATGGCCAGCGCTAATGACGCTCCAGCTGCGATATAAAGCTGAATATTGCTAAGTTCAAATCGCATCAGGCTCACTGTCCACATTGCCGCAATAAAACCAATAGTGCCGAAGACGCGGATCGGTGGGAAATGGCTGACAGTATCCAGCCCTGCTTTTTCGAGGCTGGCATAAGAAATAGTATTCGACAGTGCGATTGTTGGCATAAACGCCATCGCGTTGCCCAACATAACCCAGAACATCAATCCTGGCTGATTAATGCTGGCCGCCCAGGCCAGCATTAGCGCACACACCAGGTGGCACAGAGCATAGACACGATTCGCAGGCAGCCATTTATCGGCAATAATGCCGACAATCCCCGGCATTAATAGCGCAGCAATACCCTTGGTGCTATACACCATACCAACATCAGCCCCTCGGAATCCGAGGGTATTAATCATGTATGAACCCAGCGTGACCAGCCAGGCTCCCCAAATGAAGTACTGCAAAAACAACATGATTTTCAAGCGAGGTTTAATCGCCATAGTATTAATAGCCATGTGTTTTACCCGGTGTGTTGGAAGTGCCTTAGGCAAGCTTGCCCAGGAAACCGCAAATCAGATTGATAAAGTTCTGGCGCGATAGTGCCGCTGCAGCCAGTGTTTGCGCGTGGGAGAGCTGCACACTTCCAAGGCCTTCAGCAAGGTTAGTAATTGCCGAAACCGCGACAACTTTCAGGCCGCAATGGCGCGCACTGATCACCTCAGGCACCACTGACATACCCACCACATCACCACCGATAATTTGCATCATGCGAATTTCTGCTGCTGTTTCAAAGTTTGGACCAGGGTAAGAAACAAATACGCCCTCAGTCAGCGGGAAGCCCTGCTCTTTTGCCACGTTTTGCAAAACACCACGGTAATCCGCGTCATAAGCATTCGCCAGCGAGAAAAAGCGCTCACCAAAACGGTCATCGTTCGGGCCAACCATCGGCGTACCAGGCATGGTGTTGATATGGTCGTTCAGCGCCACCAGTTGACCAGGGCCGACTTCAGGGCGTAATGAACCAGCAGCATTAGTTGAGAAAAGAATTTCGCAACCAAGTAGTTTGAATGTACGAATCGCGTTAGTCATCACTGACATACCGCGCCCTTCGTAGAAGTGACCGCGACCCTTCATGCAAGCAACGGGGACGCCCGCAAGCGTTCCAACCACCAGCTCACCCGCATGGCCGTGTACCGTGCTTACCGGGAAACCTGGCAGTTCGTCATAGGGAAACACAACCGGTTGTTCGATTTTCTCAGCCAGCTCACCGAGCCCGGACCCCAGAATAAAAGCCACGCGTGGCACAAGCCCGTTAATACGTGAACGAATAATGTCTGCGGCGTAAAACGGGGAATTATCAAGTGTTGTCATCGGCATCGGGAGTTCCTTATCAGAAGGTCGAAATAACAGAGTTAAAATCCTGGAACTGTTATACCGACTGATAAGTACCTTCAACCAATACCGTTTAGGCGGGTGATTGATAGTGAAAATGTATTGATTGGCGGTGACGAGCATCACCGCAAGCGGTTCTATCTCACTGCCCAACCTTGCTTATGCAAATAATCGAGAATGAAAGGACGGTTTTCTTTAATGATGGTGCGACGAATATGGTCGCTCCATGTGTCGCGGCGCGTGTTGCTGCCACGCGAGAGATAATACTGCGCCATCTCCTCGTCGTACTGAGCCAGAACGTTTTCATCCACTGGTTGATAGCTGTTCTCATGCATCAGCATCGCGGCGGGCATACGCGGTTTGATACCGTGATCTTCATCAGGCCAGCCCAGACACAAACCAAACAACGGCAGAACGTGTTTTGGCAAAGCCAGTAATTCTGTTACCGCTTCAATACCGTTACGAATACCACCAATGTAAACACCGCCTAACCCCAATGATTCGGCCGCGGTAAACGCATTTTGCGCAAGCATTGCCGTATCCACAACGCCAAGCAACAACTGCTCTGCCAGGCCGAGTTGTGCTTCAGGGCAAATCTGCAAATGGCGGTTAAAATCAGCGCAAAATACCCAAAACTCGGCCGCTTGCGCCACATGTTGCTGACCACCCGTCAACGGAACCAGCTGCTCACGCAAAGCCTTATCGGTAATACGAATAATCGACGTGCATTGTAAAAAGCTAGAACTCGAGGCCGCCTGGGCGCTGGCAACAATTGCTGCACGCTGCTCGTCTGTAATCGGCTCGTCGGTGAAACGACGAATGGAACGGTGTGAACGCAGCAGATCAATGGTCGGCGTCATCGCGTTTATCCTTTGGCTTGTCTGAATGAGATTTATCGAGTGGGGCCTGGCCTTTGGTCAGCAGCGGCGCAACGTTTTGAGCCATCGCCCAAACCATAAATGCAGCCGCCGGGAGCATCAGCGCAATGCCTAAAAATACCATGATGATAGCTGCAGTGGCATTCCCAAAGGGTGCGGGTAAAGTCACGTAGCCGTTCAGGGAAAGATATGAGAGCAGTAAAAAAGCGATACCGATAACTTCGAGGATTAACACAGGTTTCGGTAACGCACCGAGTGAACGCATCCACTTGTCTCCAGAAGTAATTATCGGCTTAGTATATCCTGGTTATCGGCGGTTCTGTCCGCGTAATATAGGCCAGGAATATCAGACTAACAGGCAAGACCTTCTTTCCATTCTCAACAGTTAGCGGCATTATAGTTGCCATTCGCCGGCTCGTTCGGCCACAAAAAATAAAGGAGATTCCATGTTTGCAGTAATCTTTGGTCGCCCAGGCTGCCCATATTGTGTTCGTGCTAAAGAGTTGGCTGAGAAATTGACCGCTGAGCGTGATGACTTCAACTTCCGTTATGTTGATATTCATGCTGAAGGTATCAGCAAAGCCGATCTGGAAAAAACTGTTGGTAAACCAGTAGAAACCGTACCGCAGATTTTCCTCGACCAGAAACACATTGGCGGTTGCACTGATTTTGAAGCGTACGCTAAAGAACATCTGAGCTTATTCCAGAACGCGGAATAAACCTCAAACTAAAAAAACCGGCTCCGTTATTCAAACCGAGCCGGTTTTTTTATCGCCGCTGACGGCGGAGCACACTACGTACAAATAAGTAGCACAATGCTCCAAGAGCACACCAAAACACAGCACTAAACATCCACGCCATTTCTTGCCAGAACGTTCGCGTTGGCGACAACCAAAAATGAATGATTAACAGACAAAATGGTGAAGCCAGCACGGCGCCCATCAGCGGTTTGATCACTCGGCCATGGCGTGAAAACACGCTAGCGATGACACCCGGCAGGATAAAAAATAACAACCCCCACTCCGAATGCCTGTCACCCGGGTAGCTGCTGGCAGCACTTAGTTTCTGCGAGAGAAATACGCCAACAAACAACACGAAGCAGCAAATGACTCCAAACCAACGTTGTCCACGCATGAACACACATCCTCCTGACGATCGCTTGTATCAAACTTAAATTTTCAGTTCCGCACGCAGAACCTTGCCCCAGTCAGATAGAGTCTCAGCAATCCCTGCTAAAAAAATAGATAGTGTAATTAGCACAATATTCTTACTAGCCGTAAAACTTCATAAAGATTAAACTAACGGCTATTATCAGGTCTGCGCACTGGATATTTTAATGCAATAGAAATACATTAAATTGCGTCGTAATTAGTAGAAACCCTAACGCAAAAAACCATTTCTTTCAACAAGTTACTAGTAAACAAGAAGTTATCCTTCGTGAATATAAACGTCGCAGATTTGTTAAGCGGGAATTACATCCTGTTATTATTTGTTGTTCTGACCTTAGGTTTATGCCTGGGTAAATTACGCCTCGGACCAGTCCAACTGGGTAATTCCATTGGTGTTTTAGTAGTCTCTTTATTGCTCGGCCAACAACATTTTTCCATTAACACAGATGCCCTAAATCTGGGTTTTATGTTGTTCATTTTTTGTGTCGGCGTGGAAGCTGGGCCAAACTTTTTTTCAATTTTCTTCCGCGATGGCAAGAATTATTTGATGCTGGCGCTGGTGATGGTGGGAAGCGCTATGTTGCTTGCCTTAGGATTGGGGAAACTCTTTGGCTGGGATATTGGCCTCACGGCGGGGATGCTCGCAGGCTCAATGACCTCAACACCAGTGTTGGTCGGTGCAGGTGATACCTTGCGACATTCGGGAGCCGCCGGCGCCCAATTAGCCACCTCGCTCGATAACCTGAGCCTTGGCTACGCATTAACCTATCTTATTGGTCTGGTCAGTCTGATTGTTGGCGCACGTTATTTGCCAAAACTTCAGCACCAGGATTTGCAAACCAGCGCGCAACAAATCGCCCGCGAACGTGGCCTGGACACCGATGCCGCACGTAAAGTCTACCTTCCTGTCATTCGCGCCTATCGCGTAGGTTCTGAGTTAGTCGCCTGGGCTGATGGTAAAAACCTGCGTGAGTTGGGCATTTATCGCCAGACCGGTTGCTACATCGAACGTATCCGCCGCAACGGCATTCTGGCAAACCCGGATGGTGATGCTGTGCTGCAAAAGGGTGATGAAATCGCACTGGTAGGTTACCCGGATGCGCATTCCCGTCTTGACCCAAGTTTCCGAAACGGTAAAGAGGTTTTCGACCGCGACTTGTTGGATATGCGCATCGTTACCGAAGAGATCGTGGTAAAGAACCACAATGCTGTCGGCCGCCGTCTTGGGCAATTGAAGCTGACCGATCACGGTTGCTTCCTGAACCGCGTTATCCGCAGCCAGATTGAAATGCCAATCGATGACAATATCGTGCTCAACAAAGGTGACGTTTTACAGGTCAGCGGTGATGCCCGCCGCGTGAAAACCGTTGCCGAGCGTATTGGCTTTATCTCGATTCACAGCCAGATAACTGACCTGCTCGCCTTCTGCGCCTTCTTCATTATTGGCCTTATGATCGGCATGATCACCTTCCAGTTCAGCTCGTTCAGTTTTGGCGTTGGCAACGCCGCAGGCTTGCTGTTTGCAGGTATTATGTTGGGCTTCCTGCGAGCCAACCACCCTACTTTTGGCTATATCCCGCAAGGGGCGCTGAATATGGTGAAAGAATTCGGCCTGATGGTATTTATGGCAGGCGTCGGCCTAAGTGCCGGTAGCGGCATTGGCAACGGCTTAGGTGCCGTTGGCGGGCAAATGTTGATTGCTGGACTTATCGTAAGCCTGGTGCCCGTCGTTATCTGCTTCCTGTTTGGTGCATATGTTTTACGTATGAACCGCGCATTGCTATTTGGGGCAATGATGGGTGCACGTACCTGCGCACCTGCGATGGAAATCATCAGCGATACTGCACGAAGCAACATTCCAGCCCTTGGATACGCCGGGACTTACGCTATCGCTAACGTGTTGTTAACACTGGCGGGGACGCTTATCGTAATAATATGGCCCGGTTTGTGATCGGTGCCGCAGACAAAGAAAAAAGATTTTTTTATGACAGTGCGAACTTTTTGCCCGGGGCAAAGTCTTAATTAGTGCCACTGCTTTTCTTTGATGTCCCCAATTTGTGGAGCCCATCAACCCCGCCTCTTTGGTTCAAGGTTGATGGGTTTTTTATTGCCTGAAATTTGAGTTCTCTGTTAAATCAAAAAGTTAAATACCCTCCTAAAACCAAAACGCCATCACCTGAACCAATATCTGTACATCGTCCATAATTTTGAGTAGTGCGGTTTGGTGAAGAGGAATACCCAATGTTACTTAAAGACAAAGTAGCTGTAATCTTCGGTGGTAGCGGTGCCATCGGCGGCGCTGTGGCGCATGTGATGGCGCGCGAAGGTGCGCATATATTTCTTGGTGCGCGTAACCAGGAAAAACTGGACCGGGTTGCTGATGATATCCGCGTAGCGGGAGGAAGCGTCGAAACATTCAATATCAACGTACTCGATGAACAGTCCACAATTGAGCGAACTGCGCAGTTGGCCCAGCAGACCGGTGGCTTTGATGTGGTGATAAACACTACCGGTTTTGTGCATGACCAGGGAAAGAGTGTTATTGAATTATCCCTGGCAGAGTTCAGGCAGGGATTTGACCCGTTCCTCACTGCGCAATTCAATATTTCAAAATCTGTCGCTCCATATATGGGCGGTGAGCGCGCGGGAACCATCCTGACGGTTGTCGCTCCTGCAGGCGTAATGGCGATTCCGGGTCACTCCGGCCATATTGTCGGCTGCGCGGGTATTGAAGCATTTGTCAAAGCTCTCGCCTGCGAACTTGCTCCCAAAAATATTCGCGTTATCTGCGTGCGTTCGCATGCGCTTGTCGGCGCTGTTCAGGCCGGTTCCTACACTAATGAAGTGTTCGCTTCTAAGGCGCAAGCAATGGGGTTAACCGTGGAGCAGTGGGTGGGGGGTGCGGCGCAAAGCACCATGTTGAAACGCCTGCCAACGCTTTCACAAGTAGCCGGACTTATGGCATTTCTGGCGTCAGATCATGCAGGTGCAATGACGGCAACGGTGGTCAACATGACTGCGGGTACAACAACGATATAACGGGTTTAAATTCAAACCTTAGCCTACAATTTTCGCCAGCATTCTTCTGAGGTCTTCACGACTTAACGGATTCCTGTCGGTCACATAATGTAGCGTCATACCTTCGATAAAAGCATCCAACGCGCGCGCGGTAATCGGGTCAAAGAAGGCTTCCAACACCTGTTGGCTACGGCACATCCAGTCCTGCATGATGATTTTTAGCGCTGGGTTGCGGTTGGCGTAAGCGTAAAGCTGATACATCACTTGCATATTGTACGATGTGGCGATTTTCTCCCCGCAAATCATCTCGACTATCGCCTCACAGGCTTCGTCACTATCACGCGCTTTTTCCATACGGGCGCGGTAATCGTCTGACATCTGATATGCAAACTGCGTGAACGCTTCGCTCAGTAGCGATTCTATACCATCGAAATAATAGGTCATTGACCCTAACGAAACGTCCGCCGCATCGGCAATTTTACGGTGGGTAATATGGCTAATACCGTGTTCTACCAGCATATCCAGCGTGGCTTGCAAAATACGCTCTCGCCGGTCTGGATCGTTGCGCCTTGGGGCTTTGCTCATCTGTTTCGCTCGCTTATGACTGACTAAAAGAGTTTACCAGGCAATATGTACAAATGTACACAAACTTGCTAGTGTAATTTGTATTCACCGCCAACCGGTATATCCATGTCAGCCGTCATTCCTAACCGCAAAGCCACTCAACTTCGCACCTGGGCGCTGTTCGCCTTCTTCTTTCTGCCGGGCCTGGTTATGGCCTCCTGGGCTACTCGTACTCCAGCCATTCGTGACACGTTAAGTGTTTCGACAGCGGGTATGGGGATTGTGCTGTTTGGGCTGTCGGTGGGCTCGATGAGCGGAATTTTATGCTCCGGCTGGCTGGTTAAGCGTTTTGGTACGCGCAATATCATCCGCAGTGGGATGACATTAATGGTAACCGGCATGTTGGTAATGGGCGTTGCACTATTCCTTTCTTCACCCGTGTTATTCGCGCTTGGCCTGGCCATTTTGGGTGCCGGGCTTGGGTCTTCGGAAGTGGCGATGAACGTCGAAGGTGCCATTGTTGAAGGGTTGCTGAAAAAGACCGTGCTACCGATGATGCATGGTTTCTATAGTCTCGGCACCCTTGTAGGTGCGGGTATCGGTATGAGTTTAACCGCCTTCAATTTCAGCGCTTATGGGCACTTATTAGTAATTGGCCTCCTCGTCATTACACCAATTGTTATTGCCATTACTGCCATTCCGCATGGGATAGGTAAGAGCGACAAAGGGGCAGATGCAGAAAACCCACACGAGCCCCACCCGCCCTTTTATAAAGATCTCCAGTTGATATTAATTGGCACTATTGTACTGGCAATGGCGTTTGCCGAAGGCTCCGCGAATGACTGGCTGCCGCTTTTGATGGTTGATGGCCATGGTTTTAACCCTACATCTGGCTCGATGATATATGTCGGCTTTACTCTGGGCATGACAGTTGGGCGCTTTACAGGCGGCTGGTTTATTGACCGTTATAGTCGCGTCACGGTAGTGCGTGCCTGCGCATTGATGGGCATTTTGGGTATTGGTCTAATCATCTTTGTTGATAACGCCTTTGTGGCGGGAATTTCTGTCATTTTGTGGGGATTGGGCACCTCGCTCGGTTTCCCATTAACCATTTCGGCCGCAGGTGATACTGGCCCAGATCCGGCGACTCGCGTAAGTGTGGTTGCTGCATCAGGTTATATTGCATTCCTGGTAGGGCCACCCCTGCTTGGCTTCCTCGGTGAACATTACGGCCTGCGCCTTGCCATGTTAGTGGTATTAAGTTTGATGGTTGTCGCAGCGCTAATCGCGAAAGCCGTCGCAAAACCTACAGACCTTGTTACTGACTCGCTTGAAGGGAGAGTTCGATGAGTGTGAAATTAATTGCCGTCGACATGGATGGTACGTTCCTTAACGATAACAAAGAGTACAACCGCGCACGCTTTGCAGAACTTTATGCACAGATGAAAGAGCAAGGGATTCGTTTTGTGGTCGCCAGCGGTAACCAATATTTCCAACTCATTTCATTTTTCCCGGAGATTGCCCACGAGATCTCGTTCGTTGCAGATAATGGCGGTTGGGTAGTGAGTGAAGAAAAAGACACCTTCAATGGCGAGCTAACAAAACAACAATTCAACACGGTTATTGATCACCTGCTGACACTGCCACATGTGGATATCATCGCCTGTGGCAAACGTAACGGCTATACCCTGAAAAGCTATGACGACGCCTTTATCACCATGGCGCGTAGCTACTATCACCGCCTGGAGCTGGTAGAAAATTTCTCGAATCTGGACGATGTTTTCTTCAAGTTCGCGTTGAATCTGCCAGACAGCCTGTTAGATGACACTATGACTTCCCTGTCAGAAATTCTCGACGGTGTTATGGTCCCGGTCACCAGCGGTCACGGCTCAATTGACCTGATTCTTCCTGGAATTCATAAAGCCAACGGTTTACGGATATTGCAGGAAAAATGGGGTATTGATGACAGTGAAGTCGTGACCTTTGGTGATGGTGGTAACGATATAGAAATGCTGCGCCAGGCCAAATATGGTTTTGCGATGGCAAATGCCCCTGAAAAAATCAAACAAATCGCGTCTTATCAGGCCGGGCATTGCAACCAGCAAGGTGTGCTGGATGTAATTGAAAAAGTATTGAAGAAAGAAGCACCGTTTAACGCGTGATACAAAGCGAGGGGCGGTAAAGCCCCTCTCCTTTTTCATTCTACAGTTGTTTTAGCAGCACCAGCAGACCGTAACCTACCACAGCCGCCCACAACAGCATCGGCAATGAATAGTAGTGAAAGCGTATCCAGATACGTCGATCGTTAGCCATGCGCAGAGCTATCAGATTTGCCAGCGACCCTGGCAGCAGGCCAAAACCGCCAATGTTTACCGCAAAAGCGAGCAACGCCGAGGCTGGAATATAATTGAGCAGTAAAATAGTCGATGGAACATTGCTAATGAATTGCGATAAACCAATGCCCAGTGCAAACAACCCGCCGTTTGAAAGCTGATTGATCCCCGCCAGTGCATGCTGTAACACCGGTAGCTGCGTTATCAGGTAAACGTCGATAAACATCACCATAAACACCAGCAGCAAACTCCAGTCGATACTCAGCAGCACCCGACGTGCCAATAACAAAAAACCCACCGCCACCAAGGCCAGCCCCCAGACCTCCTGCTTTAGCTCCAGTGAAACAATAAATACAATGTAAAGTGCCACGCAGCTCAGCACTAATCGCGGCTGCCACTCATGGCGTTTATCGTGAGTCTGATAGATAAGCTTTTTATTGGGGAAGCAGAACCAGCACAACACAAGCAAACTGGCCGTTAGCGCCAGCGCCAGCGGAGCCATTTGCCAGGTGAATTCGCCAAACGATAAACCCGACCGCCCCCACAGCAAAATATTCTGCGGGTTTCCAATTGGTGTGAGCAGCGACCCGGCATTCACCGCCAGGGCTTCAAATATGATGAGCCGACTAATCGGTATCGCACATAGTTTCTTCAGCGTAATGGTCAACGGAACAATAATAAACAGCGCGACATCGTTGGTCAGAAACGTAGAAAGCAGAGCCGCTGCGCTGACCAAAAACATCGCCAGGGTTCGTTCGTTATCAAAACGCTTCACCATGCGACGGCCCAGCACATCGAAATAACCGCTCAGTTCCACACCTTTGGTTAACATCATTAAACCTGCGAGCGTAATGATGGTGTGCCAATCGATAGCATGGACCCAACGCTTCGGCTGAAATGGCGCAACAAAACTCAACGCCAGACCGACAAGCAGCAATAGATGAAGAAAACGATCGCGAGCAAACGGGCGAACCAGATTGAGCAACATTACTGCGTGAATCCTCGCTTCTCACTAAACAGGCGAAATGCTTCCAGCGTCTCTTCACTAACGTGGTGCTCAACACCTTCGGCGTCAATCCTTGCAGTTTCTGCACTAATACCCAGTGCGAGGAAAAAGTTTTCGACGATCTGATGACGTTCACGACTCATTTGCGCCAGTTTCTCCCCTTCCGGAGTCAGAAACACACCGCGCCATGGAATTTGTTCAATAAGCCCAACCGAGGCGAGCCTTTTTAACATCTTTGCAACTGTTGGTTGGGAGACACCAAGACGCGCGGCCATATCAACCTGGCGGACTTCGCCGACCTCGCGAATCAAATCAGAAATCAGCTCAACATAATCATCAATTAACTCACGGCGATGCGCTTCCCGCACCTGCCTGAAGCCTTCTACATGCTCTTCAACATTTACCAACGGCATCACTTTCTGTTTGTTTTTTTGGCCCGCAGTACGGCTCATGATGCTTCCTCTAACAGTGGCACGGCATCGTCCAATGACGACATTTGGCCCCATTGTAAACCAGCATCACGTAAGCACAAAAATTTAACGAATTAGCAATAGCTATACAATATAGCCTGTGCTATATCTGTATGTAATGCAGTCAGCCTTTAAAGGATCTAAGGGCAGCAGATGTTAAGAGGAGGAAAAAATGAACGAATTTAAGAGGTGTATGAGCGTGTTTACACATTCCCCGTTTCAAGTGCGGCTGATGCTGCTCAATATGTTGTGTGATTGGGTTTCCGGGAAACCACAGCAGGGCGAAAAACCGAAGTCATAGGCAGTCGCCCTGCCTTCTTCTCCTTCAGTCTCTCTGAATGATTTCTTCCGCCTGTTTATAATTTTTCATTTAAATAGACTCAGTGAATATCTCGCGTTTTCGAGCATTAACCCTGGCATTTGTCGGATTTGTTACCTGCTTCGCAAAACACATTTCGCTTATCAGTTGATCTTCTTATCGTACCGCTCTATCTTCTTGCAGCCCTGAACATGAAGCGGCCCGCAGATGCGGTCCAGTTTCCTTTCTTTTCCGTCTGTCAGGCAGGTTCTTACCCTCGTCGCCAGGGTTTTCGCATGGCGTTTAGTAGATCTCGATAAACATGAATTTAACGGTTAAAGATACCCTGACGACCCGCGCAATTGCGCTCAATCCGTGGACTGGCTTTTATTTCCTGCAGTCATTACTGATTAACTTCGCACTCGGTTATGAATTTAGCATTCTCTATGCCGTGGCATTTAGTTGCGTATTAATGCTGCTGTGGCGCAGCGCACCCAAATTACAAAAAGGTTTGCTGGCGATTTGCAGCCTGATTGCTGCAATGTATTTCCCTTTTGGCCAGGCCTACGGCTCGCCGAACTTTAATACTCTGCTTGCCCTGCATTCGACCAACTTTGAAGAATCCACGGAATTGATGACTATCTTCCCGTGGTATAGCTATTTGGTGTCGTTATTTATTCTGGTGCTCGGCGTTATCGCCGTGCGTCGCAAAGTTACGCCGAAAAAAAGAGCATGGTGCCATTTCGACAGTTTATGTCTGGTGATAAGCGTGGTCTGCTTCTTTGTCGCACCAGTACAGAACCTGGCTTACGGTGGTGTATTTAAAATCAAAGACTCTGGTTATCCAGTGTTCCGCTTTGTTAAAGATGTGGTGGTTAACAACCAGGAAGTCATTGACGAACAAACCCGCATGCAGGCCTTCTCACAAATGAAGGACACCTGGAATGTGCTGGCGGTAAAACCGAAGTATCACACTTATGTTGTGGTCATTGGTGAAAGCGCGCGCCGTGATGCATTAGGTGCATTTGGTGGCCATTGGGATAACACGCCTTTTGCAAGCCAGGTGAAGGGGAATATCTTCATGGATTATGTGTCGGCCAGTGGTTCAACACAGAAATCGCTGGGCATGACGCTTAACCGTGTCATTCATGGCAAACCGCAATATCAGGACAACATTATTACGCTGGCAAACCGCGCTGGTTTCCAGACCTGGTGGTTCTCAAACCAGGGGCAAATTGGTGAATACGATACAGCCATTGCCAGCATCGCCAAGCGCGCTGATGAAGTACAGTTCCTGAAAAGTGGGGATTTTGAAGCAGATAAAAATACCCGTGACGAAGCACTACTTAAAATGACGGCACAAGTATTTGCTACCCCACGCACTACTCCGCAATTGATTGTGTTGCATTTGATGGGTTCTCATCCCCAGGCTTGCGACCGTACTCAGGGTAAATATAAAGATTTCATTCAGTCGAAAGAAACCTCTTGTTATATCTACAGCATGACGCAAACCGATGACTTGCTAAAACAGCTCTATCAACAGCTGCAAAATAGTGGTGACAGTTTCTCGATGGTTTACTTCTCCGATCACGGTCTTGCCATCAAAGAACGCGGCACCAAGGTGCAATATCTGGCGCATGATGATGAGTTCCAGCAAAACTTCCAGGTACCATTTATGGTGCTATCAAGTGATGATAAAGAACATCGCCAGATAAAGGCGCGGCGTTCAGCGAACGATTTCCTGAATTTCTTCTCGGCATGGACTGGGATAAAAACCAAAGAGTTAACGCCAAAGTACAAATTCATTTCTGAGCAGAATGCGGGGCCTGTCTACATCACCAACTTTAAGCTTAAGAAGGTGGACTATACTCATTTGCAGACGGATGTGTTTGAAACTAAGACTCGCTGATGACCCAATGTTCAGCCTTCAAAATTGGGATTAGCGTTAGCGACATTCCACATTATTGAAGCAAAAAAATCCGCCACTATGGGCGGATTTTTATTTTCACTAGTTAAAGTGAAATTAGAAGCGGTAACCCACGCCTGCGATCCAGGTGCCAACATCAACGTTACGGATGCGGCTCTGCTCGTAGGAAACGTCCAGAGCAACGTTTTCCATTGGGTTAAACTGCATACCTGCGCCGTAGGAGAAACCGTAGTCGCTAGAAGATGCTTTATCTGAAACATCAGTTGCCTGGTTTTTACCGTAACCAACACCGACTACACCGTAAATGCTTGCCCAGTCGTTGATGCGGAAAGCAGGACCAGCAGTGATGCCGTAGTATTGTGCTTTGTCATAAACGCCATCTTCACTGCGGTTTTTCTCGGTGTAAGTGAAAGAACCGATGTAACCCAGTGGGGTGTCGTTTTCATAACGGTATTTCAGGTTAAAACCGCCAGCTTTGTTAGCAACGCCCTGCATATCGCTCTGTGCGTAGCCACCAGTTACGGTGCTAGTTGCTGCAGATGCGGTACCAACGGAAACAGCCAGAACACAAGCCAGTGCTGAAAGACATGCAATTTTTTTCATAATCCACCTCAAATGTGCTTCAAGTAACTTCTAAGTTTTTAATATATCAAAATTGTGTAAGAAACTCTGCGACATTTACGTTGTCTAACGATTCCTTTCCTGTAACAGAACATTTCCATTACATCGTAGTCCCTTCAATTTGCAGCGCTTTTAACCAAAAGCGCGCTAATTATTGGCATGAATCACAACATCGTCATCCAGATAATTCTTAAACTTATCTGAACAAAACTTATGCATTCAGGCCGTTATGGTACTGCATCAGCAAATTATTTTTTTCAATGAATTCTCAACCAGCCATAACTTATTCATTTACACTGGGGTTACTTTTATTTTCTTGACCGAATTAGACACTGACTGACAGGAAGCAGGATGCCGCTATCGCCACGTAAAACCCCAGTTTGGTTACCCATTGTCGTTCTTTTAATTGCTATGACCTCAATTCAAAGTGGCGCTTCACTTGCGAAATCGTTGTTCCCATTAGTGGGTGCTCCAGGGGTGACAGCACTGCGTTTGGCGTTGGGTACACTAATTTTGGTCGTGATTTTCAAACCATGGCGTTTGCGATTTAAAGCAGAGCAACGTTTCCCCTTGCTGATGTACGGTCTGGCTTTAGGTGGAATGAACTACCTGTTCTATTTGTCGATTCAGACTGTTCCCTTGGGTATCGCCGTCGCCCTGGAGTTCACCGGCCCGCTTGCCGTAGCGTTGTTTGCATCGCGCCGTGCCGTTGATTTTGTCTGGGTCATTCTGGCGGTACTCGGTTTGTGGTTCCTGTTGCCGCTGGGTCAGTCGATTTCGAGTGTCGATTTAGCCGGTGCCGCCTTCGCATTGGGTGCGGGTGGCTGTTGGGCAATTTACATTCTATTTGGCCAAAAAGCGGGAGCCGACCATGGCCCGGCAACAGTAGCTTTCGGCTCGCTAATTGCCGCAGTGATTTTTGTCCCTATTGGGGCATGGCAGGCAGGTGAAGCGCTCTGGCATTGGTCATTGATACCACTGGGCTTGGGTGTGGCAATTTTATCAACAGCGTTGCCCTACTCGCTGGAAATGATCGCCCTGACTCGTTTACCTACACGCACCTTTGGTACGTTAATGAGCATGGAACCAGGGCTTGCAGCTTTGTCGGGTATGCTGTTCCTCGGTGAGCATCTGACACTTGTGCAATGGCTGGCATTACTGTCAATTATTGCAGCTTCCATCGGTTCAACTCTCACAATCAAACGCGAAGCTCAGATTACCAGCGTTGACGTAAATTAATTCCCCATATTATTTACCGTGGTTATTGTGACCACGGTAAATATTCTCCCACGATCAAGTATTTATATTTAGACTTATTCTTAGATACAAACAGAAATTATTCCCATTCAATAACCACGCTTTGTTTATTTCCGTCATGCCTCACAATAATAAATTTAAAATCCATTACTAACAATTAGTTACTAAAATCCATCTTGAACCTGCTATTTATCTGATAGGTTTTATCTACTCCGTCACATGCTAAATCCGGTGCTATACTTATTTCCGGTAATTCATTGGACATAACATCAAGAGGACGAAAGATTATGACTACCGCTAAACTGGTAAAAACCAAATCTACCAACCTACTGCATACCCGTAATGATGTTGCAGACAGCGAAAAGAAAGCTACCGTTGAGCTGCTTAATCGCCAGGTCATTCAGTTCATTGATTTGTCGTTAATTACCAAGCAAGCGCACTGGAACATGCGTGGCGCAAACTTTATTGCCGTTCATGAAATGCTCGACGGCTTCCGTACAGCACTGACAGACCACCTTGATACCATGGCAGAACGCGCTGTTCAGCTCGGTGGCGTTGCACTGGGTACCACACAGGTCATTAACAGCAAAACTCCGCTGAAAAGCTATCCGTTGGATATTCACAACGTGCAAGATCACCTGAAAGAGTTGGCGGACCGTTACGCAATTGTGGCAAACGATGTGCGTAAGGCAATCAGCGAAGCGAAGGACGAAGATACCGCCGATATCCTGACTGCCGCTTCTCGAGACCTTGATAAGTTCCTGTGGTTTATCGAGTCAAATATCGAATAATTGCTAGCAATTTGTTACTTCATCCTCCCTTTTTAGGGAGGATAGTTGCACTATTTTAGCGCATGAAATTGTTTATCCCTGCTGCATAAGTTACTCGTTTGTAATAATCACTTCACACAATCGTTAACAGACGATTGTTTTGCCGCCTTAATATGCGGTAAAACTACACTTCGCCCTCTCGCAACACACCACGCACCATAACTGGGCACCATAACAGTGCATAGCAACCCGCTTGCAACCAATATTGTGCAATGTTACATATTCACATCCTTGCAAAACAGTAGGTTGAAAACCTGGCATGATTTTTCCATGTTGCGGCTTACTGATGCAGGGGACTGCCCCATGGATAAACAAGGAAATGCTATGAAGTCGATTTTGAAAGTTTCACTGGCTGCACTGACCCTGGCTTTTGCGGTTTCTTCCCACGCCGCTGATAAGAAACTGGTCGTTGCGACCGACACCGCATTCGTTCCTTTCGAATTTAAACAAGGCGACAAATACGTCGGTTTTGATATCGATTTATGGGATGCCGTAGCAAAAGAATTAAAACTGGATTACACCCTCAAGCCAATGGATTTCAGCGGCATCATTCCTGCGCTGCAAACTAAAAACATTGACCTGGCACTGGCGGGTATCACCATCACCGAAGAACGTAAAAAAGCGATCGAATTCTCTGACGGCTATTACAAAAGTGGTCTGTTAGTGATGGTTAAAGCTGACAACGACTCAGTAAAAAGCGTGAAAGATCTCGACGGTAAAGTGGTTGCGGTTAAGAGCGGCACCGGTTCTGTTGATTACGCGAAAGCCAACATCAAAACTAAAGACCTGCGTCAGTTCCCGAACATCGACAACGCATACATGGAACTGGGCACCAACCGTGCTGATGCAGTTCTGCACGACACTCCAAACATCCTGTACTTCATCAAAACTGCAGGCCAGGGCAAGTTCAAAGCTGTTGGTGACTCTCTGGAAGCACAGCAATACGGTATCGCCTTCCCTAAAGGTAGCGATGATCTGCGCGTGAAAGTGAACGGCGCACTGAAAACATTGAAAGAGAACGGCAAGTACAACGAAATCTACAAAAAATGGTTCGGCACTGAGCCAAAATAATAATTCTAAAGTTTTATGAGTGACTCAGGGGCGACCATTTTCGCCCCTGCTATTTTTGAACCACGGTACTTAATAGGAATAAAATCATGGAGTTCGACTGGAGTGCCATTTGGCCTGCAATCCCGCTTTTGATTGAAGGCGCCAAAATGACTTTGCTGATTTCGGTCATCGGGTTGTTTGGCGGTCTGATAATTGGTCTGGTCGCCGGTTTCGCCCGTACTTACGGCGGCTGGATTGCCAACCACATCGCATTAGTATTTATTGAAGTGATTCGCGGTACGCCGATTGTCGTACAGGTGATGTTTATTTACTTCGCTTTGCCAATGGCGATCCCTGACCTGCGCATTGATCCGTTCAGCGCCGCCGTCGTCACCATTATGATCAACTCCGGTGCTTATATTGCGGAAATTACCCGGGGTGCGGTGCTGTCGATTCATAAAGGTTTTCAGGAAGCGGGTTTGGCCCTCGGCCTGTCTAAACGCGAAACCATTCGCCATGTGATTATGCCGCTGGCGCTGCGCCGTATGCTGCCGCCATTGGGTAACCAGTGGATTATCAGCATTAAAGACACCTCGCTGTTCATCGTTATTGGTGTGGCTGAGCTGACCCGTCAAGGGCAAGAAATCATTGCAGGGAACTTCCGTGCGCTGGAGATCTGGAGCGCCGTTGCGGTCTTCTATCTGATTATTACTTTGGTGCTGAGCTTCGTGCTTCGTCGCCTTGAAAGAAGGATGAAAATCCTATGATTGAATTTAAAAATGTCTCTAAGCACTTTGGTAAAACCCAGGTGCTGCACAATATCGATCTCAACATCAAACAAGGTGAAGTAGTCGTCATTATCGGGCCGTCTGGCTCCGGTAAATCTACACTGCTGCGTTGCATCAACAAACTTGAAGACATTACCAGCGGTGACCTGTTTGTTGATGGGCTGAAGGTCAACGATCCGAAAGTTGATGAGCGGCTGATTCGTCAGGAAGCGGGAATGGTGTTTCAACAGTTCTACCTGTTCCCACACCTGACTGCGCTTGAAAACGTCGCCTTTGGCCCGATTCGGGTACGTGGCTTAAGCAAAGATGCCGCCGATAAACTGGCGAAAGAGTTGCTGGCAAAAGTGGGCCTTGCTGAGCGTGCGCATCACTACCCATCAGAGCTTTCCGGTGGCCAGCAGCAACGTGTAGCGATTGCTCGCGCGCTGGCGGTTAAGCCAAAAATGATGCTGTTCGATGAGCCAACCTCAGCCCTTGACCCTGAACTTCGCCACGAAGTACTGAAGGTTATGCAGGATCTAGCTGAAGAAGGTATGACGATGGTTATTGTGACTCACGAAGTGGGATTTGCCGCCAAAGTTGCCTCGCGCCTGATCTTCATTGATAAAGGCCGCATCGCTGAGGATGGCAATCCGCAAGAGCTGATTGATAACCCACCAAGCCAGCGCTTGCAGGAGTTTTTGCAGCACGTTTCCTGAGTATTACTCTCACCCTACCCCTCTCCCTCAGGAGAGGGCCGGGCTGAGAGGCAACTTCTCCAGATAATTCCTGTTTTCCCAACCACAAACACCCGCGCTCTATACTTATTCCTTTGTCTGACTTTTCAGTTCGGAGGAACGCCGTGCCGCTACTCTTGCTACTGCTGTGCATGTTTAGCTTTCAAACGCAGGCCGTCACTCTACCGGCTGCGGCAGTTGCCGCATCTGCCCAACAGAGTACGACCACTCCGCCCGCTGAACCCAATCTCGAAGAAAAAAAGAAGGCCTATAGTGCCCTGGCAGATGTGCTTGATAACTCGCAGTCGCGTGATGAACTGATTGGGCAATTGCGCAAAGTGGCCGCCACACCGCCGCCTGAACCGGTGCCTGCTATCGTTCCACCAGAACAATTAAGTGAAGACAAAACGGTTCTCGAAAATGTGACCGATGTAAGCCGCCACTACGGCGGTGAGCTGGCCCAGCGTTTTGCCCAACTGCACCGCAATATTACCGGTGCTCCACACAAGGCCTTCAACCAACAAACTTTTTATAATGCACTGACGCATTTTACGATGCTCGTCGTAAGTGTTTTTGCCTTTTACCTGGTGATACGCGCCTGCATGACGCCCATCTGGGCGCGCATGGGCAAGTGGGGGCGTAAAAAGAATCGCGACCGATCGAGTTGGTTTCATCTGCCGATGATGATTATCGGTGCGTTTATCATTGATTTGTTATTGCTGGCATTAACCATTTTCGTCGGGCAGATCTTTAGCGACATAATGAACGCAGGCAACCGCACTATCGCTCGCCAGCAAGGGCTATTTCTGAATGCCTTCGCGCTGATTGAATTCTTCAAAGCCATCCTGCGTTTAATTTTCTGCCCTCGATTTCCTGACCTACGCCCATTTCCGGTGCCCGATCAAAGTGCGCACTACTGGAACCTCCGCCTTGCGGGGCTAAGTAGCTTGATTGGTTACGGTATTTTGGTTGCAGTACCGATTATTTCTAATCAGGTAAACGTGCAGGTGGGCGCGATTGCCAATGTGGTGATTATGCTCTGCATCACCCTTTGGGCTCTGTATCTGATTTTCCATAACAAACGCCAGATTCAACAAAGTCTGATTCAATTAGCCGATCGCTCAATGGCGTTTTTCAGCCTATTTATTCGTGCTTTTGCACTGGTCTGGCATTGGCTGGCGAGCGTCTATTTCGTAGTGTTGTTTTTCTTTTCGCTCTTCGATCCGGGAAACAGTCTTAAATGGATGATGGCGGCGTCTGTGCATAGCCTGGCGATTATTGGCATCGCGGCGTTTATCTCGGGCATGTTGTCGCGCTGGCTTGCGAAAACCATCACCCTTTCACCGCAGGTGCAGCGCAACTATCCTGAACTGCAAAAACGCCTTAATGGGTGGATCTCCGCCGCTCTGAAACTGGCGCGAATTATGACAGTATGCGTGGCGGTAATGCTGCTATTAAACGCCTGGGGGCTGTTTGATATGTGGGCGTGGATTTCCAACGATGCCGGTGAGAAAACTATCGATATTATTATCCGCATCGTGTTAATTCTGCTGTTCTCAGCCGTAGGCTGGACTTTGCTGGCAAGCCTGATTGAAAACCGCCTGGCATCAGATATTCACGGTCGCCCGCTGCCCAGTGCCCGTACCCGCACTCTGCTGACACTGTTCCGCAACGCTCTGGCGGTGGTTATCAGCACCATCACTATCATGATTTTGCTTTCAGAGATTGGAGTGAATATCGCCCCATTACTGGCTGGGGCTGGCGCACTGGGTTTAGCCATTAGTTTCGGCGCGCAAACCCTGGTGAAAGATATTATTACCGGCGTCTTTATTCAGTTTGAAAATGGGATGAATACCGGTGATTTAGTCACCATCGGGCCAATTACCGGTTCCGTTGAACGCATGTCCATTCGTTCAGTAGGTGTGCGCCAGGATACCGGTGCTTATCACATCATTCCGTGGTCATCGATCACTACCTTTGCCAACTTTGTACGAGGCATTGGTTCGTTTGTCGCCAATTACGACGTGGATCGGCAGGAGGATGTTGATAAGGCCAATCGTATTCTGAGAGAGGCTGTAGATGAACTGATGGAACAGGATGACATTCGTAGGCTAGTGATTGGTGAACCGTCCTTTGCCGGGATTGTCGGCCTAACCAACCAGGCCTTTACCGTGCGCGTATCATTCACCACCCAACCTTTAAAACAGTGGTCGGTGCGATTTGCATTAGATGGGATGGTGAAGAAACACTTTGACGCGGCGGGGATTCGCCCGCCGGTACAAACCGTGCAGGTTATGCAGCCCGGCAGCGATACCACTCAGGCGCTTCAGGAGTCACAGGCAGCAGCGGGGGCACTGCCACCTGCCAATCCCACTATCTGACTATTTGTAACGCGTAGCGGCCCAACGAGCGCGTTGTGCGTCATTCATAAAGGTCCAGGCGATGAAGCGGCTCTGCTTCTGACCCTGGGCCATCTCTTTCTTCACGACTTTCTCAACGCCAGCTTCCTGCAATGCGCGGTAAATCAGAGGCAAATTCTCACCACGAGAAACTAATGAGGTAAACCATTGCACCTGACGGCCAAACTCTTTGCTTTCATTAACCATCTGAGTGACAAAGGCAACTTCGCCACCTTCACACCACAACTCTTGTTCACGACCACCAAAGTTCAACGCACCATTTTTATCCTGGCCGAGGTTTACGCGTTTACGTTCACTACCGCTGCGTGCAGCCTGTGCAGAGTCGTGGAACGGAGGGTTGCAAAGTGTGGCATCAAACATCTCATTTTTATGAATCACACCAGGCAGAATCGCGGTTGGCGTTTTCTGACGACGCAGCCGAATCAGACGAGAGAGCCCTGGATTAGCATCGATAATCGCCGTGGCGCTGCGCATTGCTTCAGGGTCCACATCGGTGCCGGTAAAGCGCCAGCCGTATTCGTGCTGGCCAATCAGTGGATAAATACAGTTCGCACCAACGCCTACATCCAACACCGAAGCCTGAGATGGCACCACACCGCCGTTACCTTCAGCCAATAAATCGGCCAGATGGTGAATGTAATCAGCACGGCCCGGTACCGGTGGGCAAAGAAAACCATCTGGAATACTCCACTCTTTTACGCCATAGAAGTGCGCAAGCAGCGCCCTATTCAGCGCTTTCACCGCCATAGGATCGGCAAAATCAACCGTGGTATCGCCATGCGGGCCAGGTCGTAAAAATGCGCTCAATTCCGGGCTGCTTTGCGTCAGAGCAGGGAAATCATAACGGTTACGATGGCGGTTGCGAGGGTGCAGACCCGGTTTAGTGGTGTCAGGGGTTTTCATTGCGGCTTCTCCTTGTGTGGGCGCGTAAGATACTCTGTGAACCCTGCGGGGTAAATACGCCGCGTGATTTTCGCCTGAGATAAATCAACATAAGGTGCGCTATGTCTAAACGCTATTACTACGAACCTGCCGATGGGCACGGTTTGCCACATGATCCGCTTAACGCCATTATCGGCCCACGCCCTATCGGCTGGATTGCTTCATATAACCAGCAGGGCGTACGCAATCTGGCACCCTACAGTTTCTTTAACTGTTTTAATTATCGCCCACCGATTATCGGTTTCGCCAGTAGCGGCTGGAAAGACAGCGTACGCAACATTGTTGAGACTAAAGAGTTCGTCTGGAATCTCACCACCCGTGAACTGGCTGAACAGATGAATGAAACTTCAGCCTCAATACCTCACGGTGAGGATGAGTTTCTCCGCGCAGGGTTAACCGCCGTTACAGGGCGTAAAGTCAAAGCAAGCCTCGTTGCGGAAAGCCCGGTCAACTTTGAATGCCGTTTGTCGCAGTGCATTCAGCTCACGGCTGCCGACGGTACGGCGATTGATACCTGGCTGGTGCTAGGTGAAGTGGTCGCGGTTCATATTGATGAATCACTGCTAAAAGATGGCATTTACCAGACGGCGCTGGCAAAACCGGTACTGCGAGCGGGCGGGCCATCAGCTTATTACACGATAGATGAGACTTACCGCTTCGATATGATTCGCCCTGACGCACGATAAAATCAGCAAAATCATAAGCCTGTATCTCACTGATCTGTAAGTATTTCGTCAAGTTTTGTCGTTCAAAAAATAAGCACAAGTCCATCAGTTTTTTGCGGCTATTGTTTATCACATAACACCTACACTTTTAGTGCTGATGGTTTTTTAATCGGCCCCCAAAAGCGATGAGGATGTGATTATGAAAAAATTTCTGTATTTTTCTGCGGTTGTCACCCTTGCGGCATTACCATTCGCAACCATGGCAGCCCAGGAATTGTCTGCGGGAAACACCGGTCAACTCCGCCCCGCAGGAACAGTCACTGTCACCGGTGCAAGCAATCTTGACGATCTACAAACCAAGCTTGGAGAAAAAGCGAAAGAAGAAGGGGCAAAAGGCTTTGTTGTTAACTCAGCTAGCGGCCAAAACAAGATGTTTGGTAGCGCAACTATTTATAAATAGCCCCAACAGGTTGACTCCCGGGGTATCAATGATAACGGTTTCCTTTTTGGAGACCGTTATTTTATTATTTCTTATAAATTGTAATTATTTCCACAATTAATAAACGTAGTAATTCCGAGCTATTCAATCGATTATTCCTTCCATTTCCACCTCTAATAATCATGTAAATTCGCTTGTGAAATTGAAATCACTTCTAAAATAAAAAAAATAAAGTGAGCGAGGACACAAAAAACAATAAAGCCGCCCCGGTTAAATAAAAAATGTGAGGTAGGAACATTATGGTTATCGGACAAATATCATAAGCTGTTATACAGCAATATTTGACTCTACTCGTTTCTTAACATTTTGCAGGGAGCAAAATCCATGAACCTTTTCACTCTACCTCGCCAATTACTTTGCGCTTCACTCATCATACTGTGTGCTACAGGCGCAAATGCTGCAGATAAGATAACCTTAAAACTGGCTCACAACCTGGAACGCAGCCATGTGGTACACCAGGCTTTTGAAGAACTTGCCAAAGAGGTACAACAACTTTCCGACGGTAATATGCGTATTCGTATTTATCCGAGCAGCCAGATGGGAAGTGCCAGAGAAACCCTGGAACTTTTGCAAAATGGCGCACTGGATATGACCAAAGGTTCTGCCAGTGATTTAGAATCTTTCGACAATACTTACGCTATTTATAATTTACCTTACTTATTTAAAGACCAGGCCCATTTTAATCGCGTGGTATTTGGTGAAGTAGGTAAAGAAATTATGGATTCAACAAAAGATAAAGGTTTCTTTGCTATTTCCGCTTATGTTGCAGGCACTCGTAGTTTCTATGCAAAAAAACCTATTACCAAACCTGAAGATTTAAAAGGGCTTAAAATTCGTGTCCAGGCAAGCCCCACTACACTCAAAATGGTTGAACTGATGGGCGGCTCGCCAACACCTATTTCATTTGGTGAAGTCTATACCGCCATGCAGCAAGGCGTGGTAGATGGCGCAGAAAATAACGTACCGTCATGGGTTCAGACTCGTCATATTGAAATTGCCAAAGTGTTCTCTGAAGATGAACACACCTCCATTCCTGACTTCCTTGTTATCTCGACTAAAACCTGGGCCAAACTCTCGCCCGAGCAGCAACAAATCTTGATTAGCGCCGCGAAAAACTCCGAAGCCTACCAGCAGAAACTGTGGGAAAAAGTCGATGCCGATTCGCGTGCCCAGGCAAAAGCAATGGGTGCAACTATCGTGAGCGTTGATAAAGCTCCATTCCGTGCTGCAGTAAAACCGCTTTATGACGACTTCGCTAAAGATCCAAAACAGGCAGCTTTGCTGGCTAAATTCGAAAACGCTGCTCCATGATTTTGGCGTTGTAGAGTAGGTATCTGCGGGTGAAGCAATTTCACCCGCTCAGGAACAGTTAATTTTCTCAGGTATGTAAACATGATACTTAAGCCCATAAAGCTTGCGGTAGACCGGACTATTGCCACTTTTTCGGTGTTGGTGATGATCGCTCTGGTTCTGTGCGTGGTGTGGCAAGTTTTCAGCCGCTATGTACTCAACCAACCCAGCACACTCACAGATGAACTGGCGCGTTTTCTGATGATATGGGTCGGTCTATTGGGCGCATCATATACGGTAGGTGCACAACGTCACCTTTCGATTGATTTCCTTGCCATGATGTTGCCGGACAACAAAAAGCCACTGCTTGGCATTCTCATCAATGCATTGATTCTTCTGTTTTCAGGGATGGTTATCGTCAATGGAGGGTTGAAGCTTATTGAAAAAACATTAGCCACTGCACAGCTCTCTGCGGCACTACAAATCCCGATGGGATATGTCTATATCGTGCTGCCGTTAAGTGGAGCAATCATGATGTTTTATTCACTCTATTTTATCCTGACTGACGCTCAGTCATTAATCAGCAAAGAGGGTCAATAATGGAAACGTATATCGCCCTCACCTTATTTGGCGCCTTCTTCGTTCTGGTGTTTATCGGGGTTCCTATCTCATTTGCAATTGGGATTGCCACTGTCAGCTCAATGCTAATCATGTTCCCATGGGATGTCGCTATCATCACCGTTTCCCAGCGTCTGGCGAACGGACTGGATAACTTCGCGTTGCTGGCCATTCCATTCTTTATCTTTGCCGGAACCCTGATGAACAGCGGGGGAATAGCTATACGCTTAATTAATCTGGCGCAGATTATGGTTGGTCGTATTCCGGGTTCATTGGGCCACGTTAACGTACTGGCAAACATGATGTTTGGTTCTATTTCCGGTTCAGCTGTTGCAGCAGCTGCTGCCGTTGGCGGCACGCTTTCGCCAATTCAAAACAAAGAGGGTTACGATCCGGCATTCTCGACTGCGGTTAACGTGTCATCCTGCATTACCGGGCTACTGATCCCACCGTCTAACGTTCTGATCGTTTTTTCACTCACTGCAGGTGGCGTATCGGTCGCTTCGCTGTTTATGGCCGGTTATTTGCCTGGCATATTAATGGGCCTGTCGATCATGCTGGTCTGCTGGATTATTTCCAAACGACGCGGTTACCCTGTATCAGCACGCCCTACCTGCGCGATGGCGGCAAAAGCGTTTCTTGATGCGCTGCCAAGTTTATTGCTGGTGATTATCGTCATGGGTGGGATTCTGGGCGGGGTATTTACTGCAACAGAAGCATCGGCAATCGCTGTGGTTTACACCTTTGTGCTTTCGGTTCTTATTTACCGTGAAGTGAAATGGCGCGACTTACCAAAACTCATCCTTGATTCCGTCGTCACGACATCAATTGTACTGTTACTGATTGGCTTTTCCGTTGGCATGTCCTGGGCAATGACCAACGCCGATATTCCGTACATGATTAGCGACACGTTAATGGGCATTTCAGATAATCCACTGATTATTCTGCTGCTTATCAACATCGTCCTGCTGATTGTCGGCATCTTTATGGACATGACTCCCGCGGTATTGATTTTCACACCAATCTTCCTGCCGATTGCCCAGGAGTTGGGTATGGACCCGGTTCATTTCGGTATCATGATGGTGGCAAACCTTTGTGTCGGCCTGTTGACGCCGCCGGTGGGTAGTGCGCTGTTTGTTGGCTGCTCCATCACTGGAGTTAAAATTCAGAACCTTATCAAACCACTGTTACCCTTCTACGCAGCCCTATTCGTCTCATTAATGATGATTACCTACATCCCGGAAATTTCCCTGTTTATTCCTAAACTTCTGGGATTAATGTAAACCCTAAATAAAAAACGGCTTTCGGGCCGTTTTTTATTTCTTCATTCGTAAAAAGAACGCGCAAGCGATTGCAGGCCAGACCTGTTCTATCTTATGAAAAAAAGTAGCAAAAGATGCGAAAAGCGAAGCGGGATCTGTGTCACAAAAATACGGATGATAATTCGCACGCTAATCATCACTCATTTCAATGAGTTACATTAGCTTCAAAAATTTTGAATAAGGTGGTCAATTCTATTCGATTTATTATTCTGCTTAAAAGTGTGACCATAATCACATCGACGGAACAACGTCACCTTAAACAGAATAACCTGCGAGAATTAATTATGAAAACCATCAAATATGCTGTAGCAGCCATCGCCCTTTCTACTCTTTCTTTCGGTGCTTTCGCTGCACAATCCATCAACCCATCTGAAGCTCAGAACTTAAATAAAGTGGGTGTGGTTTCAGCGGTTGGTGCAACAACTCTGGATGGACTGGAAGCCAAACTGGCTGCAAAAGCACAAGAAGCTGGTGCAAGTGCGTATTCCATCACTTCAGCTAACACTAACGGCAAGATGAGCGGCACTGCGGTTATCTACAAGTAGTTACACGTCATACTTCAAGTTGCAGACGCATTGATTGCAACTTGAATTATTTTGTGTAGCCCGAGCAATACCTGATACACCCTCATTTTGGAGCTCTGCTCCACCCTGTTTGACTCTGTTATAACCCTTGTTGCCCGCGACCATTTATCGCGGGCTTTTTTTGTCATTTTTCCGTCAAATTGCCGTTAATCAGAAGACCTGATTAACGCGGGCTAAACCTTCCTCATATGTCAAAGCTTCACCTGTTGCGACAAGACAACATGCCATCTGTGTTTTTAATGACTGCGGTACGGGTTCAACACCTGCAACGCAACGCTCAATCCAGCGGGCGGTCACTTCCGGATCTTTTCCAACAGGCAGAACCACTTCCTCGTCGCTGACTTCCGTCTGGCGCTCACTCACTACACGCGAGCCGAAGCTGTCGATATGTGTAATCTGCGGGCAACGTTGCGGGTTCGCGTACACTTCCCCTTCGGTTCCATGCATCAGCAAGCCACGGCCGCCAATATCGGCAAAGAATTTTGCGACTTTCGGGACATATTCAGGATGGGAAACACTGGCAAGACGCAATGCGGCATCTTCTTCAAATGGGGTCGCCAGTTTGGCAAGTGTATGCGCGCTGTTACGAACCCCCATACGCCAGCGCATTGCGAGCTGATCTTCCATCGGAGGGCAAAGCGCACTGACAGGAATATAAACCGGGTGATGGGATTCCAGTTTGGCTTGCGCCTGACCCGCATGTAACGTTGGTTCAATGCCCATCAGTGTAAAAATGGTTTCCGTTAATACACGCGTTGGATCGTGACTAACCCCATGCACGACCACCGGAAATCCAAGGCGATTAAGCAAGATAGCTAGCAATGGCGTGAGGTTCGCTTGTTTGCGAGCACCATTGTAAGAGGGGATAACAATTGGCATCGGTTTGTTGGCTGGAGGCGTAAGAGAAATCATGTGGTGCTTCATCGCGTCATAGAAACCGAGCATTTCCGCCTCGCCTTCCCCTTTGATTCGCAATGCAATCAGTACCCCACCCAACTCCAGTTCTGGTACTTCACCTCTGAGCATGTGGGCATATAAGCCACGAGCGGTGTCAAAATCCAGATCGCGAGCATGGTTCTTACCGCGCCCGACTTCTTTAATGATCTTACGGTAATCCACTCAGATTCTCCTTTCTATTTCTTGCTCACACGTTTGCGCCGTACCGTCTTTTTCGGCGTGGTATCAATCAGTTTAGCTGCTGGCGCCTCGGGTTGGCTGATTGGAAACACCGGTAACGCACCCAGTAAACGTTGACCATAATTTTTGGTCAACAGGCGGCGGTCATAAATCACGACCTCACCATAACAGCCATGACTACGAATTAAACGCCCAACTTGTTGAATAAGATTAAATGATGCACTGGGTAAGCTCTGCACTTCAAAAGGATAGCGTTTCAGGGTTTTTAACCATTCACCCTCAGTCAGCACCACAGGGCTGTCGATAGGCGGGAAAGCGATTTTATGGATATGTACCTGACTGAGTAAATCACCTTTTAAATCAAGCCCTTCAGCAAAAGATTGTAAACCAACCAGCACGCTGGTTTCGCCCTGCTCAACGCGTTTACGGTGCAGCTCCACCAGCCTGTAACGTGGCATATCCCCTTGCACCAGTAATGTCAGGCGCAAATCGGTGACATGCGTCAGGAATACCTGCATTGCACGGTTGCTGGCAAATAGCACCAGCATGCCTTTATGCTCACCTTTTGCCAGTTCAGCACGGAAAAATGCCGCCATTTCAGCCAGATGTCGAGCTTCGTTTTCCATGGTCGGCTCAACCGTTAACTGCGGAATCACCAGTTTCCCTTGCTCGACATGGTTAAATGGCGAGTCCAGCGCAATAAATCTGTCACCCGCATCTTCATCCAACCCACTCATCTCTTGCAGACGGTCGAATTTATTCAGCGAGCGCAACGTTGCGGAAGTCACAATCACATGCGGAACGTTGCGCCAGACCAGTTTTTCTAACTGATCGCACACACGAATTCCCACACAATGGAAATACAGATGCGGCTGCCCTTCGCGGATTTCACGCGTCACCCATTTCGACACAGGCGCTCCCGATGCCTGCTCCATTGCTGAAAGCCGCCACAGTTTGCTCTGCGTTTCGAAATAGCCTAACGCACGGTTCATGTGCAAAAGTGAGCGGTGCAAACGTACAATATCGTGTGTTCCGGTTTTTTCACCGAGATCGTTAAGCAAGGCCTCAGACAGACTGCGCAATCCTTCCATCAGCTTCGCCAGTCGCTTGCAAATCACCATGATTTCTTCGGGCAGAATGCCCATTTCAAAGCGATGTTCAGCTTCATGCTCGCCGGGTAACCACAACGAAACGATGTTGCTAAACGAACTCAGCAGTTCATGAATTTCATCGCAATGATTGGTCAGGCGTTCAGGATTCGTCAGTGGTGGCGGGCTTTTCGGGCGGAACTGAGCCATGCAGGTTTCGACCAGTTTGGTGAACAGATCAAACTGCAAGCGGCTGTAACCGGGGGTGACCTCGGCGCTCATTTCCAGCGCATCGCGAGCCACATCCGGCAGATGGTGGCCTTCATCTAAAATCAGCAACAGGTTTTTTGCTTCCGGTAGAACCGCGTCACTTTCCATCGCGGCCATGACCAGAGCGTGGTTGGCGACCACCACTTCAGCATCGTCTATTTCACGTCGCGCCACAAAGAACGGACATTCACGATACCAGTGACAATTACGCCCCAGGCAGCTTGCTTTATCAGTGCTCAGGCGTCGCCAGAGATCATCATCAATATTTTGCGAAGTGTGGTCACGTAACCCATCCCATTTGTAGGCATCTAGATCGGTCTTCAGTTTTACGCAACGCTGCTGTTCATCTTTGCTGGTTGGCGCCATTTCATCTTCGAGAAATGCCAGCAGATCGCCCTGAGAGGCATTGTCCGTCGCAAGGGCTGCAAGGTTGCGCGGGCAAACGTAACGCCCACGACCAAATGCTGCGGTAAATCTCAGGTCGGGAATAATTTTGCGCAACAGCGGCAAATCTTTGCTGAAGATTTGATCCTGAAGAGCAACGTTCGCGGTGCTGACTACCAGCGTTTTTTGCTCGCCGCGTGCAATAGCGATACCGGGGATCAGGTATGAAAGCGTTTTTCCCACGCCTGTTGGAGCCTCAATCGCCAGATGACGCCCCGCTTCACCCGCGAGCGTTTTCGCCACTTCGGCAATCATTTGCCGTTGCGGAGAGCGCGGAATAAAGTCTGGGATCTGCTGCTGTAGCGCCTTATACCAGGCGGCGATTTGCTCTTTTTGAGCGGAGGACAAGGCCATAAAAACCACTTTTACTGTATAAACAGCCACTATTGTCCCACTTTTTAAAGCCAGGCTGTATTGTTTTTTCGCAACCACTGTGAGCAAGCCTTGACTCATGACAAGGCGGCCTGCGGCGTACCTTCTCTATAATCGAGCCCGTTTATCCTCCACTGGTATCAAAAAATGGATTATCAACTTAATTTAGACTGGCCTGAATTCTTAGAAAAATACTGGCAAAAAAAGCCGGTCATCTTAAAAAATGCGTTTCCTGATTTTGTCGATCCGATTACTCCGGATGAATTAGCCGGTCTTGCCATGGAAGCAGAGGTGGATAGCCGACTGGTCAGCCATACTAATGGTCAATGGCAGGCCGCCAACGGTCCTTTCGAGCATTTTGACAACCTCGGTGATACTGGTTGGTCATTGCTGGCGCAAGCCGTTAACCACTGGCATGCACCCTCTGCTGAACTGGTGCGCCCGTTCCGCGTATTGCCAGACTGGCGTTTAGACGATCTGATGATCTCTTTCTCCGTACCTGGCGGCGGTGTTGGACCCCATATCGATCAATACGATGTGTTTATTATTCAGGGAATGGGTAGCCGTCGCTGGCGCGTGGGTGACAAACTGCCAATGCGCCAGTTCTGCCCACATCCTGCGTTGTTGCATGTTGATCCGTTCGAGCCAATCATTGATCAAGACCTGGAACGTGGCGATATTCTGTATATTCCACCGGGCTTCCCACATGATGGCTTCACTCACGAAACTGCACTCAACTACTCCGTCGGTTTCCGTGGGCCAAATGGCCGTGATTTGATCAGTAGTTTTGCTGATTACGCGTTGGAAAACGATCTGGGTGGCGAGCACTACAGCGATCCTGACTTAACCGTTCGCAAACATCCTGGCAAAGTTGAAGGCTACGAACTTAATCGCCTGCGTGACATGATGATGGAAGTCATCAGCCAGCCGGAAGATTTCAAGCAGTGGTTCGGCCGCTTTGTTACCACACCGCGCCACGAACTGGATGTCGCCCCCGCAGAGCCGCCATATCAGCAAGATGAAATCCTTGATGCGTTAATGGGTGGCGAAAACCTGACACGTCTGAGCGGTTTACGCGTGCTGAATGTTGACGGTGAGTTCTTCGTCAATAGCGAAGCAATGGAAGCGCCTGTTCCGGCAGCAGCGGACGCATTGTGCCGTTACACCACCCTTGGTCAAACAGAACTGGGCGACGCGTTAGAGAACCCGGAATTTGTTAACGTACTGACTGAGCTGGTTAATCAGGGCTACTGGTATTTCGACGACTAATTCTGATCCAATGTCTTAACGACAGATCTATAGCTTAGATAATTCGAGTTGCATCGCGGCGGCAAGAAAACGAGTCCCGATGAGCTTACATCAGTAAGTGATTCGGGCGAGTGAACGCAGTCAGCAAAGATGCGGCTTGAAGTATGAAGGGTATATGCCCAAAATAATTCGAGTTGCATCAAGGCGGCAAGAAAACGAGTCCCGATGAGCTTACATCAGTAAGTGATTCGGGCAAGTGAACGCAGTCAGCAAAGATGCGGTTTGAAGTATGAAGGGTATATACCCAAAATAATTCGAGTTGCATCGCGGCGGCAAGAAAACGAGTCCCGATGAGCTTACATCAGTAAGTGATTCGGGCAAGTGAACGCAGTCAGCAAAGATGCGGTTTGAAGTATGAAGGGTATATACCCAAAATAATTCGAGTTGCATCGCGGCGGCAAGAAAACGAGTCCCGATGAGCTTACATCAGTAAGTGATTCGGGCGAGTGAACGCAGCCAACAAAGATGCAGCTTGAAGTATGAAGGGTATAAATAGTTCACCAAAATTATCGCCACTGACTACATTTATACGGGGGCTTCCCGAGCAGATTGTGGGGATAACATGGCGCTTTATACCATCGGTGAAGTGGCTGTGCTTTGCGATATTAACCCCGTGACGTTGCGTGCCTGGCAACGACGTTATGGGTTATTAAAACCTCAGCGCACGGATGGCGGGCATCGCTTGTTTGACGATGATGACATCGAACGTATCCGTGAAATCAAACGCTGGATTGAAAACGGTGTTCAGGTCGGCAAGGTGAAAGCCTTATTGGGCTGCGAGCTTCAGGATCTGGAAAGCGGCTGGCGTGAGCGCCAGGAACTGCTGCTCCACCATTTGCAAAGCGGCAGCCCGAACCGATTACGTACCTGGATGGCTGACATTGGCCGTGATTATCCCGCAGAAACCCTCGTTCACCAGCTTTACACTCCCCTTCGCCGCCGCCTGCAATGCCATCAAGTCACATTGAACACCCTGCTTAGCCTACTGGACGGCGCGCTGATCAACTACATTGCGCTGTGCCTCGCCTCGGCGCGTAAACGCAGCGGAAAAGATGCGTTACTGGTGGGTTGGGACACGCCGGATACCACGCGCTTGTGGATGGCTGCATGGATGGCAATCCAGCAAGGTTGGCGTATTGATGTTCTGGCCCATCCGCTCCATCAACTGCGACCTGAGCTTTTTGCTCATCAGACATTGCTGGTGTGGTGTGGCGACACACCGACCACCCATCAGCTCGACCAACTGGAGCTTTGGCGCTGTGCAGGACTGCAAATTTTCCCACTGATGAGCAACGGGCAGTCGACCGAACACGCATAAGGCAAAGTTAATAGTTCATTAACAAGCCCGCTTCATCTTATAATCGCCTGCGTAACGTATGGAGCGGACATAAAGATGAAACTAAGTAAAATAGCCTTGGTGGGCGGCATGCTGGTAATGGCTATCGGCGGAATTGGCGGCGTGATGCTGATGGGTTATATCGTCATCCTTCATAACGCGTGATGTAGCGCAAAAGACGTTCAAACAGGCGGTCAATAACAATTGCCGCCATCGCGACCAGCACAGCCCCCTGAATCACATAGGCGGTGTTAAAACCGCTCAAGCCAATGATTATCGGCGAGCCTAAAGTGCTGGCACCAACGGTTGATGCAATCGCCGCAGTCCCGATATTAATAATCACCGAAGTGCGAATCCCTGCCAGAATCACCGGTGCTGCCAGTGGCAACTCAACTTTTCTCAACATCTGCCAGCGGCTCATCCCGGCGCCCAACGCAATCTCTTTAGTTGCTTCCGGCACTGAACCAATTCCAGCCAGTGTTCCTTGTAAAATAGGTAGCAAGCCGTATAGCACCAGGGCGATAATCGCAGGCTGCTGGCCAAACCCCATCACCGGCACGGCTATCGCCAATACCGCTACGGGCGGAAATGTTTGCCCGGCGGCGGCGATGGTTTCAACCAGCGATCGAAACTCCAGCCCCGCAGGCCGCGTCACTGCAATGCCAAGCCCCATACCAATAACAATCGCCACTACGCTTGAAACCCCAACCAGCATGAAGTGCTTTAACGCCAGCGCAATAAAACTATCTTGTTGATAAAGCGGCCTTTCCAGCTCTGGAAACAGCCAACTGAACAATGAGCTACTGTATGGCATCACCACCAGCAGTGCGATAAAGAGAGCAATCAACCACAGTAACGGATCACGTAACAGGCGCATTTTCACCTCGTAGCTCTTCACCGCGCACTAAATCACTAAAATGCAGTACGCCACAGGGTTCGCCTTGCTGATTTACTACCGGCAACTGTTGGCACTGGCGGTCAACAAACAGCGATAGTGCCTCACGCAGAGTGATCGTTTCACTGATCGGTTCGCCCTCTAAACGTTCCTGTGTTCGTACGCGATCTGCAACCTGGCGCAACGATAACAAGCGCACACCTGACTCGCTGCGACCAAAGAAGTCGCGTACAAAATCTGTCGCCGGGTGAGTTAACAACTCCAGCGGCGTACCTTGCTGAATCACCTTTCCCCCATCCATTAACACAATGCGGTCAGCAAGCGTCAGTGCTTCGTCGATATCATGCGTAACCAGCACAATGGTGCGTCCAAGCAGTTGGTGGATGCGAATAATCTCTTGCTGAAGCGCGCCGCGTGTTACCGGGTCTAACGCCCCAAACGGTTCATCCATCAGTAGCACTTCCGGGTCGGCCGCCAGCGCCCGCGCGACTCCCACACGTTGTTGTTGTCCGCCTGAAAGTTGATGTGGGTAACGGTCACGAAATTGCTCAGCTTCCAGACCGAGCAAAGCAAGCAATTCGTCAATACGCGAACTGATACGTGCTTTCGGCCATTTGAGCAGTTGCGGAACGGTGGCAATGTTCTGCGCAACGCTCCAGTGAGGGAACAACCCAATAGATTGAATCGCGTACCCCATACGGCGGCGTAGCGCTTTAGGGTCAAAATTGCGGATCTCTTCTCCGGCGAAGCGAATGCGCCCGGTATCATGTTCTACCAGGCGGTTAATCATTTTCAGCGTGGTGGATTTCCCGGAACCGGAAGTGCCAATCAGTACCGTAAATTCGCCTTCCTTGATGTTAAGCGTCAAGTCACTTACAGCGGCTTCACCCTGGAAGAACTTGCTGACATTTTCAAATTCGATCATGGCTGTTTTTCCTCAAGTAATGAGATAAACAGTTTAAAAAGCGCGTCGAGAATAACTGCCAGTGCAATAACCGGGATCACACCGAGCAAGACTAAATCCAACGCACTACTGAGTAAGCCCTGGAAGATAATCGCCCCAAAGCCACCAGCACCAATCAAAGCTGCAATCACCGTCATACCAATGGTTTGCACGCAAACTACGCGTAGACTGCGTAGCAAGACTGGCAATGCAAGCGGCACTTCGGCCTGCCAGAAAATCTGCCAGCGCGACATCCCCATACCCTCGGCACTTTCAATAATATTGCGTGGAACGTGCTGCAAACCTGCGACAACACCGCGCACCAATGGCAGCAAAGCGTATAACACCAGCGCGATGAGTGCCGGAGCCACACCAATCCCGCTTACTCCTAGCGAGCCGAGCCACGGAACTAACTTCACCAGTCCCGCCAGAGGCGCAATTAATAGCCCGAACAGTGCCACCGAGGGCACAGTTTGAATGACATTGAGCACCGAGAACACCGAAGACTGCCAGGCCGGACGGGAATAGCAAAACACGCCCAACGGCACACCGATTAACAGCGCTGGGAACAACGTGCCCAGCAGCAAAGCAAGATGGCGAGTCAACGCGTCATCAAACACATCCTGCCGGTTGGCATACTCTTTAAGCAGTGAAAGGTCGGAAAAAAAGCCGCTCCACAGCAGAGCTATCGGTATGAGCCAGACCTGCATATTGAGCAGTAAACGCCAGAGCGCATTGGGTGTCAGGCGGTTGATGGTATCGGCACAAAGTAGCAGGCACAGAGTTAAAGATAGCCATAATCCGCTACCAGGAGACGTTCGCGCAAGCGTGCTCCCTTGCGCAGCGAATTGTGAAGCGGTGTGCCCCATCATCCACAACATGGCGATAAACAACAGCTCGCCCGTAATAAACGTCAGTATCAATGACAGTCGCCGGGAAGGTGCCAGAGTCAGGCACGCCAGAATAAGTACTGGAAGAGAGAGAATCAGACCAACATGTTCAGGAAGCCGGCTAAGCGCGATAGACTCCCCGGAAACCAGGCGGTTGGGTGCAAAGTTGATAAATGGCAAAACTGCGCCTGCTACCACCAGTAAAACCACCAGCAGTAACAGGACGCGATTGTGAATTTTGAGCAAACAGACATCCTGTAATTGTTGTCTTGCCGGATGACGCCTGCGCTTATCCGACCTACTTCAACCTTTAGTGTGGATTAGCGTACGCGGCATCCACCAGAAGATCAGCGACCTACTTCACGAAGCCTTTTTGCTTCAGGTAATCAGCAGCCACTTTTTTAGCATCCAGACCTTCAACTGCAATGCTGGCATTAAGCTGCTGCAGGGTTTTCTCATCAAGGGAGGCAAACACCGGTTTTAACCACTCGCCCATTTGAGGATAAGCCTTGAGCACACTTTCACGCACCACCGGCGTTGGAGCATAAATCGGCTGCACGCCTTTCGGGTCGCTTAACGTTTGCAAACCCAGTGCTGCCACCGGGCCGTCTGTGCCATAGGCCATTGCCGCATTCACACCTGAGGTTTGCTGAGCAGCAGCTTTGATCGTAACAGCGGTATCACCACCGGCTAGAGACAGCAACTGTGGCTGTTCGAGTTTAAAACCATACGCTTTTTCAAAGGCCGGAAGCGCATCGGATCGTTCGATAAATTCAGCGGAAGCCGCAAGTTTGAATTCACCGCCTTTTTTCAAATAAGCGCTGAGATCATCAAGCGAGGTGAGTTTGTTTTTTTCGGCCAGATCTTTGCGCACCGCGATGGTCCAGGTATTGTTGGCCGGCGCAGGCGTTAGCCACACCAGATGATTTTTTTCAGCATCGAGCTTTTTGACTTTCTCATAACCCTGCTGGGCGTTTTTCCAGGCTGCATCTTTTTCATCTTTAAAGAAAAATGCCCCGTTACCGGTATATTCCGGGTAAATATCCAGCTCACCCGCAGTAATCGCCCCACGGACAACCGGCGTAGTGCCTAGCTGCACTTTATTCACGGTTTTGACGCCTTGGCTGTCCAGTACCTGCAAAATGATATTGCCGAGCAGTGAGCCTTCGGTATCAATTTTTGAACCCACTTTCACCGGTTCCGCAGCTTGTGCTCCTGCGGCCAGCAAGACTAACCCCGCCATGCTCCAACGCGCTGATACGTTCATGTGCTTCCTCACTGTTTTTCTTTGCTTAAAAATCATGGAGTCGCAAAAGTTTAGTCGAGAATTGGCAGGTTGGTGGAACGAGGTGGGCAGAATAAAAAAAGAGCCGGAAAACCGGCTCTTTATGGGAGGTGTGACCAGAGAATTACTTCAGCTCAAACTCACCCTGCTTCACGCGAGCGGAATCCAGGCCAATAAACACATTAAACTTGCCAGGCTCGGCAACATGTTTCATCTGTGCATTCCAGAATTTCAATGCTTCTACGTCAATCGGGAAAGTCACAGTCTGCGCTTCACCAGGTTTGAGTGAGACTTTCTTAAAGCCTTTCAGCTCCTTGACCGGGCGGCTCATCGATGCGGTGACATCCTGCAAATACATCTGCACCACCGTTTCACCTTCGCGATCACCGCTGTTTTTCACCTCAACAGAAGCCTCAACTTTGCCGTCTGCTTTCATAGTTGGTGCAGACATTTTCACGTCAGACACGGTAAAGGTGGTGTAACTCAGACCGTAACCGAACGGATACAGTGGGCCGTTGGCTTCATCAAAGTAGCGAGATGTATATTTGTTTGGTTTTTCCGGGTTGTACGGGCGGCCAGTGTTCAGGTGGCTGTAGTACGTTGGAATCTGCCCAACAGAACGTGGGAAGGACATCGGCAATTTGCCTGACGGGTTGTAATCGCCAAACAGGATGTCGGCCACCGCATTACCGCCTTCAGTGCCGCTATACCAGGCTTCCAGCAGCGCATCAGCCTGTTGCTCTTCTTTGACCAGCGCCAGTGGACGGCCATTCATCAGCACCAGCACCAACGGTTTACCGGTCGCTTTCAACGCAGCAATTAAATCACGCTGACTTTGTGGCAGCACCAGATCGGTACGGCTTGAGGCTTCGTGCGCCATGCCCTGCGCTTCACCAACAACAGCAACAACAACATCAGCAGATTTCGCAGTATTAACCGCTTCATCGATCATCGCCTGTGCAGAACGGGTATCAACCGTAACGGCTGGCTCGTACTGGTTGAGGAAATCAACGATGCCTTTTTCATCAGTGACGTTAGCACCTTTGGCAACCACGATTTTGGCTTTGTCACCTACAGCACTTTTGATGCCCTGAAGTACGGTGATGGTTTGATCGGCTACACCAGCAGCTGACCAACTCCCCATCATGTCACGTTTGCTATCAGCCAGCGGGCCAACCACGGCGATAGTGCCAGATTTTTTCAGTGGCAATACATCGAGGCGGTTTTTCAGCAACACCATGCTTTCACGTGCCACTTCGCGAGCTTCTTTACGGTGCAGACGGCTTTCAGCGTTGGTATCTTGCGGGTCGGATTCTTTCGGCCCTAAGTGGCTGTACGGGTCATTAAACAAGCCCATATCGTATTTCACGTTGAGCACATGGCGCGCGGCATCATCGAGTTCAGCCATGGGTACCGCACCACTTTTCACCAGCTCAGGTAAATATTTGCTGTAGTACTCATCGCTCATACTCATGTTGATGCCAGAGTTCAATGCTACGCGCACCGCATCTTTCGGATCGCTCGCCACACCGTGTTTAATCAGCTCTTTAATGGCGCCGTGGTCTGAAATGGTAATGCCTTTAAATTTCCACTCATCACGTAGAAGATCTTTAAGCAGCCACGAGTCGGAAGATGCCGGAGTGCCGTTAAGGGAGTTGAGTGCCACCATCACACCACCGCTGCCAGCATCCAGTGCGGCTTTGTATGGCGGCATATAATCGTTGAACAAGCGCTGCGGGCTCATATCAACGGTGTTGTACTCTTTGCCGCCTTCCACTGCGCCATATGCCGCGAAATGCTTCACGCTGGTCATGACTGAGTAACGGTCTGCCGGGCTTTTACCCTGCATCGCTTCAACCATGGTACGACCCATAATTGACGTTAAATAAGTATCCTCACCAAAACCTTCGGAGACGCGGCCCCAACGTGGATCGCGCGACACATCCACCATAGGTGCCCATGTCATGTTCAGGCCATCGTCTGCTGCTTCATAAGCAGACACGCGGCCCACCGTTTTCACGGCGTCCAGATTGAACGAAGAGGCTAAACCGAGGCTGATTGGGAACACCGTACGTTGACCGTGGACCACATCGTAAGCAAAGAATAATGGAATTTTCAGGCGGCTAAGATCCATCACCTGGTCTTGCATAGTACGAATGTCATGACGAGTCACGGTATTGAATATCGCCCCGACTTGCCCATCCTTGATCATCTCGCGAATGGCTTCTTTCGGGTTATCTGGTCCAACACTGATTAAGCGCAACTGGCCGATTTTCTCATCGGTGGTCATTTTCTTCAGCAAATCAGTGACGAATGCGTCACGCGCTTCCGGTGTTAACGGGTGAGGGCCAAACATTTCGTTAGCCAGCGCGGGTTGCAGCGCAAGGCTAACTGCAATACTTACAGAACAGAGCCATTTCATCGACATTACTCTCTTGCTCAAGCCGCCACATAGGGCCGCACGAAGTGATAAGACGTGCAGTGTGCCACAAGGTTACTGCTGTAAGAAGAGTCGCCTCGGTGTTAAATGCTGATTTTCCGAGCGTTTCAGACGATTCATTACCAATTTGCGAGCTATGCTTGAAGACGTCACTATTTTCCCAAGGAGTGGATCAATGTCTAACCCATTTATTACTGAACTAAACCGTCTGGTTGGCAGCCAACATGTCTTAACCGATGCGGCTAAAACCGCGCGTTACCGTAAAGGTTTTCGTTCCGGCCAGGGCGATGCGCTAGCGGTCGTTTTCCCCGGGACGTTACTAGAGTTATGGCGTGTTTTGAGCGCATGCGTCAGCACCGACAAAATTATTCTGATGCAGGCCGCAAATACCGGTCTGACGGAAGGCTCAACGCCAAATGGCAACGATTACGACCGTGAAATTGTCATTATCAGCACCCTACGTCTGGATAAATTGCAGCTGTTAGATGGCGGAAAACAGGTGTTGGCCTTCCCTGGAAGCACCCTGTATCAACTGGAAAAAGCCCTAAAACCATTGGGTCGTGAGCCTCATTCGGTGATTGGCTCATCGTGCATTGGCGCATCGGTGATTGGTGGGATTTGTAATAATTCCGGTGGTTCTCTGGTCAAACGTGGCCCGGCATATACCGAAATGGCGCTATACGCCCGCATTGATGAGCAAGGAAAATTAACGTTGGTGAACCATCTGGGTATCGATCTGGGTGTGACGCCGGAACAGATCCTTGGCAAGCTCGATGACGAGCGCGTGAAACCTGAAAATGTGCTCCATGACCAGCGTCAGGCCTCCGATAAGGATTACGCTGAGCGTGTACGTGATGTAGATGCTGATACCCCATCGCGCTTTAACGCCGACCCAAGCCGCCTGTTTGAAGCCTCTGGCTGCGCCGGAAAGCTTGCGGTATTCGCCGTGCGCCTCGACACTTTTGTGGCAGAAAAACAAAACGAAGTGTTCTACATCGGCACCAATAAACCGGAAGTGCTTACCGAAATCCGCCGCCATATCCTGGCGAATTTTGAAAACCTGCCGGTGGCGGGCGAATACATGCACCGCGATATTTACGATATTGCCGAAGTGTATGGCAAAGACACCTTCATGATGATCGACAAACTCGGCACCGATAAAATGCCGCTGTTCTTTACCCTGAAAGGCCGTACCGATGCGTGGATTGAAAAAGTCCCGTTTGTAAAACCCCACTTCACCGATCGCGTATTACAACGCCTGAGCGGCTGGAGCCCAGGCCACTTACCACCACGTATGAAAGAATGGCGTGGTAAATACGAACACCATCTGCTGTTGAAAATGTCTGGCGAAGGGATTAGTGAGGCCCGTAACTGGCTTGAGAGCTATTTCCAGCTGGCAGAAGGTGGCTTTTTCGTTTGTACACCAACCGAAGGGGCGAAAGCCTTTTTACACCGTTTTGCAGCGGCCGGTGCGGCAGTGCGTTATCACGCCGTACATGCCAACGAAGTGGAGGATATTCTGGCGCTCGATATTGCCCTGCGTCGTAATGACCAGCAGTGGTTCGAGCAATTACCACCAGAAATCAGCAGCCAAATCAGCCACAGCCTCTATTACGGCCACTTTATGTGCCATGTTTTCCATCAGGATTACATTGTTAAGAAAGGGGTTGATGTCCATGCGTTGAAAGAGCAAATGCTTGAATTATTGCGTACTCGTGGGGCGCAATATCCGGCAGAACATAATGTCGGACATTTGTATGAAGCACCAGAAAGCTTAAAACAATTTTATAAGGCGAATGACCCGACTAATAGCATGAACCCAGGGATTGGAAAAACTACGAAGCACAAATGGTGGGAAGAGCAGGCTTGTAGCCATACGCATCACCACGATCCCCATTAAGTAGAACTGTCAACTGCCAGAACCCGGGCTATTTTTCGCTTATTTTTCGTACTAAATTAAAATGCAACAAGTGGTGTGACCTCACGCCACTTTGATTTTTTACGTACAGGAGCGAGAAATGTCAGTCCTTGAAACAATGCCGTCCGCTCGGATACAGGTTCGTGATGCCACAAGCGATGATATTCCCTCAATCACTGCCATTTATGAATGGCACGTCCTGCACGGCAGGGGATCTTTTGAGGAATCACCTCCCACGCTCAGCCAAATGGCAGAACGTTTACAAGCCATACGCAAGCAGGAACTCCCCTGGCTGGTCGCACTGTATAGCGGAATTGTGGTGGGTTATTGCTACGCAACCGTTTATCGCCCTCGCCCGGCGTATCGTTTCACAATCGAGGATTCGGTGTATATCGACGCCAGCATGACCGGACAAGGTATTGGGCGCGAACTGTTAAGCCATCTTATAGAGCGTTGTGAAAACGGGCCATGGAGGCAAATGGTAGCGGTCATTGGCGATGGCGAGAACAATACCGGTTCATGTCGCTTGCACAGTCAACTCGGTTTCGAAGTGGTCGGTCAATTACGTAGTGTGGGGTTTAAGCTTGGCGGGTGGCGGGATACGATAATTATGCAGCGTCCGCTCAATGAAGGCGATTGGACGCTGCCGTAATCCCCTTCAAACTCCAGTCTGCAACTCGAATTTAGGGGATTGTTCAATAATATTAGTCGTCGAGCGCGTTGCCCTGAGTACTATTACTCGCCATCTGCGCAGCTTTTTGCTTTTTATACGCTAATGCCGAGCCTGGAACTGGGGTCACCTTGCCGGTTTCCAGGAAAGAACGCAGACGGTTTGCATCCGCAAAATGGGTATATTTCCCGAACGCATCCAGTACCACCAGCGCCACCGGGCGATTGTTAATCATGGTGCGCATCACTAAACAATGTCCCGCATTGTTAGTAAAGCCGGTTTTAGTCAGCTGGATATTCCATTTATTGTTGTAAACCAAATGGTTGGTATTACGGAATGGCAGCGTGTACGGCGGATTACTGAAAGTAGCCATATCTTCTTTGGTGGTGCTCAACTGGCCGAGCATCGGATATTGCTTGGAGGCAATCAGCAGCTTAGACAAGTCACGTGCCGTAGAAACGTTGTGAATCGAAAGCCCTGTCGGCTCAACATAACGTGTATGAGTCATACCGAGGGATTTCGCTTTAGCATTCATGGCGCGAATAAATGCGTTATAGCCACCAGGATAATGGTGCGCAAGGCTCGCTGCCGCACGGTTTTCTGAAGACATTAATGCTAATAGCATCATGTCTTTACGGTCAATTTTACTATTCAGGCGCACGCGGGAATAAATTCCTTTCATTTCCGGCGTTTGGCTAATATCGACACTCAGTACTTCATCCATCGGTAACTTCGCATCAAGCACCACCATTGCTGTCATCAATTTGGTAATTGAGGCAATCGGGCGTACCAGATCAGGATGGCTGGAATAGAGAACTTTATTGGTTTGCAGATCGACGATCATGGCACTGCCAGAGGCGATCTCTTGCCCGGTACTGACCTGTTGTACGGTGGTTTTATTCGCGGCCTGGGAAGCGAATGGTACGGCAATCATCAGCGCAAGGCTGAGCAACGATAGACGGATTTTTGTCGACATGGTGACACTTCTGTAAGTATTCAGGTATACCCTTCGTCTTTCAAATTGCAGGTGTGTTGGCTAGTTTCACTCACCAAAATCACTTAGTTGACCAAGCTCATTGGGCTTCGCTTTTTTACCACCTTCCTGCAACAGGAAAGCCATTAGATATATGTAATGGCCCATCAAATCTATTCACTATTCGTATGAATAGATGAGGCGCCAGCATAATACGCTGACGCCCCTGAAAACTGCCACTATTGATTCGTAAATAAGTATCAAAATAGACGGTAACCATAACCCCAAAGAATAACGCTCAGGGCTAACAATACCTCAAGGACCAGCACGCCAATTGCGAGTGTTGAGCTGGAAAAGCTCATCCCCTCTTCTTTGTTAATACCAAGGAACTCAGGTACACCTACGTACAACAGGTATCCGGTATAAATAAGGGCTGTGGCCCCAACCAGCACGCATAACCACACCAATGGATACAATGCGACTAAGCCACTGATAAACAGCGGAGTTGCTACGTAACCGGCAAACACCATGCAACGAGCAAGCGACGGGCGATGCGGGTAGTTACGCGCCATCCACCAGATGACCCGCCCCATGACGGCGACACCAGCCAACATCAGTGCATAAAACAGTACGCCTAAATAGAATCCGGTAAACATCGACAATTGAACGAAGGTGCCATCACCAAAATTCCAGCCAATTTGGGTTGTGCCAATAAAAGCACAGATAACCGGAATGGCCGCCATGATTAATACATGGTGAGTGTAGTGATGTGTTACCGTTTCGTTCTCGCGTTTTATGTCCTGCATTTCACGATTAGGATGGGAAAAAAGCCCCCAGACATGACTCATAACGCCTCCTGACATGCCAAAAAAACCGATTGAGCACATTCAAAGTATAATGCACAGCGGCTTGATTGTTTTTTAATCACCCGAAATTATCTGCATGCCGCAAATAGCAGAATTTATGCCGCCACGTTGACGAAACGGCAAAAGCGTCATATTTAATTAACACCGCCCAATAGTGCTTTATCAGGACAACTCCCCAATGTAATTCCGTAGCCAATAAGCCTGTATCGACACGATGACTTTGTTATTTCTCAACACTGTTGAGAAATGTGTACTTATTGGATTATTACGGAAACCATCATGCTAAAAGCACTATGCCAGGCCCTGGCTGAAAAGCCGTGGCTGCGACTTCTTGGGCTCTCTTTCGTTGTTTCATCTATTGGAAATGGCATAACTTACATTGTCATTTTCAGTGAACTCATTCGCCTGTCAGCGCCTACAACCTCACTCGCCCTCGCCTACGTTCTTTCAACCGTTCCAGGTTTAATTGGCAGCAAAATAGGCGAGCGTTACTGCCAGAGAACAAACCCCTACCAGATTCTGATAGTGGGAGAATGTTTAGGGATGTTGGGTCTTCTTGCACCATTTAGCGCCGTGATGACGGGTTCTATTCCGCTATTTCTCATTGCCCAGACTGCTTCAGCCTTCACTATCGGTATGACATTCCCGGCAATGAGTAAGATTTTCAAAACGGGACTGAGCGAGAAAGAACTGCCGGTTGCCACTACGCTCGAAACCATCATTTTCGCCTGTTATGTGATTTTTGGCGTTTGTCTGGGTCTGCTGCTGTTGGGGCATATCAGCGTAATGTCATTACTGGTTCTCGATGCTTCAAGCTTTGTCATCGCACTCATTTTGCTGAGATTTTCGCGGTCACGTTTCACGAAAAACTTCATTCAAGTTTCACCCTCGCAAGCACGCATTAGTTGGCGAACATTGTCAGGCGCACAGCGGCGTGGAATTTTACTTTTGCCACTGCTGGCGTTAACTGCAGCCCCTGCCATGGCACTTCTACCCGCACTGGTTCCCCCAACATTTTCAGGGTCTGAGGCGCAAAACATGGCACTTGCACTACTTTTCGCCCGCAGTCTCGGGCAGTTAGCAGGGCCTTTAACCTTAAATCCTGAGAAATTTGAGAAAAACAGCAACAGCAATCTGTTGATGGTCAGTTGTCTTTTCGCCTTTATTACCTGCTACGGGTTAGTCCCTTTTTCACCGTCAAAATATCTGGCGCTGGCGTTTATTTTTATGGCTCACTTATTCTCAAACGTGGTGTTTTCACTGGCGATTTATACCATCCTGAAGAAGTTTGATGAGCTTCATATCTCAGCTGCAATGGCAAAAAGTTATCGGTTACAGATAATGGTAACCGCATTGGTTTCCATAGGCGCGGGTTACGGTGCTCAGTACTTTGGCGTGGTGTTTTCACTGTATTTATTCAGCGGAACAGGGTTTGTATTGATACTGATGCTTTCTTTAGGCGAGCGTTGGCTTAAACAAAAGCCGGTGAATTTCCGACCTGAGCAGCAGTAAGGAAGACAACCCCCAGAAGCGTCGTAACAACCGCTATACTGATGTTGTAGAAGAACAAGGAGTTACATCATACATCGTGGATATTAATAATCTGATTGAGCATTACGGCTACGCCGCACTGGTTGTGGGTAGCATGGCGGAAGGGGAAACAATTACGCTGCTGGGCGGCGTGGTGGCACACCAGGGGCTGCTCAAATTCCCGCTGGTGGTGCTGTCTGTGGCGCTTGGGGGCATGATTGGCGATCAACTGCTGTATCTGGTTGGCAGGCGTTTTGGTGGTTCAATTTCGGAGCGTTTTAAAAAGCATCAAAGGAAGATCACTAAGGCTAAGAAGCTGATAAACCGCCACCCTTACTGGTTTGTGATAGGTTCGCGCTTTATGTACGGTTTTCGCGTGATTGGGCCGATTTTAATCGGAGCCAGCCGCCTGCCCCCGAAAATATTCCTGCCTCTTAACATCATTGGCGCATTAATTTGGGCAACGCTTTTCACCACGCTAGGTTATGTGGGCGGTGAGGTTGTTGGCCCGTGGCTGCACAACCTGGACCAACATATCAAGCACTGGATTTGGTTGCTCGGCGTGGTCGCCTTAGTGTGGCTGGTGCGATTGTGGTTTAAACACCGCGAGAGCCGGGAGCAAGACTAATCTTTCGGTTTGAAATGTGGGTTGGCAAACATAAAACCACCGTCGACGATAAACGATTGCCCGGTGGTATAGCTGGCGCTTTCTGAACAAAGCCACGCGACCAGGCTGGCTATTTCCTCGGTATCGCCCGCTCTCCCTAGTGGGATTTCAGGGATTTTGCTCCCCGCACCGTCACCTTCTTTCATGTCGTTCATCGGCGTGGCGACAGCCCCAGGAGCGACGGCATTGACCAGGATTTTATGGTGCACAAGCTCCATGGCCATTGATTTAGTTAATCCACCCAATGCGTGTTTTGCCGCAGTATAAGCACATGCTTCAGGAAGCGGCGTGTGCTCGTGAACAGACGTGATATTCACGATTCGCCCGCCCTCACCTTGCGAAACCATCGCGCGAGCCACTTTTTGTGAGCAGAGAAATGCGCCGTCCACATCGACAGTAAAAAGTTTACGCCACTCTTCGAGTGTGACATCAAGGAAAGGATTTTTGCTCATTGCCCCCGCATTATTCACCAGCGCATCAACACGCCCGAAACGGCTAATCAGTTCATCAATGCCTGCCGCTCCGTCCGGGAGATTGGCTAAATCAAGCTGCACAGTTTCGGCTCGTCGCCCAAAACCTCTTACCTGGTCTGCCGTTTCTTGCGCGCCCTGTTCATCGGAGTGCCAGGTGATACCCACGTCATAGCCCTGCTGCGCGAGAAGCAGGGCACATTTCTTGCCAATTCCTGAATCCGACGCCGTGACGATAACGACTTTATTAGCCTCAGACATCACCACCTCCAGACTACTTTTTGACCTGTAGGTAATTATAGAAGGTGGCGAAAAAGATGTGTCCGCTACGCAGTTCCCGCTCGGTAACCACCGCCTAATGCAGAGACTAACTGCACATCAGCGTTCAGCCACTGACCGTGGAGCTCAATAGCTTTTGCCTGTTCTGACAAATCTGGCAGTGTTGCGGCACTCATTCTGGCACTCGAAATAAGACCCGCTTTATAACGCGCCCTGGCGAGAGTTTTCAGTTTTTGCGTACCTTTCAAAATAGTGAGTTGATGCTCATTTTCCGCGGCAACCGCATTTAGCTGGCTGGCCGCTTTCGTCACATCATTTACCGCTCCAACCACGGCTTTGTTATAGCTGGCAACTGACAAATTACTTTCTGCTCGCACGATATCGAGGTTGGCATTGAGTCGACCACTATCAAAGATAGGCAGCGTGAAGCCCCCGATCACACCCATTTGCTGAGCGGAACCACGGAACAAATCACTTAAATGCAACGCATCGTTTTGCAGGAAGGCGCCCAGGTTAACGTCTGGATAAAATGCTGCTTTGGCAGCCTCAACACTGCTCAATGAAGATTCGATATACCAGTGTGCTTCCTGGAGATCGGGACGGCGAGCCAGCAGTTCGTAACCTATTTGGTCTGGCATACGGCTTTTCACTTCAGGCAGCGGTGCAGGTTTAATATTTTCGGCTGCATGAGCGTCGCCAGTAATGGCGGCGAGTTGCGCTTTAGCCATATTGATACGCCCGTCGATATCATCGATTTGCTGCTGGGTTTTCACGAAATCGATATTGTTTTCCACGCCATCAACCGATGAATTTATCCCCTCGTCGTACAGCTTAAGCTCAACATCAACGATACTTTTCTGAGCCGCCAGTGTTTGCTGTTTCACATCTTTTAGTGCCAGCAGAGTCTGCATATCCCAATATAAACGCACCACATTTGTCGAAATAACCTGTTTCGCCTGGGCCATTTCGGCCTGTTTCGCCCTCATGACACCCACTTTAGCTTCAACTTCCGAGCGGTTCTTACCCCATAAATCCAGATCCCAACTGGCGGTCAGTCCAAAAGTACCGTTGGTGTAGTACGGGCCAGTAGTGCCCGCTGCCGGGTCTGTCAGGGCAAACGGCCCCATAATCCCCTCCTGGGACATTTTCTGGCGCTCAATATTGGCCGAGAAATCCATCTGCGGCCCGTCGCTTGCCTCCTGCATTTGCGTCTGAGCCTGGGCAAGCTTAATGCGTTGTTGCACAACGGCGAGATCCGGTGAGTCTTTGAGTGCGCGTTCTACAAGCCTGTCTATTTGACTATCGTGGTAACCCCGCCACCAATCACTACCCGGCCAGCCGTGAGCCAGCTCAGGCGGAAGTTTGGTGTCAAGCTGCTGTGGAGGTGTTTTTTGAGCCAGAGGCGCATCGTCATTGTGCATTGGCGCACAGCCAGACAAAACGATCATGAACGCGACACCAGCTGCCGCGAGAGGGAAACGTGAGGAAGTCATAATTAGCCACAGAGTAATAGAAAGGGCTCAAGTTACGCATTCCGGGACTAAAAAGTTTAGGTCACAGTGGCAATACACATGGGGTAAATAAGGGTTACAACTTGAAATTAATTCATGATAATTATTATTACCATGCTAAATATAACCATGATTACTACATTCCATTCAGGCACTGTCCTCTGCTTTGACCATAAGGCGTCTGTGGCAGTCTCCAGGCTCGAGTTTTTTACCCTGAGTTGAACGCACTTCTAGAGGCAAAATGGTTTGTTCAAGCTCGTTATCCAGCAACACAGAGTGCGTCTCTCCATTTTTGAACATGTAACGCTCACCCCACTGGCGCATAGCAATAACGATAGGAAAGACGGAACGGCCGCACTCTGTGAGTACATATTCTTTGTAAGCACTCCCGTCTGAGGCTGGACATATCTCTAGCACCCCAAGTTCGACCAAATGCTTCAACCGCGCAGCCAGAATATTTTTGGCCAGTCCCAGGTTTTTCTGAAACTCGCTGAAACGGCGAACATCGTCAAATGCTTCACGAATTATCATCAAACACCATCGCTCGCCAATCGCCTCTAAAGTCCTTGCGACAGGGCATTCGCTACCTGTGAGTGATTCCTGTTTAGCCATCTGAGCTTCCTTTTAATCTGCGTACTTATCTATCGAGAGCATAATCGCAAAATAAACTGGTTGCAAAAAAAAACCACCACTGATAAAAACGATTAATCTGGTTGCTAAAAGCAACCACAATACCACTGGAAATTAATGATGAATATGAAACCAGTCGTTAAAGAAGTAAGAGCAGCCACCTATGTTGTTACACAAACAGAAGATAACAATCAAAACCAGACACAGGCTGCCCCTTTGTTAACACCAGGTCTCACCCTTCTCTTTTCATTGACGTCTGCACTTGCCGTCGCGAATGTTTATTTCGCGCAGCCTCTTCTCGAATCTATGGCAAAAAGCCTCAACGTACAGTCAGCTGCGATCGGTATGGTTGTGACAATGACTCAGGTTGGATATGGGGCAGGCCTGCTTTTTATCGTTCCCCTTGGCGATATCGTTAATCGTAAATATCTCGTTATTACCCAACTCATGCTTTTAGCGACAGCATTGTTTATTGCTGGTTTCTCTCAGAACTGGGCAACATTTCTTGGAGCGATGGTTTTTGTCGGGATTATGGCAGTGGTCGTTCAGATAATGGTGGCCTATACGGCTTCGCTGGCGGCGGCGCACCAGAGAGGAAAAGCCATCGGTACTGTGACAAGTGGCGTGGTACTGGGCATTCTCCTGGCTCGTTTTACATCAGGTGTTATCGCTGATCTTGCGGGGTGGCGTGGCGTGTATCTCAGCTCTGCCTGCCTCATGCTAATGATGGCTGGCGTACTTTACAAAGCAATCCCCTCCTCCCCACAGCCCCTGATGAAGAGTTCTTATTGGGTACTTTTGAAGTCAGTACTCATGCTATTTATATCCGAACCAACGTTAAGAGCCAGAGGGATATTTGCCCTGCTTATTTTTGCCGCTTTCAGCGTATTGTGGACATCCATGGTCTTACCGTTAAGCGCGCAATCGCTCTCACATACACAGATAGGGATGTTTGGTCTGGCAGGTATTGCGGGGGCATTAGCTGCGTTAAAAGCCGGGAAGTGGGCCGATCGGGGCATGGGGCAACGTACTACAGGCTTATCACTAGCCCTATTACTCCTTTCCTGGTTACCCATCGCATTCGCCGAAACATCCCTTGTACTGCTAATTATCGGCGTCATCGTTCTGGATTTCGCCGTACAAGCAGTCCACGTGACAAACCAGAGCCTTATATTTTCTGCAAGACCTAATGCACACAGCAGCCTGGTCGGGGCCTATATGTGCTTTTATTCGTTGGGCAGCGCACTGGGAGCCATTGCCTCAACCCAGTTCTACTCACTTTGGGGTTGGGGGGCAGTATGCGCGTTAGGTGCGGGAATTAGCGCGGCAGCTTTGCTTTTCTGGTTATATTCACATCAAGAATGAAATCACATCCAGGTTGGTGACTTTTCTATAGGTATACTTTGGATAGTTCAGCGTCTCACTATCAGGTTGTTCATGCTGGTTTCTACGTGCAGGCAACCTGCCAATTATGGTTTTGCGAACAGGAGTTGCAATGACACAAAATATCTATGATAACCCCGCATTTTTTGAAGGATACGCCACGCTCGACCGCTCAATTAAAGGGCTGGATGGCGCACCGGAATGGTCAAGCATGCAAAAGCTGCTTCCTCCGCTCAAGGGAAAAACAGTCGTGGATTTAGGCTGCGGCTATGGCTGGTTTTGCCGCTACGCCCGTGACCAGGGAGCAGCGAATGTACTCGGGCTCGATGTATCAGTGAAAATGCTGGAAAAGGCGCAAGAGATGACAACCGGCGCAGGTATTGAATATCGCCGTGAAGATCTCGAGCAGTTGCAACTTGAAGCGCAAAGCGTTGATCTGTTCTACAGCTCACTGGCACTGCATTATCTGGAAAATATTCCCGCGCTTTTTGCCACGCTTTATCAGACGCTGGTACCTGGCGGCATGCTGGTGTTCTCTGCAGAACATCCGATTTATACCGCACCGCTACAGCAGGGCTGGCTGTCTGACCAGAACGGGCAGAAATCCTGGCCGGTGAATCACTATCAGCAAGAAGGCGAGCGCATAAGTAACTGGTTTGCCGACGGTGTTAAAAAGCAGCATCGCAAGCTTTCAAGCTGGATAAACGCCCTTATCACCAGCGGATTTGTCATCGAGAAACTTGATGAATGGGGCCCTGGTGCTGAGCAGATCGCGCAAAACCCGGCACTTGATGAAGAAAAAGAGCGCCCGATGATTTTCCTGCTCGCCGCACGTAAACCCCTAATCTAACAACCTTCAATTTATCTTAGTTTCCGCTTTCGGGGAGGCAACTCCCCGCGTTTGTGCTTATCCTTGCCTATACTCTTTAAACACGAGTCATAAAATAGGAAGCATTGATGAAAATTATTCTATGGGCAGTTTTGATTATCTTTATTATTGGCTTACTGGTCGTGACTGGCGTGTTTAAAATGATTTTCTGATATCTGCGGGTGCCACTCTGGTGGCACCCCTTTGTTTTTACCCTCCTTCGATTTAAATCCCCCTGCACTTGCGAACCCTGGTGACGAAGCATTATTATCACTCCAATTGATTGGAGAAATAATGACTATCAAAGAAAGTGATTTTCGCAAAATTGACCTCAATCTGCTGATTGCCTTTGCGGTGTTATTTCGCGAACAAAGCGTCTCTTTGGCGGCTGACAAGCTACATCTGGGGCAGCCTGCGGTGAGCGGCTCGCTTGCTCGCCTACGTGAGATGTTCGACGACCCACTATTTATTCGTAGCGGGCACCGTATGCAACCTACCGCACGGGCGACTGAACTGCATAGCGAACTGATGCCGCTGCTTGAACAATTGCAAAGCGCACTGTTCCAGCAGGCACAGTTCAATCCTGCAAATGCAAAAGCAACAGTCACCATCGGCATGACAGACTGGGTAGAGATGTGGTTAATGCCGCAACTTCTTCCTGCATTGCGTGAAGAGGCTCCCGGTGTACGCCTTAATGTGGTGGCAAGCGATCCTTTCACTGATTCACAACGTCTGGAAGGTGGCGAGCTGGATATGATCATCAGCGTGGCGAATCAGTCCGCGCGCTGGATGGAGCGTGAACAGTTGAGTGCAATGGAGTTTGTCACTCTCTGGAATCCCACTCAGCTACAGCTCGAGGCGCCACTAAGTGCTGAAACATATGCCGCGCAGCAACATGTCCTGGTGAGCTACCGTGAAGCCTCCAGCAGCCACATCGACACATTGTTAGCCAGGCAGGGTCTAAAACGTGAGATTAGCTACACCACGCCACACTTCTCCGCATTGCCGGGTTTGTTAAGCATGATGCCCGTCCTTGCGACCGTGCCGCAGGGGCTTTGTGAAAGTTGGCAGAAAACATGGGGATTACGTAGCAGCCCTGTTCCGCTGGAGATGGTCCCGTTTGATGTGTCATTGCTATGGCATCAGCGCCATAACAGTGACGCGGCGCTGATGTGGGTTCGTGGGTTTATTAAGCGGTTGGTGGGTTAAGTTTATTTAAAATAAAGCGCCATCCGCCAAATGTCGGATGGCGCAAGTTTATTCGACCGACTTCAGACTCGCCCCATTACTGGCAATCACTTCTTTATACCAATTGAAGCTTTTCTTACGGCGGCGCTCAAGGGTGCCGTTGCCCTTGTCATCGCGATCGACATAGATAAAGCCGTAGCGCTTAGATAACTCTGCTTTCGATGCACTCACCAGATCAATTGGCCCCCAGCAGGTGTAGCCCAGCACTTCAACACCATCTTCAATCGCTTCGCGCACCTGCACCAGGTGGTCGTTGAGGTAGCTGATGCGGTAGTCATCATGTACCGTGCCATCGGCTTCGAGCTTGTCTTTAGCACCAAGGCCGTTTTCAACAATAAACAGGGGTTTCTGATAACGATCCCACAGCTTGTTGAGCAAGATACGCAGGCCAACTGGGTCAATTTGCCAACCCCACTCAGAACTCGGCAGGTGCGGGTTGGGCACCATATTGAGGATATTGCCACGCGCCTTCTCATTGAGAGCTTCATCAGAAGTGACGCAACCCGTCATGTAATAGCTAAACGAAATAAAGTCGATTGTGGTTTTCAGCGCTTCGCGGTCGCTATCTGAGATCTCAAGCTTAATGCCGTTGTCGCGGAAGTAACGCAGCATATAGCCTGGATATTCACCCCGGCACTGCACATCACCAAAGAACAACCAGTTGCGGTTTTCCTGCATGGTTTCGAGCACATCTTCTGGCTTGCAGCTCAGCGGATAAACCAGGCCACCAAGTAGCATGTTACCGATACGCGCATCTGGAATGATTTCGTGGCAGGCTTTTACGGCCAACGCACTGGCGACCAGTTGATGGTGAATCGCCTGATAAATATCAGCCTTACTGCTGCTCTCATTTAGCCCAACGCCAGTCATTGGCGCATGCAGCGACATGTTGATTTCGTTAAACGTCAGCCACAGCTTCACTTTGTTTTTATAGCGCGTGAACACGGTGCGGGCGTAACGTTCAAAGAAGGTGATGACTTCACGGTTGCCCCAACCGCCATAATTTTTCACCAGTCCCCACGGCATTTCGTAGTGGGACAGCGTCACCATTGGCGTAATGTTATGTTGCGCCAATTCATCAAACAAACGGTCGTAATAGGCAAGGCCCGCTTCATTTGGCTGAGTTTCGTCCCCTTGTGGGAAAATACGCGTCCAGGCAATGGAGACTCGCAGGCAGCTAAAGCCCATTTCCGCAAACAGCGCGATATCCTCTGGATAGCGGTGGTAGAAATCAATGGCGATGTCTTTAATGCCAAAATCCCCAGGTTTACGTTCGGCAACATCACCAAATACGCCATGCGGCTGAACGTCGGACGTTGAAATCCCCTTCCCGTCTTCCTGCCACGCGCCTTCTACCTGATTGGCGGCAATCGCGCCGCCCCACAAAAATTTCTCAGGAAATGCTTTCATCTACTTCTCCTTAATGTTGAACCGTCAGGAACGGCATGCCCGAATCAATCGAATGGTTATTGGTCAAACGTGTCACTGCTGTGTATTCATCGCTATTACTGATAATCACTGGCGTCGCCAGATCGTATCCGGCATCCAGGATGGCCTGCCTGTCGAATTCAATGAGCAGGTCGCCTGGCTTAATTTTGTCCCCCACTTTCACATGGGTAGTGAAGTGCTGGCCGTTCAGTTTTACCGTATCAATACCAATGTGAATGAGAACTTCAATACCGCTATTGCTAAGTAAACCAATGGCATGGCGTGTCTGGAATAACGAGGCTACCTCGCCATAGAAAGGTGCGATAACTTTGCCAGTGAGTGGGATGATTGCCGCCCCCTCACCGAGTAAACCACTGGCGAAGGTGGAATCAGGGACCTGGTCCATCGCCAGAACGGTGCCGCTCATTGGTGCAAGAATGTCGTTCTCACTCGTGCTCGTCGCCACCTTCTGTGTGGTTTCGCTGCGCGGTAATCCCGCAACATAGGTCAGCCCGCAAGCCAGCACCAAAGCCACAAACATCCCAATAACCGCACCCCACACGCTGGCATCAATCCCGCCTGGCGGAATCATTTGCGCGATGGTGAAGATATTGGCAAAGCCAAATGAGTAGACGTTACTGTGGCTGAGTCCAACGATGGCACCACCAAAAGCCCCTGCTGCACAGCCGAAAATAAACGGACGACGATTCGGCAGTGTGACGCCATAAACTGCGGGTTCAGTGATACCAAATATCCCGGCACTCACCGCTGAACCCGCCAGCATTTTCAGGCGGGTATCACGGGTTCGCAGGAAGACACCGAGACAGGCGCCAACCTGCCCCATAATCGCCGGCAGCAGCAGCGGCAACAGTGTGTCGTGCCCAAATACCGATAAATTGTTAATCATCAGCGGCACCATGCCCCAGTGCAGGCCAAAGATAACGCACACCTGCCAGATAGCCCCCATCACGGCACCAGCAAGCCAGGGAGCAAAGGCGTAAATAGCCTGATATCCATGCGCCAGCATCTGGCTAAGCCAGGTTGCCGCCGGGCCAATCAACAGGAAAGTCAATGGTACGGTAATCGCGAGGCAAAACAGTGGGGTAAAGAAATTACGCACCGCAGAAGGCAGCAGTTTGTTGCCCTGTTTTTCCACCCAACAACTTACCCATGCTGCAAAAATAATGGGGATAACCGATGAGCTGTAGTTAATGAAAGTAATAGGTATGCCGAGAAAATATTCAGTGGCAGCGCCCGCATCTAATGCCTGCATCACCACCGGGTGGGTTAACGCGCCACCAATGGCCATGGTAATAAATGGATTTCCGCCAAATTTCTTGCCTGCGGTATAACCGAGGACCAGCGGGAAGAAATAAAACAGTGCGTCACTTGCCGCAAACCACAGCTTGTAAGTACCGCTATCGGTCGCCAACCAGCCGAACACAACCGCCATAGCCAGTAAGCCTTTGAGAATACCGGAGGCCGCCATCACGCCAATAAATGGGGTGAAAACTGCCGAGACAATATCAATCAACCGGCTGAGCAGACTCACTTTTTCGCCCGATACCTGTTCTTGTTGGGCCGTATCTTCTGTAATCCCCGCTTCAGCACATACAGCGTTGTAAACATCATGGACGTGGTTACCAATCACCACCTGGAACTGACCGCCGCTTTCCACCACCATAATCACACCAGGATTTTTTTTAAGGGCCTCAGCAGCGGCTTTTTTCTGGTCTTTTAACTTAAAACGCAGCCGTGTAGCGCAATGCACCAGGCTTGCTATATTCTCGCGCCCACCAACATGGGTCAGAATGTCTCTGGCAACCTCTTGATATCCCATAATGCTTTCCTTTCACCTTTCGGCACGTGTGTCTTGAGTAAAAAAAAACCTGAGACCAGCCTCCCGTCAAGGGAAGCCAGTACTCAGGTTTTGCCTGCCGCAGCAGTAACAATCCGTTTTTATCGCACGTCTACGACGCGCCTTTATGAAGCTTTAAGACTCTCTTTACGCACTCGCTCAATGTGAATTGCGAGAAACATAATTTCTTCCGTCGTCAATTCGCGCTGATATTCAGTCACCAGATGACGGCTAATTTTTTCAGCGCAGCGCCAGGCGTGGGGATAATTATCTTTCACCGCCGCATGGAGCGTTAAGTCATCATCTGCCACCACGTTGCGACTTAGCATCCGCTGGGCGAAAAACTTAAGATGCGTCACAAAGCGCTGATAACTCAAACTATCTTCGTCATACTCAAACCGTAGCTGATACTTTACGATTTGCAAAATCTCCTGCATGACCCGCGTAATATGCATCACTTCCGGCATTTCGCCGTTTAGCTGCGCAGTGACCAGATGCAGCGCGATAAACCCGGCCTCATCTTCAGCGAGCTGCACATTAAGCCGTTTTCCAATCAGCTCTACGGCTTCCTGACCCAGCAGAAACTCTTTGGGGTAAAGGCGCTTAATTTCCCAAAGCAGCACGTTACGGATTGTCACCCCTTTCTTATGCCGCTCAATGGCAAAATGGCAGTGGTCGGTCAGCGTGATATAGAGGCTATCTTGTAACTTGCCCAATTTCTGGCGCGAAAACTCGATAATACGATCGCAGGTCGTCATTACTTCCAGCGGGATTTGGCTTAACAGCTCTCCTAAACGCGCTACCAGTTCATCGCTTTTCAGGGCAAACACTTTCTCGATCTTGTCGTTTTCCAGAGTGTCGCCAATATGCTTCTGAAAACCCAGGCCCCGCCCCATAACCACTTGTTCACGTCCGTGTTCGTCAAGAATCACCACGACATTGTTATTGAGTATTTTGGCGATTTTCATCAGTACCCCAGAAACAAAAAAACCTGACATCCGGCAGGAGCCAGAAAATCAGGTTTTGCCTGCCGCAGCAGTAACAATCCAACAACGACACTCTATCAGCTTCGAAATATCACTCAAATGAATGAATTGAAAATCGTGACGAAGATCGCGGCTTAGCGTGCCGGGTTACAAATCACCCGGGCGATGTCCGCAGAATGCTTGAGTGTACGAATCTCAGTAAACAAGTCCGTTGCTTCAACATATTCTTTACGCAAGTAACCCAGCCACTGTTTGATACGCGCAACGTGATACATACCGGTATCGCCCTGTTTTTCCAGCTGGCTATATTTTTGCAGAAGTTTTACTACTTCCGGCCATGGCATACGTGGCTCGTTGTATTTGATCACTCGGCTTAAATTGGGAATATTCAGCGCACCGCGGCCAATCATCACGGCATCACAGCCCGTTGCCGCCATGCAATCTTGTGCACTTTGCCAGTCCCAGATTTCGCCATTGGCAATCACCGGGATCGATAACCGCCTGCGGATTTCACCAATCGCCGCCCAGTTAATACGTTCGGCTTTGTAGCCATCTTCTTTGGTGCGCCCATGAACGACAAGTTCGGTGGCACCCGCCTGCTGCACCGCATCAGCAATTTCAAACTGCCGTGCATCGCTGTCCCAACCGAGTCGAATTTTAACGGTGACGGGTAAGTGCGCAGGCACGGCTTCACGCATCGCTTTTGCACCACGGTAAATCAGGTCGGGGTCTTTGAGCAGTGTAGCGCCGCCGCCACTGCCATTCACCAGTTTGGATGGACAACCGCAGTTAAGATCAACGCCCCAGGAACCCAGCTCCACCGCACGCGCAGCGTTTTCAGCCAGCCATTGCGGATGTTGCCCCAGGAGTTGAATACGAACTAACGTACCGGAAGATGTACGACTCGCCTGATGAAGTTCAGGGCAAAGTTTATGGAAGGATTTTGCCGGCAAAAGCTGGTCGACCACGCGCAAGAACTCGGTGATACACAAGTCGTAGTCATTGACCTCTGTCAGCAGTTCACGAACCAGTGAGTCGAGAACCCCTTCCATCGGCGCGAGCAGTACACGCATAGCGTTTTTCCGGTAAAAAAAGAGGCGCTATGTTAGCGCCTCTGTTTGAGTTGGCAAAGCCTAATTAATTATGCTGATGCAGGCTTACGAGCTGGGCGGCGACGGGCATTGCTACCAGCTGGTTTAGCGGCACCATCACCCTGTGGGCGTGATGGACGACGCGGAGCGCTGCTGCGATCGGATGATGCACCGCCATTGCCACCACGACGTTGACCCTGGCCCTGACCACCGACGTTGCCACGACCGCCGCCACGCTGCTGCTGGCGACCGTTCACGATAGGTTCGGCAGGAATCGACGGGTCGACTTCATAACCAGGAATCGCCATACGCGGAACTTCACGCTTGAGCACACGTTCGATGTCGCGCAACAGTTTGTGTTCATCAACACAAACTAAAGACAACGCTTCGCCAGTTGCTGCTGCACGGCCAGTACGGCCAATACGGTGCACGTAATCTTCCGGCACGTTTGGCAGTTCGTAGTTCACAACATGTGGCAGTTCTTCGATATCAAGACCACGCGCAGCAATGTCAGTTGCCACCAGCACACGAATGCCACCGTTTTTGAAGTCAGCCAATGCACGAGTACGCGCGCCCTGGCTCTTGTTACCGTGGATAGCCGCAGCAGTGATGCCGTCTTTACCCAACTGTTCTGCCAGGTGGTTGGCGCCATGCTTGGTACGAGTAAATACCAGCACTTGCTGCCAGTTACCTTCACCAATCATCTGTGACAGCAGTTCTCTTTTACGTTTCTTATCTACGAAATGAACGTGTTGAGTCACTTGTTCGGAAGCGGTGTTGCGGCGCGCCACGGAAACTTCTTCCGGGTTGTGCAGCAACTTCTCAGCCAGACCTTTAATGTCGTCGGAGAAGGTCGCAGAGAACAGCAGGTTCTGGCGACGCGCAGGCAATTTTGCCAGCACACGACGGATATCGTGGATAAAGCCCATATCCAGCATACGGTCAGCTTCATCCAGCACCAGGATTTCTACCTGATCGAGTTTCACAGCGTTCTGGTGTTCCAGATCTAACAGACGACCAGGTGTCGCCACCAGTACATCTACACCGCTGCGCAGTTTCATCATCTGCGGGTTAATGCTCACGCCGCCGAAAACCACCAGCGAACGGATATCTAAATACTTGCTGTAATCACGCACATTTTCGCCAATCTGAGCGGCAAGCTCACGAGTTGGTGTCAGGATGAGCGCACGAACCGGGCGACGACCTTTGGCATGCGGTTGTTTGTCTACCAGGCGCTGCAAGAGCGGCAAGGTAAAGCCTGCTGTTTTGCCAGTACCGGTTTGGGCACTAGCCATCAGGTCACGACCTGCTAAGACGACCGGGATCGCCTGGCGTTGAATAGGGGTAGGCTCACGATAGCCCTGCTCTTCCACTGCACGCAGAATATCGGCGTTCAGGCCGAGAGAATCAAAAGACATAGGTACTCCAGAATCGCCCTGACCGCGAGGTGCGGTGTAGTTTCCAGGGGTTCATATGACGCCAGTCATTCTGGCGCGAGAGAGGGGCACAAACCACGGTGCCGTAAGCCGCGCAGTGTAACAGGTTTTGTGACTCTGCGCACAAATTCTATTTTTCGACGCAATCACAAGATAATTGTTGGGAACTGGACACCTGGGTTTCAGGCGCCTACTCTTAATCAATCGATTGATTAACTTTTTTAAGAGGTCGGTATGAATGCAACACCGACGCCTGCAACTTCCCGCGGTGAACAGGCAAAAAATACGCTGATTGCTTCCGCTATCGCCCAGTTTGGTGAGTATGGTCTACATGCCACCACTCGTGATATTGCCGCCCTTGCCGGGCAAAACATTGCTGCCATCACCTACTATTTTGGTTCAAAAGAAGAGTTGTATATGGCATCCGCGCAATGGATAGCCGACTTTATCACGCAAAATTTCAAGCCTCATGTCGAACGAGCCGAGGCGATTCTGACCCAACCACAACCCGATAAATCACAAATTCGCGAGCTCATTCATACCGCTTGTGAACACATGATAGTCCTGCTGACCGCCGATGAAACGCTGAACCTCAGCAAGTTTATTTCCCGCGAACAGCTCTCGCCAACTCCCGCTTACCAACTGATTCACGATCAAGTGATTGCGCCGATGCATACGCATCTGACATGCCTGGTCGGGCGATATACCGGACGCCATCCGGATGATACCGAAACAATTCTCCATACCCATGCGCTGCTTGGACAAATACTGGCTTTTCGACTCGGGCGAGAAACCATTCTTTTGCGCGCCGGGTGGCCGACGTTTGATAAAGAGAATGTGAAACAAATCAGCGATGTGGTACGCAGCCATATCGATTTCATTTTGCAGGGGTTATCAATGGAACGAGGAAATGCCAGCAATGAAAAGTAAAAAGCCGATAATTATCGTGGCGCTGGTGGCGCTTATCGCGGCGGGACTTGGCGGTTGGTACTGGTACAAAAGCCAGCAAGACCAGGGCCTGACATTGTATGGAAACGTGGATATTCGCACCGTTAATTTGAGCTTCCGCGTCGGCGGGCGTCTTGCGGCGTTACAGGTTGACGAAGGTGATGCAATCAAAGCGGGGGAAACGCTGGGCGAGTTGGATCAAGGGCCGTATCAAAATGCGCTTCTTCAGGCACAGGCAAATGCCTCAGCAGCGCAGGCAAAATTTGATTTGATCATCGCCGGTTACCGTGACGAAGAAATCGCGCAGGCCGCGGCGCAGGTAAACCAGGCCCAGGCCGCTTTTGATTACGCGCAGAACTTTTATCAGCGCCAGCAAGGTTTGTGGGCACGCCGCGTGATTTCTGCCAACGAACTGGAAAATGCCCGCTCATCGAGCGACCAGGCGAAAGCGACGCTGAAAGCCGCGCGCGATAAGTTAAGCCAGTATCGTACCGGTAACCGCCCACAGGAAATTGCCCAGGCACAAGCCAGCTTGCAACAGGCGAAAGCTCAGCTTGCTCAGGCGCAACTGGATTTACAAGACACCACGCTGATCGCGCCGTCTGACGGCACGCTGCTGACCCGCGCGGTTGAACCTGGCACCATGTTGAACGCCGGAAGTACCGTGTTTACCCTCTCCCTCACCCGCCCGGTTTGGGTACGGGCTTACGTCAACGAGGTGAGTCTGAATCAGGCAAAACCAGGCACAGAACTGCTGGTTTACACCGATGGTCGTCCGGATAAGCCGTATCACGGCAAGATTGGCTTTGTCTCCCCAACCGCAGAGTTCACCCCGAAAACGGTCGAAACACCTGACTTACGCACCGACCTGGTTTATCGCCTGCGAATTATCGTCACCGATGCCGACGACGCGCTGCGCCAGGGAATGCCGGTCACCGTGAAATTCAATGACGAGAAAGCGCATGAGTAGCCAGGACGGTATCATTCGCCTGCAAGGGCTAATGAAGCAGTTCCCCGGCCAGGAAAAACCGGCTGTGGCACGTCTTGAGTGTGAGATTCATACCGGTTCAGTGACAGGGTTGGTCGGTCCGGATGGCGCGGGGAAAACCACGCTGATGCGCATGCTTGCGGGGCTGTTAAAACCAAGCGAAGGGAATGCCAGCGTCATCGGGCTTGATCCCATCGAAGATGACCGCGCGTTACATGCGGTTCTGGGATACATGCCGCAAAAGTTTGGCCTGTATGAAGATTTAACCGTGATGGAAAACCTGACGCTGTACGCCGATTTACGTGGTGTAACCGGGGAGGAACGCGAAAAAACTTTTAAGCGGCTGCTGGAATTTACCGCGCTCGGCCCGTTTACCACCCGCCTTGCCGGGAAACTCTCCGGTGGGATGAAGCAGAAACTCGGTCTCGCCTGCACACTTGTCGGCCAGCCAAAAGTGCTATTGCTTGATGAACCCGGCGTTGGCGTCGATCCGATTTCGCGCCGTGAATTGTGGCAAATGGTGCATGAACTGGCAGGCGACGGCATGCTGATTCTTTGGAGTACCTCGTACCTCGACGAAGCCGAACAATGCCGCGACGTGCTACTGATGAACGAAGGCGAACTGTTGTATCACGGTGCCCCTAAAGAACTGACGCAGCAAATGGCTGGGCGCTCACTGCTGGTAACTCATAGTGATGAGAACAACCGCAAGTTGCTGCAACGTGCGCTGAAATTGCCGCAGGTCAGCGACGGTGTGATTCAGGGCCGTTCGGTGCGCCTGATACTCGCCAAAGACGCCTCTGTTGAAGAACTCACCCAGGCGCTGAATGTGTCGCCAGAAAATATTTCACAAACCGAACCACGCTTTGAAGATGCGTTTATCGACCTGCTAGGCGGCGCGGCAACCCAGGAATCTCCACTGGGGAAAATTCTGCACACTGTAGAAGGGAAGCCAGGGGAAACCGTTATCAAAGCCGAATCACTAACCAAAAAATTCGGTGATTTTGCAGCCACCGATAACGTTGATTTTACCGTCCAGCGCGGGGAGATTTTTGGTCTGTTAGGGCCAAATGGTGCCGGGAAATCCACCACTTTTAAAATGATGTGCGGCCTGCTGGTACCCACCTCCGGCAAAGCTCTGGTGCTGGATATGGACTTGAAAACCAGCTCAGGAAAAGCTCGCCAGCATCTTGGTTATATGGCGCAGAAATTTTCGTTATACGGCAACCTTACCGTGGAACAAAACCTGCGATTTTTCTCCGGCGTCTATGGTCTGCGCGGCAAAGCTCAGGAGGAGAAAATTAACCGTATGAGTGAAGCTTTCAGCCTAAAACCAATCATGAACAGCTCAACAGATGCACTCCCCCTGGGCTTTAAGCAGCGCCTGGCGCTGGCCTGTTCGCTGATGCACGAGCCAGATATTTTGTTTCTTGATGAACCAACATCGGGCGTTGACCCGATCACCCGCCGTGAGTTCTGGCTGCATATCAATAGCATGGTGGAGAAAGGCGTGACCGTTATGGTGACCACGCACTTTATGGATGAAGCCGAATACTGTGACCGCATCGGGCTGGTTTATCGCGGTAAGTTAATAGCCAGCGGCACGCCGGATGACCTGAAAGAACAAGCCGCCGACGACGAGCAAACTGACCCGACTATGGAGCAGGCATTTATTACGCTTATCCATCAGTGGGATAAGGAGCACGAAAATGCGCGAACATAACCAAGCCGTTTCCTGGCTGCGCGTACGTGCTCTGTGCGTGAAAGAAACACGCCAGATCGTGCGCGACCCAAGCAGTTGGTTGATTGCGGTGGTGATCCCACTGTTGCTGCTGTTTATCTTTGGCTATGGCATCAACCTCGACTCCAGCCGTCTACGCGTTGGCGTGCTGCTGGAGCAGCAAAGCGAGGAAGCTCTGGATTTCGCCCATACCATTACAGCCTCCCCCTACATCGACCCGACCATCAGCGATAACCGCCAGCACCTGATTCAACTGATGCAGGCGGGGAAAATTCGCGGGCTGGTCGTTATCCCTACTGATTTTGCACAAAATATGGCACGAACCGGGGCCACCGCACCGGTGCAGGTGATAACCGATGGCAGCGAACCCAATACCGCCAACTTCGTGCAGGGTTACATGGAGGGGATTTGGCAAATCTGGCAACAACAGCGCGCAGAAGACCGGGGTGAAAAGTTTGAGCCGTTAATTGACGTGCAACTACGTTATTGGTTTAACCCGGCGGCCATTAGCCAGCATTTTATTATTCCGGGAGCTATTACCATCATCATGACGGTGATTGGTGCGATCCTGACCTCACTGGTCGTCGCGCGCGAATGGGAACGCGGCACCATGGAAGCGCTACTCTCCACCCAGGTGACACGCACTGAACTACTGCTGTGCAAACTGCTGCCTTATTACGTGCTGGGTATGCTGGCAATGTTGCTGTGCATGTTGGTGTCGGTGTTTATTCTTGGCGTGCCTTATCGCGGTTCGCTGCTGATTTTGTTCTTTATCACCAGCCTGTTTTTACTCAGCACACTCGGTATGGGGCTACTGATTTCCACTATCACCCGCAACCAATTTAACGCAGCCCAGGTGGCGCTAAACGCCGCGTTTCTGCCGTCGATTATGCTGTCGGGTTTTATCTTCCAGATTGACAGCATGCCCGCGATTATCCGCGCGGTGACCTATATCATTCCGGCGCGCTATTTCGTCAGTACGCTGCAAAGCCTGTTTCTGGCGGGGAATATCACAACCGTGTTAATCATCAACGTGCTGTTTTTAATTGGCTCAGCGGTGATGTTTATCGGCCTGACGGCACTGAAAACCAAACGTCGTCTTGATTAGACACAACTGGCTAAAGGCGTAATTGTTGCAGTCAGTTTGGGCGCGAGCAGCGCGGAGGAACCGGGCGTACATGAAGTACGTGAGGATTCCGAGCACTGCCCAAACCCAAAATGGCAAAAAAATAGCCTGTTAATGGGGAACGACATGTTTTATCGACTCTGGACACTGATCCGCAAAGAACTGCAATCCCTGCTGCGCGAACCGCAAACGCGCGCGATTTTAATTCTGCCTGTGGTGTTGCAGGTAGTTCTGTTTCCGTTTGCCGCCACGCTTGAAGTCACGAATGCGACCATTGCCATTTATAACGAAGATAACGGCAGCCACTCCGTTGAACTGACTCAGCGCTTCGCGCGCGCTAAAGCGTTTAGTCATGTCCTGCTGCTAAAAAGCCCGCAGGAGATCCAGCCGACAATTGATAACCAAAAGGCACTGCTTTTGATTCGCTTCCCGGCCGAGTTTTCACGAGATATTGCCAGCCAGCAGCAAGCCAAACTGCAAATTATTCTCGATGGGCGTAACTCCAATAGCGCACAGATTGCGGCAAATTATCTGCAACAGATCGTCAAGAATTACCAGCAGGAACTGGTATCCGGGCAGCCAAAACCGAATAACAGCGAACTGGTGGTCCGCAACTGGTACAACCCAAATCTGGATTACAAATGGTTCGTGGTGCCGTCGCTGATTGCAATGATAACCACCATCGGCGTGATGATTGTGACCTCGCTTTCCGTAGCGCGTGAGCGTGAACAAGGCACGCTTGATCAACTTCTGGTTTCCCCACTCGCAACCTGGCAAATTTTTGTCGGCAAAGCGGTGCCTGCGCAAATTGTAGCGCTTGGCCAGGCAACCATCGTGCTGGGTGTTGGGATATGGGGTTATCACATTCCGTTTTCCGGCTCGCTACTGCTGTTTTACTTCACGATGCTGATATACGGTTTGTCGCTGGTGGGGTTTGGTTTGCTTATCTCGTCTCTGTGTTCAACACAGCAGCAGGCGTTTATCGGGGTATTTGTCTTTATGATGCCGGCGATTTTACTGTCGGGTTATGTGTCGCCCGTCGAGAATATGCCAGTGTGGTTGCAGAATCTGACATGGGTAAATCCGATACGGCATTTCACCGATATCACTAAACAGATTTATTTGAAGAACGCGAATTTTGACATTGTGTGGGGAAGTGTGTGGCCACTATTGGTGATAGCGGTCACAACGGGTTCAGCGGCGTATTGGATGTTTCGGCGCAAAATCGCCTGATGCCCGACGTACTTCAAGTTGCCTGTGCGTTGGTATCCTTGCTCACCCCAGTCACTTACTCAAGTAAGTGACTGGGGACTCACTGCATTACCGCCTTCCTGCAACTCGAATAACTTTGGGCATATCTTTAACCAGCAGTGAATAAATAATCGGCCCGGCAATCATTGCCAGGCCTGCGCCCGCCAGCAGGAATTTGTTTTCGACCACGCGTGACAACAGCCACAGCACAATCATCGCATTGCCGAAATACCAGGTGGTAGTCAGCTCTTCAAGAAAATCACCAATGTCACGTAACCGCCCGCTACGCACACGCTGCAGGGCGAACATTAAAATTACTGTTGCTGCATAGAGCAAACATAAGCCAATGCCGACCGGTATGAGGGAGGCAGTTTTCCAGCCAACGAGCAGTAAACAAAGCACAGAAAGATGCAGCATTATCTGCCAGCAACTTAGGCCTGTTGTCACTTGTACGCGTTGTTGCCATTTCATTATTTCTCTCCTGGCCGCTATTTCTTGTCATTCAGAGTACCGCAGTATGCGGAAAATTCTGTAACCCGGCACCTATTTGTGACAGAGACTACACTTTATTTTCATCAGGATGTTAACAATGCCGGGAGAAGCATGAGTAATAAGACTCAGCACTTATCCTTTAAAGTGCTCACAATTAATACACACAAAGGTTTTACCGCACTCAACCGGCGTTTCATTTTGCCTGAGTTGCGTGATGCAGTACGTGCAGTTTCTGCTGACATTGTCTGTTTGCAGGAGGTGATGGGTGCTCATGAAGCCCACTCCGTGCGCGTTGATAACTGGCCGGAAACCAGCCACTACGAATATCTGGCCGATACAATGTGGAGCGATTTTGCCTACGGCCGCAACGCGGTTTATCCCGAAGGTCATCACGGCAATGCCGTCTTGTCTCGCTTTCCTATTAGTCATTTTGAAAATCGCGATATCTCGGTAGAAGGCCACGAAAAACGCGGCATGCTGCACTGCCAGATAAACCTACCGGGAGCCAATATTCGTGCGCATGTCATTTGTGTGCATCTTGGTTTGCATGACGCTCATCGTAAGGCTCAGCTCAATCTGCTCTGCCAACTGGTAAATGAGCTTCCTGAAGGTGAACCAGTCATAGTGGCTGGGGACTTTAACGACTGGCAGCAACGCGCTAACCGGCAATTAAAGCAAACCGGATTAGATGAAGTATTTACTCGCGCATCTGGCCGCCCGGCACGCACCTTCCCTGCCCGCTTTCCGCTGCTTCGCCTCGATAGAATTTATGTAAAAAATGCGTCCGCGAGTGCACCAACAGCGCTGCCATTGCGGCAGTGGCGGCATCTCTCCGACCATGCGCCATTAGCCGTGGAGATTCATATATGAAAAATAATTGGCGTGACGGGAACCGAATTACATTACTCGAAAACGGTGACCAGTTTTTCCCGGCGGTATTTAAAGCCATCGAAAATGCCCGCAGCAAAGTGATTCTCGAGACATTCATCTGGTTTGAAGATGATGTCGGAAAGCAATTACATGAAGTTTTGCTTAATGCTGCCCGTCGCGGTGTGAGTGTCGAAGTCTTGCTTGATGGCTATGGTTCACCAGATTTAAGCGATGATTTTGTCAACCAACTGACAACCGCCGGAGTGATGTTCCGCTATTACGATCCGCGCCCGTTGGTGTTTGGCATGCGTACTAATTTGTTCCGCCGTATGCACCGCAAAATCGTGGTGGTGGATGGCATCGTTGCATTTGTCGGCGGTATTAACTATTCCGCGGAACAGATGAGTGATTACGGCCCTGAGGCGAAGCAAGATTATTCGGTCAAAGTTGAAGGTCCGGTGGTGGATGATATTTACCAGTACGTGATTTCTAACCTGCCCGGCCACGACGATAAACGCCATTGGTGGCGACGCCGCCGTAATCCGGCGCAAGAAAACCTGACGCCCGGTGAAGCGCAAGCGCTGTTTGTCTGGCGTGACAACAATCAGCACCGCGATGATATCGAACGTTATTACCTGAAAATGCTCAGTAAAGCGAGGCGAGAAGTGATTATTGCCAATGCCTATTTCTTCCCTGGCTACAGGCTGCTTCATGCAATGCGTACTGCATCTCGCCGTGGTGTATCCGTGAAATTGATTGTGCAGGGCGAGCCTGATATGCCGATTGTCAAAGTCGGTGCACGCCTGCTGTACAACTACTTAGTGCGTTCCGGAGTGAAAATCTATGAATATCACCGCCGCCCACTGCACGGCAAAGTCGCCATCATGGATGACCATTGGGCAACTGTCGGCTCCAGCAATCTTGACCCGCTGAGTTTGTCGCTAAATCTTGAAGCGAATTTGATTATTCACGACCGCACATTCAATGACACTCTGCGTGCCAATCTAACCGGGTTGATTGGCAAAGATTGTCACCCGGTTGTTGAGTCGATGCTGCCAAAACGCACCTGGTGGAATTTGGGTAAGAGCGTGCTGGCGTTCCACTTCTTACGCCACTTCCCCGCGATGGTCGGCTGGTTGCCTGCGCATACACCAAAACTTGCGCAAGTGATGCCGCCCGCGCAGCCGCATATGGAAACGCAGGATCGGGTTGAGACAGATAATCCGGGGGTGAAATACTGATGTCGCACTCGCATCCAAAATGGCGCAAAGCAAAGAAGATACTCACCTGGCTGTTTTTCATCGCTGTGATCGTGTTGCTGACGGTGTATGCAACGAAGGTGGACTGGGAGGAGGTGTGGAAGGTTATCCGCAACTACAACCGCCTCGCACTGTTTAGCGCGGTCGGCCTGGTTATTTTGAGCTACCTGATTTATGGCTGTTACGATTTATTGGCACGATCATATTGCGGGCACAAACTGGCAAAGCGCCAGGTGATGTTAGTGTCGTTTATCTGTTATGCCTTTAACTTAACGCTAAGTACCTGGGTTGGCGGCATTGGCATGCGCTATCGGCTCTATTCTCGGCTTGGCCTGCCCAGTGCCACTATCACACGTATTTTTTCGTTAAGTATTTCCACTAACTGGCTCGGCTATATTCTGCTGGCAGGTATGATTTTTACCGTCGGCGTGGTGCAACTGCCGGAGCACTGGTACATCGATGAGACGACACTGCGGATTTTAGGTGCCGTTCTACTGGCAATTATCGCGGTGTATCTGTGGTTCTGCGCCTTTGCTAAACATCGCCATATGACGATAAAAGGCCAGCGCCTGGTGCTACCATCGTTTAAGTTTGCTCTGTTGCAATTGGCAATTTCTGGCGCCAACTGGATGGTTATGGGCGCGATTATCTGGCTGTTGCTGGGTCAGGATGTGAATTACTTCTTCGTATTAGGCGTGCTTTTGGTCAGCAGTATTGCCGGGGTGATTGTGCATATTCCTGCCGGGATCGGCGTACTAGAGGCGGTGTTTATCGCACTACTGGCAGGGGAGCATATTAGCAACGGTACTATCATCGCCGCCCTGATTGCCTATCGAATGCTCTATTTTATCGCCCCACTGCTGCTGGCGATTATTTGCTATTTAGGGCTTGAGAGTCGGGCGAAGAAGATGCGAGTGAAGAACGAGAAGAATATTCAGGAGAGTTCGTAACAATCAGGGTGGATGTCGCTTACGCTAATCCACCCTATATAAATCGAAATTAACGGCGGTTGCCGAAAATACGCAACAACATCAAGAACAAGTTGATGAAGTCGAGATACAAGGTCAATGCGCCAAGAATGGAATATTTGCGCATGGTTTGCGTATCACGGGTATCAATCTGCTCACCGATGTTTTTCAGCTTCTGGGTGTCATAGGCTGTCAGACCCACAAACACAATCACGCCGATATATGTTACAGCCCACATCAGCGCCGTGCTTTTCAGCCACATGTTCACCAGTGAAGCCAACACAATACCGATCAGCGCCATAAACAGCATATTGCCAAAACCGCTGAGATCACGCTTGGTAGTATAACCGTACAGGCTCATGGCCCCGAACATCCCGCCTGCGACGACGAAGGTGCTGGCGATGGACGAGTAGGTGTAGACGATAAAAATGCTGGAAAGCGTCAGGCCCGTTAATGCCGAATAGAGCATGAACAAGCTGGTTGCCATACCCGCGCTGAGCTTATGCACCATGCCAGAGAGCACAAATACTAAACCCAACTGCACGATGATAAGTCCGAAGAAAGTGATTTTACTGGAAAAGACGAATTCCATTACAGCTGGCGTATTCGCAGCATACCAGGCGACAAATGCCGTCAGTAACAGGCCGCAGGTCATCCAGCCGTAAACTTGTGCCATATATGCCTGCAAACCGGTACGGGCCTGCTGCACGATGGTGTCATTGGAACGTGGGAATCGATCCATGATGCTTCCTTAAGTGAATTACGTTGACCGAATTTCAGGCTTGCCAGCCTGTACCTTAAGATTAACACAACTGCGCGAAGGTGCCTGTTACCAGCGTTTGGCCGCCTGCTTATCGCTTTCGCGTGATTCGACCCAACGGTCGCCTTCTGCAGTGGCTTCACGCTTCCAGAACGGAGCTCGAGTTTTCAGATAATCCATGATGAATTGCGCAGACTCAAATGCCGAACTACGGTGTGCACCGGTGACCCCGACAAAAACGATTTCATCACCCGGCCACAATTCACCGATGCGGTGAATCACACTTACTCGTTGCAGTGGCCAGCGAAGACGAGCTTCTTCGATAATTTCAGCCAGCGCTTTTTCCGTCATGCCCGGATAGTGTTCGAGGGTTAACGCACTCACGCTATCACCAAGATTGTGGTTACGCACTTTGCCGGTAAAGGTCACAACTGCACCGTCTTCATCACACTGCGAGAGCCACTGATATTCATCACCAACGTTGAAATTTTCATGGCTTACGCGGATTCGGGTGTTTTCCATTTCAACCTCCGGTCACTGGTGGGAAGAAAGCGACTTCATCACCGTCGGTAATTGGATGGTCGAAGCTCACCAGCGTCTGGTTTACGGCGGCCAGCAATTTCCCGGACTCCAGAGCCAACGCCCAACGATCGCTTTTGGCTGCAAGGCTCTCGCGTAACTTTTCGACATCGCTAAAAGTGGCATCCAGTTGCAGTTGGTCACAATCGACTAATTCACGCACTTGGGCAAAAAACAGGACCTTAATCATTGCTCTCTACCTTAAAGTCGCCAGACTTGCCGCCACTTTTTGCCAGCAAACGCACCGGGCCAATCACCATATCTTTTTGCACGGCTTTGCACATATCGTAGATGGTTAACGCCGCGACCGATGCTGCGGTCAGGGCTTCCATTTCAACACCGGTTTTACCCGTCAAACGGCATACAGATTCAATGCGCACGCGGTTATGTTCAGGCTCAGCGGCTAAATTTACTTCGACTTTACTGAGCATTAGCGGGTGGCAGAGCGGAATCAAATCCCAGGTGCGCTTTGCAGCCTGAATTCCGGCAATACGCGCCGTGGCAAATACATCACCTTTGTGATGGCTGCCTTCAATAATCATGGCAAGCGTTGTAGCTTCCATCGTGATAAATGCTTCCGCACGCGCCTCGCGCACGGTTTCTGCCTTGGCGGAAACATCAACCATGTGCGCTTCGCCTTGCGCATTAATATGAGTCAGTTGCGACATAGTTTATTTCTTGAGATGTGGGTGGAAATTACAAGGGCGCACGCGGGCATCCAGTTGTGGCTGAATGATATTTTCCCACGCGGTATGACATGCTTTGGTTGAACCTGGCATAGCAAAAATCAGCGTACGGTTCGCGATGCCAGCCAGCGCGCGCGATTGCAGCGTTGATGTGCCGATCTCTTCAAAAGAGAGCATACGGAATACTTCACCAAAACCTTCGATTTCGCGATCAAACAGCGGTAGTAACGCTTCTGGAGCCTGGTCACCATCGGTAAAACCAGTACCACCGTTAATCAACACCACCTGAACTTCATCATCAGCAATCCACTGGGAAACCTGGGCACGAATCGCGTAACGGTTTTCTTTCACAATAGCTTTGGCAACCACTTGGTGGCCCGCATCTGTTGCCGCCTCACGCAGATAATGGCCGGAGGTATCGTCTTCTTCGCCACGACGGCTTGAGACGGTCAGAATGGCAATATGTACCGGGATAAATTCGTTACTTATCTGGCTCATTGTTATCTTCCTTTTTATACCCAAATCATTGGGATACAGCGAATTTTAGCCGCCGATATAAGACAGGTTTTGAGTGATGCCGGTATCACCGTCATGCAGGAAATGGGTCTGTTTCTTGTGCGTTAAAGCTTCAGCAATGCGCGCCTCAAGCTCGTCGATTTGCCCGTCATCTGCCAGCAAATCCCGCAATGAAATACCCTGTTCACCAAACAAACACAGATGCAAATTGCCGACCGACGACACGCGCAGGCGGTTGCAAGTGGCACAGAAGTCTTTTTCATACGGCATGATTAAACCAATTTCACCCGCGTAATCCGGGTGACAAAAGACCTGTGCCGGGCCGTCGCTGCGGCTGCGAAGCTGGTGAATCCAGCCGCGAGCCAGAAGCTGGTCGCGAATGGTTTTGCCAGAAATGTGGTGTTTGCGGAACAAATCGCCGCCGTCGCCGGTTTCCATCAGCTCAATAAAACGCAGCTGGATTGGACGAGGTTTGATCCACGCAAGGAAGGTGTCGAGTTCGTGGTGGTTAACATCGCGCATCAACACGGTGTTCACTTTTACGCGTTCAAAACCGGCGCTGAAAGCGGCATCAATACCATCCATTACCTGGCGGAATTTATCCTGCCCGGTAATGGCATGGAACTGGCGAGCATCGAGGCTATCGACGCTGACATTCACAGCGGTCAACCCTGCATCGCGCCATTGCTGGACATCACGCGCAAGGCGATAGCCGTTCGTTGTCACGGCAATCTGGTGAATACCTGGGTTTTCACGCACCGCGGCGATTATGTCAGTGAAGTCTTTACGCAAAGAGGGTTCACCACCTGTCAGGCGAACTTTCTCAGTACCCAGGGCGGCAAAAGCGCGGGTAACACGGCGAATTTCATCGACGTTGAGGAAACTTTTGTTTGCCACGCCATGAGGCTTGTAGCCATCAGGCAGGCAATAGTTGCAACGGAAGTTGCAGACATCGGTAATAGACAGACGCAGGTAAAAAAACTTACGTGCGAATGCATCGGTAAGCTGAGTAGCCATGTACACCTTCCAAATTCGGGAGATGCAGTCATTTCTTTCTGCACCCTGGTGACTCAAGGTCACGGCCAAAGCACCGTATCTTTCGACTTAGGTCCATAGGCTTAGTGTGTTTAGAGCGATAGTAGCGCGTGGGGAAGTTATTCGCCATAGCAGCTTTCGCTATATAAATCTATATATAACGAGCTAATCGTTCAATTTCGCCACAGACTACGCGAAAAGTGAACTTTTGCTTTGATATACATCATTAACCTCCGAGGCTGAATCGTATTCTGCACTCTTTTGCGCTACCTTATTTCGATAGTTCGTCATAAGGAATAGTTATGCGCAATCGTACGTTTGCGGATTTAGACCGGGTGGTCGCCCTTGGTGGTGGGCACGGTCTGGGCAGGGTTATGTCATCCCTGTCCTCTCTAGGTTCACGCTTAACCGGCATTGTAACCACAACCGATAACGGCGGTTCCACAGGTCGTATCAGGCGCTCTGAGGGAGGCATCGCCTGGGGTGATATGCGCAACTGTTTAAATCAGTTAATTACTGAACAAAGCGTTGCTTCGTCTATGTTTGAGTACCGTTTTGGCGGTAATGGTGAACTTTCCGGGCATAACCTCGGAAACTTGATGTTAAAGGCATTGGATCACCTGAGCGTGAGGCCTTTAGAAGCCATTAATTTAATTCGTAACCTGCTAAAAGTGGATGCATTTCTCATCCCGATGTCTGAACACCCTGTGGATTTGATGGCAACAGACGCAGATGGCCATTTTATTTATGGTGAGGTGGATATTGACCAGCTTTCCTCACCGCCACAGGAGTTATCACTTTATCCCAAGGCGCACGCTACTCGCGAAGCGGTGCAGGCCATTGCCGAAGCGGATTTGATTCTGATTGGCCCAGGAAGTTTTTACACCAGCCTGATGCCGATACTGCTGCTTGAGGATATGGATCAAGCACTGCGCCGCACTCCTGCGCCAGTGGTTTTTATCGGTAATTTGGGTAAAGAGTTGAGCACCGCCGCAGCCAGTTTGTCGCTTGGGCAAACTTTAGACATCATGGAACAGCGCGTCGGGAAACGTATTATCGATGCGGTGGTGGTTGGCCCGCAGGTTGATGTGTCTGAAATTACCGACCGTGTGGTGATTCAGGAACCGCTGGAAGCTCGCGATATTCGTTACCGCCATGACCGGCACCTCCTTCGCCAGGCGCTGGAGAAAGCGCTTCAGCAACTCGGATAAAAAAACACCTTCTTTACGAAGGCGTTTTTTTATGACGCTGCGATAAACAATTGCCGCAACTGATGGAGTTGGTCACGGATCTGAGCGGCCTCTTCAAATTCCAGATTTTGCGCATGCTCCAGCATCTTCCCTTCCAACTGGTGAATTTTTTGCTGCAAAGCTTTTGGCGTTAGAATGATTTCATCATCTTCAATCACGCTGCGCGCTTTACTCTTCATCCGGCCTTTGGTTTTCGCCATTCCTTCACCAAGCTGAAGGATATCCACAACCTTTTTATTCAACCCTTGCGGAGTAATACCGTTTTCTTCGTTATAGCGCTGTTGCTTCTCACGGCGACGTTCTGTTTCACCGATAGCCTTAGCCATTGACGGTGTGATTTTGTCGCCATACAGAATCGCTTTACCATTGATATTACGTGCCGCACGGCCAATAGTCTGAATCAGTGAACGCTCAGAACGCAGGAAACCCTCTTTATCGGCATCCAGAATCGCCACCAGCGACACTTCAGGCATATCCAACCCTTCACGAAGCAAGTTGATGCCCACCAGCACATCGAACTCGCCAAGTCGTAAATCACGGATGATTTCCATACGCTCAACGGTATCGATATCTGAGTGCAGGTAACGCACCCGCTCACCATGCTCTTCCAGGTATTCCGTCAAATCTTCGGCCATGCGTTTAGTCAGCGTCGTGACCAACACGCGTTCGTTAACTTCAACGCGCTTGCGAATTTCAGAGAGTAGATCGTCAACCTGAGTACCGACCGGACGAACTTCGATAACCGGGTCCAACAAGCCGGTAGGCCTGACAACCTGATCAACAACATCGCCGCCAGACTTTTCTAGCTCATAATTGCTCGGCGTTGCCGAAACATAAATGGTTTGCGGTGCCAGCGCTTCAAACTCTTCAAATCTCAGCGGGCGGTTATCAAGTGCTGATGGCAAACGGAAGCCATACTCCACAAGTGTTTCCTTGCGCGAACGGTCACCTTTGTACATACCGCCGATTTGCGGAATTGTTACGTGAGATTCATCAACAATTAGCAAGCCATCTGCTGGCAGGTAATCGAAAAGCGTAGGAGGTGGCTCGCCAGGGCCGCGACCAGAGAGGAATCGCGAGTAGTTTTCTACCCCTGAGCAATAACCAAGTTCATTCATCATCTCTAGGTCGAACTGAGTACGTTGCGTCAGGCGCTGTTCTTCAAGCAGTTTATTGTTTGCCAACAGAACCTTGCGGCGGTCTGCCAGCTCAACTTTGATCTCTTCCATGGCTTGCAGAATACGTTCACGCGGTGTGACGTAGTGCGATTTGGGATAGACAGTGAAGCGCTGAATAGTTTGGTCAATTTGACCGGTCAGCGGGTCAAACAGCGACAGCCGTTCTACTTCTTCATCGAAGAGTTCTACGCGTAAGGCGAGATCGTCTGATTCAGCCGGGAAGATATCAACCACTTCACCGCGCACGCGGAAAGTGCCGCGCTGGAATGCCTGATCGTTACGAGTATATTGCAGCTCCGTCAGGCGGCGCAGAATTGATCGCTGATCGATAATCATCCCTTTAGTCAGATGCAGCATCATCTTCAGATAAAGGTCCGGGTCACCCAGACCGTAAATCGCAGAGACTGACGCCACCACGATAACATCTCGTCTTTCGAGCAATGCTTTGGTCGCAGACAGACGCATCTGCTCGATGTGCTCGTTAACCGAAGAGTCCTTCTCGATAAATGTATCGGAACTTGGGACGTAAGCTTCTGGTTGGTAGTAGTCATAATAAGAGACGAAGAACTCTACCGCGTTATCCGGAAAGAACTCTTTCATCTCACCATACAACTGCGCGGCCAGCGTTTTATTAGGAGCCAGCACCATAGTGGGGCGTTGCAAATCTGCAATCACATTCGCCACGGTAAATGTTTTGCCAGAGCCGGTTACACCAAGCAACGTCTGATGAGCAAGCCCATCCTGTAACCCCTCTTCAAGGCGGCGAATAGCCTCCGGCTGGTCGCCAGAAGGTTTGAATGCTGAATTTAATTTGAACGCTTTACTCATGAAGAGGCTACCTGATGAAGAAACGAGCGGGCCGGAGGATAATTTTACTCGGCACAGAAAATTTTGCCAGAAAATAATACTGGATGAAAAACCAGTTCCTCACTGCCGAGTTTATGATACTTACCCTCTTTAACGTCTGGTTTGCCGGTAAAATACTCAACTCACAGATATTTCAGCTGACCAAAATGGTTATCCCCAGATTTTTTTACCTTTTAACATTTGTCAAGCTGTGTCATAAAAGCGTAAGGAACATTCGTGGCACTTTTATTGCAACGATTGATTTTATTCAACTAGTTGATTTAGAAATGTTATTTAGGAAAGTGTGGTTTCGCGCCAATTCATGCGCAACCCGCGCCCGCTCTCGCTTACCGCAAGTTTTCTAACTCTAATGCACATGGTTATCCACAGGAATAGTGGATAACTGCTCTCAGCCCTTTTGCAGCGCACACCGCAAAAAACCATAAATTCTCTGTGCCGGGGCCCAAAAATATTTTTCTTCATTATTTTTACCCTTTTTGGACTGGTCTGAAGCCAGCCAGTTCTTATGATCCTGCTCACGAATTGCGCATTTGTATGGAGCAGTCGTCTGGAGTTGCACCAAACACACCAAAGACCAGGCACCGACAAAGTGCATTCTGATTTTCGAGTCGTAGAAGCCGAAGGTTTATTCAACCATTTTCATGAGGCTTTTCTCAAAGTTGCATTGTTCTGGGCAGTAAACGGGTTAATGGCAAGGTAATTGCAAAGTTTGTAACTCTTGCTTCGTGTTGCAGAAGCAGCCTGGGTCGTTAACCCTGCCAGAAGGAGTATGTCGATGTTGAGCCTCCGTGCTGTTAATCAGTTTTATGGTGAAAGCCACATACTGTGGAATCTGGATCTTGAGTTGGCGCCTGGGGAGTGCACCTGTGTTTTTGGCGCGCCAGGGATGGGAAAAACAACGCTGGTAAACTGCATTACGGGTTACTTACCCGTACAAAGTGGCACTATGACCTGGCTCGAGGCAGGTCACCCACCACAGGATCTTCTCACCCAACCTATAGAAGGCCGAGCCGCATTGGGAATGAGTTATGTCGCGCAGGACCGGCGAATATTCTCCCAACTAAGCGTTGAGGAAAACCTGCAAATTGCGCTACTGGCTGCCCGTGTGGGTTCCCATAGCATTCCAGGCATGATCTATGAACTGTTCCCTGAACTCTACAGCTTAAGGCACATGCGCGGTGGCGAGCTAACAAGCGATCTTCAGCAGCAACTGGCATTGGCAAGAGCCCTGGTGACAGAACCAAAACTATTGATTCTTGATGAGCCCACTTTTGGCAGCGGCCAACGTTTTATCAATGAGCTGGGCAATATTATCCGCCGTCTGAGTCGTGATTTTGGCCTGACAATACTGCTGGTAGAACAGCGCTTGTCGTTCATTCGCCGTGTGGCGGACCGTTTCTGCTTGCTACACCGGGGCCGTAATGTAGCTCAGGGAAATGTCGCGCTTCTGGATGACAAGCTGGTATCCAGTTGGATAGATCTATGATTGTGCCTCAAACGACGGCATGAACAGCCTCTCAGGTTCTGCCGTCACAACTTGCCAAGTTGCTTTTGCATATTTCTATCGAGGTCGGCGAGCTCCCGTTGTAAGTTGCATTGCCGGGTTACAGCAGATAGTTCCACCAGTGGCAAAGGTACTTTTGAAACACCAGCTTCACGCATCCAACGCAGCACCGGTTCCAAATGCCAGATAGCGGTTTTACCGTCGTGTACTGGTTGCGGAAAAGCCTCACGGCTTACCATCACTTTGCGAATATACTGCCGGGAAAAACCAAGCAGCTCAGCAATATCGGTTAGCCCAACCAGATCTGGCATCACTTCTACCAACGTGGTGCCTGGAATAATACGTTTTACATCCTGAATAGCTGAAACAACGGCGAGTTTCGCAGCCGATGCTTCGCGGATGAAATTCAGTGCAATTCGCCCTGTGACACCCACGCCAACCAGCGCGTCATCGCAACCTTGCGCCCCCAAAGCTTCGACCCATTGCTCTGGATTCTGGCCATTTTCTGGCAGGGTGAAAATCAACGTGAAGCTAAATTCTGACATATTCTGCTCCTTGAAAATTAATGCCTGATGGAAGGTGGCGAGCCTTGCTGGCTACAGTTATCGACGACACGACGTATCTGCCTTGCATGGTTATAAGCACTGCGCGGTGTGCTCCAGATGCAGCTAATGCAAAACTCACCGCAACGGCAGGCTTTATCGTTCCACGGACAATACATTTTCCCCCAGCAATGTGCCCCACCCGGCCGCACTTGCCAGCCCTGACATTCGGCATAACTTAATGCTGCTTCAATGTCCTTATTGGGGTGTATGCGCCGCTTCATAAAACCTCCTGTCCATACTCGCAAATAAGTTGTCATATGACAACTGGAAATTGAGAAACAATTTACCTGCGAACTATTCTTCTTCAAGGAGAAAATCTGAGAATTAGCGATATCTGGAAGAACGCCCGCAAGAATTATCGGGCGTTGCAAAAATGAACTGTGGATTTACGAGTTACAGCGAAAGAAGGGAAATATCCAGGTGGCAGCCTGGCGAAGTTTGTTCGTCGATATGCGGATAGAACGGGATCTCACCTAACATAGGGGCTTTTAAAACATCACGTAACGTTGCGAGATACTCAGCATGACGCTTCCCGGTAGGTTGAACATCATTGGCAATCCAGCCCGCCAGGCGCAAGCCTGCATTTTGCACGGCATGCGCCGTTAGCATTGCATGATTGATACAGCCAAGTTTTACCCCCACGACCAAAATCACTGGCAACTGCTCTTGTATTGCCCAATCAGCAAAAGTGGTCGTTGCTGAAAGAGGTGTAAACCAGCCGCCCGCCCCTTCAACCTGTACCCAGTCGGCCTGAGAAGCGAGCGCTTCAAGACCTGCTGACATCTGCGAAAATTCGATGGGCTGCAGTGCTTCCGCACTAACGATATGCGGTGATGTAGGCTCTAAAAATGCAAACGGGTTTACCTGGGCATAGCTTAATTTGACGTTACTGTTGCGCTGCAGAGCAAGCGCATCACTGTTACGAATACCCTGAGCGGTCATTTCACTGCCAGAGGCCACGGGCTTATATCCTGCAGTACGGTAACCCGCATCTCCTGCGGCCTGCAGCAAAGCACAACTGGCAACGGTTTTACCCACTTCCGTATCCGTTCCGGTTACAAACCATTTTTTAATCACGTTCAATCACTCCACAAACAAGTTGCCACGTCAGAGGGAATTGCCCCCGTTTCTGCGGCCAGGCGAGGCTTAATTTTTGCAATTGTTGGCGAGTCATCAACGATGCTTTACGCCCATCATGAAGATGCGTTGCACCAATGCCTTTTAGCGATTGCATGGCACTCAATACGCTATCGTAAGACTGGCTAATTTCATGAATTTTTAGAGAGCAGCGCCACCCTTCACACGCGCCCTGAATCTGTTCAAACGTCATAAATCGGTTGGCATGAGATCGTTCATCAACCACCTGCCAGGCGGTATGCAGCTCGCAAATTGAATCTGCCGCAAGCGTGGTAAATGCCACGCAACCGCCAGGGCGAGTGACACGGTAAAGCTCACTTAAGCCGCTGCGTAAATCGCTGCACCACTGCACCGCCAGGTTACTCCATGCGAGATCGACCTGCTGGTCTGCAAGGTTGATGGCTTCAATATCGCCTTCGAGATAGTTATCAGCTGAACCCTGAAGTGCAGCGTGGTTCAGCATCGCCGGGGAAAGATCCAGAGCCGTGACATGGCAGCCTTTTTCACGCCAGGCGCGGCTATACCAACCCGTGCCGCATCCGGCATCTAACACGTCGCTGATATGACGGCCTTCAAGCATTCCCATCAGCAAGCCCCCGCTGGTGCGTTGCAATTCGGCGTGGCTGTCGTAGGTGTTCGCCGCACGGCCAAATGCAGCGGCAATCGCCGCTTTATCAACGAGTCGCGTCATAAAGCGCCTCCAAAAGCTTGTCGATGTCTTCACGGGTGTGACTGGCAGTGAGCGTCACACGCAACCGTGCCGTACCCGCTGGCACCGTAGGTGGACGAATCGCTGTTAGCCAGAATCCGCGTTCGCGTAAGGTCGCAGCAAGGTTCAATGCAGGCTGATTTTCTCCCACGATCAATGGCTGGATGGCTGTTTGTGAGGCCATTAATTGCAACGGTAGTTGTGCTGATCCTGCGCGGAAATGGGCAATATTGGCGTGTAATTGAGTACGCCGGGAATCTTCACTGCGGATAACATTTAACGCCGCCGACAGTGCACACGCCTGTGCAGGTGGCATTGCGGTGCTGTAGATAAGATGTCGGGCCGATTGCAGCAAATAATCAGCCATCGATTCGCTACACAATACAGCGGCACCGCTCGCACCAAATGCCTTGCCGAACGTTACGACCAGCAAATCTGGTTTAACATGTTGCTGATAGCAACTGCCACGCCCCTCTTCACCAATCACGCCAATGCCATGGGCGTCGTCAACCATCAACAAGCCTTGTGCTTCGCGGGTAGCCTGCGCAATTTCAGCCAACGGTGCGGCATCACCGTCCATGCTGAAAATACCTTCGGTAATGACCAGTTGTTGACCGTCAGTTTGCGAGGCCAACAGCGTTTGCAACGATGCGATATCGTTATGGGTAAAACGCCGTAATTGCGCCGGGCTGTGCATTGCTGCTTCCAGAAGTGAAGCATGGCTAAGTTTATCAGCAACAATTCGGTCTGATTTTTCTGTCAGTGCAGCAATCAGTGCCTGGTTTGCCGCGAAACCTGAAATAAACAGTAATGCACGCGGATAACCCAGCCAGTCAGCTAACTGCTGTTCAAATCGCTGATGGGCTTCGTGATACCCGGTAACATGCCCGGAACCACCACTTCCAATTCCATAAATCTCAGCACCCTGTTGCCAGGCATTCACCACTTCAGCATGGTGGCTGATTCCCAGATAATCGTTACTGGAAAAATTCAGATAACGGGTATCGTTTTGGATAAGGTAGCGCCCGCTACCTTGTTGGTTGGCCTGCCTGGTGCGAAAGCTGTCGCTTGCCCGCCGCCTGGCAAGCGCACTATCAATGCGTTGCTGCCAGGTCATACAGCCGCCGCGTTGTAGTAATTCTCCGTATCCGCGTTGAGCAATTGATCGGTCAGTTGTTGTTGCTGCTCGTTGTCGCCAGCATGAGTGGTTGTTTGCTGCGGATTAAGCCCAAGTTTACGGAACAATTGCAGGTCTTTATCTTCTTCCGGGTTTGGCGTAGTCAGTAGTTTGCAACCATAGAAAATCGAGTTTGCACCAGCCATAAAGCACATAGCCTGAGTTTGCTCGCTCATCTGCTCACGCCCGGCAGAAAGCCGCACGAAAGAGGTCGGCATCATGATACGAGCAACAGCAATAGTGCGAATAAAATCAAACGCATCGACGTCTTCGTTATCGGCCATCGGGGTGCCTTTCACTTTCACCAGCATGTTGATTGGCACGCTTTCTGGCGGCGTTGGTAAATTGGCTAATTGCAGCAGCAATCCGGCACGATCGGTCACCGTTTCCCCCAAACCAACAATCCCACCTGAGCAAACATTAATCCCGGCATCACGTACTTTATCGAGCGTGTCGAGGCGTTCCTGATAGGTACGCGTGGTGATGATATTGCCGTAGAATTCTGGTGAGGTGTCGAGGTTATGGTTGTAGTAATCAAGCCCTGCCGCAGCCAGGCGTTGTGCCTGCGTATCGGTTAATGTGCCGAGCGTCATACAGGTTTCAAGCCCCATTTCGCGCACGCCCTGCACCATTTGTTCAAGGTACGGCATATCGCGATCGTTAGGGTTTTTCCACGCGGCCCCCATGCAGAAACGAGTAGAACCCGCATTTAACGCTTTGCGTGCCGAGTCCAACACTTGCTCAACTTCCATCAGACGTTCTGAAGCCAGCCCGGTTTTATATCGCGCGCTTTGCGGGCAATATTTACAGTCTTCCGGGCATGCGCCGGTTTTGATCGACAGCAGCGTACTGACCTGAACGTGGCGGGGATCGAAGTGCTGACGATGCACCGTTTGTGCTTCAAACATCAGTTCGAGGAAAGGTTTTTCAAATAAAGCAGTGACCTGCGACATTGACCAGCGTGCGTGGTGAGCCATGGGGCATCTCCAAAAAGGGTGTTGTTAGCCATTGATTGACGTTATACTTGTAAACCTAAATCTTTTTCAAATGGTTTACAAGTCACCCTATGACCCCTGCTGATTTAGCGTTCGACCAGCAACATATCTGGCACCCTTACACCTCCATGACTAAACCACTACCGGTTTATCCGGTTGTGGCGGCAACAGGCTGCGAACTACAACTTGCTGATGGTAAAGCCCTTGTTGACGGGATGTCGTCCTGGTGGGCGGCAATTCATGGCTACAATCACCCACGCTTAAATCAGGCAATGAAAGACCAGATTGACCAGATGTCGCACGTCATGTTTGGTGGTATCACCCATCCACCAGCAGTGGCGCTATGTCGTAAACTGGTCGCCATGACGCCAGAAAATCTCGAATGCGTATTTCTTGCAGACTCAGGTTCTGTTGCCGTTGAAGTCGCAATGAAAATGGCATTGCAGTACTGGCACGCTAAAGGCGAACCTCGCCAGCGCTTCCTCACTTTCCGCCACGGTTATCACGGCGATACGTTTGGTGCGATGTCGGTGTGCGATCCGGATAATTCGATGCATAGCCTGTGGCAAGGTTACCTGCCTGAGCACCTGTTTGCTCCCGCGCCAAATTGCCGTTTTGACGATGAATGGGATGAGATGGACATCGTGCCATTCGCACGTTTAATGGCCGCTCATCGCCAGGAAATTGCAGCAGTTATCCTTGAGCCGATTGTTCAGGGGGCTGGCGGTATGCGGTTCTATCACCCGGAATGGCTAAAGCGCATTCGCCGCATGTGCGACCGCGAAGGGATTTTGCTGATTGCCGATGAGATTGCGACCGGCTTTGGCCGTACGGGTAAGCTGTTTGCCTGTGAACACGCGGGAATTTCACCGGATATTATGTGCCTTGGCAAAGCGCTGACGGGCGGCACTATGACTCTTTCCGCAACGCTCACCACCCGCCTGGTGGCAGAAACCATTAGCGACGGCGAGGCCGGATGCTTTATGCATGGGCCGACGTTTATGGGCAACCCACTAGCCTGTGCTGTTGCCACCGAAAGCCTTGCGTTGCTGGAGGAAGGCCACTGGCAGCAGCAGGTCAAAGCTCTTGAGGGGCAGTTGCAGGAAGGGCTGGAGCCTTTACGCGACTGTGAGCAAGTGGCGGATGTACGCGTGCTCGGCGCCATTGGCGTGGTAGAAACTCATCTACCGGTAGATATGGCAGCCCTTCAGGCATTCTTTGTTGAACAAGGTGTCTGGATTCGTCCGTTTGGACGCCTGATTTACCTGATGCCGCCATACGTTATTAGCCCTGAACAACTGGGTAAATTGATTCAAGCTGTGGCGTGTGCGGTGCAAAATCCGACATTTTTCAGAAGCTGAGCATCAGCAAGCCTTTCCGGTATGCACTACACTTCGAGGATCTTTTCACGTCCCCAACAGGGAGATTCAGATGAAAATCCTCATGGTTTTAACCTCGCACAATCAGCTCGGCAACACCGGCAAACCCACAGGCTTTTGGCTTGAGGAGTTTGCCGCGCCGTATTATGTCTTTCACGATGCCGGGTTGAAAATCACTCTCGCTTCACCAAAAGGCGGGCAACCTCCGCTTGATCCCAAAAGTGATGAACCGGATGCACAAACCGATGACACGCGCCGTTTTCGCAGCGACAGCGCCGCACAAAAACTGTTAGCCAACACCGAAAAACTTGAAAACATCCATGCCGATGATTATGACGCAGTGTTTTATCCTGGCGGTCACGGGCCATTATGGGATCTCGCGGAAGATCCACATTCCATTAAATTGATTGAGCAATTTTGGGCCGCAGGCAAACCCGTTGCGGCGGTGTGCCATGCCCCCGGAGTGTTGCGCAAAGTGACAAAACCCGACGGCTCACCGTTGGTCAAAGGCAAACGGGTAACCGGATTTACCAATAGTGAAGAAGAGGGTGTAGGTTTAACCGCAATAGTGCCCTTCCTGGTAGAAGATGAGCTGAAAAAAGCAGGTGGCTTATTTGAGCGCACCGACGACTGGGGCGAGTACGCAGTAGTCGACGGGCATTTAGTTACCGGGCAAAATCCAGCCTCTTCGACAGTTGCTGCCGAAGAGTTACTAAAATTGCTGAATATTTAAGCGCAAGGAGCTGAGATGAAACTGGTCAGTCAGGATTTCAAAGATGGGGGTAAACTCCCATGGCGTCAGGTACTTAATGGTATGGGTTACGATGGCGATAATATTTCGCCGCATTTGGCGTGGGATGATGTTCCTACAGGAACCAAAAGCTTTGTCGTGACCAGTTACGATCCTGACGCACCGTCCGGTTCAGGTTGGTGGCATTGGGTCGTAATCAATCTACCAGCCGATACGCGCGTTCTGCCACAAGGTGCAGGTTCAGGCCTGGCTGAACTGCCAGAACCGGCCATGGAGACATTCACCGACTTTGGCAAACCGGGCTATGGTGGTGCAGCACCACCGAAAGGTGAAGTACACCGCTATATTTTCACGGTTCATGCGCTTGATGTTGAAAAACTAGATGTAGCGGAGAGTGCATCCGGCGCAATGGTGGGTTACAACGTCCATTTCCATTCATTAGGCAGCGCCTCTATTACCGCTATGTTCAATTAATCCCATCTTTCTGAAGCCGATTTGCACAATCGGCTTCCCGTTTCGCTCAACTTAGTATAAAAAAGCAGGCTTTCAGATCCCCTTTTAAATTTGCACTGCAAGGAGCAACCCTTGAACACTTTCTCTGTTTCTCGTCGGGCAGCTGTGCTCGCTTTTGCTGTAGCGCTATCGGCTTGTAGTTCAACACCGCCAGAAGATAAACCGTCCACGCAAGTGGCACCAGGCACCCAATCTCGTCCAGTTTTATCGTCCGATGAAGCCCAGAACTTTGTTCAGGCACGTTACTTCTCATCCAAAAATAAAAACGAAGCCCCTTGGGCGCCGTCATCTATTCGTATTCCGCAGCAACCTGACTTTGTTGTTGGTGCTGCCGGTGGCGCAGGTGTGACCCATACGTCTGTCCAGGCTGCCGTTGATGCAGCCATCATGAAACATAGCAACACCCGCCAATACATCGCTATTGAGCCAGGTGAATATGTTGGCACCGTTTATATTCCGGCTGCTTCTGGCAGCGTAACGCTGTACGGCACCACGGATAATGCAAGTGATGTGAAAATCACTATGCCACTGGATTCTGAAATCGATGCGAATACCTGGCGTCGTGCCGTTAACCCAGGTGGTAAATATATGCCAGGTAAACCCGCCTGGTACATGTTTGATAGCTGCCAGAATAAGCGTACTGCCACTGTAGGTATTATGTGTTCTGCTGCTGTCTGGTCTCAGAACAGCGGCTTGCAGATGCAAAACCTGACTATCGCTAACACTTTAGGTGACAGCGTAGATGCCGGTAATCATCAGGCTGTAGCACTGCGTACTGATGGCGATAAAGTACAGCTGAACAATGTTCACCTGCTGGGCCGCCAGAACACCTTCTTCGTTACTAACAGCGATGTACAAAATCGCCTGTTAAATGACCGCCAGACACGTACGTTAGTGACTAACAGCTACATTGAAGGTGATGTGGATGTGGTTGCAGGTCGTGGTGCCGTGGTGTTCGAAAATACCGACTTCCGCCTGGTTAACAGCCGCACAAAAGAAGGCACCGTATTTGCGCCAGCTACACTGCCGAATATTTATTACGGTTTCCTTGCCATCAATAGCCGCTTCACTGCAGCTGGCGATAACGTCGCCCAACTGGGTCGCGCCTGGGATGTTGAAGCAAGTGAAAATGGTTATACCGCAGGCCAGACATCTAACGGCCAGGTTGTTATCCGTGACAGCGTGATTAACGAAGGTTTTAACAGTGCAAAACCTTGGGGTGATGCCGCTGGTTCTAAGCGTCCGTTTACCGGCAATATCGGTACTAAAGGCGAGAAAGGCGAAATCCAACGCGATTTGAATGATGCGAATGCTAACCGTCTATGGGAGTTCAACAACCGTGGCGTGGGTAGCACAGTGGTTGCTGAGTAAAATTAATCGTTTTGCCTGATATAAAAAACCTCGCCATCGCGAGGTTTTTTTTATGCCTAATCATCAAATGATTAGTGTGCGTTTACGACCACCCACATCGGCCCCTGGCCGACTGCATAACGGCCTTTCTCTTCCAGTAAACCTTGTTCACCAGTAATTTGATAAACCGCGATGTGATGCGATTTCTGGCCTGCCGCAATCAGGTATTTACCGCTGTGGTCAATATTGAAGCCACGCGGTTGCGTTTCAGTCGGCTGATAGCCTTCCACTGCAATCACGCTACCATCTTCTGAGACGCTAAATACCGTGATGATGCTGGCAGTACGGTCACAGGTGTAGAGATGACGACCATCAGGTGTAATGTGAATATCTGCGCCCCAGCGGGTATCGGAGAAGCCCGGTGGCATCATATCGAGCGTCTGCACACATTCAATTTTGCCGTTGGCGTTTTTCAGCTCCCAGACATCAACAGAACCATTAAGCTCATTGACACAGTATGCGTAATTTTGATTTGGATGGAACGCCATGTGACGCGGGCCAGCGCCTTCCACGGTGGTCACCTCTGCCGGAGTCTGCGCAACCAGATGGCCATCGTCAGACAAAGTAAACTGGCAAATGCGATCTTGTTTCAGTGCCGGAACCCAAAGTGTGCGGTTGTCCGGGGTGATATTGGCTGAGTGGCAACCTTCCAGCTCTTCTATCACATCAACAACTTCACCTGGCAGGCCATCGTTGGCAAGACTAACAACGCTTACGCTGCCTGAATTATAAGAAGCGCTGAACAGGAAACGGCCCTGATGGTCGGTAGAAATGTGCGTTGGGCTGCCAGGGATTGCCGTGACACCCGCCTCGGTGAGTGAGCCATCATCTGGTGTAATACGATAGGCGATAACGCGAAACTCAGGGCGCACACCCACATACAGGTAACGTTTGTCAGGGCTGATAACCATTGGCTGAACCTGGCCTGGTACATCAACGACCTGCACAAGCGTAAGCTCACCACCTGGGTTAAGCTGCCAGACGTGAATTTGCTGGCTTTCCGGGCTGGCGGTATAGACTGTTTGTTTCATGAAATCTCTCTCCTCCCAACGTCTTGAGTAATAATCATAAGGGTAGTGCGTTGTCTACGTTCAGTCACCCAAATCACTTACTTGAGTAAGCTCATCGGGATTCCTTCACTTGCTGCCTTCCTGCATCTCGAAGTATCTTGGGTGTAACATCGGCACAGGCCTTATGATTCTGAATTTGACTGGAACCCTAAATGACTTATCGCGTAATCGCCCTTGATCTTGACGGCACATTGCTGACACCGCAAAAAACCATTCTTCCTGAATCACTGACAGCTTTACAACGCGCACGTGACGCAGGCTTCAAAGTTGTCATCGTGACGGGTCGTCATCACGTTGCCATCCATCCTTTTTATCAGGCACTGACCCTGGATACACCTGCAATTTGCTGTAATGGCACTTATTTGTATGATTATCATGCGAAAAAGGTGCTTGAGTCCGATCCATTACAACCTCAGCAAGCAAATCAGTTAATTGACTTACTGGATACCCACAACGTTCATGGGCTGATGTATGTTGATGACGCCATGTTGTATCAAGAGCCTACCGGCCACGTTTTGCGTGCCGAAAACTGGGCGAAATCGTTACCTGAATCGCAGCGTCCTGTTTTCCGCCATGTTAATTCACTGCGCGAAGCGGCCTACGACGTTGATGCAATCTGGAAATTTGCCCTTACCGATGAAGACACGGTGAAACTGCAAAACTTTACTCAAGTCGTTGAGCAGCAGCTTGGCCTGACGTGCGAGTGGTCATGGCATGATCAGGTCGATGTGGCACAAAGCGGCAACAGTAAAGGTAATCGCCTGGAGAAGTGGGTTGAATCACAAGGTTTATCAATGAATCAGGTGATGGCATTTGGCGATAACTTTAACGACCTGAGCATGCTGGAAAGCGCAGGCCTGGGTGTTGCAATGGGTAACGCCGATGACGCAATTAAAGCACGCGCAGATTTGGTGATCGGCACTAACCTGGAGACAGGCATTGCCGAGACGATTTATAAGTATTTGCTGTAGCCGTCAGAAAACGGTGGATGGCGCTAACCGCTTATCCCCCTACAAAACCCGGCTCGTAGGTCGGATTAGCGTTAGCGACATCCGACCTAATTTTTTACGCGGTTATCGAAACACTCTTAATTTGCGCGTATAGCCATTGACCCGGTTTTATCATTAACTCATCCCGCGCCCACGGGCTAATTCGCGCCCAAAGTGTTCTTGAACCCACTTCCAACTGCACTTCAACCTGCCCTTCATCGTCGTAGCACTGAGCAACCCTGGCACGCAACACGTTACGAATACTGCTGTTTACCGGCGGCTGGAGAATCAATGAAACGTCTGACGCCTGAATGCGAATGCGCAATGATGACTGCAGTGGGCTTTCCAGTTTATTCACCCATAAATGCTGATCGCCGAGCGCCAGTGCCGTCATAGCGTAATGTGGATGATGTTCCAGCACCGTCACTTTCAGCACGCTACTTTGCTGCTCTTTTGGCAGCCATGGGTGCATAACGCTGCTCCCCCATACCTCCTCCAGATTGCCAAACGCTTTCACTTCGCCGCCATCGAGCACCAGCACTTTATCCGCCAGATGCAGGATCTCTTCCAGCGAGTGGCTGACATATAGCATCGGAATGTTAATTTCACGCGCCAGGCGTTGCAGATACGGCAGCAATTCGCGCTTACGCGGGATATCCAGCGAGGCTAACGGCTCATCTAACAGTAACAGTTCAGGAGACGTCAACAGAGCGCGGCCAATTGCTACACGCTGTTTTTCACCACCTGACAAACTCCAGGGGAAGCGTTCCAGTAAAGGTTCAATACCCAGTAAAGCGACTAATTTATCAAACTGCCCGGCGGCACTTCTTGGCATACCGTATTTCAGATTTCCACGTACACGGTAGTGCGGGAACAAACGCGCATCCTGAAATACATAACCAATGCGGCGTTTTTCAGGCGCCAGGAAACGCTTGTTTTCAGCATCACTTAATACGCGATCATTCAGTACAATTCGCCCTTGCTGCGGATGCGTCAGGCCGCTTATCGCGTTAATCAGCGAAGTCTTTCCTGCACCTGAAACGCCAAATACCGCAGTAATCCCCTGCCCTGGCAAGGTTTCGTTGATCGCCAGACGATGATCACCCAACGTCTGAACAAAATTTAGCTCCAGCATTACAGTGCCCCTATCCGTTTACGGCTCTGGCGCGCTAACCATTCAGCCACCAGCAAAGACACCAGTGCCAGTACGATAGAAATCACGCACAATCGCGCGGCTGCACTTTCGCCACCTGGCGTTTGAATCAGGGTATACATTGCCGAAGGAATAGTACGAGTTTCACCCGGAATATTGGAAACGAAGGTAATTGTGGCGCCGAATTCACCGAGTGAACGGGCAAATGCCAGCACCGTTCCGGCAATAATGCCGGGTAACGTCAGAGGAAGCGTGATGGTACAAAACACTCGCCAGCGCCCGGCACCTAATGTGCGCGCAGCCTGTTCGAGTTTCATATCCACACCTTCGAGCGCAAGGCGAATTGCTCGCACCATCAGTGGGAAGGACATCACCGCCGCGGCGAGCACCGCCCCGCGCCAGCTGAAGGCAAAAGTTATCCCGAAAACATCATATATCCACGCACCAATCACGCCACGTCTACCCATCGCAATCAGCAATAAATAACCAACGACTACGGGGGGAAGCACTAATGGAAGATGGATAATACTGTCGAGTAAGGCTTTACCCGGGAACCGGCATCGCACCAGTACCCAGGCAAAGAAGATCCCAAAAGGAAGACTAAATAGCACCGCAAGAGTGGAAACTTTCAGGCTCAGCAGAACCGCCTGCAATTCGGGATCGGTCAATATCATTTGATTGTCGTAAATCCGTAACGTTGGAAGATAGCGGCTGCTTCCGGTCCTTTCAGATATGTGTAAAACGCGCTAACTGTTGGGTTGTCGTGGCCTTTCACGATAGCAATTGGGTATTCCACTTTCTTGTGTGAATCTTCAGGGAAAGTACCCACTACTTTCACGCCTTTGCTGGCAACGGCGTCAGAGCCGTAAACGATACCCAGTGGTGCTTCATCACGTTCAACCAGCGCCAGTGCGCCACGCACGTCTTCTGCCGGAGCCAATTTCGGTGATAGCGTATCCCACGCACCTAATTTTTGCAGTGCTTCTTTAGCGTAAATGCCAGCAGGAACATGGTCAGGATCGCCTACTGCAAGACGGCCACCTTTCAGTAATGAGGCCCAATCGGTTTTTGCGTTGATGGTCACATCACCAATTTTACTGGCTTTCGGTGCTACGACCACAAGGCTATTGCCAAGCAACGTTTCACGGGTATCAGTTTTGATAGCATCTTTGCTTACCGCGTAATCCATCCATTTCTGGTCAGCAGAAATGAATAAATCAGCAGGAGCACCAGCTTCAATCTGGCGGGCAAGCGTTGAAGATGAAGCGAAAGACGATGCGATTTCGACGGTCTTACCTTTCTGATACTGCGTCGCAATATCCTGCATCGCATTAGTTAAGGATGCTGCTGCGAAAACGGTAACTTTGCTGTTATCGGCGAATGCCTGCGCGGATATTGTGACGCTCAACGCCGCACCTAATGCCAGACGGATCCACTGCTTAGACATATTTATCTCCATTGCATTTCGTTATGTATTACATAATATAACGATGCTAAGGGGTAAATTACAGAACTTAAAAGTGGTAAGTTCGGATAATTTCCTCATTGTACTTTTCAGCGCGGTCATTCCTACAGCAAAAAGATTGTCGCAAGCCCAAGAAAAATAAAGAAACCACCCGTGTCGGTGATAGCGGTAATCAGTACGCTCGAGCCAACTGCAGGGTCTTTTCCCAAACGCATCATGATCATCGGGATCAGCACGCCCATTAGTGATGCAACCAGAAGATTAAGAACCATCGCAAGTGTCATCACACCGCCCAACGCGAGGTCGTCGTAGAGCAGCCAGGTGACGCAGCCCATGACACCGCCCCAGATAATTCCGTTAAACAAGGCCACGCCCAGTTCACGCAATACCAAAAAGGAGAAGTTTCCCGGCTGGATATGTTGCAGCGCCAGCGCCCGCACAATCATGGTAATGGTTTGGTTACCGGTATTACCGCCGATACCTGCAACTATCGGCATCAAAGAAGCCAGTGCAACCAGCTGAGAAATGGTGTGTTCAAACAGACCGATAACGCGTGAGGCGATAAACGCGGTACACAAATTTATTGCCAGCCACGCCCAGCGCGCTTTAACCGCTTTACTAACCGGAGCGAACACATCTTCTTCTGCGCTCAAGCCACCCATACGGCGCAAATCGTTGTCGGTTTCTTCGTAAACCACATCAACGATCTCATCAATCGTCAGGCGGCCAATGAGTTTGCCGCTGCTATCAATAACCGCCGCACTAACTAAGTCATCGCGTTCAAATGTGCGCGCGGCAACTTCGTCGTTGTCTTCCGGAGCAAAACAGGTTGGGTTGTCGTCCATTACGCTCATGACCAGCGTCTGCGGAGCATGCAGTAAGATGGTGGTTAACCCCAGCTCACCAAGCAGCGTTTTATCCCGCGTGGTGACAAAAACTTTATCTGTGTTTTGCGGCACTTTGCCACGTAAACGTAGGAATCGCTGTACCACCGCAAGCGTCACATCCGCCCGCACGGTGATAACTTCGAAATCCATAATCGCACCAACACTGTGCTTTTCGTAGCGCAGCACTTGCCTGACACGGGCGCGTTGTTCCTGTGGCATGGTTGCCAGCAAACGCCCCATCAAGTCACGCGGCAGATATTGCGCAAGGTAAATCTGGTCGTCTATATCCAGCGGACGAATGATATTAAGCAGCGCTTTATCGCTCATCCCTTCAATCAGGTCATCCCAGACGGTTTCCGAGGCTTCAATTAATATCTTGCCGCGCTGATCATCTTTGATCAGACGCCATAACGCATGGCGTTCTTCCGTGGGCAGAGCTTCCAATACATCAGCAAGATCGGCTGCGGGGAGTCTTGCCACCAGCGTGGCTATCTCCGAAATATCCTGCTCGGGAGTATGGGCGTCGGGTTGCGGCAACCTACCCAGAATGCCTGTGGCAACGGCTTTATTGGTTAATAGAATCTGGAGGATGCGGGCTCGGTCTTGCGCACGTTGTTTTGTGCTGTACTTTGGAGTGACAGACATCTGGCAATATTCCCTGAGAACGACGAGCTAAGTTATAGCCTGTCGAGGCACATATAACCAGATTTTGTAGGGTGGATAAGCAGCTAGCGTCATCCACCCTTGCCGTCGAAGATGTCGGGGGCGCTGCGCTTGCCCGACCTACGAAGAAAATTAGTGACCGGTTCTGGCGACCGCATCTCGTGAAGCATGTTCGCGCTCATGCCCTGTCAACTCACTCAACTGGCCCTGTCGCATTTCAAGCAACCGGTCAGCATGAACAAAATAGTGATCGTCATGGCTGATGGCGAAAATGGTTTTGCCCATTTGCTGCATTAGCGGCAACAAGGTCTGATAAAACTCGCGGCGGAAATGCGGGTCCTGGTCTGCGGCCCATTCATCTAACAAGATAATGTCGCGCTCTTCCGCTAACGCCAGCAGTAAGGCCACGCGTTTTTTCTGTCCTTTCGACAGTTTCAAATTGAGAATAGTGCCGTTTTCCAGCTCCAGCTTGTTGCTCATTTTCAGACGTTCAAGCCATTGAGCAACCAACTCTGGGTTAGCCTGCTCACCCTGTGGTCCGAGCAAGCGGTCAAACAACCATACATCGGTAAACACCGCAGAAAACAACTTGCGATAATCGTCCTGATTACTGGCATCAATCTTTTTACCATCCAGATAAATGGCGCCGGATACTGGCTGATAAAGCCCGGTCAGCAACATCGCCAGGGTCGATTTTCCGCTACCGTTGCCGCCAATGAGGAACAGTAATTCGCCACGTTCAATTTTGAGATTCAGCGGCCCCACGGAGAAGCTGTTGTCACCGTACTGGAACACCACATCGCGCATTTCGAGGGTTTGCCAGTGGACAGGTTCAAGGCTTCGCGGGAATGCAGCATCGTATGGCGCGAGCTGGAATTTATTCAATTTGTTGAATGCCACCTGAGCGGTCAGCAATGTCGGCAACGCACCAACCGCCGAAAGCATAGGGGTACGTAAAAATAGCAGCGTCAAAGAAAACGTGGCGGCGACATTGGTATCAGACCAACCGAGGCTGTTCGCCATCCAGAACACTAGCCCTATTACGCCAAGCATCATAATGTTCGACCAGTTCACCGCACTCAGGTGGAAGGTATCTGCACGAATGATATGACTGCGGTAATCGTTAGCGTGGGGGATATAGGTATCCTCAAAGACACGTTCGGCACGTTCACGGTTTAACGCCAGCTCTTTACGCCCTTCAATCACAGTCTGGTAATCGTTGTAAAGCTGATCTTCAATTTCACGCAACTGCGCCAGGTGCTTGTAAACCCGCGCCACCAGCACATAACCGCCGTAGATGGTTACCGCGACCCAAATCGCCGTGACACCCAGCATTTTTGGCGATAACCACGCCAGATACGCCGCTGAACCAAAGGTCAGAATAATCCCCTGCACCAGTTCCGGCAGACGCACAAAGGCAATGGTAATGTTGCGCACATCACTGGTTAACCCCGCCAGCAGTGCCGCATTGCCCAGTTGTTCAACCCGTTCAACGTGCGTATCCATCAGACGCTTAATAAATTCACTGCGCAGACGGAACACAAAATGGTGGCCAAGTGTGGTCAGCGCAAGCTGTGAGCCTAATGTCACCGCCATTAACAGCAGTAACAGGCCAAGAAATTCGGGTAGTACCGAAAGGGAGATATCGGGCGTTTCTATCAGCCGCAAATTAATAAAGGCAATTAATCCGATACCTAACGCCGCGCTAAGCAGGCTTAATGCCATTACTGTCAAAAAAGGCCAGCGATACTGCCGGTAAACCACACGCAAAAGTTCCATCAATCACTACCCAAAATCGAAAACAGCGAGCAGTTTAAACGGCAATGACTGTACAGCAAGAATAATTCTTATTTATATTCGTGTTAACGGGTGTGGCGGAAAGTGAGATTGTAGCGAAACTCGTCAGTAGCAGGATGATGGCCCGGTTTAAGCGGTAAAATACCATGATAAAACAGCCTTGATGGTCCGCCCCAAACCACGACATCACCATGTTCAAGCATCACTCTTTTCAGCGGGTCATTACGCTTGAGCCCACCAAATTGAAACACGGCCGGTAGCCCAAGCGACACCGAAACAATGGGCTGTTGCAGATTTAGCTCATCTTTGTCCTGATGGAGTGAAAGCTTAGCTCCCGGCGCGTAGCGGTTAATCAGGCAGGCATCGGGATTAAAGTCAGGATAACCGGCAGCCTTTGAGGCGGCATCGGATAACTGGCGAAAAACCGTCGGTATCGCAGGCCAGTGTTGTGACGTCAGCGGGTCAATCGGGGAATAGAGGTAGCCGTGAGTGTTAGTGGTCCAGCCAACTTCGCCACAGTTGGTCATCGCCACCGACATCGTGTAGCCGCCTGGCGTGACCATCTGGCGAAATGGAGAAAGTGCAGCCACCGCCTCAATTTGCGCAATAAGCAGCCGTGCATCAGCGCAGGCAAAGCGGCGCAAAATAACTCCGCCATCTGCCAGTGGTTCTAGCCACGGTGCTTCATCGGCAAATAAATCGAGCATCACTCCCCCTGCTGTTCAGCTTCGATGTTAAGAAGCTGGCGTTTACGTTCAACACCCCAACGGTAACCAGAAAGCGCACCGTCATTACGCACAACACGGTGGCATGGAATAATGACCGCCAGTTTGTTTGCTGCGCATGCTCCGGCCACTGCACGTACGGCATGCGGCTTGCCGATGCGTTCGGCAATGTCGCGATAGCTCGCAGTCTGCCCGGCTGGAATGTCACGCAACGCCTGCCAGACTTGCTGCTGAAATGCGGTGCCCTGAATATCCAAAGGCAAATTAAACTGCTGGCCCGGACGTTCCAGCAAACTCACCACCTGCACGACATTTTGCGCAAATAGTTCATCACCGGCCATTAACGCAGAGTGCGGGAACAGCGTTTCCAGTTCAGCAATCAGCGTTTTGTCCTCGTTACCTAACAGTATGGCGCAAATACCTCGCTCACTCTGTGCAACCAGAAACGCCCCCAAACGACAGGACCCCACCACAAATTGAATCACGGTGCGCTCCCCACCCTGACGGTATTGTTTCGCCGTCATCCCCAGGACTTTATCAGCCTGCTGGTAATAGTTGCTTCCTGACTGAAAACCGGCGTCGAAAACAGCCCGTGTGACAGGCTCCCCCTGGGCCAGTTGCTCACGTAAGCGTTTTGCGCGCAACGCCTTTTGCCACGCATGGGGCGTTAGCCCAGTGACTTGTTTAAACAGACGATGAAAATGGAACGGGCTCATTGCCACTTGCGAAGCTAAGTCGGCAAGGACAATTGACTCGTTGCTGGCTTCAAGGATTCTACAAGCCTGGGTGATGCGGGCAATACGTTGTTGTGCAGGCGCTAGTTTGTCTGGCTGGCAACGTTTGCACGGACGAAAACCGGCATCAACGGCGGCGTCAACACTTTCAAAGAACAGCACATTTTTACGTAACGGATGGCGCGCGCTGCAAGAAGGATGGCAGCAGATGCCGGTGGTTTTCACCGCAAAGACAAACTGCCCATCAGCGCGACAATCACGGGTTTCCACAGCCTGCCAGCGGCTTTCATCGTTGGCTTTATCAAAAAAATGATTCATGACTGGCTCCTGTATTTTGCTGTCATGGTATGACTTTGACAGTTTAAGGACGCAGAGAAACCCGCAATCTTGCTTTCTAATTTTACTCGCTAAGTAAGAAGGTTTTAAACTGAGGCGACATCCAGGTTGTAAAACTATCGCCCTCTTTGGTTATTAAATAAACCGCCAGCCCCTCTTTTTCTGCCACCTGTTTGGCTTTTTCAGTTCCAAGTACCATCAAACCCGTATCCCAACCGTCTGCTTCCATTGCCGTTGGCGAAATCACCGTCGCGGAAACTAATTTATGCTGAATCGGTTGACCTGTTTGTGGGTCAATCACATGGGACAAACGCTTGCCATCCAGTTCGTAATAATTGCGATAGCTACCTGAGGTGCTGATCCCGTGTCCATTGAGATCAACCACCGCCTGTACCGCATTTTCACGATCGGTAGGCTTCTGAATCGCCACTCTCCAGGCCTTATCATCAGGATTAGTACCCCGAGTAACCACCGCGCCACCAACGGAAACCAAATAACGGCTGATACCATTTTGTTCCATTAAACGCGCCAGATGATCGGCAGCATAACCCTCACCCATCGTGGAAAGATCAACATACAAACCTACAAGATCTTTCTGTAACCACTGTTTCCCGGCCTGGTTTATCACAGTGAGATGATGCAAACCGGTCAGCGCTTTCGCAGCATCAATTTGCGCCTGGTTAGGCGTTTTTATCGGTTGTTTATCTGGGCCAAATCCCCATAGATTCACCAGCGGGCCGACGGTAATATCCATCGCGCCATCCGTCTTCGCACCAATGCGCAAAGCCATGGTCACAATATCGCTCATTGCTTCAGCGACGGGATAAGGTTCCGTCGAAGAAGACTGGTTAAAGCGCGATAAAGCAGAATCTTTTTTATAGGTCGATAGCAGACGATCGTCACCATCTAGCTGTGCCTGAATTTTTTCCCGCAGCTCAGCCTGTCTCGCATTGTCCACACCTGCGAGACTTGCACGCCAGTATGTCCCCATGGTTTTACCTTCCAGCACCATGCCTGTATTAACTTTTGTTGCTGGGTTATCACAGCCTGCCAAAGCACCCAAAACTATGGCAAACAGGCCATAGCGTAATAATCGTAAGTCCATTGTTTCTCTCTCCAGTTTGAGCGCAAAAGGGTACACCAAGTGGCAAAGAATTGGATTAAAAGTGAAGGATTGTTGAGAGTCCAGACGTAAAAAAGGCGCCCTGAGGCGCCTTTTACAACGAACACTGCGAAAGCAGGAATTAGAACTGGTAAACCAGACCAACACCTACGATATCGTCAGTATTAACGCCGGCATCACGAGTGAAGTTGTTGTCGTCCAGCAGGTTGATTTTGTAATCAACATAGGTGGACATGTTTTTGTTGAAGTAGTAAGTCGCGCCAACATCAACGTATTTAACCAGATCCTGGTCGCCGTAACCTTCAATGTCTTTACCTTTAGACTGCAGGTAAGCAACAGATGGACGCAGACCGAAGTCGAACTGGTACTGAGCTACAACTTCGAAGTTCTGTGCTTTGTTTGCAAAGCCAGAAACCAGTGAGTCACCGCCACCGAAACGAGTCGCGTTATAGGTTTGGGTGTACTGAGCTGCCAGATAGATGTTGTTAGCGTCATATTTCATGCCGCCGCTGTAAGTTTCAGCACGATCGCCGTCACCCAGGTATGCATCGCTGTTCTGGTCAGTTGTACGCTTGGAGCTAGAAATCGCTGAACCAATGCTGAACCCTTCGCCCAGATCATAAGTCAGGGAACCGCCTACGCCGTCGCCATTTTGTTTCAGAGCGCCACGGCCGTTAGCTGTAGAGCCTTCTCCGGAAACGCTGCCGTTTTTACCCTGATACTGCAGAGCAAAGTTCAGGCCGTCAACCAGACCGAAGAAATCGGTGTTACGGTAAGTTGCAACGCCGTTTGCACGGGATTGCAGGAAGTTATCAGAACCATAAGTGTCGCCGCCAAATTCTGGCAAAACGTCGGTCCATGAAGTTACGTCGTATACAACGCCGTAGTTACGACCATAGTCGAACGAACCATAGTCAGCAACACGAATACCTGCGAAACCGACACGAGTCCACGCCTGATCGCTGCTACCTTCAGTGTTGTTAGCCTGAACGTTGTATTCCCACTGGCCGTAACCGGTCAGTTGGTCATTAATCTGAGTTTCGCCTTTGAAACCGATACGAACGTATGACTGGTCACCATTTTGACCATCATTGTCAGAAAAGTAATGTAAGCCATCTACTTTACCGTACAGATCTAATTTGTTGCCATCTTTGTTATAAATTTCGGCCGCATGAGCGGTGCCTGCTACCAGCAATGCTGGAACCAGGAGGGACAGTACTTTAACTTTCATGTTATTAACCCTCTGTTATATGCCTTTTTATATGCCACTGCTTACTGATTAATTTACTAATCAGTCGGCTAACCCATTCTCCAAAACAAATACAGATTAATCCAATCCGAATATGATACTAAAACCATAGAGATGTTTCATTTGTCTATATAGGTGTTTCAGAATGTAAATATGATGGAACTTTTTTACGCACAAAAAGACAACGATATAAGCACTAATCGTCAAAAAAAATAAAATAATCAATAAAATCAATTGAATAAATCAAATGAATAGACGTAGCACTGAATGATAAAACACACTCAAAATTTATATATAAAATAACTCCCGCTATCATCATTAACTTTATTTATTACCGTCATTCAGCTTTGAATGTCTGTTTACACTTATTTGGACCGGATGCTTGCATCCGGTTTTTTTTACGTTTCTTTACGTAACTTTAATCATTTTGTGCTACTCCCCTCAAAAAAATAACGTCTATTAATAAATTGCCGCTTCGCTTACAGAAAAATCTCACCTCTCATGCAGGAATTTTCTCAAAAAAGAAAACCTAAATAGACAATCATTTCATATTAAATAATTGTACAAATGAAATTTATTTGTACAAAAATACCGCGAAAAGTTGGCTAAAATACACTCTGGTTAATGGCATTATTTCGGCTAATTATCAACAACCTGGAAATGTGACGATTTCGAATTATACTCGTTGAGTTTTAAGACACTGACGATGACGCCAACGCCTGTTGCAGGTATTCTTGATCTGATGTGTTGGTTTTCTTACTAACAGCTATAACGCCTGCTGGCATGCCTTGCAGAGCAGTGGATTTTTTTACGTGGCGAATGCTCGCCGGGTTGCGCGCTAACAATGAGTCAGTCAGACGGTATGATCCCTAATAAATTTTCGCTTATTCCCGGCAATATCACGCGCTTTTTCCTGCTATTGATAGTCGTGCTACTGGTTGCCATGGGTGTCATGGTGCAAAGTGCCGTCAACACCTGGCTCAAGGATAAAAGCTATCAGATTGTCGACATCACCCACGCGCTTCACAAAAGGGTTGATACCTATCGTTACGCAACCTGGCAAATTTATGACAACATCGCCGTTTCAACGGCGCCAGCAAGCGACGGCCTGCAAGAAACGCGTCTACGCCAGGATGTGTATTATTTAGAGAAGCCACGTCGTAAAACCGAAGCCCTCATCTTTGGCTCGCACGACAGCTCAACACTGGATATGACACAACGTATCTCTACTTATCTTGATACCTTGTGGGGTGCTGAAAACAGCCCGTGGTCGATGTACTATTTAAATGGCCAGGATAACAGCATGATCCTGGTCTCTACCTTGCCACTTAAAGATCTTTCTTCCGGTCTCAAAGAAAGCGGCGTCGGTTCCATAGTCGATTCACGCCGCGCTGAAATGCTTCAGCAAGCAAACGCACTTGATGAGCGTGAAAGCTTCTCTCAGCTACGCCATCTGGCGTGGCAAAACGGTTATTACTTTACCCTGCGAACAACCTTTAACCAGCCTGGTCACCTGGCAACGGTCGTAGCGTTTGATTTACCCATCAACGATTTGATTCCACCAGGGATGTCACTAGACAGCTTCCGTCTGGAAAATAACGATGCTCCAATGGCGGCTAGCGGTATAGAAAAAGAAGATCCGGATAGCATCTCCATTAATTTTAATGGTGCGAAAATTGAAATAGCGTCCCCGCTTGCTACAACCCATATGCGGCTGGTCTGGCAGGTTCCTCTCGGCACCCTACTGATGGACACCTTGCAGAATATTATATTACCTCTGCTACTCAATATCGGTCTGCTGGCGCTGGCGCTATTCGGCTTCACCACTTTCCGCCAACAGGCAGCCCGTCCTGTAGAGACACAGAACGGCAACGGCGAATTACAAATTTTACGTGCACTCAACGAAGAGATTGTCTCGCAATTGCCACTTGGCCTGTTGGTACATGACCTGGATTCAAATCGCACAGTCATCAGCAATAAAATTGCCGACCATTTGTTACCACACCTTAATCTGCAAAACATCATTGCGATGGCCGATCAGCATCAGGGTGTGATTCAGGCAACAATCAATAATGAACTGTATGAGATTCGCCAATTTCGCAGCCAGATTGCGCCACGCACGCAGATATTTGTGATTCGCGACCAGGACCGCGAAATTCTGGTTAACAAAAAGCTCAAGCAAGCTCAGCGTTTATATGAAAAAAACCAGCAGGGACGAATTACGTTCATGCAGAACATTGGGGAAGCGCTACAGCTACCGGTGAAAAATATCGCCGAACATGCCAGTGAACTAAATACTCCGCAGGGGCACGCAATTGCCAATGAAGCCCAAAGCATTGTGCGCCTGGTGGATGAGATTCAGTTGCTCAACATGCTTGAAACCGATACCTGGAAAACGAATGCAACGCTGTTCGCAATCCAGCCATTGATTGATGAAGTTGCACTGGAAATGTTGCCTATTATCAAGCGTAAAGGTTTGCAGCTGCTGATCAACAACCATTTGGCGGCAGATGAAGAGCGTCACGGCGACCGCGAAGCACTACGTAAAGTGCTCCAGTTATTGCTGCATTATTCGGTAACGACGACCCAAATTGGCAAAATCACCCTGGATATTACTGAAGAAGAGTCTGGGCCGGACCGTCTACTATTCCGTATTTTGGATACCGGTGAAGGTATCAGTAGTGGTGAAGTCGATAATCTCCACTTCCCTTTCCTCAACGCAACCAGTGAAGATCGTTACGGGCGTGCTAATGGATTAACATTCTATTTATGCGACCAGCTTTCACGCAAACTCGGGGGGCATCTGAATATCAAGACCCGTGAGGAAATTGGTACACGCTACAATTTACATATCAAAATGACAGCCGAACCGCAGCATGAAGAGCAGGAAGAGAAACTGCTCGATGATGTGGTGGCGATGATTGATATCACCTCCAGTGAGGTCCGAAATATTGTCACTCGCCTGCTGGAAAACTGGGGTGCGCAGTGCATCACTCCGGATGAAAGACTGGCTAGTCAAGAGTTTGATATCTTCCTGACAGATAATCCGTCTAATCTTACATCTTCGGGTTTGCTTTTAAGCGATGATGAGAACGGAATGCGGAAGCTAGGCCCAGGCCAGTTCCGAGTTAACTTTAATATCAGTAATGCCATGCAGGATGCGGTGCTGCAGCTGATAGAAGAGCAACTGGCGCAAGAAGGTATTTCAGAATCACCGCTGGGTGGCGACGAAAATGCACAACTTCATGCCAGCGGCTATTACGCACTGTTTGTCGACACAGTACCGGAAGATGTTAGGAGATTGTATACTGAATCTGCGGCGCACGATTTCGCAGCATTAGCGCAAACAGCTCACCGCTTGAAGGGAGTGTTTGCAATGCTCAATCTGGTACCCGGCAAACAGTTATGTGAAACGTTAGAGCATCACATTCGTGAAAGTGATGCTACCAACATACAAAAATATACCAGCGATATTGACGCTTACGTCAAGAGTTTGCTGTAGCAAGGTAGCCTATTACATGAACAGTATGAACGTAATTATTGCCGACGACCATCCGATTGTCCTGTTCGGCATTCGTAAATCACTCGAGCAGATCGAGTGGGTGAATGTTGTCGGTGAGTTTGAAGATTCCACAGCGCTTATCAATAACCTGCCAAAACTTGATGCTCACGTTTTGATAACCGATCTTTCAATGCCTGGCGACAAATACGGCGACGGCATTACGCTTATCAAGTACATCAAACGTCACTTCCCTGACATTTCAATCATCGTTCTGACGATGAATAACAACCCAGCTATTTTGAGCGCTGTGTTAGAACTGGATATCGAAGGAATTGTGCTTAAGCAAGGCGCGCCAACTGATTTACCAAAAGCGCTGGCTGCACTGCAGAAAGGCAAAAAATTCACACCGGAAAGCGTATCTCGCCTGCTGGAAAAAATCAGCGCGGGTGGTTACGGTGACAAACGCTTGTCTCCAAAAGAGAGCGAAGTTTTGCGTCTGTTTGCCGAAGGTTTCCTGGTGACTGAGATTGCTCGCAAACTGAACCGCAGTATCAAAACCATCAGTAGCCAGAAGAAATCAGCCATGATGAAACTGGGCGTGGAAAATGACATTGCGTTGCTGAACTATCTTTCGTCGGTAAGTCTGTCCCCGGCCGACAAAGACTAACCATACCCGCCATACTTCACGTTGTAGGGGTGTTGGCTGCATTCGCTCACCCCAGTCACTTACTTGAGTAAGTTCCTGGGGATGAGTTATTTAACTACCTACCTGCAACTTAAATTCTTTAGGATAAATATTTTATCCCTTATAACTCCCTGGTCTTCCTCACCCTTGCCGCATAAAGATCGACCGTCGTTTTAAGAATATCCAGCGTTACTGGTTTCGACAGGCAGCTATCCATTCCCGACTCAATACAGCGTTGTTTCTCTTCTGCAAGCGCATTTGCCGTCACCCCCACTACAGGCAAAGTCAAACCGAGCTGACGAATCCGTTGTGTCAGGCGATAACCATCCATATTCGGCATGTTGACGTCGCTGAGCACAATATCAATGTGATTTTTACTCAACACATTCAGTGCATCGACACCGTCGTTCGCCGTTTTACATTGATAGCCCAACGATCCTAGCTGATCTGCCAGCAAACGTCGGTTGATAGGGTGATCATCGACGACAAGAATCATCATATCGTCATTTTTTTCATTACTGTCAGCGGCTACCGGTTGGGTGGAATCTGCTCCTGGCAGATTAACCGTAATGCTATAAATGCGCCCAAGGAGCAGCAACAAATCATGCGGTGCGGCAAGACTATGTAACCAGCAACCCGGCGAGGCTTCAATTGGGATTCCGATATGCCGACGGCAGAAGATAATGGCGGCACGCCCTTCCCAGGCTTTTTCCAGCTCATCATCGGTTATCAAGATATCGTCGTTATCAGGCAGTTGGCCCTGATACTGCCGAACATCGATTTGGTTACGAGTAAGTACAGACTCGAGATATTTACTCAACGAAGCATTACGCACTGCCAGCCAGCAGCGTTTTTTAACCAATCCTTCAACCTGGGATTGCTCGGCGTATTTTGCAGCGTATAAAGGAATACGGATTGTAAACTGGCTCCCCATCCCCACTTCAGTATCAACGGCAATATCGCCATCCATCATGCTAATTAGCTTCTCGCAGATAGCCAGTCCAAGCCCTGTGCCCTGGAAGTTATGCTGTACGCCTGTGCCCACCTGGAAGAATGGGTCAAATAAGCGAGTGACTTCTTTTGCCGGGATACCGACGCCGGTATCACGCACACGCCAGGAGAGGTAATCCCCTTCCACACTGACGTGCAGAACAATGCAGCCAATATCGGTAAATTTGATGGCGTTACTGAGTAAGTTAGAAATGACCTGTTGCAAACGCATTGGGTCACCTTGCAGCGTCAGCGGCACATCCGGTTCGATAAAACAGTACAGCCCGAGCTGTTTACGCACCACCAACGGCAGATAGTTTGCGGTGATATGGCTCATCACTTCGCGTGGTGAGAACTCATGCGGCTCTATTTTTAACTGCTCGGATTCAATTTTCGAGAAATCGAGAATATCGCTGATGATTTTCAGTAACAGGCTCGATGAGTTATTCATCGCCGTTACCAGGCGATCTACCCCTTTCGGTAGCTCTTTAGTTTGCAATAAATCCAGGTTACCGATGATGCCATAGAGCGGCGTGCGCAGTTCGTGACTTACGGTGGCTAAGAACATGGATTTTGACTGGCTCGCCTGCTCAGAGGCTTGTGCCATTTCCTGGAGCGACTCTTCCATCTTGACGCGCGCACTGACATCCACCAGCACACAAATCGCCACGTTTTCATTCCGGTAACGCGAATGGACAAAGCTAATCTGCAAGTTGGTATGGCTACTGGTCAGTACATCGACAAAATTAACCTGCTGACCACAGATAATTTGTGTTAACCGTTGTCGGTCTTCATGGGTCAGCATGTTGAGATAATTGTGCGCCAGCTCATTACTCAGAATGTTTGTCCCATCCTGAGTACGTAAAATACAGATACCGACCGGCGCTGAGGCCACAATTTTACGGTTGAACTGCTCGTGCTCTTCGAGACGCAGGGCATCATTTTCCGCAGGAATAAAGATCCGTTTTTCATACATACGCGCCAGAGTAAACAGCAAGCCCCCCACCAGGATATTCAGCAGCACCGCATTGAGAATCAGCATGCGAATGCGTTCAAGCACCATATCCACAGGTACGGAGTACACCACGCTCATCGATGACGGCGGCAGGTTTTTCTTGAGAATAAATTGCTTATATCCGGCGGTATAGCCAAACCAGGAACGTTCCTGAAGCCATTTTTCATCAGGCTGAATATTTGCTTCCGGGCCTGTCAGTGAAATCAATGGATGGCTATTTTCGTCGAGAATCGTTACGCCAATTGGCATTGAACCCGGTGAAAGGAAGTTCTCCATGCGGATGGTTTGCTCAACACCCAGCAGAGCCTGCAAGCGGTTAGCCAGATACACAGGCGTAAGAGTATAGAAATACCCGACCCCTGGGCGTGAACCCTGACCAATCCAGTAAATACTATTGCTGCGCTCATCTTGTGGTGCATTGCGATATTTCATGATGCGCTCATGCAGTGTTTTCAACGCTTTTTCACGCTCAAGGGGCATCTCGCGCAGGCCGAAATCCGCCATACACAGATTGTCACCGCCAATCAAAAAGACGCGATTAAGATCGTAGGCTGCAGAGAAATTGTCTCGCCAGTAGCGCAAGAACCACGCCAGTGATTGCAAAGAAGAGCGCCAGGTTGAGCTGACAGCTGAACAGTCCGAGTCCGGGAACAACGGCATGAAACTCGGTGGGTCGACTCTGTTGTCATCATTTTCCACGGACGGCAACACGCCATTAGCGGCGGTCAGACGATTTTCCGCAATGTACTTGAGCTCTTTCACCACATCAGACGTACGCTGGATATAACGCTGTGCCTGGTCAAAGCTGATATTAAATTCCTGGCGAATTTCTGCCTCTTTTTCATGTAGGGCATTCATGATGTAGAACACCGAAAAGAGCGCAATCAGCAGCCAAAGCAATAAAGCCAGTGCCCGAAACAGGTAGCGGGAGACTTTTAGTGTGGTGCGAAAGGAGACAAGATATTTCAAATTGAGCCTGGTCGTGGAAATTGCAAAACTTTAGATGCCGTTAAGGTAGCCGCAAAAATGGCAGCCCGCAACGGCAAAGGGAATAAGGTTTTTCGCGATCAATACCTGCAATTTGCCGTGATGGCTGTCTGCATCTATCGGATCGCGAGGTACTACGATCAGAACTTTTCGATAACTTTGAAATGCATCAACACTAATGTCATATCCGGAGAGAACAGATCGTACTCTTCAAAAAAGCGTTTATGCTCGTTGCGCCAGTACGCCAGCGTGCGGTCACCTTCACCTTCTGCCAGAGCGTGGGCTTCATCCACCTGTTCAAAAGTCGTCATTTCTGTCGTGGTCAGTTCAATCGCGCAAACCGGCTTATTCTTGCCATCAACCACCACAAAAACATCGCCAGGCTGGGCAATGCCCTCGCCATCCAGGTTAGCGCAGGTGGCTGTTTTCACGCCATCGAGCACTAATTTAGCCAGTTCATCAGCCTGTTTTTCGGTATCACCAAACGCCCAGCGTTCTACATCTTCATACTTCTCAGGAATAGCCATTGAGTTACCTTATGAGTTAAACCAAGCCTAACTTGATATTAAAATAAAAAACGCCCGATGCAATAAATGCATCGGGCGTTATGAGTCATATCAAACAACAAAATTCAGATTATTCGTCTGCTTCGTCGTCTGCTTCATCAGAAGCGTTGTCATCTACGTCTGCTTCTGGTGCGATTTCGTCATCACCTTCCGCAACTGAGCCGTCGATGGCATCCAGTTCTTCTTCATCAACCGGTTCTGCAACACGTTGCAGGCCCACCACGTTTTCATCATCCGCAGTACGGATAAGGATAACGCCCTGGGTGTTACGGCCAACGACACTCACTTCAGAAACGCGAGTACGTACCAGAGTACCTGCATCGGTAATCATCATAATCTGGTCAGTATCTTCAACCTGTACTGCGCCAACGACGCTGCCGTTACGCTCGGTGACTTTGATTGAGATAACGCCCTGAGTTGCACGTGACTTAGTCGGATACTCATCAGCCGCGGTACGTTTACCATAACCATTCTGCGTCACGGTCAGGATAGAACCTTCACCGCGTGGAATAATCAGGGAAACCACTTTGTCTTCACCCGCAAGCTTGATACCACGAACACCTGTTGCAGTACGGCCCATGGTACGAACGGCGTCTTCTTTGAAGCGCACCACTTTACCCGCAGCCGAGAACAGCATGGCTTCGTTGCTACCGTCAGTCAAATCAACACCAATCAGCTCGTCACCTTCGTTCAGGTTAACAGCGATGATGCCCGCTGAACGTGGGCGGCTGAAGTCGGTCAACGCAGTTTTCTTCACGGTACCGCTTGCGGTCGCCATAAATACGTTAACGCCTTCGGCATATTCACGAACCGGCAGAATAGCGGTAATACGTTCGTTCGCTTCCAGTGGCAACAGGTTAACAATTGGACGGCCACGCGCACCACGGCTCGCTTCCGGCAACTGATAAACCTTCATCCAATACAGGCGACCACGGCTGGAGAACAGCAGAATGGTATCGTGAGTATTGGCAACCAACAGGCGGTCGATAAAGTCTTCTTCTTTAATACGTGCTGCGGATTTACCTTTACCACCACGACGTTGTGCTTCGTAGTCGGTCAGCGGCTGATATTTCACATAGCCCTGGTGGGACAGCGTCACAACCACATCTTCGCGGTTGATCAGATCTTCAATGTTGATATCAGAGGTGTTTGCGGTGATCTCGGTGCGACGCTTGTCGCCAAACTGATCGCGCATGGCAACCAGCTCTTCGGTGATCACTTCCATCAGACGTTCAGCGCTGCCCAAAATGTGCAGCAACTCAGCAATCTGTTCCAACAGCTCTTTGTATTCGTCGAGCAGTTTTTCATGCTCAAGGCCGGTCAGTTTCTGCAAACGCAGATCCAGAATTGCCTGGGCTTGTTGCTCGGTCAGGAAATATTGACCATCACGAATACCGAACTCTGGTTCCAGCCACTCAGGACGCGCAGCATCATCACCGGCACGTTCCAGCATGGCAGAAACGTTGCCCAGAGCCCATGAACGGGCAATCAGGCCAGTTTTCGCTTCGGCGGCATTTGGAGAATGACGAATCAGCTCGATAATCGGGTCGATGTTCGCAAGCGCAATCGCCAGACCTTCAAGGATGTGCGCACGGTCGCGTGCTTTACGCAGTTCGAAAATAGTACGACGAGTCACAACTTCACGGCGGTGACGCACGAACGCAGAAAGAATGTCTTTCAGGTTCATGATCTTCGGTTGGCCCTGGTGCAGCGCAACCATGTTGATACCGAAGGAAGTTTGCAGTTGAGTCTGAGAATAAAGATTATTCAGAACCACTTCGCCCACTGCATCGCGTTTAATTTCGATAACAATGCGCATACCGTCTTTATCGGACTCATCACGCAGAGCGCTAATGCCCTCAACGCGTTTGTCTTTCACCAGTTCAGCGATTTTCTCAATCAGGCGAGCTTTGTTTACCTGGTATGGAATTTCATGAACGATGATGGTCTCACGACCTGTTTTCGCATCTGCTTCAACTTCTGCACGGGCGCGAATGTAAATCTTGCCACGACCAGTGCGGTACGCTTCTTCAATGCCACGACGGCCATTGATGATAGCGGCAGTTGGGAAGTCCGGGCCTGGGATGTGTTCCATTAACCCTTCAACGGTAATGTCTTCGTCTTCAATAAACGCCAGGCAGCCGTTGATAACTTCAGTGATGTTATGAGGCGGGATGTTAGTTGCCATACCTACTGCGATACCGGATGAACCGTTAACCAGCAAGTTAGGAATTTTGGTCGGCATAACATCAGGAATGCGCTCGGTTCCGTCGTAGTTATCGACGAAATCTACCGTGTCTTTTTCGAGATCGGCCATCAGTTCGTGAGCGATTTTCGACATACGGATTTCCGTATAACGCATCGCCGCGGCGGAGTCACCGTCCACAGAACCAAAGTTACCCTGGCCATCTACCAACATGTAACGCAATGAGAATGGCTGCGCCATACGCACGATAGTGTCATAGACAGCGGTATCACCATGAGGGTGATATTTACCGATTACGTCACCAACAACACGGGCGGATTTTTTGTACGCTTTATTCCAGTCATTGCCCAATACGTTCATGGCGTAAAGTACGCGACGGTGTACCGGCTTGAGTCCATCGCGGACATCTGGCAGTGCGCGGCCGACAATAACCGACATCGCGTAATCCAGATATGAGCTCTTTAGCTCTTCCTCAATGTTGACCGGTGTAATTTCTCTGGCAAGGTCGCTCATGTATCCGCTATCCCTCTACTGTGTCCCGGATTCAAAGGTCGCAAATTATAACACAATCGCCCTACTTTGGGGAAACCACAACATGGTTGCCGAATGGTTTATTCACAGACATTGACTGATATACTCCCGCCACGAAACGAACAAGGAGTGAGTAGCCCCATGAATGCCGAAAACCAGCCGGTTATCCAGAACGTTGACCATGATGAAATCGCCAAATTCGAAGCCGTAGCCTCACGCTGGTGGGATCTTGAAGGCGAATTTAAGCCTCTGCACCGCATCAACCCGCTGCGTTTGGGTTATATCAGTCAACGCGCAGAGGGGTTATTTGGCAAAACGGTGCTTGATGTCGGCTGTGGCGGTGGGATTCTGGCAGAGAGCATGGCGCGCGAAGGTGCCAATGTGACCGGGCTGGATATGGGTTTCGAACCATTACAGGTTGCTAAGCTCCATGCGCTGGAAAGCGGTATCAAGGTTGACTACGTTCAGGAAACCGTTGAGCAGCACGCGGAAAAATTTGCCGGGAAATATGACGTGGTGACCTGTATGGAAATGCTGGAGCATGTGCCAGATCCGAAATCAGTCGTGACTGCCTGTGCGAAATTGGTAAAACCTGGTGGTCACGTCTTTTTCTCCACCCTTAACCGTAATGGTAAATCCTGGCTGATGGCGGTGGTCGGTGCAGAGTACATCCTGCGCATGGTGCCAAAAGGTACACACGACATTAAAAAATTCATCAAGCCTGCGGAATTACTGGCCTGGGTGGATGAGACTCAACTGCGCGAACGTCACATGACCGGGTTACATTTCAACCCGCTGACCAACACGTTCAAACTTGCAGCAGGGGTTGATGTTAATTACATGTTGCATACACAAGCCGAAAATTAATTTTTATCCATAAGCTAGGTTGATGAAAACTGCGTGGTATCAAACCGCGCACTTATCAATGAAGTTTAAGAAATCAGCACTCGATCAAAAATATCATTTTTTTTGCATCCCATTGACAATTGTCACAGGCCTTATGTGACGTGGACTTAGCGAAATTCCGCTTGTCACAACCTTAAATCCGTCTCGAAATCAATACTTGTTCTCAGCCGATTAGTTACTAGAATACTCACCATATAGTGATCAAGTAATCCACAACCCCCTACATATAGTATTTATCCACAAGGTTAGCCACTAGAGGCCAACTGTGGATAAACGGGGCATTTTTCATTTCACGGACAGGTACAAACGCACATGAATCAGAGTCTGCTGGTTACAAAACGTGACGGTCGCACTGAGCGTATCGATCTGGATAAAATCCATCGAGTTCTGGATTGGGCCGCCGAAGGCTTAAATAACGTATCCGTATCACAGGTTGAACTGCGCTCGCACATCCAGTTTTATGACGGCATCAAAACCTCTGACATTCATGAAACCATCATCAAAGCAGCTGCCGATTTAATCTCTCGCGAAGCGCCTGATTACCAGTATCTGGCTGCGCGTCTGGCTGTGTTCCATCTGCGCAAAAAAGCTTACGGTGAGTTCGAGCCGCCAAAGCTCTATAACCATGTCGTGAAAATGGTTGAGATGGGCAAATACGATCAACATCTGCTGGAAGACTACACGGAAGAAGAGTTCAAGCAGATGGACGATTATCTCGACCATGATCGTGATATGAGTTTCTCTTACGCGGCTGTTAAACAGCTCGAAGGCAAATACCTGGTACAGAACCGTGTGACCGGTGAAATCTACGAAAGCGCACAGTTCCTCTATATTCTGGTAGCCGCCTGCCTGTTCTCTGGTTACCCGCGCGAAACCCGTCTGAGCTACGTGAAGCGTTTTTACGATGCGGTTTCTACCTTCAAAATTTCTCTGCCTACGCCGATTATGTCTGGCGTGCGCACCCCAACTCGCCAGTTCAGCTCTTGCGTACTGATCGAGTGCGGCGACAGCCTGGACTCCATCAACGCCACTTCCAGTGCAATTGTGAAGTATGTTTCCCAACGTGCCGGTATCGGCATTAACGCCGGTCGTATCCGTGCGCTGGGTAGCCCAATTCGTGGTGGTGAAGCGTTCCACACCGGTTGTATCCCGTTCTACAAACACTTCCAGACCGCAGTGAAATCCTGCTCTCAGGGCGGCGTACGTGGCGGTGCTGCGACACTCTTCTACCCAATGTGGCACCTGGAAGTTGAAAGCCTGTTGGTACTGAAAAACAACCGTGGTGTTGAAGGCAACCGCGTACGCCACATGGATTACGGCGTGCAGATCAACAAGCTGATGTACACCCGTTTGTTGAAAGGCGAAGACATCACACTGTTCAGCCCGTCTGACGTCCCAGGTCTTTACGATGCGTTCTTTGCTGACCAGGAAAAATTCGAGCAGCTGTATACTAAATACGAAAAAGACGACAGCATCCGTAAGCAACGCGTGAAAGCCGTTGAACTGTTCTCGCTAATGATGCAGGAACGCGCGTCTACTGGCCGTATCTACATTCAGAACGTTGACCACTGCAACACCCATAGCCCGTTTGACCCGGCTATCGCGCCAGTTCGCCAGTCCAACCTGTGCCTGGAAATCGCGTTGCCGACCAAACCACTGAATGACATTAACGATGAAGACGGTGAAATTGCACTGTGTACGCTGTCTGCATTCAACCTGGGTGCTATCGAAAGTCTGGATGAGCTGGAAGAGCTGGCAATTCTGGCAGTGCGTGCTCTGGATGCGCTGTTGGATTACCAGGACTACCCAATCATTGCCGCTAAACGCGGTGCGATGGGCCGTCGTACTCTGGGCGTTGGTGTGATTAACTTCGCTTACTACCTGGCGAAGAATGGCGTTCGTTACTCCGACGGCAGCGCCAATAACCTGACGCACAAAACCTTTGAAGCGATTCAGTACTACCTGCTGAAAGCATCGAACGAGCTGGCGAAAGAGCAAGGCCCTTGCCTGTGGTTCAACGAAACCACCTACGCAAAAGGCATTCTGCCAATTGACACGTACAAGAAAGACCTGGATGTCATCAGCAACGAGCCGCTGCATCTGGACTGGGAAGGTCTGCGTGAGTCGATTAAAACTCACGGCCTGCGTAACTCCACGCTCTCTGCGTTGATGCCGTCTGAAACCTCTTCGCAGATTTCTAACGCCACCAATGGTATCGAGCCACCTCGCGGCCATATCAGCATTAAAGCGTCGAAAGACGGTATCCTGCGCCAGGTTGTGCCGGATTACGAAACACTGAAAGACAACTATGAACTGCTATGGGATCTGCCAAATAACGACGGTTACCTGCAATTAGTGGGTCTGATGCAGAAATTTATCGACCAGTCGATCTCTGCAAACACCAACTATGACCCAACGCGCTTCCCGTCTGGTAAAGTGCCGATGCAGCAGTTGCTGAAAGATTTGCTCACCGCCTATAAATTCGGTGTTAAAACGCTTTACTATCAGAATACCCGCGACGGCGCGGAAGATGCGCAAGACGACCTGGCGCCTTCAATCCAGGACGATGGCTGCGAAAGCGGCGCATGTAAAATCTAACTTAAAATCCCCTCACTTTGCTGAGGGGATTTTTTCGACGCATGACAGGATTTGACCTCATGGCTTACACCACTTTTTCACAGACGAAAAACGATCAGCTTGCAGAACCGATGTTCTTTGGCCAGCCGGTGAACGTGGCACGCTACGATCAGCAAAAATATGACATCTTCGAAAAGCTGATTGAAAAGCAACTCTCCTTCTTCTGGCGCCCGGAAGAAGTGGACGTTTCTCGCGACCGTATCGATTATCAGGCGCTGCCCGATCACGAAAAACACATCTTCATCAGCAATCTGAAATACCAGACCCTGCTGGACTCCATTCAGGGCCGCAGCCCTAACGTTGCTCTGCTGCCGCTTATCTCTATTCCTGAGCTGGAAACCTGGGTCGAAACGTGGGCGTTTTCCGAAACTATCCACTCGCGCTCTTACACTCATATCATCCGTAATATCGTTAACGATCCGGCGATTGTGTTTGACGATATCGTCACTAACCAGGAAATCTTAAAGCGCGCAAAAGATATCTCCGGTTATTACGACCGACTGATTGAAATGACCAGCTACTGGCATCTGCTGGGTGAAGGTACGCACAACGTGAACGGCAAAACCGTGACCGTAAACCTGCGAGCACTCAAGCGCCAGCTCTATTTATGCCTGATGAGCGTTAACGCGCTGGAAGCGATTCGCTTCTACGTCAGCTTTGCCTGCTCCTTCGCTTTCGCCGAACGCGAACTGATGGAAGGCAATGCTAAAATCATCAAGCTGATTGCCCGTGACGAAGCGCTGCATCTGACAGGCACGCAGCACATGCTAAACTTGATGCGCTCTGGTGAAGACGATCCTGAAATGGCTGAAATCGCCCTGGAATGCCGCCAGGAGTGCTACGACCTGTTCGTACTGGCCGCCGAGCAAGAAAAAGAGTGGGCAAGCTACCTGTTCCGTGACGGTTCGATGATCGGGCTGAACAAAGATATTCTCTGCCAGTATGTTGATTACATTACCAACATCCGTATGCAGGCAGTTGGTCTGGACCTGCCATTTAAAACACGTTCTAACCCAATCCCATGGATCAACGCCTGGCTTGTGTCTGACAACGTGCAGGTTGCACCGCAAGAAGTGGAAGTGAGTTCTTATCTGGTCGGGCAGATTGATTCAAACGTTAATACCGACGATTTAAGCGATTTCCAGCTGTAAATTATGAGCCGCATTACGCTACGAATCACCGGAGCACAACTCCTGTGTGAAGAAGAACATCCTTCCCTGTTGGCGACTCTGGAATCTCACCAGGTCGCCGTAGAATATCAGTGTCGAGAAGGTTACTGCGGCTCCTGCCGTACCCGCTTGATTACGGGCGAAGTGAAGTGGCTTACCGAACCGCTGGCGTTTATACAGCCCGGTGAAATATTGCCTTGCTGCTGCCAGGCGCAGGGCGATATTGAGATAGAGATGTAAAAAAACCTCCTGCTGGAGGTTTCAGATTGCTAACAAAGGGTGATGAATGGATTTTGTAGGGTGGATAAGCGTCAGCGTCATCCACCATTTTCGCCAGTTTTGTCGGATGACGCTGTGCTTATCCGACCTACGAAAAGATTTGTCATTCGTCTCAAACCTCCTGCTGGAGGTTTTTTTATGCGTACTGATTTGTTAATTACGCACGGATCACATCCACAACATTAACCCAGCCATGCTCTGCGGCAACATCCCAGCCGTTAAGCCAGCGACGCAGCATATTGAGTGCCATCATCGCGCAGACTTCCTGACGTGTACGCAGGGCGTAGCGGGTCACACTGAATTTGACCTGCAATCCATAAGTGCCTTTTGGTGTGTGTAGCGCAAAGTTAAGCTGCTCGTCATCCAGGCTTCCCACCACCAGCGCAACAGCGCTACCGGCTTGCAGTGCGAACGCTTTAGCACGCCCGGTCAATTGCGCCAGTGTTTCAGGACGAGACGATAAGACTTCACTGTTCCCCAGCGGCGCTTGCACGCTGGCAAGCTGCAAGCAGAGCAGCCCGGCGGTGAATTGCTCACTGACTGCAATATTGAGCGACTGCGCTCTCAGGCGCTCGGCAAGTTGCGCAGGTAAACCTTCTGTTCCTTGAAAAATGGCACTTTCACCGGCAACACGCTGCACTTGCGGCCATACGGCTTCCATCGCCTGGCGTTGGCTTGCCGGGCCGGTCAATTTTAATTCGATAATCGGCATTGATGAGCGATAGCCCATTACCGCACCTTCCGGTAACGGAATCGGCTCAAGGCTTTGAGCTAACTCGCTTTCGGAACGCCCAAAAGTGGTAAGACGCAGGCAAACTGGCGGCTCTGGCAGCACAAAGCGCTCACGCAAACGCGGCATGATTTGTTGTTCGACCATCACCTTAAATTCGGAAGGAACACCGGGAGTGAAAAACATCAGACAGCGGTTCAGCTTTAGAGCAAAGCCACAGGCTGTACCAACCGGGTTATCAACCATTTCACTGGTCGCAGGGATTAATGCCTGCTTGCGATTGCTCGGTGCCATTTCACGTCCGCGCTCGGCGAAGAAACGCTCCATATGCGCAAGCCATTCCTGATGTATTACCAGTTCCACACCTGCGGCAGTGGCAGCAGCCAGTGCACTGAGGTCGTCGCTGGTTGGCCCAAGGCCACCATTTACAATCAGAACATCCGCCTGCTCGCTGCGCTCTTTAAGCACCGCGATTAAATCTTCAAGACTGTCGCCCACCGTATTGCGGCGCGACATCGGTAAACCCTGGTTAAAAAAGTAATCAGCAAGCCAGGCTGCGTTAGTGTCAATAATTTGACCATGCAGCACTTCGTCGCCGGTAGAGAGCATTTCCACTTTTATCATCGTTGTACTCCGCGGGAAGATAACGATTTACTATAACTCAAGCAGGATAGATTGGGCTGAAATGAATAGGCCGCGACAGAATGTCGCAGCCTGAAAAGATTAGAATCTTGCGCTTACGCCGACATATGGGCCATCAGCGATGGTGTTATTACGATCGCCATCTTTACCATCAACACCAATGTAACGGTAACCTGCTTCAACGCTAATCGGGCGCATGATTGTCCAACGCGCACCGCCGCTTGCTTCTTGATAGTTTTTCACGCCGCTGGACAGTGAATCCGGGGAGTAATAGTAATCACCAAACACGGTGAAGCTTTCGAAAATAGGCCAGCTCAGACCGCCGCCTACTGCAACTGCATAGCCTTCTTTGCTGTCGTTCGGGTTCAGATAAACACCGCGCCCGCCAACCGTTGCCATCATTGGCCCCAATGGAACATTCAGACCTAAGCCAAGACCGACAATATCGCCATCATCATCGTTGTGCGCATAGTTGCCGTTGATAGCAATACCTGAGGATTCGGTACCAAAACCTACGCCAACGTTAGTATATTTTTCACCCGCCTCACCACTAACACTGATTGCGCTTGCCGATGCAGATACGAGTGCCAAACCGGCAACGCCAGCCATTAATAATTTGTTCATGCTTTCAATCCTGAGCAGAAAAAGGGATATCCCTGAAAAGCGCCGATTCTACCGCCCCAATTGATGTAAGCAATGTATCAGGAATACTTTTCGTCATTCCTTTGTAAGAAAATGAAAAAAAAGTATTTCACGGCGCCTTAAGTGCCCAAAAGTTTAATTCTCACCAACAACCCGCCAGCTGCTGAACGCAGCAATTCAGGCCGTGTACGATGATAACGCGCAATATCATTAACCAGCGCAAGCCCAATCCCCGCTCCACTTTGCTCAGCACTGTTATCTAAACGATGGAATGGCATCAGCGCATGGCGAACCTGGCCACTCTCAATACCCGGGCCGTTGTCTTCAATTTCCAGCCAGACAATTTGCGATTCATCACGGGTGACACGAATAGTCACAATGCCGTTCTCTGGCGTGTATTTCAGCGCATTATCCAGCAGATTCATGCACATCTCCCCCAGCAGCAACGGCTCGCCGGTTATCAAAGCCTCTGATAAGCCTTCATAGCCCAAATCGATATTTTTACTTCTCGCCTGCGCCATACAGGAGAAACAACACGCCTGGGCGATTTTCACCAAATCCACCGCCTCCATCGTTTGCCCTTCAGACTGATCCAGGCGACTAAGCCGCGAAAGTTGTAATAACCGCTCGGTTAAATGGATGGTGTTATCCAGCGTGACCTGCATTGCCTCCAGACTTTCACGCCACTGCATCGGATCGGGGCTACTGAGTGCTACTGACGCCTGAGTTTTTAGCACCGTGAGGGGTGTACGCAGTTGGTGGGAAGCATCGGCACTGAACCGGGACTGCCTGGTAACCAGGCCACGCAGCCTATCGATATAGCGGTTAAACGAAACTATCAATAAGCGGGTTTCCGACCAGGGCAATAAATCAGGTAGCGGGTTGAGATCGCCAGGATCGCGGCGCACCATCAGCACTGAAAGTTGGCGCATCGGTTTTAGCACACGTCTTAATAACAGCCAGGCGAGCGTCAGGGTCAGCAGCACCAGGCCCCCTTGAGTCAGGGTCGCAGACATCAACAAACGAACCGCAAGTGCGTGCCGCGACTGAACGGTTTCGGCAACAATAATTTGTGCCATCCCGTTTACCCCACCTTCATTGACGGGCTGAAGCAGGCGCGCAACTCGCAATGCCTGTCCCCGGTATGTGGCGTTATAGAACCACGCCAGCGCGGGATAGAGATCGGTGCCGGGGGTATTTTTTGGCATATCGGGTAAGTCGTCGTAACCCGATATGACATTGCCCTGGGTATCTGTGACTTTGTAATACAACCGGTCGTTCATATTGCGCTCGAAACTATCGAGTACGACCCACGGCACATCCACTGCGAGCTTACCGTCATGCACCACCAGCTGTTCCGCCACAGTGCGTGTCGAGGCCAGTAATGTACGGTCGTAGGCCTGAGTGGCAGCATTCATCGCGCTTAAATAGCCGCTCACCGCCGATAAGCCCCACAAAATAAATAATGGTAACCCCAGGAAAAGCAGCAATTGTCCGAATAAAGATTGCGGTTTAATGGCTCGCATCACTGCACTCCAGCACATAGCCGAGCCCGCGTAGCGTGGTTATCTGAACATTGCTGGTGATTAATTTTTTCCGTAACCGGTGAATATAAAGTTCGATGCTTTCCGGGCTGGCGTCGTCGCTCAAACTAAACACCTGTTCAAACAGCTGCTGCTTGGGAACCGGACGCGTACGGCGGTACATCAATACCGTCAGGATCGCGTGTTCTCGTGGGGTTAATGCCAGCGGTTTGTTATCCAACAGGAAATAACCCTCATCGTGAAAAGCGAGTTGCCCCAGCTGTTGTTGCTCATGGATTTGCCCCTCGCTACGTCGCACCAGTGCCCGCAGCCGTGCATCGAGCTCCTCGAGCTCAAAAGGCTTTGGCAGATAGTCATCAGCCCCCGTATTCAACCCTTTAACACGATCGCTCACCGTACTGTGTGCAGTTAGCAGCAGTACCGGCAATATCTGCCCGCGTTTACGCAAACGCTGTAAAACCTCCAGACCATCCATTCTCGGCATCCCGATATCCATTACTGCGACCGCATAACGTTCGTTTTGTAATAGATGATCGGCAGCCTGACCATCAAACACACAATCCACCGCAAAGCCCGCTTGTATCAGGGCTTTCTCAAGCCAGTGAGCCAGCTCACGGTTATCTTCCACCAGTAAGAGACGCATATCACATCCTGTAAAGTTTCTGCCGTCCTGAAAGGTAAATGAAAGGTTATTGCTTTAACAATCACGCAACGAAGCAGCTGTAATGCGCTTCACATAATGCGAAACATCTACCGCCTTTTTGACGTGAGGATGAATAAAAAATGAAACGTACCCTAATCTCTGGTTTTATTGCTTCAGCTTTTTTATTAACCGCTTTCAGTACGCTGGCAGCAGAAGTCCCCTCCCGCACCGAGTGTATCGCCCCGGCCAAACCTGGCGGTGGTTTTGACCTGACGTGCAAATTGATTCAGGTCAGCCTGCAAGAAACGGGCGTACTTGAAAAACCAATGCGCGTTACCTACATGCCAGGCGGCGTCGGCGCTGTGGCTTACAACGCAATTGTTGCTCAGCGCCCTGCGGAAGCAGGCACTGTTGTCGCCTTCTCCGGTGGTTCTTTGCTGAACCTATCGCAAGGTAAATTTGGCCGTTATGGCGTGGATGATGTGCGCTGGCTGGCAAGTGTTGGCACCGATTACGGCATGATTGCCGTGCGTGCTGATTCACCGTGGAAAGATCTGAAATCACTGTTAGCTGCGATGGAAAAAGATCCTAACAGCGTGGTGATTGGTGCCGGTGCATCCATCGGCAGCCAGGACTGGATGAAGACTGCCTTGCTTGCGCAAAAAGCTAACGTCGATCCACACAAAATGCGTTACGTCGCTTTTGAAGGTGGTGGCGAACCGGTAACGGCGCTGATGGGTAATCACGTTCAGGTAGTTTCAGGCGATCTTAGCGAAATGGTGCCTTATATCAGCGGTGACAAACTGCGTGTATTGGCAGTGTTTGCTAACGAACGTTTACCCGGTGAACTGGCACAAATCCCTACCGCAAAAGAGCAAGGTTATGATCTGGTGTGGCCGATAATCCGCGGCTTCTACGTCGGCCCGAAAGTGAGCGATGCGGAATACCAGTGGTGGGTCGAAACCTTCAACAAACTCCAACAAACCGACGATTTTAAAAAACAGCGCGATCTACGTGGCCTGTTCGAATTCAACATGACTGGCAAAGAGCTGGATAATTATGTGAAGAAACAGGTCACTGATTATCGCGAGCAAGCCAAAGCATTTGGCCTTGCTAAGTAACAGGAGGCGATGATGAGCGATCGTATTTTTGCCGGGATCTGGATTGTTCTGTGTATTGGTGGCCTGTTTATCGGCTGGCAAATTCAGAGCGAATACAGTTATGAACCCGTAGGGCCGCGCCCGTTTCCTTTAACCATTATCGGTCTGATGTTGATGTGCGCGGTGTTGTTGATACTGCGTCATCCCGACGTGGTGGAGTGGCCGCACCGCCAGACGCTGCAACGCTTACTGATTATGGTCGCAACCCTTGCACTGTACGCATGGGCATTCGAATGGCTCGGTTTTCCTCTCGCAACGACGCTCCTCACCGCCTGTTTCGGTTTGCTGTTTGGCGCGACAATTCCGGCAGCATTAATTTCCGGAGTGGTGATGGGGGGCGTGTTGTTCTACTCCTTTGACCGTCTGTTGGATGTGACCCTTCCTCTCGGTGTTTGGCTGAATTGACCTATGATCTAGCCCCTTTAGTTTTCGAGGTGTAGGCAGGCGGCAAACTTACGCATCTGCAACTTGAAAGCTGGCGGGGTGAACGGAGTACTTATGGATACCTGGTTCTATCTCTCGCAAGGTTTTGCCGTTGCTCTGACGCCGGAAAACCTAATGATCGCCCTGATTGGTTGCTTTGTCGGTACCATCGTTGGGCTGCTGCCTGGCCTCGGCCCGATTAATGGCGTGGCGATTTTACTGCCGCTGGCCTTCGCACTTAAATTACCGCCGGAGTCAGCATTAATTCTGCTGGCAACGGTTTATATCGGTTGTGAATACGGAGGACGCATCTCATCGATACTTCTTAACGTTCCGGGGGATGCGGCCGCCATTATGACCGCACTCGATGGTTATCCGATGGCGAAGCAGGGTCGTGGTGGCGTGGCGTTATCTATTTCCGCCGTAAGTTCGTTTATTGGCTCCCTACTGGCAATTATTGGCATCATTCTTTTTGCACCCGCACTGGCGCAATGGTCGCTAGCGTTTGGACCTGCTGAATACTTTGCATTGATGGTCTTTGCCATTGCCTGCCTCGGTAGCATGATGGCGCAAAATCCGCTGAAGTCGTTTCTTGCAGCACTGATTGGTCTGGGTCTTGCCACCGTCGGAGTGGATGCCAACACCGGGGTATATCGCTTCACATTCGATAGCGTTCACCTCTCCGACGGTGTGCAATTTATTGTGGTTGTAATTGGTCTGTTCTCAGTTTCAGAAATTCTGTTAATGCTCGAAAGCACCAGTAGCGGGCAAGTGTTGGTGCGTAAAACCGGGCGCATGATGTTTAGCATGAAGGAGGCCGCACACTGTACCGGAGCCGCTTTACGCTCATCCGTTATCGGTTTCTTTGTCGGGATTTTGCCGGGTGCAGGTGCCACCATCGCCAGTGCCATTGCATATATGACCGAGAAGAAGATAAGCGGTAATAGCGACACGTTTGGTAAAGGTGATATTCGTGGCGTTGCAGCACCGGAAGCGGCAAATAACGCCTCTGCCTGCGGCTCGTTTATCCCAATGTTAACGCTCGGCGTGCCGGGTTCTGGCACCACGGCGGTGATGATGGGCGCGCTGACGCTCTATAACATTACGCCTGGGCCTGCGATGTTTACCGAGCAGCCGGATATTGTTTGGGGTTTGATTGCTTCGCTGCTGATTGCCAACGTGATGCTGCTTATCATGAACATCCCGTTAATCGGCTTCTTTACCAAGATGTTGAGTATTCCGTTGTGGTTCCTGGTGCCAGCCATTGCTGCGGTTTCTGCGGTTGGCGTTTACGCAGTACATAGTACGACCTTCGATTTGCTGTTGATGGTCGGGCTGGGTGTACTGGGTTATATCCTGCGCAAAATGCACTTCCCAATGTCACCATTAATTCTGGGTTTCGTCCTGGGTGAAATGTTGGAGCAAAACCTGCGCCGCGCGCTATCAATCAGCAACGGCGGGTTGAGCATTCTGTGGGAGAGTGGTGTAGCGAAAGGTCTGCTGATTATGGCCGTAACGGTGATTATCGTACCACCGGTTCTGCGCATGATTCGCCGGCAGCGGAATAAATCAGCCTTAGAATCGGGCATGTAGTCGGATTAGCGCAAGCGGCATCCGACCCTAAAACGAGCCGGTGGCATTAAATTTTAGCCACCTGCTTTACCCATAACGTTAACTGCACCCGCGAAATCTTAATCCCGCCCTGCCTGAGCTCATCAGGCAGGCGCAACCAACGTACCGGCTGCTGAAAACGGGCTACTTTTCCCGGCAACCACTCTGACAATAGCGAAAGGTCAAAATCCTCGTCGGCTTCAACCACCGCCACCGGGCGCTGGCCAAATTCAACATCATCTATTGGCACGACATAAACTTGCTTCACCGCGGGATGAGCGGCGATCACGTGCTCAACTTCTTCCGGCTGGATCCCTTCCCCACCGCTGAAAAACAGATTATCGAGGCGGCCAATCAGCGTTAGACGTTGCCCATTCAGAACACCACGATCGCGGGTGGCAAACCAGCCCTCGGAATTAACCAGCGGTACGACAACACCCGCTTTCCAGTAGCCTGATGCCAGGCTATCGGCCCGAATCCACACTTCCTGATCAACGATTTTCACTTCGCGACCCGGCAGAGCTTCACCCACATCAGGCAACCCATCAGCACGTTTGGCGCACACCGTCGAAGCCAACTCCGTTAACCCGTAACCACACCAGCAATTGATGCCTTTTTCCTGCGCAGCTTGCGTGAGTTCAATGGGAATTGCAGCACCACCCAACAACACTTCACGCAATGCTTGCGGTGGAGATTGCTCAAGCATTCGCCACAGCTGAGTCGGCACCAGCGATGCATGCGTGCAGCCTTCCAGCGCATCGCTCAAAGGATGTAAAACACGCACTACCATGCATCCACCCGCCAACAGCCAACGCCACAAAATGCCCTGGCCGGAGACATGGAACAGAGGCAGTGATAACAACCAGCGGTCATTCGCACCGTAGTTCATCACCTCCAGCACACCTGAGGCGCTGGCAAGATGGGCACCACTGGTATGAACTGCCGCTTTGGGTAACCCCGTAGAACCGGAAGTCAGCGTCATTGATGCAAACCTTGCAGGCTGCCACTCAACCTGGAAACGTTCGCTTTCCAGCAGAGTTAACGGGTTAATATCGGCAACGGTAAGCGGCGCATCAAAGGTCAATGCATGGCTGATAGTCAGATCCGGGAGTAACTGTTCGAGCACAGATTCAGGCAACTGGGGATTTAGCGGCAATACACGCGCCCCACATTGCAGCAACGCAAGCAATGCGAAAACTATTTCTGGGCCGTTTTTCGCACGCAACACAACGCCTTGCCCTTCAAGCACCCCCTGCTGACGGAAGCCGCCTGCCAACGCATCAACGCGCTGGCATAGCTCGCGCCAGTTCAGGCTTTCATGGCCTAATGTGAGTGCCGGTTGGTCACCACGAATTTGTGCCCAATGCTGCCAGGGGAAATCTTGAAAACTCATAACACTTGCTCAAGAGATTCCAGCGACCAGCACGGTAGTGTGCTGCCTGGCCATTCGCGCACCAATTGCGCCTGCATCAACGACAGCGTATCGAGCCCTGGCAACGTTTGCGGCGTCAGCCACGCGGCAATTCGCGCCAGTTGTGTTAAGCCGAGGCTCGATTCAATCGAAGAACTGATAACCGCCGTCAATCCAAGAGCATGAGCCTGTTCCACCTGTTGACGCACTTTCTCAAGACTACCGGTCAAGGTCGGCTTGATAACCACAGCATTTAAGCCAGGCTCGGCGACAAACTCAAAATCCGGCTCACGCAGGCTTTCATCCCAGGCGATCGCAATTCCCGTCTCACGGGCAAACTCGCGAGATTGCTCACGGGTTTTGCACGGCTCTTCGATAAATGCGATGCGCGGTCGGAAATCAGGGTTGACGTATTTGGCAAACTGCTGCGCTTTGAGCGGTGTCCAGCCACGGTTGGCATCAAGACGCAGACGCAAATCTGGCATCGCTTCGAGCAACAAGTTGACCACCATCCCATCACGCACCGCTTCATACAAACCAACTTTCACCTTAGCGATTTTCTCGCCAGGAATAGCAGCCAGCATGGCAAATAGTTCGTCCGGGTCACCGGTGCACAGTGGTGCCGCGCGGTAATCCGCCGCCTGAGGCAATTCACCGCTGATTTCGGCCAGCGCACAACTCAGGCCAAATGCCACAGACGGCATTTCTGGCAGAGCGATTTCTGCGCCCGTTTGCCAGGCTTGCAGCCAGGTTTGTGCCACGCTCAGGGCATCATCGACAGTTTCTACGCTAAAACCAGGCAACGGCGAGATCTCACCGAAGCCCTGTTTTTTGCCGTCTGTCAGACGCACCAGGAGCCCGTCGCGTGTTTTCAGGCGCCGCTCGCGCAGCACCACACCTGCATCCATCGGCACCTGAAAGCGCCATAATTCGGCACAACGCATTATGGATTCCGTTTAAATTTGCTGAAGTCCGGCTGGCGTTTTTGGTTGAACGCATTGCGGCCTTCCTGACCTTCTTCGGTCATGTAGAACAGCATGGTGGCGTTGCCAGCCAGTTCTTGTAAACCAGCCTGACCATCGCAGTCGGCATTCAGCGCAGCCTTCAGGCAACGCAGCGCCATTGGGCTGTTTTGCAACATTTCACGACACCAGCGCACGGTCTCTTTTTCCAGATCGGCATTCGGCACAACGGTGTTCACCAGGCCCATATCCAGCGCTTCTTTCGCATCGTACTGGCGGCACAGGAACCAGATTTCACGCGCTTTTTTCTGGCCGACAATACGCGCCATGTAAGAAGCACCCCAGCCGCCATCGAACGAACCGACTTTCGGGCCTGTCTGGCCGAAGACTGCGTTTTCGGCAGCAATTGTCAGATCGCACATCATATGCAGCACATGACCACCGCCGATGGAATAACCGGCCACCATCGCCACCACTGGTTTTGGACAGGTGCGAATCTGACGCTGGAAATCCAGCACGTTCAGGTGATGGGTGCCACTTGCGTCCTGGTAGCCGCCGTAATCGCCGCGTACTTTTTGATCGCCGCCTGCGCAGAAGGCTTTTTCGCCTTCGCCAGTCAGGATAATGGTGCCAATGTTGTCATCGTAACGGGCATCAGCCAGCGCGTTAATCATCTCTTTTACGGTCAACGGGCGGAATGCGTTACGCACTTCAGGACGGTTAATCGTGATTTTAGCGATACCGTCAGCTGATTTGTGATAGCGAATATCGGTGTAACCTTCCGAGCAATCCTGCCATTCAACTGGCGCGTACAGCATTTCTTCATCTGGATAAATCATGGTGTTTCCTCGATAGGTTTTCGCAATAAATTGAGCAGGCAGGCCGTGAAAGCAATCGGGTTTTCCCGATGTGCATTATGGCCTGCAGCAGTAATAAGGTGCGGTGACAATTCCAGGCTAGTTGCCACTGCGCGGAATTTTTCATCCCGTTCACCGCAAAGATAGTAAAAAGGCAACGGCAATTGCTTGAGCATAGCCTTTAAATCTGGCTGGTTACCCAGAGAGGTCGCCTCAAGCATTGCGGCAAGGCTCTGGGCATTATTCTGGCTGCGTTGCGCAATAAGCGAAGCACGTTGCTGATCATTGAGCGACAGGAAAACAGCTTGGTGATACCAGTCGTCCAGCACCACTTTTAGCGGTTGTGTACGTAACCGCTGCGCCCATTGTTGGTCGCTGCTTTTTCTGTCTCGGCGAGCATTCTCATCCGTAAGTCCAGGATGGCTCCCCTCAACAATCAAACCACACAAACCGGTATTCTCACCCTGACAAGCATGGTACATCGCCACTCGTCCGCCAAGGGAGTAGCCAATCAGCCAATATCTTAGGATGTTGTAACTAAGGAGCGTTTTTCGCAGTAATTTATCGACTTGTACAAAGCCTTCAGCCGTAATATCGGCTGATTTCCCATGACCGGGCAAGTCGATGAAGAGTTGAGGCCAATCGGTGAAATGTTCACTGAAAGATTCCCACTCCTTCCGGTTACCTAAAAAGCCGTGCAGCCAGACCAGGCACGGCAAGTTGGCATCTCGGCCTTCATGAAAAACAGCATCCAGAATCATGCCTGACTCACCTGCGCCAGCAAATGCTGCAAGGTTTGCGCACCGTCCGTATCACCAACGGTGAGTTCGATGATGGTCGCATGAGGAGAACGCCAGGCATGGGTCACTGCTTCCTGCAACTCATCCCAGCTTGTCGGATTGTTGTAGGAGAGGCTAAACATCGCTGCTGCATGGGCAAAAGTGACGTTTTGCGGCATGGTATAGAAGCGTTCGCGTTCGTCTGCCGGCGTTGGCAACAGCGAGAATATTTGCCCGCCATTGTTATTCACGATAAGCAAAACGAAAGGCGCGGAAACCTGGCGTAATAATGCCAGTGAGTTGATGTCGTAAAGTGCCGAGAGATCGCCAACAATCGCCAGCGTCGAACGGGCGGTGGCTCGTTGCACGCCAGCAGCTGTTGAAAGGAGGCCGTCGATACCGCTTGCACCGCGGTTGCTAAATACCGGATAGCCAGCTGGCAATTGTGCGAAAGCATCTACCAGACGAACAATCAGGCTATTGCCGACAAACAACTGCCCGGCTTCCGGTAACAATTCAGCAAGGCGCGCCGCAACCTGGGCTTCGCCAAATTCGAGAGTGCCCTTCTTCACCGCCTGCTGGGCGATTTTTGCAAGCGTAGTTAATTTCTCATCCCACGCCACGCGCTTTTCAGCGGGGTGAGCTTCCAGCCATTGTGTAATATCGCAACACAAGCGACGGCCACGATGATTCGCGGGATCAAGCCGGCCTGGCAGGTTATCCACCAGCCAATACTCTTCAGGCTCACAGGTTGTTTGCCATTGCAGGACGCGTTTTCCGGTCAGGCTACTGCCAAACTGAATAATAATTTGCGCTTCGGCAAGTTCGGTTACCGCCTGGCTGTTGCTCAGCCATAAATCTGCACATGGCAACGGCTGACCAGTTTGCGATAACACATCGCCTATTAACGGCCAGCCGAGCATTTTCGCCCATGCAGCGACCTGCTTTCCTTCTTCAGAATTCAACCGCCCTGCAACCACAACGCCGCGTTTTTGCCGCCAGAAGAACCAGTCACGCTGTTTAAGCACTTCCTGCGCCAGGCCCGTGCGTAACCAGGGTTTATCACCTTGCCACCAGTCGCCCAATGCATGTTGCCAACTCATGCCTGTTTCATCAGGTTCACCATACAGCGGCTCGGCGAACGGGCAATTGATGTGAACCGCACCAGCCATCTGCTGACCTAGCGCATTATCGATAGTCGAAACCAACCAGCGCGCAGGAATATCCTGTGTTGGACGAGGTAAATTAATCGATTGAGTAGGATGGGAGCTAAAAATCCCAGGCTGGCGAATCGCCTGATTGGCACCGCAATCAATAAGTTCCGGTGGACGATCGGCAGTAAGTACCACCAGTTTTTCACCCGTCAAACCGGCTTCAATAATGGCCGGGTAGAGGTTGGCGACCGCTGTACCCGAAGTCACGATAATAGCGACCGGAGCCTGGCTTGCTTTTGCCAGACCTAATGCCAGATGCCCTAAACCACGTTCGTCAAAATGTGTATGACAAATAAAAGCCCGATTTTCAGCGGCCCCAAGGGTCAGAGGTGTTGAACGCGAACCGGGAGCGATACAGACGTGGCGCACGCCGTGGCGAGTCAGCGCTTCAAGGATTACCGTAGCCCAACGGCGGTTAAACGAGCTTATCGACATGATTTAGTCCTGAGTCAATTTTGCTGACTCATTATAATTATTGCTGGAACTGTTATTTTGATATGGGTCGGTAATACCCTTCAAACTGCATTTTTGTTGGCAATGCTCGCTTCGCGAAATACTTAAAAATGCAGTTCGAATTATTTTGGACATCAATTAAACGTTGATGCTGTTAGCAACGTTCGTAACCCAGCGGCTTTATTTTCTATTTCCTGCCATTCTTCCGCCGCATCAGAACCAGCGACAATTCCAGCTCCGGCGTATAAACGCACCATATTATTGATGACTTTTGCCGAGCGTAAAGCAACGCAGAACTCACTCTGCCGCTGCGAGATATAGCCCGCCGAACCCGCATACCATTCACGCTCAAACGGTTCATTATTGGCGATAAACCCACGCGCCACATCACGCGGCAACCCGGCTACAGCCGCAGTAGGCTGCAACATTGCAAGGCATACAGCATCATCAGGCTGAGCCAGATCGGTCCAGATACAACGGCGCAAATGTTGCACCTTTCTCAGACGCACCACCTGCGGCGGCAATACATCAATAGCCCCCACCGTTTTTTGTAAACGCTGGCAAATATCTTCAACGACCAGCATATTTTCTCGTTGATTTTTATCGTCTTTAAGTAACCACTGCCCCAAAGACCAGGCTCGATGATCGTCGGGATGGTTAGCGACAGTTCCGGCTAGCGCTTCGGTACGTAAAGCGGTATCAATGCGCCGCCACAAGCGTTCCGGACTTGAGCCAAGGAACGCATGACTGCCATCAAAAACCATCAGGAAATGATAGCAATTCAGGTTCACCCGGCGACTGGCCGCCATAAAACCGGCTGCGGAAACTGCGGTAGTAAATTGCAGATCGGTGGCTCTGGCCAGTACAACTTTATCAAGTTTATGCTGCTCAATTGCTGTAGTGGCAAGGTCAACCAGATGATTCCATTCTGGTTGTGTTGGAATATGTTGCTCCCCAACGCAATTTAAACGCTGCAATGGCAATTGTTTTGCAGGGAGAATTTGTTCGAGGAATTGAAGAGCGGCCCGCGCATCATTTTGCAGAGAGGTTTCGCTATAAATATTAAGGAAGAGAAAAGCATCCCCACCGATACGCCGCCATTCAAGGCGTGGGAGAAATAAAAAACTGCTGGTGGGTGAGAATGCATTCACGCCAGTAATGCGAACAGCTGGCTGGTCCGCATAGTCATCAATAAATACCCTCGCCGCATCCAACGTATCGAACTGGCGCACCGCACCGAGAGCGGCAATTTCGTCATCGCCATTACGCTGTTGCCAGTAAAACTGGGGATAAAGACGTTGGCTAGTCAGCCATGCGAGTGCATCAGAGGCATCACTCAGGGTGACAGCACAAGATAATTGCTGTAAACCCGGCGCATCCGCAAATTCTGCGTTCAATGCAAGCTGTAACTGTTGCAGCGCGACGACAACTGAATTCACGTTTACCTCACCTTCCCTGAAAAACCCGTGATTATACGTGGTCATGGTGGCAAAAAAAAATCCCACCCAATGGGTAAGATTTCTTTTAATCGGCACACCTTGAGACGATGTGCCGATATGGCTCTAGCGTCTGGCTAATAAAAGCCCTAACACCAGACCCGCTGCAGCCCCAACCCCAATTCCTTGCCATGGTTTTTCACGCACATAATCATCAGCGCGATAAACGGCTTTTTTTGCACGATAGTAATAATTGTCCGACGCACTACTAACCCGGGCTTTGACTTCGCTGAGCGCAGCTTCTGCGCGTGCTTTCAGCTCAATGTATTTTTGGTCAGCAGGGTCGCCTGAAGAACGCAGCACTTCTTCTAACGTTTCACTTAGCAGAGTTAAATCATCATCAAGACGAGATTCATACGGTTGCATCACTATTCTCCGTGTTTAAAAAATACTCGTCCGCTAACTATAGACAACGCTAATGCTTTTTACCTGGCGATTAATCTGTCATTAACGATTCGCCATGCCTATGTGGGGAATTCCGTCTTCGTCATATACGTCCGTAACTGGAGCAAACCCGAAGTGGGCATAGAACGATTGCAAATGAGCCTGAGCGCCTAAATAGACTGTTTTTTCTGGCCAAAACTGCTGGCACGAAGCCATCGCCTGTTCCATCAGCTGGTAGCCAAGTTTTTCGCCGCGCACGCTTTTATCGACAATGACACGACCAATCACCACCGGTTCAAACTCACTTTCGCTTTTCAGTATGCGGGCGTAGGCCACCAGCTTACCGCCCTGCCAGCCAAGAATATGGCGGTTCTCACCGACTAAATCGTCACCATCAATGTCCTGGTAGGGGCAATTCTGCTCGACGACAAATACTTCATTACGCAATGCCAGAAGCGTGTAGAGATCGGTCACGCTCAATTCTGAATGGTGTAAATCTTGCCAAATCAACATGCTGTGCTCCAGTGATTACGAGGATTAGGTCATCTTCACACATTTTGCTCGATAAATAATAGTCCAGGGACAATTGTTCATCGGCTGACACAAATCAAATAAATAATTCATCATGTGAATATGTCTGTGCTTATTAATACATTTAAGTATATTAATCCATATTGTTGATAGCCATTTTTATAAAACCGTCTAAAACGGTCAGTCTTCGTGGATGTTGTTTATATGTTAAGTAAAATACGCCAATTTATTCCTTTGGGAATATGTGTATTGATTGTGGCTATAGCCAATGTTTTATTCTCTCCAGTACATGTGATGTTTCAAAGATTAATCATATTTGTGTTGTTAATGTTGTCGCTTGGTTTAATTAAAAATAGATCTCTTCGTTTATTCGTGGCCCTCTTACCAGTATTGATGGTGGCATGGGACATCACACTGACTTTCTATGCTCGGGGGACCTTTGGCTCAGCTTTTAGCTATGGCTTTGCTATGAGCGTTCTGGATAGTGACACTCAGGAAATCAGCGCGATGCTGTGGCTGTACCAAAAATACTGCTTTGGTTTTCTGGCTCTGGTTATTTTGTTATTACGCAGCGTGGTGACTATTCCAACATTTAGCGGTAAATGGCTGGCAAAATCTCCGCTATATTTATTAATCCTGTTGATACTCAGTAATATTGTGCAAGCGACGGCTCATAATATTAAGAAAAATAGCCAGGGGAGTATTACTGCCCGGGTGATTAACTACTTACCAATAAGTAATGTTAAATATTTTCTTCAGGCATGGAGCGACCAGCTCTTAATTAAACAGATTGCGAGTCAAATTCCCGATTATTCATTGCAAACACATGAAACCGGTATTGATACTTATGTGTTGGTGATCGGGGAATCTGCGCGCAGCGAAAATATGAGTATCTATGGCTACCCGCAGCCCACCACGCCACAATTAGAAGCCGAGCGCAACCATCTTTTATTATGGAATCATGCCATTAGCGGCGCACCTATCACAATTACCGCTGTACCGCTGGCGATCACGGCCGATACTGTGAAAGACCATAATATCCAGCACTATTCGGACAATATAATTAATCTGGCGAATCAAGCAGGTTTTGATACATCGTGGTTTAGTAAGCAAGGGATGCTTGGCGATTACAATAATGCGATTACGGGTATTGCGATGAATGCCGCCCATAAACATTGGGTTAACGATGGTTTTGATGATGCTCTGTTACCTGATTTGCGTAAAGCGTTAAACCATCAAGGTAAACAGCTTATTGTGCTACATATTTATGGCAGCCATGAACCGGAATGCACACGTTTTCCTGCCACTGATGCCCCCTTTACTCAGCAAGGTGATGGTATTGATGCCTGTTATGACAACTCAATCCACTTCACTGATAAATTACTCGGTAATATTTTCTCTCTATTGAAAGACAGGCGAGCCTCTGTCGCTTATTTTTCCGATCATGCGCTGGAGCGCGAACCGACACAAAACGTGGTTTATCATCACGGAGGGGTAAAACCAAGCCAACACGCTTTTGAAGTGCCAATGTTTATCTGGTACAGCCCACTGGTTAATAACCCGGATACCGGAACGGTAGAGGATATTTATTCAACGGTGAATAACGACAAAATATTGCGCTGCTGGATGGGAATTTCGCAACCAGGAGACAAGCCTGAAGAAACGGTGCAACACATCGCTAACCGATTGGCAGGAAAAGCACCCGTAATGGATACCACCAATCAAATTTATAACTGGAGAGAGTTGACACATTAGCTCGCGACCATAACGCGTAAAAAAGCCCCATCAATTGTGAACTGATGGGGCTTTAATGTTTGTATCCGTAGTGATGACTTCTCAGCAAGCTTAGTAAAAATCAGCGGATGCGGCTTCAGCCTGAGCCATCCAAACCGGTTTTTCACTGGTTTTAGACCATACGCGGTGCAGGTAGCTGTAAAAACGGGCGCGATCTTTCCAGAACAGCATCACTGGCAAAGCCAGAACACCTGCTACAACAACAAATGTGCGACGCAGGATGACCTGATGCAATGGATAGTCTTTATATAGAGTCATAGGCTTCTCCCTTAAATTGTGACCGGTAGCAAAAACCGGGAAGTTGGAACTTGTTATCTGACCAAAATAGTATCGCATTGGCTGAAACTTTACTACTCATCCGACCACTAAAGAGCGATTTTTGCCACTAATTTACATTCCCGCGCGTAATTAAGTTACAAAATAGTTAAATAAATACTAATCATTAGTTAATCAATGGTTTTATACCCAAGCCACTTAGGGATGTAGCCTGGCTGCATCATGAAGGGCGACGGGTATATGGCATTTTTATACTTTTTTTACATCCCACCTGCAGACTTTTACGACTTCTTTGCACCAAAACTTTCACACTCACTGTAATTCCTTAAGTGTCGAGGTGGACTGTGAGTGCAGGACTGATTGTTGGCGTGGTGCTCGTTTTTGCGCTGTTGGCTTATTTGATTTATGCCCTGATTAACGCGGAGGCATTCTGATGACCGCATCCGGATTTTTATTAATAGCCAGTTTCTTGCTGGTGCTTTTCGCGCTGGCAAAACCGCTGGGAAGCGTGCTTGCGCGATTAATTGAAGGTGAACCGCTGCCGGGCGTTGGCCGTGTTGAATCGGTGATGTGGAAAGTGCTGGGAAGCGAAACGGCTGAAATGAGCTGGAAACGCTATCTTGCCGCGATCCTGACATTCAACGTTTTAGGTCTGCTACTGCTTTTCGTCATATTAATGACGCAAGGGAGTTTGCCGCTTAACCCACAGCAATTGCCTGGCCTTTCCTGGCATCTGGCTTTAAACACCGCTGTCAGCTTTGTCTCCAATACCAATTGGCAATCCTACAGTGGCGAAACCACGCTAAGTTATTTCAGCCAGATGGTTGGCTTAACTGTACAAAACTTCCTTTCCGCGGCAACGGGTATCGCCGTGGTGTTTGCGCTGATTCGAGCATTTTCCCGCCACAGCGCAACTACCCTTGGTAACGCCTGGGTCGATTTAACTCGCATCACGTTTTACATCCTACTGCCGATTTCACTCTTGATTGCACTGTTCTTTGTTAGCCAGGGAACCTTGCAGAACATCGCCGCATATCAACCGTTTACCACGCTTGAAGGCGTGCAGCATGTCTTGCCGATGGGGCCGGTGGCTTCGCAAGAAGCCATCAAAATGCTCGGCACCAACGGCGGCGGTTTCTTTAACGCTAACTCCTCTCATCCGTTCGAGAACCCAACGGCGTTGACCAACTTTGTGCAAATGTTGGCGATCTTCCTAATCCCAAGCGCTCTGTGTTTTGCCTTTGGTGAAGCAGTAGGTGATAAACGCCAGGGACGCGCCATTTTATGGGCGATGGGTATCATTTTTGTTATCTGCGTTGGGGTGGTGATGTGGGCAGAAACACAAGGGAACCCTCATTTCATGCAGCTTGGCGCTGATAGCAATATCAATATGGAAGGTAAAGAGAGCCGGTTTGGGATCCTCGCCACCAGCTTGTTTTCTGTGGTGACTACCGCCGCGTCCTGCGGTGCGGTCAACGCAATGCATGACTCCTTCACAGCATTAGGCGGCATGATCCCTATGTGGCTGATGCAGATTGGTGAAGTGGTGTTCGGCGGCGTCGGATCCGGGCTGTACGGCATGTTGTTGTTCGTCTTGCTCACCGTGTTTATCGCCGGGCTGATGATTGGCCGCACACCGGAATATCTGGGTAAAAAAATAGACGTCGCAGAGATGAAAATGACTGCAATGGCGATCCTTGTCACCCCAACGTTAGTACTCCTCGGTACCGCCCTTGCGATGATGACAGAGGCTGGTCGTGCCGGAATATTTAACCCAGGTATCCACGGCTTTAGTGAAGTGCTTTACGCCGTCTCATCTGCCGCTAATAACAACGGTAGCGCATTTGCTGGGCTTAGCGCCAACACGCCTTTCTGGAACGTGCTTCTGGCGGTGTGCATGTGGTTCGGGCGCTTCGCTGTGATTGTGCCGGTGCTGGCGATTGCCGGAACGCTTGTCACTAAAAAATCGCAAACCGCAGGCGTAGGTACTCTGCCCACTCACGGCCCGTTGTTTATCGGCCTGCTGATTGGCACCGTATTGTTAGTCGGCGCACTGACCTTTATTCCCGCCCTCGCATTAGGCCCGGTTGCGGAACACCTTTCCTTCGTGAATTTGTGATTAAGAGGCTTCCATGAGTCGCAAGCAACAGGCGCTATTTGAACCATCGCTGATTCGTCAGGCGCTAATAGATTCCTTTAAAAAACTTAACCCGCAGGTGCAATGGCGTAACCCAGTGATGTTTATCGTCTGGGTAGGTAGCGTGATGACTACGGTTCTGGCGATTGCCATGTTCAGTGGCAAACTTCAGGGCGACGCACTGTTTACCTTAGCCATCAGCGTCTGGCTGTGGTTTACCGTATTGTTCGCAAACTTTGCCGAAGCGCTGGCAGAAGGCCGTAGCAAGGCGCAAGCCAATAGTCTGAAAGGCGTTAAGAAAACCAGTTGGGCACGCAAACTGCGCGCCCCGCAGCATGACGCGCCAATGGACCACGTCCCCGCTGCTGATTTACGTAAAGGCGACATTGTGCTGGTGGAAGCGGGCGATATTATCCCGTGCGATGGCGAAGTGCTGGAAGGCGGCGCGTCGGTAGATGAGAGTGCGATTACGGGCGAATCCGCGCCGGTGATTCGTGAATCTGGCGGTGACTTTGCCTCTGTCACCGGTGGGACGCGCATTCTTTCCGACTGGCTGGTGATTCAGTGCAGCGTAAACCCAGGCGAAACCTTCCTCGACCGCATGATTGCGATGGTGGAAAGCGCACAGCGCCGCAAAACCCCGAACGAAATCGCGCTGACGATTTTACTGGTGGCGCTGACGATTGTCTTTTTACTGGCAACCGCCACGCTCTGGCCTTTCTCACAATATGGCGGCGTGGCGGTCAGCGTCACGGTGCTGATTGCCCTGCTGGTTTGCCTGATTCCAACCACTATCGGCGGACTGCTTTCTGCGATTGGCGTTGCGGGGATGAGTCGCATGCTGGGCGCGAACGTGATTGCCACCAGCGGGCGTGCTGTGGAAGCGGCGGGTGATGTCGATGTTTTGCTGTTAGATAAAACCGGCACCATCACGCTGGGTAATCGCCAGGCATCCGAGTTTTTACCCGCTCCGGGGATTGAAGAAAAAACACTGGCGGATGCCGCTCAGCTTTCTTCGCTTGCTGATGAAACGCCGGAAGGCCGTAGTATTGTTGTGCTGGCAAAACAACGCTTCAACCTGCGCGAACGCGACGTGCAAAACCTGCATGCCACGTTTGTACCGTTTACCGCGCAAACCCGCATGAGCGGGATCAACATTCAGGATCGCATGATCCGCAAAGGCTCTGTCGATGCAATTCGCCGCCACGTTGAAGCGAACGGTGGACATTTCCCGCCGCAGGTGGAGACGCTTGTAGAAGGCGTGGCACGTACAGGCGGAACACCGCTGGTGGTGGCAGAAGGTGCGAATGTACTCGGTGTTATCGCCCTAAAGGATATCGTGAAAGGCGGCATTAAAGAGCGCTTTGCACAATTGCGCCAAATGGGGATTAAAACGGTGATGATCACCGGGGATAACCGTCTGACAGCAGCAGCTATTGCTGCCGAAGCGGGTGTTGATGATTTTCTCGCGGAAGCGACACCGGAAGCCAAACTGGCGCTAATTCGCCAGTATCAGGCAGAAGGTCGTTTAGTAGCGATGACTGGCGACGGCACCAACGATGCCCCAGCGCTTGCGCAGGCAGACGTGGCGGTTGCCATGAACTCCGGTACGCAAGCGGCGAAAGAAGCGGGCAACATGGTGGACCTGGATTCCAACCCTACCAAGCTGATTGAAGTTGTGCACATCGGCAAACAGATGCTGATGACGCGTGGCTCGCTGACCACGTTCAGTATTGCCAACGACGTGGCGAAGTATTTCGCGATTATCCCCGCCGCGTTTGCCGCCACTTACCCGCAACTTAATGCACTAAACGTGATGCACCTGCACTCCCCTGCTTCGGCCATTTTAAGTGCGGTTATTTTTAATGCGCTGATCATTATCTTCCTGATCCCACTGGCACTGCGCGGAGTGAGTTACAAACCGTTAAGTGCTGCGGCGATGTTACGTCGCAACCTGTGGATTTACGGTCTGGGCGGATTAATTGTGCCGTTCATTGGTATTAAAGCTATCGATCTGTTCCTGACCGTATGTGGCCTGGTTTAAGAGGAAAAACAAATGTCTACCTTACGTCCCGCTATACTGTTACTGATTTTGCTAACCCTGATTACAGGGGGGTTGTACCCGCTAATGACAACACTGCTTGCCCAGTGGTGGTTCCCGGCACAAGCCAATGGCTCGTTGATTATTGATACTAATGTAGTGCGCGGCTCAAGCCTGATTGGGCAAAACTTTACCGAGGCGAAGTATTTACAAGGCCGCCCTTCTGCTACGGCAGAAACCCCATATAATCCAATGGCCTCAGGCGGTAGCAATCTGGCTGGTAGCAATCCGGAATTGGATAAAGCGATCACCGAACGTGTGGCGGCGTTACGCGCGGCGAATCCGCAGGCGAACCCTGCCGTTCCTGTCGAACTGGTTACCGCCTCTGCCAGCGGCCTGGACGGGCAGATTTCGCCACAGGCAGCGGATTGGCAAATCCCGCGTATAGCGGCGGCTCGCAATCTGCCGGTTGAACAAATCCAACGGCTGATAGCCGAAAGCACCACGCAACCGCTGGTGAGTTTTATAGGCAAACCGGTCGTCAATGTGTTGCTGGTTAATCAGGCGCTGGATGCACTTCAGGCTCCATAAAAAAACTGTCGGATGACGCTGCGCTTATCCGACCTACCCGGCCAGAAATGGTTTTGTAGAGTAGATAAGCGCAGCGTCATCTACCAAAAATGCCAGGGATTATTTGTTATGACAGAGGAACCACTGCGCCCCAATCCAGATAAGTTGCTGGAGCAGGTCAATCGCCCTACTCGTGGGAAGCTGAAAATCTTTTTCGGCGCCTGCGCGGGCGTGGGGAAAACCTATGCCATGCTCCAGGAAGCTCAGCGCCTGCGAGCACAAGGGCTCAGTATTCTGATTGGCGTGGTGGAAACTCACGGGCGTAAAGAGACGGCTGCATTGCTTGACGGGCTGGATCTGCTGCCCGCCAGGCGCACACACCATCGTGGACGCTGGGTTCATGAGTTCGACCTCGACGCAGCCCTGGCGCGTAACCCGGCGCTGATTTTGATGGACGAACTGGCGCACAGCAATGCGCCTGGCTCTCGTCACCCTAAGCGTTGGCAGGATGTAGAAGAGTTGCTCGACGCCGGTATTGATGTGTTCACCACCGTCAATGTGCAGCATCTTGAAAGCCTCAACGATATTGTCGGTGGCGTGACGGGTATTCAGGTACGAGAAACAGTACCAGACCCTATTTTTGATGCCGCAGATGAGATTGTACTGGTCGACTTGCCACCCGATGATTTACGCCAGCGCCTGCATGAAGGCAAAGTTTATATCGCAGGCCAGGCCGAGCGCGCCATTGAACACTTCTTCCGTAAAGGGAATTTGATTGCACTGCGCGAACTGGCGCTGCGCCGCACCGCCGATCGCGTTGACGACCAAATGCGGGCATGGCGCGATAATCAGGGAGAAGAGAAAGTCTGGCACACGCGTGATGCCATTTTGTTGTGTATCGGCCACAGTTCTGGCAATGAGAAGCTGGTTCGTACCGCCGCACGCCTGGCAGCAAAACTAGGTAGCATCTGGCATGCTGTGTATGTCGAAACACCACAGCTTCACCGTTTACCTGAACATCAACGTCGCGCTATTTTAGCTTCGCTTCGCCTCGCTCAAGAGTTGGGAGCAGAGACCACCACACTTGCCGATCCGGCAGAAGATAAAGCGATTTTGCGTTACGCGCGCGAGCACAATCTCGGCAAGATTATTATCGGCAGACGCACCACACGCCGCTTCTGGAGCCGGGAATCCTTTGCCGACCGTTTAGCCCGCCGTGCCCCGGATCTCGATTTAGTGATCGTCGCCCTCGACGATAAACCCACGTCAGCTTCGCCATCTGCCCATGACACGCGCAGCTTTGCGGACAAATGGCGCGTGCAGTTGCGCGGCTGCGGGGTAGCGATTGCTCTGTGTGCCATCACAACGTTTATTGCCAATCAGTGGCTGATGAACTTCGATGCCGCCAACCTGGTAATGCTCTATTTGCTGGGTGTCGTTATCGTCGCATTATTCTACGGGCGCTGGCCTTCGGTGCTGGCAACTGTGATTAGCGTTCTTAGTTTTGATCTCTTTTTTATTGCTCCACATGGCACGCTGGCGGTTTCTGATATTCAGTACCTGCTAACATTCGCCGTGATGTTAACGGTCGGCCTCGTTATCGGTAATCTCACCGCGGGTGTGCGCTACCAGGCGCGAATTGCCCGTTATCGCGAACAGCGCACTCGTCATCTTTATGAGATGTCGAAAGCTCTCGCAGCAGAACGCACTCCGCAAGCTATTGCAGCCACCAGCGAGCTGTTTATCAATAACAGTTTCAACGCCCGCGCACAGTTGTTGCTGCCCAACGAAAATGGCGAATTAGAGCGGGTGAATGCAAGGGGCGAACCACAAAACTGGGACGAAGCGATTGCGCGCTGGAGCTTTGATAAAGGCCAGCCGGCCGGTGCCGGGACAGATACGCTGCCCGGTGTGCCGTATCAAATTCTGCCGCTAAAAACGTCGCAAAGAACGCTCGGGTTGTTAATTGTTGAACCCAGTAATTTGCGCCAGTTGATGATCCCCGAGCAACAACGTCTGCTGGAAACTTTTACGCTACTTGCGGCTACCGCACTGGATCGCTTATTGCTGACAGCAAGTGAAGAGCAAGCCAGGCTTTCCAGCGAACGCGAGCAAGTACGCAATTCGTTACTCGCAGCACTTTCACACGACTTGCGCACGCCACTGACGGTGCTGTTTGGTCAGGCAGAAATTCTGACGTTAGATCTGGCCTCTGAAGGTTCGAAACACGCTCCACAAGCCAACGATATTCGCCAGCACGTCCTTAACACCACGCGCCTGGTGAACAACTTACTGGATATGGCGCGTATTCAGTCCGGCGGGTTTAATCTGCGCAAAGAGTGGTTAACGCTCGAAGAAGTGGTGGGCAGCGCACTGAAAATGCTGGAACCGGGTTTGGGCGGACGGCATATAGCGCTGGATTTACCTGATCCACTGATGCTGATTCATGTCGATGGCCCACTGTTTGAACGTGTGCTGATAAACTTGCTGGAAAATGCGGCGAAATACGCAGGCTTCCAGGCAAACATAGGCATCCGCGCGCAAGCATTGGCTGATAAACTCGATCTTGAAGTCTGGGATAGTGGCCCTGGCATTCCGGCTGGGCAAGAGCAGAAGATTTTTGATAAATTTTCCCGGGGCAACAAAGAGTCAGCCATCCCTGGTGTCGGATTGGGTCTGGCAATTTGCCGGGCGATTGTCGAAGTTCACGATGGGAAAATTGTTGCAGCCAACCGACCAGAAGGCGGAGCCAGTTTCCATGTTATTTTACCTCTGCCCCCACAACCTGAGCTGGCTGAAATGAACGAGGTTATGTGATATCAGTTCTGATTATTGAAGATGAAAAAGAGATCCGTCGTTTTCTGCGCACCGCGCTGGAAGCCGAATCGCTGCGCGTACATGAAGCAGAGACATTGCAACGCGGTTTGCTGGAAGCCGCCACGCGCAAACCCGATTTAGTCATTCTCGATCTCGGTTTGCCCGATGGTGACGGTATTGATTTTATCCGCGATTTTCGCCAATGGAGCCAGACGCCGATTGTGGTGCTTTCAGCTCGAAGCGACGAACAAGTGAAGATTGATGCCCTGGATGCCGGCGCCGATGACTATCTCAGCAAACCGTTTGGTATTGGTGAGCTGCAAGCGAGACTGCGAGTCGTCTTACGTCGCCATGCAAGCCTTGCGCAGCCCGATCCGGTTTATCAGTTTTCAAATATCAGCGTTGATCTCGCGAACCGCCGCATTACCCGAGAAGGCACGGAAATCCATCTCACACCGATCGAATTTCGCCTGCTTGCCACCCTTATCAATAACCATGGAAAAGTTCTGACTCAGCGTCAGTTGTTAAACCAGGTCTGGGGACCAAACGCTGTGGAGCACAGCCATTATTTGCGGATTTATATGGGCCATTTACGCCAGAAGCTGGAAAACGACCCGGCACGCCCGACGCATTTGCTGACCGAAACGGGGATTGGGTATCGGTTTATGTTGTAGCTTCGGCAAACAAAAAAGGCGCCTTGCGGCACCTTTTTCAATTCTACGAATTACTTCGCGTTTTTCAGCACTTCGCTGACAATTTCTACCGCTTCTTTCTCAATTTGCAGGCGATGTTCCGCACCTAAGAAACTTTCACAGTAAATTTTGTACGCATCTTCCGTACCGGAAGGACGGGCTGCAAACCAACCGTTTTCGGTCATCACTTTCAGGCCGCCGATTGATGCGCCATTACCTGGAGCTGCCGTTAAGCGTGCGGTGATAGGATCTCCCGCCAGAGTACTTGCGCTAACCATTTCCGGGGAAAGTTTAGAAAGTGCCGCTTTCTGCGCAGAGGTAGCAGAGGCTTGTAGACGGTTGTAGCTTGGCGCGCCGAAGCGAGCAGCCAGTTCATCATAATGTTGTTGCGGGTTTTTACCGGTCACTGCGGTAATTTCTGCCGCCAGCAGGCACATGATGATACCGTCTTTATCAGTCGACCACGGTGTACCGTCAAAGCGCAAGAATGAAGCCCCAGCACTTTCCTCGCCGCCAAAGCCGAAGCTTCCATCAAACAAACCATCGACAAACCATTTGAAACCAACCGGTACTTCTACCAGTTTACGGCCCAAATCGTTCACAACGCGGTCAATCATCGCAGAAGAAACCAGTGTTTTACCCACGGCCACATCTTTGCCCCACTGCGGGCGATGCTGGAACAGATAGTTAATCGCAACAGCAAGATAATGATTTGGGTTCATCAGGCCAGCAGGCGTGACGATACCATGGCGGTCGTAATCCGGGTCATTGGCAAATGCCAGGTCGAATTTATCACGCAGTGCCAACAAACCAGCCATTGCACACTCGGATGAACAATCCATACGGATTGCGCCATCTTTATCAAGGTGCATAAAGCGGAAAGTTTGATCGACATGATCGTTAACAATCGTCAAATCAAGATTGTAGTGCTTCGCGATGCGCTGCCAGTATTCGATGCCAGAGCCACCGAGCGGATCAACACCCAGTTTTAGGCCTGCTTTCTGGATGGCGGCCATATCAACGATATCCACCAGCCCTTCAATAAACGGCTGCACCAAATCTTGCTCTTGCACGTGGCCGCTTGCCCAAGCTTGATCAAGAGAAATGCGTTTTACGTCTTTCAGACCCGCAGCCAGCAAGGCATTAGCGCGATCTTCAACAACTTTTGTGACATTAGTATCAGCCGGGCCACCGTTTGGTGGATTGTATTTGATACCGCCGTCATCAGGCGGGTTGTGCGAAGGGGTAATAACGATGCCGTCTGCCTGTGCACCGCCATTTTTGTTATGCGTCAGAATGGCGTGAGAAATGGCCGGCGTTGGCGTGTAGCCGTTCGCCTGCTGCACAATGACATCCACACCGTTCGCAGCCAGCACTTCCAGGACGGAGATAAACGCAGGTTCAGACAGCGCGTGGGTATCTTTACCCACGTAGCACGGCCCGGTAATGCCATTTTTTGCACGATCTTCTGCAATCGCCTGAGCAATTGCCAGAATGTGAGGCTCGTTGAAGTTGTGACGTGCCGCACTACCACGGTGACCGGATGTACCGAACTTCACCGCGTGTTCGCTATTCCCCACTTCAGGCTTCAGTACATAATACTGGGCCGTCAATTGGGCTACGTTAATCAAATCGCTCTGTTGTGCCGGTTGTCCTGCACGAGGGTGGTTAGCCATTGGCCTTTCCTTCTGACGCGAGGTGTTAAATTGTGCCGCAAACCTTTTCAATCAATTCCGCCGGGAACTGCATTGATTGCATGATGTGTTCGATCATGCTGCATTTACGACCAGTATTGGTGTTAGTTATAACCCAGTATGGCGTTCCTGGAACATGCTTAGGCTTGGTCTGGTTTCCATTTTGCAGCAACGTCTGTTCATTACCTGCAAAATAGACACGTGTACGACCATGCAACGATTCAGTCGCTTCACCAAAAGCTTGAGCATCAAGTGTATAAAGAGTTGAAAGCACCATCATAAAACGGTTAACCGCTTTCTTTTGCTCCGCATATTCATCGGACAGCAGTAATTCACGAACCGCACGAACGCGATCGCGTGCTTTATTTACGGGTTTGGCTTCCGGAGCAGGTGTAGCAGCCGTTGCCGCCGTCTGACCGGTAGTTGCTGTTGTAGCTGGAGTTTGGCCGGCGGTAAATTTCAACATGCGCCGTAAAATATCGGACGCGCTTTCACCAATGTGCTGCGTGTGGCTGGCAATATAGCGATAGAGCTCGTCATCAACTTCAATTGTTTTCATCTTAATCCAGTGCGATATCTTTTCTGAATGCAAGTAATTGGGATTATAAGGACAAATCCCAACCTCGGGTAGCGCCAGGCTTTTGTCACACCACAAAGTCAGACTAAACTGGAAATTTGCGGCACTAAGGCTGAATGCCGTTATGATACCCTAACCACACGAAGTAAAAAAAAAGAACTTTGCCATGAAATTGAATGCTCGCCTGCAAACTGCACAACAATCGACTAGTAATTCCCCCATCGTCCTTATTCACGGTCTTTTTGGTAGCCTTGATAACCTGGGCGTGCTGGCCCGTGACCTTGGGCAGGATCATACGTTGCTGCAAATCGATCTTCGCAACCACGGTTTATCACCACGAAGCGCTGAGATGAACTACCCAGCAATGGCGCAGGATGTGGTCGAAACGCTCGATGAATTTGGCTTTGAGAAAGCGATTATTATTGGCCATTCAATGGGCGGCAAAGTGGCGATGGCACTGACTGCCATTGCCCCTGAACGTATTGATAAATTAGTGCTGATTGATATCGCGCCAGTGGATTATCAGGTTCGTCGCCATGATGAGATTTTCGCAGCGATTAATGCGGTTAGCGCATCTGATGTTAAAACTCGCCAGCAGGCCGCGACCGTGATGCGCGAGCATCTTGATGAAGAAGGTGTCATTCAGTTCTTACTGAAATCCTTTGCCGATGGCGAATGGAAATTCAATGTGCCGGTGCTGTGGGAGCAATATGAGCATATTGTCGGCTGGGAAAACATTCCCGCATGGAACGAACCGGCGCTATTTATTCGCGGCGGCGCATCTCCTTATGTTGATGAATCACATCGTAGCCAACTGCTTTCCCAGTTTCCTCAGGCACGTGCTCATGTGGTTGCCGGTGCCGGACACTGGGTTCACGCAGAAAAACCTGATGCTGTTTTGCGCGCAATCCATCGTTTTATCGACACAACAACGACAAACTGATTAAAAACAAACCGACTGGCCGCAAGATGTGGCTAACGCGTTGGCGCGCAAGCCATGCTGATGTATGATTGCGCGCTAAAATGCGCCAGAGCACCCCGCTCCGTGCCACCTGAATTCCCTGTCAGTAGTCTAATCATGGCAAAAGAACAAACGGACCGTACTACATTAGATCTGTTCGCGGACGAGCGTCGCCCGGGGCGACCAAAAACCAATCCGCTAACGCGTGATGAGCAATTGCGTATCAATAAACGCAACCAACTCAAGCGCGATAAAGTACGCGGCCTGAAGCGAGTGGAGCTAAAGCTCAATAACGATGCGGTAGATGCTCTCAATCAGTTGGCTGAAGCGCGCAATATCAGTCGTAGTGAATTGATTGAAGAGATGCTGCTCGAACAACTGAAGCAACATCTCAGTTAGTTTTAATGCTGCTTCCCTGTTAGATTTTGCAGACTGTGCACTACGGGGTCATAGCAGTTTCCGCACTGTGATGTGTTCTGCTATGATTGCCCTATCTGTGGCTAAATAGCAGCCACCATACCATTAAGTATCAAGAGGTTATTTTACTCATGGCAATCGTAGGCATTTTTTTCGGCAGCGACACCGGTAACACCGAAAATATCGCGAAAATGATTCAAAAACAGCTCGGTAAGGATGTTGCTGAGGTGCATGACATTGCTAAGAGCAGCAAAGAAGACCTGGAAGGCTTCGACATTCTGCTTCTCGGCATTCCAACGTGGTACTACGGCGAAGCGCAGTGCGACTGGGATGATTTCTTCCCAACTCTGGAAGAAGTTGATTTCAATGGCAAACTGGTTGCCCTGTTCGGCTGTGGTGACCAGGAAGACTATGCAGAATACTTCTGTGACGCATTAGGTACTATCCGTGACATCATTGAGCCGCGTGGTGCAGCTATCGTCGGTCACTGGCCAACGGCGGGTTATCATTTCGAAGCGTCTAAAGGTCTTGCAGACGACGACCACTTTGTTGGGCTGGCAATTGACGAAGACCGTCAACCTGAACTTACTGCTGAACGTGTTCAGAAGTGGGTTAAACAAGTTTCTGAAGAACTAAACCTGGCTGATATCATCAACGCCTGATTCCAGATGCGGCACAACTATTAGGTTGCGCCGCATTGATAGTTATTTCCGATTAAAATAATTGCTACAAATTTTTAACTTTCCAGTTTGTCCCTGTACAATGAACTCCTGACAAAATAGCTAACAAGGCAATCAAATCGCGACTCAACCGCCATTTCTTAGCTTGATTATGCATAATACTTGCGGTTCCCATTTAGAAGTGGCAGTTCTATAATGAGACGCATTCATCTTAACGCTCACCCTGAGTCCGAGCGAATCGTTAAGCAACAGGACAATTTCCGCATGACTGACAATAATACCGCATTAAAGAAGGCCGGCCTGAAAGTCACGCTTCCGCGATTAAAAATCCTTGAAGTGTTGCAGGGGCCGGTGAACCATCACGTCAGTGCGGAAGACTTATATAAACGTCTGATTGATATGGGCGAAGAGATTGGTCTCGCCACAGTTTATCGTGTATTAAACCAGTTTGATGATGCAGGCATTGTGACTCGTCATAACTTCGAAGGCGGCAAATCCGTATTCGAACTGACGCAACAGCATCACCATGACCACCTGATTTGCCTGGACTGCGGCAAAGTTATTGAATTCAGTGATGATTCAATCGAAGCCCGCCAGCGCGAAATCGCATCACGTCATGGTATTCGTCTGACTAACCACAGCCTGTACCTGTACGGTCATTGCGCTGAAGGTGATTGCCGTACCGACGAAAACGCGCACGAAATCAGCGAAAAGTAATCTGCATAGCCTGACATCCCTGACCCGGATGTCACCTATAAAAAAACCGGTGAGACAATTCACCGGTTTTTTTATTGCTCAAATACGGTAACTATTTGTTGTTTGCGCGGATTTCCTGCCAGATTTTATCGCATTTAGCTTTAACAGCCTGGTCATTACCCGTTTGTGTTGCCTGAATGCAGTTCTGGTAATCCAGTGTGCGAACGGTTTCTTTCTTCGCAAACTCTTGATGCTCTTTTTCCTGACCCAGTACATTCAGCACGCTTTGGCAGGCCTGGATTTTATCAGGGTTACCTTCTGCAGTGTTAATGCAGGCACTATATGCTTGTTTCAGCTTTGAATCTTCCGGAGCAGTTTTAGGTTGTTGCTGTGCACATGCACTCAAACCTAACGCCATCACCACAGTCAGAATGATTTTTTTCATGCTTGATATCCTTAAAAAAACCGGGCGTTTTCACGCCCGGATTCGAATCAGAAGATGGTGAACGGTGCGATGACGATGAATTTCACGTCGCGCTCATCCTGGAAGATGTTGCCGTAACCACCGCCCCAGCTTGGGATGTCTGAATGGTTGTCATACTGAGTGAAGTGCAGTTTGAACAGAGTACCTTTCGCACGGCCATCCTGAACGGTATACAATGCATCAAGGCTGTAGGCAGATTCTTTCAGGCGATTATCAGCATCGTAGTAACCGTCAGTGGTTGGTTTAGAGCTTGGTTTTGCATCCCATGCGTACACATAAGAAGCACCCACTGCCCAACCTGCCAGATTCCAGTTGCTCAGGTCATACATCGCGCCAGCAAATACTGCTTTTTCACCGTTGGCGTTGAAGTCAGAGCGGTTATCCCACCACACATCAAGACGACCGTTTGAAGATGCATAAGTTGGGGTCATACGCTGCAGGAAGTAACCTTGTTGGCCATCGGCTTTAACAATAGTTCCTTCAAGACGCAAATCAACCTGGCCCACGCGGTATCCGAGAGTCAGAGCTTGTAACCATGCTGTGCCGTCGTACAGATCGTTAACGCTGCCATCAGAAACTTTGTCACGCGTGCCGTAGAACTGGTAGCTGGTTGTTAACGGGCTGCCGGCGATATCAAATTTGTAGCTTGCTTTGGTGAAGTACTGATCAACGTAGCCTTCAGCCTGCCCAAATGCCGCTTCGAGAATGAAATCATTTTTGAAGTCATACTTCGCGCCAAGAGAGTGTAAATATTCAACTTTGGTGTTTTTGTCGTTCTGATAGAACTTGTCCATTTCCAGGTGCCATGGAGCTTTGTACTCGTTGGTCCACATGTAGGAGAAGCTCAACGCACCAGAATCGCCGTAGTCAAAGTTTGCACCGGCTTCAGCACCCTGATAAGTACCAGGCATGAAGCTCCAGTGCGGTGCGAGCAAGGTTTGCCCGGTTGGCTGAATGTAACCGCCACGCGCCCAAACTGGACCGTATTTAAATTTAGCTGCTGCTTTATAGAGGCTAATACCGCTTTTATCACCTGAATAATCTTCGTCGTAAGCTTTGTTTACAGAGGAAAATGCGATTTCGTTCGGGTGACCGCTGTCGCCGTTTTCTGCCATTTCGATAGCAGTAAAGGCCGCGATATCGAGACCGAACATGTCAGCGGCGAAACCAGACTGGAAGTCCAGGTTGGCGTTCCAGGTAGAGTGCGCAAGGTTAGTTTCATATTTGTCAGTCGTAACATCTTTACGGTCACGCTCACGTTGCCAGTAATAAACACCACCGGTCAGAGTCGAGTCATCAATAAAACCTGCGGCACTTGCCTGAGGGATGACTACCAGTCCTGAAAGAGCCGTGACACCTGCAATTGCAAGCGCCAGTGCACTACGTTTGCCACTAAACGTACGCATATATTATTCCTCTTTGACGTATCAATAATCGCCGGACGTTAAAAGACGCCTTATGGCGAAAAAAAGTAAAAATGCCTAACGGCTAAAGCGGTTATGAATATTTGCCCGCATTACTGCTGCCCTTAAGACTATTTTTCGCGACGCGAATTATCAATGACTTTGTAAGAGTTCATTCCGATATTATGACAGAGAGCACATAATTTATGAGTATTTGTAACAAACAACGACACTAGGATTTTATCTTGATAATTAAGTTTTATAAAATACAAAGCTCTATATGAGAGCGCTCACATTATAAAAAGAAGAGTTTTTAATGTTCCGAGGTTGACCATAAAAAGTAGACAGTAAGAAGTGTAAATAACATTAATTCGCAACGCGAATGTGAAGATATTTTTAAGCAAATGATTATAAAGCGAAAAAAAACGCCGCAATTTGCGGCGTTTTTGTCAGATATTGACTTAGGGAAAAGGAACTACTCGCCCATTTTCGCCCAGGTATCACGCAAGCCAACGGTACGGTTAAATACCAGTTTGTCAGCAGTTGCATAACGGCTATCCAGGCAGAAATAACCTTCGCGCTCGAACTGGTACGCTTTGCCTTTTTCGGCATTTTGCAGACTTGGCTCAACGAAACCTTGCTTGATCACCAGAGATTCCGGGTTAATCGTCGCCAGGAAGTCTTCCGCAGCGCCCGGGTTGGCAACGCTGAACAGACGGTCGTAAAGGCGAATTTCAACCGGCAGTGCATGCTCTGCGCTTACCCAGTGGATAACGCCTTTCACTTTGCGGCCATCAGCCGGGTCTTTGCTTAATGTGTCCGGATCGTAGGAGCAGTGCAGCACGGTGATGTTCCCTGCTTCATCTTTCTCAACGCGATCGGCTTTAATCACATATGCATTGCGCAGGCGCACTTCTTTGCCCAGCACCAGACGCTTGTACTGTTTGTTGGCTTCTTCACGGAAGTCAGCACGATCGATGTAGATCTCACGGCTAAACGGTACCTGGCGGCTGCCCATTTCAGGCTTATTCGGATGATTAGGCATAGTCACCATTTCAACTTCACCTTGCGGGAAGTTTTCGATGATCACTTTCACCGGATCGAGAACAGCCATCGCGCGCGGTGCGTTCTCGTTCAGGTCATCACGGATACAAGATTCCAGAGACGCCATTTCAACGGTATTGTCTTGCTTAGTCACACCAATACGCTTACAGAACTCACGAATTGAAGCGGCCGTATAACCACGGCGACGCAGACCAGAAATAGTCGGCATACGTGGGTCATCCCAACCTTCTACAACCTTCTCTGTCACCAGCAGGTTCAGCTTGCGCTTAGACATGATGGAGTATTCAAGATTCAGGCGAGAAAACTCGTACTGACGCGGATGCGCAGGAATAGTGATGTTATCCAACACCCAATCGTACAGACGACGGTTGTCCTGGAACTCCAGCGTACACAGAGAGTGCGTAATGCCTTCTAACGCATCGGAAATGCAGTGGGTGAAGTCGTACATCGGGTAGATGCACCACTTGTTGCCGGTCTGGTGGTGCTCGGCAAATTTAATACGATAAATAACCGGATCACGCATTACGATGAACGGTGATGCCATGTCAATTTTCGCACGCAGGCACGCAGTCCCTTCTGCAAACTCGCCGTTACGCATCTTCTCGAACAGCGCAAGGTTCTCTTCAACCGTACGGTCGCGATATGGGCTGTTTTTCCCAGGCGAGGTCAATGAGCCGCGATATTCACGGATCTGCTCTGGAGTCAGTTCATCAACATACGCCAGACCTTTATTGATAAGTTCAACGGCATAGTTAAACAACTGATCAAAATAGTCGGAAGAGTAACGCACGTTGCCTGACCAATGAAAACCAAGCCATTCAACGTCGTGCTTAATGGAATCTACGAATTCGATGTCTTCTTTTGCTGGATTGGTGTCATCGAAACGCAGGTTGCATTGCCCTTGATAATCTTGCGCGATACCAAAGTTCAGGCAGATGGATTTTGCATGACCGATATGCAGATAACCATTTGGCTCTGGTGGAAAACGGGTGCAAATACTGTCGTGCTTACCATTGGCCAAATCTTCATCAATAATCTGGCGAATAAAGTTAGTTGGGCGGACTTCTGCCTCACTCATCGCGGGTTCCTCTATGCAAAAACTTTAGTTATCCGCACATGATCTTATAAGCAAGCGTCGGAAACAACCTTTAGTTGCATAAATAAGGATATCGGGGAGGAGTGACAGATGGGTATAAAAAAGCGGCTGGAGAAAAAACTCTCCAGCCGCTAAAGGCACAATCTATGACTCAGGAGCGATTATTTGCCTTTAATTTCGTACAGAGGTGTTTGCCCTGCAACAACAGAACCTTGCGCCTGGAGTACCAGACCGCTGTAGTCGTCGATGTTGCTACAAACTACTGGACTAATCATGGAGCGGGCGTTCGCATTCAGGAAATCAAGATCCATTTCCAGAATCGGCTGGCCTGCGACCACTTCAGCACCCTCTTCTACCAGACGAGTAAAGCCCTGGCCGTTCAATGCAACAGTATCAATGCCCATATGGACAACGATCTCAGCACCTTTCTCGGTTTCCAGACAGAACGCATGGTTGGTATTAAAGATTTTTACGATAGTACCGGCAGCTGGCGCGACAACTGTTTTTCCAGTTGGCTTAACAGCAACACCATCACCAACTGCTTTGCTGGCGAAGGCTTCATCAGGAACCTGATCCAGCGCAACCACGTCACCTGTTACTGGTGAAACCAGAGCTGCAATGGTTACAGCATTTGGAACTGCTTGTGGTTTTGCAGCAGCCACAGGTGCCGCAGCCGCCGCACTCACAGGAGCTGCAGCAACTTCACCGACAGTTTTCATGGAGTTAGCAATTTTCTCAGCGACAAAGCCGACAATGATTTGCACACTTGTTTTGTTCAGACGGATAACACCGGTCGCACCCAGACGTTTCGCCAACGCTTCATTAACCAATGAAGAGTCTTTCACGTTCAGACGCAGACGAGTGATACATGCATCGATGCCAGTCAGGTTTGCAGAACCCCCTACCGCTGCGATGTACTGACGAGCCAGCTCAGACACATCTTGAGAAGCGCTAGCGCTAACATTGACGTCCTGACCATCAGTCTCATCCCCTGCAACTGCCAGTTCACGACCCGGAGTCAACAGATTGAATTTGGTGATAGTGAAACGGAACACGACGTAGTAAATAGCGAAGAACACGATGCCCTGTGGAATCAGCATGTACCAATGTGTTGCCAGTGGGTTACGGGAAGAAAGCACCATATCCACCAGACCCGCACTGAAGCCGAAACCAGCAATCCAATGCATGCTTGCTGCGATAAATACAGAGATACCGGTCAGCACTGCGTGAATCAGATACAGAACTGGAGCCACGAACATGAAGGAGAATTCCAACGGTTCGGTGATACCAGTAAAGAAGGCAGCAAACGCACCCGCCATCATGATACCCAATACTTTGGCTTTATTTTCAGGACGCGCGCAGTGGTAGATTGCCAATGCAGCACCTGGAAGACCAAACATCATGATTGGGAAGAAGCCAGCCTGATAACGGCCAGTAATACCAACGATACCAGTACCTTCAGCGATAGATTTAGCACCGCCAAGGAATTTAGGAATATCGTTAATACCTGCAACGTCAAACCAGAACACGGAGTTCAGAGCATGGTGCAGACCAACTGGAATCAGCAGACGGTTGAAGAACGCATATACACCTGCGCCAATTGAACCCATTTTCTGGATGTGCTCACCAAAGTTCACCAGGCCGCTGAAAACGATTGGCCAGATGAACATCATGATGAAGGCAACTGCAATCATCACAAAGGAGGTAAGAATTGGAACCAGGCGACGACCGCTGAAGAAGGACAACGCTTTCGGCAACTCAACGCTGCTGAAACGGTTGTACAACTCTGCGGAGATAATACCCACCATGATGCCCACAAATTGGTTTTCAATTTTAGTGAACGCCAATGGAACCTGATCCAACGGAATGTGTTTGATCATGGAAACAGCGGCTGGCGAACAGAGAGTCGTCAAAACCAGGAAACCGACAAAACCGGTTAGTGCAGCAGCACCATCTTTATCTTTGGACATACCGTAAGCCACACCAATGGCAAACAGCACTCCCATGTGGTCAATGATTGCAGCACCAGATTTGATGAACAACGCAGCTAATGCGCTATCACCACCCCAGCTAACCGGGTCAATCCAGTAACCAACACCCATTAAAATGGCTGCGGCTGGTAGCGTGGCTACCGGCACCATCAGCGCACGGCCAACCTTTTGCATATAACCTAGAATACTCACGTTAATTCCCCCTATGAGACCCCGTTAAGGCTCGTTCAAAGCAGTTTTATTATTGTGTAACAAACCTTGAAAGCATGACGAAGATTCGCCAACTTTCAGAGTGTGTGAAAAATTAATTCGTATCGCAAATTAAACACCCTTTTTTTGTGATTAAAATCACCAAATATTGTTATTCCACTCCCCTTCGGCTAGCTATCGACTAAAACTTATTTTATCATCCGAAAAATCAAGGCAGATTGATCCCGTAATAACCGGTTCGAAACTGGTTTACCCTTAGAGGGTTCGGACAATCAATCTGGCTAAAGCTATTTTCTATTAACTTATGAGGTGAATGATGAGACTGATTCCCCTGGCTACTCCAGCGCAAGTTGGCAAATGGGCAGCACGCCATATCGTTAAGCGTATCAATGCGTTTAACCCGACAGCAGATCGTCCTTTCGTACTGGGCCTGCCAACCGGCGGTACTCCTCTTGAAGCGTACAAAGCGCTGGTAGAGATGCATAAAGCGGGCCAGGTTAGCTTTAAAAACGTCGTCACCTTCAATATGGATGAATACGTTGGCCTGCCAAAAGAGCATCCAGAAAGCTATCATACGTTTATGCACCGTAATTTCTTTGATCATGTTGATATTCCAGCGGAAAATATCAACCTGCTGAATGGCAATGCTGATGATGTTGACGCAGAGTGCCGTCGTTATGAAGAAAAAATTCGTTCATACGGTAAAATTCACCTGTTTATGGGTGGCGTGGGCAACGATGGTCACATCGCGTTCAACGAACCTGCTTCTTCTCTGGCTTCGCGTACTCGTATCAAAACGCTGACTCATGACACCCGTGTTGCAAACTCTCGTTTCTTTGATGGCGACGTGACTCAGGTTCCAAAATTTGCACTGACTGTGGGCGTGGGCACTCTGCTTGATGCTGAAGAAGTGATGATTTTGGTAATTGGTCATCTGAAAGCGCAAGCTCTGCAAGCTGCTGTCGAAGGCAACGTCAATCACATGTGGACTATTAGCTGCCTGCAACTTCACCCTAAAGCAGTGGTTGTGTGTGATGAGCCATCTACCATGGAACTCAAAGTGAAGACGCTCAAATACTTCAATGAGCTCGAAGCAGAAAACATCAAAGGTCTTTAAATATTTACTTATACCTTAAATAATTCGAGTTGCAGCCAACGTCGCTGCAGCTTGAAGTATGACGGGTATAACCGGGGGTAACTATGTTTGCATTAACTCACGGTCGGATTTATACCGGCCATGAAATTCTTGATGATCACGCGGTTGTTATCGCGAACGGCCTGATTGAACGCGTTTGCCCGCGCTCAGATCTCCCTGCGGGTATTGAGACTCGCGATGTGGGTGGTGCAATCATCGCCCCCGGTTTTATTGATGTGCAACTTAACGGTTGTGGCGGCGTTCAGTTCAACGATTCCGCAGATGCGGTTACCGTTGAAACTCTGGAAATCATGCAGAAAGCCAACGAGCGTTCTGGCTGCACCAGCTACTTACCGACGCTTATCACCAGCAGCGATGAGCTGATGAAGCAAGGCGTGAAAGTGATGCGCGAATACCTGGCGAAGTATCAGCACCAGGCACTCGGTCTGCACCTTGAAGGCCCATGGTTAAACATGGTGAAAAAAGGAACGCACAATCCAAGCTTCGTGCGTAAACCTGATGCAGAACTGGTTGATTTCCTGTGCCAAAACGCAGATGTCATCACTAAAGTCACTTTGGCTCCAGAGATGGTCGCACCAGAAGTGATTAGCAAACTGGTTGCTTCCGGCATTATCGTTTCAGCCGGGCACTCCAATGCCACTGTAAAAGAAGCCAAAGTCGGCTTTCGTGCAGGCATCACCTTTGCAACCCACCTTTTCAATGCAATGCCATATATTACGGGTCGCGAACCGGGTCTTGCTGGGGCAATTTTTGATGAACCAGATGTTTACTGCGGTATCATTGCCGATGGTTTGCATGTGGACTATGCCAATATTCGTACTGCGAAAAAGGTCAAAGGCGATAAGCTGTGCCTGGTGACTGATGCAACGGCTCCTGCTGGCGCAAATATCGATGAATTCATTTTCGCAGGAAAAACAATATACTACCGTGACGGTTTATGCGTAGATGAGAACGGTACGCTGAGCGGCTCAGCCCTGACGATGATTGAAGGGGTGTGCAACCTGGTTGAGCATGCTGGCATCGCATTAGACGAAGTGTTGCGTATGGCCACTCTTTACCCTGCCCGTGCAATGGGTGTTGAGCAGCAATTAGGTACTATTGAAGCAGGAAAAGTCGCCAACCTGACGACCTTTACCCGCGATTTTAAAATAACCAAGACCTTTGTTAATGGTAACGAGGTCGTAACTGAGTAATTAAGGCATGACGACTGGCGGACAGGCTCAAATTGGTAATGTCGATCTGGTAAAACAACTGAATAGCGCGGCGGTATATCGCCTGATTGACCAACATGGGCCAATCTCTCGCATTCAGATTGCCGAACAGAGCCAGCTAGCACCTGCCAGCGTCACGAAAATTACTCGCCAGTTAATTGAGCGCGGACTGATCAAAGAAGTTGATCAACAGGCTTCCACCGGGGGCCGCCGCGCTATCTCAATTATCACTGAAACCCGCAATTTCCATGCTATTGGCGTGCGTCTTGGCCGCCACGATGCAACCATCACGTTATTTGACCTCAGCGCTAAACCGATCGCCGAAGAGCACTACTCTCTTCCTGAACGAACTCAGGAAACGCTAGAGCACGCCCTGCTAAATGCCATTGCCCAATTTATCGAGCTCAATACACGTAAAATGCGTGAGTTGATTGCGATTTCGGTAATCCTGCCGGGTCTGGTCGATCCTGAAAGCGGTGTGATTCGTTACATGCCTCACATCCAGGTCAATAACTGGTCGTTAGTCGATAGCCTGGAAAAACAGTTCAAAGTGACCTGTTATGTTGGCCACGATATCCGTAGCCTGGCGCTTGCAGAGCACTATTTTGGTGCAACACATGACTGCGATGACTCCATTTTGGTGCGTGTGCATCGGGGGACAGGTGCCGGTATTTTGTCTAACGGGCGTATTTTTATTGGTCGCAACGGCAACGTTGGTGAGATTGGCCACATTCAGGTTGATCCATTAGGCGAGCGCTGCCACTGCGGAAACTTTGGTTGCCTGGAAACTATTGCGGCCAATGCTGCGATTGAACACCGCGTACGCCATTTACTTGAGCAAGGTTATAACAGCCGCCTGACACTTGAAGATTGCGATATTACCGCGATTTGTAAAGCTGCGAACAAAGGCGATCCGCTGGCCTGCGAAGTGATTGAACATGTAGGTCGCCACTTAGGTAAAGCCATTTCCATCGCAATTAACCTGTTTAACCCGCAAAAAGTGGTCATTGCCGGGGAAATCATTGAAGCTGAAAAAGTGCTTCTTCCCGCTATCGAAGCCTGCATTAATACTCAGGTATTGAAAGCATTCCGTAAGAACCTGCCCGTTGTGCGCTCAAAACTTGATGACCGTTCAGCCATTGGTGCCTTTGCTTTGGTAAAACGCTCGATGCTAAATGGCGTTCTGCTTCAACGTTTGCTGGAAAGTTAGTAGCCCAGACACTGGCCTTTTTACGCTATAGTTACGCCTTCCTTTCAGGTGAGCCCGAGTAGTCGATGACCATTCAGAATGTAATTTGTGATATTGACGGCGTGCTGATGCACGACAACGTCGCCGTACCAGGCGCTAATGAATTCTTAGCGCGCATCATGGAAAAGGGTATGCCGCTGGTCCTGTTGACCAATTACCCGTCTCAAACCGGCCAGGATCTGGCAAACCGTTTTGCTTCGGCAGGCATTGATGTTCCTGATAGCGTCTTTTACACCTCAGCGATGGCAACCGCGGATTTCCTGCGCCGTCAGGAAGGGAAAAAAGCGTACGTTGTCGGTGAAGGTGCGTTGATTCATGAACTGTATAAAGCAGGCTTTACTATCACCGATATCAATCCTGACTTTGTCATCGTCGGTGAAACCCGCTCTTATAACTGGGAAATGATGCACAAGGCCGCCTACTTCGTCGCAAACGGTGCGCGCTTTATCGCAACTAACCCTGATACACATGGCCGTGGTTACTATCCAGCCTGTGGTGCGCTTTGCGCAGGTATCGAGAAAATTTCGGGCCGCAAACCATTCTGTGTTGGAAAACCAAGCCCATGGATTATTCGCGCAGCGCTTAACAAGATGCAGGCACATTCTGAGCACACGGTGATTGTCGGCGATAACCTACGAACCGATATTCTTGCCGGTTTCCAGGCAGGTTTAGAAACAATTCTCGTGCTGTCAGGTGTTTCGACACTGAATGATATCGATGCCATGCCATTCCGCCCTTCGTGGATTTATCCCTCTGTGGCTGAAGTAGACATTATCTAATTCATGATTCGCCCGGTATTGCCGGGCGTTTTATCGATTCAACAATCATTTTCTATTTCACTAAATGCCCGCCTGACAATTCCACCAATAATTGCTGATCCGTTAATTATTCTGCTTATTTCATCATCATTTTTCAGTAATCAACAATCACCATTGAACTATTTATCCCTCTAGGACTAAAGGACTTGCATTCACGTCAATGATTGCGCATTTTCATAGTCATGCAATGCAACAAAACAATTTAATGGCTCAAAGAAGCATTACGGAGAGAATTCTATGTGTTCAATTTTTGGTGTTCTGGATATCAAGACCGATGCGGTCGAACTGCGTAAGAAGGCACTCGAGTTATCTCGCCTGATGCGCCACCGTGGCCCAGACTGGTCTGGTGTTTACGCTAACGATAAAGCCATTCTTTCCCATGAACGCCTCTCTATTGTTGACGTTAATGCCGGTGCACAGCCGCTGTACAATAAAGAAAAAACTCACGCTCTGGCTGTGAACGGTGAAATCTACAACCATCAGGCTCTGCGTGCAGAATATGGTGACCGTTACGAATTCCAGACCGGTTCCGATTGTGAGGTTATCCTCGCGCTTTATCAGGAAAAAGGCCCAGAATTCCTCGACGATCTGCAAGGTATGTTTGCCTTCATTCTCTATGACGAAAAACAAGACGCCTACCTGATTGGTCGTGACCATATCGGTATCATCCCTTTGTATATGGGTCATGATGAACACGGCAACATGTATGTAGCTTCAGAAATGAAAGCGCTGGTTCCTGTTTGCCGCACAATTAAAGAGTTCCCGGCTGGCAGCTACCTGTGGAGTAAAGATGGTGAAATCCGCAGCTATTATCAGCGCGACTGGTTCGAATACGATGCGGTAAAAGATAACGTTACTGATAAAAACGAACTTCGTCAGGCACTGGAAGATTCCGTAAAAAGCCACCTGATGTCTGACGTTCCATACGGCGTGCTGCTGTCTGGTGGTCTGGATTCCTCTGTTATCTCGGCTATCACCAAGAAATTTGCTGCTCGCCGCGTAGAAGATGAAGAACGTTCTGAAGCCTGGTGGCCGCAGTTACACTCTTTTGCTGTCGGTTTAGTGGGTTCCCCTGATCTGAAAGCAGCACAAGAAGTGGCAAATCACTTAGGCACCGTTCACCACGAAATCCATTTCACAGTGCAAGAAGGCCTGGATGCGATTCGTGATGTTATCTATCACATTGAAACTTACGATGTGACGACCATTCGTGCATCGACCCCAATGTATTTGATGTCGCGCAAAATCAAGGCCATGGGCATCAAAATGGTGCTGTCTGGTGAAGGTTCTGACGAAGTGTTTGGCGGCTACCTGTACTTCCATAAAGCACCTAACGATAAAGAGCTGCACGAAGAGACTGTTCGCAAGCTCCAGGCACTGCATATGTTTGACTGTGCGCGTGCTAACAAAGCGATGTCGGCCTGGGGTGTTGAAGCTCGCGTACCGTTCCTGGACAAGAAATTCCTTGATGTGGCTATGCGCATCAACCCGAAAGACAAAATGTGCGGCAACGGCAAGATGGAAAAACATATCCTGCGTGAATGTTTTGAATCTTACCTGCCAGCAAGCGTCGCATGGCGTCAGAAAGAGCAATTCTCTGATGGTGTAGGTTACAGCTGGATTGACACGTTGAAAGAAGTTGCTGCAGGCCAGGTAACCGATCAACAACTGGAAACCGCGAGCTATCGTTTCCCGTACAACACACCAGGCTCTAAAGAAGCTTATTTGTATCGTGAAATCTTTGAAGAGTTATTCCCACTGCCAAGCGCTGCGCAGTGCGTTCCAGGTGGCCCATCTGTTGCCTGTTCTTCAGCTAAGGCCATCGAATGGGATGAAGCATTCAAAACAATGAATGATCCATCAGGCCGTGCAGTAGGCGTTCACCAGTCCGCTTACAAATAAGCGAGCAAAATTAAACACACGGGCCTACGGGCCCGTTTTTGTTTCTACAATATCTCCCCCCCTGATTCGGGGTTTTTCATCAGATAAAACCACGAAATAACCGATAATTGACGAATATTGCATCAAGCTGTTCGTAAGCTAGTCAAACAGACAATTTCAGCGACTTTTCGGGAAAAAATTTGTTGACGCTAGAAGGCCAACTACGCATAATGCGCCCCGCAACGCCGATAAGGTTACGCAGAAAAAAAGAAGGCTACTTAGCTCAGCTGGTTAGAGCACATCACTCATAATGATGGGGTCACAGGTTCGATTCCCGTAGTAGCCACCATTATTCTTTTTTAGCGCGGGAGTGGCGAAATTGGTAGACGCACCAGATTTAGGTTCTGGCGCCGCAAGGTGTGCGAGTTCAAGTCTCGCCTCCCGCACCATTTTAAAGCGTTGCACGGATGGGGTATCGCCAAGCGGTAAGGCACCGGTTTTTGATACCGGCATTCCCTGGTTCGAATCCAGGTACCCCAGCCACTTTTTTGACATAGCAGTTTTCGACATAGCACGTTAGTTTTGTGCACCCAAAGTTGGGGTATCGCCAAGCGGTAAGGCACCGGTTTTTGATACCGGCATTCCCTGGTTCGAATCCAGGTACCCCAGCCAGTCGAAGAAATAGTTTTAAAATTAGGCTACTTAGCTCAGCTGGTTAGAGCACATCACTCATAATGATGGGGTCACAGGTTCGATTCCCGTAGTAGCCACCATATTTTTGGGGTATCGCCAAGCGGTAAGGCTCTGGTTTCTGATACCAGCATTCCGAGGTTCGAATCCTCGTACCCCAGCCAAAAATGAAAAGCTCGCTTCGGCGAGCTTTCTGCTTTTCTGCTTTTGGTAAAATGAATGTCGGATGTCGCTTACGCTAATCCGACCAGAGGAAATTTACCGACTCATAATCCTAATGCATACTTCAACGCCTGGCGTTTAAGTACCCCACCACGTTCAGCCGCCATCAACCCTAAGTTTCGAATCACTCGCAATGGCCCTAATGTATTGCTGAAACCTGCGTAAAATAGATCCATTCCACTTTGCATCAGGAAATTATCGGCCTGCCTACGCGTCTGGTAGCGTTTTAGCACGCGTGAATCTGCCCAGTTCTCTCCGTAGCTACGCGCTTTAATCATCACATCAAGTAAAGCTTCCACATCACGATAACCAAGATTCACCCCCTGCCCGGCTAACGGATGAATGGTATGCGCTGCATCACCAATTAATGCCAGCCCTTGCTGGGTGTATTGCAATGCATGGCGACGAGTCAGCGGGAATGCGCCACTGGCAACCGGTGTTACTTTACCTAAACGCTCCGGGAAACTCGCCTCAATCGCTTTTTGCAGTTGTGGCATTGTCATATTTTGCAACTGGCGGATGCGTGCCGGGGAGTCGTACCAGACCAGTGAAGCCCAGTTATCAAATAGCGGCAAAAATGCGTGGGGTCCGTTCGGCGTAAAATGCTGCCAGGTGCTATCACCTGGTGCTTGTTCGCATTTTACCGTAATGAGCATGCACGACTGACGATACTGCCAGGCATGAATACCAATTCCAGCCCAACGGCGCACTTGCGAATTTGCACCATCTGCGCCAATCACCATCGGAACCGTTAGTGTTTGCTCATCCGCAAAATGTAGCGTCCAATTCCCTGCCTGCCCGTGCATACGTTCAATGTGTGCAGGGCAAACCAACGTGACGTTCGAATGGGCCTCCAGCTCCTGCCACAATGCGAGCTGTAAAACCTGGTTTTCCACCATGTAGCCCAATTCTGGCAGCCCTACCTCTTGTGCTTTAAAGCTGACGTGGGCGCTTTCCCACTCCCAAGTTTCGAGCTGACGATACGCGTGGCTACGCATTGCCCGGATAGCATCCCAGACGCCGAGTGATTTCAGCAATCCGACCGATGCACTGCTGATCGCAGAAATACGTACATCAGGCTGGCTTGCAGGATCAAATGCTGCAGGTGCCTGCTGCTCAATTACCGCCACCTGAAAACCATTTTGCGCAAGACCAAGGGCGGCGGCCGCGCCGACCATCCCCCCGCCAACTACCACGACATCAATTGACTGATTCAACATGATGAGTTTGTCCTTAAATTGTCTATGCTGATTCTACCGGATTTTTAAGCAAGCTGGTCACATCAAGGCCAAAGCATTACAATACGCGGCCTGAATTCCTGGCTTCAACTGAGCAATGGCAAGTCGATGACAAAAAAACTCCATATCAAAACCTGGGGCTGTCAGATGAACGAATACGATTCATCGAAGATGGCCGATCTGCTGAATAGCACGCATGGCTATACGCTTACGGATAACCCAAAAGAAGCAGACGTATTGCTGCTTAATACCTGCTCTATCCGTGAAAAAGCCCAGGAAAAAGTGTTCCATCTGCTTGGCCGTTGGAAACTCTTAAAGCGCAAAAATCCCGACATCATTATCGGTGTTGGTGGCTGTGTTGCTTCCCAGGAAGGTAAACTGATTCGTAGCCGTGCACACTATGTTGATATTGTTTTCGGGCCGCAGACGCTGCACCGCTTGCCTGAAATGATCAACAAAGTTCGCGGTAACCGCAGCCCAATCGTCGATGTCAGCTTCCCTGAAATCGAAAAGTTTGACCGGCTGCCAGAGCCAAAAGCCGATGGCCCGACAGCATTCGTTTCTATTATGGAAGGCTGTAACAAGTATTGTACTTACTGCGTGGTGCCTTATACACGTGGTGAGGAAGTGAACCGTCCATGTGATGATGTGCTGTTTGAAATCGCACAGCTCGCAGCGCAAGGCGTGCGTGAAGTTAACCTGCTCGGCCAGAACGTGAATGCTTACCGAGGGCCTTCTTTCGATGGCGGTATCTGTTCATTCGCTGAACTACTGCGCCTGGTTGCAGCAATTGACGGTATTGATCGTATTCGTTTCACTACCAGCCACCCAATTGAATTCACTGACGATATCATTGAGGTTTATCGCGACACACCTGAACTGGTGAGTTTCCTGCACTTGCCGATCCAGTGTGGATCCGACCGTGTGCTAAACCTGATGGGCCGTACCCATACAGCTCTTGAATACAAATCAATTATTCGCAAGCTGCGTGCCGTACGTCCTGACATTCAAATTAGTTCTGATTTCATTGTTGGCTTCCCTGGCGAAACCCAGCAGGACTTCGAGCAAACCATGAAAGTCATTGGCGATGTGAATTTTGACGTGAGCTACAGCTTCGTCTTTTCTTCTCGACCGGGCACACCAGCCGCCGATATGGTTGATGACGTGCCAGAAGCAGAGAAATTACAGCGCCTCTATATTCTGCAAGAGCGTATCAACCAACAGGCCATGGAATATAGCCGTAAGATGGTTGGCACCATTCAGCGTGTCCTTGTCGAAGGCACATCACGCAGAAATATCATGGAGCTGACCGGACGTTCCGAAAACAACCGTGGCGTCAACTTCGCAGGCACGCCGGATATGGTAGGTAAATTTGTTGATGTCGAAATTACTGAAGTGGCGACGAACAACTCGCTGCGCGGTAAGGTTGTGCGCACCGAAGATGAGATGGGGCTGCGTATTGCCGAGTCTCCTGAGTCAGTTATTGCACGCACACGTAAAGAGAATGAGATCGGCGTAGGGATTTATCAGCCTTAACGCCGCTCTTTAAAGTTCAGCGGTTCGCTAACTCCGTGTTCCGCTGAGTTTTTCATTATTTGCAGTTGCATTCTGAACCCGCCACCCAAATATCAAAAACCAGGCTTGCGCCATCAGCCGTCGCCGTAAATAATCTTTTTTATGGCCTGCACTTTTTATGAACTGCAATAAGTACTGCAATAAATAGTGCAGCAATACATTCTACTGGCCCTGCGAGGATAAGTTTGAATATCGAGACACGTGAAATTACGCTAGAACCCGCAGACAATGCGCGTCTGCTAAGCCTGTGTGGCCCATTTGATGACAACATCAAGCAGCTTGAACGTCGGCTGGGCATCGAGATCAACCGTCGTGACTATGACTTCAAACTCACAGGTCGACCGATTCTGGTTAATGCTGCCGCAGATATTCTGCGCAATCTATATGTCGATACTGCACCGATGCGTGGCGAAATTCAGGATATAACCCCTGAACAAATCCACCTCGCCATTAAAGAAATTCGCGTGCTGGAACAGTCTGCTGAAAGCGTTCCGGAGTACGGCAAAGCGGTCAACATTAAGACCAAACGTGGCGTCATCAAACCGCGCACACCAAACCAGGCACAATACATCGCCAATATTCTCGACCACGACATTACTTTTGGCGTTGGCCCTGCAGGTACAGGTAAAACTTACCTCGCTGTTGCGGCAGCCGTTGATGCGCTGGAACGCCAGGATATCCGTCGTATCCTGCTTACGCGCCCAGCCGTTGAAGCCGGTGAAAAGCTGGGCTTTCTGCCTGGCGATTTAAGCCAGAAAGTTGATCCTTATTTGCGCCCGTTATACGACGCACTGTTTGAAATGCTTGGTTTTGAGCGCGTTGAAAAGCTGATGGAGCGTAACGTTATCGAAGTCGCGCCGCTGGCTTACATGCGCGGCCGTACGCTAAACGATGCGTTTATCATTCTGGATGAAAGTCAGAACACCACCATCGAACAGATGAAGATGTTCCTGACGCGTATTGGCTTTAATTCCAAAGCTGTGATTACCGGCGACATCACCCAGGTTGACCTGCCACGTAGCACAAAGTCCGGCCTGCGCCACGCCATCGACGTACTGGCAGAAGTTGATGATATTAGTTTTAACTTCCTTAATAGCGAAGATGTGGTACGCCACCCGGTTGTAGCACGCATTGTGAATGCCTATGAAGCGTGGGAAAACGCGGAACAGGTTCGTAAAGATGAACTCGCAGCAGAGCGCAAGCGAGAAGCGATGGCAATTAATGCCGCCGCTCAGGAGAGTAAATGAGTCAGGTTATACTGGATTTACAGGTCGCGTGTGAAGATGCAAACGGCCTGCCTACGGAAGAACAATTTCAGGCATGGCTTGATGCGGTCATTCCACAATTTCAGGAAGAGTCAGAAGTCACAATTCGCCTGGTGGATGACGCTGAGAGCCACGATCTGAATCTCACCTACCGTGGTAAAGATAAATCCACTAACGTGCTGTCATTCCCGTTCGAAGCGCCTCCGGGCATTGAACTGCCGCTGTTGGGCGACCTGATTATTTGCCGTCAGGTCGTGGAACAAGAAGCAAAAGAGCAGCAAAAACCGCTGGATGCGCATTGGGCACATATGGTCATCCACGGCAGTCTGCATCTGCTTGGCTATGATCACATTGAAGACGAAGAAGCCGAAGAGATGGAATCCCTGGAAACAGAGATAATGCTTGCTCTTGGGTATGCTGATCCGTACATTGCCGAGAAAGAATAGTCTCCGTAGGGGGTTACTCTGCGAAGCATATACAGACAGGCAGCGCACCATCAAGCTGCCTGTTTATCAGTAACGAACATGAGGTAATAAAACCTAACGCCATGAGCGACGACAATTCCCAAAACAGTGACACACCTGCCAGTAAGAAGGGATTCTTTTCCCTGATTCTCAACCAGCTATTCCACGGTGAGCCTAAAAACCGTGACGATCTGCTGACACTCATCCGTGATTCTGAGCAAAATGATCTGATCGATCAGGATACTCGCGACATGCTTGAAGGCGTGATGGATATCGCCGACCAACGCGTCCGCGACATTATGATCCCTCGCTCTCAAATGGTAACGCTCAAACACAACCAGACGCTGGACGAATGCCTCGATGTCATCATCGAATCCGCACACTCCCGCTTCCCGGTGATCAGTGAAGACAAAGATCATATCGAAGGGATTCTGATGGCTAAAGATCTGCTGCCGTTTATGCGCAGCGATACTGAGCCATTTAGCATGGAAAAAGTGTTACGTCAGGCAGTTGTTGTGCCGGAAAGTAAGCGTGTTGACCGCATGCTCAAAGAGTTTCGTCAGCAGCGCTACCACATGGCGATAGTGATTGATGAGTTTGGCGGTGTCTCCGGACTTGTCACCATTGAAGATATTCTCGAACTCATTGTTGGGGAAATTGAAGATGAGTATGACGATGAAGAAGACGGTGATTTCCGTCAGTTAAGCCGTCACACCTGGACGGTTCGCGCTCTGGCCTCAATCGAAGATTTTAACGACACCTTTGCCACCCACTTCAATGATGATGAAGTGGATACCATTGGTGGATTGGTGATGCAGGCCTTTGGCCACTTACCTGCACGTGGCGAAACCATCGAAATTGATGGTTATCAGTTCAAAGTCGCGATGGCAGATAGTCGCCGTGTTATTCAGGTTCATGTCAGAATTCCGGACGACTCGCCGCAACCGAAACTGGAAGAATAATTCAACGATGTCTATAGCCCTACTCCTTCAACGCCAGCGCGTGCGTCTGCTGCTGGCGCTGCTTTTTGGTGCCTGCGGAACGCTGGCTTTCTCCCCTTACGATTTTTGGCCTGCCGCGATTGTTTCTCTGGCAGGGCTTCAGGGGCTGACACTTAATCGACGCGCTATTCAAAGCGCGTGGATTGGTTTCTTCTGGGGGCTGGGGCTATTTGGCTCTGGTATTAACTGGGTTTATGTCAGTATCGCGCAATTTGGCGGAATGCCAGGCCCGGTTAATGTCTTCCTGGTGGTACTGCTTGCGGCTTACTTGTCGTTGTATACCGGCTTGTTTGGTGGTTTTCTCAGCAAGCTTTGCCCGAAAACTACATGGTGGCGTGTGGCTATCGCCGCGCCCATGCTGTGGCAACTTACCGAATTCCTGCGTGGCTGGGTATTAACTGGCTTCCCGTGGCTGCAATTTGGTTATAGCCAGATTGATGGGCCGCTGAAAGGTATCGCTCCGATTCTGGGCGTCGAAAGCGTGACGTTCCTGCTGATGATTATCAGTGGCCTGTTGGTATTTGCACTGCATGAACGCAACTGGCGTCCTGCTGTGATTGCCGCTGCATTGCTGTTACTGCCGTGGCCACTGCGTTTCATTCAGTGGTATCAGCCGCAGCCTGAACGCACCATTGATGTGGCAATGGTTCAGGGAGATATCCCGCAATCTCTGAAATGGGATGAAAACCAACTGCTTAATACGCTGAAGATCTACCTCGATAAAACACAGCCGCAGATGGGGAAATCTCAGCTAATTATCTGGCCTGAATCAGCAATCCCTGATCTTGAGATTAATCAGCAGCAATTCCTGACGATGATGGACGACCTGCTGCGGTCTAAGCACAGCTCATTGATTACCGGTATTGTCGACGCCCGTTTGAATAAGCAGAACCGCTACGACACATACAACACCATCATTACACTGGGTGAAGGCAACCAGTACAGCTATAACAGCGCCGATCGTTACAACAAAAACCATCTGGTGCCGTTTGGCGAGTTTGTGCCGCTGGAATCGATTCTGCGCCCACTGGCCCCATTCTTTGATTTGCCAATGTCATCATTCAGTCGCGGGCCATATTTACAGCCGCAGTTGGAATCCAATGGTATTAAACTGACACCTGCGATTTGCTACGAAATTATCCTTGGCGAACAGGTGCGTGATAACTTCCGCCCTGATACCGATTTCCTGCTGACCATTTCAAATGATGCATGGTTCGGTAAGTCGATTGGCCCATGGCAACATTTCCAGATGGCGCGTATGCGCTCGTTGGAGCTGGGTCGTCCGCTTCTGCGCAGCACGAACAACGGTATTACCGCCGTGATTAATGCTAACGGTGATATCGACGCAATGATCCCGCAATTTACTCGCGAAGTTCTGGAAGCAAAAGTGACGCCAACGCGCGGTATCACACCTTATGCTCGCTTTGGCGACTGGCCACTTTGGGTTGCAACACTCATCTTTGGATTCGTCTCTGTTCTTTTGGCACTGCGCACACGCCGCAAATCCTGATTCTGCATTATCGAAAAATGGCCAGCTCATGCTGGCCATTTTCATTTCTGGCACAACCTTTGCAAAATATTACTCACTAGAAAGACACAAAATGCTGAATCACTACCCTGTGAGCAGCATGAAGCATTGAGTTGCACCAAACGATGACATAACGAGCACCAAAGCAGTGCAACGAAAGATTTTTGCCTCTAAACGGTGCGGCACGCTTCGCAAAAATAAACATCTGGGTAGCAAAATCTTTACATCAAGCTAGGTTAAGTGTTAACAAAAAGACAAAGAATTAAGCTTATTCAGTAACACACAACAACAAAAATATACCTGCCAGCATTCAGCCCCTGCAGCTCGAAGGATGACAGGTAAAACACTCACAACGGGTATCAATGCCTCATGGCATTAAGATAAAGGAGTTGGTAATGCAATTACGTAAACTAGCCTCAGCTTTGCTGGTTATGGGTTTAGGCGCTGGAATAGCACACGCCGAAGATGCTAAACCTGCAGCTCAACAAAGTACTCTTGATAAGATCGCCGCAAACGGCGTCATTGTGGTCGGTCACCGTGAGTCTTCTGTTCCTTTCTCTTACTATGATAACCAGCAAAAAGTCGTGGGTTATTCTCAGGATTACTCCAACGCTATCGTTGAAGCCGTGAAGAAAAAACTCAACAAACCTGACTTGCACGTTAAGTTGATCCCGATTACTTCACAAAACCGTATTCCATTGCTGCAAAACGGCACCTTCGATTTTGAGTGTGGCTCAACCACCAACAACCTGGAACGCCAGAAACAAGCATCGTTCTCCGACACCATCTTCGTAGTCGGTACCCGTTTGCTGGTGAAAAAAGGTGGCGAGATTAAAGACTTCGCAGACCTGAAAGGCAAAGCTGTTGTTGTCACTTCAGGGACCACTTCTGAAGTTCTGCTCAACAAGCTCAATGAAGAGAAGAAAATGGATATGCGCATTATCAGCGCCAAAGACCATGGTGACTCCTTCCGTACGCTGGAAAGTGGTCGTGCCGTTGCCTTTATGATGGATGATGCGTTGCTTGCAGGTGAACGAGCCAAAGCCAAGAAACAAGATAACTGGGAAATCGTCGGCACACCGCAATCCCACGAAGCATATGGCTGTATGCTGCGTAAAGACGACACCGAGTTTAAAAAACTGATGGATGACACTATCGCTCAGGCTCAAACCTCTGGTGAAGCGGCTAAGTGGTTCGACAAATGGTTTATGAATCCAATTCCACCGAAAAACATCAATATGAACTTTGCCCTGTCTGACGACATGAAAGCATTGTTCAAAACGCCAAACGATAAAGCACTGAACTAATTAGAACCACAGGGGCCGGGATGACCCAGTCCTCTCGATTGACGAACTGAAGCTCGGACAGACTATGCGTCGGATGGCCGTTCCCCATCCGGCGTGAAAGTACCCCGAAAATCTCAGGCATAGATCTGAAACCGGGGTACAAGCTTCTCATCAATCTTCGAGGGTAGCGCAGCTCGCTACCCTCACTTTTTTCTCGGAGTATGTTATGTCTATAGACTGGAACTGGGGAATATTTCTACAGCCCGCCCCGTTCGGCAACACCACCTATTTGGGCTGGATTTGGAATGGCTTCCAGGTCACCGTCGCCCTATCCATCTGTGCATGGATAATCGCTTTTCTCGTCGGCTCTCTATTCGGCATCTTGCGTACCGTTCCCAATAAATGGCTGTCGAGCCTTGGCACGCTGTATGTCGAATTGTTCCGTAACGTCCCGCTTATCGTGCAGTTCTTTACCTGGTATTTAGTGGTGCCGGAATTACTGCCCGAAAATCTCGGTATGTGGTTTAAATCTGAGCTTGACCCGAATGTACAATTCTTCTTGTCATCAATGATTTGCCTTGGCCTGTTTACCGCCGCTCGTGTGTGTGAGCAGGTTCGTGCCGCGATTCAGTCCCTGCCACGCGGGCAGAAAAATGCCGCCCTGGCGATGGGTTTAACACTTCCGCAAGCCTACCGCTATGTGCTACTGCCAAACGCCTATCGCGTTATCGTGCCGCCAATGACATCAGAAATGATGAACCTGGTGAAAAACTCGGCTATTGCATCAACCATCGGCCTGGTCGATATGGCCGCCCAAGCAGGTAAATTGCTGGACTACTCCGCCCACGCCTACGAATCTTTCACCGCTATCACTCTGGCATACGTGCTTATCAACGCCGTGATTATGCTGGTGATGTATGTTGTTGAACGCAAAATTCGCCTGCCTGGCAATATGGGAGGCAAATAATGTACGAATTTGACTGGAGTTCTATTCTCCCCGCTATGCCTTACCTGATGCAGGGGTTGATCATCACCCTGAAAATCACCGTTACGGCGGTTATCTTCGGTATTGTGTGGGGGACATTATTGGCGGTGATGCGTCTGTCACCGATTAAACCTATTGCCTGGTTTGCCAGCGCCTACGTCAACGTATTCCGCTCTATCCCGCTGGTTATGGTGCTGCTGTGGTTTTATCTGGTTGTGCCAGGAATTCTGCAAAAAGTGCTGGGCCTTTCTCCACAAACTGACATTCGCCTCATCTCTGCCATGGTGGCGTTTTCTATGTTTGAAGCAGCCTACTATTCCGAGATTATTCGTGCCGGTATCCAGAGTATCTCCCGCGGGCAGTCAAATGCAGCCCTTGCACTGGGGATGACGCACTGGCAGTCAATGAAGTTAATTATTCTGCCGCAGGCTTTCCGTGCCATGGTGCCGCTGCTATTAACGCAAGGCATCGTATTGTTCCAGGATACATCCCTGGTATATGTCTTGAGCCTGGCTGACTTCTTCCGCACCGCTTCCACTATTGGCGAGCGAGATGGAACCCAGGTTGAGATGATCCTGTTTGCCGGTGCCGTTTATTTCGCAATCAGTTTGAGCGCTTCGCTTTTGGTCAGCTACTTGAAGAAAAGGACAGTGTAATGATCTCCCTGAAAAATGTTTCTAAATGGTATGGCCACTTTCAGGTGCTAACCGACTGCTCAACCGAAGTGAAAAAAGGCGAAGTAGTGGTGGTTTGCGGACCGTCTGGTTCGGGTAAATCAACGCTTATCAAAACTGTAAACGGCCTGGAGCCGGTGCAAAAAGGCGAAATCGTTGTTAACGGCACCCAGGTCAACAGCAAGAAAACTAACCTTGCAGAATTGCGCTCGCATGTCGGAATGGTCTTCCAGCACTTTGAGCTTTTCCCGCACCTGTCGATCATCGAAAACCTGACGCTTGCGCAAGTAAAAGTGCTCAAACGCAACAAAGAAGAGTCGCGTAAAAAGGGGCTGAAACTGCTTGAGCGCGTAGGGCTAACGGCGCATGCGGATAAGTTCCCCGCTCAGCTTTCCGGCGGCCAGCAGCAACGTGTAGCAATTGCCCGTGCGCTATGTATGGACCCAGTGGCAATGCTGTTCGATGAACCGACATCAGCTCTGGATCCGGAAATGATCAACGAAGTGCTGGACGTTATGGTTGAGCTGGCACACGAAGGGATGACCATGATGGTGGTAACGCACGAGATGGGCTTTGCCCGCAAAGTGGCAAACCGCGTGATCTTTATGGATGAAGGGAAAATAGTCGAAGACTCGAATAAAGAGGATTTCTTCAACAACCCGCAGTCCGAGCGCGCAAAAGACTTCCTGGCGAAAATCCTGCATTAATCGACACTGCCAGCACTAAAAATCTAAAGAGCCTTCAGAAATGAAGGCTCAATTTTTTTAAGGTTCAAACGGCCGACGGCTAAACTGGTTATGCCCACATTTTGGGCAAACTGGCAGCACATCTGGGGTGTAAATCGCCAGGTGGAAATGACAATTCTCACAGACAAGATTCCCAAGCCCCACCACTTCACCACTATGATAAACGCCGTGATGATTGAGATCCTGGAAAACTTCACGCCACTCGAGTTGCGTTTTGTCGGTAATATCAGCCAGTTCCTGCCAAAGACTCTCTTTAATCACGCGCATGAAAACGCTGTCGGTAAACTCCCCCTGGCTTTCATTGTAGCTACGTGCAAACTCTTCTAAATCACGACGGACTGCACGTGTCACTTCATCGACTTCGGTACGAGTAAGTTCCCCGGTTTCGTTCATGCGTCTACGCGCGCTGGCGACCAGTTCGTCAATATCGCGCTCTCCATTACGTAACCGTTCGGTGAGTGAGGCCACCAGTTCACGGTAAAATTGAGCAACCTTGTTCATCGTCTACCTGCCTCCTTGAAGAGTTTCATGCGTTCAGTGTCATGTAACTGACTATAATAGTAGACCTTAATCGGCTATCGCTTTGTTAGTTTGCCCACAAGCAACGTAAATAACTGCAAATGAGAAATGGTGATCACGACCCTTGAAAGGCTGTTTTGCCGCACTCTTATCGGCTATGCTATGCGGATCAAATCACACGTTAGGATTGAAACCTAACCTGTAGCTGTTTTTCATCACAGGACCATTGGCTGCCATGCAAGAGCAATATCGCCCGGAAGAGATAGAATCCAACGTACAGCTTCACTGGCAAGAGAAGCGTACTTTTGAAGTAACCGAAGACGAAGGCAAAGAGAAGTACTACTGCCTCTCGATGCTCCCCTATCCTTCTGGCCGACTACACATGGGCCACGTTCGTAACTACACCATCGGTGACGTTATCGCACGTTATCAGCGCATGCTTGGCAAAAACGTTCTGCAGCCAATCGGCTGGGATGCGTTCGGTCTGCCAGCTGAAGGGGCTGCGGTAAAAAATAACACCGCCCCAGCGCCATGGACTTACGACAACATCAACTATATGAAGAACCAACTCAAAACGCTGGGCTTTGGTTATGACTGGAGCCGCGAGCTGGCGACCTGTACCCCGGAATACTACCGTTGGGAACAGCAGTTCTTTACCCAGCTGTATAACAAAGGGCTGGTTTATAAAAAAACCTCCGCTGTTAACTGGTGCCCGAATGACCAGACAGTTCTTGCGAACGAACAGGTTATCGACGGTTGCTGCTGGCGTTGTGACTCCAAAGTTGAGCGTAAAGAGATTCCACAGTGGTTTATCAAAATCACCGCTTATGCTGACGAGTTATTAAACGACCTGGATACGCTGGACCATTGGCCTGAGCAGGTCAAAACCATGCAGCGTAACTGGATTGGCCGCTCTGAAGGTGTTGAAATTACTTTCGATGTGGAAAACAGCGCTGAAAAGCTGACTGTTTACACCACGCGCCCGGACACCTTTATGGGTGTGACCTATCTGGCCGTTGCAGCGGGTCACCCAATCGCGCAACAAGCAGCGTTGAACAACCCTGCGCTAGCTGAATTCGTCGAAGAGTGCCGTAACACCAAAGTTGCTGAAGCAGAAATGGCAACCATGGAGAAAAAAGGTGTTGCGACTGGCGTTAACGCTATTCACCCACTGACTGGCGAATCTGTTCCAGTATGGGTGGCAAACTTCGTACTGATGGAATACGGCACCGGTGCAGTAATGGCCGTTCCAGGCCACGACCAACGCGACTGGGAGTTTGCGACTAAATATGGTCTGCAAATCAAACCGGTCATTCTGAATGCCGATGGTAGTGAACCAGAACTGACGGCTTCAGCAATGACCGAAAAAGGCGTGCTGTTCAATTCAGGTGAATTCGACGGTCTGGACTTCCAGAACGGCTTTAACGCTATTGCCGACAAACTGGCTGCCAAAGGTGTTGGTGAACGTAAAGTTAACTATCGTCTGCGCGACTGGGGTGTTTCCCGTCAGCGTTACTGGGGCGCACCAATTCCAATGGTGACTCTGGAAGACGGCACCGTTATGCCAACGCCTGCCGATCAGCTGCCGGTTATCTTGCCAGAAGATGTGGTAATGGACGGTATCACCAGCCCAATCAAAGCCGATCCTGAGTGGGCAAAAACCACTATTGATGGCAAACCTGCGCTGCGTGAAACCGATACCTTTGATACCTTTATGGAGTCATCCTGGTACTACGCGCGTTATACCTGCCCGCAGTACGATAAAGGCATGCTGGATTCCAAAGCGGCTAACTACTGGCTGCCGGTTGATATCTACATCGGTGGTATTGAACACGCCATCATGCATCTGCTCTACTTCCGCTTCTTCCACAAACTGATGCGTGATGCAGGCATGGTGACCTCTAACGAGCCTGCCAAACAGCTGCTGTGTCAGGGTATGGTTCTGGCTGACGCGTTCTATTACACCGGCGTTAACGGTGAGCGTAACTGGGTTTCTCCGGTGGATGCGATTGTTGAGCGCGATGAGAAAGGCCGTATTATCAAAGCCTCTGACGCACAAGGCCATGAACTGGTCTATGCTGGCATGAGCAAAATGTCGAAGTCGAAAAACAACGGCATCGACCCACAAGTGATGGTTGAACGCTACGGCGCAGATACTGTTCGCCTGTTTATGATGTTTGCATCTCCTGCGGATATGACGCTGGAATGGCAGGAATCTGGCGTTGAAGGGGCTAACCGCTTCCTGAAACGTGTCTGGAGACTGGCTTACGAGCACACCAGCCGTGGCGCAGCACCTGCATTAGATGTTGCTGCACTGAGTGAAGATCAAAAAGCATTGCGCCGTGATGTTCATAAAACTATCGCGAAAGTGACCGATGATATTGGTCGTCGTCAGACCTTTAACACCGCAATCGCTGCCATCATGGAATTGATGAACAAACTGGCGAAAGCACCGCAGGACGGCGAGCAAGACCGTGCTCTGCTGAACGAAGCGCTGATTGCTGTAGTTCGTATGCTTTATCCTTTCACCCCGCATGTTTGCTTCGATATGTGGCAATCTCTGGGTGGTGAAGGCGATATCGATAACGCACCATGGCCACAGGCAGATGAAAAAGCGATGGTCGAAGACTCGCTGCTGGTTGTTGTGCAGGTTAACGGTAAAGTTCGCGGCAAAATCACTGTTCCAGCGGATGCAACGCAAGAACAGGTGCAGGAACGCGCAGGTCAGGAACATCTGGTTGCGAAATATCTTGAGGGTGTGACCGTACGTAAAGTGATTTACGTTCCGGGTAAACTGCTCAATTTGGTTGTGGGCTAAGCGCAGGAGGAACCGTGCGACATCCCTTTATCAGCTTGTTAGTTACTTTGGCGGTGCTTGTCACCGCCGGGTGTGGTTTTCACCTGCGTGGCAGCACGCAGGTTCCGGATCAAATGAAAACCTTGATCTTCAACTCTGGTGATCCTAACGGCCCACTAGCGCGTGAAGTACGCTCTCAGTTGCGCCTTAACGGCGTTACGATTGTCAGCGATACCGGAACAGGTGTTCGCAAGGATATTCCGTCTCTGCGCTTGCTAGGCAGCTCACTCGGAAAAGATACTGCATCTGTCTTCCAGGATGGTCGCACAGCGGAGTATCAAATGGTTATGACAGTTTCAGCTCAAGTGCTGATTCCGGGTCATGACATTTATCCGATTAACGCCAGAGTGTATAAGTCATTCTTTGATAACCCACTCGCTGCACTGCAAAAAGATGCCGAGCAAGATTTATTGATCAAAGAGATGTATACCACTGCAGCTCAACAGCTTATTCGTAAGCTGATGACCGTGCATGTTGCTGATGTCGCTGAAACCGAAGCAGCGCAGACGCCTGTTACAGGCACTAGCTCAACTTCTACGCCAGCAACGCCAGCAGGCCGCACGTCGACCACGCTTTCGGCCACATCTGGTAGCCAATGATTCGGTTGTACCCTGAACAACTTCGCGCGCAGCTCAATGAAGGGCTGCGCGCGGCGTATCTGCTACTTGGTAACGATCCGCTACTACTCCAGGAAAGCCAGGATGCCATTCGCCAGATGGCTGGCGCCCAGGGTTTCGAAGAACACCATACCGTTCAGATTGATGTCAGTACCGACTGGCAAGATCTGTTCTCGATTTGCCAGGCTTTAAGCCTGTTCGCCAGTCGCCAGACACTTCTGTTGTTGTTACCAGAAAATGGTGCAAACGCTGCAATCAATGCACAACTAGAAACTCTGGTGTCTCTGCTGCATGACGACATTCTTCTGCTGGTACGCGGTAACAAATTCACCAAAGCTCAAGAAAATGCAGCGTGGCTGAGTAAACTGGCCGAACGTTGCGTTATGGTGACGTGTCAAACCCCGGAACAGGCTCAATTGCCTCGCTGGGTTGCACAACGCGCTAAACAGATGAATCTCACACTTGATGATGCTGCCAACCAATTGCTGTGTTATTGCTACGAAGGAAATCTGCTGGCACTGTCGCAAGCGCTGGAACGTCTTTCGCTAATTTGGCCTGATGGTACGCTGACCTTGCCTCGGGTTGAGCAAGCGGTAAACGATGCAGCACACTTCACTCCATTCCATTGGGTCGATGCGATTCTGGCAGGGAAAAGTAAGCGCGCATTGCATATTCTGCAACAGCTCCGGTTGGAAGCCAGTGAACCTGTGATTTTGCTGCGCACTATCCAACGCGAACTGCTACAACTGGTTAATCTCAAACGCCAGTCGGCTAACACACCACTGCGCACGTTATTTGATCAACAACGCGTATGGCAAAATCGTCGCGCTCTGGTGACTGAAGCACTCAATCGCCTATCTGCCGAACAGCTTTATCAGGCAGTGCGTTTGCTTAGCCAAATCGAAATGACGCTGAAAAAAGATTACGGCCAGTCGGTCTGGGCCGAGCTTGAAGGGCTTTCTTTGTTGCTGTGCCATAAAGCCCTACCGGAAATTTTCATTGATGGATAAGACTGCGTCGAGGCTAACTGCTCTGTATGGTGGGACATTCGATCCCATCCATTACGGGCATTTAAAACCGGTCGAAACGCTGGCAAAGCAGGTAGCGCTGCACCAAGTCACTATCATGCCGAATAACGTTCCGCCCCACCGTGCGCAGCCACTTGCGAACAGCGAGCAACGCAAAACCATGGTCGAACTTGCCATTACCGGGAATGCGCTATTTAAGCTGGATGACCGCGAACTGCAACGTGAAACACCCTCGTACACCGTTGAAACTCTCGAACAATTACGCTCGGAGATTGGAGCTGAACAACCATTGGCGTTTATTGTGGGGCAGGACTCATTGCTTAGCCTGCAACGCTGGTACCGTTGGGAAACATTGCTGACGTTGTGCCACCTGCTGGTTTGCCAACGTCCCGGATATTCTCTATCGATGAATACACCAGAAGAGCAACAATGGCTTGATGCGCATCAAATCACTTCGGTAGAAGAGCTTCATAACCAGCCAGCCGGTAAAATTTACCTCGCACAAACACCGATGTACGACATTTCGGCAACGGCTATCCGCCGGCGATTAGAACAACATCTGCCTTGCGATGATCTGCTCCCCCCGGCAGTAACTGAGTTTATTCGCCAGCACCATCTGTATTGCTAAGAATGCACTGCATAGCAGCCAGTAGTTTGTCGTTGTCGACTGGGCTTTTAATCGCCACTCGGTAATAGCGCGAATCTAGTCCCGGATAATTTGCACAGTGACGAATTAAAATATTCTTTTCCAGCAACCGTCGTTGCAGATCTAACCCTTCAATTTCACAACGTAGAAAAATATAGTTCGCCCGTGGGGGCCATACTGTAATTCCCGACTGTTTACTAAGACCTTTAAACAAGCGAGGTTGCTCGGTGCTTAGCCAACGATAACTCGCCTCAATATAATCCCTGTCATTGAGAATCACCTCTCCTGCCAGGGCAGCAAACGCATTAATAGTCCAGGGTTCTCTTTGTGTTCGAATACGTCCAACCACATCTGTATCGGCACTCACCATATAGCCAAGTCGTAGACCGGCAATAGCAAAAAATTTGGTGAGTGAGCGCAGCACATAAAGTCGAGAGAACTTTGCTAAGTGCGGAATCAGGCCTGGCTCATCGGGTAAAAAATCGAGGAAGGCTTCATCAATAATTAAATCGATATGGTTTTCCTGACAACGCTGCGCAATGGCCAACAGCAAAGATTTATCAGGCATCAAACCGGTCGGGTTATTTGGTGTACATAAAAACAAGCAATCCAAATCAGGCGTTAATACCTGCAGTAGTGATTCATCAGGTTGCCAGCTTTGTTCTTCACTAAGATGGAAATCAATTATTTCGCAATTAATGCGCGTTAGCGCGCGACGATATTCGGCAAAACCCGGCGTCAATAACAACGCCTTACGTGGCAAGAGTTGCTGCACCAGATTAAATATCAGCTCCGTTTCGCCATTACCTGCCAATACCCACTCCAGGGGAACTTGATGATGTTCTGCCAAAGCCTGGTGCAGCGCGCGATACTCAACGTCAGGATAACGTTCAGCAAGAACCAGGTTTTCAGTAATGGCGCGCTTCAACGAATCGGGCATACCCAATGGATTTATATTGGCACTAAAATCGATAAGTGAACCTGCATCCACCCCCATAACAGTTGCAGCTTCAATGATATTGCCGCCGTGCTGGCTACTGAACGCCATACATCCCCCAATAAAACAGACTTCGAACTTGAGACGCAATGATACACTTATGCCAGTGCCAGCCAATGTTTGCGCGAGGATGAGATGAAGTTATGGTTAGTGCGCCATGGACAAACCCAGGCAAATTTAGACGGTCTTTACAGTGGCATTTCTGAAACTCCACTGACTGCCGAAGGCATTAATCAGGCCAAAGCGGTAGGTGATATGCTATGCCATATTGATTTTGAGAAGGTACTTTGCAGTGAGTTGGGCCGAGCACAACACACCACTCAATTGATTCTCCAGCAACGTAAAACCCCCGTAGTTACCGAACCACGTCTCAATGAGATGAATTTTGGTGACTGGGAGATGCGCCACCACCGTGATTTACAACGCCTGGATAGCGAGAACTACGCCGCATGGTGCAATGACTGGCAGAACGTTATTCCCCGCAATGGTGAAGGTTTCCAGCTTTTTTCCCAACGTGTCAGCGAGTTCTCCACATCTCTATCCGCATTGCCAAAAGAAGATAATGTTCTGATTGTGAGCCATCAGGGAGTATTGAGTTTGCTTATCGCCACCCTGCTCAACATGCCACCCTCGTCATTGTGGCACTTTGTGATTGAACAAGGGGCATGGAGTTTAATTGAGATTCGTGAGGGGTTTGCCACTCTGAGAACTCTCAATAACCGCGCTATTTGTCCACCGGTGCAATAAGTTGCCAGCGTCTGTGGTATCGTCAACCATTGACACTACACCTCAGACTGTTATGCTCCGCTGCCATAATTTCCTGCCCGCAAGCATGACTTTCCAAAATAGTTTTACAAAAATGGCGATGCAAACCAGGTCACTCGGTGGGATGATACCCCGCTTTGAGCGCCGCATTGCCGAATTGTCAGTAAAGCTGCCCCATTATGGGTATCATGCGGGCTAAATCGAACACACTCTACTTTTCCCAGGGGGAACACTTGCAGGGTAAAGAATTTCAAGATTTCATCGTCGATAAAATTGACGACCTCAAAGGCCAGGATATCGTTGCTATAGATGTTCAGGGTAAATCAAGCATCACTGATTGCATGGTTATCTGTACCGGTACTTCTAACCGCCACGTTATGTCTATCGCTGAGCACGTTGTAGAAGAGTCCCGCAAAGCCGGTTTTGATGCATTAGGCGTGAAAGGCGTGAACGCAACCGACTGGGTTGTTGTTGACCTTGGCGAAGTTATCGTCCATGTGATGCAAGAAGAAAGCCGCCAGCTTTACGAATTGGAAAAACTCTGGGGTTAATGAGTGAAGCTGCAATTAGTAGCAGTTGGCACCAAAATGCCTGACTGGGTGCAAACCGGCTTTACCGAGTACCTGCGTCGTTTTCCCAAGGATATGCCATTCGAACTGGTAGAAATTCCTGCGGGAAAACGCAGCAAAAATGCCGATATCAAGCGCATTCTCGAAAAAGAAGGCGAAATGATGTTGGCAGCGGCCGGCAAGGGCAACCGAATTGTCACGCTGGATATCCCGGGGCAACCTTGGGATACGCCGCACCTTGCCGTGCAGCTTGAACGCTGGAAACAGGATGGTAGAGATGTCAGCTTGCTGATTGGCGGCCCGGAAGGACTTGCTCCAGCATGCAAAGCTGCTGCAGAGCAAAGCTGGTCACTGTCCAATCTGACAATGCCGCATCCTTTAGTTCGGGTGCTGGTAGCGGAAAGTCTCTACCGTGCGTGGAGCATTACGACCAACCACCCTTATCACCGTGAGTAGATATCGTCAGGTAGAACAAAGCTGCGGATGAAATTACAGAATTCTTTTCGTGACTATACAGCTGAGTCTGCGCTTTTTGTGCGCCGGGCGCTGGTCGCGTTTCTTGGTATTTTGGCACTAAGCGGTGTGCTTGTTGCCAACCTTTATAATTTACAAATCGTCCGTTTCACTGACTACCAGACTCGCTCGAATGAAAACCGCATAAAGCTGGTCCCTATTCCGCCTAGCCGCGGCATTATCTACGATCGCAACGGCACACCACTCGCACTCAACCGCACCATTTACCAGGTGGAAATGATGCCGGAAAAAGTGGACGACGTGCAGGCAACGCTTGAAGCGTTACGCTCAGTCGTAGATTTAACTGATGACGATATTGCCAACTTTAAGAAAGAGCGAGCACGCTCTCATCGCTTCACCTCTATTCCGGTCAAAACCAACCTCACCGAAGTTCAGGTCGCACGTTTTGCCGTCAATCAGTACCGCTTCCCGGGGGTTGAGGTTAAGGGCTATAAACGCCGTTACTATCCGTATGGCTCAGCACTGACACATGTCATTGGCTACGTTTCCAAAATTAACGATAAAGACGTTGAACGCCTTGATAAAGACGGCAAGCTGGCAAACTACGCCTCAACACATGATATCGGTAAGCTTGGTATTGAACGTTATTACGAAGATGTCTTGCATGGCCAGACCGGTTATGAAGAAGTTGAAGTAAACAACCGTGGCCGTGTGATTCGCCAGCTCAAGGAAGTACCACCACAAGCCGGGCACGATATCTATCTGACTATCGACCTTAAGCTTCAGAATTACATTGAAACCTTATTAGCAGGAAGCCGCGCAGCAGTTGTGGTCACCGACCCACGCACCGGCGGCATTCTGGCGCTTGTTTCGATGCCAAGTTACAACCCGAACTTGTTCGTTGATGGCATCTCAAGCAAAGACTATTCCGGTTTGCTCAATGACCCGAACACGCCGCTTATCAACCGTGCAACGCAAGGGGTTTACCCTCCTGCTTCCACGGTGAAACCGTATATGGCAGTGTCCGCGTTAAGTGCCGGGGTGATCACCCGCAATACTTCCCTCTTTGACCCAGGCTGGTGGCAGTTACCTGGTTCTGAAAAGCGTTATCGTGACTGGAAAAAATGGGGCCACGGCCGCCTGAACGTGACCAAAGCGCTTGAAGAATCCGCAGATACCTATTTCTATCAGGTCGCTTACGACATGGGTATCGACCGTATGGGCGAGTGGATGCGTAAGTTTGGCTACGGGCACTATACCGGTATCGATCTTTCGGAAGAGAGGTCAGGTAACATGCCAACCCGTGAGTGGAAATTGAAGCGCTTTAAAAAGCCGTGGTATCAGGGTGACACTATTCCAGTCGGTATCGGCCAGGGCTACTGGACCGCGACACCGATTCAAATGAGCAAAGCAATGATGATCCTGATTAACGATGGCATCGTGCGCGTTCCTCATTTCCTGATGAGCACGGTTGAGAATGGTAAGCAAGTTCCGTGGCAGCAGCCGGTACAGCCTCCTGTAGGCGATATCCACTCTGGTTTTTGGGAAATTGCTAAAGACGGGATGTATGGCGTAGCCAACCGCCCTAACGGTACAGCTCATAAATATTTTGCCAATGCGCCTTATAAAATTGCGGCAAAATCAGGGACGGCCCAGGTCTTTGGCCTGAAAGCTAATGAAACTTATAACGCCCATAAAATCGCTGAACGCTTACGCGATCATAAATTGATGACTGCGTTCGCCCCTTACGATAATCCACAGGTTTCCGTCACCATGATTCTGGAAAACGGCGGCGCAGGCCCCGCTGTAGGCACCATCATGCGCCAGATCCTCGACCACATTATGCTTGGGGATAACAATACGGTACTGCCTACTGAAGTACCCGCACCACCGGGGGCTGAGGACCAATGACCATGACTGATAATCCAAATAAAAAGTCGTTCTGGGATAAAATCCACATCGACCCGCTCTTCATTGTGACCATTCTGGCGCTGCTTATCTTTAGTGCGCTGGTAATCTGGAGCGCCAGTGGTCAGGACATGGACATGATGGAGCGCAAAATTGGCCAGATCCTGATGGGACTGGTTGTGATGATCGTGATGGCGCAAATCCCGCCTCGCGTGTACGAAGGCTGGGCTCCTTATCTGTATATTGTCTGCATAATATTATTGGTGGCAGTGGATGCATTTGGAGCGATATCCAAAGGTGCACAACGCTGGCTTGACCTCGGTATTGTGCGTTTCCAGCCGTCTGAAATCGCAAAAATTGCCGTGCCGCTGATGGTCGCGCGCTTTATTAACCGCGATGTCTGCCCACCTACACTGAAGAATACCGGCATCGCGCTGATACTCATTTTCATGCCGACGCTGCTGGTTGCCGCTCAACCCGATCTGGGAACGTCTATTCTCATTGCCGCATCAGGACTGTTCGTGCTGTTCTTATCCGGTATGAGCTGGAAACTTATCGGTGTTGCCGTGTTGTTGGTCGCCGCCTTCATTCCGATTCTATGGTTCTTCCTGATGCACGATTACCAACGTGCACGCGTGATGATGCTGCTTGATCCGGAAAGTGATCCTCTCGGTGCGGGCTATCATATTATTCAGTCTAAAATTGCTATTGGTTCTGGCGGGTTACGTGGCAAGGGTTGGCTACACGGAACACAGTCGCAACTTGAATTTTTACCCGAACGCCACACTGACTTTATCTTTGCAGTACTTGCCGAGGAGCTAGGCTTGGTAGGTGTTCTGGTATTACTGGCGCTCTATCTATTGCTTATCATGCGCGGTCTTATCATTGCCGCTCGTGCTCAGACCACATTTGGTCGAGTAATGGCTGGTGGGCTAATGTTGATTTTATTCGTATATGTGTTTGTTAACATTGGTATGGTTAGTGGTATCTTACCGGTGGTCGGCGTACCTTTGCCGCTGGTGAGCTACGGGGGCTCGGCCCTGATCGTTCTGATGGCCGGGTTTGGTATCGTGATGTCGATACATACCCACAGAAAAATGTTATCAAAAAGCGTGTAAGTGGATGAGGTGCGTAATGGTTAAGCGTTGGCTTGGGATCTGTGTCGTTGCTGCAATACTGGCTGGCTGCTCGTCTGATGATGGTGATCAACAACAGGTAAACCAGCAACCGCAACCGGCGGTGTGTAATGGCCCGACGGTTGAGATAAGCGGCGCGGAACCGCGCTTTGAACCGTTGAGTCCTTCGGCTAATCAGGATTACGAAAATAACGGTAAACGCTATAAAATCGTGCAGAATCCGGCAAACTTTAGCCAGGCAGGTTTTGCCGCTATTTATGATGCGGAACCCGGTAGCAACCTGACTGCATCGGGCGAGCCATTTGATGCGACTGCTCTGACTGCTGCCCATCCAACACTTCCTATTCCAAGCTATGCGCGTATCACGAACCTCGCAAATGGGCGCATGATTGTCGTGCGTATTAACGATCGTGGTCCTTATGGTAATGATCGTGTCATTTCGTTATCACGCGCCGCAGCCGACCGTTTGAACAACTCAAACAACACCAAAGTACGTATCGATCCAATTATTGTTGCCCAGGATGGTTCCATGTCCGGGCCTGGTACTGTGTGTACGACTGTTGCCAAACAGACCTACATCCTCCCCCCTCGTCCTGATTTAAGCGGTGGAATGGGCAGTGCCTCTTCTGGAATGCCAGTGGAAGCTCCGCAAGGTGAGGTACGCGCTATTAGCAACTCCTCGCTGAAAAGTGAAGACACTACCGGAGCTCCGGTTAATAGCAGTGGTTTCTTAGGTGCTGCAACTCCCCTGGCCCCCGGCGTGATTGAAAATGACCAGCCAGAAGTTGCCGCGGCTCCTGCAGTAGCAGCAACACCAGTTCAAACTGCAGCACCTGTGCAACAAAATGCACCAGTTACAGCACCTGGTTCGGTTCAGGGTAGCGTGCAGACAGCTGCTCCAGTCGCTACAGCTTCCGGGCGTTATGTCGTTCAGGTGGGAGCAGTCAGCGATCAGACTCGTGCAACTCAGTGGCAGCAAAAACTTAGCCAGCAATTTGGCGTGCCGGGCAAGGTTTCCAGTAATGGTGCTATGTTCCGTGTACAGCTTGGGCCATTTAGCACTCGGAACGAAGCGGCCGCTATGCAGCAACGTCTAATGAGCGAAGCCCAGCAACAATCTTTCATCACTAACGCACCCGCTATGTAAGTGGTTGTGTCTGGCATTCGTCGTGCGTCAATTAATGTAAATTCCATTAACAATTGATGCGCAAAGACGGATGCCAGCAAAAATCGCTTTTGCTATAGTAAGGCACTTTTTTTATTCCCATCATGGATGTCGTTGTTCTAATCATGAATACAGCCCCTTCTTTTCGTTTTGTTAAACGCCTGGCGCTCACTACGGCCCTCACTCTTTCGGGGATGGCTGTCGCACACGCTGACGACCTGAACATTAAAACCATGATCCCAGGCGTCCCGCAGATTGATGCGGAAGCGTACATCCTGATCGATTACAACTCCGGTAAAGTACTGGCTGAGTCTAATGCTGATACTCGTCGTGATCCTGCGAGCCTGACCAAAATGATGACCAGCTACGTCATCGGTCAAGCGATGAAAGCCGGTAAATTTAACGAAAGCTCGATTGTGACTGTTGGCCAGGATGCATGGGCGACCGGCAACCCGGTATTTAAAGGTTCATCTTTGATGTTCCTGAAACCAGGCATGCAGGTGCCGGTATCACAACTGATTCGCGGTATTAACCTGCAATCAGGTAACGATGCATGTGTTGCAATGGCCGATTTTGTGGCCGGAAGCCAGGATGCATTTGTTGGCCTGATGAATAGCTATGTTTCCGCTCTGGGCCTGAAAAATACCCATTTCGGGACCGTACACGGTCTCGATGCCGAAGGCCAATTCAGCTCAGCGCGTGATATGGCGTTGATTGGCCAGGCGTTGATTCGCGATGTGCCGAACGAATACGCTATCTACAAAGAGAAAGAGTTCACCTTCAACAATATCCGCCAGACAAACCGTAACGGCTTGCTGTGGGATACCAGCCTGCAAGTTGATGGCATCAAAACAGGTCATACCGATGCTGCAGGTTACAACCTGGTGGCCTCTGCAACTGAAGGTCAGATGCGTCTGATTTCTGCAGTGCTTGGTGGACGTACGTACAAAGGCCGTGAAACCGAAAGCAAAAAACTGCTGACCTGGGGCTTCCGTTTCTTTGAAACTGTCTCGCCACTGAAAGCCGGTAAAGAATTTGCCTCAGAACCAGCCTGGTTTGGTGATAACGATCGTGCATCACTCGGGGTTGATAAAGACGTTTATCTGACAATCCCTCGTGGGCGCATGAAAGATCTGAAAGCGAGCTATGTACTTAACACCACGGAACTGCATGCACCGCTGCAGAAAAACCAGGTTGTTGGTACCATCAATTTCCAACTCGATGGAAAAACTATTGAGCAACGCCCGCTGGTTGTTCTTCAGGAAATGCCAGAAGGTAATTTCTTCAGTCGTATCATTGATTACATCAAACTGACATTCCACCATTGGTTTGGTTAATTATTGAACACTTGAAAGAATAGAAGTCGTCCCCATATACTATGAATCAAAGCAACTCCTGCCCCTGTTGGCGGGAGTTATCATTTTTAATGCCGTAACGCTGGAGCTACCATGAAAACCAATCTGAAAGAATTGCTCGAATTCCCGACTCCCTTTACTTACAAAGTGATGGGTTTGGCGAAACCCGAGCTGGTTGATTTGGTCATTGAGGTGGTGCAGCGCCACGCACCTGGTGACTACACCCCACAGGTTAAACCGAGCAGCAAAGGTAATTACCATTCTGTATCGGTCACTATCAAAGCGACTCACATTGAGCAAGTTGAGACCCTGTACGAAGAGCTTGGCAAGATCGAAATCGTTCGTATGGTGCTGTAATTTGTAACCTGCCCGGCCAACAGGCCGGGTACTGCTTTTTGTCCCAGTGATATATACTCCCTCATCTTTCTAACCTGCCGGAGACGATGTTTTGTCTCAAGATACTATTCAAATTCGCCAACTAGGCCTGCAACCCTACGAACCCATTTCTCAGGCGATGCATGATTTTACCGATACCCGTGATGAAACGACTGCCGATGAAATTTGGCTGGTAGAACACGAGCGTGTCTTTACGCAAGGCCAGGCAGGTAAAGCGGAACACGTGCTCGTTCCTGGTGATATTCCCGTGATTCAAAGCGACCGCGGCGGCCAGGTCACTTATCATGGACCAGGCCAGCAAGTGATGTACGTGTTGCTTAATCTTAAGCGTCGTAAGCTCGGCGTTCGGGAACTGGTCACCATTCTTGAGCAAACCGTGGTCAATACCCTTGCAGAATTACAGATAGAAGCTTATCCACGCGCGGATGCTCCAGGTGTCTATGTTGATGGACGTAAGATTTGCTCGCTGGGTTTACGTATACGTAAGGGTTGTTCATTCCACGGGCTGGCATTGAATATTGATATGGATCTCAGCCCTTTTCTGCGAATCAACCCTTGCGGATATGCAGGTCTTGAGATGACGCAGGTCAGTTCATTACGCGCTGGTACGGCACTTGAAGATGTTCAACCATTGCTCATCAATAAATTCATCGAGCTACTGAATAATCCGCCAGTTAAATACATACCTGCTTAATATTTATTGTTCTGATAACTGCATCCTTTACGAATTCCTGGGTGCGTAGTCACATCGACCTCCCGGCGGTTACTATGAGGTCGATTTGCTAATTGTTAACCTTGCAAAGCGCACAATCCAACAACTCATTTACAATTCTTTCCCCATTTACTGCTCTGTCAGGCTAATTTATTCCTTTCAGTGATGATATACTTCGGTCGCTATTAAAAAATAGTTGATAAATAAAACATTCGATTAGCCTGATTTTTTTCAGCAACTGGAACACGTACGATATGAGTAAACCTATTGTAATGGAACGCGGCGTCAAGTACCGCGACGCCGATAAAATGGCTCTGATCCCGGTTAAAAACGTGGTGACGGAGCGCCAGGAGCTGTTAAGAAAACCAGAATGGATGAAGATCAAACTTCCATCTGATTCGACCCGCATTCAGGGTATCAAAGCGGCAATGCGTAAAAATGGTCTGCACTCTGTGTGTGAAGAAGCTTCCTGCCCTAACCTGGCGGAATGTTTCAACCACGGAACAGCAACCTTTATGATCCTGGGTGCGATTTGCACTCGCCGCTGCCCATTCTGCGATGTGGCTCATGGTCGCCCGGTTGCACCTGACGCCAATGAGCCAGGCAAACTAGCGCAAACTATCGCTGACATGGCATTACGTTATGTCGTTATCACGTCTGTTGACCGTGATGACCTGCGCGACGGTGGAGCTCAACATTTTGCTGATTGCATAAGCGCAATTCGCGAAAAAAATCCGACCATCAAAATCGAAACATTAGTGCCAGATTTCCGTGGCCGAATGGACAAAGCGCTAGAAATCCTCACCGCAACGCCGCCAGATGTGTTCAACCATAACCTGGAAAACGTGCCGCGTATTTATCGCAAAGTACGTCCTGGTGCTGACTACAACTGGTCGCTGAAACTGCTGGAGCGTTTTAAAGAAGCGCATCCTGATATCCCAACCAAATCAGGGTTGATGGTAGGTTTAGGCGAAACGAATGCAGAGATTGTGGAAGTAATGCGTGACCTACGTCGCCACGGTGTCACAATGTTAACGCTGGGCCAATATTTACAGCCAAGCCGCCATCACTTACCAGTGCAACGTTATGTGAGCCCTGACGAGTTTGAAGAGATGAAAGCAGAAGCGCTGGCTATGGGCTTTACCCATGCAGCTTGCGGCCCATTTGTTCGCTCTTCATACCATGCAGACTTACAAGCTAAAGGTATGGAAGTTAAATAACGATGTAACAAATCGTTACCTTTAATTTGCTACGTGCATAAAAAAACCGGCCAAAACAATGCCGGTTTTTTTATATCTGGTCGAAAGCTGCTTTATGATCAGTCTTTGTGAGTAATACGGTCAGCTGTTGTATCCGTATTGCTGGCAGACTTAGCGCTGGTCTCATCTTCATTCATGGCTTTCTTGAAGCCCTTGATTGCCGCGCCCAGATCGCCACCCAGGGTGCGCAACTTCTTGGTGCCAAATAACAAAACAATCAGCGCACCGACCACCAACAACTTTGTAATACTAATCTCACCCATAACAACCTTCTTTAATCATGCGTGCCGTGGATACGGCGAACAATACACTGAGACAATTAACGGTCATTTTCGCGTGCGATACAATAGAAACCTGTAACAAGTTGAATCAAGATCGAGTTAAAAACCATCATAACAACCTGGGTACGCCAAACCGGCGGTTTTTCAAGACGGGTAGCATCGCTCTTACTTCAGTTAAGTACTCGCCCTCCAACTCAGCATAAATCAAAGCCGGTCGCTGATTTGCCGCCGCAATGACAACACCGAGTGGATCCACCACTCGACTATGACCAATATTTTTATTACCACATTCACCTGATGCCACAACATAACATGTGGTATCAAGCGCACGAGCAGCCAGTAGCGTTGACCAATGCATCTCTTTATTTGGACCACGTAACCACGCTGCAGGTAAGACTAAAACATCAGCGCCCGCTAAAGCCAGACTCAAAGCCATCTCTGGAAATCGCAGATCGTAGCATGTCATTAATCCCACTTTAAAACCCGCGACCTCAATTAATGGTGGTAATACATCACCTGCATCAACCAGGCGCGATTCTTGTACATTAAACGCATCATAGAGATGAAGTTTCTGATAACGAGCTATCACCTTGCCGCCACGAATTGCCAGCAAAGTATTTGCCGCACGACCCACCGTGGTTTTGATATGCAATGTCAGTATGGTTGTCAGATTATCATTACGACTCTGCTCGCAAAGCCTATCGATAAACTCATCGTTCATGGTTTGCGCTGATTTCACTGATAAATCGGGGTCGCTATCATCTCGTGCCAGGACTGCTTCGGGTAATACCAGTAATTGAGCCCCTGTAGCTCGCGCTTGCGCCATCAACGCCAGACAGGTTTGTACGTTTTCCTGCCACACTTTACTCACCGCAAACTGCCCTACTGCAACTTTCATTGTCATCTCTCAAAAGGCTGCGAATAATTTCAGTATACCGGGTGTGAAACTTCCCGTGCTGACGTTACACTCAAACACTTTAAAAATAAGAACGAACAGGAAACTATCGTGTTGCAGATGCTTTTAGCCGTGTTTATTGGCGGAGGAACGGGAAGTGTTGTGCGCTGGTTATTGAGTATGAAGCTCAACCCGGCACATGCGGCGATTCCCGTCGGGACGTTGACAGCAAACCTTGTCGGCGCGTTTATCATCGGACTGGGGCTGGCTGTGTTTACCAGAATGACTCACCTTGACCCTGTCTGGAAACTTTTAATCACCACAGGTTTTTGCGGAGGCCTTACCACGTTTTCGACTTTCTCGGCAGAAGTTGTTTTCTTACTACAGGATGGGCGTCTGGCCTGGGCTGGATTGAATATGCTGCTTAATCTCGCAGGTTCGCTCACCATGACGGCCATCGCATTTTGGTTAGTTTCTTTAGCCTACAGTCATTGATTCAAGCCACGTTAAGGTTAGCTTAATTTTTGTCTGCCACTCTGGATAAAAATAAGGGTGAGGCAAACTGATGAAAGAACGTGTTGCTGGATGGACAGCGGTGCTGATTAGCACGCTTATTGTGGTGTGCTTTGTGAAAATTTATCTTTTTTCCTGAATTTAAAGCAAAAAAAACCCGCCTTGGCGGGTTTTTATATTCTGCTGGTAAAGCCTTAGATAGGCATTACGTTTGCAGCAGATGGGCCTTTGGCACCGTTAGTGATTTCAAACTCAACGCGCTGACCTTCAGCCAAGGTTTTGAAACCATTGCTCTGGATTGCAGAGAAGTGTACGAACACGTCTTTGCTACCATCTTCCGGAGTAATGAAGCCAAAGCCTTTTGACTCGTTAAACCACTTAACGTTACCTTTAATCTTAGACATCTAAATTACCTTTACATGAAAAACGACACAAATGCTGTGTCGGACATCAGTACACCAATTGTGATGGATTTTGTCCAGCCCAGAATTGCTAAAAAGTGATAAAAATTACTACCTCTTTTAAAAACTGTGCGGCAGTCCGTATTTTTGAATACCAGTCAGCCCAAATACGCCATTTGTATGATTCCAGACTACCCATTTGAATCATTTCAGACTGCTACGGCCCTTCAGAATTGGAAGCGTAACCAGGCAAAGTAAACGTTACCGTTGTTGTACGTTCCGGGAATATAAGTCATCTGGAACGTTGCCGGTCCATAACCTACGGATGCCAAAGGTAAAATCACAGGAATGGGAATATAGTTCCAGTTATCACGCGCTGTTGCCCCCAGCGTATAGCCCAAACCAAGACGGAAGTTATCATCCGTCAACGGACGCCAGATCTTCTCCCATCCATAGCCACCAATTGGTTCCCATTTGTTAAAGGAATCCTTGAACGCCATCAGATACAAACCATGCCAGTTGCCACTTTCATCCCAACGTATTTGCCCAAACCCAATACCCCAGGGACGTTCGTTATAGCGATCTGTTTTTTCTTTATCGTATGCAAAACGTGCATGCCAGGTTATTGCAGGCACATACAAATCATAATGTTGCGGTTCATTCCAGGTTTGTGAAACATTATCAGACAAAGTATTCCAGGCGTCACCTAATACACTATTTTGGCTCGCCATTGCAGCAGGCAACACCATTAATGGTGATACAAAAATAATAAAAGAAAAGATGATTTTATTTGTTAGAGTCACATTGATTTCCACATCAAAATTCAATATACAGCCTAACAAATTATATATTAACAAAAGCTAAATAAGTCTGTGGCTAATTCCTAAAAACAGCCATTAACGCCTATTTAACCATCAACCCCTATTGTTTCCTTAATCTAAAACAATAGGGGTAACCAACTATTATTTATGCTTTTTTAGTAATACATACATTGCAGGGATGACCAACATCGATAGCAATGGGGCAGTAATCATGCCGCCAATCATCGGGGCCGCTATACGACGCATCACTTCTGATCCAGTGCCATCACCCCACATAATCGGCAACAAACCCGCCATTATCGTCGCTACCGTCATCACTTTTGGCCTGACACGCAGCACAGCGCCCTCATGAAGGGCACGCATTAACATGGGTTTTCCTCCTTGTGGATCTAGCATTTTATGCCTTGCAATCGCTTGATTTAAATAAAGCACCATTATTACGCCAAATTCAGCTGCTACTCCTGCCAATGCAATAAAGCCCACAGCCCCCGCAACGGATAAATTATATCCCAGCAAATAGAGTAACCAGACACCGCCAATGAGTGAGAATGGTAAAGTCCCCATTATTAACAGTGCATCACTTACACGCGAGAATGTTACATAAAGCAAGACAAAAATAATAATCAGGGTGAAAGGTAAGACTATTTTTAATTTGGCGCTTGCGCGTTCTAAATATTCAAATTGACCAGACCAGGATAATGAAACACCATCAGGTAATTTCACCTGTTGGGAAACAGCACGTTGCATATCTTCCACTGCCGATTTTAAATCGCGTCCGCGTAAGTCTACATAAACCCAATTAGATAAACGGGCATTTTCACTCTTCAACATTGGTGGGCCATCAGTAATACTGATGTCAGCCAATTCAGAAAGTGCAATCTGGCTGCCATTTGCGGTAATTACCGGCAAATTTTGTAATTTCTGGACGTTGTCACGTATTTCGCGTGGGTAGCGAATATTGATGGGATAGCGTTCACGTCCTTCAATCGTTTCACCGATATTCTGTCCACCAATCACCGTTGCAACCAATGACTGTAGCTCTTTGACTGATACCCCGTAGCGCGCCGCTTTCAGCCTGTCGATATTAATATCAACATAGCGCCCGCCACCGAGTCGTTCCGCAAGAGCTGATGTAACACCGGGAACTTGCTTCACCACTCGTTCGATTTGCTCAGCCACCTGCTCAATGGCAGCAATATTATTGCCATTGACTTTAATGCCTACCGGGCTTTTGATACCTGTCGCCAACATATCCAGGCGGTTACGGATAGGTGGCACCCAAACGTTAGCAATACCCGGAACTTTCACCACGTTATCGAGTTCGCTAACCAGCTTATCCATCGTCATTCCTGGCCGCCATTGATCGCGCGGTTTAAAACGAATAGTGGTCTCGATCATGGTCAGCGGTGCAGGATCGGTTGCAGTATCTGCGCGCCCGGCTTTACCAAATACCGTCGCCACTTCAGGCACGGTTTTGATTAAGCGGTCTGTCTGTTGCAGTAAACGTCCTGCTTCACGTGCGGAAATACCCGGTAGCGTTGATGGCATGTACAGCAAATCACCTTCATCAAGCGGCGGCATAAACTCACTTCCAAGTCGGCTCAACGGCCATAACGTCGCCAGTAATACTAACCCTGCCACCAGCAGCGTAGTTTTCGGGCGCGCCAGCACTTTATCCAATAGTGGTTCATAGGCGGCAATCAGCCAACGGTTGATTGGGTTAGCCTTCTCATCAGGAATTTTTCCACGAATGAAATAGCCCATAAGCACGGGTACCAGCGTGATGCCCAGCCCCGCAGCCACAGCCATCGCGTAGGTTTTGGTAAACGCCAGCGGCGAGAACATGCGCCCTTCTTGTGCTTCAAGGGAAAACACCGGAATAAAGGAGAGTGTGATGATCAGTAAACTGCAGAATAATGCTGGCCCCACTTCTACCGCGGCTTGCTCAGAGATCCGCCAATAATCAGCACCAGAAGGCTGCTTATCAGGATTGTCGTGCCGCCACTGCTCCAGCACTTTGTGCATGTTTTCAATCATTACGATCGCAGCATCAACCATTGCCCCAATAGCAATCGCTATTCCACCCAACGACATAATGTTGGCGTTCACTCCCTGGTAGTGCATGACAATAAACGCGCCCAGAATCCCCAATGGCAAGGTTATCATCGCCACAAGTGCAGAACGGAAATGGAACAAGAAGAGTGCACAGATAATCGCCACTACGATAAACTCTTCCAGCAACTTGTGAGAGAGCGTTTCAATAGCATTTTCAATCAGATGAGAACGGTCATACACCGGAATGATTTCGACACCCACAGGCAAACTCTTCTGAATTTGCTGTAGCTTCGCTTTTACCCCATTAATTGTGTCCAGCGCATTCTTGCCATAGCGCATGACAATAATGCCGCCCGCAACCTCACCTTCACCATTAAATTCCGCCACGCCACGACGAATTTCAGGCCCCATACGCAACGTTGCTACATCGCTCAACAGCACTGGCACGCCTTCACGCGTGGTGATCACTACCTGTTTAAAATCATTCAGATTCTTCAGGTAACCTGCGGTGCGCACCATGTATTCGGCTTCGCCCATTTCGATAACCGAACCGCCACCTTCCTGGTTAGCACTTTGCACCGCACTAATAACTTGTTCGTGTGTAATGTTCAGCGCCCGCATACGCTGCGGATCGAGAACAATTTGGTATTGTCGAACCATGCCGCCTACGCTTGCCACTTCAGAAACATTCGGCACAGTTTTGAGCTCAAATTTAAGCGTCCAGTCTTGAAGGGCGCGTAAATCTGCGAGGCTGTGTTTGCCAGTTCTATCCACCAGCGCATATTCATAAACCCAACCCACTCCCGTCGCATCCGGCCCTAACGAGGCTTTGGCTTCAGGAGGTAACTGTGACTGAACCTGGCTTAAATACTCCAGAACCCGCGAGCGCGCCCAGTACGGATCGGTGCCATCTTCAAACAAAATGTAGACATATGAGTCACCAAACATCGAAAAACCGCGCACAGTTTTCGCGCCTGGTACCGAAAGCATGGTAGTGGTCAGCGGATAAGTGACCTGATCTTCAACCACTTGAGGCGCTTTGCCTGGGTAATTGATACGAATGATCACCTGTACGTCGGAGAGATCTGGCAGCGCATCCAACGGTGCGCGTTGCAGCGACCAAATTCCCCACACCGCCATCATGATCGCCGCAAGCAACACCAGCAGCCGATTTTTAAGTGACCAGCGAATAACGGCGGCAATCATTTCATTACCCCCGCCATCGGCATCAGATGAGTGATCACCGCGCCATGTTCGTCATCCATTGTGAAACTGAACATCACGCTATCCCCAACCTTCACACCCTGCGCGTCAGCGGCCGATTTCAGTGCAAAATCCATAGTCATCGCTCCCCATTTCAATGCAGCAATGGGTTTGTGCGAAAGGGTAACAGCATCATCAGTAATCTCTTTCACCACCGCCTCGCCCTGATATTCAGGGGTTGCAGTAATGGCTGCGTTCTCCTGTGGCAATGCGCTACGAAGGCTTGCTTCGGAATCAATCAGGAACTGCCCGGAGGTCACAACTTTATCGCCCTCTTTCAATCCTTGTTTAATCTCAACCCAGCCATTTTGCGCCGTCCCAACCACTACGTTCACCGGGTTGAAATGGCCATTGTCCTGCGCGACTAATACCCGGCTATTGCTCCCCGTTTCAATCATCGCTTCTTCAGGAATAGCCAGCACTGGCGGGAGATTAGGCTGCTTCGCCAGTTTCACATTAAGGTACATCCCAGGCTTGAGCTTCATTTGCGGGTTATCCAACACGATGCGCGCTTTCAGCGTTCGGGTAGTCGTTTCCATATTGGGTAACAACTCACTCACACGCCCATGGAAAACCTCACCAGGCCAGCTATCACTTGCTGCCTGAATCTCACTCCCCACTTGCAGTACCTGGGCCTGAGTTTGCGGGTAATCAATCACAATCCACACAGATTCGAGGCTGGCAATTTCAAACAAAGGCGCTGTTGCCGCAACCTGCGCGCCCTCGCGAGTATCGAGCTTGTTAATGTAGCCATCTTGTTTAGCACGCACCGTCACACGCGTTTGCGGTTTCACGGTTTTCTCCACCTGGCGAATAATTTCCGCTGGCATGAACTGGAGTTGTAGACGTTCTCGTGCGGCGGCACTTAATGCGCTGTCTCCCAAACGACGCACCGCCAGATACTCTTGCTGTGCCGCCGTCCATTCAGGTATCCACAGCTGTGCAAGTGGTTCACCCGCTTTCACAAATTGCTGCGGCGCATTAACAAACAACTTCTCAACGACGCCATTAGCACTGGCCGGAATAATCTGCACGCTGCGTTCGTCCGTAGACACTGTAGCAAAAGCATCAAATTGATATTCCAGCACTTTCTTCTCAACCAACGCAGTTTTGATTCCCAGATTTTGTTGTTGGCGAGCACTCACCGTCACACCACCATCTTCGGTAGTTTCATCGGCATAACGTGGGACTAAATCCATATCCATAAACGGCGATTTACCCGGCTTATCAAAGCGCTGCCCCGGTGTCATCGGGTCATACCAATAAAGAACTTTTCGTTCAGGCTGAACAGATTGTGTCGTTGAGGTGGAGTCGCTTTGTTTACCCACGTAATACCCGGCGCCAAGTGACGCCGCGATAGTGAGCGCTAACAATGAAATTCTCGTTATGGTGTTCATTATTGGTTATTTTCCTGTGGCGTCAGGTAGCGAATGGCGGCCCAGGTTTCAGCCACATTTTTTTCTGCGCTATGCGCGGCCAGTTCTGTATCAAGCAGAGTACGGCGAGCATTGAGTAAGTCGGAGAGGGTCGATTGCCCGGAACGGTATTGTGCTTCAACCAGTGAGAGGCGCTGGCGTTGCAGAGGTAATATTTCATCTTGCTGGCGCAGCCAGAGTGTTTGGGCAGCCTGATACTGCGCTACCAGTGTGCGCACCAGGGCTATACGTTCGCGATTTGACAATGCCAACTGGTCGTTAGCTTCCATGGTTCGGGACATATCTGCCGCCAGGTCTTTATCCTGACGTTGCGATTTAAACATGGGTAAATCGACGGTAAACATCACACCAGCCATATCATCGTAATCATCCGCACGATGAGCATAGAAAACCTCAACACCGACGTTCGGTTTCGCCGCCACAGCGGATTGCGCTGAACGCGCTTTGGCAACATCGGCCTCGCGTGCCGCTTCAATCACTTCCGGATGCTGCCCGACATTTTGTTCCAGTACTGCCGGGTCCGCAGGCAAACGCTGATAACGCGGCAACGTACCACTAGTGTTATCAATCTGTTCGCCCGTCAATTGCAGCAAACGCGTCTGGGCCAGGACCACATCACGCTGTGCAAGCGTTACTTTGTCCTGCATCCCTAAGAGGGTCATGCGAATATCTACAACACTGGATGCCGGTGAACTTCCACTGGCAACCGTCGCTTTCTGCACATCGACTTGACGCTCAGTTTCGTCCACCAGTTTTTGCGCAGTCGCCAACACTTTTTGCGATAACGCCAAATCAAGCCAGGCCTGAGCCGTCGTTCTTTGTAATGTCGTCCGAATCACCTCGGCTTTGGCCGCACTGCTGGCGGATTGAGCCAGAATAGTTTCGGCTTTACGGTCGCGCTTATCTTCGCTGACGTACTCCTGCATGATGCCAATACGCTGCATGGTCATGCCTTCGCGCGTAAAGCGATGGCTGTTACTGCCCTGCACCGGGACATTTTCAATACCAAATTTCAATTTAGGGTCGGGTAATTCACGGGCAGAATCCGCCATCGCATTCAGCGCATCGCTCTGATTACGGTTGGCAGAAAGTTCCGCGGAATAGTTTTCAGCAGCGTTCAGGGTCTGTTGCAGGCTGAGCTCTGCCGCATTTGCGGCAGAGACAGACACAGCAAACAGCACCCCGCCGAGCCACAAGCTCAGGGAATGTTGTCTCATGATGGCCTCAGTTACTTAGTCGGGGTAACCGAAGCGATTTTGTAGCCTTCAGACTGCTGGCTAAACGTGAAGTCAACCGTTTCACCTGCTTTGACTACCGGCAATGCTCCCGCTTCAGGCATGCTGAAGGTCATGGTCATTGCAGGCCAATTAAGCGCTGCGATAGGTTTATGGGCGATGGAAATAGAATCGGCGGTGACTTTCTTGACCACACCGTGGCCGTGGTAAACCTCGGCAGCCATCGGCTGAGACATCGACATCTCATGAGACATATCGTGAGATGCGGCGTGAGCCACGGTAAAGAAAGCAGATACAGACAGCGCAACGGCTGTGAAGAAACGTGCAGAAATAGCAGACATAAAAATCTCCAGAACTAAAGTCAAAGGACGGCGAAATGCCAATCTGCCTTTGTCTTTCAAGTTACAGGTGCGTTAGCTGCCTTCCTGCATCTTGAAATTCATAGGCATGAACCAGGACCGTGCTGGAGTTATTCTCTAAAACGACAAAACCGTATTGTGGCCGGAGGGCCAGTTGCAGGTGGAGTTACCAAGGAAACCGAGGTAATCGTTTCAGTACATTCGGGGATCACTAAGGCGAGAGTATTGGTCACCGGTAATGCGGCCAAAGAAATGTAGCCGTTATCTTTTTGCATCACATCTGGAATACAGTGTTTATCACACAGTGTTCCTTTCGCTTTCACCATATCCCAATGGTTTTTCATCAGCATATGTTCGCTATGCTGAACGGAAAGGGATGATGCGCTAATTTCTACCGGGCAGTCATGCGATGCCACTGCGACCTGACTGTTGATAAACAGCCAGCCAAACGCCAACAGCAGCATCAAAAGATGCTTTCTGAGGAAGCGTAAATGGCTTGTCGACCAGAAAGTGGATTGCAACTTGGTTACCCCAAAATATACGAGGCGGCAGTATAAGCATTAGACCTTTTTATTTTAAAGCGATTTTTGGTTGTTTTACATTTGCCATTTTAATTAACAATTTCATAATAATTAATCAAATTAACTACCCCCATATGGCTATTTATAAAACAATTAGTGGTACAAATAAATAACGCTATTCAATAAGTAAATGTCATAATTGCAAAGCTGCCTGCAAATGTGTCATGGCAGAGATACGAAGCTTAGTAAATTTGATGCTCATCAGAAATCTGCTCGAATGATTCAGGCAGATTGGCACCGTTTTCACCGACGACTGCAAAGCGTCTTATTTTTTATTTTCAGGCATGGCGTTGCGCTCAGGTACTACTCACTCCCTTCAATGGGTAAAGATGCCGAACGCGACAGGGGACTCAAATGCTAACTACTCTTGAACTACTAATTGGGGTTGTGGTTATTGTCGGTGTAGCTCGCTACATCATCAAGGGCTACTCCGCCACCGGCGTATTATTCGTCGGTGGTTTAACGTTACTGATTATAAGTGCTCTGATGGGCCACAAGGTTTTACCTGGCAATGCTGAAAGCACTGGGTACACCGCAACCGATATCGTTGAATATGTCAAAATCCTCCTGATGAGCCGTGGTGGCGATCTGGGCATGATGATCATGATGCTGTGCGGTTTTGCAGCTTACATGACACATATCGGCGCCAATGACATGGTGGTTAAGCTTGCGTCTAAGCCACTGAAATTAATCAACTCACCATACATTTTGATGATCGCCGCTTATTTCGTGGCTTGTCTGATGTCACTGGCGGTTTCATCTGCAACCGGCCTGGGTGTGTTGTTGATGGCAACGTTGTTCCCGGTCATGGTGAACGTGGGGATTAGTCGTGGGGCAGCGGCAGCAATTTGTGCTTCTCCTGCAGCAATTATCCTGTCCCCAACTTCTGGCGACGTAGTGCTAGCGGCAAAAGCTGCTGAAATGTCTTTGGTTGATTTTGCCTTTAAAACCACCGTGCCAATTTCTATCGCTGCCATTATTGCCATGGCGATTGCCCACTTCTTCTGGCAACGCTACCTGGATAAAAAAGAAAACGTCAGCCACGAAATGCTCGATGTCAGCGAAATCCAGACTACTGCACCTTCTTTCTATGCCATTTTGCCATTTACACCAATTATCGGCGTGCTAATTTTCGACGGCAAATGGGGTCCACAACTGCATATCATCTCTATTTTGGTGATCTGTATTCTCATTGCCGCGGTGATTGAATTCTTCCGCAGCTTCAAAGCGCAGACCGTCTTTTCCGGCCTGGAAGTTTGCTACCGCGGGATGGCTGATGCCTTCGCAAACGTCGTTATGCTGTTGGTTGCTGCGGGTGTGTTTGCACAAGGTCTTAGCACCATTGGCTTTATCCAGAGCCTGATATCGATTGCCACATCGTTCGGTTCAGCAAGTATCATTCTGATGCTGGTGCTGGTCGTTCTCACCATGCTGGCAGCAATGACTACAGGTTCCGGTAACGCACCGTTCTATGCCTTTGTTGAGATGATACCAAAACTGGCTCACTCATCCGGTATTAACCCTGCATACCTGGCGATTCCTATGCTGCAAGCCTCCAACCTTGGTCGCACAATTTCTCCAGTTTCCGGAGTGGTGGTTGCAGTTGCAGGTATGGCAAAAATATCTCCATTCGAAGTGGTAAAACGCACCTCAGTTCCCGTTGCTGTTGGTCTGATTGTCGTGATTATCGCCACCGAAATTCTTGTGCCTTCTGCAGCTATTCTGCCTTAATCTTTAGCTTTGCAATAAGCGCCTCAGTGAGGCGCTTTTTTTATGCTTAAATAAAGCGACTTCTGGAAGCCCAAGCGAGAAAACGATGAAATTGATGTGGCAAAACACGCTAATCCTGACTTCCCTACTGGCCACAAGCCATCTGTTACAAGCGGAAGAACTCGCCGCCAAACAGTACGCCGATTTCGACCGTTACGTGCTGGCTCTGTCCTGGCAAACAGGGTTTTGCCAGAGTATGCATGAGCGTAACCGCAACGAACCTGTCGAATGTAAAACGCAGCAAGAACAAAATGACAAGCGCACTTTCTTAACCGTGCACGGCCTGTGGCCAGGTTTACCAAAATCGGTCGCGGCACGAGGCGTGGATGAAAAACGGTGGATGCGCTATGGCTGTTCAACCCGCCCGGTGCCCAACATGGCCGAAGTTCGCGGTTCGCAAAAATGCCAGGCACCAGCACCTGCGTTATCAACAGATATCGCCAGCAAACTCGCGGGCGTCATGCCAGGGGCTGGAGGCCAGTCGTGCCTTGATCGCTATGAGTTCGCAAAACATGGCGCGTGTTTTGGTTTTAACCCCAACGCCTATTTCGGAACTATGGTTCGCCTGAACCATGAATTTAAAGAAAGTGCTTTTGGTGAATTTTTGGCAACAAACTACGGCAAAGTTGTCACGCGCAAAGCGTTCAACAAAGCGCTGGAGAAGAGCTGGGGAAATGATGCGGTGAAGGCGGTAAAACTGACCTGTAACGGAAACCCGGCATACCTGACGGAAATGCAAATCTCGCTGGATGCTACAAAAATTAATGGCCCGCTTAATGAAAGCTCGTTTGCCACACAAAGAAATCCAGGCAACTGCGCGAAGCAGTTTCGCCTGGATGCTGTAGGTTATTGATCGTTAAGCAACGTGTGGTTGTTTAGCCGATTCATCTGCGACTGGCTTACCCTTATCAGGAGTCAGATCGCAGTTCTTTGGTAGCGTCAGGGTTATCAGTGCTGCGATCACCAATGAACCGGCCAGGGCGCAGACTGCCATGTTCTGCCCGTAGAGATAAATCATCATCCCCACCAGCCATGGCCCACAGAAGCCCCCCAGATTGCCTAAACCGTTAATCACACCACGTGCCCCGCCGGCAACCTCTGGAGAGGCAATTCGCCCCGGAATCGACCAGAACGGACTCGTTGCCGCCTTGAGGAAGAACCCGCACACCACTAACGCAATGTAGGCTGCGATAATGTTATGACGTAAAACTACCGATGCCAGCAATGCCGCTGCAAAGCACAATAGTGAAATCATCACCCACAGCCGGCGTTTACCTGTTTTATCGCTGAGCATCGAAATGACATAGATACCGATAATCGTTGCGACAAACGGCACGATTGCCAGCAGCCCAACACCCGCCATATTCGCGCCGGTCAGATTTTTGAGGATTGTCGGCAACCACAGCGTGTAGCCGTAATCACCGGTTTGGTAGAAAAAGTTAAGCGCCACCAGCTTCATTAGACTGCTATTACGAAATACGTCGCGCAACGGTGCATTACTTACCGGCTGTTTCAGACTTCGCGCCTGACGGTCACTTTCCAGTTCTGCCAGCAGGTATTCCCGTTCTGCAGCGGGCAACCAACGCGCTTCTTGGGGGCGGTCACTGATCAGCACCCACCACACCGCCAACACCACAATCGACAGCAAACCTTCGATGATAAACAGCCAGCGCCAGTCCAGACTCTGAATAATCGCACCAGATATTGGGGCGGTAACCATGCCGCCGATGGGCGCGAACATCATGACAAAAGCATTAGCTCGCCCAATTTCACGGTCCGGGAACCAGTTACTGATCATCGTCAGCACGACTGGCAGCATTCCGCCTTCGGCAACACCGAGCACAAAGCGCAGAACTAAGACCTGATAATGGTTGGTGACAAAACCTGTGGCGACGGACACGATAGCCCATGCCACCAGCGACCAGGCAATAAAGCGTTTACCGCTGCCGTTTACAGCCGCACGCCCACCGGGGATCTGCAAAAAAAGATAGCCGATGAAAAATATGCCGCTGGTGAGGCCCGCCATTTGGCTGGTAATACCTAAATCGGCTTCCATTCCGCCGGGGAGTGCAAAACTAATATTCACCCGATCCATAAAGGAAATAATGCAGGCGATTAAAATAGGCGCAACCACACGCCACCAACGAGTGCCGGGTATTTTCTTTTCCATGGTATTGTTCCGTGACAATAAAAGTCATTGCCCTTTTATCAAGGGCGCCGGTAATTTTAATTCATGCGATGTGGCAATATCTGTCCATTAAAATAAGCCTGAACATTTTCAAATACGATATTACTCATACGCTGACGGGTTTCATGGGTTGCGCTGGCGACGTGGGGCTGTAATACCACATTATCCATCTCAATAAGCGCGGAAGGGACATTAGGTTCATTAGCAAAAACGTCCAGACCGGCACCGGAAATATCACCATTTTGCAAAGCGGTAATTAAATCCTGCTCATTGATAATGCTGCCGCGAGCGATATTAATGACCAACGCATGTTTAGGTAATGCCTCGAATACTTGCCGATTCACAATGCCATGGCTTGCCTTGCCACCCGATACCGCAACAATAAAAAAGTCACTATTGCTGGCCAGACTTAAAACATCTTCACACCAGTGATACGGCAGTGAGCTATCCACTTTGCGATCGGTGTAATAAATTTCCATATCAAATCCGCTGGCACGACGGGCGATGGCACGGCCAATATTTCCCATCCCAAAAATACCGATACGTTTACAACTCACCTGAGTTGCCAATGCGGAGCTTTCCTTGAGCCAGCGCCCTTCTCGTACGAAGCGGTCACCCTGGCACAGTTGGCGAGCACTACTCAACAACAAACCGAAAGCCAGGTCAGCGACATCATCAGTGAGCGCCCCGGCAGTAATGGTCACCGCAATATCCCTGCGGCGAGCATATTCCAGATCCACCGCGTCAGTGCCGACGCCAAAAATGGCAATCACGCCGACCTGAGGCAGATTTTCCAGCACGGCGGTAGTCACGCCGATATCACCCCGCGTTACAACAGCACCAATTTGCGCGCCGTTATCAGCAAGCCAGGCCACAGCGTCAGACTGCTGGTAAAGGCGATGAACGGTGTAATGAGTATCCAGTTGCTGCTGAAGTGCATCCATCACTGGAGCAATAAGTAATACGTGTTGGGTAGGTTGCGACATGGTTCCCCCGGTTAAGTCAGCTAAGTCAATATTTCTGCTTAACATCAAAGCCTTTTTAAGCGCAGGGTTTTGCGACACAGGTCACGCCAATTCATGTTAGAAAACCGTGTTACCGTTAGCGTGATCGCTTCAGCATTTAAGCGACTAAAGTGTGCCGCCAAGAGATAAGCGATAGTGCAAATCGACTTGTTCAATCGTTGGTTGTTTATTGATTTTTTTCAATAAAATTTCTGTGGCGACTTTCCCTATCTCAAAGCGTGGCGTGACAACACTGGCAAGTTTTGGAACCGTAACCTGGCCGATTTCAAGACCGTGAAAACCCGCAATTCCCATCTGTTCCGGCACACGAATGTTGGCAGCCTGGCATTCTTGTAACACCCCTGCTGCGAGATCGTCATTAGTACATAAAATACCGTCCATATCCGGGTACATCTGGCGCGCCATCGCCATCATTCCAGTACCCATACTTACGGAAGAAACTTTATTTGGCATCAGCCGACCGTCAGCCAAACCCGCATCCGACATGGCTTTACAATAACCTTCATACCGCTTGATATCACGTACATCGGCCATCGAACCTAAATAGATAATCCGCTTCTTGCCGCTGGCAATCAGCATATTGGTCATATCAAACCCGGCACGGAAGTTATCAAAGCCGACATTAATGCGCCCGCTACCAGGCACCAGGTCCATCACTTCAGCCACAGGGATTCCGGCAGCACTTAGATACTTCTCGGTCCGCAACGTATGCACGGTTTCCGTCAGAATCAGCCCCGCGACGTTAAAACCCAGCACTGTGGCAATTTGTTCTTCTTCACGCTCGCGGTCGTAATCGTAATTAACCACCAACGTCTGGTAACCCATCGGCTTTGTTACGGATTCGATACCTGCCAGTAAATCGGCAAAAATCTGGTTATTAAATGAGGGAATAATAACGCCGATTCGCGGCTGCATATTGCTTGCCAGCGCCCTGTTTTCAGGGTCAGGCATATAATTGACTTCCGCCATAACTTCAGCAATTCGGGCGGCAGTTTCCGGGGCTACTTTATCCGGTGTGCGCAAATAACGGCTGACGGTCATTTTTGTCACCCCCGCAAGGGCGGCAATGTCCTGCAATGTAATGCGCTGGTACTTCATCTGGTTTTCCTGATAACCCGCGGGAAAAGGATTATGCCTCGCATCCTTAACAAAAGAAAAGCTACCACACTTCACACTCCAGGTATCATGCGGGCGTAACACCATTCGCAGTGATCTACTTCACAGTTTTACCCGCTCTGAACCGCTTTGATAAGGGATATTAAATACGATGCAAAAATAACAGGAATTCACCATGACGAATTTATTTACGCTCGACAACAAACGCGTATTAATTACCGGCTCTGCACAAGGGATAGGCTTTTTATTAGCACAAGGCCTGGCTGAGCATGGTGCTGAAATTATCATCAATGATATTACTGCTGAACGCGCCGAACATGCGGCAATGAAATTACGTGACTGTGGTTACACCGCCTGGACTGCTGCATTTAATGTTACCGACCCGGAAGCAGTGGAAGCTGCCATTGAAAATATCGAGCAAGAGATCGGGCCAATTGATGTATTAATTAATAATGCTGGCATTCAGCGTCGCCACCCATTTACTGAATTTCCGGTTAATGAATGGAACGATATTATTGCTGTAAATCAGACCGCCGTATTTTTAGTTTCACAGTCTGTTTCACGACGCATGGTAAAACGCCAGGCCGGAAAAATAATCAATATTTGCTCAATGCAAAGTGAGCTGGGCCGCGACACCATTACGCCGTATGCCGCGGCAAAAGGAGCGGTAAAAATGTTGACCCGCGGTATGTGCGTGGAACTGGCGCGCTACAACATTCAGGTCAACGGTATTGCACCAGGTTACTTCAAAACAGATATGACTAAATCATTGGTCGACGACGAAGCTTTCACACAGTGGTTGTGCAAACGCACGCCAGCAGCACGTTGGGGTGACCCTGAAGAACTGATTGGTGCTGCGGTGTTCCTGTCGTCAAAAGCGTCAAACTTCGTGAATGGCCACCTGCTGTTTGTTGATGGCGGCATGCTGGTTGCGGTGTAAGGGGGGAAACATGATTATTGATAAACTTGAGAATGCCGCTCATAACCCGGTTTACCCAACGGTGATTCGCCATGCGTTACAGGCAATTATCGCAAACCGTCCGCAGCAATTAGCCAACGGCAAATACCCGATTGAAGGCGAACTTATCTATTTTTCGGTATTCGATGGCAAAACCAAACCATTGGAAGAGCAGCGCCCTGAACTACACGCCCGTTATATCGACGTGCATATCGTGCTTGAAGGCGAAGAGATAATCGGTGCCGCACCGGTGGAACAGCAGCAGCAACAAGACGGCGTGTTCGATGAGCAAAATGATATTGGCTTCTATAAAAATATGGGCTGTGAAACGTTAATAAAATTGCAGCCGGGCGATCTGACAATTCTTTTTCCCGGTGAGCTTCACCGCCCTATGGCAACGCTAAATGAACCGGCTGCGCTGAGAAAAATTGTGGCGAAGATCGATGTGAGTTTGATCAACAGATAGTACCTTTTCGATTAAATACGGAAGACAAAAAACAATCAGTTCACTGTTAGTTCCGGGTTTGTAGACATATGCTTTGTTTATCAAATGTGGAGGTAATTATGAACACAACGAAACGTTTTTTAATGCAGTTAAAAGCTCAATTTGAACGTGAAGAAAAAGCGCATAAGCTGTTGGGTTTGATTTGGCTTTCACCCCAACAGCGCTATGAAATTTTGAAAGAGATTATGTTGCCGGTAGCAATGAAATGAGTGCCTGAATGGCGGGTAATTGTCACTTACCCGCCCACAACAGCTAACCTTTCAAAAATGCCAGTAAATCAGCATTAACCCGGTCTTTCTCCGTCGTGCAAATTCCGTGTGAGCCACCTTCATAAACTTTGAACGTCGCATCTGGCAGTGTCGCCGCTGTCACCTTGCCGCAGGTTTCAAACGGCACAATCTGATCGTCATCACCATGAATCACCAGCGTCGGGATAGTCATTTTCTTCAGATCTTCACGCTGATCTGTCTCAGAAAAAGCTTTAATACAGTCGTACAGTGCTTTGATACCGCCCTGCATGCCTTGCTCAACAAAACTCTCCCGCACACCTTCTGAAATTTTCGCACCAGGACGGTTGTAACCGTAAAATGCCATCGTCAACTCTTTGAAAAAGTCGGCACGATTAGCACGCACACCTTCCCGGATACCATCAAATACCTCGATAGGCACACCATCAGGATTAAAATCTGTTTTCAGCATGATCGGTGGAACGGCACTTATCAGCACTGCTTTTGCCACTCGACTGGTGCCATGGCGACCAATATAACGCGCCACTTCCCCACCACCTGTTGAGTGCCCGACATGAACGGCATCTTTGAGGTTCAAATGCGCGGTCAGTTCGGCCAGATCATCGGCATACTGATCCATGTTATTTCCATCCCATGACTGTGACGAACGACCATGCCCTCGTCGGTCATGAGCAATAACCCGGAATCCCTTCTGCCCAAGGAAAAACATCTGATCTTCAAACGCATCTGCCGTTAATGGCCAGCCGTGGCTGAATACTATCGGTTGCCCTTCTCCCCAATCCTTAAAGTAAAGAGAACTGCCGTCCTTTAACGTGAGTTTGTCGTAATGGCTCATGATATCTCCGGTTCAGGTGATGACCGCACAAGGCGCCAGATTGAAACGTGCTTATACAGATTAATTCAAAATTTGCCCATGGCAGGTTTATTTACGGTCAGCAATTAATCAATGAGGCTTACGGACTGTTTCTTTCGATAGTTTGAAGTTGCTCTCAAAATGTTAATAAACATGGTGTACTCCATTCCCGAACACGCAATGTTACCGATATCATGTTACCGGTATCAGAAATATGGTGAATTATGCTTAACGTATCGTTCATCTATAAATTCGGCGCAGAGGACAAAAATATGACCGAAATAACAGCACATTACGGCGCAGGGACCCTTCTTGGGATTGCTGCTTGTGCAGTCGTACTCCTACTTATACTCATCATGCGCTTCAAAGTGCATGCATTCTTAGCATTAACATTAGTGAGTGTTGTTGTTGCACTGGTTACCGGTGTCTCATTCGATAAAATTGTCCCAACGATTTTGGGCGGTTTTGGCAGTACCCTGGCGGGCGTTGCTCTGCTGGTTGGCCTTGGTGCCATGATTGGCCGTCTGCTCGAAATTTCTGGCGGCGCCAAAGTATTGGCTGACACACTGGTCGGAAAATTTGGTTCACACCGCGCGCCACTGGCGCTTGGTGTCGCATCTTTGCTGTTTGGCTTCCCAATCTTCTTCGATGCGGGCCTGGTAGTCATGCTGCCTATTATTTTCAGCGTAGCAAAACAATTCGGCGGTTCTACGCTGAAATATGCGCTGCCTGCTGCGGGTGCATTCGCTGTGATGCACGCACTTCTGCCACCGCATCCGGGTCCGGTTGCTGCCAGTGAATTGCTGGGCGCAAACATTGGGCTGCTGGTCATTGTTGGCCTGGTTATCGCGATTCCAACCTGGTATCTCGGTGCGTATCTGTTTGGCCTGTATGCTGGTAAGAAATTCGACGTTCCATTGCCTTCTTCTTTCCTCGGCAATGTAGAAGCGGATCCAAACCACCAGCCGCCCTCTTTTGGCACTGTATTGTCGATTCTGCTACTGCCACTGGTGTTGATTTTCCTTGATACCGGCCTGAACACAGCTACCGTGCTCGGTTGGGTAACGGCTGACAATACCGTAGTTCAGTTCCTGCGCATGTTGGGTAAAACCCCGATAGCATTGCTGATTACAGTGTTCTTTGCTCTTGCTGTGTTTAGTGGTCGTCATAGCCGTCAGCACCTGGAAAAAGTGTGCGATGGCGCGCTTGGCCCAATCTGCGGCATCATTTTGGTGACCGGTGCGGGTGGTATGTTTGGTGGCGTTCTGCGTGCCAGCGGCATTGGTGATGCACTTGCGGGTGTGCTGTCTGATACAGGTATGCCGGTGATTGTTGCCGCGTTTGTTATCTCGACCGCTCTGCGTGTGGCGCAAGGTTCTGCGACCGTTGCTCTGACGACTACTGCGGCACTTATCTCACCAATGGTTGCGGCAACGCCAGGCTTGAGCCAGTTCGATCTGTGCTTCATCGTAGTGGCAATTGCAGGTGGTGCGACGGTTCTGTCTCACGTTAACGACTCCGGTTTCTGGCTGGTTGGCCGTTTCCTGGAAATGGACGAGAAAACAACACTGAAAACCTGGACCGTGATGGAAACGCTGATTGGTACTATCGCTTTCCTGTTCGCATTAGTAGGTAGCATTATTCTGTAACTGCAGTTTGTGACTCAGGTCACTTTAAACTATGTGTTAAGCTCAGTATTATCACTGCAGACCAAACCCTCACTCTTACCGGTGAGGGTTTTCTTTTGTAAGGTCCACATCAGGCACAAGAGTGCCTGTTTTTTTACACGGAGAGAAATATGTCCAGACCAGCCATTATCATTAATGAACTCGATGCCGAGCGTATTGACCGTTTGCTGGAGCAACCACAATTTGCTAACCAGCCGGTAGCTACAGTGCTGAACGCAGAACTGGACAGAGCAGAAATGCGTAAGCCTGAAGATATTCCGGCCGACGTCGTTACGATGAACAGCCGCGTAAAATTCCGCGATCTATCCTCAAAAGAAGAGCATGTTCGCACGCTGGTTTACCCGGTAAATCTGACGGACAGCGACAATCAACTCTCAGTCATGGCGCCGGTTGGCGCTGCACTGCTGGGTTTGCGTGTTGGTGCGACAATTAACTGGACGTTACCGAACGGTAACCAGACGCATCTGGAAGTGCTGGAGTTGCAATACCAGCCGGAAGCCGCTGGCGAGTACCACCGTTAAATGATGTGTCCCCCTTTTCTTAAAGGGGGATAATATTTGTCAGGCTGATTCCCTCAGCACCAACTCTCCTGAAATAATAATCTTCTGAGCAGGCATCGTCGGCTCTTTAATTTTATTCACAATCAATGTTGCCGCTTGTCGGCCTGCTTCCTCGCTGGATGATGAAACGTAAGTGAAACGTGGCGAGGTGAGATTAATGTGCATCATGTCTTCGAAACCAATCAACGAAACCTGTTGAGTCAAAAACACGTCTTTACCGACCGTTCGCCCAACCTGCTGGATACCATTGAGACAGCCAATAATTGCTGATGGAGAATGACAGAGCATCGCGGTGATTTTGCTATTTTTCTCAAGCAATTGACGTGTTAAACGCGCAGCATTCTCGGTATCGTTTTCACAAACTGGAGCCCACTCTTCGCGAAACGGCAAATTGTACTGCGCCAGTGCATTGCGATAACCCAGCAAACGCTCTTCGCGCATCAAGTTCGATGCTGTTCCACCCAAATAGGCGATATTTCGGTGGCCACGGTCAATCAAATAACGCGTTGCCTGGTTTCCTGCCTGGCGATTATCTCGACCAATGACATCCCGATGGCTGCTTACAGTCGATTCAGCGATGATGACTGTTGGCAACGGGCATTGTGCAATCAACGCCGGAATAGATGCTAAACGATGGTTAGCATCCAGATAAATAACACCGGCCACACCTTGCTGGGTGAACGATGTTAAACACTGTTGCAGTTGTTGATCATCGTCCTGAGGATGGCCCAGAAAAACCATATAGCCTTGTTTTTCCAGGTAATGGACGACGCTTGCCATAACATTTACACAAAAGGAGTCATTGAAATCACGAATAACCAGGCCAATAAGATTTGAGGTGCTGGAACGCAGATTAGCTGCCGCAACGTTATGGACATAGCCAAGCTGTTTAATCGCAGCGTTAACCTTTTCAATAGTTGCCTCAGAGATCTTTCCTTTTTGGCGCAGCACTAAAGAGACAGTGGAGACAGAAACTCCTGCCAGTTGTGCCACATCAATTATATTGACCTTTTTCATCCCGTTCCTATGCACTAAATATCCTTGTTATCAATACCATAAAGCCCCCTGTAAACATACAGAGGGCTTCAAAGATATGAATAACTTATCTACTTACCAATCATTGTCGACATTGTCTGGGCAATAAATTGTGCGCGGGCACCAAAGATAACCTGAATCCCCGAATCACCGACAAACACCACGCCGCGAGCACCAAGGCTGTTAAGGCCGTCTTTATCCACATGCTCACTTTTTTCGACTTCCAGACGCAGACGCGTAATGCACGAACCCACGGAGTTAATGTTCTCTGCACCACCCAGCAAGCCGATAATATCGCCAGCAAGTTCGGTGTCAGTTTTATCGTTCGCGTTGGCTGTCACATCTGCACGACCCGGTGTTTTCACATCAAAACGGCGAATCACGTAGCGGAAAGTGAAGTAATAAATCAGCGCCATCGGCACGCCAACAATCACCGCAGACAGGAAGTTGGTTTGATAGCCATTGAACGATGGCAAAATGCCGAAGGAAATATAGTCAATCATCCCCGCCGAGAACGACTTAGCGATATGCGCATGCAGCAGGTACATACACATGTAAGACAGACCAGCCATAATTGCGTTGAATACATAAAGGATGGGTGCAACAAAGATAAAGGTAAATTCAACCGGTTCAGTAATGCCTGTCAGGAAACAGGTCAATGCTGCAGAGAACAGAATACCGGAGGCAATTTTCTTATTTTTGGTGTTCGCTTCGTGGTACATCGCCAGACACGCAGCGGGCAATGCAAATAGCATCAGTGGGAATTCACCCTGCATGAATTTGCCTGCGTTATGGTAGCTGTCGCTGCTAAAGGATTTCACGCCTTCTTCAAGCATCTTGAACCAGATTGTCTGGTCACCGTGGATAACCTGCCCTGCTGTAGTCGTGTACTCACCAAATGAATACCAGAATGACGGATACCAGATGTGGTGCAGCCCCAAAGGAATTAACGCACGTTCAACCAGGCCGAAGATAAAGGTTGAAAGCGCCTGATTATCACCATTCACAATAACCGACAGCGAATCAATTCCCGACTGGATATATGACCAAATCCATGGCAGTGCCATCCCGAGCAGGAAAGATAAAAATGCGGTAGCGATGGCAACAAAGCGTTTACCCGAGAAGAAACCGAGGAACTCAGGGAGCTGCATGGTGTGGAATTTGTTATAGCACCACGCGGCCAGAATGCCGGAAATCAGGCCACCGAACACGCCCATTTGCAACGTCGGGATGCCAACCACCATGGCATATTTCCCGCCTGCTGCCGCCATTTCAGGAGTGATGTGCATCACCGTGCCAATCGTGACGTTAATAATAAATACTGACACCGCTGCCGATAGCGCAGCAATCCCCGATTCAGCCGCTAAACCCACTGCCGAACCAATCGCAAATAGCATCGGCAGGTTATCGAAAATCACCCCACCCGCATTCATCATCAACGGCAAATGGAATTTATCGCCGAAGGCCAGTAACAAGCCTGCCGCCGGCAACAAAGAGATAGGCAGCATTAATGCACGGCCTATCATCGACAATTTAGATAACGATTTTGTAATACTGGATAGCAAACTCATAAACAATCCCCCGGTGTTGACGCCGCCTACGCGTTTTAGTTTTTACGCGTTTTTATGCTAGGTAGAACGTTCTAGTAGAACGTTCTACCTATACTGACGAAACGTTTTTTTCTCGGCAACAAAAATATGCGTTGTAGCCATACTGTTATCGAATATTTGAAGTTGAGCAGGTTTTGACCTGCTTTTTTGAAGGGGATTACACTTTATTAACGAAGGTTTTTGCGCATGACAAACAGCAAGAACGCCATCAGCAAACCCGGTAACCAAACCCATTGCAGCTCAGACCAAATCACCGCCTGGCCACGAGGTTCGAGGTAACGCGAGAGCTCAAAAGGTGCGACACGAATCACCTGCCATGGTGCAAAAAATCGTTCATCTGACCACGGCCATAGCCAGCCAACCCCTTTACCTCCAGTAGTCACCGAGTCCAACAGGCTATGCGATAGCAGTGACACGGTCAGGAATAACCAGACGCGAACAAAGCCTGCGCGGAACCAACGATAGCCAAACAGACAAAGTAGCGGCACCACAAATGCAAACAACAAAGAGTGCGTGAACCCGCGGTGACCAAAAGCATTGCCATACGCCACACCAAATTTAAACGCCAGCACATCGGCATCCGGCAACATCGCCAGAATGATCCCGCCTAATAACAGACGTGGAGGAATAATTTTTTTGCCAAGCCCTAACCCTAAACAAATTGGCACGGCGGCATGAGTAATAATCGTTGGCATAGGTTATGAAGGTGGATGGGTGAGAAATGGAGAATAGATCAGATTGGGAAAAAAGAAACGGCCCATAGAGGGCCGTTATCGGAGCGTGGTTACGCTTGAACTGTAATGCTCAGACTCTCAAACACAACAGTCTGACCAGCAACAATTTTGCAGCGTTTGCGGGTTTCAACAACACCGTCTACTTTCACCAGCCCTTCGGCAATCACCGCTTTCGCCTGCGCACCGCTTTCACACCAGCCTTCCAGCTTCAGCAGATCGCACAATTCAACGTGTGGGTGTTTACCTAATGAGAAGGTCGCCATATTACTCTCCATCGACATCATGATATTCCTCGCAAGCCTGCAAGGTATTCTGGATAAGAGTGGCGACGGTCATTGGGCCAACGCCACCCGGAACCGGCGTAATATACGAGGCTTTGGCAGCGGCTTCATCATAATTTACGTCGCCCACCACTTTACCGCTCTCCAGACGGTTAATACCCACGTCCACCACAATCGCCCCTTCCTTGATCCACTCACCGGGAATAAAGCCAGGTTTACCAACAGCCACGATCACCAAATCAGCATTTTCAACGTGATGACGAAGGTTTTTGGTAAAGCGGTGAGTCACGGTAGTGGTGCAACCCGCCAACAGCAGTTCCATGCTCATCGGACGGCCAACAATGTTGGATGCGCCAATCACCACTGCGTTCAGGCCGTAAGTATCAATACCGTAACGCTCAAGCAACGTAACAATGCCACGTGGCGTACAAGGGCGCAGACGCGGCGAACGTTGGCACAAGCGACCTACGTTGTATGGGTGGAAACCATCAACATCTTTATCCGGGTCGATACGTTCCAGAACTTTCACGTTATCGATACCTGCAGGCAATGGTAACTGCACCAGGATACCGTCAATTTCTTTATCTGCGTTGAGCGTATCAATCAGCTCCAGCAGCTCTGCTTCGGAAGTGGTATCAGGCAAATCGTACGAGCGGGAAATAAAGCCCACTTCTTCACATGCCTTACGTTTGCTACCAACATAAATTTGCGAAGCAGGATTCTCGCCAACCAGAACAACCGCAAGTCCTGGAGCACGTTTTCCAGCGGCAATTCGGGCTTTCACTTTTTCAGCAACTTCAAGCCGTACCTGCTGCGCAATCGTTTTACCGTCAATAATCTTTGCTGCCATCAGTCAGATGATTCCGTCTGTAATCGAAAAGGGAGGGGATTGTTTCTATTTTGTCAGAAGCGCGGCCCGCTGTCAGGCATTGTTAAGCCTTTATGCTCAATTGTCGCGCAGGCAGTTCAAAAGCCATTGACTCGTAAGGTACTGACCGTATAATCCGAATCCGCAATGCTTCCGAAAGGAATACAGTGCGCCCTTAGCTCAGTTGGATAGAGCAACGGCCTTCTAAGCCGTAGGTCACAGGTTCGAGCCCTGTAGGGCGTACCATTTCGAAGTAAACAGACGTCAATCGACGTCTTTTTTTATGCCTGAAATTCAGCAAATTGGCTAATTTTAGCGCGTCGAAAATCTCTTAGCATCTATCGACATCTACCAGCATTAAGTAATCTCTGTTGGTATATATGATGGCTCATATCAATGGTTCTAAATACTGGCGTTGGGTATCTATCCTAAGATTTCATTATATGAAGCAGAAAAAGGTTGAGAAGAACGAGGGCTGAGACGATTTTTGGGCTGAGTGCGTCAGGTTGAAAAATACAACGCCCGGTGTAGACCAATCTGCACCGGGCATTTTCATATTATTTTTTTTTGTAAACGTCTGCAGTTCCGTGCACTTTTTTATTAGTGTCTCCAGAGGTCAGCACATAAATATCGCCACCTTTCTCATCGGCCTTTTTAGAAAGAACGTCTTTCGCTTCAGCGGTGCTGGTTTTCCCTGAGGTCGAAATGCTTCCAACTTTCACATACTGATCTTTCACTTTTTCAAATTCATTTTTAGGCATCAACTCAGCAGCAAACACACTGAAAGTCAGTGTAGACAAAATAAGGCCAGATATGATTTTTTTCATTTGTATTTCCTTGATGTTGATATCATTGATTGTGAGAAAAAATAAAAGCCCATTAAATCTATAGCAGATACAAATCAACAAATCCAACATATAACTATTGATTTAATGAAACGCATTATGGTTCGGTTCCGGTAATTTTTCAGCTGATATATTTTTGTGGGTGAGAATCATACCCGGAATGGCAAGATTCACATCCATTGTTTTTAACCCCTCTATAATTGAGATATTAATTTCCTGCTGAATATCCATATACTTTGTGTAATCAGCAGTATTAATGATATAGACAACTTCAAAATTAAGTCTGTCTACACCAAAAGAGCTAAAATGGGCCCGATCGAATTTAACGTTTTCAAAACGCAATACAATTTCCTTTACCAAATCGGCAATAGCCCGCAACTTATCCACGGATGTATCTAAAGCGATACCAAAATTAAATACAATACGTCGCGACTGCATACGTTTAAAGTTATGAATAGTCTGCTGTAATAGCACCGCATTTGAACAGACGATCTGCTCACCACCCAGGCTACGAATACGTGTGGTTTTTAAACCGATATGTTCGATCGTGCCGGTGACATTATTGAAAACCACGAAGTCACCAATTTCGAATGGCTTATCTATGCCAATAGAAAGCGAGGCAAAAACATCGCTGAGAATGGTTTGCACCGCCAGTGCAATCGCGATGCCTCCCACGCCAAGGCTGGCAATAAGTGCGGTGATATCCACTCCGGCATTAGCCAGATAAGTTAAAAAAAGCCGGGCATCAAAAGATGCCCGGCTTCATCACGACTGTTACGGCTCGGCAATAGTGAACCAGAAATCAAATTTATCGAAGTTATCCAACATCGCTTTAAATTTGTCTTTGTTCTTATCGATTGTCACTTCGCCACTTTCGGTCAGGTTACCCAGTTTGAGTTTACCCAATGCGATGTCATCAAGCGTAGTGCGATTAAGCGTCACGGTGCCATCCACTTTGTCTTCCGGGAGCTGAACATCTTTGTTGTAGTTCAGCACGCCGTTTTGCATGGTCAGCACAAACTTCTCCTGGGTATCAGGGAAGATGAGGTTCCAGGTGTATTTCTGGTCGCCCGCCCGCGGCCCATTGAGGTGGATTGCCAGGAAGTCGAGGAACATTGGCGTCGTCATACCACGGATAATATCTGGCGAGCTGGTGTTCGGCGTTGCCACTTTATGCACGCCGCCACGCAGTTCCTGCGCACCGGAAAGGTAGAAGTTACGCGCCGGGCCTGACTCGGCCTGGTAGCCTAACTGCTCGAGAGCGTTAGCTTCAACTTCACGCGCTTCTTTGTTATCGGGTTGCGCAAAGACAACTTTATTGGCGACTGTTGCAGCCCAACGGTAATCCCCTTTATCGAAAGAGGATTTCGCTGTTTCAATCATCTTATCGGCACCAATCATCTCGACATATTTCTTCGCTTCTTCAGCCGGTGGATACGGGTCGAAGTTGGCAGGGTTGCCGTCCCAGAAGCCCAGGTACAGCTGATAAGTCGCACGGACGTTATGCTTGAGCACACCGTAGTAGCCGCGGTTGTAGAACTGTTTGGCCAGACTATCGGGCAGTGTGAATTTCTCAGCAATTTCATTCATCGTCATACCCTGGTTTGCCATACGCAGAGTTTGATCGTTGATGTATTTGTAGAGATCCCGCTGTCTCTCAAGATGGGTTACAACATTTTCATTGCCCCACTGCGGCCAGTGGTGGCTACCAAATGAAACAACGGCGTCTTTGCCCCACATGTTAATGGTTTCATTAAGCGTGGTACCCCATTTTTGTGCACTACGCACTTTGGCACCGCGTAATGTCAGAATGTTATGCAGGGTATGGTTGGCATCTTCTGCAAGATCAATGGCTTTAAACTGCGGGAAATAGAACAGCATTTCCGCCGGTGCTTCGGTGCCAGGCGCCATCTGGAAGACAACATCAATGCCGTCAACCGTCAGCTTTTCACCGGTTTTGTCGATCAGTTTCGTTGGTTCAAACAACGTGATAGTACCCGCAGCGGTTGTCAGTCCCAGACCACCACCCACGTTACCTTTAGGATCTTTTGGCAGTAAGTTGCCATACATATACGAAGCGCGGCGGCTCATCACGTTACCGGCAAAGACGTTTTCGCTGACCGCTTCTTCCATAAAGCCTTCTGGAGCGATCACCGGCACTTTACCGGACTTCGCATCCTCTTCGTTTACGATGCCGCGAATCCCCGCAAAGTGGTCAACGTGCGAGTGCGTAAACAACACACCGGTCACTGGGAGTTTCTCCACTTTTTCGTTGATAAGATCCAGCGCCGCTTTTGCCGTTTCCGCAGAAGTGAGTGGGTCGACAACTATCCAGCCGGTTTTACCGCGGATAAACGTAATGTTTGCCAGGTCAATGTTACGAACCTGGTATATACCATCGACCACTTTAAACAGGCCATGAATCGCTAACAGCTGCGACTGACGCCACAGGCTCGGGTTTACCGTATCAGGGGTTGGGCCTTCTTTACGTAAAAAGTCATACTGAGACAGATCGATGACGGTGTTACCAGACTCACCTTTAATAATCGGGCTTGGTAAATCCGCAATAAAACCTTGTTTAGCGTCAGTAAAATCTTGTGTATTTGAGAAAGGAAGGAATTGCTGAACGGCATTATTAGCCTGTTTTGTCGCTTCAGTAGCTTCGCCAGGTTGGGTCACCGCAGCGGTCTCTCCCGGTGCAGCTAAAGCGGATGCTACCCATAATGAAACAGGCAGCAAAGTTGTGCCAAGAATTAGCCTTTTATAACTTTTCACTTGTCTATTCCTCACCAAATTAAGGGGATAATACATTTCATGTCAGAAGAGTTTTTAGCGATATCGAGAAATCTACCTGAAATAATCAGGCACAGTGTTGAAAAGTATTTTTTAATAATTAAAAACTCCTTCCCCTCCACAACCTGGATGAGTGATTGTTTTTTCAAACTATAGTGCAAGACTTTTCAAAATGTAAACCGCATATTTACAGAATATTTCCACTCACGACTTTAGTTCCATTGCACTGTAAAAAAATCCTTATACCCGCTACCTTTTTCAAAGAATTGTGCAAGTATTTAAACACTGGTTAAACGTGCAGTGGCAATCGGTTAATTATAAAAGAGATGAAATATGAGCATGTTACTGGGCCATCCCTTTTTTTTATTTATTACATTACTAATCATATTACCGCTTGCTTCGGCGCTAGGCGTTTATTGCCTACAACGCAAGGGGCAGTTAGATGAGGACACACTAAAAGATTTTGGTGTAGTCCAGGCGGCAACCCTTACGCTACTTGCCTTGCTGATTGGTTTCAGTTTTTCCAATGCTGTAGGGCTTTACGATCAACGCAAGAACAGTGAATCAGAAGAAGCCAATGCAATTGGTACAGAATATTTACGTATCGATTTGCTTTCTGCAAAGAATGTGACTACCGCACGCAGTGAATTATTAAAGTATCTGGATCTACGTATTGCATTTTATCAACTTAATGAAAAAGAGCAGCTTGCTGATCTTGATAACAAAACTGCCAATTCACAGACGCAGCTTTGGCAAATTATTAAAAATGAAACCCAGTCATCCACCACGCCAGTAACGGCATTAATAGCCGCAGGGATGAATGATGTCATTAACACACAGGGTTACACTCAGGCGGCCTGGATAAAACACTTCCCTGCTTCGGCCTGGATTTTACTTATTTCAATTGCCGTAATTTGTAACATTCTTATTGGCTATAGCTCACACAGTAGAAAAAGCAATAAAGTCTATATCTTTATTTTACCGACCATTATTGCGATTTCGCTTTCCCTTGTTGCTGACATAAGCAGCCCTCGCGGTGGGCTAATACGCATTGAACCACAAAATTTATTACTGCTTAAAGCATCTATTCAGCATGAAGATAAAGAGCCGACCGCTAATTAAAAGCGTTTAACCCGCTCTTAAAGCATAAATTTTAATATTGCCATTTTGGATACTTCTGGAGCGTTGATATGAATCGTATTTATCGTCTGGTTTGGAGCCGGAGCCGGAATGCACTCGTGGTCGCTTCGGAAACAACGAAAACGCGTAAGAAAGGTAAGGGTCGGGCAGCTCAAAGCACACTTCTTAGCGCCAGTTTGCTGCTCTCAGCCGCTCCCGTTTTGGCTGACGATATCAACTGGGCCGATGCCTACCCCTCTTACGGCTTCCCTATCCTGACTAATTACGACCAGGTGATAAATACCGGTTTTGCCTTCACGATCGATGCCAATGCCGCCACAAATCACTATATACCAGGCACCACGCTCAATATTCTTGGCCCTATTCCGCAAATAGCGCCAGGGGTTAACGGCAGCGCGACTCAGGTTCTGGTGCGAAATGGGTTAATCGACAGTACCGGCCCGGACGCAGGCCGTATCACATCGATTATCGCCACCGATTCCCAGGGCAATAACACGCCGATAACTTCGGCAAACATTGATTCATTTAGCTATTCCACTAACCCTTCAACGCCGCAGCAAAATCAGGAACTCAATGTAGAAGTGCCAGGGCTTGAAGGCAGTTATTCGGTTATTAAGGTTTATGATTCCAGTACCTTTGCAGCTCCTGGCACCTCGCTGGTGGGGGATCTGCCGCTAAGCGTGTTCGATCCCAACTCGTTTCGTATCTATAACAATTTTGGCATTGTAGATATCGCCCCTACCGGTGGCACCGCCAATATTAATATTGGTGCCAATACCACAGGAACAACGCCGATATCCGCGACAACGAATACTATCGAACTGATGGCGAAAAACTCAACGCTTGCCCGCGCGCAAGGGACAAGCAGCGCGAATAGCAACGTGAATTGGCTGTCCGATAACTACATTCACTTTATTCCAGCCTCTGTGATTTCAACTGACTTGCAAGGCCAGACGGCAGTCAGCTCCGAATACAGCGACAGCATTACGCTTCCCAATTACATTCAGGTTAGACAGCAGGTCGTTTTGAATCCCACCCAACCGAACATCACATTTAACATTAATTCGGCACAAGATATTGCGACGGTGAATGATTTCTTGTTGGGGCAAGGCGCTTATGCAGGCCGTCAAAGCCAGGTTCAACTCTGGTTAACCGGTGGAGTACAACTTCCTCCGGCCTATGGCAGCGTAGTCATTGATTCCAGCACCATCGCGCAAAACACCTACAACGGCATTATTCAAAAGTTGCTCAATGCGGAAGTACAAAACCGCGTTAATTTGACTTATCACGTCTGGGAAGATGGTCAATCGCACACTAATAACGCCACGCTAGGTACTGGCAATCTCGATATTATTTATGCCACGGGTACGAATGCATCCGGCACTGTCACTTCTCAGGGTAGCCTTGCTGTAGACGGTGCCTCCGCCATCATGCGCGGCGATACGGGAGCCGTACTGACCAACAACGGTAATATCAATATCTGGAGCAGTTCCAGTGCCAGCCCAACGGGAGTTGGGATGCGTGCGAATAATGCTACAGCTCTGAATACCGGAACCATTAATGCCGGTCTGTTCCTTGAAAAAGATGAATCAAACCAAAATGTGCATAACCAGGGCAGCGTAGGTATCAAGGGTGATGGTGCCAGCACACTAACTAACACCGGCTTTATTAACGTCGCTTTAACGGACGGTAGTTCTGCAAATGCGGTAGGTCTTCAGGCTCAGGGAACGTCAAACGCAAACAATAGTGGCTCAATTGCCGTGGTCGGCAACAGTTTTAATGCCGATGGGCGTGCCTCAGGTTACGCCGTGGATATTGCCGATGCGGCCACCTTCACCAACGCCAGCACAGGGAATATATATATCGGTAGTACGCCGATAACGCTCAGCAAAACCTATACCCCTGTAGTGATGGTGGGAGGTGCACAGCAGTCGGCAGGCATTCATAACAAAAGTAGCGGAACCGTCACCAATAATGGAACCATTACACTAGGATCCCTGACTCGCAACGCCGTCGGGATTCTGGTTGATGGCGCAACCGGCGCGGTGACCAACAATGGCACCATTAATGTACTCGGGCAGTTAGCGGGTGGCGCTGCCGCACCCAACTACGGATTATCGGTCATCAATACCAGCAATGTGACCAACACTGGCCGAATAAACGTTTACGGTGATAACAACGCGGCTATTAATGTCCTCGCCTCTACCCAGTCAGCCGTGATCAATTCTACTGCTGCCGGTGTCATCACTGTGGGTGCCGCTGGTGATACCGGCGGGAGTGACAACAATCCAGTAACCTATCGCAACTACGCGGTATTTGCTGAAGGGGTGCAGGGGTTCCAGGCAACTGCAAATATCGACTCTGATATAAACCTGTATGCCGCTGGCGCCATTGGGGCTCATGCCCGCGGAAGCGCAACCATCAATGTCCAATCGGACGCATCCCTGACCTTTAATAACACCAACCAAATTGGTTATTACGCTTACGGTCAGGATGCTGAAATTAATCTTGCCAACGCGGTGATTAACGACAACGGTCAGGCGCATTCCACACTGTTTTTAATCGACCATGGTGCGACCTTTGATGGTAATTCAGGAACGGGTGGCGCGTATCGGTTAACCGTCACTGGTGATAACTCCATTGGCGTATTTGCTCACGGACGCGATGATGGACCTGATGGCCAATTAAATACCAGCGATGATGTCCCTTCTGCGCTCGATACCGGTACGGCAACCATCACGGTAGATGGTGAAAATGCAGTGGGTGTGAAAGTGGCTGGTGGGGCGACGGGAACAATTAACAACGGCGGGATTATACTGGATCACAACAACACTACAGGTGTCGTGGTCGACGGACGCATTTACACCATTGATGGCAATATTGGTTCGGCGAATGATGCGCTCACCACTCTGGTTAATTCTAATGTCGCGCTTGTTTCTGGCATTTTGCAAAGCGGCATTACTGGCTACGATGTCTCTTATAAAGGACAGGTCACACTCAATGGGGCGGGCATTAACCTCAACGGGAATGGTAGCACTGGCTTGCGTTTGCATAACGGCGGTATCGGCGTCAACAATGCCCCGATTAATGTTTCGGGTGCAAATAACATCGGTGTAGATATTCAGAACCAGGGCACGCTGACCAACACACGGAATATCAACGTCTCCGGGACGGCAGGCAGTGGCAATGTCGGCGTTAAAGTACAAGGCGCAGGAGCGCAAGTGGCGCAACTGGGCAACGTCACCGCGGATGGCGGCCTGGCCGCAGTACAGCTGATTGATAACGGCGCAACGCTTAACATTAATGGTACCGGGAACCACATTACCGCCAGCAACGGTGCGGACGGTATTCGAATGGATGTGGGAGCAACTTCACTTACCGCCAACAACACCTTGATTGATATTTCTGGCAGCGGAGCCGGGATTAACAATAACGCTGCCACCTCAAATATCAATTTGAATAATGTCACCATTAACGCGTCCAATGGCCCCGCAATCCGCACGGCGGTGACCTTCGCTGCGGAAGGCGCTGGCAATATTCTCAATGTTTCAGGAAGCGGAGCAGGCTTTGCGTTTGAACAAGCCAATGGCAGCAACACCACGGGCAATCTTTCTATCGGTACCGGTTACACCATCAATGTTACGGGGAGTACGGCTGCCAACGGTAACGGTATTCTGGCGAAAACCAATGGTACTGTGACCTCCGGTGCCAACATCACGGTAGGTGCTAACGGAGGTGCTGCGATTTCAGCGGTCGATGCCAGCGCGGTCACCAACAACGGTAATATTCAGACCAGCGGAGGGGTAAACAGCAGCGTTCTGGCCAATAACGCTGCCGCCTTTACCAATACCGGAACCATTAATTCCACCAGCACCTCCAATGCTCAACCGCTCATCCGTATCAACGGCAGTGCGGCAACACGTACCATTCTCAATAGCGGTACCCTGTCCGATAGCAGCCAGAATTCGGTGGTCATTGATGCCAGCGGCAGCGCCAACAATACCATCACCAATCAGGGCAACCTGAGTGCCGCCAGTAATACCGCGACGGCGATTCTGTCCGGTAGCGGCAACGATATCATTACCCTGAACGGAGGAGCCACAACCGGGCAGATTACTGCGGGAAGCGGTACCGACACCTTCACCTGGAACAACGGTACGTTTAACGGTGCGGTAGATTTCACCGGATCCGATGGCAATGATAAAGCGCAGATAGGCAACGTCGATCTGGGCAATACCCTGCATCTTCTGAGTGAAGGCGGGAGTAACAATCAGCTTACGCTGACAGACACCCATTTATGGGAAGGCGGCACAGGCCCTGCTCTGATTGGCTCGTTAAGTGCTGATAACCAGCCTACCGCAACCAATATTGGCAGCGGCTGGAGCAATCTGACGATAAGTGGAACCCAGGCCGATGTGCGTGTGGTAAACAATCTTGTGTTATCCGGCACTCCTGTTATTACCGTTACCGGCGGCGGGACATTACGCACGGGCGACAACCTGGTGACACCGAGTAACGCCAGCATCAATAACTACAACGTCACCACCAGTGGTGCTGATAGCAGTGTTATTTTTGATGGCACATCCATCTCTCAGTTGTATACCGGGATAGTCAGCGGAACAGGCGGGCTTGAACGGGCTGGGGGCGGAACAACCATTCTGACAGGTGAAAACAGTTATACGGGCAACACGGTTATTGATAATGGAGGCACGCTACAACTCGGCACAGGCGGCACGGCAGGTGCCCTTTCGCCAGCCACCAATATTCTTGATAACGGCATTTTTATTATCAACCAGTCCGATACGGTTAACCTGGGCGGTGTAATCTCTGGCAGCGGCGAATTCCATCAGAATGGCACCGGTGTCACGCGGTTAAGCGGGGCTAATTCATATCAGGGTGCCACTCAGGTCAATGCGGGGACGCTGTTGGTCAATGGCAATCAGTCTGCCGCGATTGGGGATACCACCGTAGGAGCCAATGCCACACTGGGTGGTAAAGGCACCATTGGCGGAAACGTCATCTTCACCGGTTCGACCTTATCGCCGGGTGATGGCGGCACAGGCACCCTTACCATTAATGGCAATCTTTCACTTTCCCCAAACACCAATAGCCAGTTTGAGCTGGGGCTGCCGTTTACTTCCGGTGGCGCACTCAACGATTTAGTGATTGTGAACGGCAATTTGAAGCTGGATGGAAATCTCAATGTCACGACCTCTGCGGGAGGTATTTTTGCTCCTGGCGTCTATCGCCTGTTTAACTACACCGGAACACTCGATAATCAGGGGTTGGATATAGCGTCACTCCCGCCGGGAAACTCCTCTATTTATTACATTCAAACCACCCTGCCCAAGCAGGTAAACCTGGTCCAGGGTTTCTCATCAGAAACCGTTAATCTGCAGTTCTGGGATGGAGATGATGCTTCCAAGCATGGCTCCGATGGCATTCAAGGCAATGGCGTGGTGGATGGTGGGGATGGTATCTGGCGCACCGGTGTCGGTGTCAATGAGAACAAGTGGACCTTCTCAAATGGGGTTGGCAACGCCCCCTGGCAGCAGCAGGCGTTTGCCGTCTTCCAGGGCGCAAGCGGAGTTGTAGCGGTGAGCAATTCCAACGGCCCCGTGGTGACATCTGGAATGCAGTTTGATACTGACGGCTATCGGTTAACGGGCGGCGCACTCACTATAGCGCGTACCCTAAACCTGGTTCCCTCAATCAACTATGCAAGCCAGGGGGAAACTGCGGCTGATGCCTATTTTGTCATTCGTGTGGGTGCCGGTTCCAGCGGGGCTGATACTACCGCGATAATCAATACCGAGCTTCATCAGCAATCTGCTCTGGATACCCTGAAACTGATAAAACTCGACCCGGGCCGTCTGATTTTAACCGGTAATAACGACTACGAAGGCGGGACCGAAATCTACGCTGGGACGCTTAACGTTTCATCAGATGCAAACCTCGGGCTGGCTGGCACATCTATCCTGATTAATAACGGCTCTACCCTACAAACTGGCGCGGATTACACCACTACGCGCCCTATTTTCCTCAGTGAAAATGGCGGCGGGCAGTTCGATCTTTATGGCCATACGTTCACACCGAATGGGGTGATTGGCGGGCTGGGTGGGCTGACGGTGAAAGATACATCAACTGGCACCGACGACAGCAATCTGGTGCTCAATAATGCGACGACATATCAGGGCGCAACCACCATCACCGGCAAAGATGGCACCGCACAAGTGGTGGTGAATGCCAATGTCACCGGAGCATTAGGCCCGGATGCCGGCGTGCTGACGGTGAACCATCAGGCCACTTTAAACTTCAATAACAGCGCGACTGCTCAGACGCATACCGTGGCGCTTGACGACGCAACGCTTAATTTCAACGATAACGCATCGGCGGCCAACAGCATTCTTAACGCTAATAACGGTGCGTTGATTCACCTCGGTGACACCGCTTCTGGCGGTGCGGCAGCGATTAATCTTGCTAGCGGAACGCAGCTTGATCTGGGCAATCAATCCAATGCGGGCAGTTCAACTGTCACCAACAATGGACTGGTGACTTTTGCTGATAATGCGCAAGCAGAAAATGCTGTGCTCGCCAACAATGCAGGCGGCGTGGTCAATCTTGCCAACTCCACCAACGGAACCACCATTGGCTCATTATCAGGCGCGGGCAATGTCGAACTAGAAGGCAAAACGCTCAGTGAAGGTTCGCTAAATCGTGATGATTTGCTTAGCGGCGTGATTAGCGGTGTCGGTGGCGCACTCAGCAAAATTGGTAACGGCATTTTGACGCTGACCGGTGCTAACACTTACACCGGCAACACCGCTGTGCAGCAAGGCACATTACTGGTGAACGGTAACCAACTGGCGGCAACGGGCGATGTGAATGTCAGCGCCCTATCCACTCTTGGCGGCGCAGGGGTTATTGGCGGAAAAGTAACGGTTGCCGATGACGGGCATCTTGCTGCGGGAGCCAATTTAGCAAGTGTCGGCGTATTGACCTTAGGCGGATTGACGCTGAATCAAAATTCCCAGGTAGATTTCCAGTTTGGGCAGTCGTTTACCGCAGGCGGCGCACTTAACGACCTGGTGAATATCAACGGCGATCTGAATCTCGATGGCAAGCTCAATATCGCGCAAACGCCCGGCGGGACCTTCGATGTGGGTATTTATCGCGTGTTTAACTACACCGGCAACCTGACGGACAACCTGATGGATATTGGCGTTGCGCCGGATGCTGCAGATGATTTGTATGTTCAGACTTCACTTGCCGGACAGGTCAACCTGGTCAATCGCACCGGCGTAATTCTGCGTTTCTGGGATGGCGAGCTTTCCGCATCCAAAAATAACAGCGAGATTAACGGCGGGAACGGTGTCTGGCAAAACAGCGCGGGGAATGACAACTGGTCAACCGATGTCACCACGCCAGATGGTCGTTTCAATGCGCCCTTTAGCGATGGTTCGTTTGCCGTATTTGGCGGCGAGAAAGGCACGGTCACAGTGGATAACAGCCTCGGAGAAGTGCGTGTCAGTGGAATGCAGTTTGCCACCGATGGCTACGTCATTAACGACGGAACCATCACCACCAATACCGCGGATACACAAATCCGCGTGGGGGATGGCACCGCGCCTGGCGCAAATTACATCGCCACGATTAACTCGGTTATCGCGGGTAGCGGCGGTATTAATAAAACTGACATCGGCACCCTACTGCTTAACGGCAACAATACCTATGCAGGCGGCACGACTGTCAGCGGCGGCACATTGCAGGTTTCCAGCGATAGCAACCTCGGTCTGGCGGGAACGGGGATTACGCTGAACGGCGGCACATTCCGCTACGGCGCAGCGTTCAATACCCCACGCGCGGTGACGCTTGCCGCAAACGGCGGCACCATCGATACCAATGGCAATAACGCAACGTTGCTCAGTTCAGTCGGCGGCAGCGGTGCGTTAACCAAAACCGGACTCGGCACGTTAACGCTCAGCCAGGACAGCACTTACACCGGCGATACCACCATCAGCGCCGGTAATCTGCAACTGGGTAATGGCGGAACCAGCGGCAGCGTTATCGGCAATATTATTGATAACAGCGTGCTGCAAATTAACCGCTCCAATACCCTGACGCTGGGCGGCAATATTTCCGGCACGGGCCAACTCTGGCAGCAAGGTTCTGGCACCACGATTCTTGCGGGTAACAATAATTACCAGGGTATTACGCTGGTAGAAAGTGGCACGCTGAAAGCTCAGGGCGCTAATAAATTCAGCGCAGTATCAGCACATATCGTCAGCAGCGGCGCGACGCTGGATACCGGCGGCGATAACCAGAACGTTGGATCACTGGCAAACCAGGGAACAGTGAATCTACGTGGCGGCGATGTGGGATCAACCCTGACGGTCAACGGGGATTATGTCGGGCTTAACGGCGTGCTGAAAATTGCCGCACAGCAACACAGCCCCGGAGTTGCTGACCGTTTAGTCATCAACGGTGGTACCGCAACGGGAAGAACATTGCTGAATATTGACGTCAGCCAGCTTGGTGAACAGACCGATGGCAACGGCATCGCGGTGGTAGAAGCGATTAACGGCGCAACCACTACAGCGCAAACCACCAAAGATGCGTTCACTATTGGGGCTGACCATCTTGAAGCAGGTGCCTGGGAATACCGTCTGTTTGCCGGAGATGCTCAGGGACAAGGCGAAGACTGGTTCCTGCGCACCAGCTATCGCCCTGAAGTGCCGATCTTTACCACCGTCGCATCAACCATTCGCCAGGCAGATTTAGCGGTTCTGGGCACATTGCACCAACGCGTGGGCGACGAGCAGCCGTGGAATACCACCGTGGCGCAGGATAATGACCAGCGTTTCTGGGCGCGCTATATCACGCAGTCCACTCACCAGTCGTTTAATGATGCCACCGGCTCGCAGGCCGATTCGCAAATTAACGGCATGCAGATTGGTTTCGATTTATATGTTGATGAAAACTGGCGTGCCGGGATGTACACCTCGATTGTCGACAACGACACCAGCATTCAGGGGGCAAACTCCGGGGGTTACGGTACGGCAGGTTATAACTCTACCCTGTCGACCTATGTCGGCGGTTATGCGACTTACACCGCACAAAGCGGATTCTACGTCGATAACGTGTTGCAGTACGGCAATCACAACATTGATTTGAAGAACGGCCAAAATCAAAATACTTACAGCCCGGATGGCAACAGCTTTATCGCCTCGGTTGAAACGGGTTACCCGATTTTGTTTGGCGATACCACCTGGTTTATCGAACCGCAGGCGCAGCTCATCTGGCAGCACAGCGATTTTGACAGCGTGATTCTGGAAGGCGATGCGAAAACGCGTGCGTCCATTGATGCCGACGACGCGATTATTGGCCGCATTGGCGCACGTCTGGGCGCTGAATATGAAACTGGTGTCGGCAAAGTGAAACCTTACGTGCGGGTGAATTTGTGGCAACAGCTTTCCGACGGTCAGGATAACGCAACGTTTGAAAACACCACCAATAACGCTGGCAAATCCGTATTAACGGCGGATCAGCAATACAGCAGCACGGAAGCCGCGGTGGGTGCCACCTGGACTATCGCCAAAAATGCCGAAGCCTATACGGAAATCGGTAAAACCTGGAGCAACGGCGGCAGCGATACCAGCATCAGTAATGATTTTGGTGGATCGATTGGTATGAAAATACGTTTCTAAGAGTAAAGAAATTAAGCTGTGGCCGTTAATTCATTCTTTGCTTTAACACTATTTCATTCATGTTACGCAAGTGCAGAAGAAACGCATAACCTTAAATCTGGGATCACCACGGTTGTTTGGTTATTTTTTTGTCACAAGTAGCCCCTTGGGAAATGGCTTTAGTGGAGTCAAATATGGCGATCGGTTTCTTGTCTTTCCGTACTCGCATCACCTTGCTGACAGGGCTGATACTGGCCAGCCCGCTATGCTTTTCTGCTGACGGCAACCTCATCAAGCAACGCGCCAATGCCGTTCTCTCGCTAATGAGTTACACGGTCATACCTGATATTACCGCCAGCGACCTGAATATCGGCAGCGGCACGAATGAGAAAAACTCGCTTTCAATTACACAGTTTGGTGGCGGCGCAACGCTCAGTGAGTCTGTGCCGATTTACCTGGAAGGAACTCTCGGTTACAGCAGGTACGATCCCCAATTCGTTTTCTCAGATGGGAATGAGAGCCGTAAAATCCCAGTCAAATGGAACAGCCTGACCGCAACCGGTGGCATAGGCTGGGACATCAATCTGAACAAGGACAGATGGGGAGGTAATCTGGTGTTACGCCCTATCGCAAACTTTACGCTGGGTACGATGGCCAGTGATTTGCGTATCGGCGCATTTGCTTTGGAACAGTATAAAGATGCGGACTTTAAGTTTCTTGATGGCGGGCGTCTCAATGCTTATGGGCTGGGTGGATCCATGATGCTCGATTACGAATTATTCTCCAAAACCCAGGATATCGATGCAGAACTTCGTTACTCGTGGCAGAAACTGCAAAGTTTCTCCAGTAGCTCATTCGCGGTATCGGGGCATGCTTATGCAGATAACCTGGGGTTATATCTGCGTCGCCGCGCCCCAATTTTTGACTGGACGTTGTTGGGGAAACCTGTTCGCTATGTGATGGAAGGTGCACGTACCGAATACCTGGGAAGCCAGCGTGGCCTGCTCGGATTTGACAGTCTTAATTCACTAGGTCTGGGGCTTGAGTTAGACAGTAGCAAATACGATGTAGTGATAAGCCGCACGCGTCTGGTTGCTCGTTATATGTTTGGCAATAATACGACGGGTTACGGTATAGGTTTGGCGATGAGTTTTTGAAAGGAATTAACTTCCCTTGGCATGGCATTAAAATGGTTATGTTTTGTCATCCTGCTTATTTTTTTCAATGTGTAGTAACACAGCAAATTTAGCCACCTGATTAAAGGTGATATTCTCATCTCAACATAAAACAGGTGACTTAATGAACAAGAAAACTAAGCGTACTTTCACCCATGAGTCAGGCTTGAATATGCACAGTTGATTGTTGATAACCTCAGAAATTGGCGGTGGTACAGCGCAAAACTGGACAATGAAGTCAGAACACCGCTATGACAGCTATTGACAGAAAAGTTGCATAAACAGGAATGTTGACGAGGATGAGCTATTCAGCATTAGCGTGGGAGAGCGAGCATTCCTTGATAGTATTTCGCAATAATCTCATTCATCTTTTCAATTATATCCGGCGTTTAAATACCATATGTGTGGTCCCCTTCTGACAGAACCGAATGCTGAAGAACTCATCCTCTTCACTGGGCATGATCAGTATGTCGGGAGATCTCTAAATGTGAATGGTGCGGATTGCACAGATACTTAAATTACGTTAAAAACAAATATAAATATTTTCTTATTATAAAAAATGCATTTTTCCAGAGATCTTTTTCAGAAAATATATCAAACATCACCTTAGTATCAACAACCCACATAGAACATTCAGTTTCACATTGAATAAAATGGTTCAAGTTTGAATCACATACATGTCCCAAACCAATAATCGCAGGTGCTTTAATATAATTAGTCAACATCCCATCATCAACTCGATGAAGTGTAATCATGCCTTTTTTAAGAAACGCCACCTGATTGTCTTGTATGAGATCTATACTCTGGCCATTCTTTTTAATCACCAGAAATGAATCCTGCGACTTCACTATTTCATTACCAATGACTTTTATTGCGTGTTTAACATCCGATTGAAATCTCATATTCTAAGTGCTCCATTAATAATTTTGAGTTTTCAAGACAAGATAAGTGCAAACTTACTACTATTACTATAGAGCAATGAACAAACGTTATAATTCGTGCGTGGGATTCCGGTGGTAAAACGAACAAATTATATAACTAACCCCCTACGGCATAGGCTACCGGAGGTTACAAATGTGTAAACCAACGAATATCCTGGTGCCAAAGGTTCCGAATGCGTTGTAGCAATGTTATGAATTCTTAGTCAAATAGCTCTATATTTAATTTAAAATGGTGATAACTCAGATAACTCTATTTTCTACCAAATTAAAATACAGAACATGGTTCTGACAAACTCAATAACCTTGTTTCTCTTTATATACTTCAATTGCCTTTTCTAACACTTCAACAAGCTTAAGGCCTTCATTCTCAGCGATAGCACGAATGTCATGATCGAAGATGGGCGTGACTCTTGTAGCAAACGCAAGAGTTCTATGCGTTTTTTGGGCTGTTCTTCCATCACGTTTCAAATGGCCAGTGGTAGTCTCATTATTGGCTTTTGCCAATGGAGTATAACACTTTATTGGTACCTCACCTGAGGTTGAAGGTAGTTCTAATATTGTTTCTGCCAGTTTAGCGGTATCTATCATAACAATATCCTTTTTATTAAAATGGTCCAGGCCATTCTTTCTCTTAAAGAAAATAGCAATTCGGATTATGTCGCTGATTATTGCTTTGCATTCATAATGCTAAAGCGTTGTTCACCAGGGAACAATCTCTTGGATTCCGAAAGTAATTCATTGAAATAATCTTTATCCCCCTCCATTTCTGCTATAACTAACCTTGAATAATAAACATTCACATCTGGGTGAATCAGAGAGTATTTTTTCGCCCATGTCTGAAACTGGGTTAATAACTCCCAATTACCAGTTTCATTAAATTTCATTAACTTACCAATATAATAGTCATACTCATAACGATCTTTCTGAAAGAAAACTTCAGTCCAGGATTTTAATAGTAGTGTCTGTTGCGTACTATTCCTCTCTACATATGTGAGTTTGTATTGAAGAAAATAGGCGTTAATTAATAGTAGAAGCAATACCAATGCAAATGCTGAGGTTATAATGCGCATCCCCCAACATATCGACAAATTAAACCTACAATAAATCATTGGCTTATCGCAACAACGTAATAGCAAAATCAATAACAACCAATGTGGTGCAGACTGGTAAAGTGGATATTCAGTCATCATATGGCAAATAATTGGTATCGGGAGTGATAATAGTGCGAGGTTTTTTTTCTCTTTCACCCGGGTGATCAGTTGCCATCCCCCTAAAACTATAAGGCTAATGCCCAAAAAACCGGCGATCCCCCCCTCTACCAACCATAATGCAATTTCATTATGTGGATGACTAATTGTCCGCTTCCCAACCCAAGAATCCACACCGCTAAAGTGGTGTAAATAATTATAATCAAAACTACCAACTCCCCATCCTAATAATGGTTTTTCATGGAGCATCAACAGGCAGTTGCGAAGGATGGACCAGCGAGTTAACGAGCTACTTATATGAGGTACGTTTGGTATATGATTAAAAAAACGAATAAAAAAACCACAAACCATACCGCATAACAGTGCTGAACAAAGTATCAGCACACGTCTTCGAACACCCCAATTAATTATTAAATTGTATAATATAACAAAAAATATTGCAATATAGCCACTCAGTGATTGGCAAAGCCATAATACACAACCCATTAACATAAGAAGAAATGAAATAATTATCATCTCATTTTTTCGATAACGATAATTAGAAAAAACACCAAGCCAAAAAGCTATCGCGACACCTGTTGCCAGGAAGCTTGCAAAAACATTAGCTTGCTGAAATATGGCATAGGTTCGAAGCGGGAAATTATCATTAAACTCCCACCATGTGGACAATACTGGCAAATGGAAGAATTGAATCAATGCGATAAAACACTCAAGTATTACACCGCATAAAATAGCCTTAAGCAAAATACTAATAGAATGATTATTAAATTTTATTTGTAGTAATAAGAGATAAAATACCCCTCCCCCGGATATTGCTCCCGCGCGCAAAAAAGCATCGTAACGCCATTGGGGCTGAGTAAATAAACACAACAACGAAAGGACAAATGATCCCAACAGAAAGTAGCATGCGGCAGACGATATCCGTACAAACCGACGACCAACAGGCCAAAGGCAAATTGTTAAAATTACGATAGCTACAGCTGACCATGCAAGAATGTTAAACGGCAAATTTAGCCCACTCCCGCCCATGTTTGCCTGGTAAATGTGAAGCAAAACGGCCCAATAACCGAATGCACAAAAAGCAAAAATATTACGGCGAGAAAAATTTCTTCTGGAAAAAATATTAATAATCATATTATTGATAATTAACAATATAATTGACTGATGACGTAAACTTGCCAACGTGAATAGCGCTATTTTTCAGCGCTTGAGGTTCGGCTTCAAGATAGGTGTTGAAAGTAATCTCCGCATTAGCCGTCGCCAGGTTTGTCGCGCTCGTCGGTTTATTTAACTGAATCGGCGTACCATTATTTTCTTCAAGTGCAATACCTACACCTGAGGCGCCACCTGCACCTTGAGGGGTAATTTTGAGATGATTGGGTAGAGCAAGATTCTCACTACCACTAAAGGTAACCGTAGCCGTCTTCATGACACTCGCATTGCAACTTTGCAAATGAATAACAAAAGGAATAGGTTTTGTCTTTTGAGACGAATACAAATCCCTGGTAGAAACCTGGTGAAAATCAATATCTGGCGTTCCTGGAGTAGGTATTGCAACACACGCTGGCGCAATTACACGCCCATGAAAGGTGATATTAGTCCCGGTAAAAACCCCCGTAGACCAGGCTGTTCCAGTCATGAATAGCGTAAGTATTATGGTTTTGAATGCTATGACTTTTTTCATGGTTAGCCTTACTGGAAATCAGCGATAACAGTTGCTGATGAGTCAAAATCCCCTTCAGGAATATTCGCTCCAGGCTTTGCAACAGGATACGCAATTAAATTCCAGTCGCCCTGATTATTTTGAAAACCGGTAAAAGGGACAAAAGTATTCGGTTTAACGATTTTTCCACTGGAATCGGTTAATTTAATAGCTAAATCTTTCCTATCAACCGTGCCCGTCGTTCCTAAATAGTTTGAATCAAAACTTGCAATACCTGCGGCTGCCGGTTGTATAGCCAGTTTAATACTGACATTACCCGAGGTAAAACTCCCTCCCGTGCAATTCACATGAATTGGAATATTTTGTGCATGCTGGCTACCATCAAGTGATTTATCATCATTTGGAATATCGCCGAAATTAACAGCAATAGGTTGACCATTATTGACAGTACATTTATCGGGGACGGTAATAATACCTGATTTTATCTGAACAATAGCCATAGCAGAAGTACCAAATCCTGCAGAATGATGTCCTGCACGGCCAAACAATTGCGCCACATTTACATTTTGGATCGACATACCATTAATGATTGGCTTAGTTATCTTAAATGTAACCCGAACTTTTGACCCAGTTGAGAAAGACCCCTGTTGAACAGGATTTCGGGAACTACACACGAAACCAGCATAATTATTAGAGGTACTGCCAAATGGTACCGTAAAGTATTGATTAACATGTCCTGCGATCCATACTTCAATTTTGACATCAATATAATCGTTGAGCTTAAGGTATCCTTGATTAAGAGTAGATGCCGTTAACCCTGGCGCTGTTGACATATAATATGTTGGCTCACCACTAAAATTTGCTCCATGGCAATTAAGTGTCGCACTATATATTCCTGTATCACTCACTGGCATCTCCACTGAGCTTCCGGGTGTATTCGCCGGGATATTAGATGTACCCAGAGTGTAAGCATACACATGCGCATTATTTGTTGTTATTTCACCAATAATTGTCGCATTGGCAATCGCAGGCAGCAATGAAAAACAGGTCATCAAGATCGCTTGCCATTTTTTTAATCTCATTCTCTGTTTTAATTTCATTGCATTGCTCCACAGCTTATGGTCTGGTAATTTAGTCCAACCCATATGGAACATGGTGCTGGATCTGGCATCATCTAAAATAAATGGCAAGCAGTGAATAAGCTTCGTTTACTTAGGCTGCTCTGATTCTGGTAGTGCTTTACATACATCACCTGCACAGCGATATAAACGCTCAGGATGGCCACCATAATCATTAACGTACATCACGGCAAAGTGTTCAATATTGCTAGCAATGAGAGGAAAGTTAATACTTGATTTAGGGGGAATCATTACACCATTAAAGTCAGTTAATTTCTCCCCACCTTCCTTGGTAATATTACGAGTCAAACCAATTAGTGTAATATAAAAAGGTGTTGGGTTTTCAGCTAGCATCTTGTTACCCTGCTTATGGTATATGACTTGATCCTGCCAAACCTCTTCATTGTTTTCTGGCACAATCCCTGCCGGGCGGTAGAAAAGTTTAATACGTGACTGCATAGCCAACTGTAATATATTCGGCTTGTCTGGTTTAGGTGGAATTTCTCTGACATTCAGATAAAACAAACTCTCACGATCTTGTGGTAGCGCATTTATACCGTCCGTTTTAGTGACTCGTATAACCCCTTTTTGCCCGCCATCAATACGTTGCAGTGGAGGCAAGACCAATAATGGCTCTGTAATTTTCTTGCCATTCGCATCCTCTACCCATGATTGAGCAAGAAAAGGAATATCACTATTTGTATTGGTTAAATTAGCACTGGCCGACTTTTCATCACCTTTAACTATAATACGCGTGCGATCTAAAGAAATACCCGCAAAGGCAGTATTCAGGGTCCAGACTGAAGCGAATAACCCAACTAAAGCATGACGGAAAGTTATCTTTAATTTCATTTCAAACCTCTATTTCTATTCGCAAGGCAATAAGTTTTTATCCTGCCCACGGTTAATTTTCGCCGGCACGTGAACATGGCATTGCGTTTTACCACTCCAGATTACATCGAGTTGTTCATCCGGTTTGACACCCGCGATATAAGCAAGACCGTTATCCATAATCATGGAAACACTTACACCATTTTCGTTATGTATCTCTGCACCAAAAGGAGGGGACAAACCTTCTTTTGTTCTTAGCACCGCCATTAATTTTTCTCCTTTTGCCACAGAGAAGTGTTCAAATCCAATGGCGCCTTCCGTTAAGGTTTTGGTAGTAATAGCTTGTGCGACTTCTACATCATCATCAATTGCATCAACATCAATTCTTGTGTCAAAACTTTGATAGCTGATAACGTCAGGCACAACACCGACGCCAAAAATATTGGTAGTCACTTTTTTATTATTCAATGGCACACCACTGACGCCATCGGTTCCGACCATAATTCGAGAAGAGTCATCCATTGAGCCACCATTATGTAAAGCCATGCCGTGGCGGGTGGCTGTAAAACTTCCCCTCATTGTGCCACCGACGGCAACATATTCATCCTGTTGGTAGCTAATGCTAGTATCAATATCCGCAACTTCCGAACGATGCATATAATAGCCATCAGCAGCGGCTTTACTGTTGGAATTAGAACCAGCCCGTAAGCGCCATAAATTATTATCATCATGATTATTACTGTATGACACCATATTGGTCGTATGCTGCCCAGAACTCGCCTGCATGTCGTAACCTAACCAACTGCTATTCCCCAATGGCATAGATAAGGAAAGCGCAACGCTATTATCATTTTTACCCTGATAATTAGAGCGGTATGTTGATAAATTAGCATTGACATCTACACCTAAAATATCGAATGCGCGGCTTATAGACAGCCCATAATGATTTTGTACACTTCTATCCCAATAATTTTGACGTGTATATGTCAAAAAAAGATTTACTGAACCCTTTGGCTCATCCGCCCACAATGTTGTATTACCCGTAAGGGTGTACATCTGTTTTTCACGGCCAATAGCCGTAGACGGCTGATAGCGTTCATTCATGTACTGGGAATAACTTCGGAATTTCTCCTGTGAGAAACGATAACCCGCAAAAGTTATTGCGCTATGAAGTTCATCAAAGGTTTTTGCATAGTTAAGCTTAAATGACATTCCTTGCTGTGCACGCTGGTCAGGTAATTTGCTTAGTGACTGAGTCACATCGGCTGATAACGCACCGAGCTGAGATAAATCACGCCCAATGCCTAGTGACCAGGCATTGTACTCATTTCCTGTAGCAAATAATCCGCCATACAATGAAACCGCATTGCTTAAACCCCAGGATAAATCACCTGTATAGAAAATCTTGCCTTCAGCCCGGTGTTGATATTGCAGAGCTTGACCGACTGACGTGTTATAGCGAATATAACCCGGACGTGTAAGATAAGGAATGGATGCGGTATTTACCTGGAATGTTGATACGCTCCCATTTTGCTCTTCTACTCTTACATCCAAAGTACCACGTACAGCGCTGCGTAAATCCTGGATATTAAATGGGCCAGCAGGCACTGTTGTTTCATAAATAACATGGCCATCCTGGCTAATCGTGACTTTAGCGTTACTTTTTGCTATTCCACGGACTTCGGGCGCATAGCCTTGTAAATCAGGCGGCAGCATTCTTTCATCACTGGCCATATTAGCCCCAATAAATCTGAAGCTATCAAATACTTGTGAGTTTAAATAATTTTCACCAACGGTTAATTTGGCAGCCATAGTAGGTAGCGGGCGAAAACCATAAATACGGGTCCAGTCAAAATTTCCTTCAGAGAAATTTGACTGATATTCACTACGAAAACGCCACGCGCCAAGGTTAACACCGGCTTGCCCATACGCTGAGGCACTCCCGTGGCTCTCATTGTAATCCAGTTGTTTAGATTGTTGCCCACTGACACTGTAATCAAAAATCAACCCATTCACGCCATCATCCCAGCGTTCAGGCGGTACCCAGTCAGGATCTGAATATTTCATCCACGCTTGAGGAATCGTTATATCCAGAATACCTTCGTGATTATTGATTTCTGTACCGGGAAGAGTTGATATATCAAAACAGGATGCATTTATTGTTTTAATTTTTTTGAGAGCATCTTCTTTTAACGCCAACGACTTAACTAAATCTTCAGATAAACAAGCTACAGAGCTTTTACTATCTTCCGGCGAAATAATATACGTTATCGTCTGCTGCGGTAATGGTTGATTATTCACCTTAACATCAAGTAAATAAGAACCTGGTAAGATATAGTTAGCCTCAGAAAAACGATTGAGATCAACGTTATCTCGGTCTTCTGCATCTAACACCGCGTAGTTGAATTCAACGGACTTACCTGCGATGACACATTGAGAATAGCAAAGCAAGGCAATTTGTATTGCCAGCGCTTTCATTTTCACCTTACATGAGAAGATCATATTATTACTCTGCGTATTTATCGTTTCCTGAATTTTCAGGCCATCAGATACCATTGCTTATGGTCAATCCTTAGATGTATGCCATATATATTCGCAACGTCGCATGGAACAAGCTTTCTTGTGACCGATTTTCCTTTGAAACCAATAACAGCTGTAAATTTATATTATTATCTTCATCAATAAATTGATAATCGGGTGAGGACTTACCAAATTCAACCAAAGTGCCATATTTGGGTTCAAGACTAATCCCTAGTGCTTTATTATCAGTATTACCAACCTTACTATGGTTACTGACACCTTCACTGACAAATGTAATCTCGGCGTTATGGTAATAGATCGCAGGCGAAACCTTGCTTCTGAGTGAGCAATCAATCAAGTGAATATGCAGTGCCTGGGCTGATAAAATATTTTTATTATTCGTTATGAGCTCTTTCTTATCTAACACAGACTCTGCGGGTTGATAATTTTTTTCATTATCTATTGCACAAGTAGATTCAATTATTTCACCAGATACTTTCATCCTCCCTGGAGTACTAATTTGAATAGTGTCAGCTTGTGCAAAATCGGCCAGAAATAATCCGGTCAGTAGACAAAACCAAACCCATCTATTCATAGTTCCCTCCGCTCATTTTCATTGCAGAAAAAACGCAGGAGTATCCCTGCGTTTATGCCAGCACAGAGATTACTGATAGTCGATCTGGAAGTTAATTTCAGACTGGAAAGTACCAGGAGTTACAGTAGTAGAAGCTGTATCAGCTTTTACATATGCAACGAATGGAATGTGGTTGGTACCATTAACCAATGTTACCGGAGAAGAAGCATGTCCCCATACAACTGGCTGGTTACCATTATCAATCAAACCGATACCAGCACCTTTGGCAGTACCAGAAGTAAATGCAGCTAATGCTGAGTTATCTACGTCAACCGTGTTAGGCGTATATGTTACTTTTGCTGTTTTAGCTGTCGTAGTATCACAATCCTGCAGCTCAATTTCTTTATGAACATTGCCAGCTTGCTTATTTTTAGCCAATGCAGATGTTGGAATCTGACCAAAATCAACAGTGACTGGGCTTGATGACGCTGCTAAACCACATGCAGATTCAACTAACTCACCCTTTAACTGGATTACACCATTAGTAGGAGCAACAACTGCGAATGCAGATGCAGAAGTAATACCAGCAGCGATAACTGCAGCCATTGCGAATTTATTAAGCTTCATACAATTTCCTTGCAAATTAATATTTGGCGTCAAACCTGCACTAAAGCAATTAATTTAACACCCAAGAGAAATTTCATTTCCCCACTCATTATTATCTTCACAATCCATTGTTTAAAACATCCAGTAAAGCGAGGCGCATATTAATTGCATTTAAGGAATATAAAAATCTACTTTTTTTAATGTGTAGGTTTTTCCGAGGTGACACTAATTGTTAAACCTGATTATCCGGTATCAAATAATTTATCTAGAAAACCATTCTATCGCTAATGTAATTAAGAAAATCAATGTTAATTTGCGAGGGCAAATATCACAACCAGGAAAACACAATAAAGCAATAAGAAAACCATTTACAATCTTTAATTTAAACAAAATAGCATTAGCGCAACAACCATATAACAAGAAATCATTTAAATAAATAAATAGAGTCCAATTGTTTCCTTGATTACTATAATTGACGAATTAAATATATAGTAATCATGATTATCATATATTTAATATTTATCAAATAAAGCTAATATCACATTGTAAAAATGCTATAGGCGACTAAAAAACTGACTTATTTTTTATAATTTTTTGCAGTGAATCTGCTTTTATCATTACAAAATAAATAGTGATCTAAAGAGCCAATCACCTGCGATAAGAGTGTGATTTCGAGTTGTTGTAAGAGGCCTCAGATGTTCCCGCCTCGTGGCAGACATCTTCGACGGACTTCAGAACAACGATGATATGTTGTTCGGTGAATTGAGCTTTAGATTTGTCGGAAGTGCTCTAAAAGAGAATGGGCAGGTTGCTGCGGGATACTAATAAAGCAAGGGTTACCCCTTGCTTAAGTTATTCAGCATTCAGCGCTGAATTAAATAACGGATTGTTGGGCCATCTTGCTGTATATCCAACACGGTGTAGCCGTGGTTTTGTGCATCTAATGGGATATTGTTGATGGACTGCGGGCAGTCGCTAACCACTTCAAGAATTTGGCCCTTTGCTAATTGCGGCATGGCTTCCAGCGTAGCCACTGCGGGGTAAGGACAGGGTTCGCCCACCATATCCAGGCGGAAATCAGGTATATAATTGTGGCTCATACATTCTCCTTAAGCGGCTGGTTAAGCAGATTTTTACGACGGAAGAAATGTTTTTCCCAGCCGATAACCAGTAAAAATGCTGCCAGCAAGAGTAGATAGGTAACCAGTAATCCACCGAGTGGGCCAAAGGTGTTCAACAGATTGACTTTGTCCCAGCCAGTAGCGAGCGCGGGGGAAAGAGCGTCCCAGTAGTACGCCAGAACGGTGGAACCAATCACATTCCCCAGCCCAACCCACCAATAATGAACTTGTCCTTCCACGGCGCGATACATCCAGCCCGTTTCGCAACCGCCAGCCAGCACAATCCCAAAACCAAACAGTAACCCACCTATGACCGCATTGGGGCCAGCCCACATAATTTTTGGGGCAACACCAAGCTGAACATAGCTGAAAATTCCCACTGCACTGACCGCCATACCCAGAATGATCGCTTTTGCCATATGAGTACGCCCGGTTATCCACATATCCCGGAATGCCGAGGTAAAGCAGATTTGCGCGCGCTCGATGAGCAAGCCAAAAGCGACACCAAACAGCATAGCAATACCGAGCTTTGGTTGATTCATTGCGGTAAGCACACCCCAGCCCACCATTCCTGCAAACACCATCATGCCAACGCGGAAACGGCGTTGTGCTTGCCCTGGATTCTGAGTGAGTGGTGAAGCGGCTGAAACTTTTTGCAGTTTGACAGGGATGCGGAACATGGGCAGAAGAGTGAATTTCGCACCGAACCATGATCCTATCGCGGTCGCTAAGGCAAAGAACCAGGCATGCAAAGAAAACTGAGGGATACCCGTAAAGAATGCAGCCAGATTACAGCCCATAGCCAGACGTGCGCCAAATCCTGCAATAATGCCACCCAGAACGGCCTGGATAATGCGAATACGATGTTGTGGCAGGCGTAATTTCACGTTATTTGCCCACAGCGCAGCAGCAAAACAACCGCCGAACATACCGATAATCATCATGCCGTCAATTCGGGTAAGGGGGTTGCCATCAAGATGAATAAGTTTGAAATATCCCCATTCTTCGGTATGAACCCCAGCTAATTGAAGGAGTTGACCACCCCAGCGGGTAAATTCCCCCGTAACTGCCCAGAATGTTCCTGTCAGGCCGAAATAATAAGTTGAAAGAATACCAGCCGCGATAACTGCGGGCATAGGAGCCCAGAATTTAACCAGATAATTTAGTTTGAATTGTTGCCAGGACATTTTTTCGCCTCTGAACTCAGAAGGTGAGTAACATAATAAGAGGCAGCAATATAAAACTTTTATTCTGTTCCCAACACTCTCCGCAAATTTTTCAGCAAAATACTGCTATTTTTAATGACCTTCATCAAGTAAAAGTACCTCGCTTCGAATCCTGGAAGGGCAAAATTTAGCCAGGCGCAAACGCATGATGCCACGCCATTCTAAGTAAGCTGTCAGCCGGGCCTTCTATCAAACGCATTTGTTTTGATTAGCTTTTCCACCTTCTAAAAATCTCCTTTATTAGTCTATTCACAACCAAAGCAATCCAGATCAAATTTCAAGAGATCACCGTTGTACACAGAGTGCCAATTTAGAGATAGTACCATCAACGTATCCTGTAATTAATTGGAAAAACGGTGGTTATGATGAATATCTATGAAGAGCAATATCAACTATTAAAGCAAAATGGTGCGCAGGCATGGGCTGGCGAAGGTTATAAGCGAGCTCATCAACAATTAGGTATCATTCTGCAAGAATTAGAACAATGTAATATCCTCCCCTCCCCCGGAGCTTCATTTCTGGAGTTAGGTTGTGGAAATGGTGCTATGTCTTCTCAATATATGGCAGAGAGAGGCTATGAAGTATCTGGTGTTGATATTTCACAAACTGCAATTAAGTGGGCTAAAGAGCGATTTTTAACTCTGGGACTTAAAGGAATTTTTATCCAGGGCGATGTCTGTAATCTTCAGCAGTTCAAAGCAGATTCATATGATGTCATTTTTGATGGCAGTTGCTTTCATTGCCTTATTGGTAAACAGCGTGAGTTATGTCTTGCAGAAATAAGGCGCCTGATAAAACCAGAAGGTATCGCTGTAATTAGTACAATGACGGGAAAACCGAAAGATCCTGAAAACTTAAAAGATTTTGATAGCGATAACTACCATTTAATGAGAAATGGTCAACCATGGCGAACATTAAAACCTCTTACGCTGCTGGAAGAAGAGATTAGCGTTCAGGGGTTCTCAATTATTTATACCCATCTGAATCATAACCCGTGGTGGGATCATGCGACTATTTGTTGTAAGCCGATTTAACTATTATTTTCTATAGAAGAAATTCTTATCGCCAGATACCCTCCTTACGATGGCTAGTGATAAAAATCAAGCCATCTCATTCAACTCAATCAATTTCCCGCGATAAAATTTTATATCACCTGAATCTTCTAATTCTCTAACTACTTTTTGAATGGCACTCCTCGATATATTATTCCTGGATAATATGAAATTGTATACAGATGTTGTGTATCGTTCAGATTCATCTAAAGCCCAAATTTCTTTTAAATGTTCAACAACGATCTCCCTGGCCGATGATTTATGAATCAGTTTTCCTTTAGGCATACAAATATATAAATACTTTCTGATGATAAAGAAAGCATCTTGCCATAAGTTTTTTTCTGTAAATAAATCAAACGCAATATTTGAATCAAGGATCCACATAGAACATTCACTTTTACACTGAATGAAATGTGTCAACCCAATATCATGTATATGCCCCAGTCCAATAACTGCGGGGGCTTTAATAGAGTTAGTCAATAGCCCATCTTCAATACGGTGAATAGTAACAACGCCCGACTTAAGGAATGCGACCTGATTATCCTGAATGAGCTCTATATGCTGCCCCTTTTTTCTAACCGCAAAAAATGCATGTTTACATTTTTCTATCTCTTCGCCGACTACTTTAACTGAGTGTCCGACATCCGACCGATAGTTCATATTATAAGCGCCCTATTAATATATTTTTGATTAATTTATTACTTGTTCAATTGGTACGGGCTTACCTGTATGGTATCCCTGTAGCCAATCCACACCCATTCTTATGAGCTCTTGCTTGATCTCTTCATTTTCCACAAATTCGGCAACAACCTGCATTTTTTTAATTTTTGCGACGGTGCAAAACGATCTCACCAAAAAGTGATTTAAGTCGTCATGAAGAATCTTGCGGATAAATGAACCATCTATCTTAAGGATATCAGCATCTATTTCTTCAAGGCGAGAATAGCTGGAACAACCTGTACCAAAGTCATCAATGGCTATCTTGCAACCAAGACTGCGCATCTTCTCAAGCTTTAAAGCAGCTACCTGAGTATCAATAATGTCCGTTTCGACAATTTCAAAAATAATTCTGTGCGGCGATATTTGATACTTCTTAAATAACATCGTCAGTTGGTCAATAAAATGAATGTGATGCAGTGTGCGCGGTGCTAAATTAATACTAAACTTGCTCTCAGATTTAGATTCATCAAGTGACTGTATAAATCTAAACGTTTGTTCAATAACGGTCATATCTAGTTGGGCAAGGATGCCCGCCTGCGCTGCAATAGGTAGAAAAGCGTCAGGGAATAACAGCTTTCCATTTTTGTTTCTGATACGGATCAGAACTTCATGATAATATGAATCTGTGCGTGATGAGATTATTGGCTGAGCCATAAGTATAAACGACTGGTTGTCTACAGCACTTTGAAGCTCACCCCGTATATTGTCATTACTTGTTATGTTACTTCCCACACTCATACAGTCTTTATCATCCCAGGTCACCATCACCGGAACTTCACTATTTAGAGATTCCGCGGCGACAGCAGACAATTTACCGACAATCATTAATAAATTATATTTTTCTGGCAAACTCTGCATATAAGTCAGCCCGGAGTTAATACCGAATATATTTTTCCCATACGAAAAACGGTACACCTTAACTAATGAATAGATATCCTGGATATGTTTTTTATCAGGTGTGCCAAGTCGAATATAAAGGCCGTAACCGGGTTGATAATATATATCTTCATTATCCTGAAGATGAGGAAGAAGATAAGCAGCCAATGATTTAACGAACATAAATCTAATACTAAGACCATGCGTTTGCGTCAAAGACCAAAGCTCAGGGCAATGGATTAAAGCAAGCCCTGATCCTGGATAATCAATAAGAGATTTCTTGAGTGCATAAACATTAGGCAGACCAGTATAATACTCCGTCTGCATGAGCCTGGTGATCTTTTTGATATATGAGCGATTACTTGAAACCAGTACCCCGGATAAAACCAAAGAAAATGACACAACTAATATTGTGGCAGAGGCCGTAGCCAAAGGTTCAAGTTTTTCCAGTTCACTACCGGAGTAATTATAATTTAAATAGCCGACACTGTGGAATCCAAGCAGAATTAAAATAGCACTCCAGATCGGAACAATAAAAGAATGACCAATAGTTACTGTTCCCCAAACCATTATCGGAAGTAACAATAACAAACCATACCCTGTAAATAATAGAAATATATGCTTAGTTGATAGTAAGCAATACATGATGCCTATGAGAGAGCATAGCCATAAAATTCGATAGATTATAGGTGAGCCTGAAAATATTATTTTTCTTTGTTCATTAACATATCGTAAACACCATGCAGTATTACTTATACATCTGAGAATCAGATAACAGAACGGCACCCCAGTAAGACATGATGTCAGCACCCATTGAGTGTTAATCAAGTTTTTGGTGGTAAAAAAGTCACCATAAAGAACTTCATCAAAATGAAATAAAAACAATATTAACTGATGAATACACTCAAACATTACAGAATTAAAAACAACTAACCAGCCGATCCGCTGAAATCTTAATTTGTAGCGCCCAAAGCTGACTGCACCTTTGCTGCCAACAGAAATAAAATATATCAGACAACTGATTGTGGCAGACAATAACTGTGAATAAACAGTGAGATTTTGCAACACTGATTGAGTGTTTAAAGTATAGATAAAAAGCAACCCGAGCGCAGGTATAGCTCTGACGCCATATAAAACCAGCAGTGCTGTAAACAAGGGTAGTCGAAGATCATAGAATGTCAGAGCAAACCCATCTACTTCAGCACTACTCGTCAGTAAACTAAAGACATGATAAAACAGAAACAACAAGACAGTCGCTTCAATCATGCGTTTAGTCGTATTTCTGGTCTCTGCACTTATTTGCATTAAAAAACTTCCATCTTTCAATATATAAAAAACATCCGTGTGAGATTAAGGCTCGAATTAACATGATGATGTTAATTGAAGTTCCTTTTCATAGGTTGAAATCTTATTAGAGCAATGATGGTTTTCTTTCAGCACCTGACATAATTTCTCTACCGGCAACGGACGCCAGAAAAGGAATCCTTGTGCAAGTTCGATTCCAACAGAGCAAACCTGGGCAAGTTCCTGGTCAGTTTCAATCCCTTCAATAAGAACCTGCCGCAGCTCATCTTCAGTTTCAACACCTTCAATAACAAGATTGCAGTGCGTGAGTCGACACAGCCTGGTGACTTGTTTTAAAAATTGAAGCCCGCCATTTTCAGAAAGCCCCTGCACAAGTGAACGATCAAGCTTTATCTTGTCGAGTGGATAACGTGTCAGATAATTTAATGTTGAGTACCCTGCCCCAAAGTCATCAAGAGCAATACGAATCCCCATTGATTTTAATTTTGTCAGCACCGAGGTTACATTAACCGGGTCGATAACAGCTTGCGACTCGGTGATTTCCATCTCAAGAGTCCAACCTGGAGGTAAAGGTTTATCCAGCACTTGGGATATGACTTTAAATAGTCTCTTGTCTAATAGTGTTTGTGCCGAGACATTGACCGACAGTGTCATTTCATTAAATTCTTGAAGATGATGATGTAGATAGTTAACAGACTGCTCAATAACCCAGAAATCTATATCAGCCATCGCGTTGAGGCGATCATAGTATTGTAGGAAAATGGGCGGTGTAATTTTCCCATCTTCACCCTGATGGCGGATTAATGCCTCAACACCAATAATCCGACGGTCGGAAATCCGTACCTGAGGCTGAAAATAGAGAATGAAATGACCACTAGATTGTAATTGTTGCACATTGTTTAGTGCCTCCAGATAAGATTTTTCTTCTGACTGAAGCGTATGCCCTGGAACCAGGTCCAAATTTGTCGGGGGTAAAAACAAATTAAACTCAGGCGTTTTTGTTTTGCTAATAGACCATTTTCTAACAAAGGGTGTGTAGATAAGCGCGCTTATCCCAATAATAACGATATTCAATACAATAGCTGAGACCGATCCCCCGGTAGCAAGCCAGGTGCTCAAAATAGGTGGCACACTCCAGTTCACCGCTTCAGAAACAGGTGGCACCAGATGCCAGACCGTTGCTGTGTAGGCTATCGTATAGGAAACAGCCGGCACCAGAACAAATGGGATAATCAGCAAGGGGTTCATGACTATCGGCAAGCCAAAGATCAGTGGTTCATTCACATTAAATAGTGACAATGGAAGCGACAAACCAAGCATATGCCGATGCGGTGATTTTTTATTCAACAGTATGCACAACAGCATTCCCAGGGTGTTCCCTGTGCCACCCATCGTGCACCAGATATTATAAAAAACGGGGCTAATGACATTTAGCTGTGCTTGTCCCGCATGCCAGGCTGCAATATTGCTATTCATATCGGCAATAAATCCGGCATCAATATCCGCACAGATAAAATATCCATGAATTCCAAAGAACCACGGTATGCAGCGCAGAACAATATATATGAGTCCATCTACAAAGTTATCAGGGTAAGAGTGCAGTAGCGTTTGAGATATTACGGGGAAGACTGAAAGATATATGGAATGAGCCAGCACGCCAATAATCAGTGTCACAAAGGTGATGATGAGTACAGAACCGAAGAAAAGAGCCGATGTTTTTCGGCTTTTACTTTTCAGGAAATGAATTGAATCGACTAATGCTATGGCCTTTTCCAGCAAAAAATTGACTGTGATGCCGGAAAGTAATGCCAAGGGAACAGTTATATCAAAGAAGAAAAGCTTGTCATTACTGATAACCCTGCTAATAAATAGCAAGCTACATAAATTAATGGTCAGAAAGTGGATAACTGAATAGCGATTACGAATTGCCCAATGCAAGGCCATAAAGGCATTTATTGCGATCGGCATAAAGTCTGTAAGCGTTTCTTGTAGCTGGAACAGCTGTACAGAAAAACTCCCCCATCCCAACTGGTTACAGACAATTGAGCTCACGAGAAGTAGCGCACGGATGATGGCAAAGGGAACAATAGCTAATGAGCTTGCAACAATAGATTTTATAATTCGGTTATTAAATAACAAAATCCTACTGTTATTGAGCTGATAAATAAAAGTGTTCTGAAACCATGTACTCATCTCAAAAATACTCTTTTTTGGACATTTATTACCTGACTGGCAACTATATTTATAAATATTATGAATATTTCCAACCACGGAAATTAATTTACTAACTTTAATTCATCAGAGTTTCTTACTAATTCATGTTACTGGAAAGATGCATATATTTTACTGCTTATGATGCAACCAATCTCACATATCATGAGGGTGTTAGCGCGAAAGCCATTAGCATGCTTAATATATAAACACAGATCGATATAAACGATCAATAAATTAATTTCGATAGATTTAATCAATAGGTCACATAGATCATTCACCAACAATAGATCGATAAAACCTATCAGATTGTTTAGTTATATGATTAAGTTTTAATAAAATGTTAATTTGCCTTGCGATGTTTTTTTAATTACAGAAAATTAAAATAGAATATTTTTTTGCATAATTTAAGAGTGAAAACATGTGATATAACGAACAGGCGAATAATAAACAAACAACAATGTAAGTGTTTGTTACTATTGTTTATTTGGAATGAATATAGCGTCTAACCAGAAAGCCTTGATGGTTAGCATCAATTTATTGTAACAATGAATTAGTTTATAACCCCTGACCTGGCGATCACGAAAGTTGTGTGATTACCGTTATCTGTTTAATTGGCTTACCAGCTCGTGGTGGTACCAGGTATTTTCCACAGAAGGGTCTATGGGCAGGAAAATACGCATCATTAAAAAATGGTTTCGTCGCTATGGCCCATTTCAGCCAATGTTTGAGATGCGTATAGATGATATTCAGGGGCTGCCGACATAGCAGCCCTTGCTTTAAAATTACCCATCCGAATACGGTAATCGCCTGCGCGTATTGGGCGCAGACTCAAATATCCCCTTAGCCATAGCTTCTCCTATTTCCGCACAGACAGTCAGCCCCTGAACAAAGGGTTGATCGTGCATCAGATAAGGTATCGCCCCAAAAGCAATGCGCCCACGTACAGATTCCGGTTGTAGTAATGTGTAGTCCTCACCGACATCGGGAATATCATCGCCGCCAGACTCGAGCTGTTTTCGTAAAGCAGGAAACGGTAGATCTTTGGTCTTAAGCGGCTTTTGCCCTCGGGCATCAATAAAAACGTCAAACTTATAAACATTTTGCCCGACGGAAATCTCCGTCTGTTGCTCTTTTACATCCATCTTATAATCCGGCCCGAGCGTAAGGACGCTGATTATCCCGGCCTCACGTAACGCCAGTAAACGTCGAATTGATTGCGATGGTATTGCGGCGTAATTATCGATGAACACTCGTGCAAGTCCCACGTTAAAACGTTCCCGATCCTGCTCGTCCAGATAAGGCACAATCGGCTGGACGGCTTCATGTAAGCGAAGAATCACGTAACGCCAGGGAACCGTTCGCTTGTCGCGCTTATTGCGTTCAACTTCATAAAGATTGGCTTCAGCCCAGTGAAACGGGTCGTTCATTTTTCTGTCAGCAAACCAGGCCTTAGCAAAACTATCGGCATCCAGGGTATTGAGCGCCAGATGTTTGCTCCAGGCCGGGTCAGCACATTCAATTTCCTTAACCATCAGGCCGAAAACCCGATTGAGAAGGCCATCGGCTCCTGCTGAAATTTCGTGATCAATCGCCTCTTGCGTCACGATAGTTAATGGCTCGTAAGGAATTGGACAGTAAAAATCAGCTTCCGGCAAAATACCCGATCGGGACATAAGCACAATGCGAAGCTTTTCGCTCCCCTCATCGAGATTGAAATGGATTTGCTCTCGCTCCGATTCAACAAACTCGCCATGCTGGATAACCACTGCCATTGCGGCATCCAGAGCACTCAGCGATGTCCCCATAATTCCAACCTTACACGCGCCTATTTTTGCCTCCATCAGCCCCGACCATGGGCTTGGGAAAAAGGTGCGAGTCGACTTCTCCTCATCAGGCCAGACATGCCCGGTGGCAATCACGGCGAGATCAAACAACGCAGGCGAAGGTTCGCCTTCCGCCCACAGTTTTACACCCTCGTTAGTCGCCTCCAGATCGGTGACCTGGCACGATTCATGAACCTCCACATGGAACCCTTGCTCTTTTGCCTGAACAACCAGCTCCATAAACTGATCGCGGAAGTACTCGCCAAGAAGAATACGCGGTAAAAACTGTCTGATATGAAGTGAGTCATGGCGAACACCATAACGCGCCAGATGATCTTCACTTTGGCTGCGCAACCAGTCGATGTAGGTCGAAAAAATAGGCGGGATTTCGATGCTGGCAATATTGGCCAGCATCATTCGCGAGTTTTCTTCATCACTGTAAGGCATACCAACCCCTGCCTCACTCCCCTGCTCATAGACAGAAATGGAGAGGGGCACTTGCTTCTTAAGAAGGGAGAAAAGAGTGTAAATGCCCGTAGGGCCCGCGCCGACAATAGCGATTCTTTTCATCAATCTGCACCCACCGTTGTTATAAAGTCTTCCATCTCTCTGTTGAGATTAGGCTCATTCAACGGATTCTGGCAATTTATCGGCCAAACAAATTCGTTTTACCTGGCATGGGTTACCTGCGGCAATGACTCCGGCAGGAATATCATGTTTCACTACGCTTCCAGCACCTATAGTGCTGCCTTTACCAATAGTGACACCCGGCAAAATAATAGATCCCCCACCGATCCATACATCATCACCAATAACGACCGGACGTGCGCTGCCAATATGTTGGTTTCGCATCTCAGGGTCCAGTGGGTGCTGAGCGGTATAAATTTGTACATCAGGAGCAATAAATACGTTATTACCAATCGTCACTGGCGCACAATCCAGGAGCACAAAATTGAAATTAATAAATACATTATTACCAATATGGGTATTACAGCCGTAATCAATCCGCATCCCTTTTTCGAAATGAACATTCTCGCCAACACTGCCAAATATTGTGCGAATTAGCCTCTCTTTTTCAGTAACTGCACGGGCGTTCAACGCATTAAACTCATCAACGATATCGCGTACCCGGTAACGAATTTCACGTAACTCTGGGTCGTTAATATTATAATTTTCACCACTCACCATTTTGCTAAATTCGCGCATTCTCAACTCCTCACAGGCTATTGATGTTGTTAAATCATATTTTTTAGCGCTGATAAATAACGACCTTCCGCAAACTACATAGTCAGCACAAACGTCAATATATTCAGTTGGTTCTTACAACACCGAAAAGTAGCACAAAATTTATCCATACTGTTTTTTTGTATCGCTATGGTCCCACCTGATAAAAACATCTAAAAAACCAAACCATCTTATTGTTATTTATATAGTTACCTTGCTATTCACTGAATTTATCAATTATGTCGCACTCATCACACAAATGATCACCACAGCAAAATAATCCATATATCTGCCTACCCGGAGTCAGACACTTTCTGAAAAGATCTTATAAAGTGCAGTCATTCGTTTTCGGAAACTACATTGAGCTTGCGGGATTTTGGAGATTTATTATGTCTAATGAAGTACTGCCTGGTTACCCCAGTCACCTCAATACCAGAGCGCGCGACTCGCGCCGAATGACACTGTTTGTTTCCGTTTCTGCGGCGGTGGCGGGCCTGTTATTTGGACTTGATATCGGAGTGATTTCTGGTGCTTTACCCTTTATTACTCAGCACTTTACTTTAAATAGCCAACAGCAAGAGTGGGTTGTGAGTACCATGATGCTAGGCGCGGCAATGGGGGCACTCGCAAACGGCTGGCTCTCATCTGCGTTGGGTCGCAAATATAGTCTTATGGCAGGAGCAATATTATTTATTATCGGCTCACTCGGCTCAGCCCTGGCGCCAACGGTTGAAATATTGATGATCTCACGCGTCGTCCTTGGGATGGCTGTGGGGATTGCTTCATACACAGCTCCTCTATATCTCTCTGAAATGGCAACGGAAGATATTCGTGGGAAAATGATCAGCATGTATCAGCTGATGGTGACTCTGGGTATTTTGCTGGCGTTCTTATCAGATACGGCCCTGAGCTACAGCGGCGACTGGCGAATGATGCTTGGCATACTGGCAATTCCGGCATTCCTGCTGCTGATTTTGGTCGTCTTTTTGCCTAATAGCCCACGTTGGCTGGCAGCTAAAGGGCGACATATTGAAGCCGAAGAAGTATTAAGTAAATTGCGAGACACTTCCGAGAAAGCGCGCCAGGAATTGCAGGATATCCGTGAAAGCCTCAAGCTAAAACAGCACGGTTGGGAACTGTTCAAAATGAACAGCAATGTGCGCCGCGCCGTATTCCTGGGCATGTTGTTGCAAGCGATGCAGCAGTTCACCGGCATGAATATCATTATGTATTACGCACCAAAAATCTTTGAAATGGCGGGTTTCACAACCACGCATGAACAGATGATGGCAACCATTGTTGTCGGCCTGACGTTTATGCTCGCCACCTTCATTGCTATTTTCATGGTCGATAAAGCAGGACGTAAACCAGCACTGAAAATTGGTTTTAGCGTTATGGCTGTTGGTACGCTGGTGTTAGGTTACTGCCTGATGCAGTTTGATAATGGCAATGCTTCAGAAGGTTTGTCTTACCTGTCGGTAGGTATGACTATGATGTGTATCGCAGGTTATGCGATGAGTGCCGCACCTGTAGTCTGGATTCTGTGCTCCGAAATTCAGCCGCTGAAAAGCCGTGATTTTGGGATTACCTGTTCAACCACCACTAACTGGGTGTCGAACATGATAATTGGTGCAACGTTCCTGAGCCTGTTAGATGCAGTAGGCCCGGCGGCCACATTCTGGTTGTATACCGGACTTAATATTGCATTTATTGGCGTTACGTTCTGGCTAATTCCAGAAACAAAAAATGTCACGCTCGAACACATTGAGAAGAAACTGATGGCAGGTGAAAAGCTGCGTCATATTGGGCAGTAACTCCGCCAGAGCAATAAACCCTGACCTCATCAGTCAGGGTTTATCTATTTCATCTGGCAATTAAAGTGAGTTATCCATGCCGAATGGGTAACTCTCAATACAATTGCGACCATTATTTTTTGCCTGATATAACATTTTATCTGCTTTATTAATAAGTCGCTGGTAGTCAGGATGGTTATCAAACTCGACCAAACCTGCACTGATGGTGACATTAAATGAAGTATCCACATCGACTTCAATCTTCTGGCTGGCAATATAATTGCGCAGGCGCTCCGTTAAGAGTTGAGCCTGAGACAGTGTCGTTTCCACCAGCAATAACATAAATTCTTCACCACCGTAGCGGAAGACATAATCACTACTGCGTGCATACTCATGTAACCACACCGCAATACTTTTGAGAGTGTTATCACCAACGGCGTGACCATAGTTATCATTGATTTTTTTGAAGTAATCTATGTCCAATAAAGCGATTGTAAAAGGCTTGCCGGAACTAATGGATAATGCGATCTCACGTCTCATAATCGTCGGAATAAAGCGACGAGTGAGTAGTTTGGTCATTGGATCTTTACCATTCTCACTTTTCACTATCTCTTCAAATATAGAGCTAAGAATCATATTAACCTGTTCAATATCTTGCCTTAACAGGCGTAACAGATGAATACGACTAAAAGTATTTGATGATTCATTTGCAAACTCAGTGGTAATAAGCCTGTCTATTTTTTGGATCAGAGAGTCGATTTTTTTAATTAAATCAGGTTGCCTGAAAATATGCTGGCCTTTATGAGAAAACCATAGCCCAAATTCAGAATCACTGAGTAGCACACGCTCTTCAAAGGGCAATTCGGTCGCAATGTTATAAATAAACTGATTTTCCCAATCTTTCAAAGCACCTAACTGACGTTCACGTTCAACGCTCATATCATCATAAACCGTCAGCAGGCGAAAATGCTCTTGATCGTGCATCATTTTCTGATGTGATGGCGTAAAAGCAACAGTCATGACTTCAATTGCCGAATCAATTGCCATGCCACTGAAAAATATAGCATCGCTGATTTCTTTTTCTGAGAGTAGCGGTTTATTTAGTAGCAATTGAAACAGCTCATACTTGAGCTTTCTGGCGCCACGGGCGACAAGATCGATAGGCAGACCGATACGAGCGTGAACCTCACCAACATTGCGCTGATGAGTAATTAACTCAGATAAATCTTCACACGAACTACCCAGCACTTTTCGCAACCAGTTGTTCATACTGGCGCTAAGTCTCTCCTCAACTTGAGCGGTGCTAAGAAATAATTTTGCCTTCTCATCCTGCAACATATATTGATAATACGCATCAACCAGTTGCCAGACCTCCTGATCACTAAGGTTCATAAGGATCTGATGAGTTGCAGTATTTGTATTATTAATTAACAACTGCCACTCATTTTTAATAATATCGTAATTAAGAGGTTGGATGTTTTTCATAAGTGTAACATTTATTCTTCGCGAGATATTAATTCTATTAAGGAATTCCCAAGTGTTCTGAATATTATATCAACCTCTGTTTTTTGTATAATATTATCCTTTCCAGGTATATATAATATCCTTTCTTAAACTCACCACATTTCAACAAGCTAAACTGTTTTAAATGCGTCAATTCTACTGCCATGGAACCCAGTATTGCCGCAATACTAAAAAACCTGCTGCCAGATAAAAATAGATTACTTAAAACTCCCCAACTGCTTGCGGATATGGTGCTGTAGCACTGCCAGCATGCTGGCACCAGACAACCCAATCATCAGCGCACCATTCACCGCTTCGAGTGGGCCAAGCAGCTTCCATTTCGTACTCATCACGATATCGCCATAACCTAACGTGGCAAAATTAACGCCAGAGTGATAAACAGCCTCTTGCAACGAAGAAAACTCCCCCAGCCACAGAAACAAAATTCCCCACAGCATGATTTGCAGCAGATTACCCAGCAATACAATAATGATGATGCCGAACAACGCCAGTACGCCATACAACATCCCTTCTCTCTGGTGGAAACGCTTGATGTAAAAGCGAATGCACCAAATAGACATAAGTGATTGCAGCAACATATTGCACAGAATGACAGGCATCCCAGTAATCAAGACCAACAACATTTTAACCCCCTTAGTCGGTTTCGGCAGTTGGGCGACCAGCCAACTGCCAGCGTTCAAACAGCACCACACATGCCCAGCCATACAGGGCAACAGCAACATATAGAGAACAGCGCATCAGCGATGCCAGCCAGACATCTTTGCCGGAAGCACTGTCCTGAATTGCTGGGCCAAACAGAATCAGGCAGGTGACCCAGGCATTACTCCAGAAAGAGGGGGTAAATCGGCTAACCGCTAATCGAACCAAACGTCGCGCAACCCAAAGACTAACGAGAGCCATCCAGAGCACCAGCATCAGGAATGAAGGCCAGATGCTAAGCCCAAACCACATCACCATAGCCAACAGCGCTCCCATCAGCGTCGATAGCACCAACTCTTTCCCGACCTGTTTTGCCGCAAGCGTGTTGGTTTGCTGTGCCAGCATCACCGTTTTCATCACCGCCGGGATATAAAACGCAGGGTTGCTTAACGCTAACAACCACACCGGCAATACAATAAGCACCGCACGCAACGCCAGCTGGTGTGGAGATTGAGGAGGCAGCAGCACCTTAACTGCTGAAGCAGGTGTGGCCTGCGGCGGGAACAGCACTAACGCAAACCGGTTAACCACCGTACCAATGATGATGCCAAGCCCCATCATTTGGGCAATACCAATAGCAAGTGACTGCTCGATAAGTCCGGCAATCGGAATGATGGTAATGGCCGTCGTCAGTAGCATGGCCTGAGTCCCCTTCCCTCTAAGCCCCATCAACATCAGCAGGTAAAGCAGTAGCGCCGTAAATAGCAGTGCAGGAAACGGGTAGTGCGTCAGTAAAGGCACCATCAGCACGCCACCAATCATGGTCATCGTCAGCACTAAGCCAACAACCATCCCCTTTTTGATAGGCAAAGGTTTCCCCTGACACAACACAATCCAGGCCATAATGCAGCCCAAATGCGGCATCGGTAGAGCAAGGCCGTAGCAGACCAGAGCCGCAATGGCCGATCCCACTCCCATTCTCAGTACCGCACGATCCCCGTTATGCATGGCCTACCTCAGTAGATATACGAGAACCAGCTCATCAGTCGTATGTAGATGCTTCCGAAGAAGCTCATTACGCCAGCACCATTGGCATAGACCAATACATCCGCCTGCCCACCGACCCGCAAGTTTTTAACCGGGGGGAAATCGTCTTTAACAAAGGCAATTTTTACCGGGAACCGCTGCGCCTGGCGTAACCAGTCACGGCTATTATCGACCGTAGGCAGAACACCCGCAGGCTGGCTCTGTGTAGCACTTACGCCATAACTAATACTGCGCACCTGACCTTTGAAAATATGCCCCGGCATGCTGTCGAGCAATATGGCGACTTCATCACCGATATTCACATTGCCGATGTTATTTTCGGTCATATCCGCGCTGATCCAGACATCGTTTATCGCCACCAACGTCATAACGGGAGCTCCCGCACCAAGAAACTGGCCGATGTCAGTCCGTAGATCCGTCACCAGCCCGCGGTTAGTCGCAACGACTATGATATTTTTCCGGTCCAGTTCGGCTTTTTGCACCGCAGAGCGAGCGCTCAGCAGCTGTGAGTTATTTTCCCCGGAAATGCCCGCCGCTTCCGTCGCTCGACGCACATCAGCGGCAGCTGCGGCCATCTGGCTACGCGCTGTTTCCCGCGTGGCTTGTGCCACTTCGAGGCGACGAACTGAGATGGTGCCAGGATCTTCACGATACAAACGCTCCTGACGTTCGGCGTCTTTAGCCGCATTTTGATAAGCGGCTGTCGCTGCCTGTAAACCTGCTTTGGCCGCGGCAATGGTTTCATTATTGGCTTTGACCGAACTGAGCACCGTTTCATAGTCTGAGCGAGCCTTAGCCAGCGCGATGTCATAAGGTTCGGGATCAAGCTCAAACAGCTTATCCCCCGGCGAGACTTCCTGATTATCGCGGACATAGACCTTTTGGATTTGCCCTCCCACTTCCGCAGCAATAGGGATAACAAATGCCTGAATCCTCGCCTGAGAGGTATAAGGCGTGAGGCGGTCCGCCGCCAAATACCAGCAAAGCAACAAAATAATAACCACGAGGAGACCTATCACTCCACGTCGACTGGCTTGCCCCGCCGGAGATGAGGATTCTGTCATTGCTGTTTACCTTCTTTGGGTAACGTTGCTGATGGCAAAGGGGCATCCAATAAAGGCACCCAGTTATCACGCTGGCGCAAATGAGCATCGGTTTGCTTATCAACCAGCGGGCGCTCACGCCCTTTCTCCCAACCACCGCCCAGAGCCTTATAGAGCGTAATCAGATCGCGCATCAGCGCACCACGGCTATTCACTAGCCGCTCCTGTTGATTGAACAAGGCTCTTTGTGAATCCAGTACACGCTGGAAGTCAGCCATGCCCTCACGATATTGGGTGTTGGCGATTTCCAAAGAACGGTTTGCCGCTTGCCCAGTTTGGATCAGCAGATCGATCTCTTGTTTGTCATTGGCGTAAGCCACGGCTGCATCATCCACTTCACGTGCGGCCTGAAATACCGTATCCCGGTAGCGTTCATGCAGTTGCAGGAACCGCGCATCTTGTACCAGCACCTGGTTACCCAACCGCCCTTGATCAAGCAAGTTCCAGCTGAATGTCGGCCCCGCCGCCCAGGACAGCGTGCTGCTACCGCCATTTCGGGCGCTAATTCCCACGCTGCCGATAAGAGAAATAGATGGATAGAGTTCAGTTTCTGCCACGCCTATTAAGGCTGACTGTGCCGCTAATTGCCTTTCAGCCGCACGTACATCAGGTCGACGACGCAGCAAATCTGCAGGCAATTCCGACACCAGCGCGAGATTGCCCTTCGGAAGAACTCCTGTGTTATCGACCATTTCGGGCAACGGGCCTGGTTTTCGCGCCAGCAGCACGCTCAATGCGTTCTGGCTCTGACGCAGGCTGGTTTCCAATTGAGGAATACTTGAAAGTGTTGATAGATATTGAGTTCTCGCCTGCTGTACATCCAGCTCAGCACTGTTGCCGCTGAGGAATAAACGTTCTGTGATTTGCAGGCTACGCTGCTGAATTTTGGCGTTACTATGGGTAATTTGCAGGCGCGCTTCAAGCGTACGGATATTCACATACAGTTGTGCGACTTGTGCCGCCATCAGCACCTGAATATCGTCATATTGAGCAAGAGTTGCGAAGTAACTCGCATCGGCAGATTCGACACCACGTTTGAACTTGCCCCAGAAATCAATCTCCCATCCCAGGTTAAATCCTGCGCCGTAGTTGGTGCTGGTAATGTAACGGTCATCATGTAGTTGACCGCCAGTAACGACTTGCCCATCGCCAATAGTTGCCTGAGGTGAGAGTAAGCTTTCTGCAATCCCCAACTGCGCACGTGACTCCAGCAGGCGCAGACCGGCAATTTTAACGTCAGGGTTTTTCCGCAAGGCCTCGTTGACGAGCATGGTAAGCGTCGGGTCATTAAGCTGTATCCACCACTGGTCATAACTGCTCTGGGATGTACCAGATACCATACTCTTCGCCACTGGCTGCCATTGCGTCAGCTCCGGAACTTGCGGGGTTTGATAGTCGGGTCCCAGAGTGGTACACGCGCTCAAGACCAGACTTGCGCCCCCTGTTACCAGCAGACGCCTGAATCTGTCTTCACAGAGCATCTTGCCCGCTCAACGTCGGGCCAGACGGACCTTCTTTAACCCAGGCCATGAAGATTCGATAGCCAATAGAAAGCAAGGTCGCGCCAATAAACATGCCGAGAATACCGTTGGTCGCCATACCTCCCAACGCCCCCAACAGCACCACAGGCATTGGCACATCTACACCGCGCCCCAACAACAAAGGTTTGAGTACGTTGTCCGCCATACCGGCAATAATCAGCAGAACAGTGAAAATGATATTCAGCACCGTTCCGTTGTCGCCCGTCATCCACATAATCGCGATGGCCGGGGCAGTAACCAGTATTACCGGAACCTGGGCAATACCCAGAATCAGAGCCAGAACGAAGAAGATCCCCACGGCAGGAATACCGGCGAACGCCATCACAATACCGGCCAGCAACGCCTGAATGAAGGCAACACCAATGACCCCCATAGCAACTGCACGAATAGTATTGGTGCAGAGTTTTGTCAGGGCCGGGCCTTTTCTCTCATCGGTGATACGTGTGGCGATATTTGTGGCACTTGCTGCGCCCGAAGCGCCCCAGGCCATCATGATACCGGCGACGATAAAGGAGAATACAAAGCCAATCAAACCACCACTCATGCTAGCCAGAATGGTAATAACCTGGCGGGTAATCTCCCCAAGCTGCGGGCCATAGCTTTTAACTAAGGCCGGTAAATCTGTCGCGGCCTTCATCCACACTACATAGATTTTTTCGCCCACAATGGGTATTGCAACCAGGCGATTTGAAGGCTGCGGGATGACCAGGCTATCGCTGGTTACTTTCGTAATAAGAGCACTGACGCTATCACCCAGGGAGCTAATCATCGCGATGGTAGGTACAACGATGAGTAACACACCCAGCAACACCAGTAAGGTCGCAGCCCATCCCTGTTTATTCCCCATACGCGCAGCAAAACGTTGATGAAGCGGATAGAGAGTCACCGCCAGAATAAGTGCCCACAGCAGCATATTCATAAAAGGTGAAATGACAGTAAAACAGAAGGAGGCTAGTGCGAGGATGAGACCAAATTTGATGAACATATCCAGAAATCTGGCAACCAATCTTTTCTCAGCTAAGGGGGTATCATTAATTTCCATGATGCAGTTATTCCAGGTGATAGAGACTACGTGACTATCCAGGCCTTGAGTATTAATGGCCGGGACAGCAGATCGCTGGCATTGCATTTAAAAAAATAGATTGCGCCCAGTAATATAAACCCGTTGGTTTTTATTAACTATTTTGATAATAGAACAAACAGACATTACTGCAAAAATGGCACAAAAGGGGCAGCAGCCAGGCTTACCATCTAAAAACAAACATAAAAAAATAATCTATATAGCGACATTCTATTTTCGATAGCATTTTCCATAAAAATACAAATAAAAAATCAGAACTTAGCACTGGTAAAAACCATATGTGCAATTGAAAATTTCACAATAGCGATTGCGACACCTCACTCACCAATGAAAGCATCACCAGAAACGAACGAAAAGACATCCCCCCAACATCATTGCGGGTGATATTTCTTCTACAGAGTAATTGCTTCGGGGGATACCTAAGTATTAAACCAGTCTTATTAGCACACAACAAAATGGTTTTTTGTTTATTTTTAACAAAGACTATTTAACTTAATGTGAATAATTGCGATATCAAGATAGCGAACCGCTAATAATTAATTGCAAGCCATTAATAATACGAGTTCATATCTAAAAAACGCCACTGTTAGCCTGCAAACTATTTTCACAGAAACAGTAGCCAGCCAGCATTAATCTAACAACGGCAAGATAATACTCTTGCCTCGGGGTGAGGATAAACACAGTCCCCCTTAACCTCAGTTGAACTCAGGCTAATCCCACAACAAATGATTTTTGTGGTACAAAGTACCAACAATTTTTAACCATTTTCTTCGGATGCGTCATGTCTGTTTCCATCGATATTATTTCCTGTATCACCGATCGTTTTGTGGAGCTGACCACGACAGAAAAGCGTATTGCACAATTTATTCTTGATGATGTGCAATCAGCGACCACCTTGTCGATTTCAGAAATGGCGCGGCTTACCGATACCAGCCAGGCGTCGATCACCCGTTTTGCACGCGCAATTGGCTGCAAAGATGTCCGCGAGCTAAAAGTGAAACTTGCCCAGTCGCTGGCGGTAGGGCAACGCTTTATTCTGGATGTGCCTGACCTCGAAGGTGTGCAGGGTATCTACGAAACTATCATTAATGTTCTGGATATTAACCGCCGGGCGCTGAACCCAGAATCGCTGAAAAAAGCGGTGGGATTATTGAGCGACACACGCCAGATTCTGGCTATCGGAATGGGTGGCGGCTCGACGATTTGTGCGCAGGAGGTGCAGTTCCGTCTTTTCCGGCTTGGTCTTCCGGTGGTCAGCCAGAGCGATGGTCTGCTGGTAAGAATGATGTGTTCTTCTGTTGCGCCCAACGATGTGGTGCTTGCGCTTTCGCTGGGCGGCTACACACCGGAAATCATTGAAAGCGCAGCTATTGCCCGGCAGTACGGCGCAAAAGTTATCGCCATCACGCCGCAAGATTCGCCGCTGGCAGAAAATGCGGATATCGTGCTGCCGCTGATCGTGCGTGAAAATGACTACATCTTTAAGCCGAGCACTTCCCGCTACGCGATGTTAGCGATGGTGGATGTGTTAGCAACGGAGCTTGCAATGGCGAATAAAAACCAGGCCAAAGACCGCCTGCGCCGCATAAAGCTGGCGCTGGACAGCCACCGCGGCGGCGTGGATCGGCAGCCGTTGGGGGATTAGGTGTGCGCCCTACAGGATAATACCTATCAGTCCCCTCTTCAGGGGGATGTCTCTTAGTCACCTCTTTGAGTTCAGTGCAGTGAGTATTCACTCTGCCAGTACCGTGAGGGTTCCGTTCACCAGGCGTTCTGTGTTTTATGCAGCTACCGAACCGGTGAACGTCTTAGGGGAGTTCACCGTCACTCCCCTAAGAACCCCGACTCCCGGCAATAAATCGCCGCAAGCGGTAAACCTCCATTTTCCCTCATTTTTAGGGTCGGTTGCGATTCGTTCCCGACGATCACAACCTCTCGCCGTTCCCGACGGCTCGACCCTAAAAATGAGGGAAAATGGAGGCGATTTAAGCCGGACCCAACACCCTCGCTTCCACTCAGCATGACTTCTTACACACGGTATCGCTTCAGATTTTGCAGCAAAACCAAAGGTGACATTATTCCCAGAACGTGCACCCACGCCCTTGTTCCCGGCTTAAATCGCCCCAGTTTTTCCCCTTCAGTCAGGGTCACGTGGTCGGGAACCACGTGAGAGAGCGATCGTCAGGAACGAATCGCGAACGACCCTGAATGTTGGGGAAAAACTGGGGTTTACCGCTTTAGCGGCGATTTATTTGTCGGGCGCCGGGATTATCAAGGGGATGGCGTAATCCCCTTGATACGTTCACCGTTAGTTGTAATCACATGGAAAAGCCGAACGCACGGGTGAACGGAAAACCTCCGCGATAACAGATCTCCCCCTGAAAGATTACCAGAGCAGGATATGCATAAGAGACCGCTCCCTGGGAGAGAGTTAGGATGAGAGCATCCCAGCCTTCAAACCGCCATAAATCGCCGAGCCTGAACGCGCGTGGTTTCCACACTCTGCCCCGCGCGGTACAAATCACTGCCCAACCCTGCACCAGCGCAACCTGCTTGCCGATATTCGTGCAGGTTTTCCGGCGTCACACCACCTACAGCCAGTACCGGCACGCTAGGTGGCAATACTGCTTTCAGCGCGGAAATATAGGCTGGCCCAAATGCCGATGATGGGAAAATCTTCAACCACTGCGCACCGGCCTCCAGGGCAGTAAAGGCTTCGCTTGCTGTGGCGCAACCGGCGCAAACCAGCATTCCCGCGTCAACAGCCCGGCGAATTACGGCTGGATTGGTATTCGGCGTAACCACCAGTTTTGCACCCGCCTGCGCCAGAAAATCGACTTGCCCGACGTTCAGCACCGTTCCCGCGCCAATACATGCCTGCTCGCCGTAGCGACTCACCATTTGTGGGATACTTTGCTGCCAGTCCGGCGAGTTCAGCGGGATCTCAATGTAGCGGAACCCCTCTTCAATCAACGCCGCTACATGGCTGCCGGCCTCAAAAGGCTGAATGCCGCGCAAAATGGCAACTAACGGTTTAGCGTCTTGCATCGAGAATGCTCCTTATCCCTTGTTGGAATGCGGTATCGCCCGCAATTTCACTGACCGTGACGCCAGCCTTTTCAAATACCTGCCGATAGCGGCGGCAAAGCGATTCACCGCCCACCAGCGTCACATTGTCGACTGCATCCATTGCCGCGACTTCCGCGCCAATCAGCAGGCCAGAAAGCCATTCACTAACGGATTCCGGCGCTAGTTCACCCAGCACTCGCAACGCACGCGCTTCAAAAAGCCGGGTGACGAGCGAGGGGGAATCCAGCCCGTATTGCAGGCCAGCCTGGAACGCTGCCGGATCTTCACTTTGTTCCGGCAGCCCTTTGCCAATCAGCGAGTGGCTCATCAGCACGTGGTGCAGTTCGCCGGTCATCGCCGTGGAAAAATCGCTCACCGCACCGTTCGCGACCCACACCCATTTGCTGTGCGTGCCCGGCAGAACGTAGCAGGATGCTGGAGCCAATTGCATCGCGCCCAGCAACTGCGTTTCTTCGCCGCGCATAACGTTTCGTGAAGTGTGCAAACCTGGCACAATCCACACCAGCGGGGCGACTTCATAGAGTTGCGCACTCAGTTCATGCAACGACACCGGGCACGCCAGATACGGCACGGTCTGCCAGCCCGCATCACTACCAATAATTCCCGCCATTACCACGGGTAGTGCTTCGCGTTTGCGCCACGGCTCAATATATTTATCAAATACTTCGCGAGCGGTTTGCTCAACCAGGCGGCTGACGCCATAAGACAGTTGCAGGCTGTCTACACACTGCCCGTTGCGATAGAGCCAGGCGCGCAGGTGCGTGGAGCCCCAGTCGATGGCGATATAATTCTCGCTCATCGTGCGCTCCCCGTAGCGCGTTTACCCAGCGGCACCGGTACGGCATCCGGTTGGCTTTCACGTTCGCGGGTAATCATTTCCAGCGCTTCTTCACGGCTCATTTTGCTGGCTGGTGTCACCAGAGTAACCACAACTGCAAAGCCCAGGCTCGCCAGCACCGAAGGCACAACCGGATTTCCCCAAACACTCATCCAGCTATCATTCGCCAGCATCACCATCGAGGTACCCGCTCCGCCAATCAGCGCAGCCAATGCACCCTGCCAGTTAAAGCGATTCCAGAAGCGGCCCAATATCGAACAGATAAACATCCCGGACATGATCATCGAGATCATTTTGGTGATGTAACTGATGATGTCGTTGGAAGTCAGCGCGAACAGCAGCGCCAGGCCAATCACCAGCACGAGGAAAATACGCGACATACGAATCGCTTTTTCAGGTGCAGGCATATGGCCGGTGACCAGCGTGTAAAGATCGCGCAGCATGATGGAAACTGCGGCGATAGCATCGGAACTACCCGAAGACATATTGGCCGACATCCCGGCAATCAGCACCGCCATCGCCAGTACCGGCGGCAGAACCTGAGTTGCAAAGAGGAACGCAAAGCCGCTGTTTTCCAGCGCCGGATTCATGGTGTACGCCGCCATGCCGATAATCGCAGGCAGGAAGGAGAAGCCCAGATACAGCAGGCCGGTAATCACGAAGGATTTACGCACTGTACCTACTGATTTTGCAGAGTAAATACGCTGGCGGTAAGACGGTGTCGCCATTACGCCGACGCCAATTACTATCGCCAGAGAGCAAGCAGGCAAAATGCCGAGTTTATCTACCGCAAACAGGCTAAGTGCTGCCGGATCAACCGTTTGCTGAATGTGGCTCCAGCCGCCAACGTGGTGAACCGCCAGCCCCGCCATTAAAATAAAGCCGATAAACAGAATTAACGATTGAACAGTATCAATCCAGACCACGGCAGAATAACCGCCAATGCCCACGTAAACGATAAAGGCTGCAGCAATAATAATTTTCGCCGTATTAATATTGATGCCACTGGCCCAGGCAAGATATAAACCGCCCCCTAAAATATGAGCACCCAGCCAGCCAATGGAAGCGATGAATATTAATATCGCGACCACGTTCTTAATAATTTTACTGCCGCCGGTGTAATAAGATATTTCTTCGCTCATGGTCATAAAGCGCATTTTACGCACGGGCGCAAATAACCAGGCCACCAACAAAATACCCACTGCACCGCCAAGACCATAAAGCATTCCCGCCCAGCCGTTGGTGTAGCCAAAACCCACGGCACCCACGCTTGAGCCGGTTCCGACCATGGTGCCCACGGTCGAACCGAGTGTGAGGATCATCGGTAATGAACGGCCACCTAATAAAAAGTCGTCGCCATTCTTCTGGTTACGCGAAACATACCAACCCAGCGTTATCATCGCGCAGGCATAAATTCCAAACCAAATAAGGAAAGAATAATTATTCATGGCTTACTTCCAGATTAATTAAGTTACATTGGCTTTCTGAAAAAAGGGCGCAGAAAACCCGTTGGCACGTTCTTGGCGTACCGGAGTTATGTCGTAATAGTTATTTTGTAGGGTGGATGCGCAGGCACCATCCACCCTAAGTCAGATTATTTCGCGCGATCGGCGTTATAACAGGTCAAATCCACTTCCACTTTGCAATCGACCACCAGGTCAGCCACGCAGCACACGCGAGCGGGCGGATGGTCGGCAAAAAACTCGCTGAACACTTTGTTAAACGACTGGAAATAACGCGCATCGGTCAGGAAAACCTTCACATGCACCACGTCTTCCAGGGTGTAACCCGCGCTTTCCATAATATCCACGCAGTTCTGAATCGCCAGGCGGGACTGCTCGATAATGCCGCCCTCGACCACTTCACCGTCTTTCATCGGAGTTTGCCCGGAAACGTACAGCCAGCCACCCGCTTCCACCGCTTTAGCAAACGGCAGACGCTGCCCGCCCGTACCGGTGCTGCCACCTACTCCATAACGTTTAATGCTCATTGTTGCTCCTTAATTTGTTTACCGACGTAGAAAACGTCCGGCACGCCCAATCACTTTCTTATCACGACCATAACTCATTACGCCGTTAACCATCACGGCTTCAATACCGGCGGCGGGCTGCTGAGGATCGCTAAAGCTTGCCACGTCGCGCACGGTTTGCGGGTCGAACATCACCAGATCAGCATAGTAGCCACATTTCACCAGGCCGCGGCTGGGGAGCTGGAAACGTGCCGCTGACATGCCCGTCATCTTGTGAACCGCAACCGTGAGCGGGAATAATTTCTCGTCGCGGCTATAGTGCCCCAGCACGCGTGGGAATGCGCCCCACAGGCGGGGATGCGGCATCGGGTCGTTCGGCAAACCGTCGGAACCGACCATCGTCACCGGGTAACTCAACACGCGCCGCACGTCCTGCTCGTCCATGTTGTAGTAAATCGCGCCAGCGGGCATCAGCAATTTCCCTGCCTCCTGAAGCGACAGCGACCAGCTTTGCGCAATTTGTTTCAACGATTGCCCGGCAACTTCAGGGTGCGGTTCCGACCAGGTAATAATGATGTCGAAATCTTCGGTAATTTGTTTCATATCCAGCGTCGAGGAACTGGCGGAATACGGATAGCAGTCGCAGGAAACATCCTGCTGTTCGCGCACTTTGTCGAACAATTTCAGGGTTTCGACGGTGCGGCCCCAGTTTTTTGCTCCGGCACATTTATGGTGCGAAACCACAACCGGCACTTTGCCGTGGCGACCAATGCGAAACGCCTCATCAAGCGCTTCCAGAATCGGTTCAAACTCAGAGCGTAAATGGGTGGTGTAAATACCTTTCCCCGCCGCCAGTTCTTCCGCCAATGCCATCACCTCCTCGGTGGTGGACTGGAACGCGCTGCCATAGGCAAGGCCGGTGCTTAACCCCAGCCCGCCTTGCTGCAACGCCAGTCGAAGCTGTTCGCGCATTCCGGCGATTTCTTCCCCAGTGGCCGCGCGGTACAAGTCGTCCATATGATTGTTACGCAACGCCGTGTGGCCAATCAGCGTGCCGACGTTGATCGCAGGTTTAGCCTGCTCTACAGCCTGCGCGTAAGCAGCAACCGTTGGGTAAATAAAGTGCTCCACTTCACCGAGCAAATTCATCGGATCTGGCACACTGCCTTTCATGGTCGCCGTCGCCGCGCTGATGCCGCAGTTGCCGACAATCACCGTGGTGATGCCCTGGCTTATTTTCGGCAAATATTCCGGCATACGGATAACGTTGATGTCATCGTGGGTATGAACGTCAATAAAACCTGGGGCCAGTACACGGCCTGCGCCATCAATTTCATGCTGTGCCGAGCCGCTAATTGCCGGTGCGATTTGTGCAATGCGATCACCCTGCACGGCAACATCAGCGCGGTATTCCGGGCCGCCGCTACCATCAATGACTGTGACATTCCTGAACAGATAGTCGAACTTCATCTCATCCTTACCCCCGTTATGTGCTGGACTAAAGTTAACCATTTACAAGCGTAAAAAACAGTGGAAGACTACGCAAAACGCATATGAATTTGTGATACTTTTATTCATAAAATATCAAAATAACAAATAAAAACCTTATTTTTCATTAAATTAAATATGATATCCATCGTGATGCAAAAGATAAAACCAAAGGAATAATGTTATGAAATACCAGAACAGTAACCTCGTTCCACACAAATCAGCCCTGATGTTTACCCCTGCCAATATCCTCAACGAAGATATTTGTTTACCCGCAGCCGTTATCAAAAAAGATGCACTGGAGAACAATATCCAGTGGATGCAGCGCTATGCCGATACGCGCGGTGTCTCCCTGGCCCCCCACGGGAAAACCACCATGACGCCGTGGATTTTCCAGCAGCAGCAACAAGCAGGAGCCTGGGCGATAGGTGTTGGCAGTGCCTGGCAAGCAAGTATTGCGATGGTCAGCGGTATCAAACGCGTATTGATGGTTAACCAACTGGTTGGCAAAGCGAATATGCAGCTGGTTTCACAGCTAAAAACACAGTACCCGGATGTTGATTATCTGTGCTGCGTTGACAGTCTTGCCAACGCAAAAGCGCTTTCTGCTTTCTTTAGCGCGAATAACCAGCAGCTTGATATTTTGATTGAGCTGGGTGTGCCAGGTGGGCGCTGTGGTTGTCGCACGACTGAACAGGCACAAACCCTGGCCGAGGAAATATCTACACTCCCGGGTCTGCGCTTACGTGGTCTGGAACTGTATGAAGGCGTGCTGCACGGCGAAAACCCACAGCCAAAAGTGGAAGCCTTACTGCGCGACGCCGCGGTACTGGCCTGCACGCTTGAGCAATACGTTGATGGGGAATTTATCCTCACGGGTGCCGGTTCTGTCTGGTATGACGTGGTGTGTAATGTCTGGCTGGCCGAGCAAAAACCGGCAAACTGCCGCATTGTTATCCGCCCGGGTTGTTACATCACGCACGATGCAGGGATTTATCAGGAAGCGCAGGACGAGCTTATGGCACGCGATAAAGTCGCCTGTGATCTTGGCGGGGATTTAGTCTCGGCTCTGGAGCTGGTTGCGATGGTGCAATCGGTGCCAGAAAGCGACCGCGCTATTGTGAATTGTGGCAAACGTGACAGCGCTTTTGATGCAGGTTTGCCACAACCTGTTGCGCATTATCGGGCAGGCAAACCGCTGGAACTTTTGGCTAATACCATCGAAACCACCGGCATCATGGATCAGCATGCCATGCTGAAACTTAAACCCGGAGCAGATGTGCAGGTGGGGGATATTCTGGTGTTCAGCACTTCCCATCCTTGCCTGACGTTCGACAAATGGAAAGCGCTGTATTTGATTGACGATGAGTACAACGTGCTGGAAACATTAGAGACGGCGTTTTAGAACGGGTCAGGGCCATCCCTCCCCTTTCCAGGGGATGTCTCTTAGTCACCTCTTTGAGTTCAGTGCAGTGAGTATTCACTCTGTCAGTACCGTGAAGTTTCCGTTCACCAGGCGATATGTGATTTATGCAGCTACCGAACCGGTGAACGTCTTAGGGGAGTTCACCGTCACTCCCCTAAGAACCCCGACTCCCGGCAAGCAAATCGCCGCAAGCGGTAAACCTCCATTTTCCCTCATTTTTAGGGTCGGTTGCGATTCGTTGATTCGTCACGTCCCTGTGACGAACCACTTCGTGGCCAACGCAAGCATTGTTCAAAAATGTTCCAGACATTTTTGTCCGACGATCACAACCTCTCGCCGTTCCCGACGGCTCGACCCTAAAAATGAGGGAAAATGGAGGCGATTTAAGCCGGACCCAACACCCTCGCTTCCACTCAGCATTATTACTTGTGCAAGGTATCGCTTTAGATTCTTCAGCAAAACCAAAGGTAACATTATTCCCAGAACGTGCAGCCACGCCCTTGTTCCCGGCTTAAATCGCCCCAGTTTTTCCCCTTCAGTCAGGGTCACGTGGTCGGGAACCACGTGAGAGAGCGATCGTCGGGAACGAATCGCGAACGACCCTGAATGTTGGGGAAAAACTGGGGTTTACCGCTTTAGCGGCGATTTATTTGCCGGGCGCCGGGATTATCAAGGGGATGGCGTAATCCCCTTGATACGTTCACCGTTAGTTGTAATCACATGGAAAAGCTGAACGCACGGGTGAACGGAAAACCTCCGCACCTTACAGATCTCACCCTGGCAAGGAGGAGTTTGGGCGGGGGCATCTCAGCCACCCCAAAACCTCAACCATCAATCCCTTCGCAAAGCAAATCAATAACTAACAACGAACCGTAGCGCACTTCTGTTAGCGGCAAAAGAATATCGTCGCGGTGAATAAATGAGCCGCTATCCCGGCCAATGAAAATGATTTCAGCACCCAGCCGACGCGCCTGATGCGCCGCCGCAATCAGTGCATTTTCCGGTGCAGAGCCTGCGAAAATCACCAGCACTTGTCCGGCACCGAGCATCGATGCAGTAATACTCATCAGCGCTGGGTCCTGACAAATATTGGCCGGATAACCCTGAGTCAGCAGGCGATATTGCAGCAGGCTTGCAAAAGGTGTATCTGCCGCACTGGCGCTGAAAATATGCACCGCTTTTGCCTGCTTCAAACGATTAACTGCCTGATTTATAACTGCGGGTTGTAGTTCGCATAACTGCGAATTTAGTGCATTTTGCAGCCCGTTCAGTTTTTCACGCCATGGCAGAGCCATATCGCCACCGGCGACCGGTGTGCTGGCTTGCGCCAGTTTCATGCGCAAATCACGGATATCGTCACACCCTGCTGCTCGGGCAAATCGGGTAATGGTTGCCGGGCTAACCCCCGCAGCCGTCGCAAGCTGGTCGATGGTGGCAGATGCGGCAAAAGAGACATCATCAAGTATGGTCTGCGCCACGCGAGATTCTTGCTGGCTGAAGTCATTCAGGCGGTTGCGGATCTGGCCGAGAATATCCCCGTTATTTTCACGGCCTATTGAGTGCGAAAACCTCTCGAGTATTTCGCTGCCGATACCGGCGTTAAGTGCCAGCGCTTTCAGTGCCCCCGGATCGACCCACGCCGCATCGCCCAACATAGGGGCGGCAGGGACTTGCAGATTGTTCTCCTGCTGTTGATGGCGCACCTGGCCGATAAAATCATTGATATCGTTACAGCCAATGCTGCGCGCAAAGTGCTGCAACGTGGCAGGGCTCACCCCTGCCTTTGCCGCTAACTCTTCCATCGTTGCTTCAGGTATTTGCGCGAAGTTATCAAGGAAAAAGCGTGCCAGACGAGATTCTTGTGCAGGCAGGCCAGATAACCCGTGTACCAGTTGGTAAACAATATCCATAACAGGAGGCGTCCTAATATCGGCATTAACTGCTCGTTAAAAACATCATAAATGTTTGAAATTATTTTTCAATCCATCTCATTCACGTACACATTATTCTCTGCAACGCTCACCATATATATCCATTTTTCTATGGAGATCACATATTCATCCGCTCTGAGTGCCATCGGGAAATAATCCAACAAGGATCACACTCATGAAAATAATTTTCATACATGCTAATTAAAACAGCTAATGTATGAAATATGTTTTCAAATGAGGGGAAAGTTGTAATGAAAAAAATCATGTTGTGCTGTGCTGCCGGGATGTCCACCAGCATGCTGGTTCAGAAAATGCGTAACGAAGCGACGAAGCGTTCTCTTGAAATCGAAATAGACGCCATCCCGGTATCCGAAATTGAAGGCCAGTTGCGCCATGCCGACGTGGTATTGCTTGGCCCACAAGTACAGTACGAATTACAGCGCCTGACTGAGCTTTCCACACCGCTGGGGAAACCTGTCGCGGTGATAGATATGATGGATTACGGCACCATGCGCGGCGATCGCGTGCTGGATAAAGCCCTCGCCCTAATGGCCTAAGACAGGCGGAGAACAACATGAAAATTACCGTTATTGGCGGGGGAAGCAGTTATACCCCGGAATTGATTGAAGGATTGATTGAACGCCATGCTTCACTGCCAATGGCGGAATTGGCATTGGTGGATGTAGAAGCGGGCCGCCAGAAAGTCGATATTATTGCCGCCCTCGCCCGTCGCATGCTCGACAGAAATGGGCTGGAGTCCGTTAAGGTATCAGTACACTTTGATGCCGACGAAGCCATCAAAGGTTCCAGTTTTGTCTTAACACAGTTGCGCGTGGGGCAACTGCCAGCCCGCGCAGCTGATGAACGCCTGGGTTTAAGCCACAAGCTTCTCGGTCAGGAAACGACTGGGGTTGGCGGTTTTGCGAAAGCGTTGCGTACCATTCCAGTGATGCTCGATATTGCCCACCGTGTGGAGCGCCTCGCCCCGGATGCGTGGATTATCAACTTCACTAACCCAGCAGGCATCGTCACAGAAGCGGTATCACGCTATAGCAAAGCAAAAATCATCGGCCTGTGTAATGTACCGGTGACTATGCACCATATGATTGCCGACATGCTGAAATTACCTCACGACGCAGTAAAACTGCATTTTGCCGGGCTGAACCACATGGTCTGGGTGCATAAAGTTCTGGCAAACGGTCATGATGCCACCCATGAGGTAATCGAAATGTTGTGCGATGGCGAGCAGCTTTCGATGAACAACATTAAAGCGATTCCATGGCCTGCGGATTTGCTGCGCGCGTTAGGCGCCATTCCCTGCCCTTACCACCGTTACTTCTGGCAAACGCGCACCATGCTGGAAGATGAACTCTCGGATGCCGCCACTAAAGGCACTCGTGCCGAGCTAGTTATGAAGGTGGAAGAGTCACTATTTAAACTCTATGCCGATCCAAACCTCGATAAAAAACCGGAAGAACTCAGCCAGCGTGGCGGCTCGTTCTACTCCGAGGTCGCGGTGCAATTGATTAACGCCTTACATAATAATCTCGGTATTGAAATGGTGGTGAATACTGCCAACAGCGGTGCAATTCAGGGGTTACCGGACGACGCGGTGATTGAAACCAACTGCCTGATTGACGCCCTGGGCGCACATCCGCTGGCATTTGGGAAATTGCCACCGCTGATGAACGGCCTGACTCAGCAAGTTAAAGATTTTGAACGTTTGACCATTGAAGCCGCGGTTCATGGCGATAAGCAAAAAGCGTTACTCGCGCTGGTCGCAAACCCGCTGGTGGCTGATGTCAATCTGGCGTCTGCACTGGTCGATGAAGTGTTAAGTATCAACAAAGCGTGGTTGCCGCAGTTCGGCAAATAAATAAGCAATTCACCAAAGCAATAATAATACCCGGATCGGCAGATCCGTATCCGGGCAGGGGGTGTCTGTGTCTATAAACAAATCTATTATCGAAAAATATGTACTGCCAACCGCGCTAAAAATTGCCGGGCAAAAGCATGTGCTGTCTGTGCGTGACGGTATCATTCTGAACATGCCATTTATGTTGATTGGCTCGTTCTTCCTTATTTTTGCTTATCTACCGATACCGGGTTATGCCCAAATGATGAGTGACTTTTTCGGCCCAACCTGGCAGGAAAAAGTGCTCTATCCGGTTAAAGCGACCTACGACATCATGGCGATTATCTCCGCCTTTGGTATCGCTTATCGCCTGGCAGAAAAGTACCGCACTATCGACCCGTTGACTGCCGGAGCTGTGTCTCTGGTTGCGTTTATCATGACTATTCCGCAGCACATCATGTTTACACCTGCTACAGGCGGTGCTGCACAGTTAGTGAAAGGCGTAATGCCGATGGGGCAAATTGGCAGTCAGGGGTTGTTCGTCGCCATTCTTATCGCACTGCTTTCAACCGAAATTTACCGCTTTATCAACAACCGTAATCTGGTTATCCGTATGCCGGAAGGCGTGCCGCCAGCGGTAGCCAAATCCTTCCTTGCGTTGATCCCAGGCTTCTGCGTTTTAGCGGTAGTGCTGGCGCTGCGCCTGTTGGTTGAAGCAACACCATTTGGCGACATCAATACGATGATTACCGAACTGGTGGGCATCCCTATGAGTCATGTCGGCGGTTCACTGCCGGGTATGATTATCTCGGTGCTGCTGATTGGTATTCTGTGGATGCTGGGCCTGCATGGCGACACTATCGTACTGGTGTTTATCCGCCCGGTATGGTTAAGCAATATGTCGGAGAACCTCGAAGCCTTCCAGAACGGTTTGCCTATTCCTCATATTATCACCCAACAATTTTATGACTTGTGGATTGCCCCTGGCGGCACAGGTGCCCTGCTCGGACTGGTGATATTTATGCTTATCCGCAGTCGCAGCGCGCAGATGAAACAATTGGGTAAAATCGCCGCCCCCGGCAGCCTGTTTAATATCAGCGAACCGATGGTATTTGGCATTCCCATTGTGATGAACCCGTATCTGGTCGTGCCGTTTATTCTTACTCCTGTTGTATTAGTGATTGTTTCTTATATAGCAATGACCACCGGGCTTGTCGCCAAACCTGCGGGTATTGCCTTACCGTTCACTACACCGATCGTGGTCAGTGGATACCTGGCAACCGGCGGGCATATTTCAGGTTCCGTGCTACAAATCGTCAACCTCGGGATTTCGCTGGTGATGTATTACCCGTTCTTCCGTATCTGGGATAACCTGAAATATCGCGAAGAACAGGCCAGTAAATCGCAAAAAGAAGCTTCAGTAGCACCCGTAACAGAACAAATAACGTTGTAGAACCGGCGAAAAGGTGGATGGCATCCCATCCACCCTGCATCTGATTTTCTCAGATAAGGTTAGCAACAATCATACTTTTCAATACTGAACAATCTCTTATGCATCTCTTTTTGAACAAAATTTTTACTTGCCAAAGTTGGCGAGAAATACAGTTGTGAGCCATAGTCTAAAAGTAGGGAAAACAATTTATCTACCATAAGCAAAGATGAGGTTCGTCATGAAGATAGCTAAGGGTGTTTTGGTAGCGTTAACTTTGGGTGCAGTTTCATTCAGTGCATTGTCAGCAGAACTGTTGACGAAAGAAGCCTATAACGACCATAAAGATCAGTATGTAAAAGTCGGCAGCATCACCACCAGTGGTGAATTGTCACCATCTGATGCGAAAGCAGAACTTTCCAAGAAAGCTGATGAGCTGGGTGGTCAGTTTTATGTTGTAACGTCTGCAGATACCGAGAATAAAATTCACGGCACAGCAGAAGTTTATAAAAAGAAATAATCTGTCTTCTCTAGCCAAAATAATTCGAGTTGCATGAATACGGCGACGCAGTAAATCCCCTGTCGCTTACTCCAGTAAGTGACTGGGGTGAGTGATGAAAGCCAACGCACATGCAACTTGAAGTATGACGGATATAAATGGGCAACCCTTGGGTTGCCCATTTAACATCATTTCCCTTCACATTAAAGCCAAATAACCTTTCCAACCCAAAATACCCTATACTTTGCCATCCGTACCTGATTGATATACCTGAATAACACGGGTATCTGGGTGTCTCTGATGTATATATCAACCCGTTTTAGAATTGTGATTCATCTGTGCGCTTTTTTGGTTGTTCTCTACAGCCTGACGATGATCCCGCCAATGTTGCTGGCATTAATTGAAAAAGAACGCAGCCTGTTTGGTTTTCTTTATACTTTTATCATCACTTTTACGCTTGGAAGCCTGGCCTGGGTGATGACTGGCCGGTCTAATATTCAACTCGAAACCCGCGATGGCTTTATTATCATCGTTCTGTTTTGGCTGCTTTTTTCAGTTATCAGCGCCATGCCGCTGTGGCTGGATGATAGCTACAACGTCTCTTTAGCTGATGCTATGTTTGAGGGGGTTTCGGGTATTACAACTACCGGAGCCACTGTTTTTAACGATGTCTCCCTATTACCAAAATCAATCCTCTATTACCGCGCCCAGCTCAATTTTATCGGCGGTCTCGGTGTCATTGTGCTTGCTGTAGCAGTATTGCCGCTTCTGGGTATCGGAGGCATGAAGCTTTATCAGTCCGAAATGCCCGGCCCATTTAAAGAAGAGCGCCTCACGCCACGTCTTGCGGATACAGCCAAAAGTTTATGGCTGACTTACTTGCTGCTGGGTGCTGCCTGCACGATTGCGTACAAACTTGCCGGAATGCCGTTCTTTGATGCGCTTTGTCATGGCCTTTCCACCGTCTCATTAGGTGGCTTTTCTACACGCACCGAAAGTATCGGTTTTTACAACAGCTATGCTATTGAGCTTGTCGCCGGGGCTTTTTCATTGCTCTCCGCCATCAACTTCACCCTCTATTTTGTCGCCCTGGCACGTCGCAGCATTAAACCTTTTCTCAAGAGTGCAGAGTTGCGATTCTTCCTGATGGTCGCAAGCATTGTGATTTTAATCATTACTCTGGAAGTCTGGCGCGCGGGTATGTACGCCCTACCCGCATCGTTCGTTCATGCCTTTTTCCTGACCAGCTCAATGATTACCGATAACGGCCTTTCAACCAGCGATTACGCTTCATGGCCGGTACACACCATTGTTCTGTTGCTGTCAGCCAGTTTCTTTGGCGGCTGCGTGGGGTCAACCTGCGGCGGGATTAAAGCGCTGCGTTTCCTGGTATTATTTAAGCAAACCCGCCATGAAGTACATCAACTGGCCCACCCGCGCGCCATCATGAGTATTCGGGTTGGCAACTCGCCCGTTAACGACAGAGTTTTGCGTTCCGTGTGGAGTTTTTTCTTCCTCTACGTCGTGTGTACCTGCTTTTTTATCTGGATACTGAACTTGCAGGGATATGACCTGCTCACATCTTTTGCCACCGTCGCCGCCTGTATTAACAACATGGGGTTGGGGTTTGGCGAAACTGCCGCAGGATTTGGCACGTTGAGCGATAGTGCAAAATACTTAATGTGTGCGGCGATGTTGTTGGGTCGACTGGAGATCTATCCGGTGTTGATTTTGTTTTCGAGGACTTTCTGGCGGAGCTAATGTTGTTGGCAACCTGTGCTCTTCAAAGAGAATAAGCAAGGATTGCTATTTTCCGTTTACCCTAAAACTTTCTGCTGCCACACAGTTCAGTAAACGTGAACGTATCAAGGGGTTCCCCCCCTGGCACGTTCACCGTTCATTGATATATGCGGGATCGAATCACATCCAGGGGAACGGAAAGCAGCAAGAACGGTAGTTCAAGAAATCACCTCCCCACCCTGGGTATGGCACTTCCCCGTGACTCATCTCACACTTCCCCGCCAAACTTCGGGAACAACAAAAAACAGCAATTCACCAAACAAATAACGGAAAGTGATAAAAAAACTACCAACGTATACTGGCTCTACACCAGCCAAACAGATGGTAAAAATAATGACAACTGTACCTACAAAGCTTTCTGACAGTTACGTGAAAATCGGCACCCGCGAAAAAATCTGCTACGGATTTGGCGACTTTGCTTCTAACTTATCCTTCGGATTTGTTTCTCTATTTCTACTTTATTTTTATACCAACATTTATGGTATTTCGGCGGCTCAGGCCAGTTTGATTTTTGTTATCGCCCGGGTGACCGATGCAGCTTTTAATATCTTCATTGGTTATGCCGTGGATAAAACCCGCAGCCGTTACGGGAAATTAAGGCCATGGTTATTATACGGCTCAATTCCACTTGGCCTGCTGACGGTATTATGTTTCCTGACCGTCGAGGGCGACTTTAAATTCTTATACGCTCTGCTTTCATACACTCTTTATTGCCTGGCCTACACCGCAGTGAATACGCCTTACTCTGCGCTGACGAACCGGATGACTCAGCATGAAGGTTCGCGAGCATCGTTATCGGTCTACCGTTTTGTGTTGGCTATTTTTGGTTATCTGCTGGTTTCCACCACTGCGGATGCCTTAATTTCGCGCTTCACCGATAACCATATGGGCTATGTGTTTGTTGTTTCGTGTTTTGCACTGCTTGCCACCTTCTTCTTTCTGGCCTGTTTTGCCACCACCAAAGAACGTGTAACTGAAGACGATGGCCAGGCAGCTCCAACACTCAAAGAGATGCTGGCTGCCGTTTCAAGCAACACACCATTAATTCATTTATCGGCATACACGGTATTTGTTTATATCGGCTATACGGTCTGGATGGCGATCGCGATATATTTCATTAAATATATTATCCACGATGAAAACTTCACTGCGCAATTCTTTGCCATTCAGTCTGCGGCTTATATTGCAGGCACGATAGTGACTGAAAAATTAATTTCCCGGATGGGGAAAAAGAACACTTCTCTGCTGGCGATGCTGATTGGGATTGTTGGCCTGCTGGTGCAGTACTTTATTGCTGGCGACAATATCTGGCTGATTATGGGCGGGGTTTGCCTGTATAGCATCACGCTGGGCATGGGTTTTGTCACGATGTGGTCAATGATTGCCGACACCGTTGAATACGCTGAATGGAAGCACGGTGTTCGTACCGAAGGCGCGATTTACGGCTTCTTCAACTTTATTACCAAAATCGCGATGGCGATTGGCGGCGGCTGTGCCGGCTGGGTGCTGGATTATTTTGATTACAACGCCGCAAGCATTAGTCCAAATGCGCTTAAAGGCATCAACATTATGATGACGCTATTCCCCGCAACCATGTTCGCGCTGGCTGCCGTATTCATCATCTTCTATTCGCTCGATGAAAAAACCTATCGCGATATCGTCGTTAAAATTACCCAGCGCAAAGAGCACGCCCTTTAATCCCGAGGATGACGGAAATGAACAATAAATTTCAAACTATTATTGCCGCGATGTCGGCCGAAGAAAAAGTCACCTTACTGACGGGTAAAGGGTTGTGGCGCACCGCTTCACTGCCTCAACACGGCATTGAAGATATCGTGATGACCGACGGGACTTATGGCGTGCGCTACAGTACCAGCCAAATTGAACAGGGCGAAAAATGGAGCATGACCGATTTTATTTCGGTTATCTCCCAAAGTGCCGCAGATGCTACCCCAATTGAAAACCAGGCGCGTGGCGGCAGTGAATCGTTGTTTAGCCATTCCAAACCGGCCACCTGCTTCCCAAACGGCTCTACTCTCGCCTGTAGCTGGGATACCGATTTGGTTTATCAAATGGGCCAGGCTCTGGGGCGTGAGTGCCAGGAAATGGGCGTCGGGATTTTACTTGGGCCGGGTATTAATATTCGCCGCACACCGCTTGCCGGGCGCAGTTATGAATATTACTCCGAAGACCCGGTCATCAGTGGTGACACGGCGGCGGCACTTATCAACGGCCTGCAAGACGAAGGCGTGGGTGCCAGTCTTAAACACTTTGCTTGTAATAACTCAGAGTTTCGCCGCACCGAAATGGACTCGATCGTTGACGAACGCGCACTGCGTGAAATCTACCTTGCGGGCTTTAAACGTGCGATTGATAAATCCCAACCCTGGACGGTAATGTCTTCCTACAATCGTTTGAACGGCGTGCAAACCTCGCAGGACCCGTTCTTGCTCACCCAGGTTTTACGCGATGAGTGGCAATACAACGGGTTAGTGATGTCCGACTGGTACGGAATCAAAGACCGCCCTGCGTCGTTGCTGGCGGGGAACGATCTGGCAATGCCTGAAACCCTGCATGACAAGCAACAATTACAGGCCGCAGTTGACCGTGGTGAGATCCCAACCGAACGTCTGGACCAGGCTTGCCTGCGCATGTTGGAGCTGCTCGATAAAGTGCACCAAAACCGCCGCCCAGGTTTTCGCGCCGATTTTAATCAGCACCACCGTCTGGCCCAAAAACTGGCGGCGGAATCTATCGTGCTGCTGAAAAACGAGAATGATTTACTGCCGTTAACGCCAGCTACCGCCCGCAGCATCGCCATTCTGGGTAAACCAGCACAAGAGCCGGTTATTCAGGGTTCAGGCTGTGCGACAACGGTGCCGTATTTGCTCGACAGACCACTTGATGAAATCTTTGATGTCGCGGGAGACAACTTCCAGATTCGCTATGCCATAGGCACACCGGATGACAACGCCGTTGACCAACAAGCGCTGGACCACGCCATTGAAACCGCCAGAACCGCCGATGTCGCCGTGGTTTTTGTCAGCACCGCAATTGGTGAGGACGGTGAAAATGGCGATCGTCAGGATCTTAATATTCTGCCGTCGCATGAGGCGCTTATCCGCGCTGTGTCTGAAGTTCAGCCAAATGTGGTTGTGGTTCTGTCTAACAGCGATGCGGTGGTCATGCCGTGGCTTTCTAACTGTGGCGCACTGCTGGAAACCTTCTTTGCCGGACAAGGAATGGGGCGTGCAGTGGCCGATATTCTGTTCGGCAATGCCAACCCATGTGGCAAATTAACCACTACGCTTCCGAACTCACTTGAAGAAACGCCAGCCTGGCTTAGCTACCCTGGAGAAAATCTGCGCCATCACTACAGCGAAGGGTTATTTGTCGGCTATCGTTATTACGACAAGCGCAATATTACGCCACTGTTTCCCTTCGGCTTTGGTTTGAGCTACACCCAGTTTGACTACAGCAATTTGCGTTTATCCGAATCCATGTGGGCAACAGATGCACCGCTTGAAGTCAGGGTGGATGTGACTAACAGTGGGAAACGGGCGGGCAAAGAGATTGTGCAGTTGTATCTGAGCGCGCCGCAGGGCGAGATACAGCGTGAGCCTCAGGCGTTGAAAGCCTTCGGCAAAGTCGCACTGGCAGCGGGCGAAACGCGCACCGTCACGCTAACCCTTAACCGGGAAGATCTGGCTTACTACAACCCGGTGCTGAACCGTTGGGTAATCGACTCTGGGGTATACCGTATAAAAATCGGTAAATCCTCCAGGGAGATTGCCCTTGCAAGCGAAGTTAAGGTCATCAGCGAGCCGGTTTTATTGCCAATACGCAACGACAGCTCAGTACAGCAGTTGATCAAAAACCCGCCTGTTTTCGCGCGTGTCGCAAAGCTGATTGCCAGTAAGAATGGGCAAACACCTGAAGCGGTCCAGGAAAAACTAACCGTCATGGCGCCCGATTTAATCTTCGGCCTGTTCATTACGTTGACGGAGTTTTTGGCACTGGAAATCAGCCTGGATGAGCTGAACACGGCGCTGGCCGAAATCTGATATTCTCGGTTTATCCACGCAATGGGCTTTGCAATTGGATGGAGCAAAGCCCGGACAACGCCGGAGCAAAATGAATGTTTCCTTTTTCGGTCACTCGCAAGTTTGCTGCTTCACCCCAGCCACAACCGGCTGGCCAGTCAGGCTGCGAATTGATTGCATTCGACGCCGAGCAGCTTAACGTTTTCTCCGCAGAAGTTCGTTATTGCGAGCCGCATTGGCACCCGGCACCGGAGTTGATTCTGGTACTTTCAGGTTCATTTTCTATTGCAGTCAGCCAGGATACCCACCAGCTTGCGGCAGGGGAAATGCTCTATATCAATGCCGAAGAGGTGCATTCGCTCGAAGCTCACGCCACAGCAAGCAGCCTGCTGACCGTGCAGTTTTCCCCTGGGCTGTTTAATAAAACACACCCTGTTCCACGCCTTGAATATCGCAGCATGCGCAGTTCACTCACCTCAAGTGACAGCCACGTTTATCGCGCGCTGGCGTCATTGGTTGCGCATTTGATTCAACAAGCCAGCCCATTTAGCCGCATCGCCGCTGTTTATCTGCTGCTGGATGCGCTTGAAAAAGCCGGATCTCCTGCCCTGCAAAGTCAAATTCACGCCCGCGATGTCGTGATGATTAAGGAGTGTATTGAGTTTATTAACCTGCACTACGAGGAGGATTTAACGCTGGGCCAGCTTGCGGAACAGGCGGGAGTCAGTTACCACCATTTCTCGCGTACCTTCAAGAAAGTCAGTAACCATAATTTCAAAGAATATCTGACCCTGATCAGAACCAACAAAGCACGGCAATTATTAAAAGACACCCATATTCCGATTACCGAAATCAGTCAGATTTGTGGCTTTCGGGAACATAAGCACCTGATATTCGCCTTTAATAAATACTGTTCAATGACGCCAACCGATTTTCGCAAACGCTATTTAAGCAGCCTTAATGTACCGCAGCCGGAAATGACCGAAGATTGCCGCTGCCTGCCGTTAAATGAGGCGCTGCTAAAACAACTGATTGCGCTGTCCGGGCATCCCTGCCCGCAACAACAATCACTACTCACTACACGCTAAGTTCACCCCAGACCAGATTCCCTTTATGGAAGGTCGCGGTTCGTGGAGAGATGCGTGCCACGGCTTCGGCAGAACATGAGGCATCCACCAGCACAAAGCTTGCTTCATCCTGCGCTTTTGGCCACACACGCTCGCCATTGTCATTAAGCGGCAGCACGTTGCCGGTGGCAATCGCAAGGGATCGTGAAAGATTCAATTCACTGACACGCATATAGAGCTGCGCATAAAGGTTGGCTTTCTCCAGCATGTCGCCCAGGCCATACGGCGACCAGTGATCGATCACGCTGTCGGTGCCCGTCATCACAAACACGCCCTTCTCTTGTAACTGCTTGAGTGGCATATGCATGGTGCCAATCGGCACGGTTGACGCGATAGTAATTTGTTGCGCCGCCATTCGTGTAGCAATCGCATCAACCTCTTGTTCGTTCATCATCGCCAGTGCAAAACCGTGGCTAATGGTCAATTTGCCTTTCAGCTCAGGGGTTTTCTCCACCGTTTCAACCATGTAATTCACTGCGGCAATCCCCGCAGGGCTTGTTTCATGCAGGTGAATATCAACACCTTTCTTGTAGTCGATAGCTATCTGGAACATGGCATCTAAAGATTTTTCCATCGCCCCATCAACGTTAGTCGGGTCAAGCCCACCCACGTAGTGAGCGCCCGCTTGCATTGCATCGCGCATCAACGCAACGGAGTTAGAGTGCAGCAAACCATGCTGAGGAAACGCGACAATTTCACAGCTAAAACCAGACTTACGGCGTTCCAGAACCGCTTGCAGATTTTCGAGGTTTTTCAGCCCGGAAACGGGCTCAACGTTGCAATGGCTTCGGGCGATAGTCGAGCCTTTCGACTGAATCAAATCAATCAGTTTTTCTGCTCGCTCCTGAGTGACCGGTTGCAGTTCTGGCAGCAATTTTTGCTCAAGGGCAATCATGTCCAGAATGGTGGTTCCCGCCGGGCGGTTGTGCACACGCCACGGGCCACCGTAGAAAGTTTTATCAAGATGGATATGCATATCGCGCATCGCAGGCAGCAGCAGTTTCCCGGACGCATCGTAATGGGCAAGGGTGGCATCGGGATGCTGTTTATTTGCGAGCAGTGCCGCAATTTTGCCGTCTTTAATTTCCAGCGTTTTCAGCTCGGTTTGCGTACCAACAATAGTCTGCCCTTCGCGGTTAAAACCCGCCTCCAGCAGCACGTTGTCGAGGTAGTAATGCGATTCTTTAATGGCGCTCATGCGATTGTCCGTCTCACAGGTAAGGGAGGCTGGTTTCGCAGCATACGCCATTGAGCCAGTCGCGCCAAAGAGTGCGCAGGCAGCAGCCACTTTGCCGCCACCACTTAAAAATTCACGGCGGCTTTTTTCTGCATTATTCATTGAGTTCTCCCACTCTTAAGCATTAACAATATGAGTGCCCGTCTCGCCACGTAAGGCCGCAGGTAATTTTTCAGGCGTGGTGATAATCACGCGTTTGCCGCCATTGCGCAGGAATGCAAGGCTTGCGGTGATTTTTGGCAGCATGCTGCCCGGTGGGAAATGGCCCTCTTCGCTGAAATGCGCCATCTGTTCAACCGTGACTTCATCAAGTGCTCGTTGCTCTGGTTTACCAAAGTGAATACACACTTTCTCCACACCGGTGGTGATAACCAGAATGTCAGCATTTACTTCGCGTGCCAGCAGCGCGGTAGAAAGGTCTTTATCGATAACCGCATCCACGCTCTGGTAATCACCCTGTTCGCTGCGAATCACCGGAATGCCACCACCGCCTGCGCCAATCACCACAAAACCTTGCTTAATCAGCGCGCTAATCGCATCTGCTTCAACAATACGTTTTGGCTCAGGAGACGCCACAACCCGACGATAGCCACGCCCGGAATCTTCAACAAACTGCCAGTCCGGATGGGCGACTTTCAGCGCTTCGCACTGTTGTTCGCTAAAGAACGCGCCAATCGGCTTGGTCGGATGGGTAAAGTTAGGATCGTTTTTGTCCACTTCCACTTGAGTGATCACGGTGACCGCTTTTTTGTCTCCGTGTTTACCCAACTGGTTATTTAGCGCCTGCTGAATCAGATAGCCGATGCCACCCTGGGTATCTGCCACACAGTTAGCCAGCGGTGTGAGCGGCAACCCCTCTTTCTCATGGGCGATTTCCGCACGGCGCAGATCCAGCCCCACCTGCGGGCCATTGCCGTGCGTCAGTACGATGTCGTAATCCGACGAGAGCATTTCCAGCACCGTCTGAGCTACTTCTTTAACCGCAATTTGCTGATGTTCAACCGACTGGCTGGCGTTGTCTTTGATGATGCTGTTGCCGCCAATTGCCACTACCACAAGTTGTTTCATTATTTTTATCCTTTAGGGCAAGGGCCGGTGGATGACACCTGCGGTTTATCCACCCTACGATTGATGATTTACGTAGGGCGGATAAGCACCGCGTCATCCGCCATTTTTTTAAACAGAAGTCACAACCTCAGATGCCGCTTCACGACGGTCGAGCACATGCTTCACGACAAACATCGCGCCCATCATCAAATAGGCGGTGACAAACATCAGCGAACTGCCCTGGGCAAAACCGACCATCGGCGCATGAATCACGCCAAACAGCGCCAGCAACGCCCCGACTACCGCCGCAACCGCGCCGCGTAACGGTTTGTTGATAATCGCGAAGATTGCGACGCAACCCCACAACATGCTGGCGAGCGGTGCGCCGTTACCCAAATGCACCAGTCCCTGGTAAAACACCCCTTTATGAGCCAGCGCTTCCGGGCCGATTTTCGCAGCCGATGTCCCGGCCGCTGCCATCACGCTATTCACCATGGTCAGCGCCCAGTTGGCTATCCACGGGAACAGGCAGATGAAGATAACCGGCACCTCTATTTTCGGCGTCTCTCGCACCACCTGGTTTGCCGTTACCACGCCGATAAATACCAGAATCGGCACAATGGCAGTCATCGGAATAATGGCCAGCATGAATGCACCGAGGCCAAATAGCGGCACGATAAACATCGTCACACCTGACGCCAGCGTGTAGCCGATACTCGCGCCCATCGCCTTCCAGCCCGCATGGCCAACGTACACCGTCACCGGGAATGGGTTGCCCATCAGACAACCGAGCGTTGAAGCCAGGCCGTTGGTCAGCATCACTTTACGGGTGTTGTACTCATCACCCGCTGCGTGGGCACTCTCAATGTTTTCCAGGTCGAAAATGTAGTTCGCAAGCCCCAACGGAACGGCCGATGCCAGGTAAGGCAGCGCATGAGGTAAGCCTTGCAGGAAGCTATCAACATGAATCGATGGCGGGTTAAAACCGAATGATGACATCGACGCTTTAATCGCTTCCGGGCTTTGCAGGCCGGAAATCCACGCCAGCGCAGTCCCGGCAACCAGCAGTAATAAGCCGGTCGGAATACGGGCAAAAATCGGCTTTTTACCAAACCAGTTGATGAAGATAAGCAGCAGCACGATGAAGGAAACTGTTGGTGCTTCAAATGCCTGCAACATCGGGTTCATCGCCAGTAACAGCAGACCTAAACCCGATAAACATGAAAGCAATACAGTACGCGGGATCATCTTACGGATGGTTTCGCCAAGGAACGAACCGCCCACCAGAATCATCGCTTCAACAAAACACCACACCAGGCCAATCTGAATCGCAAACTCAGCGTCGCCAGTTTGCTGGTAGACCGGCATCAGCACCAAAAACGTCACGGTAAAGATTGACGGTGCGCTTGGCCCGGAGGGCAGCGCCGTCACATCTTTGCGCCCTGTCTCTTTTGCCAGTTGCAAACCAAACCAGGCGTAGCAAACGCTCGCGACCAGCACCGCCAGCCCGAAGGCTGGCGCAATGCGCCCGTAAACAATTTCTGTCGGGATACCCACCACAAAAATGAGTAACCCCATCATGGTTAGCAAGTTGGTCAGGTTGTTAGTCATCAACCCGAAATATGCCGCCCAGTCACCGCGTTTCCACTCAAGCTTAACGTTTGTCATCGGGGTATCCCTCAGAAAGAGTAACGCTCACCAAAGGCGAGCAGAGCCTTCTCAAAACATTCAAACGGCGGATGGACAATCCCGGCGCCAATCATGCCGATGCCCGCATCTTTGTGGGCAATGGCCGTGTTGATAACCGGCAAAATGCCGCTGTTGCCCACACGCGTAATATCTATGGCGGTTGGGATACCCATAAACGACAGCAATGGAATGGTGACGTTCGGGTTTTCGCCGAGCGTTATCTCACGCATCTGGCGCGAGAAATCGATAGCTTCATCTACCGTGCCGCCCACCAGCGCAACGATTGCCGGAGCCGTTGCCATTGCGAAGCCGCCGATGCCGTAGGTTTCAGTAATCGCGCTATCGCCGATATCCAGGCCAGAATCTGCCGGTTTATAACCCGCAAACATCGGGCCAATCACCTGCTGAGCCGGGCCGGTAAACCACTGCCCCGGCAGGCCACTAACACGCAGGCCAAATTCCACGCCGTTACGCGCCATTGTAGTAACCACGGTGCTGTATTCGATGCCGTGCGCCGCGTCCATTGCTGCTTTGCACATCGCCATCCACGTTGGGCCGGAGAAGTAGTCGCTGCTGGCGACAAAATCGAACACTTCTTTCTGTTGTGCGACGGTGAAGTTGGTCTGAATGATCCACGGCGTGAGCGCCTGAATCAGCAATGTGGTGCCGGCGTTGTTGCGGTTGTGGCACTCGTCGCCCATATGCAGTGCTTGCGCCAGCATCAAACGCAGGTCGATTTCACCCGCAAGCTTCATGGCATCTCGCAGCATTGGGCCGAGCACATCACGCATCCAGAAAAGGCGGTCGATAACACTCTGGTCGTTAGCGCCCATGCGCAAGATCTTCGCCATCTGCTCGCTGAGGTTGGTATAAGCGCGGTTACCGTAAGTTTTGTTTTCGACGATATGCATAAACATCGATGCGGAAGTCACGCCCGCCATCGAACCCACGCAGTCGTGCTCGTGGCATGGTGAGAAGATAATCTCACCTGATGCTGCCAGCTGCGCGGCCTCATCAATATTTGCCGCCAGGCCTTCAAACACCAGCGCCCCGGTGACAGCTCCTTTCATCGCGCCACACATATCTTCCCAGGCAACAGGCGGCCCGGCGTGAAGAATGGTGTTGCGCGTCATACCCGGAACCACGTTAATCGCCTGGTCGTAACCCACCAGAACAGGCTGCGACTGGATGATGCGCTCGACGGCCAGTTTGTTTGCTGCTGCTACTTTTTCGGCAAGTGCCGGAGCGGCGATGGAGTCTAGCGCGTTAACGACCGCTAAATTACCCTGCCCCGGTGGCGTCCAGTCCAGTTGTGTAACGGGAACGTTCTGCTTTTTCAAATCGTCGCTGAACATTGCAATGCCAACGTTAATCACGTTTAGCGGTTGGGTGAATAAACTCATTGTGCTTTCTCCTTGCAAACAAACTCACGCGCAAGCAAACCGGTGTTGGTGCTGCTACTTGCCCAGATAACGCCCGCATCCGTCAGCATCTGGCACTGCTTTTCAAGCGAAGGGGTATCCAAATCGGTGCCCAACACGTAGCCCAGGATTTCCAGGTTACGCTCTTCGCGTGCGGCAATGGCTTTCGCTTCTTTGATGGCGTCAAGCATCACACCAACCGGGTCCTCATGGGAGCCAAAGCCCAGGACGAAGTCCATTACAATCACGCCGACTTCCGGATCACGCGCTTCCTGCAACAGGCGACTAATACGGTTGGTTGGGTCAATCATCGGGTGCGGTTTGCCGTTGGTGAAATCGTCATCGCCAAAATCGAGGAAGGTGTGGGCGATGCTGACATTCACGTCTTTAAGGCGGTATTCAGGATTCGGCTGGATATTGCTGTAAACGTCCGGGTATTTTTCCAGTGCCGCAAACATCGCTTCGTCACACAGCGTGCCGCCACAGAACAGCGCACGAATGTACTTTTGCTCAGGTTTCATGCGCGCACGGACTTCTTCAATCAACGGCCAGTTGAGCGGGTGTAAATCCAGCGACTCTTTTTTAATTCCGGTCAGCAGAACGGCTTTCAGCGCGGCTTCTTTCGTCGCACGGGCAAACTGCAAACCTGCTTCATCTTCACGAGCGTCTGTAGTACCGAGGAAGCAAACTACCACCGGTTTGCGGCAAGCTTTGGCCCTCTCCAGCACTTTACGTGCTACGGTTTCAGCTGGTGGCTTGGAAACCAGAACAATCACTTCAGTTTGTGCGTCATCTTCCAGCATCTGGATTGCATCGAGCATCATGATGCCGCCGATTTTCTCGCTTAAATCGCGCCCACCGGTGCCGATGAGTTGTGAAATACCGCCGCCAAACTCATGAATGCGCACGCTCAATTCCTGGCTGCCAGTACCGGACGCACCAACGATACCAATCGAACCACGGCGTACAGCGTTGCCAAAGCACAGCGCGGCACCGTTGATAATTGCAGTGCCACAGTCCGGCCCCATCATCAACAACCCTTTGCTGTGAGCGAGTTGCTTGAGCGCCAGTTCGTCATCAAGCGAAACGTTATCGGAAAACAGCATCACGTTGAGGTCATTTTCCAGCGCCTGGCGCGCTTCACGGGCCGCGAATGCACCGTTGACGGAAATCACCGCAAGGTTAGTTTCCGGGATATTGTTATGTGCACTAGCAAGGGTTGCGTAACGCGCTTCGTGGCGGGAATTGCCGCTGTCTTTGCGGGTGAATAGCCCTTCAATGGCTTCAAGCGTGGCGTCGTTCGCCGTATCGCTCGCGCCTTTAATCACAATCATCAGGTCGCCGTTTTTCGCCTGTTCCAGCTCATCGTTTAACAAGCCGAGGTTTTTTAATACCCCTTTGTTCATCTCGGTCGCCATCGCGACAAACGCCTGTTCCACACCCTCAAGCTGGTTAGCTTTGGTTGAAATAGACATCAGTGAGACAGAATCAAAATAGGTATTCTTTTTAATCACAATCCTGGTCGACATAATTTCCTCCGTTATTTCGGGTCAAAAAGAAGGCATCCGCCATGCCGCAAAGCATGTCGCATCCTGAACTTGACCCTATTTTTTTAATTTCGTTAATAGATCGCTGAATATTGTCTAAATCACCATTGACCACCTGATAAATAAAACCATAAATAGTTTCACGATAACGTTGGTCAATAGCTTCACGCAGCGTAATAGCGCTTAGCTGCGTGGTTTTATGTTTTTCTCTCTCCAGCACGGAAATAAAAACCTCACGATATTTCCGCGCGGGGTGCCCGGCAATAAATAAAACCGCACTTAATCCCGCCAGATAATCATCACCGGATGGTGTCAGCCCAATACCTAAACCCAGCAATCCACTTATTTCATTTTCAATCGCAGCGCAATTCCCTTTATTTAGCGCTGATATAAGCTGCTTGCGGTGTAATTGCAGCAGGCGACTCGTTTCCTGGTAAAAAATATTATCGCCATGAAAATAAAATAGTGACGAACTTTGTATGACACTGGCCTGTGTCATTTGTGCAAGGTTTTGCCAGTCGGTCTGTTTTATTCGTGTGTGGCTTAGAAAAAGCGCTTCAGGTTCCCAGCGTGTACAGCGCGAGAAATCGATGCGCTTATCTGTGCCAATATCAATGCCGTTACTGTGAAAACTAACCCGTTCACCGGGCTTAAAATGGCTCTGACAATGCTCTACTGCTAAACGACAGCTATTTGGTGCGTTATCACAATCGGTACTGAGCAGAGTGAAGATTTGTTGCCTGGCAGGGAGCTGAATATTCACCGCCCGGCCAAACACCTGCTCAACATAACCTTTTGTTTCACCGTATAAATCCGGGGCGAAAAAAACGCTATCTGCCGTTTGTGCAAAAAGGCACTGCCGCTGAAGATATCCGGCGATAGTGCATCTCCTGTTCAGGCCCCGGCGTTAACCAGCAGCTCGGCAATCTCGTGATAACCTTTTTCTCGCGCAAGAGACAGTGGCGATTTGCCATATTTATCGGTCATGTGTGGGTTGGCACCGTGATCGAGCAGTAGTTTGATAATCTCTTGCTGTTTCGCCCCACCATCATTGAGCACGATGGCTTCAAGCAATGGCGTCCAACCAACAAAATTAGTGTGGTTAACGTTAATTTCAGTGCGTGTAACTAACTCACGGACAATTTCAACGTGACCTTTTTCGCTGGCAGGAGTAATTCCCACGCCGCCAAAGCGGGATAAACAATTCAGATCGGGATTTGCTGGTAATACCAAACGTAATAATGTCAGGTCGTTATTAAGACAACTCAGCAAGAAGGGATTAAAACAGGTTTGATCTTGTTTATTGATATCAGCACCGGCTCCAATTAAATATTCCACACAGTCATATTTTTTGTGAAGGCTGGCCAGTGTAATTGCGGTACGCCCCTGGCGATTGGTGGCGTTAATATCTGCACCATCACTGAGACATTGTTTTAGATTTTCCAGATGCCCCTGCTCTGCTGCACTTAGAAATTCTGCAATAAGTTCTTTCTGAGACATATCCATACTCCCATACTTTGCTATTTCTGATGAATTGAGAATAGCAACACTATGACCGCTTTAACATCCGTTTAAAATTCATTCATCGTTAATGACAGCATTATTGAATAACTTTCAACAATGTGAGCAAAATGTGCGATAGAGCAATCTTTTACCTATGATAGAAGAGCTTTCAGCGCCCTTTATCTCTCACTATGAGGAACGCCGTCAGCCCTTGCAGATAGCGGGATAAATGAGATCCAAGAAGTGTGATGTTCTTCAAATCAGTTGTAACGGCAGTGTTAAATATGGTTCAAGTAAAAGTCGCGGATCATAAGGAATACAAATACATTCAACAATAGGATTGGGTAGCTGTCGGATGACGCTGCACTTATCCGACCGACGGGAGTGGCGCATGAATTCCATTTTTACCGAAGAGAACCTGCTGGCTTTCACCACCACGGCGCGGCTTTCAAGTTTTAGTAAGGCCGCGGTCGAACTGGATGTCACGACCTCCGCCATCAGCTACACCATTAAGCGGATTGAGACGTACCTTGATGTGGTGCTGTTTGTGCGCAATACCCGCAGTATTGAACTGACCGAATCCGGTTTCTATTTCTATCGCAAAGCGACCGAACTGCTTAACGATTTCCATGCCATAAAACGCGGTGTCGATACCATCTCGCAAGGCATTGAGGTGAAGGTACGTATCTGCATCAACCAACTGCTTTACACCCCGCGCCACACGGCAAAGCTGCTGCAAATACTCAAAAAGCAGTTCCCTACCTGCCTGATTACTATCACCACCGAGGTGTACAACGGGGTGTGGGACTCAATTATCAATAACCAGGCAAATATTGCGATTGGTGCGCCGGATACGTTGCTCGACGGTGGTGGGATTGATTACACGGAAATCGGCGCGATTCACTGGGAATTTGCTATCGCCCCAACCCACCCGCTGGCATTTATGCCGGAGCCCATTTCTGAAAGCCAGCTGCGCTTGTATCCCAATATCATGGTTGAAGACACGGCGCTGACGCTCAATAAAAAGGTGGGATGGCTGCTGCATGGGCAAGAAGCGATTCTGGTGCCCGACTTCAACACCAAGTGTCAGTGCCAGATTCTGGGAGAAGGCGTTGGTTTTTTACCAAGCTATATGGTGCGCGAGGCTCAGGATAGCGGCCTGTTGGTGACACGCCAGATAAACAACCCACGCCAGGATTCACGAATGCTGCTGGCAACCCAGCACGCAGCCACCGGGCAGGTAACCCGCTGGATTAAAAAGCAGTTTGCGCCGGGCGGGTTGCTGACGGAGATTTATCAGGATTTGTTGCATCGGGATTGAGCAATAACACACCGAGAAACAAAGGTGGATGTCGCTTAAGCTCGTCCACCCTGCAAACTTATTAAATCTTCAGCTTCAGCTGCTCCGCCACACGTTTTGGCAGCGCAAAGCGGCAGGTTTTCAGTGGGTCAACTACCTGGCAAATCTGCAAATCGCCGCTGATGCTCAGCAGGTTGATGGCGTCAGGCAATGTCACATCAGTGTTGTCGGCAATAAAGTGCGCCATATTGCGCGTAGCAAGTGCGGCAGCGTCGTCCAGCGTTAATGCTGATGCCAGCGTGAAGATGGAGTCACCGTTTTCCAGCATTGGCGTTGGTAAGCGGCGGTTTTTAATCACGCTAAGATTCACCACCACATCACCAGCCACTTCCAGGCCACACACCGACACTTCCCCATCGCCCATTGCCGCATGCAGATCACCCAAGGCAAATAACGCCCCTTCGACGTTAACCGGCAAATAGAGGGTGCTACCGGCGGTGATCATCTTGCAATCCATATTGCCGCCGTGGCTATCCGGCGTACCGCAAGAAATCGCCTCACCCGCAGGTGCTACACCGATTACGCCAATCATCGGGTTAATCGGCACGCTCACCCCACCAGGCAATTGTGCTTCACCGTTATCAATCGGCACCACCAAAATGCGCGGTTCGGTAAGCTCATCACCAATCACGCCAAGTTGTGGAGCAGTCACCATCACCGCCTGATTGCCACGTAGCTCGATGCTTTTAATTTCAACTTTCAGCACATCACCTGACTGTGCGCCTTCAATAAACACCGGGCCGGTGGCGGGGTTAATGCGCTGCCAGTCAAGCTGGTTAAATACAGCATCAGCCGTCTGAATCTGATCAGAAAAGCAGTCGCAGGTAGCAAAGCTGACGTCTGTATTGGTTGAAATCGTCGCCACAGGCGCGTTTTCACGGCTCATAGCGTAAATGACCTGGGTGTTGGCAATTTTTAACATAGTGAATCCTGATTGTGTGTCTGAAGTGTTAGCGATACAGCTTTTGTTTTAGTCTGATTTTTATAGCAAGTTAGCGCGCGGCTGTCAGGAGTCAATCCATTTCCACCCGGCAAATACCTCGCAAAACGGCCTTACTCCGCACAGTAAATGCACACACTCTATTTATGGTTATTTAAAAAAACAAAACTCTACTCATTAAGTAGCGGTTTGTTACCCAATGTTTAGCGATTTGATTTTACTCAATAATCCTTCTTTTTTAGTTGCTATTTTCGCCGTCATTCATACGTCATAACAATGAGGTTAGGATGGACGTCAGTCGCAGAAAGTTTTTTAAAATCTGTGCAGGCGGGATGGCAGGGACAACAGTAGCCGCTCTTGGTTTTGCACCGAAAATGGCGCTCGCGGAAACACGCAACTATAAATTGCTGCGTGCCAAAGAGACGCGTAATACTTGTTCCTACTGTGCCGTTGGGTGCGGTTTATTAATGTACAGCATGGCCGGGGATGGTTCAGGCAATGTCAAATCCAGTATTTTCCACATCGAAGGTGACCCGGATCACCCGGTAAGCCGCGGTGCCCTTTGCCCGAAAGGCGCAGGTTCTCTCGATTATATTCACAGCGAAAGCCGCCTGACTTACCCGGAATATCGCGCGCCAGGCTCCGACAAGTGGCAGCGCATCAGCTGGAATGATGCCTTAACGCGCATCGCCCGCCTGATGAAAGACGACCGCGACGCAAACTTTGTTGAGAAAAACGAACACAACGTGACGGTGAACCGTTGGCTGACTACCGGGATGCTCTGCGCCTCGGCCGCCAGTAACGAAAACGGCGCGCTGACCAACAAATTTGTTCGGTCGTTGGGTATTCTTGGCGTAGATAACCAGGCACGCGTCTGACACGGACCAACGGTAGCAAGTCTTGCTCCAACATTTGGTCGCGGTGCCATGACGAACCACTGGATCGACATGAAAAATGCCAACGTTATCGTCGTGATGGGCGGTAATGCGGCAGAAGCTCATCCCGTTGGTTTCCGCTGGGCGCTGGAAGCGCAAAAAAACAACGATGCAAAAATTGTCGTTGTCGATCCGCGCTTTACCCGTACCGCTTCAATTGCAGATGTCTATGCCCCAATCCGTTCGGGCACCGATATTACGTTCCTGCTGGGCGTGATTCTGTATTTGATTAACAACAATAAAATTAACGCCGAATACGTTAAGCACTACACCAATGCCAGCCTGCTGGTACGTGACGATTTCAGCTTTGACGATGGCCTGTTTAGTGGCTTTGACGCCGAGGCGCGTCAGTACGACAAAACCAGCTGGAACTACCAGTTTGATAGCGAGGGCATTCCGCTTCGCGATGACACCTTCACGCACCCGCGCTGCGTCTGGAATCTGCTGAAAGAGCACGTTTCCCGTTACACGCCGGATGTGGTGGAGAATATCTGCGGCACACCGCGGGAAGATTTCCTGAAAGTCTGCGAAGTGCTGGCTTCCACCAGTGCGGTTGATCGCACCACAAGCTTCCTCTACGCGCTGGGCTGGACTCACCACACCGTAGGCGCGCAGAACATTCGCTCCATGGCGATGATCCAGTTGCTGCTCGGTAATATGGGCATGCCTGGCGGCGGCGTTAACGCGCTTCGCGGCCACTCCAACGTGCAGGGCATGACCGATATCGGCCCGCTGGCTACCACGCTTCCGGGATATCTGGCACTGCCGAACGAGAAACATGTCGATCTGCAAAGCTATCTGGATGCCAATACGCCAAAAACGGTGGTGCCTGGGCAGGTTAACTACTGGAGCAACTATCCTAAGTTCTTCGTTAGCCTGATGAAGCATCTCTACGGCGACGCTGCGACCCGCGAGAACCAGTGGGGTTATGACTGGTTGCCGAAGTGGGATCAACCTTACGACGTGTTGCGATACTTCGACATGATGCATCGGGGCAAAGTGAATGGTTATATCTGCCAGGGCTTTAACCCGATTGCCTCCACGCCGGATAAAAACAAGCTGGTTGCCTCGCTCAGCAAGCTGAAATACATGGTCGTTATCGATCCGCTGGTCACAGAAACCTCTAATTTCTGGCAGAACCACGGTGAGATGAACGACGTGGATTCCGCGAGCATTCAGACCGAGGTATTCCGCCTGCCGTCCACCTGCTTTGCCGAAGAAGACGGTTGTATCGTCAACTCAGGCCGCTGGATGCAGTGGCACTGGAAGGGCGCAGATGCGCCGGGCGAAGCGCGTACCGACGGGCAAATACTGGCCGGGTTGCTCCATCATTTGCGCGAGCTTTATCGCCAGGAAGGCGGCAAAGGCATCGAGCCGCTGATGAATATGAGCTGGCACTATGACCAGTTCTTCCACCCTTCTGCTGAAGAAGTGGCGAAAGAAAACAACGGCTATGCACTAGCGGATTTGTACGACGACAAAGGCAATTTGCTGCGTAAAAAAGGCGAGCTGCTGGACTCCTTCGCTCAAATGCGTGACGACGGCACCACCTCTTCAGGCTGCTGGATTTACGCCGGAAGCTGGACTGAGAATGGCAACCGCATGGCGAACCGCGATAACGCGGATCCGTCTGGATTGGGCACCACGCTTGGCTGGGGCTGGGCATGGCCGATGAACCGCCGCGTGCTGTATAACCGCGCGTCAGCAGACCCGCAAGGTAAACCGTGGGATCCAAAGCGTCCGCTTATCGAGTGGAACGGGCAAAAATGGGTCGGCTACGACATCCCGGACTTTAACAACTCACCGCCGGAAGCCAACGTAGGGCCGTTCATCATGCAGCAGGAAGGGCTGGGGCGTCTGTTCGCGCTGAATAAGCTGGCAGAAGGACCGTTCCCTGAGCACTACGAGCCGTATGAAACGCCGCTGGGCACTAACCCACTGCACCCGAACGTGGTGTCTAACCCGGTGGTACGCATATTTGAAGCCGATGCGAAGCGCCTGGGTACGCATAAGGACTTCCCTTATGTCGGTACAACCTACCGCCTCACAGAGCACTTCCATACCTGGACCAAACACGCACGGCTTAATGCCATTGCGCAGCCAGAACAGTTTGTGGAGATAAGCGAAGGGTTGGCAAAAGCGAAAGGCATCACCACCGGTGATACCGTGAAAGTCAGCAACAAGCGCGGCTTTATTCGTGCCAAAGCGGTAGTGACACCGCGTATCAGGACGCTAAACGTCAATGGTCAGCAGGTGGAAACCGTTGGTATTCCGCTGCACTGGGGCTTTGAAGGGAGGACGCAGAAGGGCTATCTGGCCAATACGCTGACGCCTGGCGTAGGCGATGCCAACTCGCAAACGCCGGAATTCAAGGCGTTTCTGGTTAACATTGAGAAGGCGTAAGGAGCGAACTCATGTCCATGCAATCTCAGGATATTATCAAGCGTTCGGCTACTAACAGCTTTACGCCACCGCCGCAGGCTCGTGACTACAAAGATGAAGTCGCAAAGCTGATTGACGTCTCAAGCTGTATTGGCTGCAAAGCCTGCCAGGTCGCCTGTTCCGAGTGGAACGACATCCGCGATGAGGTGGGACACTGCTTGGGGGTCTACGACAACCCCACCGATCTGAGTGCCAAATCCTGGACGGTTATGCGCTTTAGCGAAACCACTCAGAACGGCAAGCTGGAGTGGCTCATTCGTAAAGACGGCTGTATGCACTGCGAAGATCCGGGCTGCCTGAAAGCATGCCCGTCTGCCGGAGCCATTATTCAGTACGCTAACGGCATCGTCGATTTTCAGTCGGAACATTGTATTGGCTGCGGCTACTGTATTGCCGGTTGCCCGTTCAACGTTCCGCGCCTGAATAAAGACGATAACCGCGTCTACAAATGCACGCTGTGCGTGGACCGTGTGAGCGTAGGTCAGGAACCTGCCTGCGTGAAAACTTGCCCGACCGGTGCCATTCACTTTGGCACCAAGAAGGCAATGCTGGAGTTGGCTGACCAACGCGTGGCAACGCTGCAAAAGCGCGGCTATCAACACGCGGGGCTCTACAACCCTGAAGGCGTTGGCGGCACGCACGTGATGTATGTTCTTCACCACGCTAACCAGCCGGAGCTGTATCACAACCTGCCGAAAGCACCGCAAATTGATACCTCGGTCAGCCTGTGGAAAGGGATCCTCAAACCGTTGTCGGCGGCCGGTTTCATCGCCACCTTCGCCGGGCTGATTTTCCATTACATTGGCGTCGGGCCGAACGAAGAGGTGGATGAAGACGAGGAGGAACATCATGACTAAGCAGAGCAAGATGATTGTCAGGACGAAGTTTATCGACCGCGCCTGTCACTGGACGATGGTGATTTGCTTCTTCCTGGTGTCGCTCTCCGGCATCGCGCTGTTCTTCCCGACGCTGCATTGGCTCACGGAAACCTTCGGTACGCCACAAATGGGCCGCGTTCTGCACCCGTTCTTCGGTGTGGCGATCTTTGTGATGCTGATGTTTATGTTTGTGCGCTTTGTGCACCACAACATTCCTGACAAACACGATATTCCGTGGGTGAAGGGCATTGTTGAAGTGCTTAAAGGCAACGAGCATAAAGTGGCGAAAGTTGGCAAATACAATGCCGGGCAGAAGATGATGTTCTGGACCATCATGAGCATGATTTCTGTGCTACTGGTGAGTGGGGTTATCATCTGGCGTCCGTACTTTGCTGGGTTCTTCCCAATTCAGGTCGTGCGCTACGGCCTGCTTATCCACGCTACATCAGCCATTATTTTGCTCCTTGCGATTATGGTGCATATGTATATGGCGTTCTGGGTAAAAGGGTCGATAAAAGGGATGATCGACGGCAAAGTTAGCCGCCGCTGGGCGCAGAAACACCATCCGCGCTGGTATCGTGCCATTGTTGCCAAAGAAGCGAAGAAAGAGAGTACCGAAGGGCTGTAATTATCCTGCCCTGCTTTCCCGAATTACGTTCGGGAGAGCAGGGATTTGAATCAGCAGATGTTTTCCCGGACAATATGTTTTTAACGCAACAATTGAGTCCGGGGATAACGACCGCATGAAACACCCTTTGGAAACCCTGATGACGGCTGGCGGTATTTTATTGCTGGCCTTCTTTTCCTGCCTGCTACTCCCCGCCCCTGCGCTAACCATTGAGCTTGCACAAAAACTCATCAAAATGTTCCACCTGCTGGATATGAACCAGCTTTACACCATCATTTTCTGTCTGTGGTTCCTGGCGTTGGGTGCCATTGAATACTTTGTGATTCGTTTTATCTGGAAGCGCTGGTTTTCGATTGAGCGGGATGCGTGAGGTTCAGTTGTAGGATGGGAATGCCGTTCTATTTTTGTCGGTTGGCGCTGCGCTTAACCGACCTACGAACGGGATTTGGTAGGGTGGATAAGCGACTAGAGCCATCCACCATTTCTGCCGCCTGGCGCTGCGCTTAACCGAACTACGAACTGCCAACGCACCTGCAGCTTGAAGTATGACGGGTGTATACCCTAAATAATTCGAGTTGCAGGAAGGCGGCAAACGAAGGAATCCCGATGAGCTTACTCAAGTAAGTGATTCGGGTGACTAAAAGCTGCCAACGCACCTGCAGCTTGAAGTACAACGGGTGTATACCCTAAATAATTCGAGTTGAAGGAAGGCGGCAAACGAAGGAATCCCGATGAGCTTACTCAAGTAAGTGATTCGGGTGACTGAGAGCTGCCAACGCACCTGCAGCTTGAAGTATGACGGGTATGTACCCTAAATAATTCGAGTTGCAGGAAGGCGGCAAACGAAGGAATCCCGATGAGCTTACTCAAGTAAGTGATTCGGGTGACTGAGAGCTGCCAACGCACCTGCAGCTTGAAGTATGACGGGTACGAATATCATTGCCGGTTGGCGCCTGATGAATACGCAACCCAAACTCATCAACCACGGCAAATATATGCTCGAAAATGTCTGCCTGAATGGCTTCGTACTCAAGCCAGGCGACTGTATTGGTAAACGCATAAATTTCTATCGGCAATCCTTCAGCCCCTGGCGCTAACTGGCGCACCATAAGCGTCATATCTTTACGGATACGTGGATGGTTTTGCAGATATTCGGTGAGATACACTCGAAACGTCCCGACGTTCGTCATACTGCGGGCGTTTAATACCGAAACGCCATCGCTATTATGCGTGCGGTTATATTCTTCAATTTCTTTGCTACGCGAGTCGATATAGGGCTTCAATAATCGCGCATTCATTAAGCGCTGTATTTCATCGGCAGAAAGAAAATGAATACTGGTGGTATCAATATTAATACTGCGTTTAATACGGCGACCGCCGGACTGCGACATTCCGCTCCAGTTTTTAAATGCATCTGAAACCAGAGCATAAGTTGGGATGGTAGTAATGGTATTATCCCAGTTACGCACTTTCACAGTTGTTAAGCCAATATCCGTTACCGCACCGTCAGCGCCAAACTTAGGCATTTCCAGCCAGTCACCCAGCTTTAACATACGGTTTGCCGAGAGCTGTATACCGGCCACCAGCCCAAGAATCGGATCTTTAAATACCAACATTAATACCGCAGCCATTGCACCGAGGCCGCTGATAAGAATCGCAGGAGATTGGCCGATAATCCTGGAAATCATCATAATGCCAATAATCAGGGAACTAATAAGCTTCACGCCCTGGAATATTCCTTTCAATGGAATATCCGACGTAATAGTAAATTTCTGTGAGAAATTATAAATAACATCCAGCAAAGAGAATAACGACAGTAAGGAATAGAGCATAATCCATAGCTGTGCGGCGATAATTAATATCTCGCTAACATCACTACCCTTTTGCAGCCACAGCACCGCCTGAATATTGACGATAACACCTTGCAGGGTTGAAGCAAGCCTGTGAAATAGCTTGTTTTCTGTGATAATTTGCAGCCATAAATGCTGACTAGTCTGTGCTCGCTTCTCAAAAGTACGCAGGACAACCCGGTGTAGAATAAAATGCACGATTAACGCAAACACAAAAATCATACCCAGCACCACTAATATCGATGTTGTTGGGTCAAGAACAATGCCAAAAGCACTTAGAAATGAAACCAAATCTTTCATAATAACTCCTTCCTGAACAACGCATATAATGGAGGGAGATGATTCTCAGTGCAACGTTGAGAGCATTTTAATTCACTGAACATTCTTTACAATATTATCATTGCATTTATGAGCAGCAGATAATTCTTATTGGGAATAATGAGATAAAAACTGTTTCCACACCCGATCATTTCCAGGCGGCTGGCTATACTCAATTCAATAATTGTCAGAACAGTGAGAGCCCAGCATGCCACTAAGTGATTTTAATCATTCTGACCCCTACACCCTCGGTATTGAGCTGGAATTGCAAATCGTCAATCCGCCAGCCAACGATCTCAGCCAGGACTCATCGCTGCTGATTGACTCTCTGAAAGACGTTGTGACAGAAGGTGAAGTCAAACATGACATCACAGAAAGCATGCTGGAAATCGCCACCGGGGTGTGTGGCGATATCGCGCAGGCTCAGGCCCAACTTTCAAGTTTGCGCCAGTATGTTCTGCAATCAGCAAGCAAACATCATCTGGCAATTTGTGGTGGCGGTACGCATCCGTTTCAAAAATGGCAGCGCCAGGAGGTATGCCAGAGCGAGCGCTATAACAAAACTCTCGAGCTATACGGCTATTTAATGAAACAGGCGACGGTATTTGGCCAGCATGTGCATGTCGGCTGTGAGAATGAAGAGGACGCTATATATTTGCTGCATGGCCTGTCGCGCTTTGTTCCACACGTCATCGCGCTATCAGCATCATCGCCGTATATTCAGGGTGCAGATACCACCTACGCCTCATCACGTTTGAATATCTTCTCGGCATTCCCCGATAACGGGCCTGCGCCTTTCGTTGGCGACTGGAACGAGTTTAAATGGATGTACCAACGCCTTGAGTCCAGCAGCATCGTTCAATCGATGAAAGACCTGCACTGGGATATTCGCCCAAGCCCCAAATTTGGCACCATTGAAGTGCGCGTAATGGATACGCCGCTGACTATTACGCGGGCAATCCATATCGCCGGATTTATTCAGGCGTTGGCACACTGGTTGCTGAGCGAACGCCCCTTTGTGCCGCGATCTGAAGACTACTTACTTTACCGTTTCAATCGCTTTCAGGCCTGCCGCTTTGGACTCGAAGGGGTGCTGACTGACGTGCGTACTGGCGAGCAACGCACAATGGCAGAAGATATTTTGCCATTGCTGGATACTCTTGCGCCTTATGCCGCCCAACTCCGGGCATCATCTGCTTTAGAGGCCATTGAAGGTTATGTGCGTAATAACGACAGTGATACACGCCGCATTCGGCAGTTTATTGCTGACGGAGGGCTTCTGACCGAATTGATGCGAGAACATTGTGAAATCTGGGCAACTGAGTAAATTTATTTACCGCCTGATGGCCTGTTGGAACCAGGCCACTGCTAATGCTAAAAATATCTATTTTATATTTTAGGTAATATCTCTTTTCACGAAATATTAACTACAGCTAAATATCGATTAACGCTTAAATCTTAGCGCCTCAACAAATAAAGAAAATGCGGTGGTATGTTGTTTACGGCTTGGGTAATACAGGTAATAACCGGGGAATGGGGCGCACCATTCTTCGAGTACTGTTACCAGCTCGCCGCGTTCAACGGCTGCTGCTACCGAATCTTCCGGAACATAGGCCAGGCCCAGCCCGACTGTGGCGGCATCAATTCGCTGACGCAGGCTGTTAAATGTCAGTTGCCCGTCGACGCGCACACGTAATTCCCTACCCTCTTTTTCAAATTCCCAGGCATACAGGCCACCCATAGTTGGCAGGCGCATATTGATGCAATTATGGTTTTGTAATTCTTGCGGGGAGTGCGGCGTGCCTTGCTTCGCGAGGTAATCAGGTGAACCCACCACTGTCATGCGCATATCCGGGCCAATGCGGACCGCAATCATATCTTTGGCGACTTGCTCACCAAGACGAATTCCGGCATCAAACCGCCCGGCAACAATATCCGTCAGGGTGTTATCAACGGTAATTTCCACTTTTATATCCGGGTAATTTCCGAGAAATGATTTCAGCACCGGCCACAGTACCGAATCCACCGCGTGTTCGCCTGCCGTGATGCGGATATTGCCTGCCGGGTTCTCACGCATTTCAATCAGCGCTTCCAGCTCACCTTCAATTTCTGCGAAAAGAGGCCCAAGGCTTTCCACCAGCTTTTCACCGGCCTGGGTTGGGGCAACGCTGCGTGTTGTGCGCGTCAGTAAGCGTAATTCGAGGCGCTCTTCCAGGCCGCGAATAGCATGGCTCAAAGCCGACTGCGATACGCCTAATTTAGCGGCAGCTTTGGTGAAGCTGCGTTCACGGGCTACCACCAGGAATGAAATCAGGTCGTTAAAGTTCTCTTTTAACATATGCAATTCTGCCGTCGGTGCATTAACAGGTGAACAGTATACGCCGATTCATGAATTCAACTCATAGCTCCTTGCGTATTTACCGGGCTAATCAGCAGTAATAACAGGCGCTAACATAGCTTTCCCGGTCCTCACAACGAAGCGTGGGGGAATCAAACCAAGGCCAACTTATCTGTCAGTCGCGCTCAGTTACCTATACTTCTGACTGGTGTTATCTCTGTTAACCCCGGCATTGAATGCCGAAGTAGAGGAAAAAATGGAAGAAAAGCTGAAAATCATCAAGGCTGGATCACAGCCATCTCAAACGGGTCCGGAAAGTTACTTCACAGGTAGAGTCCGTATTGATGCACCTTTCCAGACCACGCCTCCTGCTCGTACCGGTGGTGCCACCGTCACCTTTGAACCCGGCGCACGTACCGCCTGGCATACGCATCCACTCGGACAAACTCTGATTATCACCCATGGTCACGGCTGGTTGCAGGAATGGGGTGGTGAAATCCGCGAAATGAATCAAGGCGATATCGTCTGGATACCTGAAGGTGTGAAGCATTGGCATGGCGCGACTCCAGACAACGCTATGACACATATCGCCATTGCCGAGTCACTCAATGGCAGCCCTGTCGAGTGGCTGGAACACGTCAGCGACGATCAGTACAAAAAAAACACCCTTCATTCTTAAGTTGCCTGGGAGAACAAACATGACGATGAAAGTGCTCGGTTATGCGGCGCAATCCGCTGATGTTCCGCTTGCTCCATTCGAATTTATGCGACGCGCACCGCGTCCTGATGATGTCGTGATCGAAGTGATGTACTGCGGCGTTTGCCACTCAGACCTTCACCAGGCGCGTAATGACTGGGGTTTCAGTCAATATCCGCTGGTGCCGGGCCATGAAGTCGTTGGGCGTGTGGCCTCCGTTGGCAGTGAGGTGACAAAGTTCAAGCCAGGCGATTATGCAGGTATCGGCTGTATGGTGGACTCGTGTCGTATCTGCCATCCGTGTAAAGAGGGCCTTGAACAGTATTGTGAAGAAGGCAACGTGCAGACCTACAACGGCGTTGATCGCCACGATCATCTACCAACCTACGGTGGTTACTCACAGGCGATTGTCGCCTCAGAAGATTTTGTGCTGAAAATGCCTGAGGGTATGGATCTCAAAGGCGCGGCCCCATTGCTGTGCGCGGGTATTACCACGTGGTCGCCATTGCGCCACTGGAATGTAGGCGAAGGTAGCAATGTGGCTGTTATCGGGCTGGGTGGCTTAGGCCATATGGCACTGAAACTGGCAAATGCGATGGGGGCGGAAGTCACGCTGTTCACCCGTTCTGCGAGCAAAGAGGAAGATGCTCGCCGTCTGGGGGCACATCACATTGTGCTCTCCACCGATGATGAGCAGATGGCATCGGTAAGAAATCAGTTCGACCTGATTATCGACACCGTGCCTTACGACCACGATATCAACCCGTATATGCCAACGCTGACACTAGATGGCACGCTGGTGTATGTCGGTTTACTGGGCAATATTGAGCCGCCGGTCAGTACCTTGCCGATGATTCTGGGCCGTCGTTCGGTTGCCGGTTCATGTATTGGCGGCATCAAAGAAACCCAGGAAATGCTGGATTTCTGCGGTGAGCACGGGATTGTTTCAGATATTGAAATGATCAATATGCCGGATATCAACGCAGCCTATGAGCGGATGCTGAAAAGCGATGTGAAGTACCGTTTCGTGATTGATATGGCAACGCTGAAAGCCTGATTGCTTAAACCCTCTCTGTAAAAAGAGAGGGTATTTCTTCAAACATCACATTTCATATACAATCGCGCAACACTCGCTGTATTTGGTAGAAAGCCCTGTTGCCATCACTCTTCTCCCTTTCACGCCATAAATGGCCTTTTGCTCTCGCTTTACTGGCGATGGCGATGCTTTTTATCGCCCCGGTGATTTCAAAATCACTGGAACAACGGCGTGCGGCGACCAATGGCGAGCACCATGTAATGAGCCATTCTGACGGCATGATGATGGAGATGGGCAACATGGAAATGCCCACCGCATCCCATTTGATGCCGGGCGCGTCCTTGATGGATGATATCGCCTGTGGGTACTGCCAACTTCTGCTGCATATCCCACTGATCGTCTGGCTATTTATCCCATTTATCTGGCTTGCGTGGCGTATTTCGCGTGCGCCACCTCCTCCGGTTATCGCAGCGCTTGTGCCCCAGCATGACGATGCCGAAGCGCTGCCACGCGCGCCTCCTGTCGAACTGTCTCGTTAATACATACATCATTTAACGTCACAGCTTCACTGGAGATAACCATGTCTGTGAATCAATCTCAGCTCGCCCACCGTGGCGCGCTGCTGACGCTTTTGCGTCGTCTGCATTTCTATATTGGCCTGTTCATCGGCCCATTTATTTTCGTCGCAGCACTTACCGGCACCCTATATGTGCTGACACCACAGCTTGAGAATGCGCTTTATCATGAGGCCTTACGCACGCCAGACACCGGCCAAAACCTGCCACTTTCACAGCAAATAGCGGCTGCTCGCCAATATATTGGCGATGATGCTCGTATAGCGGCCGTGCGACCTGCCCCTTATCCCGGTGACACCACGCGCGTGCAGTTTATGGATCCGGCGCTGGGTGAATCTGAATCTCGTGCCATTTTTGTCTCACCTGCAACACTTGCCATTCAGGGTGATTTGACGGTGTATGGCACGAGCGGTGTGCTGCCACTGCGTACCTGGATTGATCAATTTCATCGCGCATTGCTACTGGGCGATACCGGAAGAATTTACAGTGAGCTTGCTGCTTCCTGGCTATGGGTTGCAGCACTTGGCGGCGTGGTGTTATGGCTGACCTCTCGGCCCAAAAGAAAGCTTAAAGTGCGGCAAACCCCGCAAAGAAAAGCGCGGCACTGGCACATTACGCTGGGTGTTGCATTGCTGCTTGGCCTGCTGTTTTTCTCAGCCACTGGGCTCACCTGGTCGCAGTGGGCAGGCGGGAATATCGACAAAATGCGCAGCTCGCTCGGCTGGATGACGCCACAGGTAAACACTGCGCTGGTGCCACAAACCGGGCATCAGCAACACGACCCTCATGCGGAACACCACGCCATGATGCCGGGCATGGTAATGCCGCAAACAGACGATACCGTCTGGGATCAGGTACTTGTAGCTGCTCGTGGCGCTGGAATTGAATCGAGTAAAATCGAAATTCGCCCAGCCCGCTCGGCAGATAAAGCCTGGACCGTGACCGAAATTGACCGCGCCTGGCCGACGCACGTCGATACCGCAGCCGTCGATCCAACAAGTTTTAAGGTGGTTGATCGTACCTGGTTCGCTGATTTCCCGCTGGTTGCCAAACTGACGCGCTGGGGAATTGATGCTCATATGGGTGTGCTTTTCGGGCTGGCAAACCAGCTGCTGCTGGCGGCATTTGGCATGGGTCTGTGCACGATGGTGATTCTCGGTTACCGGATGTGGTGGTTAAAACGCCCGGCGGCTTCTGCGAGCAACCCCGCACAAACACTAAGTGAAGCGTGGCTTGCGTTGCCCGGTACATGGCGTGCAGGTGTAGTCATTATCGCGTTGATTTTTGGCTACTGCCTGCCGGTAATGGGTGCCAGCCTGGTGCTGTTTATCATTGCTGATATTGGCCGCTGGCGCAAAAACGCGTTGAAATTGCAGACTTCGTAATTCCCTCCCCCTCTCTTTCTGATGAGGGGGAAATCGTATTCTCCAGGATCTTCCCTTCAAATATTGGTCCTACCAATCCCAGAAAAAACGTGACCTCTTTGTGCATAACGGTAAAAAAGCGCAACACCAGCATTGCCATTGGTTAACAACTAATTAACCATTTACACATCACCTACCCTACATCGCCATATTGGTCCTACCAATTAAGCGAAAAATAATAAGCACATCACGTTCTGGAGAGTCCTGCATGCAAGCCTGGCAACAAGTCTATGACCCCGCAGGTAACATATGGCTATCAAGCCTCATCGCCGCTATTCCGATTATTTTCTTCTTCTTCGCACTGATTAAGCTGCGTATGAAGGGCTACACCGCCGCCACCATTACCGTTGTCCTGGCGCTATTAGTCGCGTTACTTTTCTACCGTATGCCGGTTGACCGCGCATTGTCGTCAGTGGTGTACGGCTTCTTCTACGGGCTCTGGCCGATTGCCTGGATTATTATCGCCGCTGTTTTCGTCTATAAAATCTCGGTAAAAACCGGGCAGTTCGACATTATCCGTTCGTCGATTCTTTCCATTACGCCTGACCAGCGCCTGCAAATGCTGATCGTCGGTTTTTCCTTCGGCGCGTTTCTTGAAGGGGCTGCGGGTTTTGGTGCACCAGTGGCGATTACCGCCGCATTACTGGTTGGCCTAGGCTTTAACCCGCTATACGCCGCAGGTCTTTGCCTGATTGTGAACACCGCCCCCGTAGCGTTTGGTGCGATGGGGATTCCCATTATTGTCGCCGGCCAGGTCACCGGGCTTGATAGCTTTGAAATCGGCCAAATGGTAGGCCGCCAGTTACCGTTCCTGACCATGATTGTGCTGTTCTGGATTATGGCGATTATGGACGGCTGGCGCGGCATTAAGGAGACGTGGCCTGCAGTTATCGTGGCTGGTGGCTCGTTCGCTATCGCGCAGTACCTCAGCTCAAACTTCTTAGGGCCAGAGCTTCCGGACATTATCTCATCGCTGGTTTCGCTGGTATGTCTGACCGCATTTCTGCGCGTCTGGAAGCCGGTTCGCATCTTCCGTTTTGGTGATATTGGCGCATCGGTTACCGATCAGACGCTGGCTCGCAAAAACTACACCGCAGGCCAGGTGGTTCGTGCCTGGATGCCGTTTATCTTCCTGACCGCAACCGTCACACTTTGGAGCATTCCGCCGTTTAAAGCACTGTTTGCACCAGGTGGCGCCATGGCTGATTGGGTATTTAACGTCTCGGTGCCATTCCTCGATAAAATGGTCGCCAAAATGCCACCGGTTGTAGCGCAAAGCATGGCCTACGCGGCGGTGTATAAATTTGACTGGTTCTCCGCCACCGGTACCGCGATTCTGGTTGCAGCACTTATTTCCATTGTTTATCTGCGCATGAAACCGAAAGCGGCCATCGAAACCTTCGGTGAAACAATCAGGGAGCTGGCGCTGCCGATTTACTCCATCGGCATGGTGTTGGCATTCGCGTTTATCTCCAACTACTCTGGCCTTTCGGCAACACTCGCTCTGGCGCTGTCTCACACCGGCCACGCATTTACATTCTTCTCGCCATTCCTCGGTTGGCTGGGCGTGTTCCTGACGGGTTCAGATACTTCATCAAACGCCCTGTTCGCCGCGTTGCAGGCTACGACTGCACAGCAGATTGGCGTGTCGGACTTGCTGCTGGTTGCCGCCAACACCACTGGTGGCGTTACCGGGAAGATGATTTCACCACAGTCCATCGCCATCGCCTGTGCAGCCGTAGGGCTTGTGGGTAGAGAGTCGGACCTGTTCCGCTTTACCGTTAAACACAGCCTGATTTTCACCTGCATGGTTGGCGTCATTACTACACTACAGGCTTATGTCTTAACCTGGATGATCCCTTAATGACGACGCACCTGCGCCTGGCCGACCATCTGGTCGAGTGCGTAAAAGCACTGATTAGCGAACGTAATCTGGAGGCGGGTATGCGGTTGCCCGCCGAACGCCAGCTTGCAGCTGAAATGGGCGTATCACGCTCATCGATTCGCGAGGCGATTCAAAAGCTGATTAGCGAAGGCATTCTGATTAGCCGTCGCGGCGGCGGCACCTTTGTGCGCTATGAAGTTCAGGCATGGTCTGAACAACGCATCGTACAACCACTAAAAACTCTGGTGGAAGATGACCCGAATTACCGTTACGACATTTTAGAAGCGCGCCACGCGATAGAAGCCAGCACTGCGTGGTACGCAGCTCAGCGTGCCACCCCTGCCGACAAAGAGAAGCTCATTGCCTGCTTTGATGCGACGGTGAAATTTAAAGAGAGCGATGACCCGGATCTGGCAGCCCAGGCCGACGTGCGCTTTCACCTGGCAATTGCCGAAGCCTCGCACAATATCGTGCTGCTCCAGACCATGCGCGGTTTTTTTGACCTGCTGCAATCATCTGTGATGCATAGCCGCCAGCGCATGTACACCGTACCGGCAATTTTTGCCGGGCTTACCGAACAACATAACGAACTGTTGCAGGCCATTCTGGCAGGCGACCCGGAACGTGCGCGCCTTGCCGCAAAAACACACCTTGGGTTTGTCCATACCACGATTAAAACCCTGCATGAAGATGAAGCCCGACAGGCGCGAATCACCCGCCTGCCCGATGAAGATACCGACGTAACAAGGGACGAAAATCCATGATTATTTCAGCTGCATCAGACTACCGCGCCGCGGCAAAACGTATTCTGCCGCCATTCCTGTTCCATTATATTGACGGCGGCGCGTATGCCGAACATACGCTACGTCGCAACGTTGATGACCTGGCACAGGTGGCGTTAAAGCAGCGCGTATTGAAAAACATGTCGGCATTGAGCCTTGAGACCAAACTGTTTAATGAAACCCTATCAATGCCGGTAGCGCTCGCGCCAGTTGGTTTGTGCGGAATGTATGCCCGCCGTGGTGAAGTGCAGGCGGCAAAAGCGGCAGCCGCAAAAGGCATTCCGTTTACACTTTCCACCGTTTCTGTCTGCCCGATTGAAGAGGTGGCACCTGCGATTGACCGGCCAATGTGGTTCCAGCTGTATGTTTTAAAAGACCGTGGTTTTATGCGCAATGCGCTGGAGCGCGCCAAAGCCGCAGGTTGTTCGACGCTGGTGTTTACCGTTGATATGCCGACCCCAGGCGCGCGTTATCGCGATGCGCATTCCGGTATGAGCGGGCAACATGCCGCACTGCGCCGATACTGGCAGGCCGTTACGCATCCGCAATGGGCGTGGGATGTAGGCCTGAACGGTCGCCCGCATGATTTGGGCAATATCTCAACTTATCTGGGCAAACCGACCGGGCTTGAAGATTATATTGGCTGGCTTGCAAATAACTTCGACCCTTCAATTTCCTGGAGTGACCTGGAGTGGATTCGTGAGTTCTGGGATGGCCCGATGATCATCAAGGGCATTCTCGACCCGCAGGATGCCAAAGATGCGGTACGTTTCGGGGCCGATGGGATTGTTGTATCAAACCACGGTGGCCGCCAGCTCGACGGCGTGCTTTCATCGTGCCGCGCCCTGCCGGCCATTGCTGATGCTGTCAAAGGCGATATCGCGATTCTTGCCGATAGCGGTATCCGCAGCGGGCTGGACGTGGTGCGCATGATTGCGCTCGGAGCCGATACTTGCCTGTTAGGCCGCGCTTATCTGTATGCGCTGGCAACCCACGGCCAGGCAGGTGTCACCAACTTGCTGACCTTAATCGAGAAAGAGATGCGTGTAGCGATGACGCTAACTGGTGCTAAATCTATCTCTGAAATCAGCCCTGAATTGCTGGTGCGCGAAGGGCTGAAAGATATTCTTTCCCCACAAGGCATGGCTGTTGGGTTTTAAAGAAACTGATGCTCGCCAGGATGTAAGTGGCGAGCATTTTCACTTAATTCGTCAGCTCCGCAAAACTGATACCAGCAGCATTAATTATTTTTTTAGTGGTGCTGATGGTCGGGTTACCGCGTTCGGAAAGCGTTCTGTAGAGCGTTTCACGGTTCAGTTTGGTTTCGGCGGCAATTTTGCTAAACCCGCCTCGAGCTTCAACGAGACGACGTAATGCGAGCAGGAATAACACCTCACCGTTTTCTTCATCCAGACCCGCAAATGCCCCTTTTATATATTCAACGGCAAAGGCGGGATCTTCCTGAAGCATTTCAATAACAGTTTGGTCGAACTCATTAAATTTCATTTTTTAACTCCAGATGTTCTTGCCACCACGCTGCTGCCTGGCGGATATCCGCTTGCTGCTTGCGTTTATCGCCACCGAGCAATAATAGGTAAGTATTCTTGCCTTCATGCGCGTAATAAATCCGGTAACCAGGACCTTCATCAATTCGCATTTCCCATACACCTTGCCTGCAAGACTTATGGTCACCAGGGTTATTGAGCGCTAACTGGTCAATGCGCCGCACAATTTTAAATTTTGCCCGCGCATCCTTTAATGCTCTTAACCACTCGTTAAAAGGGGTCTTACCGTTTTGCAGTTTGAAGTACTTAATAATATTCATCCTTGAAACCCCACAATTGTAGCTTTTATACCACATCAGTCAATGACTTTATTTTGAGCAAAATAATCTCTTGTGGGTGCAGACTATGGCATAGAAAAGAAAATTGGCAGGGTTGTTCTGGAAAGTGTTTCAGCTTTGCGGCATGCCTTCCAGCATGGAAATGAATGGAGCAACGCTGCCGCCGAAATTCATCGGGACAGCGTTTGTAGAACGTTAATTGAGTTTGTAATCGAGGGTAATTTCAGCTTTCATCAATTGTGAAACCGGACAACCGGCTTTGGCTTTCTGAATAATTTTGTCGAACTTCGCGCTATCAGCATTCGGCACTTTTACCGTGCTGGTTAACGCTATTTTGGTGATGGCAAAACCACCATCGGTTTTATCCAGTGAAACATCGGCTACCGTATCAATACTTTCTGCTGTGTAGCCCTCTTCACCAAGCATCAGCGAGAGCGCCATCGAGAAACAGGCAGCGTGCGCAGCACCAATTAACTCTTCTGGATTGGTCCCGGCGGCCCCTTCAAAGCGGGTATTAAAACCATATGGCTGTTCTTTCAATGCCCCGCTCTCTGTAGAAACGGTGCCTTTACCGCGTTTAATATCACCTTCCCAGTGAGCTTGCCCTTTCTTATGAATCGTCATCTTTGTGCTCCTGTTTTATTTATGCAAAGCATAAGTATAGAAGTTGAATGCAGGTCTGCCTGGTAACTAAGAGCAATCCTTAACGCATAAAAATAAATCGAATAAATCCTCACCCTCAACTGTTCACTGCATACCGAACACCACGAGGGCTTTACCATGAACCGTTTCTCTCCCTGGTTGTTACCTGCCGTTGCGAGCAGCTTCTTATTACTTTCAGGCTATGCGCAGGCAATGGGTGGCAGCAATGATGAACCCGTTCCGCCAACCTGCCCGAAAGGGCAAATTTATGACTCAAAAACCAAAACCTGTATGGTCGATAAAAGCGGGATGATTGGCGATGAAGCGCGTACCGATTACGCCTACGCACTGGCAAAAGCAGGCCGTTATCAAGAAGCTCTGGACATGCTCAACACGCTAAAAGATCCCAACACTGCCGAAGCGCTGAACTATCGGGGTTACGCCACTCGCAAGCTTGGCCGCACCGATGAAGGCATCAGCTATTATTTAAAATCTGTGGCGCTTGATCCCAAATATCCAAAGGTTCGTGAATATCTGGGCGAAGCCTACATGATCAAAAATCGTCCTGATTTAGCACGCGAACAGCTAGCGACTATCAAAACGCTGTGCGGTGTCGGTTGCGAAGAATATCGTGACCTTGCGGCAGCCATCGACGGTCATCCGGAATCCTGATATTCGCCTCTGGAGGCAAAAATCAGCAGCGAGACAATACGCAACGAAATTGCCCACTACCTCTCCCGTTTGTGGCGTTACGCCCTGGTGCTTTCACATAAACGGGATGTGGCGGACGATCTCGTTCAGGCTACTTGTGTGCGGGCACTGGAACGCGCTTCGCAATATGTTGCTGGCAGTCGTATGGACCGCTGGCTGTTCTCTATTTTGCATTCGATCTGGATTAACGAAGTTCGGGCCCAGCAGATTCGCCGTGGGCAAGGTTTTGTCGATGTTGATGAGTTGCCCGGAACTGAAAACAGTGATGACCCTATTTGGTCAAACGATGTGATGAAACGCGTTAATCGCCTACCCGAAGCACAGCGGAATACCGTTTTTTTGGTATATGTGGAAGAGTTGTCATACCAGGAAGCAGCAGTAGTGCTGAATGTGCCTGTTGGAACGGTAATGAGCCGCCTTTCCACGGCGCGTCTCACGCTTGCAAGGGACAGCGCACTCCAGCCAAATTCGCCGCAAATCAAAGGAGAGAAATCATGAGACTTCCCCTCGGTTCGGACGAAATGCTGGTGGCGTATCTGGATAATGAGTTGAGTGAAGAACAGCGCAACGTTCTGGAAAGCAGGCTGCTTGAGGACGACGCTCTGGCTCAGCGTCTGGCGCTACTTGAGCGTAGCAATCTGCCATTTAAAAAGGCTTTTGAACCGCTGCTGCAGATGGCCCCAATTGAACGCTTACAGCAGACCCTTTATCCCAACACTCACCAAACACCTGCAGTATCACGACGGCATCTGATTGCTGCCGCCGTCAGTTTTCTGGCACTTGGCGTAATGGGTGACCGGGTGATTATTTACTTAACACAACCCGAAGATAACTGGCGCGAATTAGTGGCGCAATATATGGCGCTTTATACGCCGGAGACGCTGGCGGAAACGCCATCGAACCAGTCTATGGATGCGCAACTGCGCACAGCTGGCGAGCAGTTAGGCCTTGTTCTTTCCTCTTCGAGTCTGTCCTTACCTGGTGCTGTATTAAAGAACGCGCGAATACTGGCTTATGACGACCAGCAAATTGCGCAAATTACCTGGCTTGATGAAGTACACGGCCCAATGGCGTTATGTATTACAAAAAATACAGGCCGCGGGATGCAAAAAAAGAACGAACAACGGCTCGGCATGAATATTGTTTATTGGGCAAGTGCGAACCATCAGTTTATGGTCATTGGGCATGGTTCTGAGGCGCAGATGAATGAGATTGCCGGGCGATTGCAGCGAAGTTTTAGCGTTTAGTTTGACGGAAAAGATAGTCACTGCTTGTAGGTGGTAAATCCATCGTTGCAAAAAGATCTTTTTGCACAATGCCTTGATTACGCTCTTGTTCATCAAGGAATGTGCCCGGTACTTTTGCTTTCTTCACTAGAGCAAGAACGTTATCCCAACTTTCTGGTTCTGCTGGAAGTTTTTCAAGAATCATGTTGATCTCCTTATCCTTACGTTTATCAATACTGTATCTATAAAACCAAATCTACCCTGGGTTCCTGAATATGGTATGTCTTTTTTTCAGGCAAATTATTGTTTTGCGAGATGCTTTCAGGATTGTGAAAAAATGAAGAAACGTTGCAGTAAAAAAGCATCTGACATTAAAAATGAGGTGGATAAACTAACCGTTTACCCACCCTTAAATGCTACTGAACTAAAGCAGTCAGCTTGCCAAATACACCTGCGCCATCGGCATCACGCCTGATTTGCACCACATCTTCAAGCTTGTCGATCTGGCTAATCATTTGCTCAAGGCGCTGGTCGTCTGCTACTTGTAGCCAGATTCGGCTCTGATCGCCCTGCGGTAGCGGAAGGCAGAGAATGCCTTCAACGTTAAACGCACGGCGGGCAAACAGGCCGCAAATGTGAGACATCACGCCCGGATGGTTACGCACCGTAAGTTCCAGAATAACGGTTAGTTGTTGCATGACTTACTCTCCAATCATCTCAATGTTGGCAGCGCCTGGCGGCACCATCGGGAATACTTTTTCGCTGGCATCAATTCGCACATGAATCAGGCATGGGCCTGGTTGTGAAATCGCCTCTTGCAGCGCCTGTTGCGGGTTTTCGGCGGCGTTCAAATCGCACGTTGCGAGACCAAAGCCTTCGGCAATTTTCAGGAAGTTTGTCTGCCCTGAATAGGTCGCGGCAAAGACATTTTGTTGGTAGAACAGCGTTTGTTGTTGGTGTACCAGCCCCAATGCCTGGTTATTCAGCAGGATGATTTTCACATCCAGATTGTGCTCGGCGGCAGTCGCCATCTCCTGAATATTCATCAAGATGCTGCCGTCGCCAGTGAAACACAGCACTTTACGCGCGGGTTCGGCTAATGCCGCACCGACTGCCGCTGGCAGGCCAAAGCCCATCGTTCCCAGCCCGCCGGATGTCAGCCACTGGCGTGGGCGATTTAGCGGATACGCTTGCGCCACCCACATTTGATGCTGTCCAACGTCGGTGGTGATAATTGCTTCATCATCCACGCATGATGCTGCTGCACTAATCAGGCCGTACGGCGTTAATGGGTCGTCTGCACCGGGCATATTGAACGGGAACTCTTGCTGCAAACCGGCCACTTGTTGCAACCACGCCTGGCGCGGTTGGGCGTCAATTTTTGGCAGTAATTGTTCCAGTACTTCACCCACATCACCGCGAATCGCAACATGCGCCTGTTTGATTTTCCCCAGTTCCGCACGATCGATATCTACGTGAATGATTTTCGCATTCGGGCAAAATTCTTCGGTTTTGCCAATCGCACGGTCATCAAAACGCGCACCCAGCACAATCAACAGATCCGCTTCTTGCAAAATGTAGTTAGTGCTACGCGCACCGTGCATCCCAAGCATACCCAGCGATAACGGATGTTTAGCTGGAACGGTGCCAAGCGCCATTAACGTCATGGTGGTTGGCAGGTTCGCTTTTTCAGCCAAAATACGAGTGTTGGCGTGAGCATTGATAACCCCGCCGCCGAGGTACAGCACCGGGCGCTGGGCCTGGTTAATCATCGCGGCTGCATCGGCAATCTGTTGGGCTTCAAACTGTGGCGCGGCGGTATGTGCAGAAACGGGCGGTAACTCGCTGATATCGATTTCAGCGGTTTGTACATCTTTCGGAATATCAATCCACACCGGACCTGGGCGGCCAGATTCAGCAATGCGGAACGCGTCGCAAATGACCTGCGGCAGTTCTGAAATATCGCGTACCAGATAGTTATGTTTGGTGATGGGAATGGAGATGCCGTAGGTGTCGACTTCCTGGAATGCGTCGGTGCCAATCATCGATTTCGGCACCTGGCCGGTGATACAGACCAGTGGGATGGAATCGAGGCGCGCATCGGCAATCGCAGTCACGAGGTTGGTCGCGCCAGGCCCGCTACAGGCGATACATACCGCAGCTTTGCCCTGCGTGCGTGCCATGCCCTGCGCCATAAAGCCCGCGCCTTGTTCGTGGCGCGCCAGAATGTGGCGGATCTTTTGGCTTTTACTCAGCGCGTTGTAGAGCGGCAGTACGGTGCCACCGGGAATACCGCTAACGGTGGTGATGCCATGATGTTCAAGCATTTGCACAATTAATTGTGCGCCCGTAATACGGTTTGCTTGAGGTGGGTTTTCCGAAATTGCCATTGCTCCAGTCCTTCTTCTTATGCCGTTTCGCTTTTGGCCGGGGGACTAAAACAAGAAACCCCGCCCGGTTTGCGCCGGCGGGGTTTTGGAATCGATGCGTTGATTCAGACCCTACGGCGCATTGCCGACGACCACCACCACCACACGCACGACGACCACCGCGGCTGGTAGCGCGGTTAGTAGTAGGCCTGAATTGCGGGTGAATGTAGTCATTTGGGTCCTGAATGTGTTGTGTGTTTTTAACAGCGAATTTCATACAAACATACTGCTTCGTTTCGCACAACAGCTTTATTCGCCAGGGATGAAAATCGTGCGGGAGATCACATTCCTGTTTCAGCGTTTAAATGCTTGTTGCAGCAAATTCCCGACGCAGCTCGTCAATTGGCAAGTAACGGCCAATCACAACTAAACGCGAAACGCGTGATTCAGATGGGTGCCACGTCGAGCCATAATCAAAGCCCACGACTTTATGCACGCCTTGTACGATAAGGCGTTGCGGGTGATCGGCAATTGCCAACACACCTTTGTAACGCAGCATGTCATTGCCATAACGCGCGATGCAACTTTCCATAAACGCGCCTATTTTTTTCACATCCAACATGCCGGCATCAAAAATATGCGCCTGAATAGCATCATCCCAGGAGCGTTTAGCTGGCGTTTTACGGAACGGCTGGAAACGATCGGGGTGGCTTGCATCAGCACGAATAACATGGAACCCTGCGGCCATATCGATATTATCGGTGAGTTCAAAAGCGTTAAGATCAAGCCATAACTCTTCCGGGCATTCGCCGTTTACGATCTCAAACAGATCCGCTTTTCTATTGATCCGATTAATTCGATCCAGTGCCTGCTGTTTTGTTTCATCGTCAACACGATCCGCTTTGGTGAGCAAAATACGATCGGCAAATCCAAGCTGTGACGCCGCAACGGCATGTTCATCAAGCTGGCGGGAAATATGTTCGGCATCGGCAAGCGCGATAACCGCATCCAGGCGCAACGCGTCACGCAGGTGTTCATCGACAAAGAACGTTTGCACAATGGGTGCCGGGTCAGCAAGGCCCGTGGTTTCAACAATCAGACGATCAAATTTCAGCTTTCCGGCCGCACGTTTTTCCAGCATTTCTCTTAATGCCGCGGTGAATTCCCCACGCACGCTGCAACAGACACAGCCATTACTGAGTTCAACAACGTTGACGTTTTCACCGCCTCTGAGTAATGCGCCATCAATATTTACTGCACCAAATTCATTTTCAAGAATGGCAACGGGCGCGTTATCGCTCTGGGCGAGAAAGTAGTTAAGAAGCGTGGTTTTCCCGGAGCCGAGAAAACCCGTTAATAGAGTGACAGATACCGCTTGATTCATGTCAAATTCCTTCGATTAGCAGCAGCGAGCGCCGCCTTTTCCGCCGTAGCGCGCATCCTGACGCTCACGGAAAAACTCTTCGTAAGTCATCGGCGTCTGTTCTGGGTGAGTCAGACGAATGTGTTGTACGTAGTTGTCGTAATCAGGGACGCCAACCATCAATTTAGCGGCCTGACCGAGATATTTCCCGGCTTTAGCGAGAGTGTCGAACATAGTTGCTCCTGGCGTAAAATCCATCTCCCCTTATGGGGAGATGGATGAATGGCTTAGTGCGCACTTTTCGCCTGCGCAACAATCTGCTCAACGTCTTCAGGCATTTTCTGGTAAGGCGTTTCCTTCGCCGTTGGCGTGTCCGATCTCAGCGCCTGGCGAGCAGTTTTAATCGCGAACAGACCAATCACCACCACAACCACCATAAAGAAGATAGTCAGACCGGCATCCAGACGGTTATTAAACACCAGTTGCGAAAGCTGCGACTGAGTGTATTGCGCCGGAATATTGCCGCTGTCGATCATCGCCTGGAACTTGTTAGCGATAGCCAGGAAACCCACTTTCGGGTTGTCGCTGAACGCTTTTTGCCAGCCAGCAGTCAGGGTACAAATCAGCAGCCAGGCGGTTGGCACCAGTGCCACCCAGGCGTATTTCTGTTTCTTCATCTTAAACAGCACTACCGCGCACAGCATCAATGCCATGCCTGCCAGCATCTGGTTGGCGATACCAAACAGAGGCCACAAGGTGTTAATACCACCGAGTGGATCAACAACGCCCTGATGCAGGAAGTAACCCCACGCCAGTACGCAAAGCGCCGTCGCCAGTAAGTTCGCAGGCAACGAGTCAGTACGCTTGAGGCTCGGGGAAATTACGCCTAACAAGTCTTGCAACATAAAGCGTGCCGCACGTGTACCGGCATCAACCGCCGTCAAAATGAACAGTGCTTCAAACAGAATGGCAAAGTGATACCAGAACGACACATCCATCAGGCCACCCAGCGCACCGTGCAGAATGTACGCCATACCAACCGCAAGCGTAGGTGCGCCACCAGCACGGGAAATGATGCTTTGCTCGCCCACTTCATTTGCAATGTTGGTTAAGGTTTCCGGAGTGATATGGAAGCCCCAACTACTGACCACGCTTGCCGCCGATACCACAATATCAGTCGTGCCAGCCGGAGCCAGAACCGCCATCGGGCTGTTCATTGCGAAGTAGACGCCAGGGTCGATAACACAGGCCGCAACCAGCGCCATAATCGCGACAAACGATTCCATCAACATGCCGCCGTAACCGATAAAGCAAGCCTGGTTTTCGTTAGCCAGCATTTTCGGCGTGGTGCCAGAAGCAATCAGCGCGTGGAAGCCAGAAACCGCGCCGCACGCAATGGTGATAAACAAGAACGGGAACAGGTCGCCGGTCCAGACCGGGCCAGTACCATCAATGAATTTGGTCAGCGAAGGCATTTGCAGCGTTGGGCGCATAATCAAGATGCCAATCGCCAGCCCAATAATGGTGCCTATTTTCAGGAAGGTGGAGAGGTAATCACGCGGAGCCAGCAGCAGCCAGACTGGCAGTACTGCGGCGACAAAACCATAGCCCACCAGCATCCATGTCAGTTGCACACCAGTAAAGTCAAAGTACGGTGCCCAGGTTGGGCTTTCAGCGACCCAGCCGCCTGAAATAATGGCAAATATCAGCATAATCAGACCGATGACCGACACCTCACCAATGCGGCCCGGGCGCAGGTAGCGGATGTAGACTCCCATAAACAGCGCCAGCGGAATGGTGAACGCCACGGTGTAGGTTCCCCATGGACTATGAGTCAGGGCTTTCACCACAATCATCGCCAGCACCGCGAGGATGATCACCATGATCATAAAACAGGCCACCAGCGCGATAACGCCCGCCGTATTGCCCATCTCCTCTTTCACCAGTTCGCCCAGTGAACGTCCATCACGTCGGGTTGAGACAAACAGCACCATAAAATCTTGTACGGCACCGGCCAACACCACACCCGCCAGCAGCCAGAGCATGCCAGGCAAGTAGCCCATTTGCGCGGCAAGCACCGGCCCGACGAGCGGCCCCGCACCGGCAATTGCAGCAAAATGGTGACCGAACAACACTTTCTTGTCGGTAGGTACGTAATCAAGCCCGTCGTTATGGCGCACGGCTGGCGTCATACGAGTGGCATCAACAGTTAAGACCCGTTTAGCGATAAACAGGCCGTAGTAGCGGTAAGCGATGAGGTAAACGCAGATTGCAGCAACCACAATCCACAATGCGTTTATCTGTTCGCCACGATTGAGTGCGATGTAGCCGAGCGCGAATGCACCTATCAGTGCAAGCACAGCCCATATAAGGTGTTTCCCTGGATTATTCATATTGTTTTCCATGTGTAGAGCCAGAGGTAGAGGCAGACGGTATTACCGTTTTGTTCTAGAACAAGCGCGTGGATTTAACAACATTGAAACATTGGAATACAGTGGTTTGACCAGGTCTTTACATCAGCTTGTTAAGGAGATCACGATGCGGGGGGATCCGCTATCCCAGAAGGGGGGGATTGGATATGGCAAGCCGGAGGTTTTCCGTTCACCCGAACGTTATTCGATCCCGCAAAAATCAATGAACGGTGAACGTGCCAGGGGGATTACGACATCCCCCTGGCAACCCCGTCGCCCGGTGATTAAATTGCCGCTGCGCGGTAAACCCCAGCTTATCCCCAACGTTCAGGGCCGTTCGCGACTCGCTCCCGGCGATCGCTCTCTTTCGCTGCTCCCGGCAGCTCAACCCTGACTTATGGGTAACGCAGGGGCAATTTATACCGGGAACAAGGTCAAAACCGGTTCAGCTTTTGACCTTAGCTTTTGACGTTGACCTTTGAGTCCGGCATAAATCGCCTCCGTTTTGACTGTAAGGCCGGGTCGAGCCGTCGGGAACGGCGAGAGGTTGTGATCGCCGGGAGCGAGTCACAACCGACCCTGGGACTGAAAGGAAAAACGGAGGTTTACTGCGAAGCAGCGATTTAAACGCCGGGAGCCGGGATTATCAAGGGTGCTGCGGTAGCACCCTTGATTCGTTCACCGTTTCGGTAAGTAAAGGGATCGCTACTCGTTTAGTGAACGAAACAATCACCATCCTTACAAAGGATACGGCTGAATTAGCCATATCCTTTGTAAGGATACGACTGAATCAGCCATAAACTTTTACCCTATCGTCGCCGTCGTCAAACGGCTAGTGCAACATCGCTTACCACGAGCATCAAAAATAGCAATTTCCCACACCTGGGAAGAGCGCCCTAAATGCAGCGGTTTGCATACGCCACGCACCGTTCCTGATGCCACAGCCCGGTGGTGGCTGGCGTTAATTTCAGTCCCAACCACACACTGCCCTTCACTCGTCGTCAAAAAACCGGCCATCGACCCCAGCGTTTCAGCCAGCACCACTGACGCACCACCATGCAGCAAACCAAATGGCTGTTGAGTACGGTTATCGACGGGCATTTCCGCTTCCAGGCTTTCGTCGTCAATGCGCGTGTAGACAATACCGAGATGCTCAACCATCGTCCCGACGCTGGTTTTATTTAGCGCCTCAAGCGTAAGTTCCCTTTTCCAGATACTCATTCAGGCTCCAAGCGTTGCGCCACCATCAATCACAATATCCTGCAAAGTGATGTGGCTGGCGTGAGATGAAGCGAGGAACAAAATCGTGCTGGCGATCTCCTGCGGACGGGCAATTTTGCCCAGAGGAATGCCCAGTTTGAACTGGTCCGGGAACCCCTGAATACGCTGTTGTTCGGCGTCTGGCGTTTTCCACAACGTGCGTTGCATATCGGTGTCCGTCGAACCCGGCGATACCACATTGCAGCGCACGCCAAATGGCGCCAGTTCCAGGCCAACGGTTAACGCCAGGCTTTTCAGTGCTGCTTTCGACGCGCCATAGGCCGACATACCGGTGCGTGGCGTGTGCGCAGCATCGGATGCAACGGTCACTATCGCTCCGCTGCGCTGTTCACGCATGCGCGGCATCACGGCGCGGAAGAGATTGAACGCGCCGCCGACGTTGACCGCAAAGGTGTCCTGCCAGTCTTGCAGCGCCAGGGCATCCGTCGCGCCCATGCGCAAAATTCCCGCCGCATTCACCAGCACATCAAGATGCCGTTCGTCGCTGAGTATTCGCTGAGTCACGCTGCCAACCTGGTCGGCATCCGCCACGTTTAACACTTGGGTGGCGAACGGATAAACATCCAACGGGAACGCCAGATCAAAACCGATAACCGTAGCACCGGCTTCGCTAAACGCACACGCAGTGTGATAGCCGATGCCTTTGCCTGCCCCCGTCACCCAAACTTGCTTGCCGCTAAAGTCGATGTTCATGCCTGCACTTCTCGCGACAGCAGCACCCACCAGGCGTCAATAGTCGGTTTTTTCGCCAGCATCACAAAGTCGATATCGGCGTGGATTTTGCGCCAGCGCGCCGCAAGCGCCATCATGCGCACCGAATCCAGGCCGTAATCAATCAGGTTTTCGTCATCTTCAGGAATGTCAGATTCATCAAGCAGTGGCAGGACGATTTCACGCAATTGCTGTTTGTTTTGCGGGGCTGCTTCCGGCAGCAAATCGCGAGTCATGACCACACGCCCGGAACGCCCGGCGGTGTATTTCAGCGCCATCATGTGCTCTTCACGGCTGAAATCTGCCAGCGCGTCGGCGACCATAAACGGTTTGATATCACGCATAAACGCATCGGTTGCCGTCGTCATGCAGCCAATATGCGCGTACACACCGCAGATAATCAGCTGGTTACGACCCGTTTCTTTCAAGGACTGTTCCAGCGGCGAGCGGATAAAGGCGCTGTAGCGCCATTTAGTCAGCACCGTGTCGTTTTCATCTGGAGCCAACTCAGCGACCACTTTCTGGCGCTCAGGGTGTTTGTTTAATCCCGGCCCCCACATGTCGTTGAGCAGCGCACGGTCTTCGTCGCTCTGGGCGTTGGGCTGCGCTGTGTAATAAACCGGAATATTGTGGCGTTTGCAGTAATCACGCAGCGCGGCGATATTCGCGATAACCTGCTGGATCATCGGGCAATTATCGCCCCAGAAATCAATGAAATATTCCTGCATATCATGAATCAGCAGCGCCGCACGCTCAGGCTCAAACGCCCAATTCACTTTGTTTTCCGGGATGTCAGAAGCCGTCGGTAAGCTGTATGCGTTCAGTTTTGGAATAGCCATAAATTCTCCGTCTATCAGGAAGCCAGTTGCTTATCAGCAATCAACTGGCGCAAACGTTTTTTGTCCACTTTGCCCACCGCAGTCAGCGGCAGGTTTTCAACGATTTCAATGCGATCCGGCAGTTTGAAGTCGGCAATGCCGAGTTCACGCAAGTAACGGCGAATTTCCACCGCGCGGAACGGGCGTTGACCTACGATAAACGCGCAGCTTTTCTCGCCCAGCAGACTGTCTTCCATCGAAACTAAGGCGGCATGAACAATCTCTTCATGGCGCAGCAGCAGGTTTTCGATCTCTTCTGCGGCGATCTTCTCCCCGCCGCGGTTGATCTGATCTTTCTCGCGTCCTTGAACGGTGATGTAACCGTCTTCGGCAATCGAAATGAGATCGCCGGAGCAGTAAAAACCGTTGGCATCAAAGGCGCTGGCGTTGTGTTCCGGGCTGCGGTAATAGCCACGGAAGGTGTACGGTCCGCGCGTCATCAGACGGCCCACTTCGCCGTGCGGTAATGGGTTGCCGTTGGCATCAGCCACCCACACTTCGTCGTCCGGGCACATCGGTTTGCCCTGGGTTTTGAAGATGTGTTCGTTGTCGTCGTCAAGGCGGGTGTAGTTCACCAGCCCCTCAGCCATGCCGAAAACTTGCTGTAGCTGGCAGCCAATTTCTGCCGGAATACGAGCGGCCAGCGCTTCGCTCAACCGTGCGCCGCCCACCTGCAACAGCGTCAGCGACTCAAGGGATTTATTGCTGCCCCACTCACCAATTGCCTGTAACCACAGGCTGACGGCAGGCGGCACCAGCGCGGTGACGTTAATCTGGTGGCGTTCAATCAGCGGGAAGCAGAGCGTAGCACTCGGGTCGTTTGCCAGTACCACGCGCCCGCCACCGTAAAATACGCCGAGCGAACCAGGTGAACTCAGCGCGTAGTTGTGCGCCGCAGGGATCGCGCACAGAAAGCGTGTATTCGCATCAAAACGGCAAATTTCTACGCTGCGACGAATGCTGTAGTAGTAATCGTTATGGGTACGTGGGATCAGTTTCGGCGTGCCAGTGCTGCCGCCGGAAAGCTGGAAAAAGGCCACTTCATCGGGCGCGCTCGGCGTGGCGACAAAGTTCTCTTCCTGCTCGTTGATGAACGCGCTCAGCGAACGCTCGCGATCGTTTTCGTTGAGCAAAACCGCCATGCGTAGCGACGGGTTCTGTTGGCAGAGCGCATCCAGGAAATCGTCGTGAGCGAACAAATTATGTTTGCGGTCGGCAATCAGTACCGCCGGTTCGATTTGCTTCGCGTACGCTTCCATTTCAGTACGTTGGTGGCTGAAGAGCGCGTTAACCGGCGCAACGCCAATTTTCAGCAGTGCAAACAGCGTGATGTAAAGTTCCGCCACGTTACCAAGCTGGACCAACGCGGTTTCACCACCGCTCAGGCCACGGCGCTGTAACGCGCAGGCCAGCCGCGTAGCGGCCAGTTCGAGTTCGCGATAGCTGTAATGGCGCTCGCCATCAATCAGCGCAATCGCATCATTTTTTGCCTGACGGGTGAGGATGTCGGTCAGCGGCAGATCCGCCCAGTAACCTTTTTCGCGGTAGCGAGCGGCCAGTTCATCCGGCCAGCGCGTGAATTGAATCGCCATTTATTTCAGTCCAAATACGTTGAGCATGGTGGAAAGTTTGACGCCGGTTTCGCGCCATTCCGATTCAGGAGAGGAAGCAGGGACAATGCCCGCGCCTGCGAATAGACGCACTTGATTGCCGCCTACCCGGGCACAGCGAATCGTCACCACCCACTCACCGTTACCGTCTGCGTCACACCAGCCGACGATGCCGCCAAACAGTTCGCGGTCAAACGGCTCCAGTTCGGCAATTAATTTTTGTGCCACATCGTGTGGGAAACCACTCAGCGCAGGCGTTGGGTGCAGCAAGCAGGCCAGCGAAAGTGCGTTGTGTTGATGGCCTTCAACCTGACCATAAATTGGTGTCGCCAGGTGCCATAAGGTCGGTGTGGTGATCAATTCCGGCGTATCGGAAAGCGTTAAATGTTGGCTATACGGCTGTAAAACATCGCGCATTGCCTGGGTCACCAGACCGTGTTCATGGCGGTCTTTGCTTGAGCGCAGCAGTTGCGCACCAATTTCGCTGTCGCGCGGAATATTTTCTTTATCGCGACGCGCCGAACCTGCCAGCGGCAAGGAGCTGAAATTCTTGCCCGATTTGCGTAGCAGCAATTCCGGGCTGGCGCCCACCAGCGAGCTGCCATCCGGTAACGGCACATGGAAGTTGTAACTGGTTGGATTCTGGCTAATCAGGCGATTGAGTAGCACGTCGAGATCGACGGGCGCGTCCGTTTTAATATCAATCAGGCGCGAAAGCACCACTTTGTCGATATCCGGCTGCGATGTCCTGACCGCGGCGTGAGCCACCATCTCCATAAATTTGTCTTGTTCAGGAATGGCTTTACGAGCGGCAATGTTTAGCGGTTTTGCTGTTCTGCTTTGGCTGGCATCAGTCTGACGCTCGGCGCGAGAAAACGTCTGCCAGCTTTGCGGGATAAACAACGCTGAAGGTTGGCTCGGATCGAATGGAATTGCGCCGACGACAACAGGTTTCTCGATGCCGTGCTTTTTGGCGTTTTCAAATGCTTCACGCAGCTGTTTTTGCAGATTCCCGTGGGGGTTTGCACCATCAAGCGCCGCGCAGTCCAGCCGCGTAAAGCAGCCGCTGGTCGAAAAACTGCGATAAGGCGACATAAAGAAAAAACTATTCGCACAAGGTGTTAGCTGTTTTTCTTGTGGCTGCGGCACCAGTAACGTTTCCATCCGTCCTCCGTAAAAACATGACAAAAGATATTAATAATGATTATCATTTGCTTTTCTGGGTCGTAACCTAAAGAGAAAAGACAGCAGTGTCAATAGCTGCTCAGTCTAGTCGGACGGCGCTAACGCTTATTCGGCCAACGCAAAACCGTTTTGTAGGGTGGATAATCGCCTGCGCCATCCACCGTAATAGTTAAATTTCAACAGGAAGTTATTGAGTGAAAATCAGATTCTCCGCAGTTATCGTTTTATGCCTGAGCAGCTTTGCCCACGCTTCAGAGTGGCCGCGCACTATCACCGACAGCCACGGTCCCCATACCTTTGAGCAGGCACCGCAGCGAATTGTCTCAACCAGCGTGACACTCACCGGTTCACTATTGGCAATTGATGCCCCGGTAGTGGCAAGCGGCGCTACGACGCCTGGCAACCGCATGGCTGACTCGCAAGGTTTTCTACGCCAGTGGGGAGATGTTGCGAAAGAACGTAACGTTCAGCGTTTATATATTGGCGAAGCCAGTGCGGAAGCCGTCGCCGCACAAATGCCTGATTTGATTTTGATTAGTGCCACCGGTGGTGATTCTGCCCTCGCCCTTTATGAGCAGCTCTCGGCAATTGCACCGACGCTGGTTATCAATTACGACGATAAAAGTTGGCAGCAATTGCTCACTCAACTCGGCGAAATTACCGGTCACGAAAAACAAGCTGCCGAAAGAATTTCAAGCTTTGATAAGCAGCTAAGTGAAGCCAGAATGCACATGAAGTTGCCGCCGCAACCGGTCACAGCGATGGTTTACACGCCAGCATCCCGTTCAGCGAATATTTGGACGTTAGATTCGGCACAGGGAAAATTACTTGTGCAACTTGGTTTTACCTTATCGCCAATTCCCGCGGCTATTCATACCAGCCAGAGCATGGGTAAACGTCACGACATCGTGCAGCTTGGCGGTGAAAACCTTGCTACAGGTCTGAATGGCGAGAGTCTGTTCCTGTTCGCAAGCGATGACAAAGACGCCACTGCACTGGCAAATAATCCGCTTCTTTCGCATCTGCCAGCCGTGCAGGAAAAACACGTTTACGCGCTGGGAACCGAGACTTTCCGTCTGGATTATTACAGTGCCACGCAGATTCTGGAGCGGATGAGTCAGTTGTTTGCCAGCAAGTGATTGATTCATTTAGTGTCGGAGTCGCGCATGCAACATCCGACACTACCGCAATTTACGCCGGGGCGGTTTGTTGGTAACGACGAAGCTGCACCAACACAATCGCCAGCACAACGCCGCATAGTGTCAATGCAAAACCACCTGAACTCGCCGCCGCAACGGGCGTCATCACCACCGTCATGCCACCTAAAATCGCAGCACCTATCGCATCACCCGTCACGTTCTGCGCCGTCCATAAACCATTGATGCGCCCTAACATACCGTCCGGTGTAAGTGTCTGAATTAGCGTGTATTGCAACAAAGAGCTAATCGCACTGAGATAGCCAAACAGTGCCAGGCAAGCCAGACCAAGCCCCCAAACCGGCATCAGGCTGAAAACGCCAATCGAGATAAACGACACTATCCCCGTCATGAGCATGATCATGCCCGGACTCGCGTGATGGGCAATACGCCCACTGGTCAACGCACCAATCGCGGCCCCCAACGGAACGGCGGCGTACATCAGGCCGATTTGCGCGGCACTCATTTGCCAGTGACCCGCCAGCGCCGGATACAACACCCGCACCGCGCTCGCCATAGTCAACAACGCGCCAACTAACGCAATGCCGCCAATAACCGGGTGACCGACCAGAAAACGTAAGCCATTCCACAGCGACAACAACGGATTTTCGCGCGCCTGAGCAGGTGGTGCCAGTTTCGGTAAACTCAGCAGCGGCAGCAAAGTGATAAAGGTGCCGACGGACGCCAGCGCATAATTCCAGACCACGCCGCCTGATGCCAGCAGCAGCCCGCCAATCATCGGTGAAATCACCGAACCCAGGCGCACGGTGAGCATGGTAATCGCACTGGCCTGCATCAGATTTTCACGCCCCACCAGCGCAGGTGTTGCGGCTAAAAGTGCAGTTACGCCTAGTGCGCCAAAGAACCCATCCCACACGCCAAGCAGATAAATTGCCGCAAGCGACGGTTCGGGTAACGCGGCGTTAATCGTCAGGCCAATAAAGCCCACGCCACAGGTAGAACGAGCCAGCAAAATCAGGCGGCGACGCTCGTGGCGATCTGCCAGCACGCCCCCCATCATCAGGCCGATAAACATCGCCGAACCGGTCAGCGTCACCGCGAGCCCCACTTGCAAGGAGGAGCCTGTCAGCATCTGGATTTGTACCGGCACCGCGACACCCAACAACCCCAACGACACAATGGAGATAAAACGGGCAAGGAAGACGGCACGAAAAGCGGGATGGGTCTTGAGTAAACTGAGATTAAGCAGCAAAGAATTGCGGTTCATTACATGGCCTTAAAGCGAATTTTTCTTTCCGGGTGCGAGGCGGCTCATGCTAACATAAACAAATAAGAGTGATAATGATAATAACTATCATTTAATTTTACGCGATTTTTGTAGGGCTACGAAGTGAAGGATATACAACGTATGTCACGCTGGTTCATCCTGCTGAGTTTATTGTTTTTACTCGTTTTAATGGCAATACTCAGTTTGTTATTAGGTGCCAAATCCCTCCCCGCTGAAGTCGTTATCAATGCACTCAGCGGTCAATGCCAAAGTGCAGATTGCACTATCGTGCTCGACGCCCGCCTCCCCCGCACACTAGCCGGTATTCTTGCGGGTGGCGCGCTGGGCCTTGCCGGCGCATTGATGCAAACGTTGACTCGAAATCCCCTCGCGGACCCAGGCCTACTTGGGGTTAATGCCGGAGCCAGTTTTGCCATTGTATTAGGCGCTGCGGTCTGGAGTCTTACCTCTCCTCTGGCACTCCTTGGGCTTGCCTTTTCAGGCGCACTGTTCGCAGCCCTTCTGGTGGCATTTACCGGAAGCCAGGGCGGTGGGCAGCTCAGCCCGGTGCGGTTAACACTTGCGGGCGTCGCGCTCGGCGCGGTGCTCGAGGGTTTAAGCAACGGCATCGCGCTACTCAACCCGGTAGTTTATGACCAGTTGCGTTTCTGGCAGGCCGGAACGCTTGATATCCGTACACTATCAACCTTGAAAGTGATTGTGCTGCCGGTGCTTGCAGGCTGTGCGATTTCCCTGTTTATCAGCCGCTCTCTTAATAGCCTGAGCATGGGTACTGACACCGCAACCGCACTCGGCAGCAAAGTGGCACGTACTCAGTTGCTGGGTCTGGTCGCTATAACGCTACTATGCGGGAGTGCTACAGCCGCCGTTGGCCCTATCGCTTTTATTGGGTTGATGATGCCGCATCTGGCACGTTGGCTGGTGGGAGCCGATCACCGTTGGTCGCTCCCCGTGACTCTCATTGCCACTCCAACTCTATTGCTGTTTGCCGATATTATTGGCCGCATGCTGGTTCCTGGCGAGCTACGCGTTTCAGTGGTGAGCGCGTTTATTGGCGCACCGATGCTTATCTACTTAGTGCGCCGCAGCCGCAAAGGAGCAGGATTATGAACCGCCTTTCTCCTCGCCTGGTCACCATCAGCCTGATTTTATTGCTACTCAGTATCACTCTGGGGATATGGAGCCTGGGAAGTGGCGTATTACCGCTTTCGGTAAGCCAGGTGGTTGACGCGCTACTTGGTTCCGCACCGCGTAATATCTCACTGGTGGTGGTCGAATGGCGCTTGCCACGCGTTGTCATGGCACTACTGATTGGCGCGGCTTTGGGCGTGAGTGGTGCCATCTTCCAGTCGCTGATGCGCAATCCGCTCGGCAGCCCGGATGTGATGGGGTTTAACACCGGTGCGTGGAGTGGCGTATTGGTGGCTATGGTGTTGTTCGGTCAGCATCAAACCGCGATTGCCACCTCTGCCATGGTTGGCGGTATTTTGACTGCGCTGGTGGTCTGGTTGCTCGCCTGGCGCAATGGTATCGAAACTTTCCGCTTAATAATCATCGGCATTGGCGTGCGGGCTATGCTGGTGGCGTTCAATACCTGGCTGCTGCTACATGCCTCGCTTGAAACTGCCATTTCCGCTGGACTCTGGAACGCCGGTTCCCTGAACGGTTTAACCTGGGGGAAAATCTTCCCGGCGGCTCCTTTAATGTTACTGGCACTGGTTGCTGGAACATTGTTAGTACGCCGCATGCGGTTGCTGGAGATGGGCGATGACAGCGCCTGTGCACTTGGCGTTTCGGTTGAACGCTCGCGCCTGTTGTTAATGCTAACTGGCGTGATACTGACTGCCGCAGCCACCGCATTAGCCGGGCCGATTTCATTTATCGCACTTGTCGCACCACATATCGCTCGTCGTTTAAGCGGCACCTCACGCTGGGGTTTGCTGCAATCTGCATTATGCGGCGCCACGCTATTGCTCGCAGCAGACCTGTGCGCTCAACATCTGTTTATGCCATATCAATTACCGGTCGGCGTGGTCACGGTAAGCCTCGGCGGTATTTATCTTATTGCGTTGTTGATTCAGGAGTCCCGTAAGAAATGAGCCAGATTTCCACTCCATCGCGCCTGCACGGCGAACAGCTACGGCTTGGATATGGCAATCATGTGGTGGCCGACGGCCTGACCGTTGCCATTCCTGACGGGAAATTTACCGCGATTATCGGCCCCAACGGCTGCGGGAAATCCACTTTGCTGCGCACGCTAAGCCGCCTGATGAAACCGATGCAAGGCCAGGTCTGGCTGGATGGCAATGAAATCCACCGTTTTGCGACCAAAGAAGTGGCACGGCGTGTGGGTTTGCTGGCGCAAAATTCCACGGCACCGGGCGATATTAGTGTAGCGGAACTGGTGGCGCGCGGTCGCTACCCGCACCAACCGATGTTTTCGCGCTGGCGGGAAGAGGACAGCCAGGCAGTCGAACGAGCATTAAAAGCGACAAATATTGAAGATTTAGCCGATCAGCCAGTGGATACGCTTTCTGGTGGCCAGCGGCAGCGCGCATGGATTGCAATGGTGCTCGCGCAGGAAACATCAATTTTGCTGCTTGATGAGCCGACCACCTGGCTTGATATCAGCCATCAAATTGATTTACTGGAATTACTGCGCGATCTCAATCAAAAGCAAGGTTTTACCCTTGCCGCAGTGCTGCACGATTTGAACCAGGCCTGCCGTTACGCCACACATTTAATCGCCTTGCGTGATGGGAAGATTGTGGCCGAAGGTGCACCAACTGAGATTGTCACCCCCGAACTTATCGAAGCGATTTATGGCCTGCGTTGCATGATTATTGAAGACCCGGTGGCGCATACACCGCTGGTGGTGCCGCTCGGGCGAGGGTAAAACCTCAAAGAAACAGTGGATGGCGCTGCGCTTATCCCCCCTACGAAAGCACTGTGTAGGTCGGATAAGCGCAGCGCCATCCGACACTTACGCCAAAACCCGCTGCAAAACAGGCCCTATTTCCACAAAAGCATTTGGGGAAATAATATCGACGTGGGCGCAGTCCAGGCGGAATACCTCAAGTTCGCCAATCCACGGAGCCCAGGTTTGTTGCGGATCCATCCCCGCAGGTAACGTTCGCTCGGCAACAAATAGCGTGGCTTTACCCGCAAATGGCACGCTTTGCGCCGTGGTGAGCAGGCGCACCGCATCGCCGTAGTTGCCTTCGATAGCCTGGAATAAAGCATCCGACGTTTGCCCCTGCTGTGCGGCGACAAAAGCCGCACGTTCGCGGTTGATTTCATCAAGCACAGCCGGATCGAGTTCGTTAGCACCCTTTTGCGCCCAGTTTTGCGTTTCTGGCGGCCAGGTATCTAACAACCCTAAGAACGCTACCTTTTCACCTGCAGCTTCAAGACGCGCCGCAATACCTTGCGCCAGCGTACCGCCTAACGAATATCCCATCAGATAATACGGGCCATGCGGTTGAAGTTGACGCAGGGTTTGCAGGTGCGTTTCACAAACCTGCGCCAGGTTTTCAGCCTCCTGCATCGGGCCGTTCGGGCGCGGAGACTGAATGCCGGTTATCGACCAACGTGGGTCGAGATAGCGCTGCAACACACTAAATTGCCAGGCAAAGCCAGACGCCGGGTGGAAGCAATAAAGCGTTGGTCCAGTGCTTTTACGCAGCGGCAGCACGGCTTCAAACCCTGCACGATTCGCTTCCTCTTCACCGTATTCTTGCGCCAGAGTTTCAGCGAGCTGGCCGACCGTCGACGCCACCATTATTTGGCCGACGGTAACAGGCCTTTCAAGCGCGCGGCGTAATTGGGCGGCGAGACGCATCGCCAGTAATGAATGGCCACCGAGAGCAAAGAAATCGTCTTCTATCGAGCGAATTTCGCAGCCCAGCAAATGGGCAAAAGCATCAGCAATAGTGATTTCTAATGAAGATTCCGGTGCGCGTCCTGTGCCACGTAACGCCAGTTCCGGCAACGGCAGTGCTTTTCTGTCCAGCTTGCCGTTCGCGCTCAATGGGAAATCATCAAGCTGAATGAGCGCGACCGGCACCATGTGCGCCGGGAGCACGTCGCTCAATTGTTCACGTAGCGTGTCGACGGGCAAAACCTCGCCCGAAGCCGAGACCAGATAGCCCACCAGCTGACGGGCATCACCACCGCTTGCGGCGTCTTTATTGAGCACGCAGGCGTGCGTCACTGCCTGCGCAACACCCGGCAGCGCCTGCAAAGCGCGGTCAATGTCGCCCAATTCAATGCGTTGGCCACGAATTTTTAGCTGATCGTCACTGCGTCCAAGATATTCCACCGCGCCGTTTTCGAGCCAACGCGCCACGTCGCCAGTGCGATACATTCGCTCGCCAGCAGCAAAAGGATCGGCAACAAAGCGGCTGGCAGTAAGATCCGGCCGGGATAAATAGCCCTGCGCCAACTGGATCCCGGTAAGGTAAAGATCGCCTGCGATCCCGACAGGAACCGGCCGCATTGCTGAATCGAGAATCCGCAGCCCGGTGTTCCACACCGGCCAGCCAATCGGCACGCTACTGCCGGAAACCTGTGCTAATTCCTCACCAAATGCCGGATACCAACTCACGTCAACGGCGGCCTCGGTTGGACCATAAAGGTTGTGCAACGGTGCCTGGGTAAGCTGTTCCCACTGGCGGCAAAGCTCTGTTGGCAATGCTTCGCCGCTACAGAATACGCGTTTCAACGTCGCGCATTTCGCCACCGCTTCGGCATCAGTTAGCGCCGCAACAAACGCCGCCAGCATCGACGGAACAAAGTGCGTAGTGGTCACACGGTAACGGGAAAATAAATTCTGTAATGCTTCCGGATCGCGATGTGCCTCTGGTGGGGCCATCACCAGTTGTGCGCCCACAATATAAGGCCAGAAGAACTCCCAAACCGACACATCAAAACTGCATGGCGTTTTCTGCAACACCACGTCGTCACCGCTTAACGGATAGTGGTTTTGCATCCACAACAGACGATTAACGATGGCCTGCTGCCCTACCATCACCCCTTTCGGGCGACCTGTGGAACCGGATGTGAAAATCACATACGCGGTATGTTCCGGGCGCGAAAGATTATCGGTTTCTGGCTTATTCACCGCAGCCAACACGCTTTGATAGCAGAAGGTTTTCAGACCATTAACAGCACTAAAACGTGGTAACTGCTCTTGTGAAGTGAGCAATAAACGCGGCGCGGCATCTTCGAGCATCATATGAAGGCGCTCATCGGGATAGCCGGTATCCAGCGGCAGCCAGGCTGCGCCCACTTCAACAATCGCTTGTAGCGCCAGTGATAAAAACACCGAACGAGGAAGTGCCACGGCAACCACATCACCCGGTTTTACACCGCGTAACAGAAGCTCACTCGCCAATGCCTGAACCTGTTCACGCATCTCGCGATAACTGAACTGGTGGTTTTCGTCCGCCAGTGCCGGAGCATCTGGTGTGCGCAGCGCTTGCTTCGCAATCAGCTGGCTTAATGTTGTCGCAGGGACAGGAGTTTGCGTGGCATTTACGCTTTCCAGCAGTTCAATTTCAGACTGATGCAGCAATTGGGCATCCACGCATCGTAATGCAGGATTGGTCGCAAACTGGCGCAATAGAAGCGGCAAACGCGCAATATGCTGCTGCAAAGTTTGCGCATTGTAACGCTCGGCATTCGCCAGCATTTCAAGGGAGAAGTCACCTTGTTCGCTGATGTATAGCGCAATTTCCAGGTCTCGCACCGGGCCGGAAGCCAGTTGATGCGTGATGCCTTCGATACCATTGAAATCGAGGCGGTAATCGAACATTTTCAGGTTTAGTACTGGGCCATACAGCGGTTCGCCATTTGCGATCAGCCCCAAATCGCGCTGGATTTGTTCAGCATCGTAACGCTGGTAACGGCGTAAACCTTTCAGTTCTTTGGCAAGGTTTGTCGCAAGGCTGGCAAGGGTGTAGTCGGATTCAATACGCACACCAAACGGCAATACATTCAGCACCGGGCCGGTGGCACAAAGTGCGGCGGAACCCATGCGGCGCATAAAGATAAAACCGGCGGAATACTCATTGCGACCACTTAAACGCCCGAGCCACAACGCCACCAGCCCTAACGCCATATCGGCGGCTGTCAGGTTTTGCAGGCGAGCGTTTTCAACCAGTGCATGAAAATCAGCAGACTCAAAACGTAACGTCTGACGAATCAGTTTTGTGGTCACCCCTTGCCCGGTAAGCGGTTTGGTTGACAAAGTGGCCGGCGGTGGCAACTGTTTAGCTTTGCTTATCCAGAAGGCAGAATCACGCTGCCAGGCATCCGTTTTGCGGTAATGCTCGTATTCTTCAACTACTTCGCTAAACGGAGTAAATGGCGTGGGTTCAGGCACCTGGTTTTGGCACAAATCGCTATAAATATTGGCAATACGGCGGGTAATAGCGGTGAAACTAAAGCCATCGACCACTAAATGATGAAAACGTTGATACCAGAACCAGCGTGTATCTGAGATACGCAGCAGTTGATGATGGTAAAGCGGCTTGCCGCTGGCAATGCGCAAATCCCCTTCGAGATCGTCGCGCATTATCGCTTGTGCGGCAGCGATCGGATCGATTTGGTTGCGCAGATCAACACAGTGAGGCGCAACAAACGAGGCATCAGGATCGACCCACTGGCGCGCTTCGCCGTCCACTTCGCTAAAGCGCATGCAAAGGGTATCGGCCTCTTTCATTCCTGCCACTATCGCCTGGCACAATAACGCTTCGTTGAGTTCTCCATTTAGCTCAACATAGTGTGCCACGCTCCACATGTTGGAGTGTTGTGACAGCTGATCTGCCATCCAGATTCCGGGCTGTGCTGCCACAAGCGGCATGGTTTTGATCTGTTGTTCCCGTGCTGGAGTCATCATGAATTCACTCACCACTCACCTCTTCTTTTGCAAAGGAAGCGGGTTGAAGACTGCCCCAGTTGGCGAGCAGCCAGCGGTTACATTCATCGTTTGATGCGGGTTCACAAACCACCTGCCAGCCATCGGGTAAAGCACAATGCTCCGGCCATAAACTTAACTGTTGCTGCGCATTTTTAAGGATAAAAAAATGGCCCTGCAACGAGTCGAAAGGGTTACTGAATTCCATAGTTCACTCCAATCTTTAAGGCGCTTTCCAAAGCCAGGTGAGACCGTCAATTAAACCGCCTCGCCAGCAAAGCGCATCGTGCCCACCATCAACCTGACGGTAGAAAACAGCTCGCTGTGTTTGTTGTAGTAAGGGGTAAATTCGTTGATTAACTTGATGAATGAGAGGCTCTCTGACCCCTGCCTCAAGATAGATACGCAGCGGTTTTTCACACGCAAGCCCGTCTTCCAGTTGCCGTATCAACTGCCCGCCTTGCTGGTTATTTTCGCGACGTGGCCACCAGTAAGAACCTGATTGGCTCAGCACACAGCCAAATTGTTCAGGCCAGTGAAGTGCGGCATAAAGCGAGGAAAGCCCACCAAAGCTTTGCCCGGCGACCACCGTGGTTTCTGGATTTTCATTCCAGCGGGTAACCGTGCGCAGATGCGGTAGTAATTCTTCTTGTACTGCCAGCCAAAACTGCGCATTACAGGGCAGTTCACCACTGCGAGTGGCATTGTCGATAACATCAATCAACACATAAACGGCGGGAGGTAATACTCCGGCATCTGTTTGAGCCTGAAGTGCAGACCACACTGGCATCCCTTCAGCCCAGAATTGGCCGTCGAGTAATATCGCCAATGGGCGCTGCTCAGGCTGCGCGTCACCGGTTGCAAAAATCCATACACTACGTTGGTTTTTCAGGCGGACACTCAGCCAGGAAATATGTTGGGGAGCGTTATACGGTGTGAATGGTTTATCCCAACCAGTTTGCTTTGGTGCATCAGGAAGATGGAGTGCTGACATCGGATGCCCTCGCCCACCGAGCCAGCTTTCAGGATTTAGCGGGTCGGCAATCGCACGTGGCAGCAGTTTCCGCCAGCCTTCACGCAGCGCCATGCGCTCCGGCACGATGCCGTCAAAAGCCTCTGCAGGGAAATCATCTTCGCTGTCTGTTGGAATGAGGCAATAACTGCCGCGCCATGTAGCAGTTAGCTGCGTTTGCCATTGCCAGACGTTAGTGCCAGCAATACGTTCGAGCGATTGCGGGCGCGAGCTCTGGTGGTGATCGGTCACGCCAGTGATGTAAATCCAGACTCGCTTTGTCGGAGAGGTTTGCTCGCAGCCCTCGGGGTCACGCCACAGAAAAGTCACCTCGCACAGACCGTCACTTTCAAAAGTGACGGCGGGGATCCCTTGTGCCTGTTTTTCCTGCCACCAGCTCTCACTTCCTGTCAGCAAATGCGTCACTCAAACATAACCTTCTGAAATTATTGATAACGATCAACAAGCCTGAAATATATTGATAATACTATTGATAATTATTTGCATTTGCAATAGCGTATTTCCGCGCTTTGGGCTACCAGCTTCCTGGTGCAAAAACAATTAATTGCCGGACTTGAACGCACGATTCCCTCATTTCGGGGCTGTTGCAGACAGTTTCGGTATCGCTTCGTAACATCCATGCTGCGCCCGATCCCTTTAGGGAATGGAATGACACCGGGCCCAGCGGAAAAGCAGGCCGCCATAATGAATAAGAAAATTAACTATTCCCTCGCTGTGCTGATCAATCTGGGAATATACGGTGTCGCTTCACCTGCCTTTGCGGCAGAACAAGCAGCACCAGCACCGGCTCAGACCGCTGCTGCCAACAATGACGACACACAAAATCACGCTGACGAAGACACTCTGGTTGTCACCGCCGCCGCACAAAATTTACAGGCTCCAGGCGTTTCAACCATCACCGCTGAAGAGCTGAAAAAACGCCCACCAGCGCGTGATATTTCCGAAATCGTCCGCACTATGCCCGGCGTTAACCTGACCGGTAACTCCACCAGTGGCCAACGCGGTAATGGACGTCAAATTGATATTCGCGGTATGGGCCCGGAAAACACCCTGATTCTGATCGATGGCAAACCGGTGAGCAGTCGCAACTCGGTACGACTTGGCTGGCGTGGCGAACGTGATACACGCGGTGATGCAAGCTGGGTGCCACCAGAAATGGTCGAACGTATTGAAGTGATTCGTGGCCCGGCAGCGGCGCGTTATGGTAACGGTGCGGCAGGTGGTGTAGTCAATATCATCACCAAAAAAGGCAACGGTGAATGGCACGGTACCTGGAACACCTATCTCAACGCCCCTGAGCACAAAGACGAAGGTTCCACTAAGCGCACCAACTTCAGCCTGAACGGCCCACTGGGTGGGGATTTCAGCTTCCGTTTGTACGGCAACCTCGATAAAACTCAGGCCGATGCCTGGGACATCAACCAGGGCCATCAGTCTGAACGTACCGGTATTTATGCCGACACCCTGCCAGCCGGGCGTGAAGGCGTAATTAACAAAGATATCAATGGCGTCGTGCGTTGGGATTTTGCGCCAATGCAATCACTGGAACTGGAAGCGGGTTACAGCCGCCAGGGCAACCTCTATTCCGGCGATACCCAGAACACCAATACCAACCAGATTGTGAAAGATAACTACGGCAACGAGACTAACCGTCTGTATCGCCAGAACTATTCTTTGACCTGGAACGGCGGTTGGGACAGCGGCTTGACCACCAGCAACTACGTGCAGTACGAGCACACGCGCAACTCGCGTATGCAGGAAGGCCTGGCCGGTGGCACCGAAGGGATTTTCTCCAGCGATAAATTCAGCGATATCGATCTGAGCGATGTGTTATTGCATAGCGAAGTGAATATCCCGATTGATTTCGTGTTTAACCAAAACCTGACGCTGGGTACCGAATGGAACCAGCAAAAGATGAAAGATTTGTCATCGAACGGTCAAACCTTTATGGGCGGCCCAATTCCAGGTTCGAACAGCACCAACCGTAGCCCATATTCTCAGGCAGAGATCTTCTCACTGTTTGCTGAAGACAATATGGAGCTGACCGACAGCACCATGTTGACACCGGGTCTGCGCTTTGATCATCACAGCATCGTGGGTAATAACTGGAGCCCATCTCTGAACCTGTCTCAAGGTTTGGGTGATGACTTCACCCTGAAAATGGGTATTGCTCAGGCCTATAAAGCGCCAAGCCTGTATCAGACTAACCCAAACTACATCCTCTACAGCAAAGGCCAGGGCTGCTACGCAAGCGGTACCGGCGTGGGCTGCTACATGATGGGTAACGAAGATCTTAAAGCTGAAACCAGTGTCAACAAAGAGATCGGCCTTGAGTTCAAACGTGACGGCTGGCTCGCTGGGGTCACCTGGTTCCGCAATGATTATAAAGACAAAATCGAAGCGGGATACGCGCCAATCGGCCAGACTTCTTCTGGCAAAACCAAAACCGATATTTACCAATGGGAAAACATTCCTAAGGCGCTGGTAGAAGGGCTGGAAGGCACGTTAAACGTACCGGTTTCCAACACGGTGAACTGGACGAATAACATCACTTACATGTTGGAAAGTAAGAATAAAGAGACCGGTGAGCGCCTGTCCGTTATTCCGGAATATACGCTAAACTCCACCCTGAGCTGGCAGGTTCGCCAGGACATCTCTGTGCAATCAACCTTTACGTGGTACGGCAAACAACAGCCGAAGAAGTACAACTACAAAGGTGAACCGGCAACAGGTCCCGAAACCAACGAGGTTAGCCCGTATAGCATTGTTGGACTGAGCGGAACCTGGGACGCGACCAAAAACGTCAGCCTGACGACGGGGATTGATAACCTGTTCGATAAACGCCACTGGCGCGCAGGTAATGCCCAGACAACAGGTGGTGCTGTCGGTTATATGTACGGGGCAGGTGCCGAGACCTATAACGAGTCCGGTCGTACTTACTATGTGAGTGTGAATACCCACTTCTAAGTTTTGGCTTTTCGGCGGATGACGCATGCGTTTATCCGCCCTACGAGAAAGCTGTTCCTGGGTGGATTAGCGTGAGCGACATCCACCGTTTTTAAGCGATAGCGATGCAATATCAACTTTCCCATTTCGACTTTCTCCCCCATTTACGCGTTTACCGCGTGGATTTTGACGCCACAACCTTTCAGCCCAACGATTTGTTATGGCTACCCCATCACCAGCGCTTATCCAATTCTGTTGTTAAACGCAAAGCCGAACATCTCGCAGGAAGAATAGCGGCCTGTGAAGCGCTGCGTTTTCATGGCGTAAATGATTATGTGCCGGGAATCGGACTGCACCGTGAACCCTGCTGGCCACCGGGATTCACCGGCAGCGTCACGCACAGCGGCAATGTGGCATTATCGACCGTGATTACTGATTCTGCGGATATGCGCGAGGGAATCGGTATCGACTATGAAGAAATTATTGCCCCGCACATCGCCGAAGAAATTCATGGTGGGATTATAGATTGCGCTGAAAAAGAGCTGTTGCGCCAGTCTCGCTGGCCTTACCACTACGCGTTAACGATAGCCTTTTGTGCAAAAGAAAGCTTATTCAAAGCCTTGTTCCGCCATGTGGGTCGTTACTTTGATTTTTCTTATGCATCAATAAGTAAAATAGATGAAACGCGATTAACTCTGACCCTAAATCATTCGCTCGGACCATACAAAAAAGGCAATACATTCATGGTGATATGGAATGGTGACGCAGAGAAATTAATAACGCTAATACGGCTTGGGTGGCAATAAAAAGAAATCGCTTGCGGCTCGGTAATAAGTGAATGTTATATTCGAAGTAACACAACACATCTATAACATTGCTTATAACAAGGACTTATTAATCTATGGAAAACTCGCTTTCCCTTGAATCATTCCTGACCTCTGTTCAACAACGTGATCCAAACCAACCTGAATTTGCACAGGCAGTACGCGAAGTCATGACCACGCTGTGGCCGTTCCTGGAGCAAAATCCGCAGTACCGCCGTTCAGCCTTACTGGAGAGACTGGTTGAACCGGAACGTGTGATTCAGTTCCGCGTCACCTGGGTTGATGACAAAAATCAGGTGCAGGTTAACCGCGCCTGGCGCGTGCAATTTAGCTCGGCGATCGGGCCATTTAAAGGTGGGATGCGTTTCCACCCCTCGGTGAATCTCTCGATTCTGAAATTCTTAGGCTTTGAACAAACCTTCAAAAATGCGCTGACCACACTGCCAATGGGCGGTGGTAAAGGCGGTAGCGACTTTAACCCGAAAGGCAAAAGTGAAGGTGAGATCATGCGTTTTTGCCAGGCGCTGATGATGGAGCTGTATCGCCACCTTGGGCCGGATACCGATGTTCCTGCAGGTGATATTGGCGTTGGTGGGCGTGAAGTTGGCTTTATGGCAGGGATGATGAAAAAACTCTCCAACAATACGGCCTGCGTATTTACCGGCAAAGGGTTGTCGTTCGGTGGAAGCCTGATTCGCCCGGAAGCGACTGGTTACGGTCTTATCTACTTCACCGATGCGATGCTCAAGCGTCATGGCCTGGGCTTTGAAGGAATGCGCGTTGCCGTTTCTGGTTCCGGTAACGTGGCGCAATACGCCATTGAAAAAGCATTATCGCTGGGTGCGCGCGTGGTTACGGCTTCTGACTCCAACGGCACCGTCGTCGACGAAACTGGCTTCACTACCGAAAAACTGGCGCGTCTGGCTGAAATTAAATCCAGCCGCGATGGTCGAGTTGCCGATTACGCGAAAGAGTTCGGCCTGAAGTATCTCGAAGGCCAGCAACCGTGGAGCGTACCGGTGGATATCGCCCTGCCGTGCGCAACACAGAATGAACTGGATACCGAAGCGGCTCGTGTGCTGATTGCCAATGGTGTGAAGGCCATTGCTGAAGGTGCGAATATGCCAACCACCATTGAAGCAACCAATCTGTTCGTGGACGCGGGCGTGCTGTTCGCTCCAGGTAAAGCGGCAAATGCGGGCGGTGTGGCCACTTCAGGTCTGGAGATGGCACAAAACGCCGCTCGTATGGGATGGAAGGCTGAAAAAGTGGATGTTCGCCTGCATCACATCATGCTGGATATTCATGAAGCCTGTGTGAATTACGGTGGTGAAGATAAGCAAACACATTATGTTCGCGGTGCCAATATTGCCGGTTTCGTGAAAGTTGCGGATGCCATGTTTGGGCAAGGTGTTCTGTAAGCATTTGATGTAAAAGGTGGATGACGCTGCACTTATCCACCCTACGTTTCTTTTCGTAGGTCGGATAAGCGCAGCGTCATTCAATAACTATGTGGCTGGTACTACCTTAATATCCTCCATCCCAATCCCAATCTTGCGCGGTTCGTGACCAAGAATATTGCCTTCATTAGATAACTGCGGCTGTGGTGGAATAATTTCCAGCACATGACTACGCTCAGGGTTATCAAAATGCAGCGTCGTGGTACTCAACTCTTCTCCAAGTGTTAATGTTTGCTGTTGGCTTCCCACTTTTACCGGCACCGGTTGGCCAATATTCGGGCCAAAGGCTTTAGCGATGATTACCAGGTCAAATTTCTCCGGCAGCGGCTCGGCATATTCAATTTTCACTTCCGGTGCCAGATTCGCATTTGACCAACGCCCCCACTCTTCCGGGCGTGAAATGCCGGTGAACTCTTTCACGGTTTGCGGCGCACCCGGCACGTTGAAGATAAAGCTATCAGCCTGGTACCGAATGGCATTTTCATCGACTTTCAGCAAGGCGACATTGTTTTTAAAACGTGCTTTGTCGATATCCTGCGGGGCAAATTGAACAGCATGTTGCTCTTGCTGTTGTTCAATCAAACGTACCGTAGGCTGGCCACCAACCTGCCCTTGAGCCACGCATAGCCCGGTCGAGAGTGCCAGCTTTGGCTCCCATAAACGCGCCATTTTGAAACAGCGATCGGCCCAAATAAACTTATCATTTTCTTTAAAGTCAGCCAGCTGATAACGCAGCGGTGCGGAATATTCGCTTTCAGGCAATGGTTCTATTTTCTTATCCAGAATGCGCAACAATAACGGCATTTTGAAATGCGCGCCTGAATAGCTGAAGGTATTTTTCTTCTGGTCAATTTCATACTGGCTAATGGTTTTCGGGAAGTTCCACAGATCGATAACGTCTGGTTTCCACTCCATCACCTTTTCTTTGACGTTAAGAAATACCGAGGCAATCGACTGCCCGGATAAACTACTGCGCCCTAAGCCAAGATAATTATCACCGCCCAGCACATCTAAAACCGTTGCCCCGTTATCCAGCGTACTGCGTTTTACCGGTACTAAATCCGCCTGCGGTTTATCGCCGCGAATAATAAAGAACAGGTTATTTCGCTCGTGCTGATTGAGATATTTGTAAGCAGTGTTGTTCATCGCCAGATGATCGGAACTCACGACAATGACGGTATTTTTAAAATACGGCGAGGCTTTTATTTTTTCGATAAGTGCGGCGACATGTTCCTGGCTACAGGCAACCGCGCTGAATGACTGGTTTTCTTTACCATCAAATTTATAACTGCGGCGCTTACAGGTTTTCGAAATAAAACCATCCGGGTGGTGCGTGTCGACGGTCAACGTAAATAGCGAGAAACGTTGGTTCTTTTTCGACAGCTCAATATATTTTTCGTAGACTTCATCCAGCACGGTATCGTCGTAGAAGCCCCAGTTATTGCGGTATTCTGGGTCAGCAACCATGCTTTTCAGCTCTTGCGCGCCGTACATATGCTCGAAGCCGTGCGACTGTAAAAAGATGTCTTTACCGGCAAAGCGTAAATCTGCGCCCTGCATAAAATAGTTTTCATAGCCGGAGGCTTTTAGAATATCGCCAAGGCAGATATTTTTTGGGAAGAAACTCGACATTGAAGCCGATGAATTCCCCTCAAATGGTGCAAATAAAGGAATACCACATTGCGAGGCGACCATTCCGGCAATGGTGTAATCGGTGCCGGGTAATTGCACCGTATGGCTGAAATCTATTGCTTCATCTTTAAGCCCGGTTAATTCCGGCGCTAAGTCAGGAAAGTATTCTGGCTGTAAATAAGTACGTTCCAGACTTTCACCATAAATATAAACCAGGTTTAATTTAGGGTCTTTAATAGTGCCTTGCGGGACTTTGTAATAAACGTCGAAATCCGAATCACCGGAACGTGTTTGCGATTTGACCAGTTCCGCCACCTGGCGAAATGCCGGTGAGGCATCTACAGAACCCACAGCAAAAACCAGCGCCAACAGGCTATAACCAAAATGATGGGGGTGGTTTTTACGGCGGCGTAAAATCCAGGTTAAGCCGCCGAATACCGCAACCAGTGCAACAAAAATCCCTATACCTGGCAGAATGTACTTTCCAATTCCTGCCCCGGTAAGGCTGCTGGTCAGGGTGTAAAGCACAGCATCGTTAATGCCTTCGCCGGTAAAGTAGTTACTGGCGACAAACGTCACGTTCAGGACAATATACAGACCCAAAATAAGCAGGATGGCGCTAAACCACCAGACGTTGCGGCCAGCTTTCACGGCGTACACGGCAATGGCTGCGACAAACAACACAATTGAAAGCATTTCCGACAACGCCAAACCCTCGAAATTAACGCGCACACTGGCGCAAAGCGGTACTCAAAAATATCTGAGCGCTAAATCTAGCGTTGTTGTCACACTCCTGCAATTTCTCTGACATGAAAGTGTGCTCTCTTTCGGAATTGTACCCGCTTGAAATATGGGTATTGCATTATTCGATAGTAAATAGCTATCAGAACCATCGTTAATACAACGGTTGAGTGGATTGACCAGTCTTACTCACAAATGATTTAATCGCGCCGCTGTTATAATTTTTTAAAGTGGAATTGTAACGCGCAACATAGGCCACCCCGCAACGGGTGGCTAATGAGATGGTCCCCACCACCCTGTGAGCGGTACGCTGGCAGGGTGTTTTTCTTTCTGGAGAAGGCCATCATGCAAAACGTTACGCTTATTGGTATCGATCTCGGCAAACATTCCTTCCACGTTCACTGCCAGGATAAATCAGGCAAAGCATTACTGCGAAAAAAATTTACCCGCACCAAACTTATTGAATTTCTGGCTGGGTGTACATCCGCTACCGTTGTGATGGAAGCCTGCGCCGGCGCCCATTTTATGGCTCGCCGGATCGCTGATTTAGGCCATGAAGCAAAATTGATTTCTCCGCAGTTCGTTCGCCCTTTTGTTAAGAGCAACAAGAACGATTTTGTCGATGCAGAAGCCATATGCGAGGCGGCATCCCGTCCCTCCATGCGATTTGTGCAACCACGAACCGAAGCTCAACAGGCCATGCGGGCACTTCACAGGGTCAGGGAATCGCTGGTCAGAGATAAAGTCAAAACGACTAATCAGATGCATGCTTTTTTGCTGGAATTTGGCATCAGTATGCCGATCGGAGCCGCAGTGATAAAACGGCTCTCAACAGTCCTTGCAGATAACGAACTTCCTCCCTATCTGGCACAGCTGCTGATGCGCTTACATGCTCATTATCTTTATCTTGTCGAACAGATCACGGAGCTTGAAACAGCGCTGGAACAAGAGCTGAGTCGTGATGAAACAGGACAACGTCTTCAGACAATACCCGGTGTTGGGCCGATAACTGCCAGCGTTTTATCATCGCAACTGGGCGACGGTAAACAATATGGCTGTAGCCGGGATTTTGCGGCCTCAACCGGCCTGGTACCACGGCAGTACAGCACGGGCGGCAAAAATACGCTTTTAGGGATAAGTAAACGGGGAGACAAAAATCTGCGACGGTTACTTGTCCAGTGCGCCAGAGTCTTTATCCAGAAAATTGATTATCAGTCAGGCAAGCTGGCTGACTGGGTCAGGGCACAACTGGCAAGAAAACACTCCTGCGTAGTGTGTTGTGCTCTGGCCAACAAGCTGGCCCGGATAGCATGGGCAATCACAACCCGGCAGACCGTGTTCGAAAGGTAACGATGACGCCAGTCTGACTGGCAGGTTAATCGTTAATTAAGCAGTTCCCAATCTGGTTTTGCGAAGACTGATTATTGATGACATGAACGGCCTATCGGCCTGATGAAAACCTAACATAAAAAATGGCTCTCTGAAGCCGCGTGGCTTTTTAGGCTTATCAGGTGCGGAACTCATCAAGGCGCGGGCATCGATGCCCATAGTGACGCCGGATAGATTTAGGCAAGCCACCATAAGTCAAAAATCAGTGTTGCAAAAACGGTGGGGACCATAGATTTTTATTTCCCGGATAACTGATGTTGTTAACATTGATTGGTAACCAACCATTTCTCCTATAACAATCATCATAAGCGAAACGAAAGAATTGGTTATTATTTAACCTGTCGTTCTTTTTTTTAATTAACCCCAACGGCAAAAAAATCGAATCTAATCATTCGCTCAGAATGATTCCCCCTCTCCCTGAAAAATCAAAAAAAATAATAACCTAACGGTGGTTTATTACTTTTCATTGCAATAATTTAGCTATTTCTGCTGCTGTTATGTTTTTACTGCTCCAGTAAAGAACCTGTAAATCTCACCAGGAATAATCTCAAATACATTCGTAAATATTATGTAATAAGGCCAACTAATACATTCATACTATGTAAATCAGATGTATCATTACCGTTAATGCTACCGAAGCCGCTAACAGAGTGATGCGCTATGTCCAGACAAAGAAACGACAATCCAACCCGTCCACGCCATCATCGTTTCGCTCTGGAGCCTCGGCAGTTGTTCGATGGCGCAGCCGTCGTTGAAGCCGCTCATCATGCGGATAACCCGCTTGATACCCAACACCACGATAACGCACCGGACGCATCGAAAGCGGTTTTTGTCCCGCCTCCATCGGCGCCTGCACCAGCATCAATAACAGCACCAGCCCCTGCAGACGCAACTGCGCCGCATGAAGTTTATGTCGTCGATAGCCATGTCCAGAACTGGCAATCTCTGGTCAGTCAGTTGCCTGAAGGCAGCCGCGTGTTGGTACTGGACTCTCAGCACTCCGGGCTTGAGCAGATTAATGAAGCGCTAAAAAACGATAAAAATATCACGGCAATTCATATCATCAGCCATGGCGCCAGCGATGAGATAACACTCGGTAGCGACAAACTTAATGACAAAACGATTACTCAATATCAGCAGCAATTAGAAACCCTTGGCGAAAAGCTGACCACAGACGGTGATATTTTGCTGTATGGCTGCAATGTTACGGCTAAAGACACCATTCTGATTAGCCGTATGGCGGACTATACCCATGCGGACATTGCGGCTTCGAATGACGAAACAGGTAGCGCGGCAAAAGCGGCTGACTGGACACTTGAATCCCATACTGGCGTCATCGAAACACGTTCGCTGGAACTGGCTTACGACGGTGTGCTGCAAGCACCTGAACTCACCACCACCAAACCGGATATGGTGGTTTCTGAACCAAGCTCTCTACACCCAGGTGCTGAAACCGGCAGTTTTAGTGGCATAACGATTAATGCCAGTGATGCAAATGTTGCGATCAGCGTGACGTTGACCAACGGTGCCGTAGGCGATTTAGTCAATGGTACTCAATCCGGGAAGACACTCGAATTCGTGGGTTCAGTAGCAGATGCACAAGCCTGGTTAAACTCACTTAAATTTACTGCAAGTGATACTGAACTGGGCAAACAGTCCGCCTCCACGGATGTGCAGTTTTATATCTTAAGCCTGTCCGGCAACGACAGCCTGGTCACGCATGTCACCATTACCCCATCAAACGATCCGGTAACAGTTCCAAACAAAACCGTAATCGTGCCGGAAAAGAACGGCTCCGGCACTGTGATTAACGATCAGACACTGACCGCTATCGACCCTGATGTTGCAGCCGGTGCGCAAAGCGCCTCGCAAATTGTCTACAGCCTGACGGCGATGCCGCAGTACGGTTATCTGACGCTAAACGGCACGCGGCTGGGTATTGGCTCGGTCTTTACCCAGCAGGATGTGCAGAATAACGCTCTGAAATATGTCCATACCGCAACGGGCACTTCGCAGAATACCGCCGACAGTTTTTCTGCCAATGTGAATGACGGTGCTACGCCAATTAATCTTTCCGACTCCGTCACGGTCACACTTCAGATTGCGCCAGAAAACCAACTGCCAACTATTTCGGGTGGCGGTATTGTCTTTGAAGGCCAGCCAGAAAACGCCGTTAATACCGGGAATGTTGGGCAGTACATTGTGGCGGGCAGCGGAGGCGATACACAGGATACCGATCTCACCCTAACCATTACTTCGCTGCCAACCCACGGCACACTCTATTTTAATGGTTTGCCCGTCGTTATAGACCAGCAGATTAGATATGCCGATCGTAATCAATTGACCTATGAAAACGACGGTTCAGAAGGCATTACGCAGGATAATTTTGGCGTGCGTGTTACTGACCAGGGCGGCGGTACAGGCGTTCCTGCCAGTAGCGATGCGATAATTGCACTGACGATTCAGCCCGTTGATGATGACCCGTACCTCAATCCAGATTCGACATTGCATGCGCAAGTCACAACAGGCCCGAATAACGTCGTGCTGCAACCAGAAATGTTGGCAGCCATTGATAGCGACTCATCGGCTGACCGCGTGAGCTTTATCGTTGATGCCCAGGGGTTAACACACGGTTATCTGACCCTGAACGGTCTACTGATGAAAAGCGGCGACACCTTTACGATGGAGGATATCGCCGAAGGCCGGGTGGTTTACACCCAATACCTGGCTTCCAACGTCGGTGGAATAGATGTGTTTAATTTCCGCGTCATCGACCACTCCACCGCGTTGCGCTGGAACCCGGATGGCACAACGTTCACGCGTCAGGGTGGGATATGGGATGGCGGGAATGCCAGTGATCAGCTCACCCATATTCAGTTCACCATTGGCCTGGCCGTCACCGATAATCCAAATAACCCTGACCCAAGCGGCCTGCCGGTGTTAAATGTTCCGGCTACCACCACAAACTCCGGGTATATCGGCACAGACATAAATAACCCTAACAGCGCACCTCATGGCGTGCTTCTCGAGGGGGGAACATTAACTCTTTCAGGCACCGGGAAAATCACCGACAGCACGCCAGGACTGAGTTACGTGGTGCAAGGCGCCACGCCTGAGCAAATCGTTTATACCTTCCTTGGCAGCGCCTCTGGGCAAACGGGCCTGACTATCCTGAAAAGTGATGGTCAGGGAGGTTATCGGGTTATCAACGCATTCGGCACCTTTACGCAGGCCGATTTGAACCAGGGGTTAATCAGCGTTCGTCACGACGGCGGTGAAAACTTCATGTTCGACGGCAGCTTCTCGGTTTCTGCGGGCCAGGTGACCTTAGATGCACGAGGCAATCCGGTTGCGGTGACCTGGAACCCGATAATGAACGTGTTCGTCACCCCGATTAACGATGCGCCTGTGATTGCCGGTTCTTCAAACACGGTTTTAGCTGAAGGTGAAACGGTTGTTATCACCAACTCGCAGTTGCAGTTGAGCGACCCGGATGATGCGAATAGCGGCTCGTCGTGGGAAGGAGAACTTCTACGACCCGATAACAGCAATAACTACGCCTACAATAATGATGTCAGCGGAGCGGGCGCACTCAAATTTGGCTTCCTGACGCTGCCTACTGGCGGTGCGCTGCAATATTATAATGGCACCAGTTGGGTCACCATCACTAATGCAGATATCGGCACATTGCAGCTTGATGCCAGCATTTTAAAGGGAGATGGAACCAGTGGCCTGCGTTTTGTCAGCAACGGTTCTGAAGTCCGCAGCACCAGCTTTACGACTTATGCGGTGGACCGCTGGGGTTTGCAGTCGGCCAACAATGCCACCGTGGGCATTACCATCACTAACGTGAACGATGGCCCGAAAATCCCGCAGACGCCGGATAGCCCAGATATCGTTGTGCCTCCAGATTCGCCAAACCTTGTGGGTGGAGTTGAAGCCCGGCCTCCGGCTAACAACCCGGCGAACGTGGTCGAAGGAGGCTATGTTCAAATTAATAGCTCACAACTTCAGGCTTATGACCCGGACAGCACGCCCGAGCAGGTGCAATTTACCGTCACCACAACGCCAACTCATGGCCGTCTCGCGTACTCAACCGATGGTGTTAACTTTAGCGTCCTCGGCAATGGTTCAACCTTCACGCAGGCTGACATTAACAATGGTCGTATCTATTACCTGAATAACGGCGATGAAGTGACCGGTAACGGCCTGAATGCCGACGGTTTCAATTTCACGCTGTCTGATGGTGACAAAGAACAAGCCAACAACCACTTTGCCATTAATATCACGCCAACCAACGACAAACCTACCGTCACAGCACCTTCCGGGCCGATTGATATTGGAATTTCTCAGGCCGTGAAAGGTTTTACGGTCGCCGACCCGGATATTACGGGCACAAACAGCTCGGTTAACATCCTACAAACCACAGTACGCTTGCTGCACAGCGATGGTAGCCCCTTCAGCCAGGCCGAATATAACGACATCAGGCTCAGTGCGAATACCACAAGCGGTGCGACGATAACGGGCGGGACAAATGGCTATCTGGTACTGACCGGCACCGTTGCACAAATAAATAGCGCCCTTACCGGTTTAACCGTGCGTTTCCCGAACGATCGCAACGCAGTTTACCAGGTTCAAGTCATTACCGACGACCGCCTGCGGACGGCTGATGGTCAGTTAACCGGTGAAGCGAACGGCGGGCCAGTTAACCAACCCGCTAATCCGGCGTTTGGAACATCGCCTGGCATAGTCGATAACCAAAATTACAACTGGTATCAGAATGCTGTTCCGGTGACGAACGGCAATATCTCGGCCAACCAGGTCGTGATAAACGCCTCGTCAGTGAACGACCCTGGGCATCTGGTCGTGGGCAATCCAAATAAGTCGACTTTTGAAGATCAGCCGACGTTTATTGGCGGCGATTTTGTTATTACCGACGTGGAATCAACGGCCTTCGGTAAGCCGGTTACCGTGACGTTAACCGTCGCACAAGGGCAACTGGGGATTGGCGGCTTAACCAATGACAGTAACACCGAGATTAACGGCGTTACAATCCAGGGCGATAACTCAGGAACGCTCATTCTTACCGGTACTGCCGACGCCATTCAGGCGTTGATTAATAACCCGGCAAATGGATTGACTTACCAAAGTGCCAACAATGCTAACCACGACCAAAACGGTGCGGCGGCAGGCGATGTGACGCTCAATGTACATCTGGACACGTCAACGGCTACCGTCGGGGATACTTCAGGTGTGGCACCTCCCGATGTACAAATCGCATTAACCATTATCCCGGTGAACGATCCGCCAACCGTCACTGGGCCTACCGATATATTGTTGCTCGACAACAATGCCCCGGGAGGCAACAACGTTAGTGGTTTTGTGATTGGTGATCCTGACATTTCAGATGCAGGCGGTGTTGCGACGGGTGAAAAAGACATTGTGCAGGTCACGGTGCGAATCACCGATGCCAATGGTAACCCATTGTCAGTATTGCAATATCGCGATCAGCAAAACTCCGCGATCAATATTTCTTCGCTAAACACCACTTCCGGTGTGATAGTCCAAACCGGCAGCCCGGATGGTGTTAACCCGCCATCCAATGGGCAGAATGCTCCGTTGGTTATCACCGGTACAGTCGCGCAAATCAACGCCTACCTCGCGCAATTGCAAGTCAGTATGCGCGGCGCAATCCTCGATGATGCAGACCAGTATTACCGCGTCGAAGTGATTGTTGACGACCGGGTACGCGATGCGAACGGCAACCTCACTAGCGGTGCCAACGGTGGCAATAACGTTTCAGCAAATGGTGTAGGAACCGCACTTCCACTCAACACGGTTATCAGCCCTTACGCGGCTATTCCTGCCGGGCTTGAGCAAAACGTCGCATCAACTTACCGCACCGTGTTCCAGAGCAGTATTAACGACCCGGCGCAGATTGTGCTGGGCGGCAACCCGGCGCTGAGCACCAATGAAAACAACGCCACCGTGACACTCCCGCCGATTACTATCAGTGATACGGATGCCGGTGGCCAGACCATGACGGTCACCGTCAAATTACCTAATGGCTTTGTCTTTGTTGCCCCAACAGGCAGCGGCGGCTCATTTACGGGTACGGGTACCGACACGCTCACGTTTACCGGCTCCTACGCCCAGGTGAATACTTATCTGGCGGCCCTGCGAGTTACGCTGCCTGATGCACCCGGCAGTGCGAACCGTTCTGACTGGAACGGCAGTTTCGGTGTGACGGTGACGGTTAACGATGGTGGCAACTCGGGCTCACGCCCTGACACGCTCCCCATCGGTGCTAACAACCCGCAACAAGACCCGGGGCAAGTTTCCTACGAGGATGGTGTGGGTGGCACTTCATCGGCGCTCATTACCACACGTGCATTTACCTTCACGGTCAATGCGGTAAATGATGCGCCAGTGGTGGTCGGTACGCCAACTGTCAGCATTCCGACGCTTGAAGAAGACACGCTAAGCGGTTCAGTGACGGGCAAAACCGTGGGCGAGCTGTTTACCGGTTTCTTCAATGACGATCGTGACACCATTAATAACAGCGCAAATGGTGGAACGGGTGGCAGCAGCGCCGATGCATTTTATGGCGTCGCGATTACCAACCACACGACGAATGCCGCGCAGGGTGAGTGGCAGTATTCACTCGATGGCACCAACTGGCTGGCGGTCGGCAACCGCAGCGACAGCAATGCGCTGGTACTCACCGCAACTTCATTGCTGCGCTTTGTCCCGGCTCCAGATTATTTTGGTACCCCTTCAACGCTTGGCGTGCGCCTGGTCGAAACCAACAATAATGGCGATGTTTCCACTACGCCCGTGGTTCCGGCCAATGGTGCGGTAACAAATATCAGCGGCGCTGGCGGGCACGGCGGCACCTCTATTTACAGTGAAGCGCTCGTCACGCTCAGCACCGTGGTCACCAACATTAATGACCGCCCTACGCTTGGTGATAAAACAATTACCATCGCTGAAGATACTAACGGTACGCAAACTATCGGGAACATATTCCAGTCCGTTTACAGTGATGCCACCGATAACCAGAGTGCCATCGCAGGTGGCGGCAACGCCAGCAGCCCTCTGGGTTATATCGCAATTTACGGCGACACCACCGATGCCAGCAAGGGCCACTGGGAATACTTCAATGGCACAACGTGGGCGACAATTCCGTCTGATGTCAGTGAAAGTAATGCCTTTGTACTGGCAAGCAACACGCAGATGCGATTTGTTCCCCTGCCAGATTACAACGGGACTGTGACCGGGGGCTTGCAATTACGCGCCTCAGATACCACTGATCCAGCCCTATCGGGTGTGTCTAACGGGCGGGTGAATTTCTTCGACTTTGCCAATGACAACAACCCGACTTCGCACTGGTCGAATACCGCCACTCTTTCGGTCACTATCACCGCGGTAGCTGATGCACGTGATGACACTTTCTCCACTCACTCCAACGTGCCGTTGGTGATGCCGGGTTCTGACCTGCTGCTTAACGACTCATTCTCCAATGCGGATAAAACCGTCACGACGGTGTCAGCACCGACAAACGGCACGCTGTCGTATGTTAATGGCGTGCTGACCTACACGCCAAACCCTGGTTTTGTGGGCACTGACAGTTATATCTACACCGTCGTAAGTGGTGGTGTGGAGGAAACCGCGAAGGTGACCATAAACGTCACCAACCTTGCGCCAGTTGTGGACAACGAAATCCAGACCATTGATGAGGACACCACAGCCACGGGCAACGTATTAACCAACGATAGCGATCCCGATGGCGACACGCTCACGGTGAAATCCTTCACTATTGATGGGACAACGTACAATGCGGGTGAGACGGCAACACTTGCGAATAACCACGGTACGCTGACCATGAATGCCAACGGGACTTATACCTACAAGCCTGGCGACGACTGGCATGGTGATATCGCCGTAAGCTATGTGGTTACCGATGGCAACAGCAATGGTGATACCCCCGGCCAGTTAGGCGTGCATGTGGCCTCGGTTGTTGATGCACACGATAATATCGAAATCGAGCATACCGGTACCGTTATCACCACTGACGTGATGGCAAACGACACGTTCGTAAACCCGGACAGAACCGTCACAAGCTTTACCCAACCGGAAAATGGCGTAGTTACTCAGGGGCCGAATAACACCCTGATTTACACCCCGAACCCCGGTTTTATTGGTAGTGATAAATACACCTACACGGTGACCAGCGGCGGGATAACGGAAACCGCGAACGTGTTTATCTTTATGACTAACACGCCGCCAACCGCCAGCAACCAGTTTGCTGTAACAGACGAAGATACCCCAGTTAGCGGTGATGTTTTACGTTTGCTAAGCGATCCGGACGGTGACCCGCTACATGTGGTCGACTTCCAGATTGAAGGCTCGGCTGAGAACCATCCGGCGGGCGACACGGTGACGATTGCCGGGAGTGGGACTTTCATTCTCAATCCCAACGGCAGCTATACCTTTACACCTGTTCGTGACTGGAACGGTATCGTCCCGACCATCACATTTAACGTTTCCGATAACACCGGTGGCTCACCAACACAAAGCTCGCTGGATATCACCGTGCGTCCTATCGTCGATATCGCCGACGATTCTGCCTCCACCCATGCGGGCAAGCCGATAACCATTGATCCCTTTATCAATGACAATTTCAGCAACCCTGACAAAATCATAACTAACGTCACCGCCCCTGCACACGGCACGGTAACCATCAGTGCCGACCGCAAAACGCTGATCTACACGCCTAATGCCGGTTATGTCGGTGATGATGTATTTGATTACACCGTTATCAGTGGCAACCGTCCAGAAACCGCTACGATCACCGTCACCATGAACAATATCGTGCCTGTGTTGCGCAGCACGGCAGACAGCACTGCCGAAGATACCCGGCTGGATGGCAATCTGCTTATCACAGCAAGAGATGGCGATAACGACACAATAACAGTGACGGATTTCACTGTTGATGGCACGACGTATACGGTAGGAACCCCGGCAGTCCCAGTGGTCATTGCAGGGAAAGGGACGCTGACCATCAACAGTAACGGGTCTTACAGCTTTGAACCGGTGGCGGACTGGAATGGCATCGTGCCACCGATTTCCTTCACCGTCAGCGATGGCAACAACGGCGGCCAGGCGATCAGTACCCTGGTTATACAAGTCCGGTCAGTGGTGGATATTGCCCCAGATACCGCGACCACCCATGCGGATAACGCGGTCACCATAAATGTGCTGGGTAACGATACCTTCATCAATGATACCCAGACCGTCACAGCCATTCGTGACAACACCACGCTTGGGCAAGTATTTGTGCTGTCTGATAACACGATTCGCTACTCCCCACCGCCAGGATTTGTGGGCACCGATAAATTTACTTATACCGTTACTAGCGGCGGCATTACCGAAACCAGTACGGTAACAGTCATCGTCACAAATGCCGCTCCTGTCGCCACCGATATGAACCTGTCGATGAATGAAGATGGCGCACAACTTAGCGGCAGACTGACAGTAAGTGACCCGGATTTCGATGTAGTGCGCGTGACCTCCTTCCAGGTTGATGGCATTAATAGTGTGTTCGCGATAAACCGATTCGGCACGGCCACCGCCGTGATTCCGGGCGTCGGCACATTTACACTCTCTTATGATCGTAGTTACACCTTCACCCCTGTCGCTGACTGGAACGGCAACGTTCCGCAGATAACTTATGTCGTAACCGATGACAACGGCGACACCCAGGTTTCCGGCAAGGTGAATATTATCGTGAACCCTGTCGTGGATATCGCTGATGACAACATCTCGCTTCAGGCGGGCACGTCTTCTTCGGACAATCTGTTCGCTAACGACAGCTTCGAGAATGGTGACAAAGCGATTACCGAAGTCACTCAGGGAACCCACGGCACCGTCGTTATCGGCAGCAATGGCATTGTGACCTACACGCCACAGCCAGATTATGTCGGAACAGATTCCTACACCTACACCGTCACCAGTGGCGGCAGAACGGAAATCGCCACCGTAAACGTGACGGTAACGAACACTGTACCGGTCGCGACTCCCGACACGCAGACCAACGTTGAAGACACGACCCTTATCGGTAACGTATTAAGCAACGACACCGACAGTAACGCCACCGACACTCTTAGCGTCACAAGCTTTACCTTACCGGGTGAAACGGTGCCGCATCTGGCCGGGGAAACGGTGACCATCACCGGAATCGGCACTCTTACGCTTAATGCCGACGGCAGCTATAAATTTGTACCGGTCGCGGACTGGAACGGGTCAGTACCCGTAGTGACTTATAACATCAGCGACGGTCATATCGGCGGCACCGCCAGCAGCACGCTGACACTTGTATTGACTGAAGTCGCAGACATTGTTGGCGATTCGAGCTCCACTCATGCCGGGGTGCGAGTAACCATCGACGTTCTGGCTAACGATAATTTCGAAAACAGTGGCAGACAGATTACTGCCACCAGCGACGGCGCCTTTGGCACCACCACTATCGTTAACGGTAAAGTGGTTTATACCCCTGTTGCTGGTTATGTTGGCCGCGACAGCTTTACCTATACCGTGACAAGCGGTGGCAGAAACGAAACAGCCACCGTAATAGTGGATATGACCAACACGCCACCTGTGGCGAACCCGGACACCAGCACCACGCCTGAAGACAGCACCGCCTCCGGCAATGTGCTGGCTAATGATACCGATGCGGATGATGCAGATAAAAATGCCCTCACCGTCACCGGATTTACCGTCAACGGCACACTCTATACGCCAGGCACTGCGCTCACTCTCACCGGGATGGGTGTATTAACCATGCAAGCCGATGGCCGCTGGAATTTCGTGCCGGTTGCGGACTGGAACGGCACCTTACCGGTAGTGACTTACCAAATCAGCGATGGCAACACCGGTGGTGTTTCCAGCGCGGCACTGAGTATCACCATTACCCCAGTACAGGACGCCTTTAACGATAACATTTCGGTCCATGGCAACAGTTCTGTCACCACCGATGTGTTCGCCAACGACACCTTCACCAACGGCGATAAAATTATCCAGACCGTGACTCAGGGCAGCCACGGTACGGTCACTATCGAAAATGGCAAAATAATCTACAAACCAAACGTGGGTTATGTCGGAACAGACAGCTACACCTACACGGTACTGAGCGGCGGTATTCAGGAAACAGCCACGGTCAGCGTCACCGTGGAAAACACCCTGCCGATTACACGGCCTGATATCAACATCACACCGGAAGATAATGTCGTCACCGGTAATGTACTGTTGAACGATGCCGATCCTGACGGCGATCCGCTGACCATCACGCAATTTAATGTCGATGGGCAAACCGCTCCGGCAGGATATCCGGTGATTATCGCAGGCGTGGGTGAGTTCACGCTGCGCGCTGACGGCAGCTACACGCTGACTCCGGTGGCCGACTGGAACGGCAGAGTACCGACCATCACCTATACGGTTAACGATGCGCTGATTGGCGGAAATACCACCAGCACACTGAATATTATTGTTTCGCCTGTAGTTGATATCGCGCCAGATAGAACCACGACTCACGCAGGTAATGCGGTAACGACCGACGTATTAGCCAACGATAGCTTCAGCAACCCTGATGCCACTATCACCGCAGTGACCAACGGAACAAATGGCACCGCCACCCTGCAAAACGGCCAGATAATCTACACCCCGCGCAGCGGTTTTGTCGGCACCGATACTTATACCTACACCGTAACCAGCGGCGGGGTCACTGAAACCTCGACCGTAACTGTGTTTGTCACCAACGACGCGCCGGTGGTTAATCCGGAAGGGATCATCACTCCGCAAGGTGAGCCTGTTTCTGGCAACGTGTTAACCAACGATAGCGACCCGAACGGTGACCCAATTCATCTGTCTGGTTTCCAGGTTGGCGGCAAAAGTTACGGCGCGGGCGAAACGGCCGTACTGGCAGGTGTTGGTAGCCTGACGGTTCTGAGAGACGGCAGCTATCGCTTTACCCCACTCGCCAGCTGGCGTGGTTTTGTGCCTCCGGTGACCTACACGGTGAGCGACAGCAACGAAGGCGGCGAAACTAACGGCACGCTGCGCATTCTGGTTGCGCCATCGGTGGAAATTTCGGTGAAAGAATCTGGCCTGACGCCGCTTGATCCTGGCGCTCAGGAGGTTAACGGCACGCTGGATATTCTGTCGCTCGAAAGGCTGCAAACGCTCACCTTCCAGGGACGCGTCATCACCGCAGAGCAGCTTCTGCGACTGAACCCTCTCTCGCCAATTACTATCGAAACCGAGACTGGCACCATCAAGTTGCTGGCGTACTACAGCAGCGCAGACGGTGTTGCGCGTCTCGACTACAACTTCACGTTACGTGAAGCGGTGTCGCAGCCGGGGCAGGTCAGTACGCACAACGACTACGCAGTTCAGGTGAACGGCACCACTATCGGGCAGCTACGTATTACCGTTTTCAACGACAACCCGACCGCCACTGATGACAGTGCGGAAATCTTACAGGATCAGAACCAGGAGTCGGCCAGCGGCAACCTGTTTAACGATGATCGCATCGGTGCAGATGGTGCGGCGAATAACGGCCCTGTCACGGGTGTCGTATCGGAAAATACGGGTAGCGCAGGCACCATTGGTGGCTCGAGCGGCGGGCAATACGGCACGCTAACCCTCGATAGCAAGGGCAACTGGCGCTACGAAGTCAACAGAAGCGACCCTCGTGTGGCAGCACTTGAAGCGAACGCCACTCTTACTGAGGTGTTTGTTTACACCATCACCGACAGCGATGGCGACGTCAGCGAAGCACGTCTCACCATTTTGATTCACGGCGTCACGGCGATGCCAAATGTCGACGACCGCAATGGCGACCAGATATTTGGTCCTGAAGAAGAAGAGACACTGACCACTTACAGCCAAAGTTACGAACCGGGCTTGTTTATTCTGCCGCTCGTCTATGATTTACAAAGTGATGCTATTGGCCTTCAGGCCCGGCTTAACAGCCAGTTTGCAGCCTATGGCTATGGGATAGAGCATGCGAATGCGCCAGTTATGCAGCAGGCAGTTCTGTTCTCCCGCTGGTACAGCGACAGCCGTGAGCAACGCACTTTACCTGGCTTAGAAAATAACGCCCTTGGGCAGAATTCGCTTGGAAACTCATTTGGCCCGTTTGGTATTGGACAAGCCGATGAGCGCAGCTCATTTGCTCAAACGTTGGTCACGCAGGAAGCGACGCAGGTTGAACAACCGACAGTTATCGCATCGGGAGCACAACCTTTATCCATGCAGCTTGCTGCTTTGGAAAAACAAACTTTGGCGTCTGGAAAGCTCATTACAGTCCCGACAATCACTCGCCGGTAACTGGCTGTTTAAGATGGAAAAAATAATGAACGCATATGTGGTGGCACAATATAAAAAACGTGGCGTGCCGTTAGTCAAACCTATTGCTGGGTTGATTGCGGTACTGATCCTGGCGGGCTGTGGCACCATTAAACCGGAACCGCTAACTCAGGATGAGATAACCGCGCGAGTTAATCGTGACCGGGCAGAAATGTACCGTGGCCAGGAATCCCTGAGCGGCCCGATGACGCTATCCGATGCCATGGCACGAGCGCTGAAATATAACCTCGACTACCGTCTGAAAATGATGGAAACCGCGTTGTCGCGCAGTTTGTTGGATGTCTCACAACAAGACATGCTGCCAAAACTGATGGCTGATGCGGGTTATCGCTGGCGTGACAACGATTCAGGCGGCACCAGTGTCGGTATTGATGACGGGCTCGTCAGCTTGCGCCCTTCCACGTCAGAAGAACGCGAACATTATATTTCCAGCGCAACATTTTCCTGGGATCTGCTCGACTTCGGTATGAGTTATTACCGCGCCAAACAACAGGCCGATGAAGTCAATATTGCCGAAGAACGCCGCCGTAAAGTGCTGCAAAACATTGTCCAGGAAGTGCGTGATGCCTACTGGCGTGCCTTAGGCGCGCAACGTTTGCTCGATGAAACCCAACCGCTGGCTGAGCAAATTGCCCAGGCGCTGGATAAAACCCGTGAAGCAGAACAGGCCGGGATCTTGCCGCCAATTGAAGGGCTGGAATATCAGCGCGCCCTGCTTGATGCCATGACATTACTGAACCAGAAACGTCAACAAATGGAATTGGCCAAAAGTGAGCTGACCGCGCTTATCAACCTGCCGCCGGGCACACCGCTGGTGTTGCAAGACACACCAACGCCGCTGGCACCGCCTCCGACCAACATTGATAAGCTTGAGCAAATGGCACTGGAGCGTCGCCCGGAACTGCGTGAGGAAGATTACAAAACACGCATCGACAGTTATGAAACCAAGCGCCAAATCGCCTCGTTATTCCCGAGTCTGAATCTGTTCGCTGGGTTGAATTACGACTCCAACCAATATCTCTACAACAACAACTGGATTGAAGGTGGCGTCGGTGTCTCGATGAACCTGTTTAAGCTGCTGAGCATCCCGGCAATTAGTACCGCCAACGATGCCCGCGCACAGACCGATGATGCACGCCGCATGGCACTGAGTATGGCTGTTCTGACGCAGGTTCGTGTCGCCACCGAACGCTACAAGCTCGCCTCTTATGACTTCCAGATTGCCGAACAATCCGCCCTAGTCGACCAACGCCTGGCGAGTATCTCCCGCGCCGGTTCAGATAACTCACTGACCAGCGACCTGGAAACGTTGCGTACTCAGGCACGATCGATTGTTTCACGCTTCCAGGAAGCTTCATCGTATGCCGAAGCGCAGGCCGCTTATGGCCGAGTACTGAACTCTGTGGGTATCGATTTGCTACCAGATCAGGTTAATCAAACCGATGTTGCCAGCTTATCGCGACAAATTGCCACCAGTTTGCGCCAACAAGAGAGCAGCGTATTTGCTCGTACTGCCGGAATCATCGTGGAAAAACACCCGATTTCAGTGCAGATCACGCGCCTGCCATCTGGCGTTTCACGCTCCACTGTTCAGCAATCCATTGGCCGGGTGATTGAAGCAAACCACCTCTCTCTTGAGCCGTCACCAAAAAGCCTCACCTTGCAAATGGGCTTCAACATTGGTGCCAGCAACGGCACACGCAAAGGTGTGTGGACAATGCGTGTGTTGGATGCAGACGGTGCTGAAGTGCTGACTCGCCAGTACACAAGCTATCTGCCAAACGAAACCAGTACACGCTCCATCAGCGCGCTTGCCGAAGCAGCAACATTATCCATTACCACTGATTTACAAAGGCTTGCAGGGGCACCCCCTGTTCTGACTGCGACGCCATGAGGCTGTGTATGAATAACAATAAAACCATGGTGGATGGTGCTAACGCTTCTCCACCCTGCAATTTCAATAATCTTAATGGTTTACGTAGGTCGGATAAGCACAGCGCCATCCGACAAAAATTTATCGCCGGATTAATCTGCTCGCTGGCCTGGTTATCCGCACCGACATTCGCGGCCGAAACACCTGCAACACAGCCTGCCGCACAGGGCAGCACCACGGTGCGCTTCCTGGTACTTGCCAACCGCGAAAGCCCGCTCTCAAGCGTGGTACCTGGACGCATGGCGAAAATCAATGTGCAACTGGGTGACCCCGTTCCCCAGGGTAAAGTGCTGGCGAGTATGGATTGCAGTGATTTAGTGGCCCGTAAAAATGCCGCCGAAGCGGAGTTTCACGCAGCCCAACTGCGCTATGAAGCCAAAGCAAAACTCCAGGGCTTACAATCAGCTGCTGCACTTGAAGTGGGTTTAGCCGCCTCTGAAGTCAACCGTACCAAAGGCCAGGTCGGCATTTTTGATGCCCAACTGGCGCAGTGCCGCTTTATCGCACCGTTCAATGGTCGCGTAGCCAAAATCTATGTCAAAGAAGGCCAGGGGATTGGTGCGGGTGCGCCTGTGATTGACCTGGTCGGAAGCGGTACGTTGCGCGCGCGTTTAAACGTGCCTTCAAACTGGGTGGCGTGGCTGAAAATTGGCTCGCAGCTAAATGCCTCGGTAGGTGAAACCGGCAAGCAATACCCGCTCACCGTGACGAATATCAGCGGCAAAGTCGATGCGGTCAGCCAGACTATCGAAATTGAAACTCGCTTCCCGGAAAAAACCGATGACGTGTTGCCGGGTATGAGCGGACAAGCCGTTGCTATCTGCCCACCTGATGAAAACCGTTGCCTGAAAAGCGGAGCTGCAAATTCGTGATGTCCAGTACAGCCTTCTACCAGCTAGCAGCCCGGGTAGAAGCGATAAGCAACTCCGCCGAGTTAGGCTTCGCTATATGTAATGAAACGCGTCAACTGGTGGATTACCGCCAGTCGGCGTTGTTGTCCCTCTCCCCATCCAACCGCGCAAAACTGGTTGCTCATTCAGGGCTTAGTGATACCGACAACAATACACCGTATGCCTTATGGCTTTCTGACGTCGCAAAAGAGATTGCACCGCATTGCCGGGCACTGCCGCCAGAAGCCCGCGTATTGGCACTTTCACCAGCGCAACTTAGCGAGGGCCTCGCCCCACAGTGGAATGAATGGCTGCCCGCAAATGTCTGGGTACTGCCATTAACCGGTGCCGACGGAGAGATTCACGCGCTATGGTTTTTGGGCCGTGACGACCCGTGGCCAACAACGCTTGCACCAACTTCCCCGGAGTTTACCCTGCTGCAACTAAGCGGGTTGTATGGTTATGCATGGTGGGCCTTAACCGCACGACCATCGCGTTTCAAACAATTCTGGCAACGCAATACCGGGCGTCGTCTCGGCTATATCGTGCTGGCGGTGTTACTGGTGTTATGCATTCCGGTGCGTGAGTACACACTGGTGCCTGCCGAAATAATCTCGCTACACAGTGAAGTGATTGCCGCTCCTGACTCCGGTGTGATTAAGCGCATGGTCGTGCTGCCAAACAGCGATGTGGTGAAAGGCCAGGTGCTGGCAACGCTCGATGACACCACGCTGCATAACCGCCTTGCGGTGGCGCAGGCAGAACTGGAAACCGCTGAAACCACCTTGCATCAGGCTTCGCAACAGGCGATTGAAGACCAACAGGCCAAGTCAGAACTGGCGATGGCTGAAGGCAAATGGCGCGAGAAGAAAGTTGAAGTTGAATCGATAACACGCGACCTCGAAAAGCTGACCATTCGTGCCCCTGATAACGGCGTATTTGTCTATTCTGACCCGGACGACTGGGCGGGTCGCCCGGTGCAAACGGGCGAGCGAATTGGCTTGCTGGCAGACCCGGATAATCTTGGCGTTCGCGCCTGGGCTCCGGTAAGTGAATCCACCAACCTGAAGCATGGCGCGCCGATGAAAATATTTTTGAAAGTCGCCCCTCTTGATTCACTGGACGCAAAACTGGGGTACGCGGGTTATCAAACGGTGGAAGCACCAAACGGCGTCGCCAGCTATCTGCTGCGCGGTACGCTGGAAGGGAAACCTGCTGTTGCGCGCATTGGCTTGCAGGGAACGGCGCGCGTAACGGGTGATTGGGCAATGCTTGGTTACTTATTGCTACGTCGCCCTATTGCCACTTTACGTGCCGGGAGCGGGTGGTGATACCCGGTGCTGCAACGGCCCCTGCGTGGCCTGCGCTACGTGATGAACTGCGACTTAACAGCGCAGGTACCAACCGCGATGGCTCTCCGGCCTGGCATCTGGCCGATCCCGTGCGCAATCTTTTTTTTCGTCTTGGCTGGCTGGAAATTGAAATTCTTAAGCGCTGGCAACTGGCAGATACCGGGAAAATAGCGCAGGCAATTAATCAGCAAACCACGCTGAATGTCGATGAAGAAGATATCAAAGCTTTTGTACTGTTTTTACAGCAACAACAGTTGCTACGTAGCGCCCGTTATCGCCCGGCATCCTCTGCCTGGAAGTGGTTGTTACACAGCTATTTGTTTATCCGCATTCCGTTGGTTCACCCGGAAAAAGCCCTGCGCAAAGCCCTGCCATGGTTAAAGCCGCTGTTTAGCAAAACCTTCCTATGGTTAACGGTGTTTGTCGCGATTACCGGCATTGTGCTCGCCGCTCGCCAGTGGGACACCGTGGTTGCCACGTTACATAACTCTGTGAACTGGCATGGCGCGGTGGCGTTTGCTATCGCACTGGTGTTTTCCAAATGCTGGCATGAAATGGGCCACGCACTCACCGCCACCAGGCACGGTGTGCGGGTTGGCCACATGGGGGTTGCGCTGCTGGTGATGTTGCCGATGGCCTACACCGATACCGGCGAAAGCTGGAAGCTCATCCGTTCGCGCGACCGTTTAAAAATTGCCGTCGCCGGGATTGCCTCTGAATTAGTTCTGGCAGCATGGGCTACCTTGCTGTGGTCTTTTGCACCAGAAGGCAGCGTCAAAAACGCGTTATTTTTCCTTGCGACAACCGCCTGGATTATGACTGTCGTGGTTAACGCAAGCCCGTTTATGCGTTTTGACGGCTATTACATTCTGAGCGACATGCTGGATTTTCCGGGGCTGCACGAGCGCGCAGGAAACTGGGCGAAGCGGGCGATGCGCTGGCATCTATTTGGCATCAACGATCCAAAACCCGATAACGTCACCCCGGCCTTTGCCCGTTTTTTGACGGTATTTGCCTTCGCCACCTGGATTTATCGCCTGCTGCTGTTTATCGGTATTGCTGTCGTTATCTATCACGCCTTTTTTAAGGCGTTGGGTGTGATTCTGTTCTTGATAGAAATCGTGACTTTTGTGGTGCAACCGATGATCCGAGAAATCAAACACTGTTGGGCACGGCGCGCGGAAAGCCAGCCTTTCTACCGCCGAAGATTGCTGCTGATTGCTCTCGCCGCGGTACTGGTTATTTTTGTGCCGTGGTCGAATAAAGTGAATCTGCCGGGGGTGATTGAAGCCGGTTTTGTACAGCCGATTTATACGCCGTACAGCGCGCGCCTCGAGAAGATTCTGGTCACCGATGGGCAGGAGGTGAAAGCCGGTCAGCCGTTGTTTGAGCTGATTGCACCACTTCCAGAAACCTCGCAGCGAAAAGCTGAGGAGATGCGCCGCGCATGGGAGTTCAGCGCGCGTGGTGCATTAGGGCTTGATAAAGACGGCCCGGCAAAACAGGTTCTGGCAGAGCAAATGGCGCGCCAGTACTCGCTCCAGCAAAGTGCTGGCAACAATGAGTTGCTGCGTCTGAGGCTGGTCGCGGCTTCAAGTGGCCGTATTGAAGATAGCGATATTTCACTGCAACCCGGTAGCTGGGTTTCCCCTTCTACGCACATTGCCACGCTGGTAAATGCCAATCGCTGGCGGGTGAAAGCGCTGGTGGGTGAAGAAGATTTGGCGCGCTTACGCGTAGGAGCACAGGCAAAAATTTATCAGAATGATGAGTGGCAGCCACTTATCGGGCGCGTGGTTTCTATCGACCACAATGTCGTCACTCGCCTGCCATCTTTATTGCTGGCTAAAGATCACGGCGGCCCGGTGCAATTAAATCCAACCGCGCAGGCTAAAGATTTGCGTCCCCAGGGCGTTTGGTATCGCGTATCAATTGAAGGTGATGGAAAAGCTGCGGCCCTTAACCGGGAAAATCTCGCGCATATTTCTGTGGAGAGTAAACGCCAGAGTCTCGCGCATCGCTGGTTTAATAGCGTGTCATTGATGCTGATTCAGCAGACGGGTATGGGGAAAGATGGTTAGTTTTGGACTTGATTGTCGGATGACGCTGCGCTTATCCGAGCTACGTTTTTGATTTTGTAGGGTCGATAAACCGAAGGCGTCATCCACCAGAATTGCACCAAAGTCAGCCCCTCTTTGCAGAGGGGCTAAGTCCTTGCTACAGGATGATCAATGAGGTGCATATCAATGATGAGGCGGCTAAGTTGCATTCCTGAACCCACCCACTTCCTCCTGGGATACTGGAAGGGGTCTTTCTATTAATGTCTGTTTCAGGACTCGGAGTCAATTGTTTGACGATGACCTTTTCATTGATTTGCAAACCTGACACAAAATTTTATTGATGTCGTGCTCGCCGTAAAGCCTGCGCCAGTTTTTGTTGGTTAAATGGTTTACGCAGCAGCTCTACCTGCGGCAATTGCTGCCCGCTGCTGCGTAAATCCTGTCCACTGATTAACAGGCATGTGAGGTGTGGATAATGTTGCTGGGCATGCTGCACCACATCAGCGCCACTCATTGGCCCCGGTAGCATTAAATCACTGATTAAAATCTGAATGTCTGGTACATCTTTCAGCAATTGTATTGCCTGCTGGCTATCACTGGTCTCAAGCGTCAGATAGCCAAGCTGATGCAGTTGCTCGCACAACGTCTGGCGTACATCATGTTCATCTTCAAGCACCAGAACCAGTTGGTCTTCATCAGAATTCACTGCCAGCGGCTCGGGCAACGTTTCGCTCACCGCCTGCGCAGGTGCTCGCGGCAATTGTAAACGCACTAATGTTCCCTGCCCCGGCGCACTTTCAATTTGCACTCGCCCGCCGGACTGGCGCACAAAACCATACACCATCGACAGACCCAACCCGCTGCCGCTACCCGTCTGTTTGGTGGTGAAGAACGGTTCAAATACTTGTGCTTTTACTTCCGCCGACATGCCATGACCGCTGTCGATAACTTCCACTGCCACCATATCCTGCTTGCGCCCGCTCGAACGCACCACGCGCTGGTTCCAGGTGCGGATTTTGATGGTGCCGCTTTGCCCTTCCATTGCGTCGCGGGCGTTCATCACCAGGTTAATAATCGCGTTCTCCAGCTGGTTAACGTCAATCCATGCGGGCCAGGCCGGATGCTGCGCTTCAATTTCCAACGTAAGCGCTGCCGGGAGCGAATGGCGAATCAGCGGGTCGAGGTTTTCCAATAGCGTTTTCATCGAAACGGCGTGTGGATGCAGCGATTGTTTGCGGGAAAAAGCCAGTAAACGTTGAGTCAGTTGCGCCCCGCGTTCGGCAGCCTTTAAGGCGCGTTGAATACGTATGGCATCCGGTGAATCTGAAGATGTCAGCTCAAGGCTGCCAATAATCACCGCCAGCAGGTTATTAAAATCATGCGCGAGGCCGCCGGTTAATTGCCCCACCGCTTTCATTTTTTGGCTGTGAACCAGCGCCTCTTCCAGCGCTTTACGCTCACTGCGCTCAAGTACCACGTTCACCATACCGCGCCCCGGTACCGGGCTAAAACGCAGCTCAATGGTGCGGTTATCTGCCAACCTTAACTCCTGCGGTTTGGGTAACGGGCGCGAGAGGTTTTCGAGAATATGTTCCTGAAGCGGCGTCACCTGTTTGAGCAGGCTCATGTAATGCTGACCGCGCTGCAGATGTTCCGGAGCCAGCCCTAACAGCAATGGGTATTGCGGGTTCCACACCACTAAAATCCCGTCGTTATCAAACAGGGCAAAACCATCGCGCATCGCATGGAAGGTGGTTTCCAGCTGAGTACTCTTCTCTTTGAGAAGTTTCGAAGTGTGTTCCAGCGAGGCGGTGTTGCGCGCAAAGACGTTAAATGCCCTGGCCAGTTCGCCCAGCTCATCACGGCGCTGTAAGGCAGGCACGCTAACATCGCGCTCGCCTCGCGCCAACCGCGTCATCGCGTGGGAGATTGCCGTCAAATTCGAGCCGAGATTGCGGTAAATATACCAACCCGCAAACCCGGTAATCACCAGTGCCAGCAAGGCAAACAGGCCGATAAAGGCAATCATCGATTGCAGTTCTTTATGGCTTTGCTCGGTGCGACTAAGTGACTCTTGCGCCACTTTTTGCACGTACTGGTTAATGTCCTGGTTCAAAAACGCCACCAGCGCTTTGATGTGGTACATGTACCAGGAAATACCTAAATCGCTGTTTTCAAGCAGCTGTGAAAGTGGCAGTAATTGCTGCAAATGCGCAGTGAACTCCTGCAATATCCCATCGACTAAGGGCGAATCATCATGTGCCGGAAGTTGCGTCATCACCTCGGTCAGTTGCACGACGGTGGCTTTCGGAGAAGGCGTTTGAATGGCAATCAGAATCAGCCTGTCCATTTCAGTCAGCAATCGTGCTTCCGGGGTTACACGCCCGTCGCGAGCATTAATATCCTGAATATGGTGCAGGTAACTTTGGTTTTGATACAGCGCGCTCAGCAGTGCATTACGCTCCAGATGGCGGCGATGGCCCAACTCCAACATCCGTGTGACGCTGCTTTCCAGTTCATTACTACGCTCGGTGATGCGCTTCACCAATTCCGGTTCACGGCTGGCGAGTGGTGCATGCGCCAGGTGGTTAAGCGAGTTCTGGAGTGCCTGCTGTGTTTGCTGCAAACGCTGCGCTTCACTCTGGTATTCCAGCGCACCCACCACTTGCGTGAGACGCACGGCAGCTGTCGCCACGTTCGCAGTATCCCGCGCCAATTCCATGCTGCCGGACATATCACTTAGCGTCTGCCCCTGAACCTGTTCCTGCAAACGGCTGGCGTGATTAAAGCCCCACACCGCCACGCCACAGACCAACAATGTCACCGCCACCACCAGCAGATTAAAAGAGAGCAGGCGACCACGGGCGCTGGTGAGAAAGGGTGTTCGGGGTGCAGGCATGGTTTGGCTCCGTGATTTCTGGTGGATGTCGCTACGCGAATCTCCCCTATAAATGCAGTTCGTTGGTCGGATAAGCGTAGCGCCATCCGGCATCCGCAGACTCAATCCGTCACAGTAATGTGATCCCCATTAACTATTCATCAATATGACAAATATGAACGGCTTCTGACATTTTGCATTTACCTGGGCGTGATTGACTGGCAGCAATCGAAACCCTACCCGCAGGAGTCGCGCCATGAGTAGCGTTCCCATTCTGGAGATGCGCAATATTGCCAAGTCATTCGGCAAGTTTTATGCGTTGAAAGGTGTCGACTTAACGGTGTTTCCTGGCGAAATCCACGCCTTGATGGGGGAAAACGGCGCGGGTAAAAGCACGCTGATGAAAATCCTCGCCGGTGCCTATACCGCCACCAGCGGCGAGATCTTAATTAACGGCGAACCCTGGAGTATCAAGGGGCCGAAAGACGCATTAAACGCAGGCATCACACTGATTTACCAGGAGATGCAACTCGCCCCGAATCTCACCGTCGCTGAAAACATCTTCCTTGGCAGCGAGCTGTCACGCGGTGGCTTAGTCAAGCGCAAAGAGATGGTGATGCAAGCCCAGACGGTTATCGACCGCCTCGGCGCACAGTTTAAAGCCAGCGATTTAGTCTCACGCCTGACCATTGCCGAACAGCAACAGGTGGAAATCGCCCGCGCGCTGCACCGCAACAGCCGCATTTTAGTGATGGATGAACCTACCGCCGCACTTTCTTCACGCGAAACGCACCGCCTGTTCGAACTGATTATGCGACTGCGCGATGAAGGGATGGCAATTATCTATATTAGCCACCGCATGGCGGAAGTGTACGAGCTTTCTGACCGCGTGAGCGTGCTGCGCGACGGGCAATACGTCGGCAGTCTGACGCGTGAACACCTCAATGCCAACGAGCTGGTGCGCATGATGGTGGGCCGCCCGCTAAGCGATCTGTTCAATAAAGAACGCGATATTCCGCTGGGAACGGTACGCCTGAATGTTCACCACCTGACGGACGGCGCAAAAGTGCAGCCGGTCAGCCTGCAGGTGAAATCTGGTGAGATAGTCGGCCTGGCGGGGCTAGTCGGTGCCGGACGTTCTGAGCTGGCGCAGCTGATTTTTGGCGTGCGTAAATCCACCGGCGGCACGATAGAAATCGACGGTCTACCCGTGAAGATTCACTCCCCGCGCGAAGCAATTAGCCACGGAATTGGATTCCTGACTGAAAACCGCAAAGAGCAGGGCTTATTCCTCGAACTTGCCGCGCAAGACAACATCACCATGGCAACACTTGAGCGCGATGCGCACTACGGCTGGCTGGATCGTAAAAAAGCCCAGACTATTTCTGACGATGCTATCAGCCTGCTCAATATCCGCGTGCCGCATGCACAAGTCCGCGCAGGCGGGTTATCCGGCGGCAACCAGCAAAAACTGTTGATCTCACGCTGGGTGGCGATCGGCCCACGTATTTTGATCCTTGATGAGCCAACGCGCGGTGTGGATGTCGGCGCAAAAAGTGAGATCTACCGGATCATGAGCCAGATGGCAAAACAGGGCGTGGCGATCCTGATGATCTCCAGCGAATTGCCCGAAGTAGTCGGCATGAGCGATCGGGTGTATGTGATGCGCGAAGGCAGTATTGCCGGGGAATTGCACGCCGCTGATATCACACAAGAGAACATTATGACGCTGGCAACCGGCGTTGAAGATGCCCACAAAAAGGTGGTTAACCATGGCAACTAATCAACCCAAAGAAACGCCACTGGCGCACACAACTCCCCAGCAAGTCGCCAAATCCGCCTCGCTGAAAAAAGCACTGTTTGGTGATTTGATGCAAACCGTTGGGATTTTGCCGATTTTGATCCTGATCGTCGCCGTTTTTGGCTTTATCACACCGAACTTTTTTACCGAGTCTAACCTGCTAAATATCGCCCGCCAATCGTCGATCAATATCGTTCTCGCCGCGGGGATGACCTTCATTATTTTGACCGGTGGGATCGACCTTTCCGTGGGCTCGATTCTGGGCACGACAGCGGTGACCGCGATGGTGGTTTCGCTCATGCCAGGCTGGGAATCGCTGTCGATCCCTGCAGCGCTGATGATGGGCACCGGGCTTGGGCTGTTTAACGGCATGCTTGTCGCCTGGGCCGGGCTACCGCCGTTTATCGTCACGCTTGGCACTTATACCGCGCTGCGTGGCGCGGCCTATTTACTGGCCGATGGCACCACGGTGATTAACTCCAATATCAATTTTGAATGGATAGGCAACTCGTATCTTGGCCCAATTCCGTGGTTGGTCGTTATTGCACTGGCGGTGATTGTTGTCTGCTGGTTCATTCTGCGCCGCACCACGCTTGGCGTTCATATCTACGCGGTTGGCGGCAATATGCAGGCTGCACGCCTGACAGGTATCAAAGTGTGGCTGGTCTTGCTGTTCGTGTATGGCATGAGCGGTTTGCTTTCCGGGCTTGGCGGCGTGATGAGTGCTTCGCGGCTCTACAGCGCCAACGGCAACCTTGGGATGGGTTATGAGCTTGATGCCATCGCAGCAGTCATTCTTGGCGGCACCAGTTTCGTCGGCGGTATCGGCACAATTACCGGCACGCTGGTTGGCGCGTTGATTATCGCCACGCTCAACAATGGCATGACGCTGATGGGCGTCTCGTATTTCTGGCAACTGGTGATCAAGGGTGCGGTGATCATCATTGCGGTGCTGATCGACAAATACCGTACCCGTCACCATCAAAGTGCATAACGTAAACGGTGGATGACGCTTTCGCTTATCCACCCTACAAAACCGATAACCATGCTCTTTCGTAGGCCGGATAAGCGTGAGCGTCATCCGCCAAAACCAGACAGGAGATTCACCATGCGTTTGAAGATGCTAGCTGCAGCACTCATGATTGCCGCCGTACCCTTTGTTCAGGCCAAAGAATTGAAATCCATCGGGGTGACGGTGGGCGATCTCGCCAACCCCTTCTTCGTGCAGATAACCAAAGGTGCAGAGCTTGAAGCCCGAAAACTGGCGGGGGATAACGTGAAAGTGACGCTGGTTTCCAGCGGTTACGATCTCGGCCAGCAGGTGTCGCAAATCGATAACTTTATTGCCGCGAAAGTGGATATGATCATTCTCAACGCCGCTGATTCGAAAGGGATCGGCCCGGCAGTCAAACGCGCTAAAGATGCCGGGATCGTGGTAGTGGCGGTGGACGTAGCAGCGGAAGGGGCGGATGCAACGATCACATCGAACAACACCCAGGCAGGTGAAATGGCCTGTAAGTACATTTCGGATCGCCTGAAAAACAAAGGCAATGTGGTGATCATCAACGGGCCTCCAGTTTCTGCGGTGCAGAACCGTGTCGAAGGCTGCGTAACTGAGTTTAAAAAGCACCCGGATATCAAAGTCCTGTCTTCTAACCAAAACGCCAAAGGCAGCCGTGAAGGTGGCCTTGAGGTGATGACATCTCTGCTTGCAGCAAACCCGAAGATCGACGGTGTGTTTGCGATCAACGATCCGACAGCGATCGGTGCCGATCTGGCAGCAAAACAAGCACAACGTAACGAGTTCTTTATTGTTGGTGTAGATGGTAGCCCGGATGCCGAAGAAGCTCTGAAACGCGGCGGGAATACGCTGTTTGTAGCAACTCCTGCGCAAGACCCACAAGTGATGGCGGCAAAAGCAGTGGAGATTGGCTATGACATTCTGCAAGGCAAACCCGCGCCAAAAGAGCCGGTGCTGATTCCGGTGACGATGATCGATAAGGACAATATCGGCACGTATAAGGGCTGGACGGTGAAATAGTTTTTGCCACTGCCTGCCATTTTTGTCGGATGGCGGCGCAAATGCCTTATCCGACCTACAACATGTTGATTGTAGGTCGGATAAGCGCAGCGCCATCAGACAACAGCGTGAGGAAAATACTGCAAAATGAAACGATCTGAAGTTAATCAAATCCTCTCTCAAACGCGCCATTTCTTTATGCAGCACGATGTTCATTTGCCTCCATTCGCCTCTTACGACCTGACGAAGTGGCAGCAGCTCGATAAAAAAATCTGGCAGGAAGTATTTGATTTAAAACTCGGTTGGGATATGACGGCCTTCGGCGGCAACGATTTTCTCGCTCAGGGGCTGACGTTATTCACGCTGCGTAACGGTTCACCCGATGGCGCACCGTATGCAAAAAGTTATGCCGAAAAAATCATGCATGTCCGCGAAGGGCAACTCACGCCGATGCATTTTCACTGGCGCAAACGCGAAGACATTATCAATCGCGGCGGCGGTAACTTGATTGTTGAATTGTGGAATTCTGACCAGTTTGAACAGACCGAAGAGAGCGATGTCACCGTCGTGATTGATGGCTGCCGACAGACTCATGCGGCGGGTAGCCAACTGCGTCTCTCACCGGGCGAGAGCATTTGTCTGGTGCCAGGTATTTATCACAGTTTTTGGGGCGAGCCGGGATACGGCGACGTTCTGGTAGGGGAAGTGTCGATGGTCAACGACGATGACCGCGACAACCGTTTCCTCAAACCCCTTGAGCGATTTAATTCCATTATTGAAGACGAACCTGCACGGCAATTGCTGTGCAACGAGTATCGCCAGCACTTTTAATTTCCAACACCAGGGGAATCATTATGGCTTTGATATCACTCGCACACGGACTGGCTCATGCACGTGCCAATGGTTACGCATTAGGGGCATTTAACGTTCTCGACAGCCACTTTCTGCGCGCCCTTTTTGCCGCGGCAAGGCAAGAGAACTCACCGTTTATCATCAATATTGCTGAAGTCCATTTTAAGTATGTCTCGCTGGATTCACTGGTTGAAGCCGTCAAGTTCGAAGCGGCTCGCCACGATATTCCGGTGGTGCTCAATCTTGACCACGGCCTGCACTTTGAAGCGGTCGTTCGCGCTTTACGCCTCGGTTTTAGTTCAGTCATGTTCGATGGTTCTACACTTGAATATGAGGAGAACGTTCGCCAGACCCGCGAAGTGGTGAAGATGTGCCATGCGGTAGGTGTCTCGGTTGAAGCTGAGTTGGGTGCAGTGGGCGGTGACGAAGGCGGTGCATTGTATGGCGAAGCCGATAGCAACAAGTTTACCGATCCAGCAGTGGCACGTGATTTTGTCGACAGAACCGGCATCGACGCGCTGGCCGTGGCTATCGGCAACGCACATGGCAAATACAAAGGCGAGCCGAAACTCGATTTCGACAGACTTGCCGCTATTCGTAGCCAAACTGGCTTGCCGCTGGTACTACATGGGGGTTCCGGTATTAGTGACGAAGATTTCAGAAAAGCGATAAGCCTCGGTATTCACAAAATCAATTTCTATACCGGAATGTCACAGGCCGCACTCGGTGCCATCGAGCAGAGAATGAATCAACGTCATGCCATTTATGACGAGTTCGCCGAGTTATTGCTGGGTATTGAAGAGGCGATTACGGATGTCGTTGCACAACAGATGCGGATTTTTGGCAGTTCAGACAAGGCTTAAAGCCTATCCCAGTAGCCATTAAGGAGAGGTTATGACAGAGCGCAGCGGGATTATCGCCGCCGGAAATATGCTGGTCGACCATGTGCACCAAATTGTGCAATGGCCGCAGCGTGGCTGGCTTGCTGAAATAGTTCACAGTGAACGTTCAACCGGGGGCGCGCCATTAAACGTGTTGCTGACTTTGGCCAAAATGCATGTCGGGCTGCCGCTTCAGGCGGTGGGTCTGGTGGGTGACGACCATGATGGTGATTACATTATGGCGATGCTCGATCAGTATCATGTGAACCGCCAGCATGTGCACCGCACCACTTTTGCGCCAACGTCTATGTCGCAAGTGATGACCGATCCCAGCGGGCAACGCACCTTTTTTCACTCGCCAGGCGCTAATCGCCTGCTCGATTTACCCGCCTTTGACCGCCTTGAAACGTCATTCAAAATATTCCATCTCGGCTATTTGCTGCTACTTGATAGCCTGGATATGGAAGACGCGGAGTACGGCACCCGCAGCGCACGGTTACTGGCGCAAATGACGCAACTCGGATATGAAACCTCGCTTGATTTAGTCTCGCGTCAGGGCGACCCACGCTATCGTCCAATGGTGCTCCCTGCCCTGCGTTGGCTGGATTACCTGGTGATCAATGAACTGGAAGCCAGTGAGTTTAGTGGGTTGGAAATCCGCTGTTCTAATGGCGATCCACATATCGAAAATATCGCCCAGGCAGCGACCTTGCTGATGGACTCTGGCGTTCGGCAACGGGTTGTCATTCATTGTCCGGAAGGTGCATGGGGTATTGAACCAGGCATGGATGGCGTATGGGTGCCGTCGTTTAGATTAACGCAAACGGAAATTATCGGCAGCGTAGGTGCCGGCGATGCTTTCTGTGCCGGAATATTATATGGCTGCCATGAAAAATGGTCGTTGGTCGATAGCCTGAAATTGGCTCACGCCTGTGCAAGAGCGAATCTTTTATGCGCCAATGCGATCGATGGTGCAAAAACATTAACGGAATTACAGAACTTTATAAATGAACAACCGACTGGTTATTAGTGGATAAGTTAATAATCAAGTCATAAATATATTTTCACTCTCTATTCATTAGCTATATAACACTGATTTTTGCGAGCAACATTCCAGACAAATGTAATTTTCCAAAATGAATTACATCGGCAAATTAATATCAAATAAATAAAAACTGAGTAAACTACGCAGCGGGTGCTTAGGGCTTTCAGTCCTGAGCATAAGTGAGGGATATTCTTGAGCGTTAAGAATAAGAAAGCCCCGGGCAACTATACGTTAACCCGAGGCTAGTCCCCAACTCCCAACAAGTTGAGGTTAGCCTCTTACTCGCCACAAGGCAAGGAGTAAAAGGCATGAAGCCTACAAAAACTGTTGTCATCTGTTTATTAATTGTTTGCGTAACATTAATAGCAATAACCTTATTAACGCGGCGTAATCTTTGCGAAGTGAAAATAAGAAATGATAAACAGGAGGTCGCGGCCAGGCTGGCCTGCTCCGAATAGTAGGGCTAATCGGGCGGGGTTCGCCCCGCCCAACTTGTGAGGGAATTAGGGCGATGCCTTAAGCACCCAATCTATTATATGAATACATCACATTAAATAAATATTGACTGCCTATTTATTCGAGTGTCGTGTTAACGAATTACTTAGCTATATATTCATCGGGGATTGCTTTTTTACCGTTGTAGTGACCCCAGCAATGCATTTACCTCAGATATAAAGATGCTCTCAGAGAGGTGTACACAGTACACCTCATGATGTACTGTGTACACCAACAAGGAATGTGAACTTGTGAGCCATGCGCTAGAATTTATCGAAACCTCAATGTTTACGCGGCAGATCAAACTGATCGCAACGGATGATGAGCTCAAAGAACTTCAAAAAGAGCTTATCGAGACACCAGACAAAGGTGACCTGATACAAAAAACAGGCGGTCTGCGAAAAATCAGGATGGCGACGGGTACTCAAGGTAAAAGCGGTAGTGCCAGAGTGATTTACTTTTTGGCGACCGAAGAGGTTATCTACCTTGTGATGGCTTACCCAAAAAACATTAAAGACAGCCTGACCGACGCTGAAAAAGCAGCACTAAAGAAATTAACGAAATTACTGAAAGACGAGGTAGCACATGAGCTTTTTTGACGATCTGAAAGCATCTCTTGAAGAAGCTGTCGATATTAAGAATGGTGTAAAAACGCCAGCCAGAGCCACCCGTTATGACATTGCAGATGTGAAGGCGATCAGAGAGCAACTGAATGTTTCACAAAGTGAAATGGCAAAAGCATTGGGGACAAGCGTCGATACCATCAAAAGCTGGGAAACCAAACGACGCAACCCAACAGGCCTGGCGGCTAAAGTGTTGGCGACCATCCAGGCTAACCCTGAGTTTTACCGTGAGCTTGCCGCACATTAGTAGATTTTTGGCTTCAACAACTCACGCAGCATTATTCTCAGCATGAACAACATCAGCGGAAAAAACATAGCCCACTCCGCGAATGGTGCGGATTAATACCGGTTGATGCGGGTTTATCTCTATTTTTCTGCGCAGGCGCATAATCAGCACATCTATAGTTCTGTCGAAGACTTCGAGGCTTTCGCTATGGGTCAGTTCCAGCAATCTTTCGCGCGAGAGGACTTTGCGGCCATTTTGCATCAACGCCAGCAGCAGGCCGTATTCCCCCTGGGTGAGGTCAACCTGTTCGGATTGAGCGTTAAAGAGCTGGCAGCGATCGGTATCCAGCCGCCAGCCGTTGAAATGTAAGCCACTGGTTTTAGTGGTTGTCGTTTCTAACGCCAGCGCGCCAGAACGGCGCAGCACCGCTTTAACACGCGCCACCACTACTCGGGAGTTAAACGGCTTGGCAATATAATCATCAGCCCCCATTTCCAGCCCGACGACGACATCAGACTCACTTCCCAAACCCGTCAGCATCACTACGGGTAAATCTGGCCGCTGGCGCTGGATTTGTTGCAACACCAGCAGCCCATTAATGTCAGGCAAAATCATGTCGAGCAACACCAGCGCAATTCCTGGGTGCTGACCGATCGCTGTCAGCGCATCATTCCCGGTGTGGCAGACCATTACCTCAAAAACGTGCTCATTGAGCACATCGCGCAGCACGTCGCAGATAGCCAAATCGTCATCCACCAGCAAAATGGCAGGCTTCATGGTTGTTCTCCGTGGAGGATGCAAAGAGTCAAATTTAAGTGTGAGCGATTGTTGGAGGAGTGCCGCGAAAATGACAGACAACCGTGCTGAAAATTCAACCAGTGTCACAAACCCTGCATTGGTCGACACGTCACTTTTGACGATGACCTGTGTTTCGTCAGGGTTTTGCCTCCGTCATCTCCGTAAGATGCCTGCTAATCCCGCACTTAATATGTGGCATAGATAATGCATTAAAGCGGAGAGATGTGATCAGCTGTTTAGTGTCACACCACTTTTAACAGCATTGACTGGAGCAACACTGATGAAAAAAGTCGTCACGGTTTGCCCCTATTGTGCCTCGGGTTGCAAAATCAACCTCGTGGTCGATAACGGCAAAGTCGTCAAGGCGGAAGCGGCTCAAGGTAAAACTAACCAGGGCGATCTTTGCCTGAAGGGTTACTACGGCTGGGATTTTATTAACGATACTAAAATCCTCACCCCGCGCCTTAAGTCACCGATGATTCGTCGCGAAAAAGGCGGCAAACTCGAAAACGTTTCCTGGGATGAAGCACTGAACTACGTCAGTACTCGCCTGAGTGAAATCAAAGCGAAGCACGGCTCCGATGCCATCATGACCACCGGTTCTTCCCGCGGTACAGGCAACGAAACTAACTATGTAATGCAGAAATTTGCGCGCGCCGTTATTGGTACCAATAACGTCGACTGCTGCGCACGCGTCTGACACGGCCCATCGGTTGCAGGTCTGCACCAATCGGTCGGTAACGGCGCTATGAGTAACTCAATCGTTGAGATTGAAGATACCGATTTAGTGTTTGTGTTCGGGTATAACCCGGCAGATTCACACCCTATCGTTGCTAACCGCGTGATTAAAGCGAAGCAAAAAGGGGCGCAAATCATTGTTGTCGATCCGCGTAAAATTGAAACCGCGCGCATTGCCGATATGCATTTGCAGTTAAAAAATGGTTCTAACATCGCCCTGCTTAACGCAATCGGGCATGTGATTATCGAAGAAAATCTGTACGACCAGTCATTCGTGGCTTCCCGTACGGAAGGTTTCGACGAGTATCGCAAAATTGTTGCTGGCTATACGCCTGAATCTGTTGAAGAAATCACGGGTGTTACGGCAGCAGAAATTCGTGCAGCAGCACGTATGTACGCGAAGGCGAAAACCGCCACGATCCTGTGGGGCATGGGTGTTACTCAGTTCTATCAGGGCGTAGAAACCGTTCGCTCGCTGACAAGTCTTGCGCTGATGACCGGCAACCTGGGTAAACCGAACGTCGGTGTTAACCCGGTTCGTGGTCAGAACAACGTACAGGGCGCTTGTGATATGGGCGCACTGCCAGATACATACCCTGGCTACCAGTACGTGAAAGACGCAGTCAGCCGCGAGAAGTTCGCGAAAGCGTGGGGCGTGCCATCGCTGCCTGCTCACACCGGCTATCGCATCAGCGAACTGCCACACCGTGTGGCGCATGGCGAAGTGTATGCCGCGTACATCATGGGCGAAGATCCACTTCAAACCGATGCGGAGCTTTCAGCTGTTCGCAAAGCGTTTGAAGAGCTCGAACTGGTGATTGTGCAAGACATCTTCATGACCAAAACCGCGGCTGCTGCCGATGTGATTTTGCCGTCCACCTCCTGGGGTGAACATGAAGGCGTTTATACCGCCGCTGACCGTGGTTTCCAACGCTTCTTTAAAGCAGTTGAGCCAAAGTGGGACCTGAAAACGGACTGGCAGATTATCAGTGAAATCGCCACCCGCATGGGTTACCCGATGAGCTACAACAACACTCAGGAAATCTGGGATGAGTTGCGCGGCCTGTGCCCTGATTTCTACGGCGCAACCTACGAGAAAATGGGCGAGCTGGGTTATATCCAGTGGCCTTGCCGCGATGTTGCTGAAAGTGACCAGGGTACTTCGTTCTTGTACGACGGTAAGTTCGACCGTGCAAACGGCCTGGGCGAGTTCTTTACCTGTGACTGGGCGCCGCCAATCGATAAAGTCACCGAAGAGTACCCGATGGTACTTTCCACGGTGCGCGAAGTCGGCCATTACTCTTGCCGTTCGATGACCGGTAACTGTGCGGCACTGGCAGCCCTTGCGGATGAACCTGGCTATGCGCAAATCCACATCGATGATGCCGCTCGTTTGGGTATCGAAGATGAAGCGCTGGTGTGGGTGAATTCCCGTAAAGGCCGCGTTATCACGCGTGCGAATGTGAGCGAACGCCCTAATAAAGGTGCCGTTTACATGACTTACCAGTGGTGGATTGGCGCCTGTAACGAGTTGGTGACTGAAAACCTCAGCCCGATTACTAAAACGCCGGAGTACAAATACTGCGCCGTACGAGTCGAGCCGATCGCCGATCAGAAAGCTGCCGAGCAGTATGTGATTGACGAGTACAACAAGCTAAAAGCCAGTTTGCGCGAAAGCGCTGCGGGTTAATAAATGTAGGGTGGATAAGCCGCAGGCGTCATCCACCATTTCGCAAGTTGTGGCGGTTGACGCTACGCTTAACCGCCCTACGAAAACACTTGAAAGCTGCCTATCTGGCAGCTTTTTTTTTGCTTTTCTTCCCTCTCCCCACCGGATGTATTGATTAAATTTTCAACCATTTAATTAATGCGTGATCTGTCGCCCAAATAATAAACAAAGCTTCCCAGGCACTCTACGATTAACGTTTATGTGACATATTATTAACATCCTAAAAGGAGAAAAAAAGCATGAGCCAAATACATAAACACGCCATTCCCGCAAACATTGCGGTCGATTGCCTGATAAACCCGGAGCAGTACCAATCCATGTACCAGCACTCGGTACACGATCCCGATGCATTTTGGGGCGAGCAGGGCAAAATCCTCGACTGGATCAAGCCCTATCAAAAGGTGAAAAACACCTCATTCGCGCCAGGAAATGTCTCTATCAAATGGTATGAAGACGGCACGCTGAACCTCGCCGCCAACTGCCTGGATCGTCACCTGAAAGATCGTGGCGATCAGACCGCGATCATCTGGGAAGGCGACGACGCTACCCAGAGCAAAACCATTACCTACCGCGAACTGCACCGTGAAGTGTGCCGTTTTGCCAATACCCTGGTAGAACTGGGCATCAAGAAAGGGGATGTCGTCGCAATTTATATGCCGATGGTGCCGGAAGCTGCCGTTGCGATGCTGGCCTGCGCCCGTATCGGCGCGGTGCATTCCGTGATTTTTGGTGGTTTCTCACCGGAAGCCGTCGCCGGGCGCATTATCGATTCCAGCTCTAAACTGGTGATTACCGCCGACGAAGGCATTCGTGCCGGGCGTTCCATTCCGCTGAAGAAAAACGTCGATGAAGCGCTGAAAAACCCTGGAGTTAAAACCGTTGAGCATGTTGTTGTGCTCAAGCGTACCGGCGGCAATATCGAGTGGCATGAAGGCCGCGATCTGTGGTGGAACGAGCTGGTCGAGAAAGCCAGCGCACACCACCAGCCGGTAGAAGTGAACGCCGAAGATCCGCTCTTTATCCTTTACACCTCCGGTTCAACCGGCAAGCCGAAAGGGGTGCTGCACACCACCGGCGGTTATCTGGTGTATGCCGCAACCACCTTTAAATATGTCTTTGATTATCATCCGGGCGACGTTTACTGGTGCACCGCCGACGTGGGCTGGGTCACCGGCCACAGCTATCTGCTGTACGGCCCGCTGGCGTGTGGTGCTATCACACTGATGTTTGAAGGCGTACCAAACTGGCCAGCACCAAACCGTATGGCACAGGTAGTTGATAAGCATAAAGTAAATATTCTCTACACCGCACCAACCGCGATTCGTGCCTTGATGGCAGAAGGCGATAAGGCGATTGAAAATACAGATCGCTCGTCGCTGCGTATCTTAGGTTCTGTCGGCGAGCCAATTAACCCGGAAGCGTGGGAGTGGTACTGGAAGAAAATCGGTAACGAAAAATGCCCGGTGGTGGATACCTGGTGGCAGACCGAAACCGGTGGCTTCATGATAACCCCACTGCCAGGTGCGACCGAGCTGAAAGCCGGTTCCGCCACGCGCCCGTTCTTTGGCGTGCAACCGGCACTGGTGGATAACGAAGGTAACCCGCAGCAAGGCGCAACCGAAGGCAATCTGGTGATCACCGATTCATGGCCGGGCCAGGCGCGCACGCTATTTGGCGACCACGAACGTTTTGAGCAAACCTATTTCTCGACCTTCAAAAATATGTACTTCAGCGGTGACGGCGCGCGTCGCGACGAAGACGGTTACTACTGGATCACCGGTCGCGTGGATGACGTGTTGAACGTTTCCGGCCACCGCCTGGGCACCGCAGAAATCGAGTCTGCGCTGGTGTCGCACCCGAAAGTTGCCGAAGCGGCTGTAGTCGGCATTCCGCATAACATCAAAGGCCAGGCGATATATGCCTACGTCACGCTGAATCATGGCGAAGAACCAACTCCCGAGCTATATACCGAAGTGCGCAACTGGGTACGTAAAGAGATTGGCCCGCTCGCCACGCCGGATATTCTGCACTGGACGGATTCACTACCTAAAACGCGCTCCGGCAAAATTATGCGTCGTATTTTGCGCAAAATCGCCGCCGGAGACACCAGCAACTTTGGTGATACTTCAACGCTTGCCGATCCGGGCGTTGTTGAGAAGTTACTGGAAGAAAAACAAGCTATTACCATGCCTTCATAACCATTCAGGAGCCGCCCTCTCATCTCCGGATGTAGGGCGGATAAGTGCAACGCCATCCGCCAGTGAGACGTTCCTCTAAGGTGGATGGCGCTTCGCTTATCCCCCTACGCCGTTTCTGCAGGTGAGAGGCAATTATAAAAACCCAACCTAACCCTAATTCCCAAAGGATTTTGCGTTGCAGGAAGGCGGCAAACGAGCAAATCCCCAGGAGCTTACACAAATAAGTGACTGGGGTGCGCGAATGCAGCCAAGACCCCTGCGGCGCAAAAGACGAAGGGAATTCTCTGGAGACTTTGTGATGAATGATTCCAACATTTATCAGCGGATAGAAGACAGTGCGCAATTCAGGGAATTAGTCGAAAAACGGCAACGGTTTGCCACCATTTTGTCTCTTATCGTGCTCGTGATTTACGTCAGTTTTATTTTGCTGATTGCGTTCGCACCTGCCTGGCTAGGCACACCTTTACATCCCGGCACCACGGTGACGCGCGGCATTCCGATTGGCGTTGGGGTTATTTTGATCTCCTTCTTCCTGACAGGCGTTTATGTCTGGCGGGCGAACGGCGAATTTGATCGTCTGAATAACGAAGTGGTACGCGAGGTGAAAGTATCATGAAACGTTTACTCGGCGTCATCGCCGCACCGCTCCTGAGCCTGCCTGCATCCGCCTTTGCCGCTGATGCGATTACGGGGGCTGTGCAACGCCAGCCGACCAACTGGCAGGCGATTATTATGTTCGTCATTTTCGTCGCCTTTACCCTGGGCATCACCTATTGGGCGTCAAAAAGAACCCGCACGCGTAGCGATTACTACACCGCGGGCGGCAATATCACTGGCTTCCAGAATGGCCTGGCGATTGCGGGAGACTATATGTCTGCCGCGTCATTCCTCGGTATTTCCGCGCTGGTGTTCACCTCCGGCTACGACGGCCTGATTTACTCGCTGGGCTTTTTAGTCGGCTGGCCAATTATCCTGTTCCTGATTGCGGAACGCCTGAGAAATCTCGGCAAATATACCTTTGCCGATGTCGCCTCTTATCGCCTGAAACAAGGGCCAATCCGTATTCTTTCGGCCTGTGGTTCGCTGGTCGTCGTCGCGCTTTACCTGATTGCTCAGATGGTTGGCGCGGGCAAACTTATCCAGTTACTGTTCGGCCTGAACTATCATGTGGCGGTCGTTTTGGTTGGCGTGCTGATGGTGATGTACGTGTTGTTCGGCGGTATGCTGGCGACCACCTGGGTGCAAATCATCAAAGCGGTATTGCTGCTGTTCGGCGCAAGTTTCATGGCCTTTATGGTGATGAAACACGTGGGCTTCAGCTTCAATAACCTGTTTGCCGAAGCGATTGCCGTCCACCCGAAAGGCGTGGCAATCATGAGCCCAGGCGGGCTGGTCAAAGACCCGATATCAGCACTTTCGCTGGGATTAGGTTTAATGTTTGGTACCGCTGGTTTGCCACACATTCTGATGCGTTTCTTCACCGTCAGCGATGCCAAAGAAGCGCGGAAAAGCGTGCTGTATGCCACCGGCTTCATGGGCTATTTCTACATCCTGACCTTTATCATCGGCTTTGGCGCAATCATGTTGGTGGGTGCAAACCCAACGTTTAAAGATGCAGCTGGCGCGTTGATTGGCGGGAATAATATGGCGGCGGTTCACCTCGCAGATGCCGTGGGTGGTAGCCTGTTCCTGGGCTTTATCTCAGCGGTTGCCTTCGCGACGATTCTGGCGGTAGTTGCAGGCCTGACGCTGGCAGGCGCATCAGCGGTTTCGCATGACCTCTACGCCAACGTGTTCCGCAAAGGCGCGTCAGAACGTGATGAGTTGCGCGTGTCGAAAATCACGGTAGTGATATTGGGTGTGGTCGCTATCGGGCTGGGGATTTTGTTCGAAAATCAGAACATTGCCTTCATGGTAGGACTCGCGTTCTCAATTGCGGCGAGCTGTAACTTCCCAATTATTCTGCTTTCCATGTACTGGTCGAAACTGACCACACGCGGCGCGATGGTTGGTGGCTGGCTCGGCCTTTTGACCGCAGTGATCCTGATGATCCTCGGCCCAACGGTTTGGGTACAGGTTCTGGGCCACGCAACGGCTATCTTCCCGTACGAATACCCGGCGCTGTTCTCGATTCTGGTGGCATTCGTGGGGATTTGGGTGTTCTCGGCAACCGATAACAGCCCGGAAGGTAACCTGGAACGCGATAAATTCCGCGCTCAGTTTATCCGTTCCCAGACCGGGATTGGTATTGAGCAAGGTCGCGCTCACTGATTGGTTTTACTCTTTTCCCGGCTCAAGCGAGCCGGGGAATTCCTGCTCTTCCCCCTATCAACAGTTCATGCTAGTTTAATTATTTGCTTGATTGTCTATTCAGAGACGACATTTGGCTAATAATTTAAACTGGTTAATGCAGAACACGCTGCCCGGCCAGATACTTCTCCAGACGTGGCTTACCGCTAAGGGCATCGATCGCAAGCTCTCTTACGCCTATGTCCAGAACGGTTGGTTAAGCCGCATTGCACACGGCGTCTATTGCCGTACAGGTCGCGAGCCAGACTGGGTTGATGCCGTTATTTGTCTGCAAACACAGTGGGATAAACCCGTTCGCGTGGCGGGACTGACAAGCCTGACCTTACAGGGATATGCGCATTATCTTGAACTGGGCCGTCCACAAATCTGGTTAACGCTTCCCGCCTACACCAAATTGCCAGGCTGGTTCACAGCATTCGAAGGATCCGCAACGTTCGTCACTCTTTACACAACAGGCTTATCCGCCGATGTAAATTCGTTCATCAGCGAGCTAAAAGTGGGTGACCGCAGGCTTATGGGCAGCAATATGGAGCTTGCCGCCTACGAGATAGCCAGCAATATTCCTGCGCTGATCTCGTTTGAACATGCAGATGAACTTTTTCAGGGAATATCGTTGGTAAGCCCACGCAAATTACAAACTCTGCTTTCTGCCAGTAAATCCGTCAAAACAAATCGCGTCATGCTCTATCTATCGCGGCGCAACGGGCATGCCTGGTTTAATTATCTCAATCTCGAAAACATCAATCTCGGCACCGGAAAACGTCAGATTGTTCCCGATGGATATCTGGATGCCGAATATCAAATAACAGTCCCACGCTCATTTAAACCACAGGAACCCGATAATGGATAATCGTGATACCTACGTTCGGCAAGTAAAATTATTAATGGAAGCGCTGCCAGAGGTCAGTAAAGAAACGGTTTTTGCGCTCAAAGGCGGGACGGCAATTAATCTTTTTGTGCAAAACTTCCCTCGCCTGTCGGTAGATATTGATCTCGCCTACCAAACATTCGTTGATCGACATACCGATCTGGCAGCCATCGATCAGGCTCTGATTAATATTACTGAATCTCTTAATAACAAGCCGGGGATCTACGCCATACGGCAAGAAAATAATGCCGATGAAAAGCGCATTATCGTTAATGGCGCTCAGACACAAATTAAGATCGAAGTCAGCCCGGTATGGCGCGGTTTACTGAAGCCTTCGGTGAATATGCCAGTTTGCGAACGAGTAGAAATGGAGTTTGGTTTTACTACCATGCAGGTAGTATCGCAGCCCGATCTCTATGGCGGTAAAATTTGCGCAGCACTCGATCGCCAGCACCCACGGGATCTATTTGATGTATTGAATCTACTTGAACAACCAGGAATGACGCGGGATATTTTTGACGGATTTCTCTGCTATTTACTTGGCCATCCTCGGCCGATCGCTGAATTACTCAATCCCAATTGGGACATTGCACGAATAACAGCTCTCTATAAGCAAGAGTTTTCAGGCATGACATCACAAGATATTCCTCTTGCTGATTTATTGACTGTACCGGAGCGGTTACAACAAAAATTACAGTCCTACTTTACCGAACAAGATCGTCAGTTTTTAATCAGCTATAAGCAAAATGAACCCGACTGGTCTTTGTATCGTTATCCACATATCCAACATCTTCCGGCTATACGTTGGAAACTGCGGAATCTGACGACGCTTAATTCTAAAAACCCCACGAAATTTATGGCCGCCGGAAATAAGCTTGAGGCTGTTTTAGAGCAGTATTATTAATCGCCATCCCCGGCTCGTTTGAGCCGGGGAATTCCTTCCGATTTACATCATATTTTCAACCGGCTGCACGACAACGCCGGTGCGCACAAAGCGCGGCGCTCTTACTTCATCCGCAAAATAACAACTGAGTTCGAATAGCAGCCCTGTCAGGGATTTTTCCTCCGCAGCGGTAAAGTTATGGTTGCTCAGGATCTGCGCCAGCGTGTGGCAGTAACCGCAAAGGTGGTCTGAGTCTGGCTCAAAAGTGGGTGCCGAATCGGGCAGTTTATCCACGGTAAGGCTTGCGACCAGGTGCTGTGGAATGGGGTCATTAAGTTTGGGCTGAATTAGCTCGCAGCATTCCGCAAGGCGATAGCAAAGTGCGCGTTTTAATCCTGGGCTGTTGCATTCAATCATCGCGTCCGCAAAGTGTTCGCAATAATCCGCCAGCACGGTGAAATCGGTATCAGCTCCGAAAGAAAGATTCAGCGGGGAGTGTGAAGCGTGAGTTTGGGTAGTGATAGTAGCCATAAGGCAGCCTCCGATAAGTGATGTTTTGAACCACCACCTGAGAGGCTAATCTCTGGGTGGTGGACTGAACAGGGTTAGCCTTACCAGCCTTATCGGACACTGGCGCATCTTTCGATGCCCCCATTCAGCCCACCATAATAAGTGTGTAGCTGAACGCACGACACAAAAAAGACGCTGGCGCGTCGTGTGTCGCCGATAAGATTTTCAGGAGGCTAATCCCGGCACCTGATTTTGCAGGTGCGGCGAAACGATACTGCGATTGTTAATTAACAGCAAGAGTTTGAAGAAAGTAATTTTCTTGTAAAAACACAGGAAAGAAAAACTAGATTTCACAAGTAATGTTTCCATTCATAATCACATACTGCCAACAATGTTATTGCATCATACTAAAAATTAAGTTTGAATGTTTTCTCACACAAATAGAATGCTGTTTTAAATTACATTTAAATTTGTTAGAACAGTTTTTCATGTGATTTTATACAGGTAAAAGATAGTATGATTACTGAAGAAGCAAGTTCGAAAATTGTTGGTTTTTTGTATCAAATTGAACGAGCTATGTATCGTATTTTTTCAAGCGAAAATGACTCTTGTGTCTTTGGTGTGGAAACTAGCGATGATGTAGTAGAAGAAATCACTTTCGATAATGGCCAGTGGCATGTTTTTTTTGAACAAGACAAGCATGCATTAAGTACACGACCACAGCCTTTTCAGAATAGTAGTAAGAACTTGTGGCATACATTACATATATGGCTTTCAACGATGTCACAAACTCGAAAGAAATATGATGTGATAACTTATTGCTTGGCGACTAATAAAAATGTAGGAATTAACACTCTTGCCCATTTGATCTCAGAAGCAAACTCTGAAATTGAAATAAACTCAGTTTTAGTTGCGCTTAAAAAACAAGCCAACATAATCACAGGTAGTGTCAAACAAATTGCAGACAAAGTGCTTAATTATTCTGATGAAGAATTAAAATTCTTAATAAAGAATATTGAAATGCTTGACCAACATGGGACGCATTCAGGAAGAGACCCAAAGCAAGCAACGATAAATCTATTTCATCTCCCATCTGGAGTTATTGAACATTCCGAATCAATTTACTGTGCATTATTTGGGTTTATGTGTGATCAATGTTTAACTTCATGGAGAAAACAACAACCCGCCGAATTAACAAAAGAACCGTTCTCCAATTTACTAAATGCTGAAATACAAAAAATAAAAAGGAAAAGCTTCATTGATCAACCTATTTTTAATACTGAATTTAAAAAATTTATGGAACAAGATAATTCCGAGCATCTTTTTATAAAACAACTTCAGAGTATCGACTTGAGCACTGAGAGTTGTAACAAAGCATTAAGAGAGTATTGGGCTTTTTATGCAGAGCGGGTAAGACTACAGAGTTCAGGTGAGATTCCTTCATCTGCATGGGATGAACGTGAGTATGCTCTTTATGAACGATGGGAGCAAGTTAGAGAACACATTGAAATTAAGGGTGATGATACTAAATCATTGCCTGTTCTAAAGAAAATATACACCAGTACAGTTGGCGATTATAAGGCATCATTAAATGGTCATCCAACCGAGTATTTTTATTTCACAACTGGCAACTATCATGACCTGGCTAAATCCCCCCATAAAGATACTTTTATATATTGGCATGATGATTTTCAATATCACCAGGAGAATTAATTATGTTTTATACTGATAAAAACATCATTAATAATAGTTCTTTAGCTTGCTTTCTACTCATATATTTTATAGAGCAATACGAAGAGTTATCTGTTGATAATCGCAAAGCAGAATTGATGAAATTACTCCTCGTACTACCGTTTGCCTGGCATGAAGTTAGTCGTAATGCTATAAAAACAAGGAAATTGTCCACTCCATTTAGTACAATACTTATGGATACTCCGTTAATAAAAGCAAATATAAAACAACGCATAACAGACTATTCAGGTGCAACAACTCAAGGACTAAACATGGCCGTTTCTTCTGGGCTTCTCATACGATCAGAAAATAATCCTGAGATTTCATTTGAAACAAATTTTTCCAAATGGCCTCCGAATGTAAAAAATTCACTTCCAGATGATATGACAAAAACAATAAACCGGCTAGCCAACTGGTTTCATTATATGGATACAGCTTCAATTTACAGACTTCTTTTAGGTAAAACATCATGAAATTCACAATAGATACTTTAATACTATGGCCTGTAAACCCAGAAAATGATATACAAGAAATATCATTTAAAAATGATAAAATCAATATTATTCATGGGATAAGTGGTACAGGAAAATCATCCATAGCATCAATAATCGACTATTGCCTTGGGTCTAGCAAGTGTGCAATTCCTGTAGGACTTATTCGGGAGTCTGTTATATGGTTTGGACTAAAAGTGGATATTCATGGATACAAATATCTTATTGCCCGGAAAACACCAGGGAATAAAACTGTTAGTAATGAATACCACCTCAATCATTTCCCTGCCAAGCTCCCTGATTCTCTTACAGTAACACACACGAATAATGGGTTTAAAAATAAATTCAACCAACTCGTAAATTTAAGTGACCTTCCTCAGTCTGAAGAGAATGAACCTGTCGGTTTTGATGGTCGAGCCTCTTTCAGAGATATGGCTGCTTTTAATTTTTTACCACAGCACATTGTGGCTAACCCCTATACTTTATTTTTCAAAGCAGATTCTTATCAGAATAAAGAGCGATTACAAAGAGTTATGCCTTTTGCCCTAGGAATAATCGATCGTGAATATATGATAAAAGAAAAGGAAAGAACTGATCTTCAGAAAAGAATAGACAGCCTATTAAAACAACAATTTATAAATAAAAAAGCTTTATCTAGCTGGACCATTGATATTGATCGCTTGTGGATAGAGTCAATTGAATTGGGGTTAGCACCTGCTTCCGAGAAATATGATATTGATAGCAAAATTACCGCATTAAGGCTAGTAAACAAAACTTACCTTGAAGGTAACATTAATAAATTACTTGGCACTCCAAACTACGAATACACAAATAAAAGAATAAAATATCTTACTGCACAATGTGAACAAACACAAAAAAATATTGATATGTTAAGAATAAAAATAAGAAATTTTGATCAACTACTTTCTAAAGGAAATGATTTTGCTCAAGCGGTGAAAAAAGAAAAAGAACATATTATAGGATTCAAGTGGCTTAAAGATAAGATTGCCCCTGAAGGAAAGTGTATAGCATGTGGTTCAAAAACGAATGCATTACTCACAGTTGTAGATAATCTTGAGCGACATGTTTCTAAAATAAATATAATGTCTGATGTTCTTTTTGATAATCCCATTGCAGATAAAGAACTGATAAAAGCTAAAAAAGAATTAAGAGATTATCAAGATGAATTAAGTTCATTACGTAAAGAAAAACTTCACCTTGAAAAAATTGACAAAGGAACTAATGATTCGTTAAATAAAATCTATGTGCTCATTGGTAAAATACAAGAAACTCTATCCTCCCTTAATAAGGTAAAAAACACTGATGATGTCAGTGAACAAATAACACAATTGAATAAACCTTTAAATCTATTAAACAATTATTTTTTAGCATCAAATAAAGAAAGCAGAGAAAGTTTAATTTATAGTGAAATAAACACACTTATTGAAAAATACTCTGATGAATTTAAACTTGAACGCAGAGGAAATATATCACTCGACAAAAAAGAACTTACTTTGAGTTTTAAAGAAAACAAAAACAGTAGAAGTGAATATTTATGGGAAGTAGGTAGTGGTGCTAACTGGATGGGATATCATATTTCTTCCTTTTTAGCTTTTCATGAATTTCTTTCCCACAAAGACAGAAATCATCTTCCTCCATTTAGCTTTTTAGTTATAGACCAACCTAGTCAAGTGTATTTTCCGAGTACAGCATCCGGTGAAAATACTTTAGATAACATGAGTTCCAACGAAAACATTAAAATAACCAGGCAAAGTGATATTATTGCAACACGTCGTATTTTTGAGATATTATCAAAGGCTATTAAAGAAAATAACTATTATTTTCAAGTAATTGTTTTAGAACACGCTGATAAATCAATATGGGGTAAAGTGGAAAATACCTACGAAGCTGCATGTTGGAAAGATGAGGGGGATGGACTAATCCCTAGGAGTTGGCTCAATTAAAAAATCAATGACAATTCGTTTGCTTGTTAATTCACTACACAGGCAAACGAAAAAATCAATTAATAAATCTTTAACAATATATATCCCTATATATATTGTTAAAAAAGATGCAACTAGCTATGGTTATATTAACAATCCAACTAGTTCACAACGTTTTTTAAGTTTCAGAACAATATTAAAATTGGGAAAATAAATTCTAAATTTCTCTCAATAATTCTTTGGGTCATATATAAACATTAGTACTTTCCAACTAATAATTCGCAACCAATATATTAAAAAATATTGCGATACCATGAAAAAATCGAATTTTCAGCTTCGCTTACATAGCTATTCCCTCACGCCGATCGCAAACATTTTTATATGATGGTCGTAACTAGCTAGTATTACGCAGTTTTTTTCCAATACCAAATGCAATGTTCAATTCTAAAGCACACTGTAGTAATCTTCCCGTACGAATATCGGAATATTTATCTCAATATCTCACCCTTCAGTATTCGCCCTATAAGTCGTTAGCTGGTCATTGGCACTTATAGCGATAACCAGACCTTCAGCCACCAGCACGCGCAAATCGCGCCGCGCCGTTTGCGTCGATACGCCTAATGCCTCGCCTGTTTCGATGCTCGTGAATGTCTTTCCTGGCGTTGCCAGCAGAACGTTTAGCAACGTAACCTGGCGCTGGGTCAGGCGGCTTAACGCGCCGGATTCAAACAGACGACGATCGAGCACCGCGCGGCGGTTTACCAGCGTGTTGATATGCTCCAGCAGCCCGTTAACCACACGGGTGATAACGCTGGCCTGATAATCCAGAAAGTAGGTCAGATCCATGCCGTCCGTTTCGGTGTACTGGTAGCTGTGCGCATATTTAACGGCAGCGTTATGCAACAAGCTGCTGATAGACACGTAGCGAAATACTTCATAGCCCGATTTCAGCATGCTCCAGTAGAAAAGAGCCCGGCTGGTGCGCCCGTTTCCATCTCTGAACGGGTGCTCATGAGCAATCATAAAGTGCAGAATGCACGCCCGAATCATGGGGTGAATGTAGCCCGAAGTATCGTTAGCCCATTCACAAACTGTTTCCAGACGGCGAAGGATATTGGCCGCAACTGGCGGCTGGTGAACGATATCGCCGCTCCTGTCTGCAATCACAATATCATCGGTTTCCCGGAAAAGGCCGGGCGTGTAGGTTTTGTCGTTAATACCGCTCATCCCGACCGCGTGAAAATGGCGGATCAGATCAACGGTTAGCGGCTCATTCAGATGCTCGCCGATTTCAGCCATCAAACGGGCGTTGCCCGCGATCATCTGCTCGCCCTCTGTCCGTGCCCGGCGTCCGGTAGAAAGCATCTCCCGCGCGACCAGGGTTGTGGTGTTTGCGCCCTCAAGCTGCGAACTGGTAATCGCTTCATCGATCTGAAGTTGGGCCAGTTCTGCACCGCTGGCGCTGAGGCGGCGGCGGATGTCATCCAGCGCAAGGCGAGTCGTATATTTATCCACCAGTTCGAGGGTGGCCAGAATGCCTGGGGTCAGGTTAAATCCGGCTTGTTCACCTTTCTCATTACGGTATTCAATGCGCTGAATAGCCGAGTCTCGCGCCATACGGGTAAACCGCCACGCAATCGCAGGATCGTCGCCATGCGCAACGCGATACTGAAAATCATCAAACGGCAGATAGCGCCCTTTTTCATCCACCAGCCGGTTATAGCGGTTGTAACGAATTATTGTTTCCATGCTGATGCTGGAACTCACCGGGAATGAAGGGGGTTTGCTGATCGCCATAAACTACGCTCAAATTTCGATATTTGAACCTAGTTTAGACGGAGTGGTAAGAGTTTGCCATTGATAAGACGATGCCCACGGTATGTTAGCGCGATCAACTTCGCACTTTTCCCTGAACCACACGCAGCCCTTCACACTTTTCCCCCCGCGCTACGTGATGTGAATCACAGAGAATTTCGCCATTCTGCGAGCGAGATCGCGAGTTTTAGCATTTGTGGGTTTCGCACCGTTTTACTCACCCACGCCCGCACGACAACCACATTCCACCTTCTTATGATTATCCCAGCAGACTTAAGGCGAACCCGCGCAGCCGTTCGGCGTTCAATAAAACAGAAACATAGTTCGGGCTGCCAGGCGGCGGCGCATCAGCCCAACGCTCAAGCGTATCGGCAAAGCGCAGTAATTTTTCACGGTGATGCATAGCCGTTTTCGTCACCTGCGCGGCATCGACGTAGTGTTCGGCCATTTGCAGGTCCCTTACTGCAAAAGCGACTTGTGAGAAGAGCTGGCCGTACATTTCAGCGTTGCGCCATGCGGCTTCGAGGCGCTCAAGAGTTTCGTTGTGGCAGGTGATGCGCAGTTCGCGGAGCTGTTGTAACGCTGCGGTGGCAATGAAGTGGGCACTCTCTTTTTCAAGCCCGATGAGCTGGCGCTGTTCGGCACCAAGCGCGGGATCATCGGTTGGGAATAACGGCTGAAAAGCCTGCGCCCAGTTGGCGCTGCGAATGTCCGTGTGCAGCAGTTGTTGGGCCTGAGCGTAGCTTTCCGGGATCTGGCTTTGGTAGTGCATGCGCCGCCCTAAAAGATTCGGCGTTTTGCACAACCAGTCGTGGCTGGAAGCGTACAAAGCGCTAAAACGTTGGCGATCGGATTTGCTGCGAAAGCCGAGGTTTTGCTGCTCGATCCAGGTGTCGATAACAGATGAAGGCTCGGTGTTATTGGCGTGGCTCAGGCCAATAAGATTGATGGCGTTGGCGGAATCCGTGGTTAAGCCATCCGGAAGCCATTGCCACGAAACGCGCGACGTGATGGTTTCAATATTGTGGTCGGCAAGGCTTGTCGCCCAACTGAGGCGGCCCTGGATTTCATCGGCCAGATAACATGGCAGGATCGTCCAGCCGTAGCCGGTGCCCCAGAGATCGTATTCGATCCACTTTTTACGTCCGCTGAGCGAAACAATATTGGGATGATTGGCAAAGCCGGGATGGTAATCCAGCTCCGTGGCTTTGATGGACGCCCGAACATCGTCCGGTAAGCCAGATAACACGCGGGAAAGCTGCTGGCGAGGCCAGCTGGTATCAATGAAATCACGCAGCACCAGTTTTTTGCCCTGGGCGCGCAACTGGCTCCAGACGTGGTGCAGGCTTTGCTGCCAGCCGTCTGTCTGAAATTGCGGCGTGGTCAGGCTTAATATCAGGCCGCCGAGGTGCGGTAATAATGGCAGTAGCTGGGACAATATCGACGAATAAAATTGTTGCCAGAAATCCGGCGTGCTGCGCTCATCAAAAGAAAACTCGGGGAATTTACGTCTGATGATGTCATCGGTCGGTGCGGCTTCGCCTTGTAGCCAGAAGCTGAGGTTATTTTCCTGCAAATAAACGCTGACTTTTTTTAAATATTGCAGGGCATTTTTTTGTTGGTGAATAAGGTTTTCAACATCATGCCGGTAACTAAGTGGCGATGGAATGGCGAGCAGCGAAAGTAATTCCTGCTGGTGAAGAATAATACCGGTAAAGCCGTGACCTTTAGCGGTATTAACACAAGAAATAAACCACGGCCAGTGCCAGATAAACGGGCTGTTTAATTCTATTAATTGATGCGGAACCAGTTTCATCAGCATTACCGGAAATAACGAATTTCTCAAAAATACCATGACTTCATGAATGAGGACATTATGAAAAAATATGCATTAGTAGGCACCGGTGGCCGCGCCGGATTATATATCGAGGCCATCAGCGGAAAATGGAAAGACAATGCGCAACTGGTCGCATTTTGCGATACCAACCAGACGCGTATGAATTACGCCAATAAGCTTTTAAGAAACGCAGGCGCTGCGTCAGTTTCCACCTGGAAAGCGGCTGATTTCGAAACCATGATTCGCGAAACGCGCCCGGATATTATTATCGTCACCACCATGGACCGCACCCATGATGATTACATTGTGCGTGCCCTACATGCCGGTTGCGATGTGATCACCGAAAAGCCGATGACCATCGACGAACAACGCGCTTTGCGCATTCTCAATGCCATTGAAGAGACGGGCCGCCAGGTGCGTGTCGCATTCAATTACCGCTACGCGCCGCACCACAGCAAAATCCGCGAATTGCTGATGAATGACACCATCGGCGAGGTGTTCTCAGTGCATTTTGAATGGCTGCTCAATACCGAACATGGCGCGGATTATTTCCGTCGCTGGCACCGCGAAAAACGCAACAGCGGCGGCCTGCTGGTGCATAAATCCACCCACCATTTTGACCTGATGAACTTCTGGCTGGGGAGTTATCCGGAACGCGTTTATGCGGAAGGCGGCTTGCGTTTTTACGGTAAAGAAAACGCAGAAAAGCGAGGTATCTCGCAATTTTACCCTCGCGCCCATGGGTTTGCGGCCGCCAAAGACGACACCTTTGCGCTGCATATGGAAGAGAACGCCCAGCTCAAAGCGTTGTATCTGGATGCCGAACACGAAGATAACTATTACCGCGATCAGAGTGTTTTCAGCGACGGAATTACTATCGAGGACACGCTGTCGCTGCTGGTGAAATACCAGAACCAGGTGCAGATGACCTATTCACTGAACGCCTATTTGCCATGGGAAGGATTGAACGTGGTGTTCAACGGCAGCCGTGGGCGGCTGGAGATGAAACTGGTCGAAATGTCTTACGTGAATGCGGGCGGCGAACGCGAAAACGAAGGTAGCCTGGAGAGCTGCGATATCACCGTGTTCCCAATGTTTGCCGCACCGTATAAAACCGATTTCAATATTGGTGCAGGCGGCCATGGCGGAGGTGATAACGCGATGCTGGCTGATTTATTTGGCGAGCCAAATAACGACCCATTAAAACGCGCCGCCGATCACCGTGCTGGGGCAATGTCTATTTTGACCGGCATCGCCGGGAATATTTCAATGCAGCAGCAGCGCCCGGTGCAGTTTAAAGAGTTTGAACTGGTGTCGCGGTTAAAAAGTAAGTAAGCACTTACTGGGTTGATGGGGATCGAGAGATGTGTCGGATGACGCTGCGCTTATCCGACCTACAAATCCTTTGACGCTCGGCTAAACCGTCTGTCAAAACATCAGCCAACCAACCAATGGTGCAACCAACACCATCACCACACCGGAAAACATCATCACCAAACTGGCAACCACACCTTCCTGCGGGCCAAGTTCGTAGGAACGTGCGGTGCCAGCGCCGTGAGACGCAGCACCGAAACCCGCGCCTTTCGCCATTCCTTCGCGAATCGCGAGGCGCAAAAACAGCACATCACCTACGGCCATGCCAAATACGCCCGTCACGACCACAAATAACGCCACCAACTCCGGCTGCCCGCCAAGTGGTTTGGCTGCGGCTAATGCAAAGGGTGTGGTAATCGAACGTACCGCCAGGCTGCGTTGAATTTCATCAGGCAACGTAAACAAACGCGCCAGCCAAACCGAACTGGTTACCGCAACAACGGTGGCGGTGATAACCCCCGCCGAAAGTGACATCCAATGGCGTTTTATAACGTTCAGATTGTCATAAACCGGCACAGCAAAGGCGATAGTCGCCGGACCAAGCAGCCACAGTAACCAGTGCGCTTCCCCCATATAATTTTGATAAGAGATATGACCAAAAACTAACATCATCACCAGCAATACCGGCGTTAAAATCAGCGGCATCAGAGGCAATTTTCGAAAGCGGCGATAGAGTTTTTTATTGGCAAAATAGAGCCCAAGAGTAATAACCAGGCACAGAAGGCTCAGATGAAAGTTACTCACCGCGAGCCTGCCTGCGAGCCATTCGCGCCAGCTCATAACGATAAACTTTATCCACCACCAGCGCAGTAGCACCCAGTACCAGTGAAGTGCTGATAGCAATCACAATGAAGATACGCCAGCCATCTACCATCAGTAATTCGGCATAGTTCACCACCGCGACCACGGCGGGAACAAAGAACAGCAACATTTCAGCTAATAACCAGCGGGAACCCGCACGAACCCATTTCAACGGGATCACTCGGCAGACAATCAACGCCAGCAACAGCACCATTCCCACAAGGTTTGCCGGGAGCGGTAAATGCCACCAGTCGACCAACTGCTGGGCGAGAATGAACAATCCCGCGTAAAGGGCAACTTGTATCGGAACCTGAATGCGGCGAAAAAGAACAGGCGTAAAACCACGTAACGCCAGGGCCATGAGAGTGGAACTCCAAGAAATGTGAGGTGGCAATTATAGTTAGCTCACGTCATGGGTTGAAATGAATTAAAATCATCACAGGTATAGTCAACGGGAATAGTTATGGACATCAGGACGCTACGTTATTTTGTTGAAGTGGTTCGCCAGCAAAGTTTTACCCGTGCGGCTCAAAAGATGTTCGTCACCCAGCCGACTATAAGCAAGATGCTGCGTAACCTCGAAGATGAGTTGGGTTGCACTCTACTCATTCGTGATGGCCGCAAACTATTACTGACGGATACCGGTGAAGTGGTTTATCAGCGAGGATTAACCATTTTGGCAGAATTTCGCCAGCTGGAAGCCGAACTTGGTGATATCAACCATCTTAACAAAGGCGTGTTGCGCCTCGGTATTCCACCGATGGTCGGCACAATGATGGCCGGGCCAATTAGCCTGTATCGCCAGCGCTACCCTGGCGTTGAATTGAAGATTTCTGAATTTGGCGGTTTGACGGTGCAGCAGGCCGTGCTGAATGGCGAACTGGATTTAGCCATGACCGCGTTGCCTTTTGAAGATGAGCACCATACTTTCTGCTCGTTACCTCTGCTGCACAATCCGCTGTGTGTTCTGGTTCCGCGCTCTGGCCCGTGGACAACACGAGAAAGCATCGACCCGATTGAGCTAGCCGCCCATCCTCTGCTTATCTACAACGAAGATTTCGCGTTAAGCCGTCAGTTAATTCAGCTCTTCCAGGAGCATGGGTTTACACCGCGTATTGCGGTACGTAGCGGTCAGTGGGATTTTCTGGCCGCAATGGTGCAGGCGGGCGTGGGGATTGCGATTCTGCCGGAGATTATTTGCCAAAAACTGGATAAAAACACGCTGATGTGGCTGCCGTTAAACAGCGATTTAACGTGGCAGTTGGCGATGATTTGGCGCGATGGGGTTTATATTTCACAAAGTGCACAGGCATGGATTACCTGCTGTAAGGAGTTTTGGCCGGTCAGTTCATAAGGCCTCATCCCAATCCTCTCCCCCAGAAGAGGGAGAGGATTAGTCGATTACTGCTGTTCGACCAGCAACGCTTCAAGCAAATCAAGATCGTGCAGCAGCTTCATCAGTGTTTCATTGCTGATTTTTTGTATGGCACGCAGATGGTACAACTCGGCACGTTCAGAGCGTAGTGCTGCCAGGCGGAAACGGCGCTCAAGGTTCTCTTCAAGCTCGCTGCTCTCCACGTCATTGCGCCCGTCTGCTCTGCGGCGCAAATTCCCGATAACCCGCGAACTGACCTCTTTTAGCAGCTGGTCATCAATGTTTTCATTGACGTCAGATTGCAGCCGCTCCTCCATTTTCTGAATCGCGACAATCGCCACTTCAGCCGTTGCCGCACGCGCGGTACGCTCTTCCTGCCGCGCCACAGATTTGTCAGGAACTTCCACATTACGCAGCAAAATAGGCAGCATAATTACCCCGGCAAACAGCGAGAACAGAATCACGCCTGCCGACAGGAAAATTAATTCGTATCGTGCCGGGAACGGTGAACCATCACCCAGAAGCAACGGAATGGAAAGGACACCCGCAAGCGTAATCGCACCACGCACACCGGCAAATGATGCAATACACAATTCACGTGTTGAGTAGTTACCGAACTCCAGAGGACGCTTTTTCATAAAGCGCAGGCTAATGCGTTTCATGGTCCACAGCCATAAGAAACGCACACCGATCAGAGCAAAATAGATAAGCCCAACATCAACAAATAACATCCAAAGTTCGACGTTCGGATCGGCATTTGCCGCTGCAATGGAGGTTTTCATGATACCCGGCAGTTGCAGCCCCAAGAGTAAGAACACCATGCCGTTGAACACAAATTCAAGCATCGCCCAGACGCTATTCGCACGCAGGCGCATTGCCAGTGGTGCGCTGCGCAACACGCCTGAACGGGTGATAGTCATACCCGCAGCAACCGCCGCGAGAATGCCAGAAACGCCGATGTGTTCGGCAATCAGGTAAGATGCGAACGGCAACAGCAGAAGCAGCAGGATTTGTGTTGCAGGCTCGTCACCGCTCCAGCGGCTCATCAGACGCAGTGATTTACCGTACAGCCAGCTAACTGCAATCCCGGCCAGCAGACCACCAATCGCCACTTTGAAGAACTCGAGCGTGGCACCGCCGACGGTAAACACCATCGTCCCCACTGCCACGGCAACCGCCATTTTCAACGATACCAGGCCGGAGGCATCGTTCATCAGCGCTTCGCCCTGCAAAATCCCCATAATTTTCTTGGGAATACGCCCTTCTCCGACAATACCGGAGAGCGCCACGGCATCCGTCGGTGAGAGAACAGCAGCCAGCGCAAACGCTGGGATCAGCGGAATGCCTGGCACCAGGAAATAAATCAGGAAGCCAATGCCGACCACGGTAACCAGCACCAGAACCAGCGCAAGGCCAATGATTTCCCGTCCGTGGTTGAGAAACTCGTGCGTCGGCGTTTTCCAGCCATCTGCAAAGAGCAATGGCGGAATAAACAGCACCAGGAACAGTTCCGGGTTGAAGTCGACATGCAAACCAAAGTGCGGCCAGGCAAGCACAGCGCCTATCGCGATTTGCATTAACGGAAGCGGGATCTGGAACGGGAGCATGCGCGTTGCCACGCCAGAAAGAGAAACCACAAGGGTCATGATGAGAATAGTAAAGAAAATTTCCATGCTTTCCTTGAGAACGGTGTGTCGTGAAACCCTTTTTGCAGGATGTTATTTTACCTGATAGTAAAACAACTTTTTACACCGGAAGGAAACAGGAAAAGACTTGATTGGAATGAGTCAGAAATACTTGCGCTCATTTAATCAAAATAATTCACGTCGCAGCAAGGCGGCAAAAGAACTCCCCCCAGGAGCTTACATTAGTAAGTGACTGGGGTGAGTGAGTGCAGCCAACACAGCTGCAACGTGAAGTATGAAGATTAAATAGCCCAGCCGCCGGCGTAGAAGGCAACTAACGCAATGGCAATCACTACCGTTCCGATATTCAGCTTACGCCACTCACCAGAGACGATACGGCCAATCACCAGAGTTGCGAAACCAATCATGATGCCGGTAACGATGTTACAGGTCAGCACGATAAATACCGCAGTAATCAGGCCCGCCATGGCATCAACAAAATCTTCAAAATCGATTTTGCCCACGTTGCTCAGCATCAGCAAACCAACATACATCAGCGCCGGAGCGGTAGCGTATGCAGGAACCAGATAAGAGAGCGGTGAGAGGAACAGAATCAGCAGGAACAGCACACCAACGGTGATTGCCGTCAGGCCGGTTTTACCACCTGCAGCAGTACCTGCCGCAGATTCGATGTAAACCGCAGCAGGAGCCGCACCCACCAGGCCTGAGAACACGGAGCTCAGGGAGTCGGTAGTCAGCGCTTTGCCGCCATCGATGATTTGACCGTCTTTATCCAGCAGATTTGCCTGCCCTGCAACGGCGCGGATGGTGCCGGTTGCATCGAATACGGCAGTCATTACCAGCGCCAGAACGCTTGGCAACACCACTGGGTTCAACGCGCCCATGATATCCAGGCTGCCAATCAGTGAATTACCCGCTTCATCTTTCAGCGAAGGCATAGCAAAAATGCCAGAGAAATGAACATTTGGGTCGAAGATCAGGCCAAAAATAGAAATACCGATGATGGTCAGCAGAATGCCGCCAGGGACTTTCAGTTTTTCCAGACCGATGATCACCGCAAGGCCAATCAGCGACATAATAACCGGGAAGCTGTCGAAATGACCGAGCGCAACTGGCAAGCCATCAAGTGGGTTTTTGATTACCAGGCCGACACCGTTGGCAGCAATCAGCAGCAGGAACAGACCGATACCGATACCCGTACCGTGCGCAACACCCATCGGCAAGTTACGCAAAATCCAGCTACGAATGCCGGTTGCAGAGATGATAGTGAACAGCACACCCATCAGGAACACAGCACCTAACGCAACAGGTACGCTGATGTGTTGGCCGAGCACCAGGCTGAATGCGGTAAACGCAGTCAGTGAAATGGCACAACCGATTGCCAGCGGCAGGTTCGCCCAAAGGCCCATGACGAGAGAGCCAACACCGGCTACCAGGCAAGTCGCCACAAAGACCGCCGCAGGAGGGAAACCTGCTTTACCGAGCATGCCCGGTACAACGATCACGGAGTACACCATCGCGAGGAAGGTCGTTAAACCCGCCACAACTTCCTGGCGAACGGTACTACCACGTGCAGATATTTTGAACCAGGCGTCAATGCCGCTGGTTGCACGCGGAGAATGATTAGACATAGTGAAAAATCCCCTGAGATTTTTATGATTACGTTGGTATGCGTGGTGGACAATCCACTGCTAATTAAACGTTCATACCCTTCATTTTTCGGGTTACGGACTTTTCCGGTAACGCGAATAAGTTGAGTAGATCCCTATACTGCGTTTGTGACAAATAAGGGCGTCACAAAAAAAGCAAACGTTTAACTCCGCGCATACAAACTAGGTGTCAAAATTAAGGCAAACGATTATCCGGCCTTCTTACATGGATTTTCAACCGAACTTTGCCGCTTTTTGTCGAAAACAGCATTGGCCGGTCAAAATATCGCCACCTCGTGCGCAAACGTTATCGTCGATGCGCAATTTAGCAACAATGATGCAAGATACTGGTTATATATTTTCCTGACTCATAGGATTTTTCGATAACTGGACTTATGGTATTTCAAATGGTCCACCTTGCTGAATTGCTCGCTGCCAGGCCGGACGCATTTGCACTTTACCGTACCAATTTTGCAGATTCGGTAAGTCGTTAATGCCACCACGCGAGAGCAACGCGATCACCGGGAAACTCATCTGAATATCTGCGGCGCTAAACGCCTGCCCGGCAAACCACGGATTTTGTTGCAGCGAATCTTCGAGGTAACGCGCATGGGTCATAATCTGTTTATTGAGATAAGCTTTTTGCACACCCTGCCCTAACACCTTCCCCACTGGGCGCAATAGCCACGGAACTGGCGCTTTCCCGAGACTACCGAACACCAGTTTCATCATTAATAACGGCATTAACGATCCCTCGGCGTAATGCAGCCAAAAACGATAACGGAGTTTGTCTTCGCTGCTGATCGGTTTGAGGCGGCTTTCGGCGTCATAGGTTTCTTGCAGGTATTCAATGATTGCCCCCGACTCGGCGAGGATATTGCCATTATCTTCCACCACCGGTGACTTCCCTAATGGGTGCACGGCTTTTAATGAAGCGGGGGCCAGCATAGTTGGTTCGCGCTCGTAGCGAACAATCTGGTAAGGCACCTGTAGCTCTTCAAGCATCCATAAAATGCGTTGCGAGCGGGAGTTATTGAGGTGATGGACGATAAGCATAAGGTAACCTTTTGTTTAGCAAGATGAGTTAACTATAGGTAAATGTGCAAAGAGTGAAGCATTAAAATTGTTCAAAAAACATGCAATACCACCTTGAAACCTGGCCGAGCAGAACTACAATTAAATTGTCAGCGCAATCCGGAACCTCCTGAGAATGTGTGATTGAGGGACGCTGATGTCGGGGGAAACCCTCCTTGCGAAAAGCGGGATAGATCGAAAGACAAAGACCGGGAATAAACTAAAGCGCCGAAGTTGGGCGCTTTAGTTTTGCCTGCTATTTTGCCTGCTATTAAGGTTAATCATCTTCCAGTAAACGAGCACCCGTCCCCTCTTCACCGAGTTTATCGCCTGGGTTTCGCAGCGGGCAGTCAGCACCCGATAGACAACCGCAGCCGATACAACCGTCCAGTTCGTCACGAAGTGCCGTCAGCGTATGAATGCGCCGGTCCAGTTCCTCGCGCCATTGCGACGACATTTTTTTCCAGTCGTTCTTATTGATTTTGTGTCCATCGGGCAGCACGCCAAACTCTTCACCAATGGTCGACAGCGGAATGCCAATACGCTGCGCAATTTTAATAATGGCTACATTTCGCAGCACATCACGCGTGTAACGACGCTGGTTTCCGCTATTTCTTCTGCTTTTGATAAGACCTTTGCTCTCGTAGAAGTGCAAAGCCGAAACGGCCACGCCGCTACGCTTCGCCACTTCGCCAGGACTGAGTAAGGGTTTAAAGCGCGGTAATTTCTTTTCCATAATGCTCTTTACCTCAAGTTAACTTGAGGAATTATACTCGCTGCCATTAGAACCAGCTAATTGAAATCGAGCTTGAGGATCGCTTATGGCACATCAGGACATTATTAAAACTTTGACTGAATGGATTGACGATCACATTGATCAACCGTTGAACATTGATGTTGTGGCAAAAAAATCAGGCTATTCAAAATGGTATCTTCAGCGGATGTTCCGCACGGTGAAACGCCAGACACTGGGTGAATACATTCGGCAGCGTCGCCTGTTGATGGCGGCCAAAGAGTTACGCAATACGCAGCGCCCGATCTTTGATATTGCGATGGACTATGGCTATGTCTCTCAACAGACATTTTCGCGTGTTTTCCGCCGCGAGTTCGACCGTACACCAACCGACTATCGCCACCACGCCTGAAGCTATTTGTGGAAGAATTGTTACCTGACAGCCCGATAAAATGGGTCAGAAAATGCGCCGCAGAACTGGCGATTAAAAGAACAAGTGTGATATAGTTCACAAATCCTGTGAGACAGGATTCTTCTTACATTTTCTGTACCCACTCATTCCCCTGACGGTCCCTGAGCTGTATTTGCCGCGCCTTGTGTCGCGCGTAACCGTTGAGCGTGATGAGTTATGCTTAAGGAACAGTTTTCATGGCGGCAATTACTACCAGCGTTTTACTTATGCGCTGGCCTTTAGTCAGTGCGGTTTTGATGTTTTTAGCCAGCACATTGAACATCCAGTTTCGCAAATCCGACTACGCATTTTTAGCGCTGGTGAGCAGTGGTCTGGGTATCGCTGCATCTTTGTGGTTTGCAACGGGTCTGTTAGGGCTGACTCTGGCCGATTTCCCAGTAATTTGGGCATCGTTCAAAGACATCATGATTGAGATATCAAGCCATGCGCCGCCAGAATGGCCGATGGTGTTGACCTGATGGGTCTGATTTGAATTGATAACGGCCTCATTGCGAGGCCGTTTTTGTTTGTATCGGTTAGCTTTTGCCGTCGCGGGCATCCACCGTACTTTGCCTGAATATCAGCTCAGCTTTGGCTCTACTCCCCGTCGGTTCATCGTGGTTGGCAATTTTTTCCAGCATGAGTTGGCAGGCTTCTTGCGCAAGCCGTTTCTCATTTTGCCGCATCGACCAAATATTGTTGGCGAGGAAACTCAGCATAATATTGTCATCAAAAGTGCCAATATTAATTTCATGAGGAATATAGCCATACCGCTCACGCAACACGCCTAATGCCCCTTGCAAAATAGGCAATGATGACGCAATGAAATGTTGCGGCCAGGTATGATGGGTGTCGATGTAGTCCGTCATCATTTTTTCCCCATCGCTCAACTGGTTGTGCCCAGCGCTACTGATATGCGCGGGCGTCCACTCGATGCCGTGCTGTTCCATCGCTGCGCGATATCCAGTCAAACGGTCAATTATCGAAGGGGAATCAGGGTCGCCCACAAAGAATTGAATCGGCGCATGAATATGGTTCAGCATTGCGTCAGTCAGCCTAAAACCGCTATCAACGTTATCCGTTACCACGCAGCATGTACCTTCCACACCAAAATCCCGATCAAGAAACACCATCGGTTTCAGACAGTTTTTCAAGTAATGCGCCTGGCTTGCCGCGTTTGTCGACACGACAAAAATTCCATCAACGTTGCGATTTTCCAACGATTTCACCAACAGATTTTCATAAGCAGCATCGTTGTTGGTGCAACTTATCATCAACTGATAACCCTGTTCGCGGCAGCGAGCCTCCAATAATTCAGCCAGCGCGGAAAAGAAGGGGTTCGATAAGCGTGGTATCACCAGACCAAAGGTATCGGTCTTATTCAACTTCAAACTACGTGCAGCAAGATTGATGGTATAGCTATGTTTTTTAACGTAGCTATTAATCCTTTCCTGGGTCTTTTCGCTAATGCGATATTTCTGCGCGTTGCCATTCAACACCGCGCGAACCGTTGTGATGGAGACGCCAAGCTCCATGGCGATTTGCTCAATTGTCTTTGCCAATCTAACCCTTCCTTAGCTGGAGCTGGTTTGTTTACGCCATAAGGCTTTCAAACGCGGACCAAAAATCGGTAGCAACAGTGTCAGTATCGCGATACCTAAGAACACCGCACAGACCGGGCGCGTCAGAAATATCATCGGATCACCTTCGGAGATAACTAACGTGCGACGGAAATTTGATTCAGCCATTGGGCCAAGAATAATACCAATTACGATAGGCGACATAGAAAAGTCCAGCTTGATCAGAATGTAAGCTGCAAGACCTGCACCCATCATCACAAACACATCGGTCATATCATGGTTTACGGAATACGCGCCAACCGAGCACAAAACAAAGATAATCGGCACCAACACGCGACGCGGGACACTCATCACTTTGGCAAACAAGCGCATTCCCATAAAGCCCATAATGCCCATGAAGATATTTGCGGCGAATAACCCAATAAAAATGGAGTTCACTTCAACCGGGTGTTCAGTGAATAACTGCGGCCCAAGCGCCAGGCCCTGTACCATAAATGCGCCCATAATAATCGCAGTTGCGCCGTCACCAGGGATCCCAAGCGTCATCAGTGGCACCATTGCTCCCCCTGCGACAGAGTTAGCGCCTGCTTCAGGAGCTGAAACGCCTTCCGGTGAACCATGACCAAACTCTTCCGGATGTTTTGACCAACGCTTGGCTTCGTTGTACGCAATAAACGAGGCTATATCACCACCCGTTCCTGGAATCGCACCGATACCAGTGCCAATGACTGATGAGCGAATATAAGTCGGCATCACACGTTTAATGTCAGACCAGGTCGGCAAAATACGGTCAATTTTGCTTTTAGTCTGGCGCACAATACCTGCAAGACGCTCACGGTGATCTTCCTCAAGGCTTAATAAGCCTTGAGAGAAGGCGAACAAGCCAACCAGTACAGGAATAAATGAAATCCCCCCCATCAGATAGATTGAGTCAAAGGTGAATCGCATTCCGCTGGTCATTGGGTCGAGCCCAATGGTGGCAATAAATAAGCCCAGAACGCCGCCAATAAGTCCCTTAATAACGGACTGTGAGGAAACACTGGTAATAATGCTGATACCAAATATCGCTAATGCGAAATATTCAGCCGAAGAAAAACCGGTCGCGACTTTCGCCAACAAGGGCGCGATTAAGACCAGAGCGATGGTGCTAAATACACCACCAAACATAGAAGCGAGGGTCGATAAACCCAGCGCGCGTCCTGCTTCACCTTTCTTCGCCATCGGGTAACCATCAAGCACTGTGGCTGCAGACGCTGGTGTACCCGGTGTACTGATTAAAATAGCTGTAATTGAGCCGCCGTAAACTGCACCGCAATACACACCTAACAGCATCAGGATGCCAGTCATCCCCTGGAATGAATAGGTTAGCGGCAACAGCAATGCAATCCCCATATTCACCGTTAACCCGGGCAGCGCACCAATAATAATGCCCGCCAGAACCCCCAGCAAAATCATGCCGGTGGTCTCTAAGCTAAAGACAATCATCAGGGCATCAAGAATTTCGTTCATCATGACCTCTTATTACTCGGAGAAGATGGATTCCGGCAGCGGTGAATTAAAGACAATCTCAAATGAAACATAAATACACAGGACTATTAGTGCCGTCGTGACAGCAATAAACAACGGTCGCCGTTCACCCATCACCCACATGATGGCGGGAATCAAAATCAGCGACGAAGCGATAAATCCGGCATAGCAAAGTGCAATCGCGTAAATCACCATCAAGACGGTGACACCATAGGCTTTACGAACCGGAAAGGATGAGAGATCGGCCTTCTGGTTATTCTCTCCTGCACCTTGAAAATAAGTACTGATGCACTGGATAATTCCCAGGCCAATAAATAACCAAGCCAGACAATAAGGCCAGAAGCGCTCGCCTAATATTCCGTTTTCATCAAACATCGGCATATTGCGCGAAAGAAAGATAATTGCTATCCCCAATACCAGTGAGAACATCCCAACAAAAATATTCTGCGTACGCATTGTTGTCTCTCCCTCCTGCCGTAAAACGGCAGGAGCGTCTATGTTGGTGGATTACTTTTTCTTAGTCTCAGCAATCAATTCGCCGTACATCTGATCATCTTCTTTCATCATGTTGTAGGCATCATCACCGGTAATGACGACTGGCATAATGCCTTGTTTTTTCAATGCTTCCTGATAAGCAGGTGTTTTCACCACGTCGGTAAAGGTATCAACCAATTGTTTCTTAATGTTGTCGTCAATTTTTGCGGTAGTAGCCAGAACAGCCCAGGCACGCATTTTGACGTTAACATCCAGATTCAGAGCTTCTTTAAAGGTCGGGACATCAGGGAATAATGGAAAACGCTTTTCATCCATCACGCCGAGTACTTTTAAAATACCGGCATCGACCTGAGATTTAACTGAACCAGGCGTGGTTAATACTGCATCAATATGCTCTCCAACCAGAGCCGCGATTGAAGGACCCGTCCCTTCGTTATAAGGAACACGGTTAAATTTAGTGCCGGTAATTTTCTCGATGTTTATCGTTGCGAGGTCATAAATAGCCCCCATACCGGAGTTACCCACTTTAATTTTGCCAGGGTTAGCTTTAGCAGCATCAATAAATTCTTGCAGCGTGTTATACGGTGATTTTGCATTAACGACGACAGCAACTGGGTCGGCAATAGTCGTCGCTATTGGTGTGAAATCTTTATAAGTCACCGGAGATTTCCCTTGATGCGGGAACATGGCTAATTCCACGGTCGTCATCACCAGCTTATATCCGTCGGGACGTGCTTTTGCCACTTCGAGCAAACCAGTAATACCGTTACCCGCAGGCTTATTAACCGGAACCATCATGGTGCCAGACGGCATTTTGTCGCGAGCAAATTCAATTATCGTACGTGCAGAAGTATCAGTCCCACCACCTGGATTCTTTGGAATAACGACATCAATATTCTTTTTGGGATAGGTCAGAGTTTGTTCCGCATGCACCGCTCCAAAAGGCAGCAGCATCAATAAGGCACATAACAGGTTCTTCTTCATAGGGTACTCCGCTATTTTTAGTTATTGTGGGTAATGACTTGGTAAACGATGTTTGTTCTATTAAATGTCCACGTCAGATGTAAAACGCCCCCTTCGGCAATAATGGCTGGGTAGGAAAATTCACCTTTACCGTGTTCCAAAGCCCAGGGTTGTGACCACGTAGCACCATTATCTTGTGATTCAAGCAAAGCAATCGGATAACGTCGCCCCCAGTTTCCTTCAATAGGATTACACGCCAGGACCAGAGTGCCGCAGCCCAGACGAACCACATCAATTCCACTGTTATTATTGGGAAGCGACGTGGCATAAGCAGCGCACCAGCTTCGACCATAATCAAAAGAGTCGGTACGATAGATCTTTCCACGCGTACTGCGTAGCAACGCGTGAATATTTCCCGGTTGCGATTCCCACAACGTGGGCTGAATCACACCATCCCAGGCAAACACTTGCTGTAAATCGCATTCCCAAAGTGCGTTGTCCTTAAGACCTTGCCAGATATTTTCCTCTTGAGCATGAACAGGTTGCTGATGTTCAAAAGGAATGTCGGCTTTGTACCAGGATTGTCCGCGGTCAGAAGAAATATCGGCAAAGGCGTCCCAGTGCTGATTGTTTTCTGTAGAGCCCGGAGCTAACCACTCACCGTTGCTCATCACCAGAATTTTATTTTTCACCGGCCCGCGTGGCTGTGGGTCGCCCTTGATTAAGGCACGCGGTTCGCTCCAGCTCAGTCCTCCATCGTGAGAAACAGCAACGCGCGTGACCCAGGTGTGCACATCTGGCCCGATTTTATAAAACAGCCACACCGTCCCTTGCTGGTAATGCAGAACGGGGTTCCAGTGCGCAATACCCGCTTCAGCCATGATGCGCAGTGCAGGTTGCCATTCACTATTTTTTGAGCGAGAGAGCCAAATCGCGGTATCACCGCCGCCCTCTTTACTGCCTGCAAAAAATGCCACCAGAACGATTTGCTGTTCGGGCAATACCACCAGCGTCGAAGCATGGCATTGGGCAAAATCCGTTTGCGATTCTGACAACAAGAACTGGCGACTTTTTTGGGTGAAAGACATCGACTCTCTCCTTAAATTGCCAATGTTTTCTGAATATCGCGCCCTAATTGCACCATGCTATCGATTGCCTGCGGGAAGAAGGTTTCACTGTAGCCCTGGCTGGTGCGCACCCGGCAAATATGGGTCGAGAAATTACCAATCTGTTGCTGGAAGGATTTGGCACACACCGGGTAATCCAGGCTTTCGGCCAGGGCCGCCGTAGAGAGGTAATCCGCCAGGCGTTGAGCTTTTTCTGGCTGTGTCTGGAAGTTTTCGTACAGCCAGACATACAACTCAGGATGGAAGTTAGCCATCACGCCGCTGTAGGCCTGGCAACCAGCCTGCAGTGAAGCCAGCAACGTTTGGCTATTCGCATTTGCCAAATGCAAACGACTACCTTTGGTCAATTCCAGACGGCGTGTGATCATCGGCAGGCTACAACAAGTGTCTTTGATAAAGGTGTAGCGACCGCTTTGCGCGCACCATGCGACAGTTTCTTCACTTAGCAGACGCTTGTACGGGAACGGGCATTCGTAAATGCCCAGATCAACATGATTAGGGACATCGGCAGTCAGGCGCTGTAAGTTTTCTAGCGCCAACGCATCGCTTTCACCCGCCAGAGCCAGCCGATTACTGATGAGGATCACCGCATCCACACCGGTATCAGACATTTTAATAAGTTGTTCACGCTGGTGATTGAACGCATTGGCGGTATGGCCGGATGCCACCACCGGCACCCGTCCATCAACACATTTCACGACAAATTTCACCAGTTCGAGGGACTCCTCATCACTGAGGAAAAACATTTCACTCGACTGACAATCTGCAAATAAACCATGCACACCTGCCGCTAGATACCACTCAATTAAGCGTTCAAGCGACGACCAGTCGATCTCTTTTTGCTCAGTAAATGGCGTTAACATCACCGGCCAAATACCACGGTATTTTTGTTCGTTCATCAACTAGCCCTCTTACAACAACCGAATCGCGTCGCCGGCAATCTGCACCCGAATTCCCTGGGTCAGCGACTGGGCAACAAAGGCCTGCAATACCGTTTGCAGTTCGTTTTCTGGCACGTAGGCAACTGTCAGGTGGTTACTTTGATGGCCCGCCATCAGGTCATCACGTCCAACACCATCAAGCACTGCATTAAGCAATGGCCATTCGTAGCAAGTAACACGGCGACGACGTTCGAACTCATCACCAGGCAATTCCACAGCATGCCCGGTGCCGATATGCATGATGACGTTACACCCTTCGTAATGTGCCCGTGCCCAGATAAAGCGCCCGGCCTTGCCCTGCCCGCTAATGGTTGATCCGCCATACGGGAAGTACATCGCTGGCTGGCGGTAACCCGTCGCGCCAGCAATGCCGCCTTTCAAATGTTCAAACGGTACGGCACCAGAAATTTCCAGATCCCAATAGAAGGTGCCCTGATATTCACTGCCCCAGCGGATGTCGTGCAGTGTGGTTTCTGCTGGCAGAGAGAAGGAAGTTAATAAGCGCCACAGCATGGTTTGCGGTATCGCGGTACCCATATCCACTTCATTGATACAGGGAATAGGCTGCCCGGCACAGATGATGTTGCCCTGCTCGTCCGGAATCGGGAATCGCTCGGTAGAACCAATAGCGCCTTCGGCAAAATCAGATGCAGCACAGCTATCTTTCAGCCCTTGTTGATACTGCACACCCACAGCAGTTAAGCCGAAGCGTCGCACAAATCGCGCCATCGCAATCATCATTGCACACTGTTCTTTAACCTGATCGCGGGTCAACTCTTCACGACCATTTTCGCCAAACTGGAATTTCATGCCGCGTTCCTGATACCAGTTGAGGCACTCTTCGCGCAGTTCATCAGGCACTTTTTCCATCTCAATCAATAATGCCGACTGAGATAGCGATTCGATTGGCATACCGATATTCACCATCGCTTGCTGCGGGAATACGCCATTAATCATCCCCATGCAAAAAGTATCAAACAGGCCAAGAATCTCTTTGTTTTTCAGAATGAACTCACCGGCTTTACGCCCCATATCTCCCGCAGATGTCGCCATTACCGGATGTGTTGGAGCGACATCTTTCAGGTAACGAGTCGAATGCTGTAATGAACCGTAACGCAGCCAGGTTTGCAGGCCGTTAAGGAACAGGTCGTCATCAAAATTTTCCGACCACAGGCGCGAGTACGTTTTGCCAAGGCTGGTTAGAGAACCTGCCAGGCACAACATGCCGACTAATCCAGGCCAGGTGCCATCAAAATTTGCCAGTAGTAAAACCGGGCCTTTGTGATGCACTAGCGAAGGAGCAACGTGATGCGAGTATTGCCAGGCAGTCAGCAAGACAATCACTGGCGCATGTTCATCAATTTGAGCAAATAAATCGCTTCCCTGGCGTTGGCTGCTGATAAAGCCATGCCCACGATCTTCATCAATCGGATGAGCACGTTTCATGCTGTAACCCAGAGAGCTTAAAGCGTCCTGCAATTTCGCTTCGTATTTTTGCTGCACCGGCCAGCAAGCAAGATTCGCTGATTCTCGTAAATCAGCATTGGTCACCATCAGGATTTCATTTTTACCCGCGGTTATTTTTTGAGGCGCAGAAGGTAAGGTTTGCGTAATCACGTTCTTATTCCTTTATGTAATTAAAGAGCCACGAGGTTTTGCTGCATCACAGCCTGATAGCACTGCTGGTCCTGGTACATTTGCAGGTAGACCTGATATTTGGCGTCGTGGAATGCACGATGCGTCTGGTCCGGTTCAATGGTCTTATCGAGTCTGACCATTGCCCTGGCCGCGCTTGAAAAACTGTCAAATATTTTGCAGGCAACAGCACCGTTGAGCGCCGCCCCTAGGGTGACGGCGTCTTCTTCTTCAACAAGATGGATAGCGCGCCCGGTGGCGTTGGCGTATTCACGTAACCAGAGGGGATTTTTGCTCGCGCCACCGCATAGCGTGATGGAGTCAATTCGCTGCCCATGTTGTTCCATGGTGTCGATGATGTGACGAGTGCCATAAGCAATAGCTTGCAGCGTGGCGAGATACAGCCTTGCCAATGCTTGTTGACCTTTTTCAAGCGTCAGCCCGGCGATCATTCCTTTGGCGTTGGAATCTGAACGCGGTGAACGGTTGCCATGATGATCCGCCAGAATATGCAGATGGCGTGTCGGGTATTGTTCTGTTTGTTCTAGTTCAGCAACCCATTGGTTGAGGATTTGATAAACGCTACAACCCAGTACAGCAGCCTCATTTTTCAACGCAGGCCATGCGTCGCTTTGCATCAGCGTCCAGTCAACCAATGCTCCAGCAGCACTTTGCCCACCTTCGTTCAGCCACCAACCTGGATACATTGCCGCAAAGTAAGGCCCCCAGACGCCAGGAACAGATTTGGCTTCCTGGCTAACAATCATGTGGCAATTCGACGTCCCGCTAATGAGTGCAAGGTTTGCTTCAGGCGCTGTCGCTACCAATGCCAGGCCGCCAGCATGAGCATCGATTAAACCGCTGGCGACAATCACATTGCTGGTTAGCCCCAACTGAGCTGCAGCATCTGAGCGCAACGCACCAACGGGTTCGCCAATCTGAATAATCTGCGGTGGTATTTTGTTAACTAAATCAGTTAAATCAATCGATTCCAGCAAGCTTTGGCTAAAGCGCTCTTCATGAGCCAGGTAATTCCATTTGCACGTCAACGTGCAGATACCTGCCGCATCAACGCCAGTTGCACGCCACACGAGATAATCGGCCAAATCAAAAAAACGCCAGGTGGATGTGTAACGCTCTGGATAGTGCTGTTTCAGCCAGAGAATTTTAGGTAATTCCATTTCAATGCTGACTTGCCCGCCAACGTATTGCAGGGCTGAATCATTCGTCTCATTGATGCGCTGAGTTTCAACACCAGCGCGGTGATCCATCCACATCACGATGTCGTGATCGGCATCCCCTTCCTCACCTACAGCCACTGGCTGGCCGCGATCGCCTACCGCCACAAGAGAGCAAGTCGCGTCGAATCCAATTGATGCCACTTGCTGAGGTTTTACGCCCGCAAGACTTATCGCTTCACGCACTGTTGTGCACACTTGTTGCCAGATATCGCTGGAAGATTGTTCGACCCGATTGGGTTGATAATGAAACTGCTGAATAGGGCGCACTGAAAATGCCAGACGGGTACCATCCATAGTAAAAATACCCGCCCTGACACTTGCAGAACCAACATCAACGCCAACAAATAATTTAGTCATTTTTTTGCTCTCATCGGCTACTGCGTCGAGAAAGCATATTGGTTTAGTGAATAAATAAACACAACACGGCACTGTCTATTTTGTGATCAGCTCGACAAGCTATGGCCAGCTTCAAATGAAGATAAAAGGTTAACTATTTGTTTTTAAGAAGTTTAATGAAGGGTGATTTTCATACAGTTTTTTAGGTTGAGAGAAGTGAGAGTCCGGAGAGTAAAGCGGGCCAGAATGAAACCATTTTGACCCATTTTTTACTTGTGATATGAGGGATTATATTCCTGAATAAATATCAAAACTGAAGTATTTATCTGCGAGTTTCTTATAAGTGCCATCAGCAATAATCTGGCTTATCGCTCCATTTAGCGCTTCACGTAATTCGTTATCATCCTTTCGCAAACCAATTGCAGCACCAGCACCGAATAGTTCAGGGTCCTGTAATGCTCCGCCTATCATGGCAAAATCCTTACCCTGCGGTTTATTCAGGAAACTATATTCCGCCATGACACCAGACAGCACAGCACCATCAATACGCCCGGATTCTAAATCCTGAACGACCAAATCAGCCCCCTGATAAGCAACGACATTTACACCAGAATTACGCCAGTTTTTATTGGCATAGGTTTCCTGAGCCGATCCCTGCTCGACACCAATCGTTTTGCCTTTTAACAGTTCAAGCTCAGGTTTAATGTTGGTATTTTTATGTGCAACCAGAAATACTGGGCCATTATAAATTTTATCGGTAAAAGCGACCTGTTCCTTTCTTTTCTCCGTCATATACATCCCGGAAAGAATGGCATCAAACTTCCTGGCTTGCAGTGCAGGAATAATCGCATCAAAATTATTCTCCACCCACACGCATTTCGCCTGAAGTTTCTCACAAATAGCATTCCCTAAATCAATATCAAAGCCGACAACTTTACCAGTCGCGTCTTTTGACTCAAAAGGTGCAAATGTCGGATCAACACCAAAACGGATTTCTTTAATATTATTTGCCAATGCTGAAGTCGTCGCCAGCAGAGCAATTAATGGCAGTATGTATTTTTTCATATTAGCTCCGGCAATTAACGACAATAAGTTTGGACTAAGCGGGAAAAGAATGAGGCGCCGGTAGAAATAATGTCATCATTAAAGTCATACCCAGGGTTATGCACCATACACCCACCCTTATCTCCCTTCTCTCCATTCCCCAATAAGAAATAGCTGCCCGGTCTTTCTTGCAGCATAAAAGCAAAATCTTCGCTGCCGGTCGAAGGAAGAACTTTATCGAGCACCGCATCTTTGCCAAAGAACTCAACAGCCAGTTCCCGGGCAAATGCCGTTTGCTCATCATCGTTAATCAGCACTGGATAGGAGTCGTAGACTTCCACTTCACAACTTGCACCAAAACTTTTAGCGGTAAAATCCGCTAACTCTTCAATTCGTTTAATCAGCAGATCGCGAATTTCTGGTTTCATGGCACGCACGGTTAATTCCATCACCGCAGTGTCTGGGATAACGTTGGATGCAATGCCCGACTGGAAGGTTCCAACAGTAACAATGGCTGTTTCGCCAGGTGTGACATTGCGGGAGACAATGGTTTGCAATGCGGTAATTAGCGCCGCGCCCGTCACGATTGGGTCAACGGTACGTTGCGGATAAGCACCATGGCCACCATAACCTTTGATGGTGATTTTTACGGTGTCTGCCGAGGCCATAAAGTTGCCTGAGTAGAAACCTAATTTTCCGGTCGGCAAGCCTGGCATATTGTGCAGGGCAAAAACACGGTCGCATGGGAAACGGTCGAATAATCCCTCTTTAATCATTAAGTCCGCACCGCCAATCGCTTCTTCGGCAGGTTGGAAAATGAGATGGACTGTGCCGTTAAATTCGCAGGATTCGGAAGCAATATATTTTGCAGCCGCTAATAAAATAGTGGTGTGCCCGTCGTGGCCGCAAGCGTGCATTTTCCCGGCCACGGTACTGGCCCAGGGTAAATTCGTTTCTTCAAAAATAGGGAGTGCGTCCATATCAGCCCGCAGGCCAATAGATTTATTCGAATCCCCTTTTTTCAAAGAACCCACAACCCCAGTAGTGCCAATACCGCGCGTGACTTTATATCCCCATGATTCAAGTTGCTTTGCTACTAAATCGCTGGTTTTAAACTCTTCCAGACTTAATTCTGGGTTTGCATGTAGATAATGACGTATTGCAATCATCTCATCTTCTGATGCTTTTATTTCTGGAATAATACTATCCGTCATGCTGTTCTCCGGTGGAGTTATACCCGTCATACTTCAAGTTGTGGGGGTGTTGACTGCACTCACAAACCCCAGTCACTTACTAAAGTAAGCTCCTGGGGATTTACTCCCTTGTCTCCTACCCACAACTCGAATTATTTAGGGTGTATAAGTGTGTGTTTGCACAAATTAACTTAGCTGGATAACGTTTTAATGCAAGCAGGAATACTTATGACGCGGAGCAATACATTCAGGTTATTAATAGTCGCTTTTACACACGTTAAAAAAACAAAAAACCCCGCAAGCGGGGTTTTAGATAATGCTAAATGCCAGAACCATTATCAGAATGGAATATCGTCATCGAAATCCATTGGTGGTTCATTGTTAGATGGTGCTGGAGCGCTCTGCTGCGGGCGAGATTGTTGCGCACCGCCGCTGAACTGGTTGCCACCTTGCTGCGGTTGTTGAGGCTGACCCCAACCACCTTGCTGCTGGCCTTGAGCACCGCCGCCGGCAGGAGCACCACCCGCTGCGCGTCCACCCAACATTTGCATGGTGCCGCCAACGTTAACCACGATTTCGGTAGTGTACTTTTCAACACCAGCCTGGTCAGTCCATTTACGAGTTTGCAATGCACCTTCGATATAAACCTGGGAGCCTTTACGCAGGTATTCACCTGCTACTTCGGCCAGTTTGCCAAAAAGCACTACACGGTGCCATTCAGTTTTTTCTTTGGTTTCGCCGGTTTGCTTATCGCGCCAGGACTCTGACGTGGCCAGAGTAATGTTGGCAACTGCGCCACCATTTGGCATGTAGCGTACTTCCGGGTCTTGACCCAGATTCCCGACGAGAATCACCTTGTTTACGCCTCTGCTGGCCATGATCGTGTCTCCTGAAACGTTTAATAAGTAGTGTAAACCCTCGATTCTACCACGCCACCCCTAATCTTTATAGCTGCGGGATGTATTCCAGAATGTCGGCGGGATATACATTATTGCATTAAAGCACTGGATATCCATTCAGGTTTTATTGTGTCATAATTAGCCGTTTGTGATCGTCGGCGGCCTCCAGTGCGGCCTGGCAAAAAGCGTTTAAACCGGGAAAGGTGAATGGATAAGATCGAAGTTCGGGGCGCCCGCACCCACAATCTCAAAAATATTAACCTCGTTATTCCACGCGACAAGCTGATTGTCGTGACTGGGCTTTCGGGTTCTGGCAAATCCTCACTGGCTTTCGACACCTTATACGCCGAGGGGCAACGTCGTTACGTTGAGTCCCTCTCCGCCTATGCGCGTCAGTTCCTGTCATTGATGGAAAAGCCTGATGTCGACCACATTGAAGGTTTGTCGCCTGCGATTTCTATCGAGCAGAAATCGACCTCTCACAACCCGCGTTCAACTGTCGGTACCATCACAGAAATTCATGACTACCTGCGCCTGCTATATGCCCGCGTAGGCGAGCCGCGTTGCCCGGATCACAATGTTACTCTGGCGGCGCAAACCGTGAGCCAGATGGTCGATAACGTTTTAGCTCAGCCGGAAGGCCGGCGCCTGATGCTGCTTGCGCCAATCATTAAAGATAGAAAAGGTGAGCACAGCAAAACGCTGGAAAACCTGGCAAGCCAGGGCTATATCCGTGCGAGGATCGACGGCGAAGTGTGCGATCTATCCGATCCACCAAAACTTGAGCTGCAAAAGAAACACACCATCGAAGTGGTGGTTGACCGTTTTAAAGTCCGTGAGGATTTAGCGCAACGTCTGGCCGAATCATTTGAGACAGCGCTGGATTTATCCGGTGGTTCTGCGGTTGTCGCCGATATGGATGACGAAAAAGCCGAAGAACTGCTGTTCTCTGCAAACTTTGCCTGCCCAATTTGTGGCTATAGCATGCGTGAACTGGAACCTCGTCTGTTCTCGTTCAACAACCCGGCCGGCGCCTGCCCAACCTGCGACGGGCTCGGCGTGCAGCAATATTTCGATCCGGATCGTGTTGTGCAAAACGGTGAGCTTTCCCTTGCTGGCGGCGCAATACGTGGCTGGGATCGCCGTAACTTCTATTACTTCACGATGATGCGTTCGCTCGCCGAACATTACAAATTCGATATCGAAACGCCGTGGAACGAACTGACAGCCAGCGTGAAAAGCGTAGTGCTTAACGGCTCCGGTAAAGAAAGCATTGAGTTTAAATATATAAACGACCGTGGCGACACCTCGGTGCGCCGGCATCCGTTTGAAGGCGTTCTGCATAATATGGAGCGCCGCTACAAAGAAACGGAGTCTTCCGCAGTACGCGAAGAGCTGGCGAAGTTTATCAGCAACCGTTCCTGCTCAAGCTGCGAAGGCACACGCCTGCGTCGTGAAGCACGGCATGTGTTTGTCGAAAACACCCCGCTGCCGACTATTTCAGACATGAGCATCGGCCATGCAATGGAATTCTTCCAGAACATGAAACTCAGCGGTCAGCGTGCGCAAATTGCTGAAAAAGTGCTGAAAGAGATTGGCGACCGCCTGAAATTCCTGGTGAACGTCGGCCTGAACTACCTATCTCTTTCACGATCCGCAGAGACACTTTCCGGTGGCGAAGCACAGCGTATCCGTCTGGCAAGTCAGATTGGTGCGGGTCTTGTCGGCGTGATGTACGTGCTGGATGAACCCTCTATCGGCTTGCACCAGCGTGATAACGAACGTCTGCTTGAAACGCTGATTCACCTGCGCGATCTCGGGAATACCGTGATTGTGGTAGAGCACGATGAAGATGCTATCCGCGCCGCAGACCATATTATCGATATCGGCCCTGGTGCCGGTGTGCACGGTGGTCAGGTGGTTGCTGAAGGCACCATGCAGGACATTATTGATGCGCCTGAATCCCTGACCGGGCAGTTCCTTAGCGGCAAACGTGAGATTGCTGTGCCGAAGAACCGCGTGCCTGCCGATCCGGAGAAAGTGCTGAAACTGGTTGGTGCAAAAGGCAACAACCTGAAAGACGTGACGCTAACGCTGCCGGTAGGTTTGTTCACCTGTGTGACCGGGGTTTCCGGTTCCGGGAAATCAACGCTGATTAACGATACCCTGTTCCCAATCGCCCAACGCCAGCTTAACGGCGCAACGATTGCGGAACCTGCGCCGTATCGCGACGTTCAGGGTCTGGAACATTTCGACAAAGTCATCGATATCGACCAAAGCCCGATTGGGCGAACACCACGTTCAAACCCTGCGACCTACACTGGCGTGTTTACGCCTGTGCGTGAGCTGTTTGCCGGAGTGCCGGAATCACGAGCGCGAGGTTATACGCCGGGTCGTTTCAGCTTTAACGTGCGTGGCGGGCGTTGCGAGGCCTGTCAGGGCGATGGCGTGATCAAAGTTGAAATGCACTTCCTGCCGGACATTTACGTGCCGTGCGACCAGTGCAAAGGCAAACGCTATAACCGCGAAACGCTGGAAGTTAAGTACAAAGGAAAGAGTATCCACGAAGTGCTGGATATGACCATTGAAGATGCTCGTGAGTTCTTCGATGCCGTTCCTGCACTGGCGCGTAAGCTGCAAACGTTAATCGACGTGGGCCTGTCTTATATTCGCCTGGGTCAGTCGGCAACGACGTTGTCCGGCGGTGAAGCGCAACGTGTGAAGCTGGCGCGAGAGCTTTCTAAGCGTGGCACCGGTCAGACGTTATATATCCTTGATGAGCCAACGACTGGCCTGCACTTTGCGGACATCCAGCAGTTGCTGGAAGTTCTGCATCAGTTGCGCGACCAGGGCAATACCATTGTGGTTATCGAACATAATCTGGACGTGATTAAAACCGCAGACTGGATTGTCGACCTTGGCCCAGAAGGCGGTAGCGGCGGTGGCGAGATTCTGGTTTCCGGGACGCCAGAAACAGTGGCAGAGTGCGAAGCATCTCATACCGCTCGTTTCCTTAAACCTTTGCTTAAATAGTTATCTCACATACTGCTGTCTGACTTGCTCAGGCAGCAGTGATAGTGCCTGCTGATATGAAGCATCCACCAGGTAATAAATTTGTGAGTCCGGAAGCGATCCATCCAGATAAAGCGTGCTCCAGTGCGCTTTATTGAGATGCGCGCTTGGAAAAACATCCTGATGCTGCGCGCGAAGTAAATCAGCCAGGTCGGGACTTGCCTTCAGCGAAACCGCCGGCCTTTGTTCCACATCATGTACCATCGCGTACATCACATCCGCTACTTTGATTTGTGTGGCCTTCCAGTCGCTATGAACCGTTTGTTCCGCTCCGGGTTTGTTCATGCAGTACTGCAATAGATCCGAATTGGTCATTTTATTCCCCCTGAGAGACTCCCGTGAAAACGATGTGCTGACCAGTTTATGTTGCTGGCATCTCTAAGTGTGCGAGTAACTCGCCAAAAGTAAAACTCGAGCAGGGATTTTTGATGAAAAAAACGGCGATTTGCTTTCGCGTCTCGCCGTGTTTAATTAGTGAATAAAATCAATATTCAGAGTTAACAATCACTTCTTCACCAAAAGCACCTGCTTTTGGCAACGGTTGATAACTTGAGTTTGAAGCACGTAGCAGGCGAATGCCCCTCGCACCTACGTCCTGAGCAGCAGTAATATCGCCGTCTGAATCACCGTAGAACACTTTGATTTTCTTATCTTTCAGCCACTGCGTCTTCGTATTTTGCCCGGGTTTATCACCCGCAAAAATAACCGGGTTAACGCTGGCTTGTGGGATCAGAAAATCATTTTGTAGCGTTTGGGTCACGGTTTCTGTTTTAGTCGGGCTACGGCCGGTTACAAAGTAGATGCTGTCGCCTCGTTTGAGGTGCATGGCGATCAGATTTTTCGCCACTTCTTTTGGCATACTGAACTCATCCCAACCGTTGTTCATTTTTTCCCAGAACTCAGGATTTTTCAGGTAATCCTGTTTCCCTGGAGAAAACTCTTTTTGCCCGCGATAGAAGCCAGGGCTTGAGAACAGCACCGTATCGTCAATATCAAAGCCAACCGCTATCGGGGCACGCCCCAACAGGCTATTTTCAATTTGAGCAACAGAAACCCAGTGAACAGGGACTTGCTGCGCCAACTGCGCAACAGTCACGCCAGGGTTGAGCTGTGCAGGTACAGATTCTTTAGCAACAACAGACTGATTCAATCCCAATAACAAACAAACGGCACTTAATGCCATAGTTAGCTTACGCATCATTTTCCCTTTAATTATGATTAGTGAGGGTGATAAAGCAGAACAGATGGTCAAAAATCAATTCGACCATACCGATGCGAAAGCGCCATAGGAAGGAATTTTTCAAGATTTATCATAGAAAAAGGCGATGATCACACATCGCCTTTCTGAGACAAAATGTAAGTAAGCACTTACATCACAGCAGCAAACGCCTGTGCTACACGCTGTACGTTATTGCTGTTAAGCCCTGCGACACACATGCGCCCGCTGGCAATCAGATACACACCAAACTCATCACGCAGGCGGTCAACCTGTGCTGAACTCAGGCCGGTATAACTAAACATGCCACGTTGTTGCAGCAGATAGTCAAAGTTACGCTCTGGCATTTCGGCTTTCAGCACAGAAACCAATGCCTGGCGCATATCAAGAATGCGGCGACGCATGGTTTCAACTTCTGCCAGCCAGTTGGCTTTCAGTTGCTCGTCATTCAGAACCGCAGCCACAACCTGCGCACCAAAGTTTGGCGGGCTGGAGTAGTTACGACGCACGGTTGCTTTCAACTGGCCCAGTACGCGACTTGCCGTTTCAGCGTTTTCACACACTATCGACAACCCGCCGACACGTTCGCCATACAGTGAGAAGATCTTAGAGAAAGAGTTACTGACTAACGCTGGCAGGCCAGCGCTGGCAATGGCGCGAATTGCGTAGGCATCTTCTTCCATACCCGCCCCAAAGCCCTGGTATGCAATATCCAGGAACGGAATCAGCTCGCGTGCTTTAAGAATTTCAACAACCACATCCCATTGCGCATCAGTCAGATCAGAGCCCGTTGGGTTATGACAGCAAGGATGTAGCAGCACAATGCTTTGTGCAGGCAGTGTTTGCAGGGTTTCCAGCAGTGCTTCGAAGCGTACACCGTTGGTTTCGCTATCAAACCATGGGTAGGTGTTTACCTCGAAACCGGCACCGCCAAAGATTGCGACATGGTTTTCCCACGTCGGATCGCTGACCCATACCTGGGAGTTCGGGAAATAAGTTTTCAGGAAATCCGCACCGACTTTTAAGGCGCCGGAGCCACCCAATGTTTGAATGGTCGCGATACGTCCTTCGAGCAGCGCCGGATGATTTGCACCAAACAGTAGCGGGGCAATCGCGCTACGGTAGCTGTTCAGACCTTCCATCGGCAGATAAATAGATGCGCCATGCGGCTGAGAATTAAGGCGTTCTTCAGCCAGAGCAACGGCCTGTAGCTGCGGGATGACCCCATCTTCGTTGTAATAGAGGCCAATGCTGAGGTTTACCTTGTCGCTACGCGGATCAACTTTGAAACGTTCCATCAAGGAAAGGATTGGGTCGCCAGCATAGGCGTCAACTTTTTGAAACACGGTGAGGTTCTCCTGGTTTACAGTGTTGCGAACAACCAATGTAAACCGGAAGTTGGGGCGAGATCGAGCGGTTTGGTGAGTCTGCCGATATTTTGTCGGATGCCGAACGTCGGGTGGCGGCTTGCACCTTACCCGACCTACGAAAACCGAGTTTGTAGGGTGGATAAGCGATAGCGCCATCCACCGAAGCGTTTAGTCCTGGTATTCCATCGCAACCCTTGACGTCAGGCGCGTGATAAGTTCGTAAGCACTCACTTTTGTGATTTCAGCAATACGTTCAACCGGCAGACTATCGCCCCACATCACCACGCTATCACCCACTTTGTCTGCTGACTGCGGACCAAGATCGACACAAATCATGTCCATGGCAACGCGCCCGACAATGGGCACTTCACGGCCATTCACCAGCACAGGGGTACCAGAAGGTGCCGCACGTGGATAGCCGTCACCATAACCAATAGCCACCACCCCCAGACGAGTATCACGTTCGGCAATCCATGTACCGCCGTAACCGACCGCTTCACCGGCTTTGTGCGCACGAACAGCAATCAGGCTGGAAGTCAGTGACATCACCGGCTGACAACCAAAATCAGTGCCGCACGATTGTTGCTCCAACGGAGAAACGCCGTACAAGATAATGCCCGGACGAACCCAATCCATATGCGAATCCGGCCATAGCAAGATGCCACCAGATGCGCCAATTGAACGCTGGCCAGGCTTGCCCGCGGTAAACGAGTTGAAAATATCGAGCTGGCGCAGCGTGGCGTCAGACTCCGGCTCATCAGCGCGAGCAAAATGGCTGACGATATTCACCGGCTGGCTGACATTTTTACAGCGAGAAAGACGCTGATAAAACGCTTCGGCTTCTTCGGGCAAGATACCCAAGCGATGCATGCCGGTGTCCAGTTTCATCCACACGGTAATGGGATGGCTTAACTCGGCCTGCTCCAGTGCTTCAAGCTGTTCGATGCAGTGGACGGCGGTCTGGAAATTCTGCTCGGCAATGGTCGTAAGGTCGCTTGCATTAAAGAAACCTTCCAGCAGCAGAATGGGCTGAGTGATGCCCCCGGCACGTAAGCGAACACCTTCCTCAAGACGGGCAACGCCGAAAGCATCGGCATCAGTCAGTGTCTGGGCCGTCTCGAGCAGACCATGCCCATATGCGTTTGCTTTCACAACCGCCACCATACGGCTGGCAGGGGCCAGTTCGCGCAGGCGTTGCAGATTGTGTCGCAGAGCGCAGCGGTTAATTTTTACAGTTGCCGCTTGCATGTTTATTCCTTGCCAAAAATAGTTATTTATTCTCATCAATCCTCTAAATCATTCGAGTCACAACAAGGCGGCCAGCGAGCTCATCCCGATGAGCTTACTAAAGTAAGTGATTCGGGTGAGTGAGTGCAGCCAACGCAGGTGTGGCTTGAAGGATGACGAGGATTTAGTCTTCATCGTATTGAGGGCCAGCATAGTTATCGAAACGCGAGAACTGGCCATTAAACGTCAGGCGCACGGTGCCGATTGGGCCGTTACGCTGCTTACCGAGAATGATTTGCGCGATGCCTTTCTCGTCACTGTTGTCGTTATAAACTTCGTCACGATAGATGAACATAATCAAGTCAGCATCCTGCTCGATGGAGCCTGATTCACGTAAGTCGGAGTTTACCGGGCGTTTATCCGCACGTTGTTCCAGGGAACGGTTAAGCTGCGAGAGCGCAACGACTGGCACCTGCAACTCTTTTGCCAGCGCTTTGAGCGAGCGCGAAATCTCGGCAATCTCAAGTGTACGGTTGTCGGAAAGCGACGGTACACGCATCAATTGCAGATAGTCGATCATGATCAGGCTCAGGCCGCCATGTTCGCGGTAGATACGACGCGCGCGTGAACGCACTTCCGTTGGCGTCAGGCCGGACGAGTCATCAATGTACATATTGCGTTTTTCAAGCAAGATGCCCATGGTGCTGGAAATTCGCGCCCAGTCTTCATCATCAAGCTGGCCGGTACGGATTTTGGTTTGGTCAACACGCGACAGTGACGCCAGCATACGCATCATGATCTGCTCGCCGGGCATCTCGAGGCTGAAAATGAGAACCGGTTTTTCCTGCAACATCGCGGCGTTTTCGCACAAGTTCATCGCAAAGGTGGTTTTACCCATCGACGGACGCGCCGCCACGATGATCAGATCCGATTTTTGCAGTCCAGCCGTTTTCTTGTTCAAATCCTGGTAGCCGGTATCAACGCCGGTTACGCCATCGTGTGGAGTCTGGTAGAGCGTTTCGATACGCGAGACTGTCGCTTCAAGGATTTGGTCGATACTTTTCGGACCTTCGTCTTTATTCGCGCGGCTCTCAGCAATCTGGAAGACACGGGACTCGGCAAGATCGAGCAAATCTTCACTGGTTCGCCCTTGAGGGTCGTAGCCAGCATCCGCGATTTCATTCGCGACGGAAATCATTTCACGTACTACGGCACGTTCGCGCACGATATCAGCGTAAGCGCTGATGTTCGCCGCACTTGGCGTATTTTTTGATAATTCGGCCAGATAGGCGAAACCACCGACACTTTCCAGGTTGCCCTGAAGTTCCAGAGATTCAGAAAGCGTGATCAGATCGATTGGTTTGCTCATTTCGAGCAAACGCTGCATTTCGGTGAAGATCATGCGGTGTGGACGGCTGAAAAAATCGTTAGCCACGACGCGCTCGGAAACGTTATCCCAGCGTTCGTTGTCCAGCATTAAACCGCCCAACACCGACTGCTCCGCTTCCAGAGAATGTGGCGGCATTTTCAGCCCTTCCATCTGACGATCGCGGTGTTCGTTCGGTTTGTTGAAGGGTTTATTTCCTGCCATAGTGAGGGAGTTACCAAAATCAGATAAGAGAGACGAGAGTTTACTCTATCTCCCTCCGAGGAAACAGAAGGAGTTCTCATGGCAACACGCATTGAATTTAGTCAACATGGCGGTCCTGAAGTCTTAAAAGTTGTCGAATTTAACCCTGCCACACCTGCAGAACATGAAGTCCAAGTTGAGAACAAAGCGATTGGTATCAACTACATCGACACCTATATTCGCAGTGGTTTATACCCACCTCCAATGCTGCCAAGCGGCCTCGGCACTGAAGCTGCGGGCGTAGTCAGTAAAATTGGAAGCGCGGTAACACATATTAAAGTTGGCGATCGTGTGGTCTACGCACAGTCCGGACTCGGCGCTTACAGCAGTGTGCATAACGTACCGGCAGATAAAGTTGCAAAACTCCCGGATGCTATCTCTTTCGAACAAGCTGCTGCTTCCTTCCTTAAAGGGCTGACGGTCTATTATTTGCTGCGTAAAACCTACGATATCAAACCTAATGAAGTGTTTCTGTTCCATGCAGCCGCCGGTGGCGTTGGGCTAATTGCCTGCCAGTGGGCCAAAGCGCTGGGCGCAAAACTGATTGGTACGGTGGGATCGGCACAAAAGGCAGATAGCGCCAAAAAGGCAGGGGCCTGGCAGACCATTAATTACCGCGAAGAGAACCTCGTCGAGCGTGTAAAAGAGATTACAGGCGGCAAAAAAGTGGCCGTAGTTTATGACTCGGTTGGGAAAGATACCTGGGAGTCATCGCTGGATTGTCTTCAGCGCCAGGGGTTGATGGTGAGTTTTGGCAACTCCTCCGGCCCGGTAACGGGTGTGAATCTGGGCATTTTGAACCAGAAAGGCTCACTGTATGTTACTCGTCCGTCACTCAATGGTTACGTGACCACGCGTGAAGAGCTTGAGGAAGCCTGCAACGAGCTGTTCTCGTTGATTGCCAGCGGCGTGATAAAAGTGGATGTGGCTGAAAACCAGAAGTTTGCCTTGAGCGATGCCGCTCTGGCTCATACAACACTGGAGAGCCGCAGCACGCAAGGCTCTAGTTTACTGATTCCATAAAAGAATTTGGGCCTCCCGAGGGAAGCCCATTCTTTTTTGTTCGCTCTGTATGTAGGGTACAGCGCGATGAATTCGTTTTTTCGTAGCCCAGTAATATTGTCAGATTTGGTAAATAATTGATATGCCGTAACCCGCAAACTTAGCCGAAAAGATACGAGGTTGTGATCAACTCCGCAATACCTTAGCAATTTACACGGTTATTGCGGCAAAAATTAGCGCTTATCCGCGACTAATGACAAAGCATGTTCAACGATAGAAATCCCCGCACCGGCTTTATGCGCATTTTCACTCAGATAACGACGCCACTGGCGCGCACCAGGAATCCCCTGGAACAGACCTAACATATGGCGAGTAACATGGCCTAAATAAGTACCGTTTGCCAGTTCACGCTCAATGTACGGATACATAGCACGCACCGCCGCAACGGTATCAACTTCCGGCGTATCAAGGCCAAAAATCTCCCGATCAACTGCCGTCAGTAAACCTGGATTCTGGTAGGCCTCGCGCCCAACCATCACGCCATCCATATGTTCCAGATGCGTTTTCGCCTCTTCCAGCGTTTTAATACCGCCGTTAATTGCCATTGTGAGATGTGGGAAATCACGTTTGAGTTGGTAAACACGTGGGTAATCCAGCGGCGGAATCTCACGGTTTTCTTTCGGGCTTAAACCGGAAAGCCAGGCTTTACGGGCATGGATGATAAACATCTCGCATTCACCCTTCCCGGCTACCGTGCCAATAAAATCGCAAAGAAATTCGTAGCTATCCTGGTCATCAATGCCGATACGGGTTTTGACGGTAACCGGAATAGAAACCACATCACGCATCGCTTTAATACAATCGGCAACGCGTTGCGCATCAGCCATCAGACAAGCGCCAAACATGCCGTTTTGTACGCGGTCAGATGGGCAGCCAACATTCAGGTTAATTTCGTCGTATCCACGCTCTTGCGCCAGTTTCGCGCAAATAGCCAGTGCAGCCGGATCGCTACCCCCTAATTGCAGCGCGATAGGGTGCTCGTCTTCGCTGTACGCCAGATAGTCTCCTTTGCCATGAATAATCGCACCGGTTGTCACCATTTCGGTGTACAGCAGTGTCTGACTTGATAACTGACGCAAAAAATAACGGCAGTGGCGGTCGGTCCAGTCAAGCATCGGTGCAATAGAGAAACGATGTGGCTGGAAAGGAGTCTGGTTAGTTTGTGAGGACATAGGCGCTGGCATTTACGGGCTACGGTTAAAAAAGGGTCGCTACTATAGCATAAAGCAGCGTCGGGACACCCGCTCGTCCCGACGGCTAAATTTATCAGAAGGTCACGCTAAGCTGCGCTCCGGCACCCCACGTCTGGTCTTCGCCGTACAATCCCATTAAATCAACATGAACACGATTAAATGGCGCAAAACCAACGCCGCCGGTAAAGACGTTGCTGTCGTTTGATTTGACGTCGGCACGATAACCCGCACGCACGGCAAGCCAGGACAGCGGAGTAATTTCCGCCCCCACGCCTACGTACTGCGAGTTTTCTTCGCTTTTGAAACCTTTGGTTTCGGTGAGATCGCCATCGGCGCTAAGGGTGATGAGATCGTTATGCCAGGCCACACCCGCCGTCACTAATGGACGAATCTGGTATGTGTCTTTGTAGTTCGTTGTCTCACCGGTTCTGCCATTGGTGATCAGAATATCTTTGGTATCAATGTCACGCGAAATCAGGTTCTGGCCGCTCAGACCGACCGTCCAATTTTCGCCGAGATCGGCCGCCAGGCCCGCATCCACGTTAAAACCGGTATCATCATTGCGGTAGCGACTATTGTTCCAGTCATCGCTGTTGTAGGAATAAATCGAAGTGGTGTAGTTATACAACCAGGTTTTTTGCAGCTTAGGCGTAACACCTACGGAAACCGGCACTCCGCCAAGATCAAATTGCTTCGCCATCGCCACGCCGTAATCAGAGACGATTGCCGCACGGCCAGAAGCGGTAGAGTTCAGATTGCTGGTAATAACATCGGAGCCATTAACAGCTGCGTCCAGTGCAACGCTCCGGGCCACAGCCCTGGAGTCTGCGATACTATTGAGATAATCAATATCTTGCTGATCAATTGAAGAGTTGACGTGTGCACGCGCATAAGCCTTCGCGACAAAAGCCACCGACAGCACATCGTTTGGGATACTTACGGCGATGCTGGCACCTGCTTTTGCATTCGCCGTTTTGCCTTTCAGGTCTTCAAGCTCACCCGCCAAATCACCCGCAGCCCCCTGAAGCTGATTGAGCGAACCATTTGGGTTAAAAAGGATATCCTGCAGGGTAAGATCGTCTATAACATCTTTGTATTGATTGACCTTATCGCTAATATCATCAATCTGATCCTGCAGATTATCTTTATCGGTAATTTGTGCACTCACAGACGGCAGAATCACCGTCACAGTATCGTCCTGCTTAGCCTTAGCCAGCAGTGCGGGGTTCGTAAGCACCCCACTTCCGTAGCTCGCGGAAGCGACACCCGTTCCACCCATTGCATCACTTCGAGCTTCAGACCAGGTGCCCGCCGCAGAAGCGTGATTTGCCATAAATAAAGATGCGGCGCTAAACGCCGCCAAAGTTTTCAATTTTTTCATTCACCACACGTCCGTCTGTTAATCAGATGTAATTACTGCCCCTGCCAGTTATGACTGAACAGAGGCGGACTATTGCTGTGAATAAAAGGCTGAAAAGTGGGCTGTTTCGCCCATCGGAATCCCGTTTCTATCCTTCAGGATTATGAGTTCAAAATTTCCATGCAAACTTATTTATAGTTTACCGTTCGGTTTTCGTGAAGGCTGACCGTCATGTGGACCGAAAAATTGCGGGGGGTGATCAATCCAGCGATCCTGACGCTGTGCGGCATAGCTTGCGTTTAGTGGGTAATAAATTCGGTTCTCAGCTTTGTTTGCCTCCCCCACAATCAGCAGCCGGACTTCATGCTCGGTGTTGTTGATAAAGGTATGGCATATGCCTGTTCCTGCCGGGAAACCAACGCTATCGCCAGGCTCAAGTGGGTAAAGGTGCCCGTTAATCCACACCTGTGGATGCCCTTCGAGCACATAAGCAAACTCTTCTTCGCTGCTTTCGGCATGAGGATAAGATGTGCGACGACCAGGTAGCAGGCGCTCATGATGAATTCCCAGACGATTAAGACCCAGCTTGCGGGCCAGCGGTGCGCCAATAGAAAACCGTTCTGCACTGTCTGGATAAGTCGAATCATCGTCACCTTCTATTTCCTTCCAGTGGCGAATGCAATCAGGTTTATTCATAACAAACTCCGGGATAGTCATCTCAAAAGGTTGTGGCTAAGCGCACCACTCGGCGTTTTTTGTGCGTTGTGATAAAGTGTAGGGCTAATCTACGGGGGAATACTGATGGACATCACGACTTCACAAAACGTGTTAGCGCAGGCTGAAAAACTATGCGAGCTGCGTAATGTGCGCCTGACACCACAACGTCTTGAAGTATTGCGTTTGCTGACTCAGCAAGCTGGTGCTATCAGTGCTTATGATTTGCTGGATTTACTGCGTGCCAGCGAACCGCAAGCTAAACCTCCGACAGTGTATCGTGCACTCGATTTTCTGCTCGAACAAGGTTTTATACACCGTGTAGAGTCCACCAACAGCTATGTGTTGTGCAATCTTATCGATCAGCCAATTCACTCATCTGCAATGTTTATTTGTGACCGATGTGGTGCGGTGAAGGAACGTAGTGCGGAAGGTGTGGAAGATATCATGCACCAACTGGCTGCCCAACTAGGATTTGCTTTGCATCATAATGTTATTGAGGCACATGGTTTATGCAGCGCGTGTGCAGAAGTAGAAGCTTGTAGCCATCCTGATGCTTGCGGGCATGATCACTCAATTCAATCGAAGAAAAAGTCGCGCTAAACAGCGTTGATTTGAAAGGAAGGGAAAGGAACGGTACCTCCATGTACCTGGGCGGGTAGCCTATGAGATTTCACACATCTGAGAGTTGCTGATTACCAGCGGTACTTGTTATGTGTTTCCCACTCACCGACTTCTTTCTCTGCCTGATCCTTCTGGTATCCATAGCGTTCCTGGATTTTACCGACTAGCTGATCGCGTTTGCCTTCGATGACAGTCATATCATCATCAGTCAGCTTGCCCCATTTCTCTTTTACTGTGCCTTTGAACTGTTTCCAGTTACCGCCGATTTCGTCTTTATTCATATTAATATCCTCATCGTATCGGTTAAGAACTGCTAAATAATTACCAACGTCCATTGTGTTGCCGTTCGACTAACACCCACTATCTGCTGGACGTGATAATAATTGTAGCCAAGGATATGGCAGTATGGATAAAACTAAGAATCTTTAACCACATGGCTTAAATTTGTACATTGGTAAACCAACTATTTTGCCGCCAGTGGCGACGCCAAATCCACCCCAAAGACAAGCCTCGTAGTGCCAGAAACACCGCGATGGATAGCCACAAGCCGTGATTGCCTAAATATGGAACCGTGAAGAGCGTTAGCCCGAAACCCAGAGCGGCAACCGCCATGCTATTTCGCATCTCAGCGCCTCTTGTCGCGCCAATAAACATCCCATCCAGCAAGTAGCACCAGACACCGACTACGGGTAACACAATCTGCCAGTGGAGATAGCGATCGGCCTGGAGCTGTAATTGGGGAATGGACGTCAGAAGAGAAACAATTTGCTCACCAAACAGGGCATACACAAGGGCAAACATCAGCGCGACCAAACCCGCCTGGCGACAAGCCGCACCCCAGACCTCGAGTAATTGACCGCGATTTTTTGCACCATAGGCTTGCCCGGAATGGGCTTCGACGGCATAGGCAAAACCATCAAGCGCATAAGCGGTAAACGTCAGAAGCGTCATCAACACCGCATTGACGGCTACGATTTCGCTGCCCAGGCGCGCACCGAATATAGTCACTGAGGCGAAACAAACCTGTAGCAGCAGCGAGCGCAACATGATGTCCCGATTGAGCGCCAGCAAGCGGCGAACATTGCCACGCCACGAGTTTTTGAGCATCTCAAAGCTGATACCCCGTAACCCCATCACCTTTTTCACCATCAGCAATCCGATGATAAATGTCGCGTATTCAGCAGTGACAGTCGCAAGCGCCGCCCCCTGAACATCCATATGCAACCCCATCACCAGCCACACATCCAGTACGATATTCAGGACATTGCCGACAACCAGCAAGATAACCGGAGCTCGCGCGTACTGAACACCTAACAACCATCCCAGTAAAACGAGGTTTGCAAGCGAGGCTGGCGCACTCAGCCAGCGGATTTCAAGAAAGCGTTGCGCTTGTACGAGCACATCCTGATTGCCGCCGACAATTTGTAAAGCGAGTGAAATGAGGGGATCACGCAGTAAGACAATTGCCACCCCAGCCCCTAGTGCCAGTAATAATGGCTGCACTAGTGCACGAGCTAACGCTGAGGGATTATTGGCTCCAAAAGCCTGCGCAGTTAACCCTGTGGTACTCATTCGCAAAAACAGCAGCAACATAAACAGGAAGCTGGTTGCTGTCGCACCAATGGCAACACCGCCCAGATAAACAGGGCTATCCAGATGACCAATAACAGCCGTATCGACAAGGCCAAGCAGCGGGACGGTAATGTTGGAGAAAATCATGGGTAAAGCGAGGCGCCAGAGCGCACGATCCGCCGTGGAGAATAATTGCATGACCTCTCCTGAAGGAGATCAAAGAGAATTAAGACGGTGATGCGCACTCTAAATGCGCATCACCTGAAGAGATTTTACAGCCAGTCGCCGTTGCGAATAACCCCAACAGCCAGCCCTTCAATAGAGAAGTTATGCTCACGCAGGTCAACTACAATCGGTTCAAACTCACTGTTTTCTGGCAGCAAATGAACGGTATTGCCCTGTTGTTTTAGACGTTTAACGGTAACTTCATCGTCGATACGCGCGACAACAACCTGGCCATTACGCACATCCTGTGTTTTATGAACCGCAAGCAGATCGCCATCCATAATGCCGATGTCTTTCATCGACATACCGCTGACGCGCAGCAAAAAGTCAGCATTCGGTTTAAACAGTGATGGGTCGACCTGATAATGGCCTTCGATGTGTTGCTGTGCCAGGAGTGGCTCACCTGCAGCAACACGCCCAACCAGCGGAATACCGGAGACTTCTTCCACCAGCAAACGGATGCCGCGTGAGGCACCAGAAACAATCTCAAGCACACCTTTACGGGCAAGTGCTTTTAAATGCTCTTCAGCGGCGTTCGGAGAACGGAACCCCAGACGTTGAGCAATCTCGGCACGAGTCGGTGGCATGCCGGTCTGGCTGATATGATCCCGAATAAGATCAAACACCTCTTGCTGCCTGGTAGTTAACGCTTTCATTCCGCCCCCTGGGTGTTTATACAGTTATGCTGTGAGTATATACAGTCAAAGGTCAATTTGGAACCATAAATTAAGCAAAAAACCAGGCACTTAACTATTCTGGAAAGATCACCGCAAATGCGACCAAAGCAGCGTGACCCAGGTAATTACCGCGAGGATAATTGCGATTAATACAGCGGCCGAGCCCATATCTTTGGCGCGTCCTGAAAGCTCGTGATAATCAGTGCCAACACGGTCGACAAGGGCCTCAATAGCGCTATTGAGAATCTCAACAATCATGACCAACACGACTGAACCGATAAGTAGAATACGGGTGATAGGATCGACATCTAACCAACATGCGATGGCAATGGCGATAACGGCAGAAACGCCTTCCTGGCGGAACGCTGCTTCATTGATCCAGGCAGCTTTAAGCCCTTTCCAGGAATAGCCTGCGGCTTTGATGATACGGGTAAGTCCAGTGGTACTGCTCGCCATTTTGGGAAACCTTTTCAAATTATTTGCATCAATGCTTGTCAAAATTATAACGCCACAGAAATCTGGGTGAGATTCTGATATTCTTGCGGCGAATTTGCATCATTAACCTGAGGCTTTACATCGTTTATGTCAGGCTGGCCAAGAATCTACTACAAATTACTTAATTTACCATTAGGCGTTCTGGTAAAGAGCAAGTCCATTCCGGCTGATCCACAAGCCGAACTGGGCTTAGATCCCACACGCCCAATAATGTACGTTCTGCCTTATAACTCAAAGGCGGACTTATTAACCCTGCGCGCACAATGCCTCGCGCACAACTTGCCCGACCCTCTCGAACCGTTAGAGATCGACGGTGCGGTATTGCCGCGCTATGTCTTTATCCATGGCGGTCCGCGCGTGTTCACCTATTACACGCCAAAAGAAGAGTCGATCAAGCTGTTCCATGATTATCTCGACTTACACCGCAGCAATCCAAATCTGGATGTGCAGATGGTGCCGGTATCGGTGATGTTTGGCCGCTCTCCGGGCCGCGAAAAAGGCGAAGTTAATCCGCCATTGAAAATGCTTAACGGCATTCAGAAATTTTTCGCAGTCTCGTGGCTTGGGCGCGACAGCTTTGTGCGTTTCTCTGCACCAGTTTCGCTACGCCAGATGGCAACCGATCACGGTACAGACAAAAAAATCGCCCAAAAACTGGCACGCGTGGCGCGTATGCACTTTGCTCGCCAGCGTTTAGCGACTGTTGGCCCGCGTCTGCCGGTACGTCAGGATCTGTTTAATAAGCTTCTGGCCTCAAAAGCTATTGCCCGTGCAGTAGAAGATGAAGCGCGCAGCAAGAAAATCTCCCATGAAAAAGCGCAGCAAAATGCTGTTGCCTTAATGGAAGAGATTGCGGCGAACTTCTCTTATGAAGCCGTTCGTCTAACCGACCGTGTGTTAGGTCTGACGTGGAACCGTTTGTACCAGGGCATTAACGTTCATAACGCTGAGCGTGTGCGCCAACTGGCTCATGACGGCCATGAGATTGTCTATGTGCCCTGCCACCGCAGCCACATGGACTACATGCTTCTGTCTTACGTGCTCTATCACCAGGGGCTTGTTCCTCCGCACATTGCGGCGGGTATCAACCTGAATTTCTGGCCAGCAGGCCCGATCTTCCGCCGCCTGGGCGCGTTCTTTATTCGTCGTACCTTTAAGGGCAGCAAACTCTACTCCACCGTGTTCCGTGAATATCTTGGTGAGCTGTTCAGCCGTGGATATTCCGTTGAATACTTTGTGGAAGGTGGCCGTTCTCGTACCGGCCGTTTGCTTGACCCGAAAACCGGTACGCTGTCGATGACCATTCAGGCCATGCTGCGCGGCGGTACTCGTCCAATTACATTGGTGCCGATTTACATTGGCTACGAGCATGTAATGGAAGTGGGGACTTACGCGAAAGAACTGCGCGGTGCGACCAAAGAAAAAGAGAGCTTCATGCAGATGGTGCGTGGGCTGAGCAAGCTGCGTAACCTCGGCCAGGGCTATGTTAACTTCGGCGAACCAATGCCGTTGATGACATTCCTCAACCAGCGAGTGCCTGAGTGGCGTGATTCAATCGACCCGATTGAAGCCATCCGCCCGGCATGGTTAACGCCAACGGTTAATGAAATTGCTGCCGAACTGATGGTGCGTATTAACAATGCAGGCGCGGCAAACGCCATGAACCTGTGTTGTACCGCGCTACTGGCATCACGCCAGCGTTCACTGACTCGCGAACAACTAACCGAACAGCTCAACTGCTACCTGAGCCTGTTGCGTAATGTGCCCTATTCACCGGACGCTACCGCACCAGATCAGCCTGCAGAAGCGCTAATCGAACACGCGTTGCAGATGAATAAGTTTGAAGTAGAGAAAGATACAATTGGTGACATCATCATTCTGCCGCGTGAGCAGGCAGTGCTGATGACTTACTACCGTAACAACATCCTGCATATGCTGGTGTTGCCTTCTCTGCTGGCTGCAATTATCACGCAGCATCGCCACATTTCTCGTAGCGAGCTACTGCGTCAGGTCGAGCTTCTCTACCCAATGCTGAAGGCTGAGCTGTTCCTGCGTTGGGAAAAAGCTGAGCTTGCCGGTGAAATTGAGGTACTGCTCAACGAGTTTGTACGTCAGGAACTGGTTACGCTGACTGACGATGAAGTGCTGATTAACCCGGCTCGTTCCCGCACCATGCAGCTCCTGGCCGCAGGCGTGCGCGAAACACTGCAACGTTACGCCATTACTTTCTGGCTGCTGAGCGCGAATCCATCCATCAACCGTGGGACGCTGGAGCGCGAAAGCCGCACCGTCGCCCAACGTTTGTCGGTATTACATGGGATTAACGCGCCGGAGTTCTTTGATAAAGCCGTGTTCACCTCGCTGGTACTCACCTTGCGCGATGAAGGCTATATCAGCGATACCGGAGATGCAGAGCCAACCGAAACCATGAAGGTCTACCAGATGCTGGCAGAGCTGATTATGCCGGATGTGCGTTTGACGATTGAGAGTGCGACGTCGCAGGCTGCGACCGAGTAAGAAAATCTGGCGGATGGCGCGATTGCTTATTAGCCCTACGGTTCTATTTGTAGGGCGGATAAACAAAGTGTCATCCGCCATTTAGTTTCTTATACCGAAGCGAATTCTAGATGCAGGTAGGCGGCAATCGAATGAATCCCGATGAGCTTACTCAGTCAGTGATTCGGGTCAATGAGAGCAACCAACCCCTGCAACCTGAAGGACGATGGGAGATATATCAGAGGTGTATGTAACTCAACACCAACCCGATAAACAATACCAGGCCCACATAGTTATTGTTCAGAAAAGCTTTAAAACAAGCATCGCGGTCACGATTCGCCGTCAGTCGTTGTTGATGGACGAAGAGCATCCCCGCCAGCGCTATAGACCAGTAGAACGCCCCACCTAATCCGTTTAACCAGCCAATCACCGCCAACAACACCATCACCGTAAACTGCAAAATACCGATAATCAGGTTGTCGTAGCGGCCAAATAAGATCGCTGTGGATTTAATGCCGATTTTCAGATCATCATCGCGGTCAACCATTGCGTACTGCGTGTCATAAGCCACAGCCCAGCAAATATTGGTTAAAAACATCAGCCAACAACTAAGTGGAACAGACTCGCTCACTGCGGCAAATGCCATCGGTATTGACCAGCCAAATGCGGCCCCTAGCACCACTTGCGGCAAATGAGTGTAGCGCTTCATAAACGGGTAAACCCATGCCAGCGCTAACCCCGCCACCGATAATAAAATCGTCATGGTATTCAGCGTCAGTACCAGTAAAAACGAGAGCACTACCAGTACCGCAAATAAGATACGTGCTTCTTTCTCGCTTACCGCCCCGCTCGGCAATGGCCTGTGCGCCGTGCGTTTCACGTGCCCATCAAATTTGCGGTCAGCGTAGTCATTTACCACGCAACCCGCAGCGCGCATCATCCAGACTCCGGCTATAAACACGCATAAAATAGTTAGCGGAGGCACGCCCGGTGTCGCAAGCCACAGCGCCCATAGTGTGGGCCATAACAACAAAAGCGAGCCAATCGGCTTATCAAGCCGCATCAGACGTTGATACGCCTGCCATTTACCCTGTTTCAGACTCCACTCCATTATTTTTCCTCTCGATACAACGGAGATGCAGGAAGGAATAACTCGGTCAACACCAGTGGTTTTCCGGCTAATCTCAGGCGGGAACGACGCCCCCATAGCTCCGAACTGCGGCCAATCTCAATAAAATCCCGTGTCAGGGAAGATGAACTAAACAGATAGCGTCCAAGCGGCGTGGTTCCGAGCCTTTGTAAAGCAAGCTCTGGTCCTTCAAGGGTTGACTCAGGCACCACCGTGCGCCCCAAAAGCCAGGGCTCATCGTCACCGCAAAGCACAACTTCGCGCAACCAATAACGGCCAGACTCCGGCAACATATCAGCTTCAGGAAGAACGACATGTGATTCGAAAAAACCTTCACGCACAATGCGGGCAGTAACTTTGGAACAATACTGCTCAAAACGTTTGGTCATTGAGTCTTCAAGCAACAGCCAGTCAAGGAGTGACGCACTCAACCCTTCTGGAATCGCAGCTTCAAAACGTAAGGCGCGCAGTGGCGAAAGCGCGTCAGACATGGGAATTTCTCCGAAACAAAACCGGCAGTCATTGTAACGCAGAATAGGTAGAGGGTGGCAGGCAAAAGCACAACATCGGTTTAACAATACTGGGCAGTGATAAATCAATCCTTCTAAATCATTCGACTTGAATCAAGGCGGCAAGGGAAAAACAAATCTGTCGGGAACAGATTTGAACAGCGCGCTGGCCCGCAGGGTGAGCCTCACGATGAGGCTCATCTATCCCAGGGATCTTACTCAAGTAAGTGACCTGGGTTTGTGAGTGCAGCCAACGCAGACTCAGCTCGAAGGATGACGAAGGAAAAAAAAGGTGCGCATAAACATGCGCACCAAACTTCAAACATCAGCACTGCGGGGAAACCATCACCCCTTGCCTTTTACACTGCTGATAAAGGTTTTACGGGCGCTAGTCGATCCCAGGCGTTCGGCTTCATCCAACAGTTTAAGGGCTTTATCAACATCACCTTTCGCAACTGCATCTTTGATAGCCTGGTTGAAGTAACTCTCTGTATCGCTAAGTACAGGTTCTTTTTTCGCGGCAGGAGCTGGGGCCGGAGCTGCAACCGCAGCAGGTGCTACATAAGTTGCGGCTGGCGCTGCGGTGTTCCCGACTGTGACCGGTCCAGGGCCTGAGGAACCAAACAATGGGCCGACCAGTACGCTTGATGCCGAAGAAGTTTTAACTTTAATCTTCAGAGTCCCATCAGTGCCATGGCGGGCAATTGGGTCTGGAATATCCGGAACCGCATTACCCGTGCCTTTCGCATAGGCTTTGGCCGGATCGATCATTGTCGTAGTTTGTTGGGTGTCTTTATTGGTGGTAAAGACCAGTAAATAGAGTTTTTGTTGTCCCAGAGCTGGCGTTAATTTCAGGGTACCTTCAAGGCGATCAGCCGACATTACGCCGGGTTCCTGATAGGTGAAGTAACTTGCCGGGAAAAACGCAGCAGGCGTCATATTCTGATCAAGAACTAACACGTTCGGTGCAAATACTGAGTTTTTGTTCACTTCACTGGTTAGCGTAATCGTCAGCTCACCAATATTGGCAGGTACGCTATAGGCTGCAACCGGGCCAGTAATATCCCCGGCCTTCAGGGTTTGGCCACTGGTAGCAAGCGTTGTCGTCAATGTCTTTGATTGATCGACAGGCGTCCATTGCAACTGTTGTAATTCAGATGTCGGCACGCTCGGCGCCGTAGAAATATCCTGTGGAACGATATTCACATCAGCCAGGCTTACGGCAGGTACGCTGGCGAGCAACCCTGCGGAAAGGCAGAGTGCGAGGAGACTTTTTTTCATTTTCATTTTTATAAACCTCGAATGGGAAATCAGTGGAAAGTTAGCCAGGCAATAGCGCTTTCCATCGAAGCAGGCATTGGCATAGAGGGTAATCATGATGAGGAGTTCAGTGGCAAACTCCTCATCATTTCTTCACTTCAGATTAATGCTGTATTACCACCAGATTTCCATCTGAGCACCGAAGGTCCACTCGTCGTTGTCACCACGGCTGGTAGAGAAGTTGCTATTGCCGGACGAGTCGCTGATCTGGAAGCGAGTAGTATCACCGTTGCCGTCTTTAGCGTAGCCCCATTTCTCATCCCACTTAGCGTAGGTTGCGAAGACACGCAGTGCCGGACGGGACCAGATGCTGTCGCCTGCCTGCCATTGTTGTGCCAGGGTAATTTTGTATTGTCCGTTACGATCGCCCGTTTCCTGGGATTTGACGTTGTCGTAGCCAACTTCCAGCAAGGTACTCATGATTGGCGTCCATTTGAACATTGGACGCACACCGATGGTGTACCACTCAGTCCCCTGGTTATCATCCAGGTTCAGGTTCTGGTACATACCGACGTACATCAGGTCCCATTGGTCTGCCAGGGTAATTGCACCATGGTCGATAACACGGAACAGATAACCGTCGTTATTGAGACTACCGCCCTGCGCCTGGCCTTTACCTTGCGAAGTCATTGAGTCTGTTGCGTACTGCAGAACAAACTTGTTGTAGCCTTTCATCATGCTCTGGGTATGTTCAAGAGTACCCATCCAGCCATCTTTAGAAGCGCCTGGTTGCAGATAATAGTCGTCAGGAATATTGGTGTGACCGTAATCGACACCCAGCTCCAGGGTACCGCCTGGGTTGGTTTCAATACCAGCCCAACGCACGTCGAAGACGTCGTTTGGAACTTTATTGTTATAGGACAAACCGGTAGATGGATCGAAGCCATCTGCGAAGGTAGAAGAACCGCCTGATTCAGAAGAACGAGTTGCAGCAAACGAGAGTTTACCTACGCCAACATCAATGTTTTCCAGACCTGCACCAGGACCAGAAATATCCCAGTAGTAGAAGTCGATCATGTGAACGTCATGACGTTGATAGAAACGTTTACCGGCCCACATATTGGCACCTGGCAGCGCATCAATCAGGTTTTTACCCTGTACGTTAGCTTCACGGAATGCCGGGCTGGTTGCTTCCCAGTCGTTGTCCTGTGCTACGGAGTAAGCCACGTTAGTATCGAAATAGAAGCTCTTATCGCCTTCTTTCCATACTTCCTGGCCTAGTTTTAATTCCGCATAGGTTTCACATTCGTTACCAAGACGGTATTTAGACTGTGCACCCGTTGCCTGGAAACATTCTTGTGTACCGCCGCTACCGGTCCAGCCGATACCAGAACGGGCATAACCGTGGAAATCCACAGCCAGAGCCTGAACAGACATAACGCCTGCTGCTACGGCAACTGCCAGTGGGAGTTTGCGCAGAGTAATCATCGTTCTATCTCCTGAGATCATTGCTTTTCTTTTTTATGGGAATGCTTAAACACCTGGCTCTTGATGCAGCCGACGACATGCGGTGCCATCTTCTCGGAACAGATGGCAACGCTCTGGCGGCAAGCCAATAGCGAATGTGGCACCCTCTTTTACCAACACCACGTCATTCTGGCGGTACACCAGGTTCTGACGGATGGCGGGGATTTGGATGTGAATCTGAGTTTCATGACCAAGTTGTTCGACAACCTGTACTTCGCCTTCAAGAGTGACGTCAGCGATGTCGCTTGGCAGTAGATGTTCCGGGCGAATACCCAGTGACATATTGGCGCCAACCTGGACTTCTTTGCTTTCCACAGGCAGCCAGACTTGTTGGCGGTTCGGTAATTCAACCTGCACCTGATCAATGGCTGTAGCGGTGACTTTTACTGGCAGGAAGTTCATTTTTGGCGAGCCAATAAAGCCCGCAACAAAACGATCCGCCGGGTAGTGATACAGCTCGAGCGGTTTACCCACCTGCGCCACACGACCTGCGTCCAGCACCACAATTTTATCGGCAAGCGTCATCGCTTCGACCTGGTCGTGGGTGACGTAAATCATGGTGCGACCAAGGCGCTTATGCAGTCGTGAAATCTCAATGCGCATCTGCACACGCAGTGCCGCATCAAGGTTTGAAAGAGGTTCATCAAGCAGGAATACTCGCGGTTCAGCCACCAGCGTACGACCAATAGCCACGCGCTGACGCTGCCCACCAGAAAGTGCTTTCGGGCGACGTTCTAATAAATGGCCCAGTTGCAATGTTTCTGAAACCTGGGTGACACGCTGATTGATATCGCTTTTCTTGGCTCCTGCAAGCTTCAGCCCGAAGGACATGTTTTCAGCAACGGAAAGATGGGGATAAAGAGCATAAGACTGGAATACCATGCCGACGCCACGCTCAGCAGGTGGAATGTCGTTCATGCGAGTATCACCAATGAATAAATCACCGCTGGTGATCGTTTCCAGACCCGCAATCATGCGTAACAGTGTGGATTTACCGCAGCCTGACGGTCCAACAAAAACCACGAACTCACCTTCTTGAATGTTGAGGTTAATATCTTTCGATACCACCACATCACCCCAGGCTTTCGTTACGTTCCGTAGCTGTACGCTTGCCATGTACTTCTCCCTTCATTCCGTCACGCTGCTAAACGGCAGGTGATTCAAGATGTGTCGGACTATGACGGATCGATACATTTCGTGAATCCTCCACCCTGCTGTTTTTAATGGGGGAGGAGGCGGGAGGATGAGGAGCTGGATTCTGCAACCGGTTGCAGCGGGCGCGACAGTTTTTCGTGATCGTGGTTTCAAATTTCTGGGTAGTTTTGTGTGCTCTGGTACACATAACTGTCAGTTATGGAATGCAGATCACAGATACCAGGGTGGGGGCGTAGGACTAAGGAGGATGAGAAGCACTTGCCATCTGCGCAAACTGACATCCGTAACGCCACTACCTTGACCTTGATGTATCCACGCGCATAGCAAATCACCATTCAAAGGATGGGAACAATATGAAAATTAAAACTGGCGCCCGCATTCTCGCTCTGTCTGCCCTGACAACGATGATGTTTTCCGCCTCTGCACTGGCTAAAATAGAAGAAGGCAAACTGGTCATCTGGATTAACGGTGACAAAGGCTATAACGGCCTTGCTGAAGTTGGTAAGAAGTTTGAAAAAGACACCGGTATTAAAGTCACCATCGAACACCCGGACAAACTGGAAGAAAAATTCCCACAAGTTGCGGCGACTGGCGATGGCCCGGACATCATCTTCTGGGCACACGACCGTTTCGGTGGTTACGCACAATCTGGCCTGTTGGCCGAAATCACTCCAGACAAAGCTTTCCAGGACAAACTCTATCCGTTTACCTGGGACGCGGTTCGTTACAACGGCAAAATCATCGCTTATCCAGTAGCGGTTGAAGCGCTCTCTCTGATTTACAACAAAGACCTCGTGCCAAATGCACCAAAAACCTGGGAAGAGATCCCTGCTCTCGATAAGCAGCTGAAAGCGAAAGGCAAGAGTGCTTTGATGTTCAACCTGCAAGAACCGTACTTCACCTGGCCGCTTATCGCTGCTGACGGTGGTTATGCGTTCAAACTCGAAAACGGCAAATATGATGTGAAAGATGTTGGCGTGGACAGCAAAGGGGCGAAAGAAGGCCTTAGCTTCCTGGTTGACATGATTAAAAACAAAAACATGAATGCGGACACCGATTACTCCATCGCTGAAGCAGCCTTCAACAAAGGCGAAACTGCGATGACAATCAACGGCCCGTGGGCATGGTCCAACATTGATAAGAGCAAAATCAATTATGGCGTAACGCTGCTGCCAACCTTTAAAGGTAAAGCGTCTAAACCGTTCGTTGGTGTGCTCAGTGCCGGTATCAACGCCGCCAGCCCTAACAAAGAACTGGCGAAAGAGTTCCTGGAAAACTACCTGCTGACTGACCAGGGCCTGGCTGAAGTGAACAAAGACAAGCCATTGGGCGCGGTTGCTCTGAAATCTTACCAGGATCAACTGGCGAAAGACCCACGTATCGCTGCAACCATGGATAACGCCCAGAAAGGCGAAATCATGCCGAACGTGCCGCAAATGTCTGCGTTCTGGTATGCAGTTCGTACCGCAGTCATCAACGCAGTTAGCGGTCGTCAGACTGTTGATGAAGCGCTGAAAGACGCTCAGGGACGTATTACTAAGTAAAAAAAATGGCGGGTGGCGCAAGCTTACCCGCCCTACATATCCCGTGATTGTAGGGTGGATAAACGCAGTGCCATCCACCGCTTTAAGACGTTGTAGAGGTAGAGGAAGACCCCATGGATGTAGTTAAAAAGAGCCACTGGTGGCAAAGCGATGCACTGAAATGGTCAGTCATCGGCCTGTTGGGACTGCTGGTTGGATATCTGATTATCTTGATGTACGCCCAGGGGGAATATCTGTTCGCCATTATGACGCTGATTTTAAGCTCACTTGGCTTATACATTTATGCAAATCGTAAGGCTTACGCCTGGCGTTATGTCTATCCAGGCCTTGCTGGCATGGGGCTGTTCGTTCTGTTCCCACTGGTTTGCACCATTGCCATCGCTTTCACCAACTACAGCAGCACCAATCAGCTGACGCAAGAACGTGCCCAGCAGGTATTGATGGACCGCCAGTATCAGGCGGGAAAAACCTTTAACTTCGGTCTTTATCCGGCGGGTGACGAGTGGCAACTCGCGCTGACTGACGGCGAGTCGGGCAAGAATTTTATCTCCGATACCTTTAAGTTCGGTGGTGCTCAACACCTGAAATTGAAAGAAGCGGATGCGCTGCCAGGTGGTGAAAAAGCCAATCTGCGCGTGATTACGCAAAACCGTGCGGCACTGACGCAAATTACCGCTGAAATGCCTGACGAAAGCACGCTGACCATGAGTTCCCTGCGCCAGTTCTCCGGCACTCGCCCGCTGTATACCGAGGGTGAAAAGGGTGAATTGACCAACAATCAAAGCGGCGTTAAATACCGTCCGAACAACGAAGTTGGTTTTTATCAGTCAGTCAATGCTGATGGCAACTGGGGCAACGAACAGTTAAGCCCAGGCTACACCGTGACTATCGGCTGGAAAAACTTCCTGCGCGTATTCCACGACGAAGGCATTCAAAAGCCTTTCATGGCAATTTTCGTCTGGACCGTAATTTTCTCAATCCTTACCGTGATTCTGACCGTTGCCGTAGGCATGGTTCTGGCGTGTGTCGTGCAGTGGGAATCGCTGAAAGGCAAAGCAATTTATCGCGTGATGTTGATTCTGCCCTACGCGGTGCCATCGTTTATTTCCATCCTGATTTTCAAAGGCTTGTTCAACCAAAGCTTTGGTGAAATCAACATGATGTTGAGCTCACTGTTTGGTATCAAACCGGCCTGGTTCAGCGACCCGACCACCGCGCGATCAATGATTATTATCGTGAATACCTGGCTGGGTTATCCGTACATGATGATCCTGTGCATGGGCTTGCTGAAAGCGATTCCAGACGACCTGTACGAAGCCTCGGCAATGGATGGCGCAGGCCCGTTCCAGAACTTCTTTAAAATCACGCTGCCGCTGCTGATTAAACCGCTGACGCCGCTGATGATCGCAAGTTTTGCCTTTAACTTTAACAACTTCGTGCTGATTCAACTGTTAACCAACGGTGGGCCAGACAGGCTCGGCACCACAACGCCTGCCGGATACACGGACTTGCTGGTGAGCTACACCTACCGCATCGCCTTTGAAGGCGGCGGTGGTCAGGACTTTGGTTTAGCTGCGGCTATCGCAACGCTTATCTTCATTCTGGTTGGCGCATTAGCGATTGTTAACCTGAAAGCCACCCGCATGAAGTTTGATTAAGGAGCGACACTCATGGCTATGGTTCAACCCAAATCTCAGAAACTGCGTTTATTAACCACGCACTTACTGCTGCTGATTTTTATCGCGGCGATTATGTTCCCGCTGCTGATGGTTATTGCGATTTCACTGCGTCCGGGTAACTTCGCGACGGGCAGCCTTATCCCGGACCAAATCTCCTGGGAGCACTGGAAATTAGCGCTTGGTTTCAGCGTGCAACATGCCGATGGCAGCGTAACGCCACCGCCGTTCCCGGTGCTGTTATGGTTGTGGAACTCGATTAAGATTGCGGCAATTACTGCGCTGGGGATCGTAACGCTCTCAACGACCTGTGCTTACGCTTTTGCCCGTATGCGCTTCCCTGGCAAAGCGACGCTGCTAAAAGGGATGCTGATTTTCCAGATGTTCCCGGCAGTGCTCTCCCTGGTGGCGCTGTATGCCTTGTTTGACCGCCTCGGCCAGTACATTCCGTTTATTGGTTTGAATACGCATGGTGGGGTGATCTTCGCCTATCTTGGCGGTATTGCGCTGCATGTCTGGACAATTAAAGGCTATTTCGAAACGATTGATAACTCGCTGGAAGAAGCAGCGGCACTGGATGGCGCAACCCCATGGCAAGCCTTCCGCCTGGTGTTACTGCCACTTTCCGTACCGATTCTGGCGGTGGTGTTTATTCTGTCGTTTATCGCCGCGATTACTGAAGTGCCGGTAGCGTCGTTGTTGCTGCGCGACGTTAACAGCTACACCCTGGCTGTGGGCATGCAGCAGTATCTCAACCCACAAAACTACCTGTGGGGCGACTTTGCCGCAGCCGCTGTGCTTTCAGCTATCCCGATTACCGTGGTGTTCTTACTGGCGCAGCGCTGGCTGGTGAGTGGCCTGACGGCTGGCGGTGTGAAAGGTTAAGATTTCCTGTAAGTTATTGCTTCACATTATGTAATTTTACCCGATAGATATTGGGTTAGAGCAAGGCGGCAACTGCAAGAGTCCCCAGGAGCTTACTAAAGTAAGAGACTTGGGCGAAGAAAGGCAGCCAACGCAGCGCTAGCCCGAGAGATAAAGGGTAAGCCACTGCAAACCCTCATTTGACCTTAGTATCATTTCCGGCGGCCCCTGGGCCGCCATTTTTTTTATTCGCGCTTCAGGCGGGTGCTGTTACACAACCACAGCGTTATCACCAGCAACAAAATAGCACCGGAGTAAATCAGCACGTCACCCGGATCTTTATGGTCGATGATGATAAGACGCACAATGGCGGTGATGCCGATATATATAAAATAGCGCAGCGGGAAGTGATAGCCCGATTGAAAATACTTAACGATCAAAGCGATAAATTCGAAGTAGAGGAAGTAAACCACCAGCCCTTCAATAAGCTGGTACTTGCTGGCTTGATCGGTAGGTGCAAACAACGATGTGGCTAAATGCAGCGTTTCTTTACCCAGGAAGATGATGAGGATTAGGCCAAGCGCAAGCAACGCCAGATTGAGGACCATTTGCATAACTTTAGCGATTAGCTCAACGCCGGGAGTGGTTGTCATAGGAACGCCTCGTGTTCGGGTATCGAGGTATTGTTATACGTTAAAAATGTGATGCAGATCTCAATATTTTACTTATATAACCGTTCACTGCCGGAGGACGGTCCTATGGCAGGCCAGTGAAGGTTCCGTTCACCGAGCCTTCAGTGATACATGAAATTACCGAACCGGTGAACGTATCAAGGGGGCTACCGTGCACCGTAATCCCCCTGACACGTTCACCGTTAGCAAGTGTCTCCGGGAACACAGGATTTATGGGTGAACGGAAAACCTCCGATCGCCCATACTCGTAATTATTGGAACCCCATCAGGTTCCAATAAACCCTCATTAGCGGAAATTAATATCCCGATCGCTCGTCATCCCATACAACTCAAACTTACGCCCAACCATCTGCCCGCCGTCACGCGTCAGCGGCGTCCAGCTCACTTGCGCGCGGCTGCGGGTCGGTGATGAAGAGAATATATCGAGTGGTACATTGACGTAGAAACCTTTGGTGAAATCCCCTTCCCCATACTCTTCTTTCGAAACGTTGGTAATCGTCGCATAAGTCCCGACCACCACGCCGCTGTCAAAGCGTTTGGAGATCTCCAGCGTGCCGCCTTTATCTTTCGCCAGATACTGGCCGATGCTCAGTTTAACCAACACGTCATCAGCAAACGGCGGCGTCCAGTAGCCGGTGATATGGCCGGTTGGCGCACTGTAATCGGTGAACTTCATCATGTCCTGCGCACTGCGCCAGTCACGCTGTTTTACGTAGTTGGCGTTGGCACCAATCGCCCAATTGCTGTCGACCGGGCGATACAACACCTCCGCGCCCACGCCGCCGTACATGGTTTCGAGATAGCCGCCGTACACCTGCCCGTACCAGCTGTTCCCCAGATACTGGAAGTAGTTAGCTTGCAGGTTGTTGACGTAAATGTCGTTCTCAACGTAGTCACGGACGTGGGTTCGTACGCGCGGCAGCGTCGAGTCGTTCGGTGGATTGGTATAGTTAAATTTGTCGTAGTTATTGGCGATGTTGGCAAAGAGGCTACCGGTCGTCAGCAGGTGATCCGTCACCCACCAGTCGGCTGTTCCCATCACCCCAACCTGATACATGTAGAAGCTTTCTGGCCCGCCAACCGACTGGTTCAGTACCGGGTTAATCGAGAAATTCACCTTCGATTTATCGATGTAATAGCCCTGCTCGGTTTTCTCCGGAATAACCGGTTCAACACGTTTTTGCACCAATTGTGTTTCGTGCCCAAGTGGCTCACCTTCCAAGTGATGGCGCAGGCTGGAAACATCCGTTTCCGTTGTCACCTGTGGCATATTCAGGCGGATTTCCGTCACGCGGATGGTGCGAATATTCTCCGGCAGGTCATTCATGATGATGCGGTTTGCGCGCTCAATGCCTTCACGGGAGTCGCGGTATTTCACCTGCTCACCCGTTACATATAGGGTATCGCCCTTCACCTGGATATTCGGGTTTGCCAGCCCGGCATTGTATTTGAGCGACGTTAACTGATTTGCCACCACCGTCGGCTGCAAAATTTCATCTTGCGGCTGCGGCTGGTATTGCGGGCGGCGATTATCGTTATAGCCAGGGCGCAAGTCGTTGAAGTTAGTCCTCAGCGTCACGCCAAACATGAAGGTGTTGCCGCGCTCATAGCTGACGTTAACGTCGGCCCAGTCGGTGACGCGATAGATAGCGCCGACGTTAAAGCTGCTGCGCTGGTCGATTTTTCCGGCAAAATCCTGGGTGTAGTTATTGCCTTCGTATTCCGCTTTCAGGCGCAGCGGCTGCCATGGCGTTTGATACTCGATGCCGCCAAATAGCGATGCCGGGCCGTGGAACATGCCGCTAAAGTTGAACGATCCCGCCTGGTTGTAGCTGTTATTGCGATAACAGAATCCATCGCTGGCTTCGCAAAACGGGTTCTTCACATTGCCGCTAGTGCCCATATAGCCCCAACCCATCCCGAGCGAGAAATCGAACGGCCCCCAGGCTTTGCTCGCCACCACATATTCGCTGTCGAACAGGCCGGTACCGCCTAAGTCGCGCACGCCCACCGACACCTGCGGCAAGTAATACCCTTCTTCCCAAAGCCGCACTTTCATGTCGAAAGCTTTATCTTTGTAAGTCTGATCGCCCGAAAAAGCTTCGACGCTGCTGTATTGCCGAGTGCGCACATCGGTATAGCGCAGAGTCGTTTCCAGCCACGGGAAAAGCTGCACCGACGCCGAGTAAAAGCGGTACTGATCGTTATCGCGATAGTTGAGACTAAATTCGCCTTCACGTGCCATGCGTGCGGTCGGAGTTTGCAGCAAGCCGACACCACCGAAATCCGACTGAGACGGGCCAATGGGGTCGGGGAAAGTTTCGGCATGACAGGCAGAAGTTACCGCCAGCGCGAGCAGACTGTAGAGATATTTATTCTTCATCAATCCGGTCTCCGATGAGTCAGAGAGTTAAGGATTTGCTGATTCAGGTCGTTGAAATCAGAATTAAATAGTCGCTCTTTAAAGCCGACAAACAGGATGCTGCCCGGTGTGAGTTCGACATGGCGGTTATTCCAGTAAGCGACTGGCACTTTTTGAGTTTTGCCATCCGGGTAAATCACCCATGCGAAACTGCGGTCGGCTCCGCTGAGTTTGTCGATACCATCGAGATATTCATCAGCGCTGCGCCCGGCAACAAAAGGTTTCGTGCCCGGTGAACTCACCAGCCCCACCAGCGTGATAGTGGTTGGCTGCGGGCCAGCCCACAGACTGTAATCGCCCTGCAACGGAACATTGGCGCGAGGATGTACACGCACCCAGTCGGGATCAAGATCGACAAACTGCCGTCCTGTCACGTGAATAGCCTGCATCTGTTGGCGCACACCGTTAATGGCCGCCGCATCGTCACCGTCCTCTTCGGCGGCGAATCCAGCTAAATTCGCCAGTAGCTTCTGATGCTGTTGTTCTTCAGTAGCAGTTGCCTTGCGCTCGCTGATGACGGTGCCCGGCCACCAGGCGTTAGCCAGTGAAGGTTGAGTCACTAAGTCGGCCAGCCGATCTATGTTTTTAATCGTTTGATTTTGTGGATAAATAGTTACATTTCCGGCAGCGTAAGCACTGAAATGCAGGGTGGATAAGCAAAGCGCCATCCACCATTTCGCAGAAACCCTTCGGATGACGCTGCGCTTATCCGACCAACAAAATCGTTCATTCGTCGTTCTTAACAATCTGGCGTTTATTTTCATTCTTTCGCCGCCTTCAACAGAATCGTGGTGACAGGCCAATAATCCGGGCCAATATATTGTTTTGACTGACGTATATGACCTTCGCTGTCTATCCAGAAGCGGTTATGCCAGGTTTTACCGGCAGCGGTAACTTCTTCATCCAGAACACGAACGGGCGTACTGCTTTGGGCGACTTTCAGTGTGTCTGAACCATCCCAGGTAAAGAGGGAATGCGCTGTCGCCATTCGCACCTGCTGATGCTCAGTCCAGGCCATTTGCCGTGTCCAACTCGCGCCATCTGTTATCTGATTTGCGTGTACCAACGGGTCATTATCCGTATTGGTCACTTGCTGGAGGTTATCCCCAAGGCCGGTAGTTTTTACGATGCGGCCCTGTTCGGTGACGATCATCGCCCGGTCTTGTGTTACCCATTTTTGCTGGCCGTTTTCGTCATATGCCAGAACCACAAATATTTGCGGGCCGTTATTAATGCTCATGTACTGGCTGGCGTAGCGCATATTCTGAATATCGTCATGGGTAAGCTGCACACCGTCACTGCCCACAATACTGTGCCAGAGCGATGAGCCAAGACCTTTAGTGGTGGCAGAGCAAGCCTGAAGTAACAGGCAAACAAGAAGAATTACGAGTCGCTGCACGAGGTTTCCCCGGAGTCGAAAAATGGCTAACAAGCAGGTTCAAAATAACCACACCGAAGTGTGGTTAGGATTAAATCACCCGGGATTTATCGGGTGCTGGTCGTTGTGGTTGTTGTGGTCCCGGTATTGGAACCATCACCGCCACCGGTTGCAGCAAGCGCTACACCCACTGCTGACCCGACAGTGCTGGCACTGGCCGCAGTCGAACTCCCTGCGGACTCATAAGTAGCTTGTGCACCAGCGGCTTCACCTACAGCAACCGGGTCAGCACTCGCCGCACCAGCGGCTGCCAGCGAGAATATGGCTAAAGCGCCATAAAGAGCTTTCTTCATAACAATTTCCCTTCATTGAATGAATGGAGATTTGCCCAAAAGAATTTCAGGCGTTTTCGAGTATACACAACAAGAAATAAAATCAGACCGAAACGAGAAATAGGAATGGCGCTTTAAGATAAATGGAAAATAATAATATGATTAGAAATGATATTTATTTAATTACATTAAAAACAACAGGTTGAAATATTTACCACAAGAAGTTAAATCTAATTAATCTGAAAGTTACCCAGCTAAATTATCAGGATATAGATACTTTTAGGATTAACCTCAGAGGAATGCTACGGAGATATTATGCGACAAGGAGATTTGTCTTATAGTTATTAAAATAAAGAAGCCGACATAACGTCGGCTTATATTTCATGTCTATTGCCCATATCCTAAATAATTCGAGTTGTGGCCCAAACCGCCATAACTCGAAGTATGACGGGTATTAAGCGCGCCAGGATTTATAGCGGTTAATCAGACCATTGGTAGAGCTGTCATGGCTGTTGATTTCTGCCGCATCACCCAGCTCAGGCAGAATACGGTTAGCCAGTTGCTTACCTAATTCCACGCCCCACTGATCGAAGGTGAAGATGTTCAGAATTGCACCCTGAGTGAAAATCTTGTGCTCATACAGCGCAATCAGTGCACCCAGGCTGAACGGGGTGATTTCACGCAGCAGGATGGAGTTGGTTGGGCGGTTGCCTTCGAATACTTTGAACGGCACAACGTGATCCAGCGTTTTAGGATCCAGACCCTGAGCTGCATATTCCTGTTCAACCACTTCGCGAGCTTTACCAAATGCCAGTGCTTCTGTCTGAGCAAAGAAGTTAGACAGCAGTTTTGGATGATGGTCAGAAAGCGGGTTGTGGCTGGTCGCAGGTGCGATGAAGTCGCAAGGAACCATTTTGGTACCCTGGTGAATCAACTGGTAGAACGCGTGCTGGCCGTTAGTGCCAGGCTCGCCCCAGATGATTGGGCCAGTCTGGTAATCCACAGCATTGCCGTTACGGTCAACATACTTACCGTTGGATTCCATATTGCCCTGCTGGAAGTAAGCAGCAAAACGGTGCATGTACTGGTCGTATGGCAGAATGGCTTCGGTTTCAGCGCCGAAGAAATTGTTATACCAGATACCGATCAGCGCCAACAATACTGGCAGGTTCTGTTCTGCCGGAGTGTTAGCAAAATGCTGATCCATGGCGTGTGCGCCAGACAGCAGTTCTACGAAGTTTTCGTAACCCACAGACAGGATGATGGACAGGCCAATTGCAGACCACAGGGAATAACGGCCGCCAACCCAATCCCAGAACTCAAACATATTCGCGGTATCAATACCAAACTCGCCCACCGCTTTAGCATTGGTAGACAGCGCGGCGAAGTGTTTCGCGACATGTTTGTTGTCGCCTGCCGTTGCCAGGAACCAGTCGCGCGCGCTGTGGGCGTTGGTCATGGTTTCTTGTGTGGTGAAGGTTTTAGAGGCAACCAGGAACAGCGTGGTCTCCGGGTCAACGTTCTTCAGCACTTCGGCAATGTGAGTCCCATCAACGTTAGACACAAAGTGCATGTTGAGGTGGTTTTTATAAGGACGCAGCGCTTCGGTCACCATGAATGGGCCGAGGTCTGAACCGCCGATACCGATGTTCACAATGTCAGTAATCGCTTTGCCGGTGTAGCCTTTCCAGTTACCGCTAATGATGCTCTCAGAGAAGGTTTTCATCTTCTCAAGCACCGCGTTCACTTCTGGCATCACATCTTTGCCATCAACGATGATTGGCGTGTTGCTGCGGTTACGCAGTGCAACGTGCAGCACGGCACGGTCTTCAGTGCGGTTAATCTTCTCGCCAGAGAACATGGATTTGATTGCGCCCTGCAAATCCGTCTCTTTTGCCAACGCCTGCAGCTTGGCCAGGGTTTCTTCGGTGATGCGGTTTTTGGAGTAATCCACCAGCATTAAATCGTCGAAAGTGGCAGAGAACTTACCAAAACGGTCGGCATCCTGAGCGAACAGCTCAGCGATAGTGACGTCTTTCATTTCGTCAAAATGCGCCTGTAAAGCCTGCCATGCAGCGGTCTGCGTTGGGTTGATATTTTTCATAGCGTTACCCTTTTGATTTGAGAACTGTGACTGCGGTCAATTGTATATCCACAAAACAGGATTTGTGATGATTTTTCTACCATTGCACCGGGAATACCGTTTCAGATTATGTGCCAGCGAAGAAGTTACCAGGGTGGACTGAGCACTCGATGACCCCGTCTACACTGAGAAAAACAGTATGGTTCATAGCACTCAGACGTTGACATCTGGCACGTAACATTTTATTTGTATACGGCTACTTGCTCACTTGTGAGTAAGCCAGAAGAGGCGCGCCGCCCAGGTATCGTGTTTGAGGAGCCAATCCGAAGACGACACAGGAGGGGGAGCGGCGCCGAGGTAATGTGCGTATGGCAGCGTGCATTATCGGCCACGGGGGCTGAATCCCTTGGGCTGTCACCAGGAGCATTCCACAACCGAATGCTCCAATTTATTCCCCGAATATATTGGCATTACAGCAAGGCGACAAGCTGACGAATCCCGATGAACTTACTTAAGTAAGTGATTCAGGTGAGTTAGCGCAGACAACGCCGCTGTAGCGTCAAGAAATCGGGGAAACAAGGTGGGGCGCTTCTGGGTGTATCGTAGTTCAGAACTTCTATTCTACGTCTGCCCCGTATCCCGCTCTTCCCTTGTGCCAAGGCTTATTTATTTTTTTGCCATGATAATGGCTCCCTGACACGAGGCTGTAATGTCCTACCCACAAACCGTTATTGCCAAATTTGGCGGCACCAGCGTTGCTGATTACGACGCGATGAACCGCAGCGCCGACGTGGTGCTGGCTGACGAAAACGTTCGCGTTGTTGTCCTTTCCGCATCAGCGGGTATCACCAATTTGCTGGTTGCGTTGGCAAGCGGCCTTGAAGCAACAGAGCGTTTTGTTAAGCTCGATGCGATTCGCAAAATCCAATATGACATTGTTGAGCGTCTGGCAAATCCGCAAATCATCCGCGAAGAAGTTGAACGTCTGCTTGAAAACATCACCACTTTAGCTGAAGCGGCATCCCTTGCTACTTCCTCAGCGTTAACCGATGAGTTGGTTAGCCATGGTGAATTGATGTCTACGCTGCTGTTTGTCGAGATTATGCGTGAGCGCAAAGTCGATGCCCAATGGTTCGATATCCGCAAAATCATGCGCACCAATGACCGCTTTGGCCGTGCTGAACCAGATGTCGCCACATTAGCAGAACTTGCAAGCCAACAGCTTCAACCTCGCCTGGCTCAATCTCTGGTCATCACTCAAGGTTTTATTGGTAGTGAAGCGAAAGGCCGCACTACCACGCTTGGACGTGGCGGCAGCGACTATACAGCGGCACTGTTGGGTGAAGCACTGCATGCCAGCCGAGTTGATATCTGGACTGACGTGCCAGGGATTTACACTACCGACCCACGTGTCGTGCCAGCGGCAAAACGCATCGACAAAATTGCCTTTGAAGAAGCAGCTGAAATGGCAACATTCGGCGCAAAAGTACTGCATCCGGCAACATTAATGCCTGCAGTGCGTAGCGATATCCCAGTGTTTGTCGGCTCCAGCAAAGATCCCAAAGCGGGCGGTACACTGGTCTGTAACAAAACAGAAAATCCACCGCTGTTCCGTGCTCTGGCACTACGTCGTAAACAAACCCTGGTGACGCTCAATAGCCTGAGCATGCTGCACTCCCATGGTTTCCTGGCGGAAGTGTTCAATATTCTGGCGCAACATAATGTTTCTGTTGATTTGATTACCACTTCAGAAGTTAGCATTGCGCTGACGCTCGATACTACGGGTTCAACTTCCAATAGTGATAGCCCGCTGACCACATCGCTCCTGACTGAGCTCTCCTCACTGTGTCGTGTCGAAGTGGAAGAAAACCTCGCCCTGATCGCCATCATCGGTAATAAGCTTTCTAAAGCCTGTGGTGTAGGCAAAGAGGTGTTTGGCGTGCTCGACCCGTTTAACATCCGCATGATTTGCTATGGCGCATCCAGCTACAACCTGTGCTTCCTGGTGCCTGGCGACGACGCTGAAAAAGTGGTGCAAAAACTTCACCACAATCTGTTTGAATAAAATTTCCACTTAAAGTAATTAATACCAAATGCCGGGCTCGATCCCGGCATTTTTATAACCATAAAACAACACAACACTTGCAAGGATCTCACTATGCTCGCTTCATTAACCCGACTGTTTCCGCTGTGGGCGGTGCTGCTGTCTGTACTCGCCTATTTTACTCCCAATACCTTTACCCCCATTGGCCCGTGGGTCAGCACACTTTTGATGCTGATCATGTTCGGGATGGGCGTACATCTGCGCATTGATGATTTTAAACGCGTGCTGTCGCGACCCGCGCCCGTAGCGGCTGGAACCTTCCTGCATTACCTGGTTATGCCGCTGGCGGCCTGGGTTTTGGCGAAGTTGTTTCATATGCCACCTGACCTCTCCGCGGGTATGGTTTTGGTTGGAAGCGTGGCTAGCGGGACTGCATCAAACGTAATGATTTATCTGGCAAAAGGGGATGTGGCGCTCTCGGTGACTATATCTTCCGTTTCCACTCTGGTCGGTGTTTTTGCGACACCGCTCCTTACACGTCTGTATGTTGATGCAGATATCAAAGTAGACGTGATGGGCATGTTATTAAGCATCCTGCAAATTGTGGTTATCCCGATTGGTCTTGGCTTGATTGTGCATCATCTATTCCCACGCCTTGTGAAGCGCGTTGAGCCCTATCTACCTGCATTTTCGATGGTCTGTATTCTGGCAATTATCAGCGCTGTGGTAGCAGGCTCAGCCTCTCACATCGCCTCTGTAGGTTTGATGGTCATTGTTGCAGTCATTCTGCATAACGGAATTGGCTTACTAAGCGGCTATTGGGGTGGACGTCTATTCGGTTTCGATGAATCCACCTGCCGTACGCTGGCAATTGAAGTAGGGATGCAGAACTCAGGTCTTGCTGCGACACTGGGTAAAATATACTTCTCACCACTGGCGGCACTTCCTGGCGCGCTGTTCTCGGTGTGGCATAACCTTTCTGGCTCTCTTCTTGCGGGATACTGGTCCGGTAAACCTATTGATGAAGAAAAGGAAAAGCGTTTGAAAAAGCATCGTGCATGAGTGATTTCTCATCTCAAAAAATGCCCGGGAAACCGGGCATTTTGCTTTTATCAAACCGAAACGCTGGCGGGCAAGTCGGTGTAGTTGAACAAAATTATCTACACTTTAGGGGTAACGTTGATACCAGAAGCTGATTTTTACTGAGCTTGAGGGCGGTTTGCTTTACACTGGAGGCCACTTCTTAAGAGGCCGCAACGATGTCCACATCCAAACTTACACAGCAAGACATGACCGAAGCCGAGCAGCGCGAATTGAAAACGCGGCTAGACCGCGCACGCATCGCCCATGGTCGCCCCCTGACAAACTCAGAAATTAACCACGTTAAAAAAACCTATATTGACCAATTGATTGCGGAACGCGAACTGGCAGCTAAAAAAGCCCGCCAGGTTAAAAAACAAAAAACAGCAAAACAGGATACGTCTGCAACCTACTCCTGGTCTGCAAACAACCACTCTCGTGGAAAGCGCTAACTTAGCGCCCTTTCTTCTTACGCCCTGGCTGGGCAAAGCGTTTACGTGAAGCTAGCTCTGCCGGGGTTTTAGCGGTACTTTTCGGTCCGCTGACAACCGGTTTTTTCACCGCGGCTGGTTTAGCCTTTGGCTTTGCAGTTTTTGCCGGTTTTGCTTCAGAAGAAGAGTTCTCAATCAGCTTAAACAATTCAACTAACTCATCGTCGGTCAAGTCACGCCACTCACCCAATGGCAGCCCTTTCATGCTGACATTCATGATGCGGGTACGCTCAAGCTTCGTCACTTCATAACCAAAATGTTCGCACATACGGCGAATCTGGCGGTTGAGTCCTTGCACCAACGTGATACGAAACACAAAGGGAGCTTCTTTCTTCACTTTGCATTTCTTGGTTACGGTTCCCAGCATCGGAACGCCCGCCCCCATACCGCGAATGAACTCATCGGTTACTGGTTTATTTACCGTAACGACATATTCTTTTTCGTGGTCATTCCCGGCACGCAGAATTTTATTCACGAGATCGCCATGATTGGTGAGGAAAATCAGACCCTGAGAATCTTTATCTAAGCGTCCAATCGGGAAAACGCGTTTGCTGTGGTTAACGAAATCGACAATGTTGTCTTTCTCACCATCTTCGGTGGTACTCACAATGCCCACCGGCTTGTTCAGTGCGATAAGTACCAGATCGTCTTCGTCACGGGGTTCGATTAACTGACCGTTGACCTTCACCACATCTCCGGCAAATACCTGATCGCCAATCGCGGCGCGTTTGCCGTTAATAAAAACATTTCCCTGTTCGATGTAACGATCGGCGTCGCGGCGGGAGCAGATACCGCTCTCGCTAATGTATTTGTTCAGACGTATAGATGAGTTGGTCAGCATGGTTCCTCCGTAAAACCCGGAATATACCTTACATAAAGGGCGATGCGAACAGACTCGGGCAACAAACGCGAAGTTCATTGCCCGCAAAGGGGATTATTTAGCAGGTGTCGCCGCAATTACGGCTAATTTTTTCTGAATATCTTTATCCAGATTATTCACCCAATGATTGTACGAGCGATGTATTTCGCCGCCGGATGCCAGTAAATTCACGCTGCTGACATAGTTAATCGAGTAGTTTCTTTCACTGTAGTTAATGCGAACAGTCACGCTGTGTTTACGGATATTTTGTGTCGCATTAATCACCCCAGGCCCTGCAACCGACATTATCCAGTCACGCCCCTGCCCTGCATTGATGATTGCGTCTTTGACCTGCTCAGTTGTCACATGCTGAGTGATGATGGTCTGTGGTGTCCGAACGGGTTCCGTTCTTTCGAGTGCCTTACACCCTGCCAACGCCGATATACAGAGTGCCGCTATCATCAATTTTTTTATTTTCACTGTCGAATCCCTTTGGTTTTATGAATTTAAGCGGCAGGATTATAAACGGTGTAAATATCAAGCAGAAGAAAAAACAGGCAACTTAGTAAAAGGCACCTTCGTTTCGGAAAGTGCCCTTTCGATTAGTACTCGTCCCTTTCGTCATCATCAGGCTGTTCAAGTACGCTGTATGCGACCGCGCAGAACAGTGAGTTCAGGCGCTTCATATCGCCAAGCAAACCAAGGTGCAATGAGCTTGTTTCAATGCTCTGCACGTTTTGCTGATGCAGGCGGTCAACGTGGGCGTGTGAGAATCGGCGGTTAAGAATACGGAAGCGATGTTTATTACGCCGCAAACGGCGCGCGCTGTTCACATCGGCGGAGAAAAATACCGACAGGCTGAGCTTCAGGTTGCTGGTTAATTGTTGGAGCAGAATATCCAGCTCTTTCAGGCCATCTGGCGAGAATGCCCGACGCGTGGCCAGCGATTTATCCGCGACTTCACTCCCCATGCGCTCAAGGATATCTGCCGCCTGCTCCAGGTTTAGCGACATTTCAATAATCTCTGCCCAGCGACGAGATTCAACCTCTGCCAGTTCCTCTTTCTGCATTTGCGCCATATACAGTTTGATTGCGGTATAGAGCACATCGACATCATCGGCGAGCTTACGCAGTTCCTTCTCCTGGCGCGGCTCTCCGTGCATCACTTTGCTCCAGGTTTCCAGCATTTGCTCCAGCACATCACCCATACGCAAGGTTTCACGCGCTGCGTTGGATAAGCCAAGTGCTGGGGTATCCAGAGCCGTTACATCAAGATGTTTCGGCTTCATCCGGGCATCAACTTCAGGCGTTTCACTAATCACCTTACGGCAAAAGCGTGCCATTACGCCGGCAAATGGCACCATCGCCAGGCAGCGAATCAGGTTGTAGAACACATGGAAGTAGATAACCAGTTCGGATTCCGGTTGGGAGAGTTTTTGCATCGCATCCGCCAGAATATGCACGAAAGGCAGCACAATCACACCGCCCACCAGCTTGAACAACAAGCTGCCGAGGGCAACGCGACGGGCAGCAGCGTTAGCGGTGCTGTTGTTGATCATCGCCAATAGGCCAGAGCCAAGGTTGGCACCAATCACCAGACATAGCGCGACATCAAACGAAATAATTCCCGCAGAAGTCAGCGTGGCGGTCAGTAAAACCGCAGCAAGACTTGAATAACTGATGATGGCAAACATTGCACCAATCAACGCATCGAGCATGATATCGCCGGTTAACGAGGCGAAAATGACCTGCACGCCGGATGCCTGAGTAATTGGCGTCACCGCAGCAACAATCAACTCCAGTGCCAGCAAAATCAGCCCGAGGCCAATGCCCACGCGGCCAAGTTGTCCGGCACGCGTTTGTTTGCGGCTGAGGAAGAAAATAACGCCAATGAAGATGAGTAACGGCGAGAGCCACGAGAGATCAAAGGTCAGGATTCGCGCCATTAACGCGGTACCAACATCTGCCCCCAGCACAATCACCAGCGCAGGGGTAAGCGCCACCAAATCCTGGGCCACAAAAGAGGTGACCAACATTGTGGTGGCGTTGCTGCTTTGCACCAGTGCGGTTACGCCAATACCTGCGCAAAAGGCGAACGGTTTTTTTTCAACACTGCGGCTAAGTACGCTACGGAGATTTGCACCGTAAACGCGCATGATGCCGGTACGCACAATGTGCGTGCCCCATACCAATAGCGCCACCGCAGAAAGCAAATGCAGTAAAGTCAGCACACTTTCTCCTGGTTAGTTTGAGCGAAGAAATTCCTTCTCTTTCCAGTATATAACGCCTGGTGAGATTTAAACGTTTCGGGATGTAAGAAGGGGAAAAGGAAGGAATTTAGGGTGGATAAGCGCACGCCATCCACCCTTTTTGTCGGATGACGCTAACGCTTATCCGACCTACAAAGTAAAAACTAATCCGCGTCATACCCCAAATTCGGTGCTAACCAGCGTTCCACATCGGTAACAGACATCCCTTTACGGCGCGCATAGTCTTCCACCTGGTCGCGCTGAATTTGCGCCACGGCGTAGTACTTGCTATCAGGATGGCTGAAGTACCAGCCGGAAACCGAAGCGCCAGGCCACATGGCGTAGGATTCAGTAAGCTTCATCCCCACCACATTTTCGACGTCCAGCAGTTCCCAGATAGTCGCTTTTTCAGTGTGTTCTGGGCAGGCCGGATAACCTGGTGCCGGGCGAATCCCTTGATAGTTTTCACGGATAAGCTCTTCGTTACTGAGGTTTTCTGTTGGCGCGTAGCCCCAGTAAACTTTACGCACACGCTCATGCAAATATTCCGCAAAAGCTTCGGCCAGACGGTCAGACAATGCTTTCACCATGATTTTGTTGTAATCATCATGCTGTGCTTCATAACCTTCCGCTAACGCGTCTTCTTCCATGCCACCGGTGACCGCAAACGCGCCGATGTAGTCAGCTTTTCCACTGAGTTTCGGTGCCACAAAATCGGCCAGGCAGTAGTTGGCAAAACCTGTTTTCTCGGTCTGTTGGCGCAAATGGTGTGCAACGGTCTGCACATGGGTGCGCGATTCATCACGATAGATTTCGATGTCATCATCCACACGGTTTGCCGGGAACAAACCGACGACACCACGCGGCGTCAGCAATTTTTCCGCATGCAATCTGTCGAGCATATCGTTGGCGTCTTTAAACAGGCGTTTCGCTTCTTCGCCGACCACTTCATCTTCGAGAATGCGCGGATATTTCCCGGCCAGCGACCAGGTCATAAAGAATGGCGTCCAGTCGATGTAGTTACGCAGCGTTTCGATACTCGCCGTCACTTCCTGCACACCAGGGCGATGCGGGACGGGCGGTGTATAGCTTGCCCAATCAAATGCAAAATCGTTTTCACGGGCAGCAGCAAGAGTGACCGGCGGAGTACGCGGCTTTTTGCGACCGTGCTGGGTTCGAACAGTGACATATTCTTTGCGCGTGCGTTCCACAAACTCGTCATGCTGAGTCGGAGAAAGTAGTGCCGCCACGACACCTACGGTACGTGAGGCGTTCTGCACATAAACTGTCGGGCCGCTGTAGTTCTGCTCGATTTTCACCGCCGTGTGCGCTTTCGAGGTTGTCGCCCCGCCAATCAGCAGCGGTAGCGTAAAGCCCTGGCGCTCCATCTCTTTCGCGACGTTCACCATTTCATCCAGCGACGGCGTAATCAGGCCAGACAGGCCGATAATATCGGCACCCACTTCACGGGCAGTTTTCAAAATCTTCTCGCCAGGCACCATTACGCCAAGATCAATGATTTCATAGTTGTTACATTGCAGCACCACACCCACAATGTTTTTGCCGATGTCGTGAACGTCGCCTTTTACCGTGGCAAGCACGATTTTACCGTTGGTGGAGCCTTTCTCTTTACTGGCTTCAATGTACGGCTCGAGGTACGCCACCGCTTGTTTCATCACGCGCGCAGATTTCACCACCTGTGGCAGGAACATTTTCCCTTCACCAAACAGGTCGCCAACCACGTTCATGCCGTCCATCAGCGGGCCTTCAATGACCTGAATCGGGCGTTCAGACTGCTGACGGGCTTCTTCTGTATCGAGTTCAATAAACTCGGTGATGCCTTTAACCAGCGAGTATTCAAGACGCTTTTTCACATCCCAGCTACGCCACTCAGCTTGCTGAGCAGTCGCGCCATCGTCGCTTTTCGTACCGCGATATTTTTCAGCCAGATCGAGCAAACGCTCGGTGCTGTCGTCGCGGCGGTTAAGAATGACGTCTTCAACCGCATCGCGCAATTCCTGCGAAAGATCGTCATATATCGCCAGTTGTCCGGCGTTAACAATCCCCATATCCATGCCGTTGCGAATGGCGTAGTAGAGGAAGACCGCGTGGATCGCTTCACGCACCGGATCGTTGCCCCGGAAGGAGAACGACACGTTCGATACGCCGCCAGAAATCATCGCATGAGGCAGTTCGCGCTTGATGTCGGCACACGCACCGATGAAGTCCTGTGCGTAGTTATTGTGTTCTTCAATCCCGGTCGCAACGGCAAAGATATTCGGGTCAAAAATAATGTCTTCCGGCGGGAAGCCCACTTCTTCGGTCAGAATTTTGTAGGCGCGGCGGCAAATTTCAATTTTGCGCTCACGGGTATCAGCCTGGCCGACTTCGTCAAACGCCATTACCACCATCGCGGCACCGTAACGGCGCACCAGTTTTGCGTGACGGATAAACGGCTCCACGCCTTCTTTCATGGAGATGGAGTTAACAATGCCTTTGCCCTGAATGCATTTCAGCCCTTTTTCGATAACGTCCCATTTCGAGGAGTCAATCATGATTGGTACACGGGCAATATCTGGCTCACCGGCAATCAGGTTGAGGAAACGCACCATCGCCGCTTCGGCGTCGAGCATCCCTTCATCCATGTTGATGTCGATGATCTGCGCGCCGCTTTCAACCTGCTGAAGTGCTACTTCCAACGCTTCATTATATTTTTCTTCTTTAATCAGGCGCTTAAACTTGGCAGAACCGGTGACGTTGGTACGTTCACCCACGTTGACAAACAAACTATCGGCGCCAATGTTTAGCGGCTCAAGCCCCGCCAGGCGGCATGCCACTGGCAGGTCTGGTATTTTACGTGGGGCAACGCCTTCTACGGCTTTGCTCATTGCCGCAATGTGTGCAGGTGTGGTACCGCAGCAACCGCCGATAATGTTCAGGAAACCTGCCTGAGCCCATTCTCCAATCTGGTTGGCCATCTCAGTTGCATCGAGATCGTATTCACCGAAAGCATTTGGCAGGCCGGCATTCGGGTGCGCGGTAACGTAACAGTCAGCGATGCGTGAAAGCTCAGCGACATACTGGCGCAACTCATCTGGCCCCAATGCACAGTTCAGACCGAAGGTCAGCGCATCGGCGTGACGCAGTGAGTTATAGAAGGCTTCGGTCGTTTGGCCAGAAAGGGTACGGCCTGAAGCGTCGGTGATGGTGCCGGAAATCATGATCGGTAAATCAACACCCAGCGCTTCAAATTCAGTTTTAACGGCAAAAATAGCCGCTTTGGCGTTCAGAGTATCGAACACCGTCTCAATCATAATCAGATCGGAGCCACCTTCCACCAGCGCGCGTGTAGATTCGCGATAAGCGTCTACCAGTTGATCAAAGGTCACATTGCGGAATGCAGGGTCGTTCACGTCCGGTGAAATAGAGGCAGTACGGTTAGTTGGGCCTAACACACCTGCCACGTAACGTGGTTTTTCTGGTGTGCGTGCTGTCCATTCATCAGCACAAGCACGGGCGAGTTTAGCCGCCTCAAAGTTGATTTCTGCCGACAGGGATTCCATTTGGTAATCCGCCATCGCGATGGTCGTTGAGTTGAAGGTGTTGGTTTCGACGATGTCAGCGCCAGCTTCAAAATAGGCGTAGTGAATAGCGGCAATGATTTCCGGCTTGCTCAGCACCAGCAAGTCATTGTTCCCTTTCAGGTCACATGGCCAGTCCGCAAAGCGCTCTCCACGGAAATCACTCTCATCAAGACGGTAGCTCTGGATCATGGTTCCCATACCACCATCCAGTACCAAAATGCGTTGTTGCAACTGCTGATGCAGTTTTTCTAATTTATTGCTCACTCTAACTCCCACCTGTTTACCCAAGCCTGTCAGCCTACAAGGCATACTGTCATAACTTGTAATAGTCGCAAAGCAATGGAACATGAGACATGTTCACCTGACTGATCCGATGAGTCCAATGCTGGTTGCATTATCGCCAAATAAAACGAAAATGATTTCCACGATACGAAAACAGGAGTTAGTTATGGTTGCTGCCGTTCCCGCCAAACGTGGAAAAAAACCGCGCGCTGCCACAGTGGCCGCACCACAACCCACCGGACAGGTTCAGTCGCTTACTCGCGGCCTGAAATTGCTTGAATGGATTGCTGAATCACACGGTAGTGTTGCCCTCACCGAGCTGGCGCAGCAAGCAGGTTTACCTAACTCCACGACTCATCGTCTACTGACCACCATGCAACAACTTGGCTTTGTACGCCAGATCGGCGATCTCGGGCACTGGACGATTGGCGCACATGCGTTTGTTGTGGGTAGTAGCTTCTTACAAAGCCGCAATCTGTTGGCAATTGTTCACCCGATACTGCGCAAGCTGATGGAAGACTCCGGCGAAACGGTGAACCTGGCAGTGCTCGACCATAGCGATCATCAGGCGATTATTATCGACCAGGTGCAATGCGCTCAGTTGATGCGTATGTCTGCGCCGATTGGCGGTAAATTACCCATGCATGCATCCGGTGCAGGAAAGGTGTTTCTCGCGAATTTGAGTGACGACCAGGTGGCAACTCTGCTGCACCGCAAAGGGCTACATAGCTATACCCCTGCGACGCTCACCTCTCCGTTGCATTTGAAAGAAGATTTGGCGCAAACGCGTAAGCGCGGATATTCATTTGATGATGAAGAACATGCGTTGGGGCTGCGCTGTGTAGCGGCGTGTATCTATGACGAACATCATGAAGCCTTTGCCGCGATTTCAATTTCCGGGCCGATTTCACGTATCACTGATGACCGCGTAACAGAGTTAGGCGCGTTAGTGATTAAAGCGGCGAAGGAGATTACTCAGGCTTATGGCGGCGGGCGCTAACCCGCCTGCTGTAATTGCCCAAAACGCTGGCAGAAACGCTGGCGTTTGCGATAGGCAAAAACATCTTCCACATGGCCATTACGGATTCGCTCCTGTAACGCGCGCCAATAATCGGCGCGAAACAGATCGCTGTGCATCTCATCAAACAGCTGACGGATACGCGGGTCGGCGCATAAGTAGTGGCGGAATTCTTCCGGGAACACATCCCCCAGCGCCACGCTGTACCACGGCTCGGCAGAGAGTTCATCCTCAGGGTAACGCGGCGACGGTACGTTGCGAAAATTCACTTCTGTCATGTAGCAAATTTCATCGTAATCGTAGAACACCACGCGTCCGTGGCGTGTCACGCCAAAGTTTTTAAATAGCATGTCGCCGGGAAAGATATTGGCGGCGGCAAGCTGGCGGATAGCGTTACCGTATTCTTCCACCGCATCGCGTAATTGCTGCCCTTCTACCTGCTCAAGCCACAAATTCAGCGGCACCATTCGGCGTTCAATATAAAGATGGCTGATGGCGATACGGTCGCCGAGATCGGTCAGTTTTTCAGGCACTTCCTGCTGTAATAACGCCATCAATGGCTGGCTAATTTGATGTTTAGACAGCACAAAGTTTTCAAATTCCTGGGTATCGGCCATGCGCCCGACGCGGTCATGCTCTTTGACCAGTTGATAGCACTCGCGCACCCGCTCAGCAGTGACCTCTTTTTGTGGCGCGAACTTGTCTTTAATCACTTTGAATACCCGGTCAAAACCAGGCAGCGTAAACACCAGCATCACCATGCCACGGATACCTGGTGCTTCAATAAACTGCTCATCAGTAGCAGAGATATATGTCAGATATTCACGGTAACTTTCAGTTTTACCGTGTTTCTGGCAACCAATTGCCATATACAATTCGGCCGTCGTTTTACCGGGCAACAACTCGCGTAGCCACTCCACCAGAGCCGCAGGTTGTGGCGCATAAACCATGAAATAGGAACGGGCAAAACCAAAGACAATACTCGCTTCGGCGGCACTGGTTAAACAGGTATCAACGACCAAATAACCTTCATCAGTGCGATGAATTGGCAGTAAAAACGGCACTTTACCACTCGGCAAAACCAGCTTACCTACAAGCCAGGCGGCTTTATTGCGATAAAACAGCTCATTGGCGACCTCAAGGGATGCCTGCTGCAAAGCATCACAACCAAAGGTTTCCATCAGATGCGCAATGATGTAACCCGCATCTCGCGCCAAATCTTGCCATGGCAAACGCAAAGGCAAATCTCTTAGCAAGGAGCGCAGAAGTGGCTGCCATCCTAAAGCTGGGGTAAAGGATTTCGATAACGGACGAGGGATCTCACGAAAACGCTTTTCTTCCTGAGAGCTAAAGATAAAAAGCCGCTCGGGAGATAACGAGCGGTGATCGAACAATCGACAATAAACAGAATTGAAAAAGCTTTCGGCGATTTCAAAACGAGGGTAATCGGGTAGCAATTGTGTGTACTGCGCTTTGACTCGCAGTAAAAACTCATCGTCAGTATTGTGGCTGCCAGTGATGCAACGCAATTGCTCCACCACCAGGCCAACATGGTGATCGTAGAGATGGATGCGACTTTTCATCGCCTGCTGAACTGCATGCCAGTCTGCTTGTTCAAAGCGCTGCTGGGCTCCTGCGGTCACTTCAAGAAAGCGGCCATACTGCGCGTCAAAACCTTGCAGGATAGTGTGGGCAATTAACAGTTCCAGCCTACGAGTCATAACGCACCCCATCTAAATTTAGGGTGGAAAAGCGAAGCGTCCTCCACCTTCAACTTTAAATGGTGGATGACGCGGTGCTTATCCGCCCTACAAGAACTCAGAATTGCTCTTCTTCCGTTGACCCCGTTAATGCCGTCACCGAAGAAGCTCCCCCCTGAATAATCGTCGTCACACGGTCGAAATACCCGGTGCCCACTTCCTGCTGATGGGAAACGAAGGTGTAACCTTCAGGTGCTGCGGCAAATTCTGGCTGCTGCACTTTCTCCACGTAATGGCGCATCCCTTCACCCTGCGCGTAGGCATGTGCCAGATCGAACATGTTGAACCACATGCTGTGGATGCCTGCGAGTGTAATAAATTGGTATTTGTAGCCCATTGCTGACAGTTCCTCCTGGAACGAAGCAATAGTTTTGTCGTCGAGATTTTTCTTCCAGTTAAATGATGGTGAACAGTTATAGGCCAGCAGTTTGCCTGGGAAGCGCGCATGAATGGCATCGGCAAAGCGGCGTGCCTGCTCAAGGTCTGGCTTAGAGGTTTCACACCACACCAAATCGGCGTACGGCGCATAGGCAAGCCCACGGCTGATTGCCTGCTCAATACCCGCGCGAGTGCGGTAGAAACCTTCTTGCGTGCGTTCACCAGTAATGAATTCGCGGTCGTATTCATCGCAATCCGAAGTAATCAAATCCGCAGCATCGGCATCGGTACGGGCAATAACAAGTGTCGGAACACCCATAACGTCGGCGGCCAAACGTGCCGCAACCAGTTTCTGAATCGCTTCTTGAGTAGGAACTAATACCTTGCCGCCCATATGGCCGCATTTCTTAACCGATGCGAGCTGATCTTCAAAGTGAACAGCTGCCGCACCGGCCTGAATCATCGATTTCATCAACTCGAAAGCATTCAGTACGCCGCCAAAACCGGCCTCTGCATCCGCCACGATCGGCAGGTAGTAATCAACATAACGCGGATCACCTTCTTCAATGTTCGATGCCCACTGGATCTGATCGGCGCGACGGAACGTGTTGTTGATCCGATCAACCACTGCTGGCACCGAGTTCGCCGGGTACAACGATTGATCCGGGTACATGCTGGATGCAAGGTTGGCGTCTGCCGCCACCTGCCAACCTGAAAGGTAGATAGCTTCGATACCTGCTTTTGCCTGTTGCAGAGCCTGCCCACCGGTTAATGCGCCGAGGCTATTGATATAACCCTTTTTCGATTCACCATGCAGCAAGCGCCACATTCTGGCCGCGCCATTTTGCGCAAGGGTACATTCCGGGTTTACCGAACCGCGCAGCTTAACGACTTCTTCTGCAGTGTACGGACGTTTGATACCTTCCCAGCGTGGCTGCGTCCAGTCTTGTTGTAATTGTTGGATTTGTTGGTTGCGTGAGGTTTTAGTCATGGCAGATGCTCCTTTATTTTTATTTAAGTTGGGTTCAGGCGAGCAGGCGGTAGCCCGGCAGCGTGAGGAAGTCGATTAACGTATCGGAAGTCGTGATTTGCTCCATCAAACGAGCCGCCTCATCGAAACGCCCCTGACTGAATTGTTTGTCACCTAGCTCTTCCTGAATAACGAACATCTCTTCGGCCAGCATTTGGCGGAACAACGCCTTAGTGACCGTCTCACCGTTACTCAACGTTTTTTGATGATGAATCCACTGCCAGATAGAAGTTCGTGAAATTTCCGCAGTCGCGGCATCTTCCATCAAGCCGTAGATCGGCACGCAACCATTGCCTGAGATCCACGCTTCTATGTACTGCACAGCAACACGAATGTTGGCACGCATTCCCGCTTCAGTGCGTTCCCCTGGACAGGGTTCCAGCAGCTGTTCTGCGGTAATCGGAGCATCTTCTGCGCGCAAAACATGCAACTGGTTTTTCTCATCGCCTAATGCTTTGGTAAAGACTTCCATCACCGTGTCGGCCAGACCTGGATGCGCAATCCATGTGCCATCATGGCCGTTGCTCGCTTCCATCTGTTTATCCGCTCTAACTTTGTTGAGTACCCACTCATTGCGTTGGCTGTCTTTACTTGGAATGAATGCCGCCATACCGCCCATAGCGAAAGCACCGCGGCGATGACACGTTTTGATAAGCAGACGGGAGTAAGCATTCAGGAAAGGTTTATCCATCGTGACAGACTGGCGATCGGGAAGAATGCGGTCCGGATGATTCTTTAACGTCTTGATGTAGCTGAAAATGTAATCCCAGCGGCCACAGTTCAACCCAACGATGTGATCCCGCAGGGCATGAAGGATCTCATCCATCTGGAATACGGCTGGCAGCGTTTCAATCAGTAATGTTGCTTTGATCGTGCCGCGCGGCAGAGAGAAATGATCCTCAGTAAAGCTGAATACTTCACTCCACCAGGCCGCTTCCTCCCAGGATTGGGTTTTCGGCAGATAGAAATACGGGCCGCTTCCTTTAGCCAGTAGAGAGTCTACGTTGTGGAAGAAGTAAAGAGCGAAGTCGAACAGGCTACCCGGGATAGGTTCATCGCGCCAGGTGACATTTTTTTCCGGTAAGTGCAGGCCACGAACACGGCAAACCAGTACCGCGGGATCAGGCTTCAACTGATAAATTTTGCCTGCTTCGTTTGTCCAGCTAATGGTGCCGTTTATCGCATCACGCAGGTTGATTTGGCCATCAATAACTTTGCTCCAGCTTGGTGCCAGTGAGTCTTCAAAGTCGGCCATGAACACTTTGACGTTAGCATTTAAAGCGTTGATCACCATCTTGCGTTCAACCGGGCCTGTAATTTCGACGCGTCGATCCAGTAAATCGGCTGGGATTCCACGAATAGTCCATTCAGATTCACGAATGGAACTTGTTTCCGAAATAAAATCTGGAAGCTTTCCAGCATCAATTTCTGCCTGCTGTACGGTGCGTGCCGCCAGCAGCTTATTACGTTGCGGTGTAAAGCGGATGACGAGCTCACTGAGAAACTCTACTGCATCAGGCGTCAGTATCTGTCGCTCTGGTTCACCAAACGGTTGGCTAAAAGCCAACTCTGCGCTAACTGTCTGTTGTGTCATTGGATCTCTCCCCTCATATCATCCCGTCAATAACGCCAATTCTATCTGGTACGTCCAGTGTCTGGTTTTCACTCAACAGGATTAAGACTACTTCATGATTTTTTAAAATCAAAAACAATTTCCATTTTTGAATTTAAAATCTTTTATCACATTGATATTTATGAAGTTAAAAATTATTCAGTCAGGGAAGTGGTTTTTAGAAAATAAAAAAGGCACCCAAAGGTGCCTTGATCGTAGAGGTGACGGGATGCTGAAACGCTTAATCGAGCGTTGGGTTCATATGACGCAGATCGAACGGTGTGATCTGATAAACGTAGTAGTTCAGCCAGTTTGTGAACAGTAAATTCCCGTGACTACGCCAGGTTGCATGCGGCTTCTTCTGCGGGTCATTACCCGGGAAATAGTTATAAGGCACATCTGGATTCAGACCTGCTTCTACGTCGCGGAAATACTCACCTGAAAGCGTGTGTGAATCATATTCCGGATGGCCCGTTACAAATGCAATGCGTTTATCTTTGCTACCAAAAAGGTAAGCATCCCCTTCTTCTGACTCGGCCAGAACTTCGAGATCGGTGTAGTCACGGATCAACGATGCAGGGAAATCGGCGTAACGCGAATGTGGCGCCAGGAAAGTATCATCAAAGCCGCGAGTTAGCAGCGCGTGCGGGTAAGTGAGGTTATGCTCATATACGCCCGACAATTTCTCTTTGCGCGTTTGCTTAGGAATACCGTAAAGAATATTGAGTGCAGCTTGCACAGCCCAACAGACAAATAGCGTTGAGGTGACGTGATCTTTAGCCCAATGAATCACTTGTTCGATCTGCGGCCAGTAGGCCACATCGTTAAACTCAACCAGGCCCAATGGCGCACCGGTAACGATAAGCCCATCAAAATTTTCATCCTGTATATCGTCGAAATTACAGTAGAAGTTATTGAGGTGCTCAGTTGGTGTATTACGGGATTCGCGCGAATCAATACGTAACAACTGAACGTCAACCTGTAGAGGAGAGTTAGAAAGCAGACGTAAAAACTGGTTCTCCGTCTCAATCTTTTTCGGCATCAGATTAAGTATGAGCACCTTGAGCGGACGGATCTCCTGATTGCTTGCGCGCGATGTTGTCATGACAAAGACATTCTCATCCCGCAGGAAATTGACAGCTGGTAACTCATCCTGCACCCGAATTGGCATAACCTTATATCCTCAAAACATACGTTTAAACGTTTAGACATCCAGATAGCTGAAGATAACTCGAGGATTGTCAAATGTCGAGTATTCATAAGATAGTTGAAAATGTTTCACTTAAGCGCGAATTTTATAGGCAGGGGATTAAACTAGTTTATGACGTGATTTTCAGAGGATTATATCGAGGAAATGAGAGTGGTTTTCGTAAATCGCAGACAGCAAAAAGCCCTGTACATCAGTACAGGACTTTTACTCGTATCATCCTGATACTCGCCCCTCCGGGGCCGGCGCAGGCGCCGTTCARCATTGTTCCCGACAATGTTGTCACWCTCACAACGCAAAAAGGCCACCTGTTAAGGTGGCCTTTCTGACTATTTGGAGCCTGGCAGTTCCCTACTCTCGCATGGGGAGACCCCACACTACCATCGGCGCTACGGCGTTTCACTTCTGAGTTCGGCATGGGGTCAGGTGGGACCACCGCGCTACTGCCGCCAGGCATATTCTGTATCGTTAACCGTTACGTTATYCACGTAACCATCAACTAAAATCTCGGTTCAAGCTGAAAATCAATCTCTGGTCTCTCAACCAAAACACCTTCGGTGTTGTAAGGTTAAGCCTCACGGTTCATTAGTACTGGTTAGCTCAACGTATCGCTACGCTTACACACCCAGCCTATCAACGTCGTAGTCTTCAACGTTCCTTCAGGACCCTTAAAGGGTCAGGGAGAACTCATCTCGGGGCAAGTTTCGCGCTTAGATGCTTTCAGCGCTTATCTTTTCCGCATTTAGCTACCGGGCAATGCCATTGGCATGACAACCCGAACACCAGTGATGCGTCCACTCCGGTCCTCTCGTACTAGGAGCAGCCCCCCTCAATTCTCCAGCGCCCACGGCAGATAGGGACCGAACTGTCTCACGACGTTCTAAACCCAGCTCGCGTACCACTTTAAATGGCGAACAGCCATACCCTTGGGACCTACTTCAGCCCCAGGATGTGATGAGCCGACATCGAGGTGCCAAACACCGCCGTCGATATGAACTCTTGGGCGGTATCAGCCTGTTATCCCCGGAGTACCTTTTATCCGTTGAGCGATGGCCCTTCCATTCAGAACCACCGGATCACTAAGACCTGCTTTCGCACCTGCTCGAGCCGTCACTCTCGCAGTCAAGCTAGCTTATGCCTTTGCACTAACCTCACGATGTCCGACCGTGATTAGCTAACCTTCGTGCTCCTCCGTTACGCTTTAGGAGGAGACCGCCCCAGTCAAACTACCCACCAGACACTGTCCGCAACCCCGATAAGGGGTCTACGTTAGAACATCAAACATTAAAGGGTGGTATTTCAAGGTTGGCTCCACGCAGACTGGCGTCCACGCTTCAAAGCCTCCCACCTATCCTACACATCAAGGCTCAATGTTCAGTGTCAAGCTATAGTAAAGGTTCACGGGGTCTTTCCGTCTTGCCGCGGGTACACTGCATCTTCAC